>NZ_WMJZ01000016.1 GCF_009711095.1 Intestinirhabdus alba
TTTTTCCGGTATCACTCGCATAGTTTCATCCTTAAAATTAAAGCCAGACCATCAGAGTTTTATTTACCTGCTGTTATTATTCCGGGCAGCCCTCAATAAAACAGGCAACGAAGTTGAATGTAGTAAGAGTGCATTTATTGGTTCACTCCTTACGGGTTCTCTTCCGCACCATCTATGCTCAGAGATATCTGGCCAATACCAGATATCTCTGACAGACCAGGCACTTAATCCATAGAAGCCTGGTTAAAATTAAAGTAGAGGGCTTAAATATTATAAGACGCATTATTTATACTAACCAGCCTGTAAGATTTCCGGAGCAATGGTGAAAGGTCCGCACACAGACAAAAACAGATTATTTAACCTTCGTCTGCCATCCTGAAAAACAGTATTTTTATCCATAAAAAAGATGATAACAGAATAAACCACCACACAATAAAAAAGCAAATTACAAACATAGTAATAAAGTATGTTTAAGAAGAGGCGTAAAATACACAATCTTAATAAGAACACCACATCTTATATGTTAAAAATCTCATACAAATAAAACTTTGCAAGTCGTAAAGCCAACCTTCTGAGAAGGCTCTTTTAACCCTCCCACAACAATCCGATAGCCATCATCCCCAGAACGTAAAAACACATTTCCCGGTCAATTGTTAAGCACAGCACATCAATTCTACGTTTATCAAAATTGCAATCAACTGCCTCATTACAAATAACTCATGGTGATACGCTTTAGTTCATTAATATGCACTTCAAACTTCAATTAATTACTTTGACAAATAATTATCGTTCAGAATGCAGATACAGAAAAAAGCGCAAAGATCATAAATTTATTTCGATATTGTGGAACTAATAGAGTAATTTCATGACGCTGTCAGGCCCGCCGTTGCCCTCGGCGATCCTATAAACCAGCGTCATCGGCAGACATAAGCTCTCTGGCTATAATATTTTACAAATATGTAACTTGAATAATTGTGTCTTCGTTTGTAGGAATCTCAGGATAAAGCTAATGGCCTCATTAAGACAGAAAACGACGACAAATCTGTTCTAAAACAGATTTGATCGCCGCCGGGCGGTAGCCCGAAAAATGAGAAGGATGGAAGAATCGGAAACTCCTGTCGCCAGTATACCTGCCACCTGAAGTATAACGGATATTTTTAGCCATGATAGCGTTACAGAAGATAGTAGAGCGGCAGTAGTCAAGTACTACCTGCGCGGGGCAATCTTTTTATCGAGCAATTAAACTTTTTTTCTATTTTACTTTTATTCGCATAGATGACATTAACGCTGGTCTGAAAGAAAGCAGCCATTCGCTTTGGCGAAACACCACGATAGAGTAGTCGTAGTATGGCAAACTCATTAATGGTAATTCGGGGCTTATTACTATTGGGAAGAATAATACTACCACCAACAATAGATATAATCTTCCTGATTATCTGCGTTATCGTATCGTCTGCGTAAATTATCCCTCCAGAAATTTCCAACGTTCTCATTTGGTCGAACCAGTAATTAGCAAAAGGTGCCATCGGCGTATCTACAATGAAAATAACCGTTGAATTCTTAAAAGACCAAAGCCAGCCGTCTGAAATAAAGTACTCAAAATTATTCATTGAAAAATCGATAAAAACGATTTGTTGTCCTGCCATATTCCGCGTTTTTTGCGGAGAAAGTTTCTCAATGAGCGTACTGACGCCCAGGCATAGCCAGGTATTTGTTGCGGGCCAGACGCAGTAAGGCGTTGTTGAACAAGCTTGCCATTCAGAAAGGCAGTGATGGTCTTTACCATAGGTGCATTTTTTTTCACTTCCGAAGTAATACTCTGTATTGGAATCGCGATCTAGCATTTTGACTTCTCCATTATCAGCCATCCTTTTATTCGCGTATATTTATGCGGCTATCCCGTCATATTACAGGCCACATACATACTGACTACCTGACTATCCGGCTCATTCATGAGCCTCGCCCTTGCGGCTCATAATACGGAGGCGTTCCAGGCGGTTCCCCAGCGATTTAACGCGCCTCCCAGCCATAGCGTTAGCTATACCCGTCATACTTCAGATTTCATCTGCGCTGACCCTACGGGCCACCCCCTGAAGGGCCGCCGCCAGCGGCGTTCAGGTCAGCCAGGCCGGCTTGCCCGGTCACTGACGCCGGAAAGCTCCCGGTGATTCATGAGGGGCATCCTTGCCCCTCACCAGAGACGACCTGTGGCTGTTCAAATTCGTTCCTGACGAATTTGTCACCTCCGCCACTTTCCTGCAGCCCGACTCATTCAGGACATATCTATTTTTGCTGACGACTCATTAACCGGAATATGTTTCGCCCTGTTGTAAGTCCAGCGCATCAGTTCAGATTTTTGAAATCGTATTCATCCGGTTACGGATTTCAATAAATGTCTGACTTTTTACCCGATCGCAGATCAGGTTCAGCTTATCGTTAAGGGTCAGGGTCATCACCTCTTTGGGATCTTTTTCCATTAGATCTTCATTTTCACTGTAATAACTATAGGAGGCGTTAATAGAATCAAACTGCGACCGGTATATTGAAAATGCCGTAGGGTTAAGTTTTTTGAGCAGATCAAAATTATCCGTACACTGCCGACTCTCAGTTTTAGCGATAGAGGCTCCCTGCACCGCCGCGGGCGAAGGCTTGTTGGCTGTTGCTTTCTTGCCCATTGAGGTTGTACAACCGGAGAGCGATACCACAGTAGCAATAAGGGTTGCGGAAAAAAAGACGGATTTTTTGCTGAGAATTGTGAACATATTTCATCCTTAAAATTTATAAATTGACTGCAGGACAGAGTGTATCCCGCCCCGACAGCTTCGGTGCTTACCATCTGGCAAGCCGACGTGAGAAAAGTTAATACAAGGGATATTCCCGCTATCTTTCAATTTGCAGATGTGTAGTTTTACCCAATCTTTGATCTTACCCCTTCAGGATCACGTTCAAGCCGTCCCCTGATAATTTCTCCAGACAATAACCAGTTTCCGGGAATCCATAAAGGGTGACGCTGCCTAAGGCAAAGGCTGCCTGGGGCTACTCAAATTCACTTCTGACGAATTTCTTTCTACTGCCATTGTTCCTCTACCGTTCAAATAACGTCAAACTGCATGTGCGTTGGCTTTTGTGTTACTCGTCTCACTTCATGAAACTCAACCTGACGAACCACTGCCATACGGTGTTCAAGAATGGTTTTCGGCCAGGTTGCCGTCCCTCCGATCGGAAACTCCCAGGGATGAAATGAGATACATCCTTATCCATCACTAAAGGGGGCATACGATTATGCAAGTTCGTAACCTGACGAATTTACCGCTCGCTTGCCGGGTGATTCGGCCCTTAGCGCCTTCCGCCTTCGGGATCCACTCTATGGCTGTTCAAAACAGCTTTGCGTTTTGTCATGCAACTCAAATTATTTAGGATATATATTCTATATCTACCTATAATTTGGGTAATAAATCATAAGTAAAATAGCGGAATTAATATAAACTAAATTATTCACCTGAGACAATCGGGTATTTTTCTTACGGGATACGAATCACTGTCCGGAATCAGACAAAAGAAATTTAGTTTTTGTTTTATTTATTGATAATAAAGCACAAGTCCCTGGATACATAAAAAAAACAGGATTTAACAGTAGGCAATCACAAATGAATAGTGAAAAAGTCAGTAGACGGCTGATGCGATACAAGCGTTATGCCCCCTCAACAATTTAGGATTGCACCGGGTTTAGCAATGAGATTCTTACATACAAACACGATAAACACTTAGCTACAGGATGTACTGTAAATCTGGCAGCTTATAACGGACACGCCCTTCTACAAAGCACAATGAAGCGATTTAAATAAAACAACCAGCAGCACCAGTAAATGTTATTGTTCATTCAATAGAATCTTCTCATGCCGACAAAAACAACAATAGCGCCGGGGTGCCCCCGCTAACGGGGTTATCCATCCTCCGATCGAGCGGCGTCTCTTAACCGGACGTGGCGTCGACGCTGAGCCAGAAGTCGCGCAGGTCCTTATGAAAAGCGGCGGCCCGTGCGCCGGAGCGTAAAACCTCGCCCCGGCGGTAACCGTGCGATTAAAAAACGGTATCTTCTGAATGCGGTGATGATGACCCGACGCGGGTCGTGAGATCGGATGAACGATACGCGCGACCCGCGACGGCGCGATAGCCGCCCGCCGGATCGCCGGGTAAAAAGGTATAGGGTAGCGTCGTCAGCGCCTGGCAGAGGCCAATTTCCGACGCCCGACGCTCAGGGCGCGCATTACCGGCTCAACGTAAGCGGCCACGCCCAGCGGAGCTGCTTTCCCACAGCGCTTTCCGGGCCGCTAACGCGGCCCCACGGGCGGGAAACGCCGGTTTCAGAAGCGGTCCCTGTCAAGCCAGTTGCCGGTTTCAATCCGCGTTAATCCCGCTACCGAACGCTGGTAGACGTACATCCAGGCGCTGCCGTAGGGCGTCTGGATTAACTGACGGGCGTATTCGCCACCCCTGGTGCGCAGGGCATCAAGTTCGGCCAGCGTGGCGTTATCAATACGATAAACTTCCCCCTGTACCGTTCCGTTACCCGGAACCGCGCCTGGATAGTGGCCCAGACTGTACAGCTGATAATTATCAATACTGTAATTCCCCAGCAGCTGGGCGTTGGTCATCCAGTGGCTGTTGCCTTGATTGATTCGTAAACTGCCATAGACAAATATTCGCATCGCTAAAACTCGAACTGATAGAGCAAATCCAGTGCCTGATCTACGCCAGACACGGCTTCCAGATACAGCTTAGGCATCAGGCGATAACGTAACGTGAGCGTCGCCAGGGAGTCAAATATACCTACGCCATATTTTACCTGCAGACCGGGCAGAACATAGCCGCTGACCACCACCTGGGACGAATCACCGACCCCCTGCGTGTCCAGCGCCAGGTTGCTGACGCCAAAGGTTTCCCCGATTTTACCCACAACCTGGCCACTTTGTGCAACGCCCAGACCAATCAGCATCGAGGTCATCGCCTCGCTGTCGCTTTGGTTGCTGTCCAGCCCCTGGCCGCGCAGCAAATAGGAGAGCGCCTCCTGCTGCGACATCGCCGGATCGGAGAAGATCTCCGCCTTCGGCTCATCGGCGGAACCGGTGACGCGCACCCCAGCGATAACGTCATTTTCCGTCGACTCCGGATTACGAATGGCCTCAATGTTCAGCAGCGGCTGATCCGGCGGACCGGAGAACAGCAGCTCGCCTTTACGCACCAGCAGATCCTGGCCATAGGCGTGGAACCGGCCTTCCGGGATGGTAATCTGCCCGTTCAGCCCCAGCCCCTGTTTATCCTGGGCGACCTTCAGATCGCCGGTCAGCCGCGCCTTCAGACCAAACGCATCTATCCGCACGTTATTGCCGACGTGCACAGTCAGATTGCTGTTGATGGGAATAGCGGCGGTCCGGGCCTCCTCCGGCTGGAGATCGCGGTTCAGCATCACCTCATCGCTGGAGACCCCGACCGCGCTTTCCGGCAGCTCTTTCACCTGAATGCGCGCCCAGGGCACGTCCACGCGCCCGTCAAGGGTGAACAGGGCCGGCGTCGCCTCAAAGACCACGTCCGGCGAAACATCCAGACGCACCATCGGCGGCACGGTTATCCGCACCCGGCTGCCTTTCGCCGCCACCCGCGCCCGCCAGTTGTCGATCTGGCTCCAGTCGGCATCGCCGCTCAGATCGATCTGCCCCTGAACGGTACGCACCACGCCCGTCAGCGTGGAGCGCGTGCCGTTGAAGTTCATGGCAAGCTGGCTCGGCTGCATATCAAACGGCATAAAATTCCCGTCGATATCAAGACCGTTAAGCTGCAGCTGGCCAAACAGCTGCGGGCTTTGCAGGTTGCCGCCCAGACGCAGACCCGCGTTCAGCGCTCCCGCCGCCTTCTCACCGCGCTCGAAGATGGGGTTGATCATCGCCAGATTAACGTTGCGGATCGTGACGTTGCCGCCAAGATTGCGCCGCCCCTGCGGATCGGTGACCTGCACCTGGCCGTCCAGCTCACCGCTGTTAGCCAGGCGGATCGTCCAGCCCAGCTGCGCCCGGTTATTATGCAGGTCGGCGCTCAGGTTCAGGGTGTCGAAAGCCAGCGGCAGCGGCGCGTTATTGACCGTCTGAGTGACCTTCACGTTACGCCCGGAAAGGGTGACGCTGCCCTGGGGAAGCCCCTCTTTCCCGGCGTCCCACGCGAGGTCCGCTTTGCCGCTGAAAACGCCGCTGGCGCGGGTGGCTTCCGGCATAAACGGCCGCAGCATCGCCAGATCGAAACGGTTAAGATTAACCACCGCCCGCCCTTCGGCGCCGGCGTCGATAGTCTGCGGCACGCACAGCTCCGCGTTCGGGTTTGTCCAGCAGTGCGGGCCGATGCTGATTTTCTGCAGCCGGCTGCGGTAATCAAGGGCCACGTCGCGGGTCTGGGACCACGGGCCAACCGGCGTCCGGAAGCGGGCGTTGCTCAGGGCTCCCTTCCAGCGCCCCTCCTGCCGATCGAAGCTGCCCGCCAGATCCAGCTGGCCGGAGACCGGCTCGCCCGTCACGCGCAGCTGCAGCTGGTGCTGCTGCTCGCTGCCCTTCACGTTCAGAGTCACAAGGCTAATATCGACGTCGGGCTGCGCGATCCGCTCCACGCGGACGCTGAGATCGCCGGCGATCCGATCGGTGGACTTAATATCGCCCTGGACGCGCACCTGGGCCACGGAGAGTTCCTGCCAGCGCAGGCCGTGC
Source organism: Intestinirhabdus alba (assembly GCF_009711095.1). Taxonomy (GTDB): domain Bacteria; phylum Pseudomonadota; class Gammaproteobacteria; order Enterobacterales; family Enterobacteriaceae; genus Intestinirhabdus; species Intestinirhabdus alba. The sequence continues at coordinate 6,750 of NZ_WMJZ01000016.1, forward strand.
GCGGTAATATCCGCCAGCAGCTGCGGCGCTTCCACCGTCCCACGCACGTTAATGCGCCCCTTCGCCGTTCCGCCAAGCCCCGGCAGCGCGTTGTCCAGCCCCGGCGCGTCGATAACGGCGTCGAGATTGAGATCCTTCACGCCCAGCTCGCCCTTCACGTCGGCGCGGTTGGCACCCAGCGCCAGCTGCAGCCCCGGAATAGTCCACTGCATATAACTGTTGCCCTTCAGGGCTCCGTCCACGCTAACCTTATTCTGCTTAACGTTACCGGCCAGCTTCAGCTCCGGCACCTCCATCTGCCAGCTGCCGCCGTACAGGCTGCCCCGCGTTTTCACCAGGCCGTTAAGTTTCGACGGCCATTCGGGAAAGGCCTTTGCGGTGTTGATACCGTTCAGCGTCAGCTCGCCGCGCCAGCTAATCGCCTGCTGCCAGTCGAGCAGCGCCTTCAGCTCGGTTTTCCCTTCCAGAGCCGCCACCGTCAGCTTGTCGAGATTAAGCTGCAGCTCGTTGCCCTTCGCATCAAGGGTGATGGCGGCAGGCGGCAGATCCTGCCCCTTCACCGCCGCGCGCAGCGACAGCGTATAGTCGGTCATCCTGCCGCTCATTTTGAGCTTCAGATCGTCGGCCTGAAACTGCTTCGCACCGCTGAAGGGCCAGGAGATCCGTTTGCTGGCCACCTCAAGGTTCAGCGGCAGCCCGGCCTCCGCTAGCCGGGTCTGAGCGCGCAGATCGACGTCCAGCGGGCCGGAGAGGTTAATCCCCATCTCCAGCCGATCGCGCAGCGCCCCGCCCACCTTGAGTTTCACCTTCTCGCCCTTCAGCGGATCGATATTCAGCGTGCCGTTCAGAGTGATATCCAGCGGCCAGCTGTTGGTCAACTGCGCCGTTCCCGTCGCCTTGATGGCTCCCTCATTGGCGTCGATATCCAGCGTCTCCAGCTTCATGTTGCCGTCGATGCTGCTGACCTTCAGCAGCATACTGCGCACCGTCAGCTCGGTGTCGCCGGTCAGGCGCAGCTGCTCGCCCTTAAAGGCTTCAATATTAAGGTTCAGCGGCAGATGCACGTCGGTCATCTCCGGCAGCACCGGCCTGGAGAAGAGATCCTTCAGCGTTTCGCCAAGCGGCTTTTCATCCGGCTGCGGGTTCTGGATCTTCGGCTCCACCACCTCTTCCTGGGCAACTTCCGCCACCTTCGGCAGGGCGATCAGCAGCCCCTGCAGCGAGGTCGGCTTCAGGGTCAGATTTTTCTCCTGCCAGCTCAGGCCGGAGGTGAAATCCATTATGGAAACGGTGGTGTCATCAATCCTGATATTGACGTTATTCAGCGCCACCCTGGAGAGGGTTACGGGCCAGGGCGTCGAGAGATCCAGCGGACCGCTCTCCTCTTCTTCCTCCTGGGCGGCGGGGGGCATTTTTTTACTGTCGATGACAACGTTAATATCCTTCAGCGCCAGGTCGTTAACGCACAGGCTGCTGTGCCACAGGCAGTTAAGCCCAACCGCCAGATGAACATCGCCCGCGCTGACCGCCACGCCGGGCTGGGTATAGCGAATATTTTTCAGCGACAGATCGCGCCAGCCGCCGGTGACCTGACCAATCTCCAGCCCTGGCACCCAGCGATTTGCCGCGCCAAACAGCAGATGCAGACCGCTGGTGGTGCCCACCAGAAACGCCGCTGCGCCCAGCAGCAGCAGAAGAAAAATCAGCACGCCGAGGCTTACTTTCCGCCATAAACTCATAATTCCGGCCCCAGACCGATATAAAACTGTAAACCGTGTTTATCTTTATCGCCGAGCGGCACGGCGAGATCGAACTTGATCGGGCCGACCGGAGACTGCCAGCGTACGCCCACCCCGGTGCCGGTTTTAACGTCGCTTTTACGGATGTCGCTGACCGCTTCGCCGCCGTCGACGAATACCGCCCCCCACCATTTACCGCTGACGTTGTACTGATACTCCAGCGAGCCGGTCGCCAGCTTCGAGGCCCCTTTCAGATCGCCGTTGCTGTCCTTCGGAGCAATAGATTTGTACTTATAGCCGCGTATGCTGCGATCGCCGCCGGCGAAGAAGCGCAGGTCCGGCGGCACCCGGTCGAAATCGCCGGTCTCAATCCAGCCCAGGTTGCCGCGCACCACGAAACGGTGGCGATCGTACAGCGTACGGATCCAGACGTTTTGCGCCTGCAGCACTGAGAAATCAACGTCAGAACCCCAGGCGGTGTTGGAATAGTCAACGGAATAGCGCTGGGAGTCGCCCCAGGTCGGCATCAGCCCGCCGCGCGAGCGGGTGCGGCTGACCGATACGCCGGGATAGAACAGCATGGTGGTATGGGTGACCTCCCCCTGGGTAAAATGGTCGAAGCTCCAGCGCAGATTGATGGCCCGCTGCCAGCCGCTGGAGAGATCCCAGTAGCGCGAAACCGCCAGGGTGGTGGAATCGGCTTCGGTATCGTTCAGATCGGTACGCTTAAATCCGCCCTGCACCAGGTAGTATTGCTCCAGCGGATTTTTTAACAGCGGAATTTTATAGCTGAAGTCGAGGATCTGCTCCGGGGCCGAAACGCTGGTGCTGGTCACCAGACTGTGGCCGTAAGCGTTGACCCACGGCTTCTTCCACGTCGCCTTCACCCGCGGCCCGACGTCGGTAGAGTAGCCGACCCCGGTCTCAATGGTGTTTTCGGCGCGCGGCGATACCACCCCCTTCAGCGGCAGCACCCTGGTCTGGCGGGCCTTCTCAAATTCCGGGGCCACCACCACCGAATTAAACCAGCCGGTCGCGGAGAGACGCCGGTTCAGCTCCGCCATCTCTTTTGAGGTGTATTCATCGCCTTCGTCGAACGGCACCAGATGCTGCAGGTATTCGTCGCGGATCTGCGAGCCTTCAAAGGTGACGTGGCCGAAGCGATAGCGCTCGCCGCTGTTATAGTCAATGTCCCAGAAAGCCTGGCGGCGGTCGAGGGCGACCCCAAGCTGGCTTTTATTGAATTCACTGTCGAAATAGCCTTTCCGCAGCGCTATCCGGGTTAACGACTTTTTAAAATCATCGTACTCCCCATGATTAAGCACCTTCCCGTTAGCCGGCCGCATTTTCAGCAGATCGAGGTAATCCCTGTCGCTCCGCGCGCCGCCGCGTAAAATCACCGTCGTGCCAGCGATGCGCACCGGCTCCCCTGGCCTGACGCTGACGCGCAGCTCCTGGCGTCCCTTCGCCGGAGGCGGACGTAAATCAAAATCGATAGTTGGCTCGTAATAGCCCAACGCCTTCAACCCCTCGCGGATAGCGTCATCAACGCGCGCGCGAAAACGCCGGTCGGGCGTTACCTCGTCGCTTTCAATGGTGGAGAGCTGGGCGCGTACGTTTTTCTCCAGCTCGCCCGACAGCCCTTCGACCTTCAGGCGGATGTTCGCGGCCAGGGCTGAGCCGCTTAAGCACAACAGGCCGACCCAGCATAACTGACGGATATATGCCACTTTTACTCCTGTCTGTCCCCTATTCCCACCCCAGGAAAGAGATGATAATGCCGCTCCACGGCTTAACAAAAACCCAATAATTGGGATTAAAAAAAGTACGACTACCCAAATATTTCTTATGTTTAATGTAGACGCATTATTTTTCGTTATTGTGTGCAAATATGCGCCTTGATACAACCTGTACCCATTAGTTTTCACGTTGTATTACGGCGACAAACCGGCGTATACCCTAAATAATTCGAGTTGCAGGACAAAACGCAGCGCGTTTTGAACAGCCCAGAGCTGGCCCCGAAGGGGTGAGGTCCCTGGGCTGAATAAAGCCAACGCACATACAACCTGAAGTATGACGGGTATAGTTCGCTGAAACTTACCGTAATAAGAGGCCAGGCGGTCTTCTTTCACCGTCCGTGAGCGTCCCCAGGGGACATTCAGGCGCGCGGCGTACAGATAAGATCGACGAATGATTCGCGACGCTCCCCCCAACGGGGCCGCCCCCGCGAACGTTCACAACGCGATGCGTTTTGTGTAAGCGCAATCCGACTTCAGATGGCAGGTAAAACGGGCCGACGGGACAGCCTCTGCGCCGTTCGGATAAGCAAAGGCGGGCCGCACCGGCAAGACGACGCCTGGCCCCATGACCCTTTTCGGGAGAGCGATACCATGAGTTTATTTGATAAGAACCACCTGATTTCACAGGCCGATGCCCTGCCGGGACGCAATACGCCGATGCCCGTGGCGACGCTTCACGCGGTTAACCAGCACTCCATGACCAACGTGCCTGACGGTATGGAGATCGCCCTGTTCGCAATGGGCTGCTTCTGGGGCGTGGAGCGGCTGTTCTGGCAGCTCCCCGGCGTTTACAGTACCGCCGCGGGCTACGCCGGAGGCTATACGCCTAATCCCACCTACCGGGAGGTCTGCTCCGGCGAAACCGGCCACGCCGAGGCGGTGCGGGTGGTTTACGATCCGGCGGTTATCCGCTATGAACAGCTGCTGCAGGTCTTCTGGGAAAACCACGACCCGGCGCAGGGCATGCGCCAGGGCAACGATCGCGGTACTCAGTATCGCTCGGCGATCTATCCGCTGACGCCCGAACAGGAGAGCGCCGCCCGCGCCACGCTTTCACGCTTCCAGACGGCGATGGCCGCCGCCGGAGACCAACGTGCTGTCACCACAGAAATCTGCCCCGCCATGCCGTTCTACTATGCCGAGGACGAGCATCAGCAGTATCTGCATAAAAATCCGTACGGCTACTGCGGCATCGGCGGCATTGGCGTCTGCCTGCCGCCGGAGGCTTAACGCCCCTGCGGCCGGACGCGACGGGCCTGCCCTGCGCCATCATACCTGGCTCACGACGCGCTCCTGGGCAGGCGCTAAGCCTCTGGCGGCGTTACAGCGCCTTACGCTATACTAGCGTCGCTGGCGACTATTCGGGCCTGGTGCAAGGCGCAAGCCGTGAACGTCTGGTAATGCCAGACGCACAGCGAGTCACGCGGCAGCGGTCCTGAATGGCCCTGGCCCCTGAACTTACCGGCTCACTGCTACGGGCCGGTTTTCACTGTGTTTTCACACAAATGGTATCAACTTCCCTTCCGAGGATCTGGCAATAGGCCGGATAAACTATGTTAAACAGTATCTTAGTAATACTTTGTCTTATTGCGGTCAGTGCATTTTTTTCAATATCGGAAATCTCGCTGGCCGCATCCCGTAAAATTAAGCTGAAGCTGCTGGCCGATGAAGGCAACCTTAACGCGCAGCGGGTCCTGAAGATGCAGGAAAACCCCGGCATGTTCTTTACCGTGGTGCAGATCGGCCTGAACGCGGTGGCGATTCTTGGCGGTATCGTCGGCGATGCGGCCTTTTCTCCGGCGTTTTACTCCCTTTTCTCGCGCTATCTGTCGCCTGAGCTTTCCGAACAGCTGAGCTTTATTCTCTCCTTCTCGCTGGTCACCGGCCTGTTTATTCTCTTTGCGGACCTTACCCCGAAACGCATCGGTATGATTGCGCCAGAAGTCGTGGCTTTGCGCATCATCAACCCCATGCGCTTCTGCCTGTTTGTCTTCACTCCGCTGGTGTGGTTCTTTAACGGGCTGGCAAACGTGATCTTCCGCATCTTTAAGCTGCCGATGGTGCGCAAAGACGATATTACCTCCGATGACATTTACGCCGTGGTCGAGGCGGGAGCGCTGGCGGGCGTGCTGCGCAAGCAGGAGCACGAATTGATTGAGAACGTGTTTGAACTGGAGTCCCGCACGGTGCCCTCCTCTATGACCTCACGCGAAAACATTATCTGGTTTGATCTCCACGAGGACGAACAGAGCCTGAAAACCAAGGTCGCAGAGCATCCGCACTCTAAGTTCCTGGTCTGCAACGAGGATATCGACCATATCATCGGCTATGTTGACTCGAAAGATCTGCTTAACCGCGTGCTGGCCAACCAAAGCATGGCCCTCAACAGCGGGGTGCAGATCCGCAACACGCTCATCGTTCCGGACACGCTGACCCTTTCTGAAGCGCTGGAAAGCTTTAAGGCTGCGGGGGAAGACTTTGCGGTGATTATGAACGAGTATGCGCTGGTGGTCGGGGTAATTACGCTCAATGACGTCATGACCACCCTGATGGGCGACCTGGTGGGTCAGGGGCTGGAGGAGCAGATCGTGGCGCGCGATGAAAATTCATGGCTGGTTGACGGCGGCACGCCGATTGACGACGTGATGCGCGTGCTGGACATCGACGAGTTTCCGCAGTCCGGGAACTATGAAACTATCGGCGGCTTTATGATGTTTATGCTGCGTAAAATCCCGAAACGCACCGACTCGGTGAAGTTCTCCGGCTATAAGTTTGAAGTGGTCGACATCGACAACTATCGAATCGATCAGCTGCTGGTGACGCGCCTGGACAGCAAGCCCGGCGTGCTGACGCCAAAGCTGCCGGACGCAAAGGAGAAGAGCGGGGAGTAAGCCCTGAAAACATCAACGGCTCCCTCGGGAGCCGTTTGTACACTGCAGCAAACTTCTGCCCAGCGCTTCGGTTAAGCCATCTCGGTTTGTAGACGCATAACCTGACGATTCACTTCTGACATGACGGACAGATGCTGTTTATCTTTCACTTTTGGGATAAGGATTTTTCCCTTATCGAACTCAAAAGCGCCCACGTCCTTGATGTATAGCCGTCCACGGAACAGGATCTTCACGTACTTCGCCACCTGAAGCGGGTTGTAGCGTTGGAAAATTTTCATTGTTGTCTCCTGCTAAATCTTACGCCCCTGCGGTGCCACAATCGGCCCAGCGTTCTGAAGCGCAAATTTTAATGCCATTTGACTATAGACTATCTGCTTAATGTTTCCAGTTTGTATAAGTTTATTTACCATTAAATTACATTTATTCAGAATAATCTTTCTGGCCGACCCTTCGCTTCAGTATATGACGCTATTTTTCCCGGAAATTGTGCGCCCGTCCGCAAACTGGCGCAGCGCGTGCAGGAAAAGCCGCCGCTCCCTACATATGCTTACCCTTTGACCCCGGTGGTCGGATCGCCTGCACATAACCCTAAGGAAACACCATGACCCTACAAAAACTGATGGCCCTGTCATGCCTGCTGCTGCCAATGCTGGCCTCCGCGCACGGTTTTGAAAAAGACCAGCGGGTACCGCCGGTGGGGATTACCGATCGCGGCGAGCTGATGCTGAACCACGATACCTTCAGCTATAAAAGCTGGAACAGCGCGCAGCTCCCCGGCAAAGTGCGCATTCTGCAACACATCGCCGGGCGCAGCTCCGCCAAAGAGAAAAACGCCGGCCTGATTGAGGCAATCAAATCAGCAAAGCTGCCCCATGACCGCTATCAGACGACCACCATCGTCAACGCTGACGACGCCATACCCGGCACCGGCATGTTTGTGCGCAGTAGCCTTGAAAGCAATAAGAAGCTTTACCCCTGGTCGCAGATTATCGTCGACAGCAACGGCGTGGCGCGTAAAGCCTGGCAGCTTGACGCAGGAAGCTCGGCCGTGGTAGTGCTCGATAAAGACGGGCGCGTGCGGTGGGCAAAAGATGGCGCACTCACTCAGGAAGAGGTGCAGCAGGTTATCTCCCTGCTGCATACGCTACTTAAATAGTTTCCCGGCGCACGCTATTCCCCTCCAGCGCGGCGGAAATAGCGTGACGTTGCGGGCAAACATCGTCCAGGGAAACGACTCAGACCAGCTACGATATTTTATGCTTTATTTGTCGGCGGACGTTCTTATTTAACCGGCGGGGTCGCTCCTGTGCCGCCGCGCCAGTTTTTTATCTTCGCCACAGCCTCTTTATCTTTAAGAAAAGTCATCTTTTATCGTGAGCGAAGGCTTTACTTTAGTTCAGTAAAAATAGCCGGACAAAGAGGTGAATAATATTATCCGGTAAAAAGTTACCCGGCTGCGATAATGACCGCCGCGCGGAGCCTGTCGGAAACGCCGGAGGCGGTTTCAGCAGAGACAGCGGTAGTCAGCGCCCCGCGATAAGCCGCTGAAAAAAAGAAAACAAGGGGAGACGGGGGCCATTCGGACTCCGCTTTTCATGGCCGGGAATGTATAAATTGATACGCCCGTTATCAAAATGAGTTCCCGTTATCATTTTTGAATAAATAACAGTGACGGATTTCTCACTTATTTTACATAACTATCCGCCGCACTGGCACAGGAATTGAATAAAAAGAACTTTCACCGTTACAGGAGAAAGTCATGGATCATAAAACTACTATTTATATTATTATAGTAATATATATGATATCAATGATTGGCATTGGACTTTATGCCAAAACAAAAATTAAAAACGTTGAGGATTATCACCTGGCCGGACGCCGTCTCGGCCCGGTAATGCTGGCCGGTACGCTGGCCGCAACGGAGATCGGCGGCGGCAGCTCGGTCGGCGTTGCGGCGAAAGCCTACGGTGCCTGGGGGCTTTCCGCCGGCTGGTACGTGATCGCCACCGGACTGGGCATTTTTCTGGTCTCGTTTATCGCCCCCTATATGCGCCGGGCGATGGCGACCACCGTTCCGGAAATCATCGGACGCCGGTACGGCACCGGCAGCTACCTGATTACCACCTGCCTCTCTCTGCTGGCGTTAGTCACGCTGGGGGCGGCGCAGATCACCGCCACGGCGACTATCGTCCACGTGCTGACCGGCTTTAACACCCAGTACGCCATTATTATCTCCGGCGTGGTGGTGGTTTTTTATACGTGGATTGGCGGCATGTGGAGCGTCACGCTGACCGACTTTGTTCAGTTCTTTCTCATTATTTTCGGCTTCGCCATCGCCGTTCCGGTGTCGCTCTCAATGCTGGACGGCGGCTGGAGCTATGTGGTGGAAAGCGTCCCCGCCGAACAGTTTGAGATGACCCGGCTGGGCTGGAAAACCATTCTGGGCCTGACGGTCATGTACTTTATGACCTTCTCCACCGGGCAGGAAGCCGTACAGCGCTACTATTCAGCAAAGAACGAACGGGTCGCCATCGGCGGTTCGCTGCTGTGCAGCCTGTTTATGGCTATCTACGCCTTCATTCCGGCGGTGCTGGGGCTGATCGCGCTGGCCGCCTTTCCTGATATCGACCCGAATAACGCGCTGGCGACCGTGTCCGTTCATCTGCTGCCGCCGCTGGTGTCGGGGCTGCTGCTGTCGGCGGTGATATCCGCCACCCTCTCCAGCGCCTCCGGGGATCTGCTGGGGGCGGCCAGCACCTGGGTGAAGGATATTCACGAACCTTATTTTCAGAAAAAAGAGGTCGATACGCTGAAGATGAGCCGCTGGGTGGTGCTGGTGGTCGGTATTTTCTCCATTCTGATCGCCCTGTGGAGCGGCGAGATCATCAGCCTGCTGATGTTTGCCTTTACGCTGCGCGCCACCGGTCCCTTCGCCGCCTATCTGTTCGGCCTGCTGTGGGAAGGCGCAACGCCGAAGGCGGGACTGTGGTCGATTATTACAGGTTCGCTGGCCGGACTTGGCTGGCAGCTGGCGGGAGAGCCATGGGGTATTATGGCTATTATCGCCGGGTCGCTGGTCAGCGTGACCTTTTTTGTGCTGGTCGCCTGGGCTGAACGTCGGGCTGGCGTAGCGCCTGCCCCCTCCGCCTATCCGGACGGCGACGAGCGCTAGCTTTCGCCCGCGCTTCGTTTAGGCCCGTAACCGGGCGGCGTCAACGCCCGGTTACGGGACACAGCCTAGTAGATGGACACCCGAAAGCCGGGGTTAAGGAACGATTCACGCGGCGTGTAATCCAGCGTTTTCCCCTGCCAGTCGTGAATGTGCGCTCCGGCGGCGGCGGCGACCGCATGGCCTGCGGCGGTGTCCCAGACGTTGGTCGGCCCAAAGCGCGGATAGAGCTGCGCCTGCCCCTCGGCCACCAGACAAAACTTCAGGGAAGAGCCAATCGAGGTGGTCTGATGGTCGCCCAACTGCTGTAAATACTCCTTTAGCTCCTCGTCATCGGCATGTGAGCGGCTGATAACGACCAGAGGCGGGCGGGCGTCGCGCACCTGAATCGGCTTGCGCACGCCGCACTCCTCCTTCCACGCTTTCCCCTCCGCCGCGCCGTACATCACCTTCATCACCGGCGCATACACCACCCCCAGCACCGGCCTGCCCTGGTCGATCAGCGCAATGTTGACGGTAAACTCGCCGTTACGCTTAATAAACTCTTTAGTTCCGTCCAGCGGGTCCACCAGCCAGTAGCGCTGCCAGCGTTGGCGCACCTCCCAGGCGGGCGGATCCTCTTCCGACAGCACCGGGATCGCCGGCGTCAGCGCCTGTAACCCCGCGACAATAACGGCATGGGCGGCAAGATCCGCCGCGGTAACCGGAGAGTCGTCCGCCTTGCTGGCGATCTCTATAGGGCTGGCTCCCTCATAGACCTGCATAATGGCATCGCCTGCGCTTCGGGCCAGCTGGCATATCTGTTCTAACATTCTCCACCTCGCTTCTGTCAGTGGGGTTAACTTATTGTTTTATTTATACCCGATCGTCGGGAGATCCGCCAACTGTGAAAGCCTTTGCGGTTTTAGCAGACGACCTTATGGCATGATTCACGGTGCTGTAAGCAGGAAACCGCGGTGTAAAGGATTTCAGGCTACATCAGAGAGGCAACGCTACGGTAAATTCGTCAACTGCGGGTCTGAACGACCGACACCACTTCACGCCGCTACGCCGCCCGCACATCCCGCTGCGCCAGCACCTGTGGCAGGTTCATCTCGATCCAGTCCGCCAGCGCGGCGACTCTGTCGCTCACCTGCTCGCCCAGCGGGGTCAGGCTGTACTCTACGTGGGGCGGCACCACCGGATAGGACACCCGATTAATAAAGCCATCGTACTCCAGCGCCTGCAGCGACTGCGCCAGCATTTTTTCGCTGACGCCGCCCATTTTGCGCCGCAGATCGCTGAAGCGGTGCGTGCCGTCGCGCAGCGCCACCAGAATCAGCACGCCCCAGCGGCTGGTCACATGTTTTAACACCTCGCGGGAAGGGCACTGCTCGGCGAACAGATTGCCACTGCGCAGCTGTTCAGAAAGGGAGCGATTCGTCATCTTCATACTTACCTTTTTGTGCGTACTTACTAAAAGTAAGTTTAGGTGCTAACGTTATCCAATACAAGCCACCCGTTAAGGAGACAGACTATGATTGCGATTACCGGAGCCACCGGCCAGCTGGGCCAACACGTTATTGAAAACCTGCTGAAAAGCATCCCCGCGAGCGGGATCGTCGCCATTGTGCGTAACCCGGCAAAAGCGGCCGGCCTGAGCCAGCGGGGGATCGCCGTGCGTCAGGCAGACTATAGCGACGAGGCGGCGTTTACCGACGCCCTGACGGGCGTCGACAGGCTGTTGCTGATATCGTCAAGCGAAGTGGGACAGCGCGCCGCCCAGCACCGCAATGTGATTAACGCCGCGCGCCGCGCCGGGGTAAAATTTATCGCCTATACCAGCCTGCTGCATAGCGATCGCTCCCCGCTGGCCCTGGCAGGCGAGCATCAGGAGACCGAAAAAATGCTGGCGGACTCCGGTATCGCCTTCGCCCTGCTGCGCAACGGCTGGTATACGGAAAACTATCTGGCCAGCGTCCCCGTCGCCCTTGAGCACGGCGTTTTTATTGGTGCCGCCGGGGAAGGTAAAATTGCCTCCGCCACCCGCGCCGACTACGCCGCCGCCGCCGCGCGCGTGGTCAGCGAAGAGGGACACGCCGGTAAGATTTATGAACTGGCGGGCGACGAGGCCTGGACGCTGAGCCAGCTGGTCGCCGGGCTGAACGGGCAGAGCGGGAAAGCGGTGGTTTATCAGAATCTGAGCGAAGCCGATTTCGCCGCCGCGCTGAAGGAGGCGGGGCTGCCCGCCGGGCTGGCGGAGATGCTGGCCAACTCCGACGCCGGGGCCGCAAAAGGCGGCCTGTTTGACGACAGCCATACGCTGAGCAGGCTGATTGGCCGTCCAACCACCCCGCTAGCAGAGAGCCTTAACGCGCTGCTCGGAAAGTAATTTCACCGCTCCTGCGGACCTTCACTGTATAACGCCGCACGGCCCACAGGAGCCAGAGCGTGCCGGGCATCCCCGCCCGGTTTAGCGGCGACAAGTCCCCCTTTTTGCTACCGCGCGGCGTTTCTCCGCCTGCGGAAGCAATCCACCGGCAAGGCGCGGCTCCCGATACCTCTTCGCACATCAGGCGCAGCCTTAAACAATACATACGATTTTTTTCTGCCTACACTTTGCGCAACCTTAAGCGATACGGAAGTGAAAAGATGATTAGCGGCGTGCTGTATGCTCTGCTGGCGGGGCTGATGTGGGGATTAATTTTTGTCGGGCCGCTGATCGTACCGGACTACCCGGCGGTGCTGCAGTCGATGGGGCGCTATCTGGCACTGGGCCTGATCGCGTTGCCGCTGGCGTGGTGCGGACGCGCGCGGCTGCGCCAGCTGTCGCGCAGGGACTGGCTGACCGCCCTGGCGCTGACGATGATGGGCAATCTGATCTACTACCTCTGCCTTGCCAGCGCTATTCAGCGCACCGGCGCGCCGGTTTCAACCATGATCGTCGGCACGCTGCCGGTGGTGCTGCCCCTCTTCGCCAATCTGCTCTACAGTCGCCGGGACGGCAAACTTCCCTGGCGACGCCTGGTCCCCGCGCTGCTGCTGCCCGGCATGGGCCTGCTGTGCGTCAACGCCGCCGAGCTGAGTCACGGGCCTTCCGGCGTCGGCGGCTGGCGCTACGCTTCAGGTATCGGGCTGGCGGTGGGGTCCGTGGCGTGCTGGACGTGGTACGCGCTGCGCAACGCCCGCTGGCTACGGGAAAACCCGGATAAGCCGCCGATGATGTGGGCAACGGCCCAGGCGCTGGTTACGCTGCCGGTGTCGCTGTTGGGCTACGCGGCGGCCTGCTTCTGGCTGCACAGCCGGATGCCGGCGTTCGCCCTGCCCTTTGGCCCGCGGCCGGCGGTATTTATCGGGCTGATGGTGACTATCGCCATCCTCTGCTCGTGGTCAGGCGCGCTGTGCTGGAACATCGCCAGCCAGCGTCTGCCGACGGTAATACTCGGTCCGCTGATCGTTTTTGAAACCCTGGCGGGGCTGCTTTATACCTTTATTATGCGCCAGGCGTTCCCGCCGTCGTTGACGCTGTTTGGCATTCTGCTGCTGGTGACCGGAGTGGCGATCGCCGTCAGAGCACGCCCGGAAAAACCACTCACCACAAGACTTTCCAGCCAATAATGTGTTTATTCAGTCAGTTATTAATAATAAGAGGCGGCCATAATAAAAGACTTCTGCCCCTAAAGGGTTATAGCCTGCGCTAAAAGATGTATTTAAAATACATCTTATATTATTGAGAATGAGGTAACGGCAATGTCTTATCGCGATCAACCCTTAGGTGAACTGGCGCTTACTATTCCTCGCGCTTCAGCGCTGTTTCGTAAGTACGACATGGATTACTGCTGCGGCGGCAAGCAGACGCTGGAACGCGCCGCGGCCCGTAAAGAGCTGGATGTTGAGGCGATCGAAGCTCAGCTGGCGCAGCTGGCCGAGCAGCCAATTGAAAAAGACTGGCACGCCGCGCCGCTGGCCGAAATCATCGACCATATCATCGTGCGCTACCATGACCGGCACCGCGAACAGCTGCCGGAGCTGATCGTGCAGGCCACCAAGGTTGAACGTGTCCATGCCGACAAACCTAACGTGCCAAAAGGTCTGACTAAATACCTGACCATGCTGCACCAGGAGCTGTCCAACCATATGATGAAAGAGGAGCAGATCCTGTTCCCGATGATCAAACAGGGCATGGGCAACCAGGCGATGGGGCCAATCAGCGTGATGGAGAGCGAGCACGACGAAGCGGGCGAGCTGCTGGAGGTGATCAAGCACATCACCAACAACGTTACCATTCCGCCGGAAGCGTGCACCACCTGGAAAGCCATGTACAACGGCATTAACGAAATGATTGACGATCTGATGGAGCACATCAGCCTCGAAAACAACGTGCTTTTTCCGCGTGCCCTCGCAGGTGAATAAAAAAGACGCCCGAGAGCGTTATGACTGATGAAACATTGAGCCGCTCAGCGGCTCTTTTTTTCGCCCGCCTCCGCCCCGCGAGAGTGGCTTACGGGATTGGCGCGCCCGTTTCGGGCGCGCCAACGGGCTACTTGCCTGCCGCAGCCATGCGCTTCCGACCAACAAACAGCCAGCCCAGCCCCAGCATAATAAACCACAGCGGCGTCACGATTAGCGCCTGACGGGTATCCGCCTCCAGGGTCAGCAGCACCACCACAAAGGCGAAGAACGCCATGCATACCCAGCACATCAGCTTGCCAAGCGGCATCCGGTAGATCGATTGTTCATGCAGATGCGGACGCCGTTTGCGGTACACCAGGTACGAACAGAGAATGATCGTCCAGACGAACATAAACAGGATCGCCGATACCGTCGTGATCATGGTAAATGCGCCGATCACGCTCGGATTCACGTAGAGCATCACCACTCCGCCCAGCAGACAGATACAGGAGAAGGTCAGCCCTTTCGCCGGCACCGCGCGCTTAGAGAGCTTCGCGAACGCCTTCGGCGCCACGCCCTCCTGGGCCAGGCCGAACAGCATACGGCTGGTGGAAAAGACGCCGCTGTTAGCGGACGAGGCCGCGGAGGTGAGCACCACAAAGTTAATCAGGCTGGCAGCGGCGGGAAGGCCAACCAGCACAAACAGCTCGACGAACGGGCTTTTGGCCGGAGAGACGGAGCTCCACGGGGTGACCGACATAATGACGATCAGCGCCAGCACATAAAAGGTGATAATGCGTACCGGAATGGAGTTAATCGCGCGCGGCAGTGATTTCTCCGGATCTTTGGTTTCCGCCGCCGTGGTGCCCACCAGCTCAATGCCGACAAAGGCGAATACCGCTATCTGGAAGCCGGCAAAGAAACCGCTAACCCCTTTCGGGAACCAGCCGCCATCGTTCCACAGATGGGTGAATGAGGCCTCAACTCCGGTGGGGGAAGTAAAGTGCATCATCACCATCACCAGCCCGACCACAATCAGCGCCACGATGGCGACGATTTTGATCATCGCGAACCAGAACTCCATCTCGCCGAACATCTTTACGGTCGCCAGGTTCAGGCTCAGCAGCAGGACCACCACCGCCAGCGAGGCGACCCAGTCGGAGAGGCCGGGAAACCAGAACTGGGCATAGGCGGTAATGGCCACCACATCGGCCATGCCGGTCACCACCCAGCAGAACCAGTAGGTCCAGCCGGTAAAATAACCCGCCCACGGGCCGAGCAGGTCCGAGGCAAAGTCGCTGAATGATTTATATTCCAGATTAGAGAGCAGCAGCTCACCCATTGCCCGCATAACGAAAAAGAGCATAAAGCCGATGATCATATAAACAAAAATAATCGACGGCCCGGCGAGGCTGATGGTTTTGCCGGACCCCATAAACAGGCCCGTACCGATAGCGCCGCCGATAGCGATAAGCTGAATATGCCGGTTCGTGAGATTACGTCGTAGCGACTGCTCAGCCGGAGCCGGGCTGTCGGCAGCGACTTTTACCTGATCTACCATGTTTTTCTTCCTGTACCTGTCTGTCAGTTGTGTTTGGACTCTGCGGCCCTTGGTGCGTCTATGATACGACGATCCTGTCATCAGGACTTATCGATATTAGGTAACAATCGGCGGGTTGAATACAATGATTTAAATACAATGTTAATTATATGTTTAATTTGAGTGACACATCACTCTGTTACCGCGAATTAGTTCACAAAGCCACGCGCAGCGCTTATCTTACAAAACAAAAGGCGAGGCTCGATCCCGTGAAGAAGTTAATGACCTTATAGCTGCTCCTCTCCCGGCCGGGAGAGGAGCAGAAGCCGCCGCTTATAAAATATCCAGCAGCTCAACCTCAAACACCAGAGTGCTGAACGGCGGGATAGACGCGCCGGCACCGCGCTCGCCATAGGCCAGCTCCTGCGGAATCGTCAGTTCCCATTTGGAGCCTACCGGCATCAGGGTAAGCGCCTCGATCCAGCCGGGGATCACGCCGTTCACCGGGAACTCCGCCGGTTCGCCGCGCGCCACGGAGCTGTCGAACACCGTGCCGTCGATCAGCTTGCCGGTATAGTGTACGCGAACGCGATCGGTACGCGCCGGGATTGTCCCTTCGCCCTGGGTCAGTATGCGGAACTGCAGCCCGGATTCCGTGCTGTTGACGCCCTCTTTCTCACGGTTCTCTTCCAGGTATTTTACGCCGTCGGCGGCCATCGACTGGAAACGCTCGCGGCGCGCGGCGTCGGCGCGTTCATGAATTTCACGCAGCGCACGGTGCACGACGTCAACCGGCACGGCAGGCTGCTTGCCTTCCAGCGCGTCGGCGATACCGGCAACCAGCGCTTCAGGCAGCAGCCCCTGCAGCCCGGATTCGCTCAGCTGCTGTCCTACCTGCAAACCAATGCCATAGCTCGCTTGCGCTTCGATCGTCTCAAAAGTGGGGGTGGCCATCATATTTCCTTTCATCGGAGGTAAAGTAGCGGGCAGCATATCAGCCGAGCCACCTGGGGTAAAACTTTGTCGCAGGAAGGATGACAAATCGCGGGGAAAAAGAAACAATAGCATAACCGTTGTCGGGTCACGAAAGCGGACGGTACAAAAGCATCATAACGTTAGCTCGCATACGCTATGATTGAGGAACGCAACGCGGAGCAGGAGGAAAGCCATGCCCGGGCGCTTTGAACTGAAACCAACCCTGGCGAAAATCTGGCATGCGCCGGACGATTTTCGCCTTATGGACCCGCTGCCGCCGATGCACCGACGCGGCATTATCGTGGCCGCTATCGCCCTGATTATCGGCTTTCTGCTTCCTTCCGATAACACCCGCAACGCGCCCGTTGTGACGCGCGAGGCGCAGCTGGATCTCTCTTCCCCCTCTCCGTCAGCAGAAGCACAGCCGGTTGTCCCGCAGAACGATATGGATCGGCTCGCACCTGTCGCCCCGGAGCCGGTTGATGAGGGCGAGCCGGAAGCGGCCTCGTCCCAGGCCCAGCCTTTCCAGCAGGCGGATGACGTTGACCAGCAGTGGCGTTCGTACCGCGTCGAGGCCGGTAAAACCCTGGCGCAGCTGTTTCGCGATCGCGGCCTGCCGCCAACGGACGTATACGCCATGGCAAAGGTGGAAGGCGCGGGCAAGCCGCTAAGCAACCTGAAAGAGGGGCAGAAGGTGAAAATCCGCCAGAACGCCAGCGGCGTGGTGACGGGCCTGATTATTGAAGCCGGAAACGACGCGCAGGTGCTGTTCATCCGCCAGCCGGACGGCAGCTTTATCCGGGCGCACCAGGGCCGCACCCCTTAACCGAACGGCGCGCCGCCAGCTTCTGCTTCCCTGGCGGGCGCGCCAGAAGCGGCCGGCGTCTATCCTTTGCGCACCTTATTGACCCACCAGATCCCCGAACAGACCAGCACCAGCGCAACCGCATATTTCGGCTCAAAAATATTCTCGCTGAGGAAGATGGCCGACAGCACGCTTCCCGCTACCGGGATCAGGAAGTTAAACGGCGCAATCATCCCCACGCGATTGTATTTCAGCAGAATGCTCCACAGCGCAAAGGCCACCGAAGAGAGCAGGGTCAGATAGCCGAGGATCGCAATCGAAGAGAAGCCGTGCACGGTAAGCGTGCCGCCGCAGGCATAGCCGCCGGCCACCAGCACCAGCCCGCCGAGGCCCAGCTGCCAGCCGGTCATCACCGTCGGGTCGATGGTCTGCGAGATGCGCTTACCGTACAGGGTGGCGGCGGAAAGAATAAAGGCCGCCAGCACCACCGAACCATCACCCGGCAGGCTAAAGCTGAAGTCCATTAATCCACCGTTAAGGTTCACCACCATTACCCCCACGAAGCCGAGAATACAGCCAAGGGTTTTGTTATAGCTGAGTTTATCGTTCTGGTAGATAAAGTGCGCCAGTAGCACGCTGAAGAACGTTCCGGTGGCGTTCATGATCGAGCCCTTCACCCCGGTAGTAAACGCCAGGCCCATGTAAAAGAAGGTGTATTGCAGCGAGGTCTGGGTCAGCCCCAGCAGCGTCACCTGCCCGAACTGACGCGGGCTGAGTCGGCAGATGGGCTTACGCTGGATCAACGCCAGCAATAGCAGCAGCAGCCCTGCAAACAGGAAGCGGTAGCCGGCAAAAACAATTTTGGAGGCGATATCGTCCGTTGCAATATGGAATATCTCATAGCCACTCTTGATGGCCGGATAGGCGCTTCCCCATAGCAAACAGCACAAGGCTGCACTCAGATAAACAATATTTTTACGGGCAAAAACCGAGGGCGTAAGAGGGGTATCCATGTAATTTACCGGAAATAAAATTATGTTTTATTTTATTATCCAGAATCTTGCCATGAAAGCTACCATACAAGGAAAAGATTTAGCGGTACGGAAAAGCAAAACGCCGGCGCGAGGCCGGCGTTTTGACGCTATCACAGCGTGGAGTCGATTACTCAGCAACCACGTTGATGATAACTTTAGCGAAGACTTCGCTGTGAACCTGGAAGTTCACTTCGTGTTCGCCGGTAGTGCGCAGAACGCCGTTCGGCAGACGAACTTCGCTCTTAGCCACTTCAACGCCAGCCGCAGAAACGGCGTCAGCGATGTCGCGAGTACCGATGGAACCGAACAGTTTACCTTCGTCGCCTGCTTTAGACGCGATGGTAACGGTTTCCAGGGCGTTGATTTTCTCGGCGCGGGCTTCTGCTGCGGTCAGAACGTCAGCCAGTTTAGCTTCCAGTTCAGCGCGGCGCGCTTCGAAATATTCAACGTTTTTCTTAGTAGCAGGAACAGCTTTACCCTGCGGTACCAGGAAGTTACGGGCATAGCCCGCTTTAACGTTAACCTGATCGCCCAGGCTACCCAGGTTTGCTACTTTATCAAGCAGAATAACTTGCATTACCTTATCCTCTCAAAGTCGTATTAATGGACCGTGACCGATTACTGATGACGATCAGTGTACGGCAGCAGGGACAGGTAGCGCGCGCGCTTGATAGCGCGAGCCAGCTGACGCTGGTATTTTGCACGGGTACCGGTGATACGGCTCGGGACAATCTTACCGCTTTCGGTGATGTAGTTTTTCAGCGTAGCGATATCTTTATAGTCGATCTCTTGAACGCCTTCCGCGGTGAAACGGCAGAACTTGCGACGACGGAAATAACGTGCCATTTGGCTAGTCTCCAGAATCTATCAATTCAATCTGCTCGGCATGCAGAACCATTTTGCTCAGGCCATTCTTTGCCTTATGGCAGGAGATGAATCCCTGAACGGTTATGCGGCTACCGACCGTTATACTGTGAGTAATGGCCTGGTTCTGGTGTCCGCTGACAATCACGGGCATCTGACACCATGCCTGCCGGTGAAAACCGGCTTCCTCCTGCACCGAACGATGCTCAAGCACGAACTGGCAGTGAGGAATTCCTGACGGACTGACCTTACGAAGGGGCATCCTGCACACGGTGCCGGACAACGCCAGACGGTTGGTCATCAGGATTACTCTTCAGAATCCCCAGCTTCAGCATCTTCAGCGGTTTCATTGGCGAAATCTTCGCGACGCTCACGGCGCTCGTCTTTCGCTTTAACCATCGGAGAGGCTTCGGTAACGGCGTGCTTAGTACGCATAACCATGCTGCGGATAACGGCATCGTTGAAGCGGAAGTTAGTTTCCAGCTCATCGATCGCTTCCTGCGGCGCTTCAACGTTCATCAGAACGTAGTGCGCTTTGTGCAGTTTGTTGATCGGATAAGCCAGCTGACGGCGGCCCCAGTCTTCCAGACGGTGGATCTTACCTTCTGCACCAGTGATTGCACCGGTGTAGCGCTCGATCATGCCCGGAACCTGTTCGCTCTGGTCAGGATGGACCATAAAAACGATTTCGTAATGACGCATCGAATTGCTCCTTACGGATTATTCAGCCTCCTGTCTGGGTCAGCCGAGGCCCGGGGAGGCAAGGAACGTGTTAAAGGTCGGCTGAAAAATGACGCATCATAATACTGGCGGCGGCCGCTAAACTCAAGGCGATTGTCTGATTATTTGTCAGGCCGCCGTTCTTGCGCACCGGACCGCCATAGTGATTCATCGTATCTGCGCCCTTCCGGCACGGCCGGCCGCGCGCCTCCGAAGACGCGGTATCGCATTGTTAAAGATGCTGGCGAAAAAAGCCGATTGTGGTCGCCAGCGCCTCCGGCGTGATGCGATGGCGAACCCCCGCCTCCCACACGCAGGTAAGATGCTGATCCAGCCCCGCCTGCCCCAGCGCCTGCTGCAGGCGGGAAGTTTCCACGGCGGGTACAACGTCATCCTCCTCACCGTGCCAGAGCAGCAGCGGCCTGCCGGCCAGCTGCGGCAGCCGATGCGTCACCTCCCAGTCGGCCAGCGGAGCAATGATGCGGGCAAATTCCGCCTGCCGGACGGGCGTATCCGGCTCCAGCGGCGGGAACAACGTACGGGCAAGCCGGGTGAAGTAACCTGAACCCATCAGGCTGGCGACGCACTTAACGTCCTGATGGCGTGCCATGATCCCCAGCGCCGTCATTCCGCCCATCGAGGCACCGCCAACCGCAAGCCGCCCCTCCGACAGCCAGTTTTCCGCCTCGATGGCCCTGCGCAGTCCGGCAAATTCCTGCATATTCTGCAGCAGTATCTGCCAGAACCGGCCCATCCGCCCCGGCGCGTCGCCGGTAAAACGCGCGCCGTGATCGGGCGCATCCGGCATAATGACCCGAAACCCCGCCTGCGCCAGCGCAACGGCAAAATAGCTGTAGACCAGCGCGGAGGAGGTGAAACCATGGTAGAAGACGAGGCAGGGGAGCGGCGTGCTCCCCTTCCCCGAAGGAAAAGCATGGAGGACATCGCGATCCGCAAGCTTACGTGTTTCAATTTCCGTCATAACTAACGCCCCTTTTTTCCGGCAAGCCACGGCATACGAAACAGCGCAGGCGGTTGGCTTTAGCCGTAATTCATAATGTTGAGAGCTGGATTACGCTTTCGCGATATTTTCATTCGAAAATCGCGTGAGGCATAACATTTTACGAACATTCATCCAAAGAATATTTAATGAGGTATTACAATAACGGCTACCAGGAAACAGGAAACGAGAAAGCGCTATGCGTCTGCTTGCCTCCGTACTGCTTGCCGCGCTTATCAGCGGCTGTAGCGTGCTTCAGGGGACACCACAGCCCCCGCCGGCGGCAGCCGATCGGCCACAGGAAATTCGTCGCGATCGGACGCAGGGACTACAGCGAATGGGCAGCGTCACCGCGCTGGTTCGGGGTTCTCCGGATGATGCGGTGGCTGAAATCCGGGCCAAAGCCGCTGCCGCACAGGCTGATTATTACGTTATTGTTATGGTGGATGAAACCATCGTAACAGGCCAGTGGTATGCACAGGCGATTCTGTATCGTCAATAGCGTTCTGTTTTACCGCGCGTTGCGCTTTTATACGTTCGCCTGAGCGCTTTATACCCTGAATAATTAGGGTTGCGGAACAAAAGGCCGCGCGGCGGCGGCCCGAATTTCATGGATGAGACGAGTAATCAAAGGCTAACGCCCATACGTGCCTGAAGTATGACGGATATAAACCGACAGCGGATAGAGTGGAGGTTTATACCCAGCGACGGAATGCCCTGCAGACCCCAGGGACTGAATTAAAGGAGCGAACAATGGAACCACCTCTTGCCACATCGCCACAGCTGCCATCGACCGGGCTGGCAAGCGCTACGGCACAATCTGCCGAGTTTGCCAGCGCCGACTGCGTGACCGGCCTGAATGAAATCGGGCTGATCTCGGTCAACAATATTTCTGGCGATCCGGATGATGTGGAGCGCATCGTAGCGCTAAAAGCGGATGAGCAGGGCGCTTCATGGTATCGCATTATTGAGATGTACGAAGGGCAGCAGCCGGGAAACTGGTCCGCCCAGGCCATTATTTATGCCTGAGCCAACCCGGCAAGACCGGGCACGGCCCAGAAAATACCCCTCTGAAGCGCGCTTTCCGGCAACCCCACGCCTTATCAGACGAGACACACGCCTGACCTCACCGGCCGGTAGCCGCGCACCAGCATGACGCCAGCCCGGACGTCGCCGCCGGATAACAGGTTATCAGACCTCCCCCGCCGCCCTCTGCAGCAGCGCACTTTGCACCTGCCCGTCAAGAGGCGCATCACCGCGCTCGCCCGGCATCATCTGACACCATGCCTGCGCCACCGGCGGGGAGGCGTAACGCAGCATTTGCTCCCCGCAGGCGAGCCGATACAGCAGCCCGGTTATCTCCCGCCCCTGCGCTTCTTCAGGCTTACGCAGCCACCGCTGCAGCTGGCTGACCGCGCGATCGAACCGGCGGTTTTGTCCTTTTACCTGCGCAAACGTCTCGCAGAGCAGCGCACGCGCGCCGGGCTGCCTGCCCAGCACCCGCAGCACGTCAAGACACATAATATTACCGGAGCCTTCCCAGATGCTGTTTACCGGCATTTCACGGTACAGCCGCGGCAGCTCGCTCTCTTCACAGTAGCCGATGCCGCCGAGCGTCTCCATCGCCTCAGCGACAAACGGCATCCCGCTTTTACACACGCCAAACTTCGCCACCGGGGTAAACAGACGCGCCCACAGCGCCTCCTGGGGCTGGTGCTGACGCTCCCAGGCTCGCGCCAGTCGAAAGAGCAGCGCCGTTTGCCCCTCAAGCTGTAGCGCCATGCGGCTTAATGTCTGGCGCATCATCGGCTGCTCCACCAGCGGCTTGCCGAATGCCTGTCGCCGGTGGGCATGATAAAGCGCAATGGAAAAGGCGCGGCGCATCATGCCGTGGCTGCCTAACGCACAGTCAAAGCGCGTCATCCCGCCCATCTGCAGGATATGACGCACGCCCTCCCCCTCCTCGCCCAGCAGCCAGCCAATAGCGCCGGGAAACTCAGCCTCCGCGCTGGCGTTAGAACGGTTTCCCAGCTTGTCCTTCAGCCGCTCAAGGCGGACGGCGTTGCGCTGACCATCCGGGAGAAGGCGCGGCACAAAGAAACAGGAAAGGCCGCCCGCCGCCTGCGCCAGCACCAGATGCGCGTCGCTTTGCGGGACGGAAAAAAACCATTTGTGCCCCACCAGCCGGTAAACGCCCTCCTCCAGCCGCTCCGCGCGGGTGGTATTACTGAACACATCGGATCCCCCCTGCTTTTCCGTCATGCCCATGCCGATCAGCAAACCGCGCTTTTGCCCGCCCGAAAGCAGGCGCGAGTCATAGCGGTCGCCGCGCAGCGGCGTCAGCCAGTCCAGAAAAGGGGCGGGAAGCATCTTCAGCAGCAGCGGCGTGGCGGCAAAGGTCATCGTCACCGGACACAGAGAGCCGGCTTCCACCTGCGCATGCAGAACGAAACGCGCCGCCCGCGCAACGAACGAGCCGTCCCGCGCCGTGGTCTCCCAGGGCAGATTATGCACCCGGTTAGCGAACAGCCCCTGCATCAGCTGGTGCCAGGCCGGGTGGAAGCGAACGTCGTCAAGCCGCTGCCCCTGCGCATCGTAGCGCAGCAGCTCCGGAGGATGGGCGTTGGCCAGTCTGCCCAGCTCCAGCGATCCGGCGTCGCCGAGCCGTTGACCAATGCTGGCCAGCAGCCCGCTGTCCCAGCCAGCGCCTTCACGCACTACCGCCTCGCAGAGGGCGGCATCAGAAAGATACAGATTGCCGTGGTTGAGCGGCGTCGGCTGGTTGAAGACGGTATGGGTTTGCCATGTCATGGCGTTTTCCTTCGGCGTGGCGGTGACGATAAGTATGGTCACCGCCGCGCCGCCGGCGGCGGAGGAAGATCACAAAAGCAGAATGTGCGCGCGGCTGGCCTCTTCTTCGGGCAGCCGGCCAGGGAAACGCGGGGGCGGCAACGTTATGCCGGCCAGGGGATATCCGCAGGCCGGTGAAAATAAACCCTCCCTGGAAGGAAGGTTTATTCAGCGCCGCGTTAACCTCTCTGGCGCACGGCCTCAAACAGGCAAATCCCCGTGGCGACGGAGACATTAAGCGACGAAACGCTGCCAGCCATCGGGATACTAATCAGCTCATCGCAGTGCTCCCGGGTCAGGCGGCGCATACCTTCGCCTTCCGCGCCCATCACCAGCGCCATCGGACCGGTCATTTTACTCTGATAGAGCGTATGGTCCGCTTCCCCCGCGGTGCCCACGATCCAGATATTCTCCTCCCGCAGCATACGCATGGTGCGCGCCAGGTTGGTGACGCGGATCAGCGGCACGCTCTCGGCGGCCCCGCAGGCGACCTTTTTCGCCGTGGCGTTGAGCTGTGCGGAGCGATCCTTCGGCACGATCACCGCGTGAACGCCGGCGGCGTCGGCGCTGCGCAGGCAGGCTCCCAGATTATGCGGATCGGTAACACCGTCAAGGATCAGCAGGAACGGCCGATCCAGCGTTGCGATCAGATCCGGCAGATCGTTCTCCTGATACTGACGCCCCGGCTTCACGCGGGCGATAATGCCCTGATGTACCGCACCCTCGCTTTTCTCGTCTAAAAACTGGCGGCTCGCCAGCTGAATAACCACGCCCTGCGCCTCCAGCGCGTGGATCAGCGGCAGCAGACGTTTGTCTTCACGCCCCTTGAGAATATAAACGTCCTGAAAACGTTCAGGCGCGCGCTCCAGCAGAGCCTGCACCGCGTGGATGCCGTAAATCATTTCACTCATGGATGTACTCGTTAATCATTAATCAGGCCGGACGGCGGCGCGCCGCCCGGCGTATCGCGTGTGGCCGCTATTTTGCGCCGTTTTTCTTCGCCGCGCGCTTTGCTTTGGTGGCGGCGGCGATTTTCAGCGTTTTTGCCGACGGCTTTTTCGCTTTCTTTTCGCCGTTTTTTCCGGCCTTTGCGCCGGCGGGTTTCGGTTTCTTCTCGTCGCGGAAGGCACTGTCCGGCTCGAAGTTCACCTTCTTGCCGACCTGCCGGCGACGGCCGCCCTTTTTCCCCGCGTCGCCCTTTTTCGCCTTCTCGCGCGCGGTTTTACCCACGTTGCGCGGCGCACGTTCGCTGGAAATCAGGCTGAAGTCGATTTTGCGCTCGTCCATATTCACCGCCTCGACGCGCACTTCCACCCGGTCGCCCAGGCGGTAGACCTGGCCGCTGGACTCGCCGGTCAGGCGCTGCCCGACCTGGTCAAAACGGTAGTAGTCATTATCCAGCGAGGAGACGTGCACCAGGCCATCAATGAACAGCTCGCTCAGGCGAACAAAGAAGCCAAAACCAGTGACGCTGGCAATGACGCCCTTGAAGACGTTGCCCACCTGGTCCAGCATAAAGTCGCACTTCAGCCAGTCGGACACATCGCGCGTGGCTTCATCGGCGCGGCGTTCGGCCATTGAGCACTGCTGGCCCAGCTGCAGCATCTCTTCCATCGAATAGTGATAGCCGCCGGTCTCCGTGGCGTTGCCTTTATGGCCCTGCTCCTTCGCCAGCAGATATTTAATCGCGCGATGCAGCGTCAGATCCGGATAGCGGCGGATCGGTGACGTAAAGTGGGCATAGGAGTGCAGCGCCAGGCCGAAGTGGCCGCGGTTTTCCGGATCGTAAATCGCCTGCTTCATCGAGCGCAGCAGCATGGTTTGCAGCATCTCGGCGTCGGGCCGATCGGCAACCGCCTCCAGTAGCTCCGCGTAGTCGCGCGGCTCCGGCTTATTGCCGCCCGGCAGCTCCAGCCCCAGCTCCGCCAGCACGGAGCGGAAGGAGGCGATCGCTTCGGTGGTCGGTTTATCGTGGATGCGGAACAGCGCCGGCTCTTTCGCCTTCTCCACGAAGCGCGCCGCCGAGATGTTCGCCAGGATCATGCACTCTTCAATCAGCTTATGGGCATCGTTACGCTGAGCCTGCTCAATGCGCTCAATGCGGCGCTCAGCGTTAAAGATAAACTTCGCCTCTTCGCTTTCAAAGGAGATGCCGCCGCGCTCTTCGCGGGCGTTTTCCAGCACTTTATAGAGGTTGTGCAGCTCTTCAAGGTGCTTAACCAGCGGCGCGTACTGCTCGCGCAGATCCCTGTCGCCCTGCAGAATATGCCAGACCTTGTTATAGGTCAGCCGCGCATGGGAGCTCATCACCGCTTCATAAAACCGATATCCCGTCAGCCGCCCTTTGGCGGAGACGGTCATTTCACAGACCATACATAGCCTGTCGACCTGCGGGTTTAGCGAGCAGAGGCCGTTTGAGAGCACTTCCGGCAGCATCGGCACTACCTGCGACGGGAAGTAGACGGAGGTGCCGCGGTTGCGCGCCTCGCGATCCAGCGGCTCAGGCGGGCGTACATAGTAGCTGACGTCGGCGATGGCCACCCACAGTCGCCAGCCGCCGCCGCGCTTCTTCTCGCAGTAGACCGCGTCGTCAAAGTCGCGGGCGTCTTCGCCGTCGATAGTCACCAGCGGCAGGGCGCGCAGATCCACGCGGCCCGCTTTCGCCTCTTCCGGCACCTCTTCCTTCATCCCGGCGACCTGCTGCTCAACGGCCTGCGGCCAGATATAGGGGATTTCATGGGTGCGGAGCGCCATATCAACCGCCATGCCGGTGCCCATGTTGTCGCCCAGCACTTCGACAATTTTTCCGACCGCCCTGGTGCGGCGGGTCGGGCGCTGGGTCAGCTCTACCACCACCACAAAGCCCATCCGCGCGCCCATAATCTCTTCCGGCGGGATCAGGATGTCAAAGCTCAGGCGGCTGTCGTCCGGCACCACGAAGCCAACGCCGGCCTCGGTAAAGTAGCGGCCGACAATCTGGCTGGTTTTGGGCACCAGTACGCGCACAATGCGCGCTTCGCGACGGCCTTTGCGATCGGCACCCAGCGGCTGTGCCAGCACCTGATCGCCATGAATGCAGGTTTTCATCTGCTCGCTGGAGAGGTAGAGATCGTCTTTACGCCCTTCAACGCGCAGAAAGCCGTAGCCGTCTCGGTGGCCAATAACGATCCCCTTCAGGAGATCGAGCCGCTCCGGCAGCGCGTAGCACTGGCGGCGGGTAAAGACCAGCTGCCCGTCGCGCTCCATCGCCCGCAGGCGGCGGCGCAGCGCTTCCTGCTGCTCTTCGCCTGTTATGTTCAGCTCAACGGCCAGCTCGTCGCGGCTGACCGGTTTTTCACGTTTAGTTAAATGTTCGAGAATAAATTCCCGACTCGGAATAGGATTCGCGTACTTTTCTGCTTCGCGTTCCTGAAAAGGATCTTGTGACATATCGGTTCCTCCGTTGTCATCTCTGATGGCGATGCCCTGACCTTTCACGCCGCCGCTCCGTCGTTTGCCGAACGACCAGGCGCTTCCATAAGCCCGGCCGTCGCTTTGCGAGGAGTAAATCTGCTGTTAACAAATTTATCGTTCAGCTGTTGTCGCGCTGCGGCGTGAAAATCTTCGGGTTACATTCATCCACCAGCAATAATTTATAAAGCGGTTGGTTTTCTACAACCAAATCGGCGAGCGTGTAGTTATCCAGCTCCCTGAGAAAACTTTGCACAGCGCTCGACAGCGCCTGTTTTAGTCGACAGGCCGGGGTGATGTGGCAAAATTCGCTGCTGCAGTTCACCAGCGACAAAGGCTCAAGCTCGCGCACCACGTCGCCGATACAAATAGCTTCCGCCGGCTTACCCAGGCGGATACCACCGTTTTTCCCCCGGAAAGCAGTCACGTAGCCCGCCCGGCTAAGCTGATTGATTATTTTGACCATATGATTACGCGACACGCCATAGACCTCGGTAACTTCGGAAATATTGGTCATGTGGCCATCCGGTAGCGATGCCATATAGATAAGCGCTCTTAATCCGTAATCGGTAAAACTCGTTAACTGCACATCAACCTCAGGAAAGGGGAGAAAAACGGGAAAATTGATTTACATTGATGATAAACCAGCCACCAGCAAGGTCGCTAATTTATTTCAGTTCCGGAAGGAAAAAAGCGAGGACACTACGCGATAACAATCAAATGCCCGACAATAGTAGCATTATCGGGCATCGCCATCAATTATGCGTCAAACGGGTCGCGCAGAATCATGGTTTCAGTACGATCCGGGCCGGTAGAGATGATATCAATCGGCACGCCGGTCACTTCTTCAATGCGCTTGATATAGTTCAGCGCCGCCTGGGGCAGGCCGCTGCGCTCTTTCACGCCGAAGGTGGATTCACTCCAGCCGGGCAGGGTTTCGTAAATCGGCTCGATACCTTCCCAGCTGTTCGCGGCCAGCGGAGTGGTGGTCACTTCACGACCGTCCGGCATACGGTAGGCTACGCAGATTTTCACCTCTTTGAGGCCGTCCAGCACGTCCAGTTTGGTCATACAGAAGCCGGACAGAGAGTTGAGCTGCACCGCACGGCGCACGGCGACGGTATCCAGCCAGCCGGTACGACGGCGGCGGCCGGTAGTGGCACCGTATTCGTTACCCTGCTTGCAAAGGAAATCGCCGGTTTCGTCAAACAGCTCCGTCGGGAACGGACCTGCGCCAACGCGCGTGGAGTAGGCTTTAATGATGCCGAGCACGTAGTCCACATAGCGCGGCCCCAGGCCGGAACCCGTCGCCACGCCGCCCGCGGTGGTGTTAGAGGAGGTGACGTACGGATAGGTGCCGTGGTCGATATCCAGCAGCGTACCCTGCGCGCCTTCAAACATGACGAAATCGCCACGCTTGCGCGCCTGATCCAGCAGATCGGAGACGTCCACCACCATCGCGGTCAGGACATCGGCGATGGCCATCACGTCATCCAGCACCTTCTGGTAGTCGACGGCGTCCACTTTATAGAAGTTCACCAGCTGGAAGTTGTGATATTCCATCACTTCTTTCAGTTTTTCAGCGAAGGTTGCTTTGTCGAACAGATCGCCTACGCGCAGGCCGCGACGCGCAACTTTATCTTCATAGGCCGGACCGATACCGCGTCCGGTGGTGCCAATCGCCTTCGCGCCGCGCGCTTTTTCGCGGGCGTTATCCAGCGCTACGTGATAGTCCAGGATCAGCGGGCAGGCTTCAGAGAGCAGCAGGCGCTCACGGACAGGGATACCGCGATCCTCCAGCGCTTTCATTTCCGTCATCAGCGCAGCCGGAGACAGCACGACACCGTTGCCGATGATGCTGGTGACGTTTTCACGAAGAATGCCTGATGGAATAAGATGGAGGACGGTTTTTTCACCGTTGATTACGAGAGTATGGCCCGCGTTGTGACCGCCCTGATAGCGTACAACATATTTAGCCCGTTCAGTCAGAAGATCGACGATCTTTCCTTTACCTTCGTCACCCCATTGGGTGCCCAGTACGACGACGTTGTTACCCATTTTTCAAAATCACCGTTTGCTTAAAAATGGATTCTACCACCGCTTTTTCAGAGATACAGCACTTTTTACCGGCCAATTTGCCCTAACTCTGGCTAATTTTTCATCAGCCAATCGTTTTCCTCAACATGTAGTAGACCACAACGCCGGCAACCACAAGTCCACCACCAAAGCGGCGCAAAGTATTGTCGGGCAGCTGCGTTATCACGAGGAGCATTCTCTTCCAGGCCTGCGGATAAAGCAGCGGCCCCAGCCCTTCCAGCACCAAAAACAGAGCAAGCGTCAGCCAGATTACAGCGTTCATCAGGTGTCCTTATAAAAAGAAAACCACCGTATCCCTCAAGATACCGGTGGTTTAGTCATTCTAAAACGTTGAGCTTAACGTGTAGCCGCTTTCGGCGTCTTCATATAACGGAAGAAATCGTTGTCCGGGCTGAGCACCATCACGTCCTGATTGCCTTCAAAGCTCTTTTCGTAGGCGCGCAGGCTGCGGATAAAGGCGTAGAAGTCGGGATCCTGGCTGAAGGTATCGGCAAACAGCTTCGCCGCTTCGGCATCCCCTTCACCGCGCATGATGCGCCCCTGACGCTCGGCTTCCGCCAGCGTTTTAGTCACCTCATAGTCGGCGGTCGCGCGCAGTTTTTCCGCTTCTTCCTGGCCCTGTGAACGGTGACGACGGGCAACCGCTTCACGTTCCGCGCGCATACGGTTGTAGATGGCTTCAGACACCTCCGCCGGCAGGTTGATCTGCTTGATCCGCACGTCCACCACCTCGATGCCTAACGCCGCCATACTGTTCGGGTTGATCGCCTGCACCTTACCGTTGGTTTCGGCGGTCACGCGCTCGGCGGCCTCGGCGATGGCGTTATCCGCCGCCGGGGTCGCGACCTCGTCTTCCGTACCGGCAGAGCCGGAGTTCAGCGCATCACGCACCTCCAGCGTCAGACGTCCGCGGGAATCGGTTACGATATCCTTCACGTCGAGACGACCGATCTCAGAGCGTAAACGGTCAGAGAACTTGCGCTTCAGCAGGACTTCCGCCTGAGAAACATCGCCGCCGCCCGTTGCCAGGAAGTAGCGACTAAAGTCGCTGATGCGCCACTTGATGTAGGAGTCGACGATCAGGTCTTTCTTCTCTTTGGTTACAAAGCGATCGGCCTGATTATCCATCGTCTGAATACGCGCATCGAGCATTTTCACCGACTGAATAAAAGGAACCTTAAAGTGCAGGCCCGGCGCATAGATCAACGGCTTCTTATCGCTATCACGCACGACGCTGTTGAACTGGAACTTAATCCCGCGCTCGCCTTCCTTAACCACAAAAATGGAAGTGTACAGCACTACCAGCACGATGATGATAATCGCGATAACTGACTTACGCATCGTTATTCCCCCTGACGCTGGTAGTCGTTACGCTGCGCGTTTGCGCGGCGTTGGTCCATAATGTCGCCCTGGCTGGTGGACGACGTCTTGCTTGTCCCGCTGGCGCTGGATGATGATGACGGCGGCAGACGCAGCAGATCGCTGGCCCCGCCGTCGCCTTTCGCCGCCGGCGCGTTGCCGCCCTTCAGCATTTGATCGAGGGGCAGCACCATCAGGTTACCGCCTTTGTCATTGACCAGCACCTTACGGGTATGGCTCAACACTTTTTCCATCGTCTCGATATACAGGCGCTCGCGGGTAATCTCCGGCGCAGCCTTATACTCTGGCAGGATCTTCGCGAAGCGCGCCACCTCACCCTGCGCTTCCAGGATGGTTTGCGTTCTGTAAGCACGCGCCTCTTCGAGGATACGCTGCGCCCGGCCGTTGGCGCGCGGCTGCACCTCGTTGGCGTAGGCTTCCGCTTCACGGATGTACTGCTGCTCGTTCTCGCGCGCGGCGATAGCATCATCAAACGCGGCCTTCACCTCTTCCGGCGGTCGCGCCGCCTGGAAGTTGACGTCCAGCAGAGTAATACCCATGTTGTATGGGCGGATGGTTTCCTCCAGCTCACGCTGGGTATCGCTACGAATAACGGTACGACCTTCGGTCAGAATGCGGTCCATGGTGTACTTGCCGATCACCCCGCGCAGGGCGCTGTCGGTCGCCTGGCGCAGGCTGTCGTCGGGGCTGGTCACGCTGAACAGGTAGCGCTGTGGATCGGTAACCCGGTACTGCACGTTCATCTCAACGCGCACCACGTTTTCATCAGAGGTCAGCATCACGCCGGAGGCCGCCAGCTCGCGCACCGCCTCCACGTTCACCGGCCGCACTTCGTCAATAAACGTTGGCTTCCAGTTCAGGCCCGGCTCAACCAGATGGCTGAACTTGCCAAAGCGTGTCACCACACCGCGCTCGGCTTCTTTTATGGTATAAAAGCCGCTGGCCGCCCAGATAATGACGATCGCCGCAACGGCGATGGTCACCACGCGACCTCCCAGCTGCGGACGCGGCCCCTGGGATGAACCGCCACCTGAACCGGTACCTTTACCGCCGCCCAGGCCGCCGAGCTTTTTACTCAATTTGCGGAAGATATCGTCAAGATCGGGTGGCCCCTGCTCGCGCCCCCCTTTGTGTCCATTTCCCTCAGAGTTGCCGCCAGGTTTGCTGCTTCCCCACGGGTCGCGGTCCTGTCCGTTATTACCGGGCTGATTCCACGCCATGTTTGTGCTCCATATTGGTTATGCGGTGATATACCCTTTGTGCTCTGGACCGCGGATAAAATCGCTCAGGCGCTTTCATCCCATACTCCACAACGCGCAGGATATTAGGCAAAATATCTCCAGGCCTTTCCTCCCGGTCAGACAACGTAGTCCACCAGGGCTGGTTCTTGTTTACAGAGGCGACGCCAGTCGACGATCGGCAGACGAACCTGCAAACCGATGCTGCCGTCCTCCTCCATCCACTCTTTTTCTATTGCCTGAAGCTGATAAAAACGGCTTCTCAGTCGCCCCTCCTGCGGCGGCAGGCGCAGCGTATGCTGCGCCACCTCGCCGGAGAGACGCTCCGTCAAAGCCTGAAAAAGCTGTGGTATGCCAATCCCCGCCTGGGCAGAAAGCCAGACGCGGATGGGCCTGTTCTCTTCATCACGATCGATACGCGGCGCAAAGTCCTCCAGCATATCGATTTTATTCATCACCAGCAGGGTCGGGATCTCGTGAGCGTCGATCTCTTCAAGCACCGTATCCACCGCCTCGATGTTTTCCTGCATCCGTACGTCCGCCGCATCCACAACGTGCAGCAGCAGCGTGGCCTGTCGCGTTTCCTGCAGCGTGGCTTTAAAGGCCGCCACCAGGTCATGGGGCAGATGGCGAATAAATCCTACGGTATCCGCCAGCACCGTTTCTCCGACGTCCGCCACGTCGATCCGCCGCAGCGTCGGGTCCAGGGTCGCAAACAGCTGGTCTGCGGCATAAACCCGGGCTTCGGTTATCTGATTAAAAAGGGTGGATTTACCGGCGTTGGTATAGCCCACCAGCGACACGGTCGGCACATCCGCTTTGATACGCGACTGCCGCCCCTGCTCACGTTGCTTTTCAACTTTCTCCAGGCGCGACTGTATCTGCACAATGCGATTACGCAGTAAACGGCGGTCGGTTTCGAGCTGGGTTTCACCCGGACCGCGCAAACCAATCCCGCCTTTCTGTCTTTCCAGGTGGGTCCAGCCACGGACCAGACGTGTGGCCAGGTGACGCAGCTGCGCCAGCTCAACCTGCAGCTTACCCTCATGGGTACGCGCACGCTGAGCAAAAATGTCTAAGATAAGGCCCGTGCGATCGATGACGCGACACTCGCACAAGCGCTCCAGATTACGCTCCTGAGCCGGGCTCAACGCGTGATCGAAAAGCACGACCGCGGCATTAGTCGCTTTTACGGCTTCCGCTATTTCAACTGCTTTACCTTCACCTACAAAATACTTCGGGTGCGGTGCTTTACGGCTACCGGTAATCACCTGCATTGCTTCGACACCGGCGGAAGAGACCAGAGACTCAAACTCCTGGAGATCTTCCATATCTTTGTCTTGCGAAAAATAGATGTGTACCAGTACCGCCTGCTCACCAGCATCATAACGGTCAAACAAGCGTAAACCCTCAACTTAGATCTACGGGGAACGCAGAACGCCTGGCTCCCCGGATGTAAAAACAGCTAATAGTCTTATTCAGTCTCTTCGCTGTCCTGCTGCGCGGTAGAACTCTGCGCATTGTTGCCGTGATGATAATTACTGCCGCCGCCAGCGTTGTTGCTGTGATGAGAAACCGGGCGAGACGGGACAACAGTTGAAATCGCGTGCTTATAAACCATCTGGCTGACCGTGTTTTTTAACAGGATCACGAACTGATCGAAAGACTCGATTTGACCTTGCAGCTTAATACCATTCACCAAATAAATAGAAACCGGAACACGCTCCCGACGCAGTGCGTTCAGGAACGGATCTTGTAAAGATTGCCCCTTAGCCATTCTCTCTTTTCCTTATATGCTTATATGTACTTAATACGTTTCATCCCTCAGGCCGCCTTGATGCAACCTGAAAGATTCTGCGTATTGAACCTTTCGATTCTAAAAAATTGCGCACGATACGCCTCAATTGTACACATTCAGTCTGCGATAGCACCAACAACCTGTAATACTTCGCTTCGCGCCTGGTCGGGCTTTTCGCTGTCAAGCCAGCGAACCCCTTCCCAACCGCGTAGCCAGGTTATCTGGCGCTTCGCCAACTGTCTCGTGGCGCAAACACCTCTATAAACCATTTCATCGTATGTAATGTCGCCTTCGAGGTATGCCCACATCTGGCGGTATCCGACACAACGAATGGAAGGCAAGTCCGTATGCAAATCTCCTCGGGCAAAGAGCGCCCGGACTTCTGCTTCAAAACCTGAAGCCAACATCTGATGAAAACGCTGCTCAATTCGCTGATGGAGCAGTTCACGGCTCGCCGGGGCGATGGCGAACTGATGCACCTGATACGGCAGAGCGTCTCCTGACGTTTGCGTCAGTTCCGTTAAAGTTTTACCCGAAATGAAAAAAACTTCCAGTGCCCGGGAAAGTCTTTGCGGATCGTTTGGGTGAATACGCGCAGCCGCAGCCGGATCGATCTCCTGCAGCTGCCGGTGCAGCGCGTCCCACCCCTGCTCTGCCGCCTGACGTTCTATTTTGGCTCTGACCTGCGGATCTGCCGACGGCAGCGGCGAAAGCCCCTCAAGCAGCGCCTTGAAATACAACATCGTACCGCCCACCAGCAGCGGAATACGCCCCGCTGCGGCGATCTCCGCCATCTCCGCCAGCGCGTCGCGACGAAAATCCGCCGCCGAGTACGCCTGCGCCGGATCGCGAATATCCAGCAGCCGATGCGGAGCGGCCTTTAGCTCTGCCGCGCTCGGTTTCGCCGTACCGATATTCATTTCCCGATAAATAAGGGCAGAATCAACGCTTATCAACTCTACCGGCAAAACTTTACGCAATTCAATGGCTAATGCCGTTTTACCCGAGGCCGTCGGCCCCATTAAGAAAATCGCCTTAGGCAGGCTCGCCTTGCTTACGTCACTCATGTTTCAGGGCGTTCATCGCCGAAAGTAAATCAACAGGTTGCAATAAACCACCCGGCGGCGCTTTCACAAGCTGCGGACAGAGCCGCTCAACGTCGGCCAGCAGGCCAATGGCCTGGGCCATGGTCCACTGGGTATGTTCACTGGCCAGACCGCGCGCGATCCACTGTGCGACGTCACCCGCCTCCTGCGCCGAACGCTGCGTCAGGTAGCCTATCAGTTCAGGAATCAAGATTTGTAAATTTTGTTGGCGTAAGGGTAAAGGCACCGCACGAACGGTTACGTGCTGGGTATCCAGCTCGAATTCGATACCCAGCTCCGCCAGCAGGGGCTGCGACTGCTGAAGGGCCGCCTTTTCATCGGCGACAATCTTCAGGCGTAAAGGAATCAGCAGCGGCTGGGCACAGATTGGCTCACGGCCCGGCGTAAGCTGGGTCTGGCGCAGCCAGCGTTCGGCCACCGGCAGCGCCAGCAGCTGGATCCGCTCGCCGCACTCCAGCAGCGCGCAGTCGCTGCCAACAATAGTCAGCACCCGGCCGAAGCCCTGCTCCTGCCCGGCCAGCGCCGGAGACGCAGGCTGCGGCGCGGCGGAAGGCGGTGCGGTGGTTTTTGGCTCCGGGGCGGGCGTTTGCAACAGCCGTCGATAAACCTCGCCCTGCTGTTTCTGGTAGCCCGGCTGCGCGTGTGGCCAGGCCGCCGCCGGGCGTCCGCCACCGCCTGCAGAGGCGGAAGAGGCGGCGTAGCGCGGTGCCAGCGGCTCCTGCGCCGCGGCGGGTGTGGCGAAATGGTTACCCCCGGCCGCCACGCGGTTTTCCGGAAGCTGTACCGTCCCGTCATCGTTCAGGGGCAGCTCTGGTGCCGTCTGCTGTTGCAGCACGCTCAACACCCCCTGATAAATGAAATCATGCACCAGCCGCGACTGATGAAAACGGACCTCGTGCTTCGCGGGATGCACGTTGACGTCCACCTGGTGTGGATCAATTTCCAGATAGAGGACAAACGCCGGCTGGCGATCGGCCCCCAGCTTGTCCTCACAGGCCTGACGGATGGCGTGATTAATCAGCCGGTCGCGCATCATGCGGCCGTTAACATAGCTGTACTGGATCTCCGCCAGCGAAGCGTTGGTATGTCGGGGATCGGCCACCCAGCCGCTCAGGCGCAGATCGCCGTGCTGCCACTCAATGGCCAGCGCCTGCCCGAGAAAGGGTGCTCCACAGATAGCGCCCAGCCGACGCTCTTTCTGTCCGCCCTGCGCCACCGCGCGATACTGACGCATCATCTTACCGTTGTGCGACAGGTTGAGCGTGACGTCAAAACGCGCCAGCGCAATGCGGCGCACCACTTCATCAATATGATTAAATTCGGTTTTCTCAGTGCGCATAAATTTGCGCCGCGCCGGCGTGTTGTAAAACAGGTCCAGCACCTCGATGGTGGTGCCCACCGGATGCGCCGCCGGCTTTACCGTCACGTCCATATCCCGCCCCTCAGCATAGGCCTGCCAGGCCTCCTGCTGCGCCTCGGTGCGGGAAGTGAGGGTCAGACGGGAAACGGAGCTGATGCTCGCCAGCGCTTCGCCGCGAAAGCCGAGGCTGACAATCGCCTCCAGATCGTCAAGCGAGGCGATTTTGCTGGTCGCATGGCGCGCCAGAGCCAGGGCCAGCTCGTCTTTTTTAATTCCGCAGCCGTTGTCGCGGATCCGAATCAGCCTGGCACCGCCGCGCTCAATATCAATATCGATACGTGTCGCACCGGCATCAAGACTGTTTTCCACCAGCTCCTTAACCACCGACGCAGGTCGTTCGACCACCTCTCCGGCGGCAATCTGGTTCGCCAGCTGTGGCGGTAGAACCTGAATCGGCATGCCTGCTCCTTAATCAATTAACAACTCGCCCGGCGACGCAACGCGGGCGGTTTGCGCCGGCACATTCTGCGGCGCAGACTGCATGGGATGGGCGCGAAAATAATCGCGTAACCCCTGGTAAATCGCTTCCGCCAGCTGCTGCTGATACTCCTCGCTGGCCAGCAGACGTTCTTCTCCGCTATTGCTGATGAAACCGGTTTCCACCAACACCGAAGGGATATCCGGCGAGCGAAGTACGCCAAGGCTGGCGTGCTCCGGACGGCGCTTGTGCAGCGAACCGATACGCTGCAGCTGGCCTAATACCTTCGTTGCCACATCATACCCTACGCGCTGAGAATGACCGAACTGCAAATCGAGCACCGCCTGGCTCAGGTAAGGATCGGCCTGGCTGTTAGCCAGCACGTCGCCCGCCCCGCCCAGCAGCTCGGACTGCTTTTCATGCTGCTCCAGCCAGTTGGCCATTTCGCTGTTAGCGCGGCGATTGGAGAGCACCCAGACGGAAGCGCCGGTGGCTTCGCGGTTCGGCGCGGCGTCGGCGTGAATCGACACAAGGAAGTTCGCATTCTGCTTCCGCGCCACGTCGGAACGCCCCAGTACCGAGATAAAGTAGTCGCCGTCGCGGGTTAATACCCCTTTAAACATGGGATCGTCGTTGAGCAACGCGCGCAGCTTCCGCGCCACCGCAAGGGTAATATT
This sequence comes from Intestinirhabdus alba, assembly GCF_009711095.1. Lineage (GTDB taxonomy): Bacteria > Pseudomonadota > Gammaproteobacteria > Enterobacterales > Enterobacteriaceae > Intestinirhabdus > Intestinirhabdus alba. The sequence goes on from NZ_WMJZ01000016.1 coordinate 44,091, forward strand.
TTTTTCCCGCATGCCGCCCGGCCCGATGGCTCCGGGGTCCTGACCGCCATGCCCGGCGTCAATGGCGATCGTCACCTTATCGCCGCTCCCGCCGACGGCTCGCGCTGCGGGCCGGGAGGATGTCGCGCTGCTGATGACGCCGGTGCTGCGCTCGTTATCTCGTTTAAACGGGTTTCGGGCGGGCTGCGCCGGACGCGGCGTCTCCACGCGCTTCACCACCGCCGGAGGCGGCGGAGGCGCATCGGCGCTGAGGGTAAAAATCACGGTATAAATGCCGTTACTCTGGCGCTTCACCGCCCCGGCTCTGCCGTTTTCGGTAAGATCGACGATCAGCCGCAGGAACCGGGTATCTCCCGGCCTACCGGCGCGGATCGACTTCACCAGGTTGTTACCGCTGAACAGCAGCGGCAGCCCCTGAATCACCCCGGTCTGTTGGATATCCAGCGCCACGGTGCGTTTTCCCAGCTGAGAAAACGCATACTCCGGATCGCCAGTAAAGCTGAGGGTAATGCGCGCCTGCCGCTCACCGTTGGAAACCTGAATATCGGAAAGGCTGGCCGCCCCCGCCTGCGCGCTTAGCAGGATAAGGGTTGCCAGTAGCCAGATTCTGAAGCGATACATCATCCCGTCACCCTTACGGTTAGCCGGCTAAACGTGCCAGCAGCGATTCGCCCGAGGCCGACACTGCGCTAACGCGCGCCTCGCGCCCCTGCGCCTGATAGTCGAGGTGAACTTCGATATCCGGCTCCGGAAGGACGCCCTTTCCCTGCTGGGGCCACTCAACGAGGCATACGGCATCGTCGGTAAAGTAGTCACGGATGCCCATAAACTCCAGCTCCTCGGGGTCCGCCAGGCGGTACAGGTCGAAGTGATAGACCCTCATCCCCGCCAGCACGTAAGGCTCGACCAGGGTATAGGTGGGGCTTTTTACGTTGCCCTTATGCCCTGAGGCCTGCAGGAATCCCCGGCTGAAGGTGGTTTTCCCCGCGCCCAGGTCGCCGTAAAGATAGATAACGGTCGCACCGGCGCAGGCTTTCGCTATGCGCTCGCCCAGTTCTAAGGTCGCCTGCTCATCGGCCAGGGGGATTACTCGATTCATCATGGTTATACACGTTATCCTTCAGATTGCCTTGTTATTGGCGATATGCTGAAACCCCGGCCGCAGAGCGATCTGCCAGCCAGAGCTGTATTTGCCTGCCGCCCCGATGCATCCTGAATGATTTTGTTTATTCGTCAATCGCATCAGGATTAACCATGCGCCGGAGCGGGGAAAAAAGATCGCTTGCCAGCATACCGCGAGTACCCAACTCCGCCGCAAGCGCATCCGCCGCCGCGCCGTGGGCGACGCATCCCGCGCAGGCCGCGTCGTATGGCGCAAGCTTTTGACCAAGAAATGCGCCGATAATTCCGCTGAGCACATCCCCCATCCCGCCGCTGGCCATTCCGGCATTACCGGCGTCCACAACGGCCAGCGCGCCGGACTCATCGGCCACGATGGTGCCCGCACCTTTTAGCACCACCACGCCGCCGTATCGTTTTACCAGGCGGCGCGCCGCATCAAGGCGATCGTTTTCCACCTCCGCCACCGGGCATCCCAGCAGCCGCGCGGCCTCGCCCGGATGCGGCGTAATCAGGCGATTGTGACGTTTATCAGGGTTGATTGCCAGCAGGTTAAGCGCATCGGCGTCCCAGAGCATAGGCTGGCGAAAATTTTCGATTTTTTGCAGCGCCTTCTTGCCCCACTCCTGTTGACCAAGGCCGGGGCCGACCACCACAACGTCGGCCCAGGCCAGGCTCTCTTCAAGGGTGCGCGGCGTCAGTTCGTGCACCATCAGCTCTGGTCTGGCGGCAAGCAGCGGCGCGATATTTTCACGGCGCGTCAGCACCCTGACCAGGCCTGCACCGGCGCGCAGCGCCGCCTCACCGGCCATACGGATCGCCCCGCCCGTGCCGCGATCGCCACCGACGATAACCAACCGCCCGTGATCGCCCTTGTGCGATGCCGGACGCCGCGGCGTCAACCAGCGCGCCAACTGCGACACCTCCACGCGCCGGAACGGCGCTTCCTGCCCCGTCAGCCACGCTTCCAGGCCGAGCGCATCGTAATGCAGATGTCCCGTATAGTTGCGCGCTTTTCCGGTCAGCAGGCCTGGCTTCAAGGCGATAAAGGTGATGGTGTGCGCCGCGTCGATGACCGCGCCGGGCGCAGCCCCGGTTTGTGCCAGCAGCCCGGAGGGGATGTCTATTGCCACTATCGGCGCAGGATAGTCATTGGCCCGCTCAATACACCCGGCAACCGGCGCGCGCGGCGCGTGCTGCAGCCCGGTGCCCAACAGCGCGTCGATAATCACCCCGGCCCCCTTCGGCCAGACAATATCCGCCGAATGGATCTCCCCGCCCGCGTTCAGCCAGGCCTCGCGCGCCTGCGCCGCCTCTTCTGGCAACGGCCTGTCGCTCTCCAGCGCCAGCAGCGTCACCTCAATGCCCGCCGCTTTCGCCAGCCTCGCAGCCACGTAGCCATCGCCGCCGTTATTGCCATGGCCACAGAGCACCAGCCAACTGCGGGCGTCGGGATAAGCGCGCTGCGCCGCCTGAAACACGGCGTCGCCCGCGCACAGCATCAGTTCATACAGGGTTAGCCCACAGGCGTCGGCAGCCGCACGCTCCAGCGGGCCGATCGCCTCGGCGGGCCAGACGGAGTGTGGTATACTGCCGGGGTTTTTCTTCATTTTATGGTCCATCATGACAGAGCCCCTCGATCTTAATCAGTTAGCGCAAAATATTAAGCAGTGGGGCCTGGAACTGGGCTTTCAGCAGGTCGGCATTGCCGATACCGATCTGAGCGCAGCCGAACCCAGACTACAGGCGTGGCTGAATGAGCGCTACCATGGCGAGATGGAGTGGATGGCGCGCCACGGCATGATGCGCGCCAGGCCACACGAACTTCTGCCGGGAACGCTGCGCGTTATCAGCGTACGCATGAACTATCTTCCCGCCAACGCCGCGTTTGCCAGCACCCTGAAGGATCCTGCTCTCGGCTACATCAGCCGCTACGCGCTGGGCCGGGATTACCATAAGCTTCTGCGCAATCGCCTGAAAAAGCTGGGCGAGAGGATTCAGCAGCACTGCGTTTCGCTGAATTTTAGACCTTTTGTCGATTCTGCGCCCGTTCTTGAACGCCCGCTGGCGGAAAAAGCCGGACTTGGCTGGACAGGTAAGCACTCACTTATTCTTAGTCGCGAGGCGGGGTCCTTTTTCTTTCTTGGCGAGCTGTTAATCGATCTCCCCCTGCCCGTTGACCGGCCCGTTGAGGAGGGATGCGGTAAGTGCGTGGCCTGTATCACTACCTGCCCGACCGGCGCAATCGTGGCACCCGGCACGGTGGACGCCCGCCGCTGCATCTCTTATCTCACCATTGAACTGGAAGGCGCGATCCCTGAAGAATTTCGCCCGCTGATGGGAAACCGCATCTACGGCTGTGACGACTGCCAGCTTACCTGCCCCTGGAACCGTTATTCGCAGCTTACCGACGAGGCGGACTTCAGCGCACGCCGGCCGCTGCATGCCCCGCAGCTGATTACCCTGTTCGGCTGGAGCGAGACGCAGTTTCTGAAAGAAACCGAGGGTTCGCCGATTCGCCGCATTGGACACCTGCGCTGGCTACGCAATATTGCCGTCGCCCTCGGCAATGCCCCGTGGGATACGGCGATCGTAAGTGCGCTGGAGAGCCGCCTGGGCGAACACCCGCTGCTTGACGAGCATATTACGTGGGCGCTCGCACAGCAGAAGGCGCGGAGAGCAACGTGCGTAGTGGAGGTACAGGCGGCGAAGAAACAGCGCCTGGTCCGGGTGATTGAAAAGGGCCTGCCGCGCGATGCCTGAATCATCCACAGCTTGTGCATAAAAATAAAAACACATTGAGATTCAAAGGGGAAATATCTGGCACAGGGACGGAATAACCACGGGAATTTTAAATTATTTCAAATAATTCAATCAATTATAAAAAGAAAATTAAACAGATGCAGCGCTCAGGCATCCAGGATTTTTACCCGAACCTGTGGATAACTCTGTTTACAAGAGTTTGTTAAAAGCTGAAGAAGAGTGCGCCAGAGCGGCGGTACGCGGTGGATAAGTGTCCGGAGAAGTGAAACTGGAGCGGGAAACGAGACTCGAACTCGCGACCCCGACCTTGGCAAGGTCGTGCTCTACCAACTGAACTATTCCCGCTTATCTTTTGTCTTCCGAACCGCCACTGTGGTGACATCCGGAATGAACTGAATGGTGTCTGTCGGCGATACCGGCAAATTCTAAATCTGGAGCGGGAAACGAGACTCGAACTCGCGACCCCGACCTTGGCAAGGTCGTGCTCTACCAACTGAGCTATTCCNAATCTGGAGCGGGAAACGAGACTCGAACTCGCGACCCCGACCTTGGCAAGGTCGTGCTCTACCAACTGAGCTATTCCCGCTTAATCTTAGGCTTTCGCACCGCCGTCGCGTTACCGCTCTGCCTGCCATACGAAATTCTGCGATTGGGTGATGCTATTTTTTTACTGCTGCGGCAAATTCTGGAGCGGGAAACGAGACTCGAACTCGCGACCCCGACCTTGGCAAGGTCGTGCTCTACCAACTGAGCTATTCCCGCTTAACCTTTTACTTTCAGGTAGTAACAGCGTCACACCCTGAAATTCAGCGATTAAACTTGCTGCTGTCGCACTTCGCATTTCTGCGTCGTTACGGGAGGCGCATTATACGAGAAATCCATTCGGCTGCAAGCCCCCAAACGATTTTTTTCACGTTTTTTGGTTAAGTGCCGATTTAATCAGCAAACCCGGTAAAAAACGAGCAAAACGCCAGCAAACATGAGAAAAAACTTTTCTCTGCCTCGCTGACGTAACAAAATCAGTGCTGCATCCTGCGTACAGAAAAGCATAGCAAGATGCGGGCGCAAAGTCATTAAACAGCCTGCGGCCCTCCGGCGAGCCGGGTACGGACGTTAGGGAAAGGGCCACGCGCCGCGGGAAATCAACGACACAACAGATTATCAGGGATCAAGATGAAACAAAGCCTTCTCGTCATGCTTTTAGCCGGCCTGGCTCTCCACGCCGTTCCAACGTCTGCCAGAACGCTCCATTTCGGCACCTCGGCCACCTATGAGCCATATGAATTCGTGGATGCCGCTAACCAGATTGTTGGCTTCGATATTGATATCGCCAACGCGGTTTGTAAGGAGATGCAGGCGAAGTGTACGTTCACTAACCAGAGCTTCGACAGCCTGATCCCCGGCCTGCGCTTTAAAAAATTCGATGCGGTAATCGCCGGGATGGATATGACGCCCAAACGCGAGCAGCAGGTCTCCTTCAGCCAGCCCTACTATGAGGGGTTGTCAGCGGTAGTGGTTACTCGCAAAGGGGCCTATCACAGCTTTGCCGATCTGAAAGGCAAGAAGATCGGCCTGGAAAACGGCACCACCCACCAGCGCTATCTGCAGGATAAGCACAAGGAGATCGTCTCCGCCGCCTACGATAGCTACCTGAACGCCTTTACCGACCTGAAAAGCAATCGCCTTGAGGGCGTTTTTGGCGATGTTGCGGCGATCGGCAAATGGCTGAAGAACAATCCGGACTACGCCATTATGGACGAACGCGCCAAAGATCCTGAGTACTACGGCAAAGGGCTGGGAATTGCGGTACGCAAAGGCAATGACGCGCTGCTGCAGGAGATCAACGCCGCGCTCGACAAGGTGAAGGCCTCGCCGGAGTATGCGCAGCTGCAGGAGAAGTGGTTTACGCCGTAACGCAGCGTCCGGCGTAGGGTTGCGATACCGGAGCAGCGAGAGTCCGCTGACGCGCGTTCGCGCCCCAGCGCCGGAACAATAAAAAATCAATTAATTGATCGTCAGTTGAAAAGCAAAAAGAGGGAAAACCGCGGTTTTCCCTCTTTTTCATCAATCTGGCGATGCCCTGCCGGGCCATCGTCTACAGCCTGATAAAATGTTCACGATACCAGGCCAGCTCGGCCACCGACTCGCGAATATCATCCATCGCCTGGTGCGTGCCCCGCTTGGTAAAGCCGTCCAGAACTTCCGGCTTCCAGCGGCGAGCCAGCTCCTTCAGGGTGCTCACGTCCAGGTAGCGGTAGTGGAACCAGGCCTCCAGCTCGGGCATATAGGTAAACAGGAAACGGCGATCCTGGGCGACGCTGTTGCCGCAGATCGGCGATTTGCCCGCCGGAACCCACTGCTTCAGAAAGGAAAGGGTCGCCAGCTCCGCTTCGCGCTCGCCCATTGTGCTGGCCTTCACCCGCTCCACCAGCCCGCTGCCGGTATGGGTACGAACGTTCCATTCGTCCATTAGCGCCAGCTGCGAATCCGGCTGGTGAACGGCAATCGTCGGCCCTTCGGCCAGGATATTCAGTGAGGAATCCGTCACCAGCGTGGCGATTTCAATAATACGATCGCGCTCTGGATCCAAGCCCGTCATTTCCAGATCGATCCAAATCAGATTGTTTTCATTGGCACTCATGCTATTTTCCACCCCTCATACGTGACTATACCCGTCCTACTTCAAGTTGCATGTGCGTTAGCTGCGGGTTACTCGTCTCATCCATGAGACTCGCCCTGACGGGCCACCGCTGTACGGCGTTCAAAACGCACTGCGTTTTGTCCTGCAACTCGAATTATTTAGGGTATATACAAAAATCATCCATGCCGCCGTGCAACGTCAGCCGGGACAGAAATCCCCTGGCCACGCGGAACAACGTAGCCCGGATTTCGCAACGCGGCCGACGCCGGGGCAGCCTGAAGGATGAAGCGTATATATTCATCTAAGATTGCGTGTATCATAAATGTTTTGCCCGTCAGGGGCGACCAGGAGCCAGTACGATTGAGTAAAAATAAACTCTCTAAGGGCCAGCAGCGCCGCGTGAACGCTAATCACCAGCGTCGTCTGAAAACGTCTAAAGAGAAGCCCGATTATGATGACAATCTGTTTGGCGAAACCGCTGAGGGCGTTGTCATTAGCCGTTTCGGCATGCATGCCGACGTGGAGTCCGCCGACGGCGACGTTCACCGCTGCAACATCCGCCGCACTATCCGCTCGCTGGTCACCGGCGATCGCGTGGTCTGGCGGCCGGGCAAAGCGGCCGCCGTTGGGGTTAACGTCAAAGGGATCGTCGAGGCGGTACACGAGCGCACCTCAGTGCTGACCCGCCCGGACTTTTATGACGGCGTAAAGCCCGTCGCGGCGAATATCAATCAGATCGTCATTGTCTCCGCTATTCTGCCGGAGCTGTCGCTGAACATTATCGATCGTTATCTGGTGGCCTGTGAGACGCTGCAGGTGGAGCCGCTGCTGGTGCTGAATAAAACGGATCTGCTGGACGACGAGGGCCTGGCCTTCGTTAACGAGCAGATGGCTATCTACCGCGACATCGGCTATCGCGTTCTGCTGGTCTCCAGCCAGACGCAGGAAGGGCTGAAGCCGCTGGAAGAGGCGCTGACCGACCGCATCTCTATTTTCGCCGGGCAGTCGGGCGTGGGCAAGTCAAGCCTGCTGAACGCTCTGCTGGGCCTGCGGGAGGAGATCCTCACCAACGATGTCTCCGATATCTCTGGCCTGGGCCAGCACACCACCACCGCCGCGCGGCTCTACCATTTTCCGCACGGCGGCGACGTGATTGACTCGCCGGGGGTGCGCGAATTCGGGCTGTGGCATCTGGAGCCGGAACAAATCACCCGCGGATTTGTCGAATTTCAGGACTATCTGGGCCACTGCAAATATCGCGACTGCAAGCATGACACCGATCCGGGATGCGCGATTCGGGAAGCGGTGGAGAGCGGGAAAATCGCGGAAAGCCGTTTCGAAAATTATCACCGGATCCTTGAAAGCATGGCGCAGGTAAAGACACGTAAAAACTTTTCTGATACAGACGGCTGACGGATACGCTATGCGCCCAAAGCACACTCTTTTTTCAGGATCCGCACATCCACGTTACCCTGCAAAATCTGCAGGCCTGCCCGGCATACTTTCGTCTGCGGGTGCGTTGGCGGCGTTTCCCTGCGGTTCATCCATAAGGCGTGCCTCCGGGAACCGCCGCGATGCGGTATGCAGATCGGTTTCTGACAGCGCTGTCACCCGACGCCCTTCTGGAAACCAGGCCGCCGCCAGCCCACTGCAATGCGAATTATGTCAGAATATACCCTAAATAATTCGAGTTGCAGGAAGGCGGCAAGCGAGCGAATCCCCGGGAGCATAGCAAACTATGTGACCGGGGTGAGAGAGCGCAGCCAACACACATGCAACTTGAAGTATGACGGGTATAGCGCCCGCAGGATATCGTGTGGAACGACAAAAAAAGCCTGGAGGCTACCTTGTTAAACTCATTTAAACTTTCGCTACAATACATTCTGCCAAAGCTGTGGCTCACTCGTCTGGCGGGCTGGGGCGCAAGCAAACGGGCAGGATGGCTGACTAAGCTGGTTATCGATCTGTTCGTAAAATACTACAAGGTCGATATGCGGGAGGCACAGAGACTGGACACCGCCAGCTATCGCACCTTCAATGATTTCTTCGTGCGCCCGCTGCGCGACGAGGCGCGCCCGCTGAATACCGATCCGAACGTGCTGGTGATGCCGGCGGATGGCGTCATCAGCCAACTGGGGCACATCGAGCAAGATAAAATACTGCAGGCCAAGGGCCATAACTACAGCCTGGAAGCGCTGCTGGCGGGCAACTATCAGATGGCAGATCGCTTCCGCAACGGCACCTTCGTCACCACCTATCTCTCCCCGCGCGACTACCACCGGGTGCATATGCCGTGTAACGGCATTCTGCGCGAAATGATCTATGTACCGGGCGATCTCTTCTCCGTCAACCATCTCACCGCGCAGAACGTGCCGAACCTCTTCGCCCGCAACGAGCGTGTCATTTGCCTGTTCGATACCGAATTTGGTCCGATGGCGCAAATTCTGGTGGGTGCCACCATTGTTGGCAGTATCGAAACCGTCTGGGCCGGCACCGTTACGCCGCCGCGTGAAGGGATAATTAAGCGCTGGACCTGGCCTGCGGGCGAAAGTGAGGGTGCCGTCGCGCTGCTGAAGGGCCAGGAGATGGGCCGCTTCAAGCTGGGTTCAACGGTGATCAACCTCTTTGCGCCGGGTAAAGTAAACCTGCCCGCGTCGTTACAGAGCCTGTCGGTAACGAAAATCGGCCAGCCGTTGGCAACCGCCAGCGAAGCCTTCGTCACGCCTGAGGCCGGGCCAGCGCCGCTGCCGGAAGCGGAAATTAGCGCCGAGCTTGAGGCCAGCCCGCTGGTCGACGACGGTAAAGCGCCTAACTGAGACTCTTCGGGCCGCTTCAGAGCGCCGCTTCTTAATGAGGAGCCAACGCTCAGGCGGCCTGCGGAATAACGCTTTGAGGGATTGCTGACGTGCGCCTGATTAACATTTTTCTGCTGGCCTGGTGTCTCAGCCAGGGGGCTTACGCCGCGACGGCTCCTGACGCCAGGCAGATCGCCCAGGAGCTGGAGCAGGTGAAGAGCACGAAGCCCGCCCAGCCGGAGGTTGTGGAGGCGCTTCAGTCCGCCCTCAACGCGCTTGAGGAGCGCAAAAACTCCCTTGAGCGCGCTCGTCAGTATCAACAGGTTATTGACCACTTTCCTGAACTCTCGGCCACGCTGCGCGCGCAGCTCGACGGCCTTCCCGACGAGCCGCGCAGCGTGCCGCCGGACATGACCCCCGATGCGCTCAGCCAGGAGAGCCTGCAGGTCAGCAGCCAACTGCTGGAGAAAAGCCGCCAGGCCCAGCAGGAGCAGGAGCGCGCCCGGGAGATTGCGGATTCGCTAAGCCAGCTCCCACAGCAGCAAACCGATGCCCGCCGCCAGCTAAACGAAATTGAACGCCGCCTGGGCACGGCGGCCAGCAGCACGCCGCTCGGCCAGGCGCAGAATTACGCCATGCAGGCGGAATCCGCCAGGCTGAAAGCGCTGGTAGACGAGCTTGAGCTGGCGCAGCTTTCCGCCAACAATCGCCAGGAGCTGGCGCGTATGCGCTCAGAGCTGGCGCAGAAGCAGAGCCAGCAGCTTGACGCCAGACTGCAGGCGCTGCGCAACCAGTTGAACAGCCTGCGCCAGCGCGAAGCGGAGCGGGCGCTGGAGAGCACCGAGCTGCTGGCGGAAAACAGCCCCGATCTGCCGCCGGATATCGTGGCGCAGTTTAAGGTCAACCGCGAACTGTCGGCGGCCCTCAACCAGCAGGCGCAGCGCATGGATCTGGTGACCTCCCAGCAGCGGCAGGCCACCGCTCAGACGCTACAGGTGCGCCAGGCGTTGAACACCCTGCGCGAGCAGTCGCAGTGGCTCGGCTCCTCTAACCTGCTCGGCGAGGCGCTGCGCGCCCAGGTGGCGCGGCTCCCCGAAACGCCGAAGCCCCAGCAGCTGGACACCGAAATGGCGCAGCTGCGCGTTCAGCGCCTGCGCTATGAGGATCGGCTGAACAAACAGCCCCAGCTGCGCCAGCTCCGCCGGGCGGACGGCCAGCCGCTGACCGCCGAGCAGAACCGTATCCTGGAGGCGCAGCTGCGCACCCAGCGCGAGCTGCTGAACTCGCTGCTGCAGGGCGGCGACACGCTGCTCCTGGAGCTGACCAAGCTGAAGGTTTCCAACAGCCAGCTGGAAGACGCCCTGAAGGAGGTGAACGAAGCCACCCACCGCTACCTGTTCTGGACCTCCGACGTCCGGCCAATGACCCTCGCCTGGCCCCTTGAGATCGTGCAGGATCTCCGCCGCCTGATCTCGCTCGATACCGTCAGCCAGCTGGGGAAAGCCGGGGTAATGATGCTCACCAGCAAAGAGACGCTGCTTCCGCTGTTCGGGGCGCTGATTCTGGTGGGCTTCAGCATCTACTCGCGCCGCTATTTCACCCGCTTCCTGGCGCGCTCGGCCGCCCGGGTCGGTAAGGTGACCCAGGATCACTTCTGGCTGACGCTGCGCACCGTCTTCTGGTCGATCCTGGTGGCCTCCCCACTGCCGGTGCTGTGGATGACGCTCGGCTACGGGCTGCGCGAGGCGTGGCCTTATCCGCTGGCGGTGGCCATCGGCGACGGCGTTACCGCAACGGTGCCGCTGCTGTGGGTCGTGATGATCTGCGCCACCTTCGCCCGCCCCGACGGCCTGTTTATCATCCACTTCAACTGGCCCCGCAGCCGCGTCTTGCGCGCCATGCGCTATTACCTGATGAGCATCGGGCTTATCGTGCCGCTGATCATGGCGCTGATCATGTTCGATAACCTTAACGATCGGGAGTTCTCCGCCTCGCTCGGCCGCCTGTGCTTTATGCTCATCTGCGGAGCGCTGGCGCTGGTCACCCTGAGCCTGAAAAAAGCGGGAATACCGCTGTGGCTCGATAAAGAGGGCAACGGCGATAATATGCTTAACAGCATATTGTGGAACATGCTGATCGGCGCGCCGCTGATTGCCATCCTCGCGGCGGCGATCGGCTATCTGGCAACCGCCCAGGCGCTGCTGGCACGGCTGGAAACCTCCGTCGCCATCTGGTTCCTGCTGCTGGTTATTTACCATATTATCCGCCGCTGGATGCTGATCCAGCGGCGACGGCTGGCGTTCGATCGCGCCAAGCATCGCCGGGCGGAAATGTTGGCCCAGCGCGCGCGCGGCGAAGAAGACGCGCTCCATACCAGCAGCCTGGAAGGCACCGTGGAAATAGATGAGAGCGAAGTGGATCTCGACGCCATCAGCGTGCAGTCGCTGCGGCTGGTGCGCTCGATTCTGATGCTTATCGCTCTGGTGTCGGTTATCGTGCTGTGGTCGGAGATCCACTCCGCCTTCGGCTTCCTGGAGAATATCTCGCTATGGGACGTCACCTCGACGGTGCAGGGCGTGGAAAACCTGGAGCCGATCACGCTGGGCGCGGTGCTGATTGCCATTCTGGTGTTTATCATCACCACCCAGCTGGTGCGCAACCTGCCCGCCCTGCTGGAGCTGGCGCTGCTGCAGCACCTGGATCTGACGCCGGGCACCGGTTACGCCATTACCACGATAACCAAATACCTGCTGATGCTGATTGGCGGGCTGGTGGGCTTCTCGATGATCGGCATCGAATGGTCGAAGCTGCAGTGGCTGGTCGCCGCGCTCGGCGTCGGCCTCGGCTTTGGCCTGCAGGAGATTTTCGCCAACTTTATCTCCGGCCTGATTATCCTGTTTGAAAAGCCTGTCCGCATTGGCGACACGGTCACCATTCGCGACCTCACCGGCAGCGTGACGAAGATCAACACCCGCGCCACGACCATCAGCGACTGGGATCGCAAAGAGATTATCGTGCCGAATAAGGCGTTTATTACCGAACAGTTTATCAACTGGTCGCTGTCTGATTCGGTCACCCGCGTGGTGCTGACCATCCCGGCCCCCGCCGACGCCAACAGCGAAGAGGTAACGCAGATCCTGCTGACCGCCGCCCGGCGCTGCTCGCTGGTCATCGATAATCCGCAGCCGGAGGTTTTTCTCGTCGACCTGCAGCAGGGGATTCAGCTCTTTGAGCTGCGCATCTATGCCGCTGAAATGGGCCATCGGATGCCGCTGCGCCATGAGATCCACCAGCTGATCCTGGCCGGCTTCCGCGAGCACGGCATCGATATGCCGTTCCCGCCGTTCCAGATGCGGCTGGAGAGCCTGAACGGCAGGCAGACGGGGAAAACGCTGGCTTCCGCCGGTCGGGGGCGGCGTCCGGCGGGAAGTTTATAAGCCCCGGCAACAGGGATAATTACGGACAGAGCTGGTAGCGGAAGATAAAGCGCCACGGCCAGAATCCCATGAGCGCGGCCGCAGTGGCATATTGCCAGACGGCGCGCTGATGTCTCCATACCATCGCGTAGAGAGTACTATCTTAGCGCCAACAGGCGAGCCGCAGCCATTCAGATAAGAGAGATAATATGGCGAACGGGCCGCCAGCTTCTGCCGCAGGCGGGAGATCAGGCGCGGTCGACGCTAAAAGCGATCACCTCGGAGAGGCGGTCGGCCCCCAGCGCCAGCATAATCAGCCGATCGACCCCCAGCGCCACCCCGGAGCAGTCCGGTAATCCTACCCTCAGCGCCTCCAGCAGATTGTTATCGATCGGCTGCTGGGGCAGGCCGCGCGCGGCGCGCTTGCGGTTGTCCTGCTCAAAGCGCTGCTGCTGCTCTCTGGCGTCCGTCAGCTCATGGAAGCCGTTCGCCAGCTCAATGCCCTTATAATACACCTCGAAGCGTTCGGCAACGCGGTGATCTTCGGTGCTAATCTGCGCCAGCGACGCCTGGCTTGCCGGGAAATGGTAGACGAAGGTCGGCTTATCTTTACCAATGTGCGGCTCCACGCCCATCGTAAACAGCAGCTGCAGCAGCGTATCGCGATCGTCTTCATTATCGGCAATGTTGCTCAGGTTCAGCTTCGCCGCCGCCTCGCGCAGTACGGTTTTATCCGCTGACAGCGGGTCGACCTCCAGATGGCGCTGGAACGCCTGCTGGTAGGAGAGGCTCTCCGCCGGCTGGCACTCAAGCACCTGCTGTAGCAGATCGTCCACCTCATTCATCAGCCGGTACATGTCATAGTGCGGGCGATACCACTCAAGCAGGGTAAATTCCGGATTGTGATGACGCCCCATCTCTTCATTGCGAAAGCTACGGCACAGCTGGAAGACCGGGCCGCAGCCCGCCGCCAGCAGGCGCTTCATATGATATTCCGGGCTGGTCATCAAATAGAGAGTCATCCCCTGAGAGTGGCCGGGGCCGACGAAACGTGTCTCAAACGGGAACAGATTGATGTCTGTAACCGTCGCCTGGCTCATGCAGGGCGTCTCAACCTCCAGCACGCCACGATCGCTAAAGAAACGGCGAATCTCCGTCATAATTGCCGCTCGTTTTAACAGGACAGGAATGGACGCGCTCGGCTGCCAGGTTGCCGTTTCGCTCATGGTGATTTCTCCGATTGCTAACAAGGGCACGAAGTCTACTCGCAACCTGGCGGCGAAACAAATTTTGCCCACCCGCTGATAAATGTGATCTGACGCATTAAAAAACTGCCAGGCGGTGGTTTAGTAATTAATTTAACCATAAACAGCGTAAATTCACGGCGTTAGCGCACCAAAAAAATCGAACACGTCAAATTTCATCTACCTCCCTCACACTATACTCATGTACCCATAAAGGAGCAGTGGAAACGCATTCGCGATCCGCACGTTTCAGGAATACCTGACCTAAATCATTCGAAGTGCATGAAGGCGGCAGGCGAGCACCTCCACGGGAGCGTAACGCACCCGGTGACCGGGGGAGCAATAAATCGGCCGAAAACCGATTTGCCCGTCGCCAGGCTATGATCCGTCAAGGCGAGTAACCCAAAGCCAACGTACATGCCGTTTGAAGTATGGCGGGTATAGCTGATTCTGCGCGATGGCGGAATAACAACTATCTGGAGGAATGTCGTGCAAACCTTTCAAGCCGATCTTGCCATTATTGGTGCCGGCGGCGCAGGATTACGTGCCGCAATAGCCGCCGCCCAGGCAAATCCGAACGCAAAAATCGCACTGATCTCAAAAGTGTACCCCATGCGTAGCCATACCGTGGCTGCCGAAGGCGGATCTGCCGCTGTCGCCCAGGATCATGACAGCTTCGACTATCATTTTCACGATACGGTCGCAGGTGGAGACTGGCTGTGCGAGCAGGATGTGGTCGACTATTTCGTGAAGCACTGTCCCACCGAGATGACCCAACTGGAGCAATGGGGCTGCCCCTGGAGCCGTCGTCCGGACGGCAGCGTGAACGTTCGCCGCTTCGGCGGTATGAAAATCGAGCGCACCTGGTTCGCCGCCGATAAGACCGGCTTCCATATGCTGCATACGCTGTTTCAGACCTCCCTGCAGTTCCCACAAATCCAACGCTTTGATGAACACTTCGTCCTCGATATCCTGGTCGACGACGGTCACGTCCGCGGGCTGGTCGCCATGAACATGATGGAAGGCCAGCTTATGCAGATTCGCGCCAACGCGGTGGTCATGGCCACCGGCGGCGCGGGTCGCGTGTACCGTTATAACACCAACGGCGGCATCGTCACCGGCGACGGCATGGGCATGGCGCTGAGCCACGGCGTACCGCTGCGCGATATGGAGTTCGTCCAGTATCACCCGACCGGCCTGCCCGGCTCCGGCATTCTGATGACCGAGGGCTGCCGCGGGGAAGGCGGTATTCTGGTTAATAAAAACGGCTACCGCTATCTGCAGGATTACGGCATGGGTCCGGAAACCCCGCTCGGCGAGCCGAAGAACAAATATATGGAGCTTGGCCCGCGCGACAAAGTCTCCCAGGCGTTCTGGCACGAATGGCGCAAAGGCAACACCATCTCTACGCCGCGCGGTGACGTGGTCCATCTTGATCTGCGCCACCTGGGCGAGAAAAAGCTGCTTGAGCGCCTGCCGTTCATCTGCGAGCTGGCGAAGGCCTACGTGGGCGTCGATCCGGTGAAAGAGCCGATTCCGGTACGTCCGACCGCGCACTACACCATGGGCGGTATCGAAACCGATCAGAGCTGCGAAACCCGCATCAGAGGGCTGTTCGCCGTCGGCGAATGCTCCTCGGTGGGCCTGCACGGGGCCAACCGCCTCGGCTCTAACTCGCTGGCCGAACTGGTGGTCTTTGGCCGCCTGGCGGGCGAACAGGCCTCGGCCCGCGCGGCGGAAGCTGGCGCAGGTAACAGCGCCGCGCTCGACGCGCAGGCGGCCGACGTCGAACGTCGCCTGAAGGATCTGGTGAACCAGGAAGGCAACGAGAACTGGTCGAAGATCCGCGACGAAATGGGTCTCTCTATGGAAGAGGGCTGCGGTATTTACCGTACGCCGGAGCTGATGCAGAAAACCGTGGAGAAGCTGGCCGAACTTCAGGAACGCTTCAGGCGTGTGCGCATTACCGACACCTCCAGCGTCTTTAATACCGACCTGCTCTATACCATCGAGCTGGGCCACGGCCTGAACGTCGCTGAATGTATGGCCCACTCCGCGCTGGCGCGTAAAGAGTCCCGCGGCGCGCACCAGCGCCTGGACGAAGGCTGCACCGAGCGTGACGACGTCAACTTCCTCAAACACACCCTCGCCTTCCGCGATGCCGATGGCGCAACGCGCCTGGAGTACAGCGACGTGAAAATCACGACCCTGCCGCCGGCAAAACGTGTTTACGGTGGCGAAGCGGAAGCAGCCGATAAGAAGGAGAAGGCGAATGGCTGAGATGAAAAACCTGAAAGTTGAGGTGGTGCGCTATAACCCGGAAACCGACAGCGCGCCGCACAGTGCTTTCTACGACGTGCCTTATGATGAAACAACGTCTCTGCTGGATGCGTTAAACTACATCAAAGATAACCTGGCACCGGATCTGAGCTACCGCTGGTCCTGCCGTATGGCCATCTGCGGCTCCTGCGGCATGATGGTCAACAACGTGCCGAAGCTGGCGTGCAAAACCTTTCTGCGCGACTACACCAGCGGTATGAAGGTTGAGGCGCTGGCGAACTTCCCGATTGAGCGCGACCTGGTCGTCGATATGACCCACTTTATCGAGAGCCTGGAAGCCATCAAGCCGTACATCATCGGCAACCCACGCACGCCGGACCAGGGTCCGAACAAGCAGACCCCGGCGCAAATGGCGAAGTACCACCAGTTCTCTGGTTGCATCAACTGTGGCCTGTGCTACGCCGCCTGCCCGCAGTTCGGCCTGAACCCTGAGTTTATCGGCCCGGCTGCGATTACCCTGGCGCATCGTTACAACGTAGACAACCGTGACCACGGTAAGAAAGAGCGTATGGCGCAGCTGAACGGTCCGAACGGCGTCTGGTCCTGTACTTTTGTGGGCTACTGCTCCGAAGTCTGTCCAAAACACGTCGATCCGGCCGCCGCCATTCAGCAGGGTAAAGTAGAAAGTGCGAAAGACTTTCTTATCGCCACCCTGAAACCACGCTAAGGAGTGCAACATGACGACTAAACGCAAACCCTATGTGCGGCCGATGACGTCCACCTGGTGGAAGAAACTGCCGTTCTATCGTTTCTACATGCTGCGCGAGGGCACAGCGGTTCTGGCGGTCTGGTTCAGCATCGAGCTGATTTTCGGCCTGTTCGCCCTCAAGCACGGCCCGGAATCCTGGGCTGGCTTCGTCGGTTTCCTGCAAAATCCGGTGGTGGTGATCCTGAATGCGATCGCCCTTGGGGCAGCGCTGCTGCATACCAAAACCTGGTTCGAGCTGGCACCGAAAGCGGCCAACATCATCGTGAAAGACGAAAAAATGGGACCAGAGCCAATGATCAAAGGCCTCTGGGTGGTTACTGCGGTTGTCACCGTGGTTATTTTGTACGTTGCCCTGTACTGGTAAGGAGTCCGGGATGATTAATCCAAATCCAAAACGCTCTGACGAACCCGTATTCTGGGGCCTGTTTGGCGCGGGCGGTATGTGGAGCGCGATCGTTGCACCCGCCGTGGTTCTGCTGATAGGGATTCTGCTGCCGCTGGGGCTGTTTCCGGGCGATGCCCTGAGCTATGAGCGCATCCTGGCGTTTACCCAGAGCTTTATCGGCCGCCTGTTCCTGTTCCTGACGATCGTTCTGCCCCTGTGGTGCGGTTTACACCGTATGCACCACGCCATGCATGATCTGAAGATCCACGTGCCGGCGGGCAAATGGGTCTTCTACGGCCTGGCAGCGATTCTGACCGTCGTTAGCGTAATCGGTATTCTCACCGTTTAAATATCCTGCCCTCTTCGAGCAGAAGAGGGCATTTTTCCCCCGCTCGCCGCCCATTTCACCGTCAGGTTCTACACTTAGGTAAAAAAACACCTGAGGATGAATCTATGCGTCTACTCCCCATCGTTGCCGTCGTTACCGCCGCATTTCTGGTTGTCGCCTGTAGTAACCCCACCCCGCCGAAGGGCGTCACCGTAGTCAATAACTTTGATGCCAAACGCTATCTCGGCACCTGGTATGAAATCGCCCGTCTGGATCACCGCTTCGAGCGCGGCCTTGAAAACGTGACCGCTACCTACAGCCTGCGGGACGACGGCGGCATCACCGTGATCAATAAAGGCTATAACCCGGATCGGGGGATGTGGCAGGAGACAGAAGGGAAAGCCTGGTTTACCGGCGACCCCGACCGCGCGGCGCTGAAGGTGTCGTTCTTTGGGCCTTTCTACGGCGGGTATAACATCATCGCGCTCGACAAAGCGTATAGCCATGCGCTGGTCTGCGGCCCGAATCGCGATTACCTGTGGATACTGTCACGCACGCCGACGATCTCCGAAGAGGTAAAACAGCAAATGCTGGCCGTCGCGATCCGGGAAGGGTTTGACGTTAATAAACTGATCTGGGTAAAGCAGACCCGTTAATGGGCGCTAAGCTTCAGGCCGATAATGCCCACCACAATTAGCGCGAGGCTCGCCAGGCGCATCGGCGCTGCCGATTCGCCAAGCAGCAGGATCCCGGCAATTGCGGCTCCGACTGCGCCGATCCCCGTCCAGACGGCGTAGGCGGTGCCCACGGGCAGGGTTTTCATCGCCCAGGCAAGCAGCGCCATACTGACAATCATCGCGGCGACGGTAATCGCGCTGGGTACCAGGCGGCTGAAGCCGTGGGTATATTTCAGACCAATGGCCCATACGACTTCCAGCAAACCGGCAATAAGTAAAACGATCCAGGACATAGCTGACTCCGGAGAAATGGGGTCGTCCCCGGTAAAAAGAAGCGTTTACGGGTCGTCCCGTAAAGCGAAGGATTGAGCCTCTATTTTGCTTATCACGACGAAAATTTCAATATTTTTGGTCAATATCGAGTAAAAGGCGGAATTAGCCCCGTTTCTCAGCGCACTTTGCGCCTTCAACATTCATTCGGCTTATTTATGATGGAACCGCTTTCTGTAAACAGGAAGCGATAATCCTCACCTCTGCATACGAAAGGTTTATGCTGAAAATATTAGTGATCGATCGCTGCCATTTTACCCGCACCGGGTTAAAGGCCTGGCTTAGCTATTCTGAGCTGTGCGGCTCAACCTTTCTGGTTTCAGAACTCAATAATCTGGCGCTGGCGAAAGAGCATATCCTGCAGTGGAAACCTCAGCTGATTATCGCTGATTTATCCGGTTTCCCGGGCAACGACGGCTCCGCTCAGTATGCGGCACCCTTTTTTGCCGCCTGCGGTACACGTCCGCTAATTTTATTACACGCGGACCATGCTAAAGAAGAGCAGCGCTACCCGGCCCATGCCCTGCTGTCCAAACGGATCCCGCTGCCGGAGCTGTCAAAACGTATTGTTGAGGTGCTGCGCGCCCGGCCTGCCGAAGAGTCGCCCGGCACCGCCGCGCCGCTGTTAACCCCTCAGGAAGCGCATGTGCTAACGATGTGGATGGAAGGGGTAAGCCATAGCGCTATCGCGCGTACGCTGGGGATTCGCGAGAAGACCGTCTATACCTATAAGCGCAATATTCGTATGAAGCTGCATATCGATAACCGCTTCTCGCCCTTTCTGGCGCAGGCCAGAGAGAGAAATTAACGGCACGACAGAAGCGCCGTACCGTTTTGAGCCTTACTGTTGTGCTCTGGTCGCTGCGCCTGAAATTGCGCTACCGCCGTCAGAGATATCCTCACCGACGCCGCGCGTGGTATTACATGCGGTCAGCACCGAGGAAAGTACCAAAACAGAAAAGATCGCTGCAATTGTTTTCTTAACCATAACGTCTTCCTTTTCCAGCCAATGTTATTTAAGTAGCAACTTAATCATAGACAAGATCTTAAAAAATGACGGGGCATTGAAAATTTTTAGGACGACGAGAAGATGCCGGCCGGCGGCGTGAGAAATGGCGTTGCCAGAACGGCGGTTGTTCCCCTCTCTTTGCACAAAGAGTTACGCCCGAACGGTGACGCGGCGAAGAGAAAAATTAGTGCGGCAGAATAAAGAAAATGCTCCCCGTTTTCGTCCGGCACGCGCATGTCGCTGCCGGGCTTCTGAAGCGCGCACATCGCAGGATTAACGTTGAAAAACGACGTCAAGCCGCCGGATTGTCTTAGGCAGCCAGCGCGCGGCTAATTTGTTAGCCGAACCGCCGCAGGCTGTCTTCGAAGAGAGACGGGAGCGCCCCGTTGCTCTCACCGGCGCGTCGCGAACGACGTAACCGGAGAATCCGTCAAACGGAGTTGAATGCGTCAAGCGGCGATCCGTAAGGGCAGGACCCAGGGCTGCCCCTGAGCAATCTGCCGCCTGAAGCCTGACGGCTATCGCAGGTTTATTTTACGCGGGATACATATTCGCCGGAGCGGGTATCAACCTTGATCACTTCGCCAATCTGGACGAATAGCGGTACTTTAACCACGGCACCGGTAGACAGCGTTGCCGGCTTGCCGCCCGTCCCTGCGGTATCGCCTTTCAGACCCGGATCGGTATCGACGATTTCCAGCTCAACAAAGTTCGGCGGGGTCACGGAGATCGGCTGGCCGTTCCACAGGGTCACGATGCACTCGGCCTGATCCAGCAGCCATTTGGCGCTGTCGCCAATGGCTTTCGCGTCTGCAGAGAGCTGTTCAAAGGTTTCGTTGTTCATGAAGTGCCAGAACTCACCGTCGGTGTACAGGTAGGTCAGGTTCATATCGACAACGTCAGCGCCTTCAGCGGAGTCGGTGGATTTGAAGGTTTTCTCAACGCGGGTGCCGGTCAGCAGACGACGCAGCTTAACGCGCGCAAACGCCTGGCCTTTGCCCGGCTTTACGAACTCGCTGGATTCAACCGCATAAGGTTCGCCGTCCAACATGATTTTAAGACCGGAACGGAAATCGTTGCTATAGTAAGTCGCCATAAGGCCCTCTGAAAATTGTTAACTGGTAGCTAAGCCACAAAATGGCGCATATTGTAACCCTAAATCCCCCATCCAGAGAAGATTGGTTAGCGCAACTTGCCGATGTTGTGACCGATCCCAACGAACTCCTGCAAATTCTCAATATAGACGCAGATGAAAAACTCCTCGCCGGGCGCGACGCAAAGCGCCTGTTTGCCCTGCGCGTGCCGCGCGCGTTTATCGCGCGCATGGAAAAAGGGAACCCCGACGATCCCTTGCTGCGCCAGGTGCTGACCTCCCGGGATGAATTTATCGCCGCCCCCGGATTTTCCACCGACCCGCTGGACGAGCAGCAAAGCGTCGTACCGGGGCTGCTGCACAAATACCACAACCGGGCGCTGCTGCTGGTGAAGGGCGGCTGCGCGGTCAACTGCCGCTACTGCTTCCGCCGCCACTTCCCCTATGCGGAAAACCAGGGCAACAAGCGTAACTGGCAGCAGGCGCTGAGCTATATCGCCGCCCATCCGGAACTGGACGAAATTATTTTTTCCGGCGGCGATCCGCTTATGGCCAAAGATCGCGAACTGGAGTGGCTGATGACGCAGCTGGAGGCGATTCCCCACGTTAAGCGGCTGCGTATTCACAGCCGTCTGCCGATCGTCATTCCCGCGCGGATCACCGACGATCTGGCGGCGCGCTTTGCGCGATCCTCCCTGCAGATCCTGCTGGTCAACCATATTAACCACGCCAGGGAGATCGATAACTCGTTTCGCCAGGCAATGGCGAAGCTGCGTCAGGCAGGGGTAACCCTTCTGAATCAGAGCGTACTGCTGCGCGGCGTTAACGATAACGCGCAAACGCTGGCAGACCTGAGCAATGCGCTATTTGACGCCGGGGTGATGCCCTATTATCTGCACGTTCTGGACCGGGTGCAGGGCGCTGCGCACTTTATGGTCGGGGACGATGAAGCACGGCGGATTGTCAGCGAACTGCTGGGCCTGGTGTCGGGCTACCTGGTACCTCGTCTGGCGCGTGAGATTGGCGGAGAGCCGAGCAAGACGCCCCTCGATTTAGGCTTAAAGCAGCGCTAGCCAACGGCCTGCGTGCGTAGCCAGCCCGAACTGGCTGCGCATCTGCCCCGCTATGCTCATTTATTTTGCAGGCTTCTGCTTGACTGCGGCGCGCCTGGCGCTATGCCGGGCGCTGGCGGTCCAAAACTATGCGGATAAAGATTGATAAATTTTATATAACTTACGATTTTATTCTTTCAATAAATTACTCCGCACATCTGTCCGAAAACGGACTTCCTGTTTTTTGGTGCCGCAACGACACTATGTTAACGTCATCGGCTCTGGCTATACCCGTCATACTTCAAGCTGCAGGACAACATGCAGAGCGTGTTGATCAGCCCCAGCGCAGGCCCCGAAGGGGTGAGACCCTGTGGCCAAATAAAGCCAACGCACATGCAGCCCGACGTAGGCCGGGTATCAACTTCCGGTTATAAACTCGCTATACACAGCAATTAAGCATGGTTATGGAGAACCTGAATGTCATTAAAAATAAAAGGTGTTAACACGGGCGTCATTCGTAAAAAAGACCAGTTTATCGCGCTGGCGCTGAAAGTCCGCCAGCCGCGCAATAAAGAGTCCCTGTTCTTCTTCCCGCTTCTCGCGTTGAAAGACCTGCTAATTTGTATTGAAAGCCGCTTTAGCCTCCACAACCAACTTGATGAGAAATCAAAAGAAAAGATCAACAAAGCGGGGGAAGCTGCAGGTAAGAAAATGCGCGCAGAAATCCCCGCTTTTTCTGAAGATGAGTTGAAAAACGCGGACGTGGGGCTGCGGGTCAACGCGGTGTCGTTGCAGGAAGAGACAGAAAAAGGCCTGTCCGTCACCCTGACGCTGGAGAAAGGCGAAAGCGTTACGATGAATATTGACGACGCCCAGCTCACGCTTATCGTGCAGGCAATCATTCAGGCTCTTAATAATGCAGAAATGTCCGGCATTATTGAAAGCGTCTCTTCCATTCTCGACTTTTTACCGCTATACGACGCCGACTGCCTGCGGGATGGCAACCTGGAATTTGATACTTATCAGCACCCGCAGTGGAAATATGGCTTATTCAACCATTATTTAGCGGTTATTTATAAGTATAAGGATGAACAGGGGAAAGAGCAGACCTGCGGTAGCGTGATCAAAACCCGGACGCCGTCCGATACAGAGCAGGCGCAAAGTATTTCACAGCGTCTGCTGCGCTTCAGCCCGCGGCTGCGTAAGCTGCAAAAGCAGTCCTGTCAGGTTTTTATCAGAACGTTGACGACGGATAAAGCCACGTCTCTTACGCAGGAACAGTGCCTGCGGGTGCTGCACCAGCTGCGCGTTCAATCCGTCGCGCCGCAGGCGTAACGAAAAGAACCCCTGGCGGGGTTCACTTTACTATTATCAGTTCGGGCATTTATAAACCTGGCCAATGATTTCACTGTCCGTGGGGATAAAGCTGGATAACAGACTTTGTGTCGGGCTGCTGGCACCGTAGATCACATTGCCGCCCATGGCCGCCGCCCGGTTACGCAGATCGTTCGCCGCACCGCGCATGGAGCCACCCTCTTCGCCATGCTGGCCCGCAAGCCAGTTGCTCTGCCTGCCGGAGACGGTGCCGAGCAGCTGGCACTCTGCGCCGGGTTTTTCCTGCATAAAACGCACTCCCTGTCCACCCGCCGTCAGCTCATTGCTGGAGCTACACCCCGCCATGAGCAGCGTGGTGCCGACAACCATCCCTGCCAGATATTTCACGTGCATGTTATTCCCCATTATCAATGCGCTGGACGAACATACGTCCGCGTGAGGATCTTATACTAAAAAGAGAACCAAAAGAAAAACCCCCGGCGATTTCTGCCCGGGGGTTTCTCAATTCTGGGAGATAAACACCCAAATCATTCTGGTTGCAGGAAGGCGGCAAGGTTGTTAATCCCCAGGAGCTTACTCAAGTAAGTGACTGGGGTTAGCAAACGCAGCCAACGCATCTGCAGCCTGAAGGATGCAGGGTGTGGGCAATTACATCATGCCGCCCATGCCGCCCATACCACCCATACCGCCGGCAGCACCTAAGTCAGGCGCATCGCTTTTCGGCAGATCGGTCACCATGCACTCGGTGGTGATCATCAGACCGGCAACGGAGGCCGCGTACTGCAGAGCAGAACGGGTCACTTTGGTCGGATCCAGGATACCCATATCGATCATGTTGCCGTACTCTTCGGTCGCCGCGTTATAGCCGTAGTTGCCGTCGCCGCCTTTAACGGTGTTCGCGACCACGGACGGCTCTTCGCCGCAGTTCAGGACGATCTGACGCAGCGGTGCTTCCATCGCGCGCAGCGCAACTTTAATACCCACGTTCTGGTCTTCGTTCTGACCTTTCAGTTCAGAAAGTTTGCTTGCCACGCGGATCAGCGCTACGCCGCCGCCGGCAACCACGCCCTCTTCAACCGCTGCGCGGGTGGCGTGCAGAGCATCTTCAACGCGCGCTTTTTTCTCTTTCATTTCAACTTCGGTAGCCGCACCGACTTTGATTACCGCTACGCCGCCTGCCAGTTTTGCTACGCGCTCCTGCAGTTTTTCACGATCGTAGTCAGAGGTTGCTTCTTCGATCTGCTGACGAATCTGCGTTACACGACCCTGAATTGCCGCTTCTTCGCCCACGCCGTCAATGATGGTGGTGGTATCTTTGTTGATAACCACACGCTTCGCCTGACCCAGGTCTTCCAGGGTCGCTTTTTCCAGCTCCATACCGATCTCTTCAGAGATAACGGTACCGGCGGTCAGGGTAGCGATATCCTGCAGCATCGCTTTACGGCGATCGCCAAAGCCCGGCGCTTTAACCGCAGCAACTTTCACGATGCCGCGCATGGTGTTAACCACCAGGGTCGCCAGCGCTTCGCCTTCAACATCTTCAGCGATGATCAGCAGCGGTTTGCCTGCTTTCGCAACGGCTTCCAGAACCGGCAGCATTTCACGAATGTTGGAGATTTTCTTATCAGCCAGCAGGATGAACGGGCTTTCCAGCTCAACGGCACCGGTTTCCGGCTTGTTGATGAAGTACGGAGAGAGGTAGCCACGGTCGAACTGCATACCTTCAACCACGTCCAGCTCGTCCTGCAGGCCGGTGCCGTCTTCAACGGTGATAACGCCTTCTTTACCGACTTTATCCATCGCTTCCGCGATCAGTTTACCTACGGTTTCGTCGGAGTTAGCGGAGATGGTGCCGACCTGAGCAATCGCTTTGGAGTCGGAGCACGGGACGGACAGCGCTTTCAGCTCTTCAACCGCCGCAGCCACGGCTTTGTCGATACCACGCTTCAGATCCATCGGATTCATGCCCGCCGCAACGGCTTTCAGGCCTTCGGTAATGATGGACTGGGCCAGCACGGTGGCGGTGGTGGTGCCGTCGCCCGCCGCGTCGTTCGCTTTGGAGGCCACTTCTTTCACCATCTGTGCGCCCATGTTTTCGAACTTATCTTCCAGCTCGATTTCACGCGCTACGGAAACACCATCTTTAGTGATGGTCGGTGCACCGAAAGATTTATCCAGAACCACGTTACGACCTTTCGGGCCGAGGGTAACTTTCACTGCATCTGCCAGTACGTTTACGCCGCGCAGCATTTTCACACGAGCGTCGTTACCGAATTTTACGTCTTTAGCTGCCATTTTCTCTTTCCCTTAAATTCGTATGTTTCAGTGTCGTTCGCGGATTACGCTTCAACGATAGCCAGAATGTCGCTTTCGGACATGATCAACACTTCTTCATTGTCGATCTTCTCAGACTTCACGCCGTAGCCATCGTTGAAAATAACAGTGTCGCCGACCTTCACGTCCAGCGGCTGAACGGTCCCATTTTCCAGGATGCGGCCCTTACCGACAGCGATGATTTCGCCACGAGTTGACTTACCCGCTGCGGAGCCGGTCAATACGATGCCGCCAGCAGATTTGGATTCAACTTCTTTACGTTTGACGATCACACGATCATGTAACGGACGAATGCTCATTGATAGCTCTCCTTTAAGAAGGTCTTTATCAGTTATGGGTGACGCCGGCCCGTTAACGGTTTCCCGGCTGGTGACCTGAGAAATGGGGATGGGGTTTTCCCCCTTCAAGGGGAGATACGAAAAAAAATTCACTTTGGGGTAAAAACGTACAAAAACGTTACTTACATCACATTTTTTCCCCTTTCAGAGGGCGGACTGCCTCGCCGATGGGTTGTGATACCATCAGAAAATCGCGCAATGGCCTGCCGTTCAGGCGTCAATGGATAACAACTTATGAGTGGACTAAAACAAGAGCTGGGGCTGGCTCAGGGCATTGGCCTGTTGTCGACCTCGTTACTGGGAACCGGGGTCTTCGCCGTTCCGGCGTTGGCCGCCCTCGTGGCCGGCAACAACAGCCTGTGGGCATGGCCGGTGCTGATTGTTTTAGTTTTTCCCGTGGCGATTGTTTTTGCGCTGTTAGGCCGACACTATCCCAGCGCCGGCGGCGTGGCGCATTTTGTCGGTCTGGCCTTCGGCCCGCGTCTGGAACGGGTCACCGGCTGGCTGTTTTTGTCGGTGATCCCCGTGGGGCTCCCCGCCGCGCTGCATATCGCCGCCGGATTTGGCCAGGCCATGTTTGGCTGGCACGACGGGCAACTGCTGCTGGCGGAGCTGAGCACCCTGGCGCTGGTGTGGTATATCGGCTTGCGCGATGCCCGCTCCAGCGCCAACCTGCAGACCCTGATTGCCGGATTCATCGTCGCGCTGATTGTCGCTATCTGGTGGGCGGGCGGCCTTAAGCCCGCGCAGATCCCCTTCCCTGCACCGGGCGACGTTGAGGTCTCCCGGCTGTTCTCCGCGCTATCGGTGATGTTCTGGTGCTTTGTTGGCCTGGAGGCTTTCGCGCACCTGGCCTCGGAGTTCAGGCAACCCGAACGTGATTTTCCCCGGGCGCTGATCGTTGGCCTGCTGCTGGCGGGAGCCGTGTACTGGGGCTGCACCGTGGCGGTGCTGCATTTTGAAGCGTACGGTGAAAGGATGGCGGCGGCGGCCTCGCTGCCGGAAATCGTGGTGCGCCTGTTCGGGCCAGGCGCGCTGTGGGTCGCCTGCACGATCGGTTATCTGGCCTGCTTTGCCAGCCTCAACATCTATATACAGAGCTTCGCCCGTCTGGTCTGGTCCCAGGCGCAGCTCCGGCCGGATGGTTATCTGGCGCGGCTGTCCGCACGCCACGTTCCCCGCAACGCATTGCACGCCGTGCTGGCCTGCTGCGTCATCAGCTCGCTGGGCGTTTATGCGCTGAAGATCAATCTGGATGCGCTGATCGTCTACGCCAACGGTATCTTTATTATGATCTATCTGCTGTGCATGCTGGCGGGATGCCGTCTGCTGCAGGGGCGTTACCGGGCGCTGGCGGCGCTCGGCGGGGTGCTGTGCCTGCTGCTGCTGGCGATGGTCGGCTGGAAGAGCCTGTACGCCATTATGATGCTGGGGGCGCTATGGCTGCTGTTACCCGGACGCCGGACGCGCTAGCGTTTCCGGCCCGGCGAAGGGGGCGTCGGGGTTAATCCCGACGGTCGTCCTTATGTTCAATACGATCGCGATCGTCTTCCTTGCGCTGGAATTCGCCGTCAAAGGTTTCGCCGCCGCCGGTTCCGGCGCTGAAACCACCGCCCGGCATCCGGGAAAAACGCAGATGCGGCAGCAGCTTCAGGGTCAGATGCTTCTGCACCGGCGGCAGTAGAAGCAGCAGTCCGAGGAGGTCGGTAAGAAAGCCGGGCAGCAGCAGTAGCAGGCCGGCGATGATCAACGACACGCTTTTCACCATCTCCGCCGCCGGGCTCTCACCCGCCGCCATTTTCTGCTGCATCAGCAGGAAGTTCTTAAATCCCTGGTTGCGCACCAGCGACATGCCGATAACCGAGGTAAAGATCACCAGAATCAGGGTCATCAGGACGCCGAGCACGTGGGCAACCTGAATAAAGATAGAAATCTCCACGTAAACATAGAGAAAGACAGCAAGTAACGGTATCCAGCGCAAAGGATCCTCCTGTAAACGACCGCCGCATCATCCGCCGCGGTCTGCATAGTGTGCAATTAGCATCTAACGGATATTGCGCTGATTAGCAAAATTTCAAGCTGTTTGTACACTTACTGGCGCGAATAATTCTGAAGCAGTGACCAGATTCACAAAATAACAATTAAGAGGTATTGACTGGCATTTTCAGTGATCCAGATTACGGCAGAAAATCTCCTACAGAATATCATCTCGCTCAACAGGCTAAATCACGGGGTAATCGTCGGCCACAAAACGTTCAACGCCACATATATCCTGTGTTTTAGTCCGGTCATTAGCAGCTTAAAAAAGAAGGTTCACATGTTAAATAACATTCGTATCGAAGAAGATTTGTTGGGCACCAGGGAAGTTCCGGCCGATGCCTATTACGGTGTTCATACTCTGAGAGCGATTGAAAACTTCTACATCAGCAACAGCAAAATCAGCGATATTCCTGAGTTTGTACGCGGTATGGTTATGGTGAAGAAGGCCGCTGCTCTGGCCAACAGGGAGCTGCGGACCATTCCTAAAAACGTAGCGAATGCCATTATTGCCGCCTGTGATGAAGTTCTGAATAACGGCAAGTGCATGGACCAGTTCCCGGTAGACGTTTACCAGGGCGGCGCGGGCACCTCCGTTAACATGAACACCAACGAAGTGCTGGCCAATATCGGGCTGGAGCTGATGGGCCACCAGAAAGGCGAATATCAGTACCTGAACCCGAACGACCATGTGAATAAGTGCCAGTCCACCAATGACGCCTACCCGACCGGTTTCCGCATCGCGGTTTACGCCTCCATCGTTAAGCTGATTGACGCCATCAACCAGCTGCGCGAAGGCTTTGAGCGCAAGGCCACTGAATTCCAGGACATCCTGAAAATGGGCCGTACCCAGCTGCAGGATGCGGTGCCGATGACCCTGGGCCAGGAGTTCCGCGCTTTCGCTATTCTGCTGAAAGAAGAAGTGAAGAACATTGAGCGTACCGCAGATCTGCTGCTGGAGGTTAACCTCGGCGCGACGGCGATCGGCACCGGTCTGAACACGCCGAAAGAGTATTCTCCGCTGGCGGTACAGAAGCTGGCTGAAGTGACCGGCTTTGCCTGCGTCCCGGCCGAAGACCTGATTGAAGCGACCTCCGATTGCGGCGCTTACGTTATGGTACACAGCGCGCTGAAGCGTCTGGCCGTGAAGATGTCTAAAATCTGTAACGACCTGCGCCTGCTCTCCTCCGGTCCGCGCGCCGGCCTGAACGAAATCAACCTGCCGGAACTGCAGGCGGGTTCCTCCATCATGCCGGCAAAAGTGAACCCGGTTGTGCCGGAAGTGGTCAACCAGGTGTGCTTCAAGGTCATCGGTAACGACACCACCGTTACCATGGCGGCGGAAGCCGGTCAGCTGCAGCTGAACGTGATGGAGCCGGTAATTGGTCAGGCGATGTTTGAATCCATTCATATCCTGAGCAACGCCTGCTACAACCTGCTGGAAAAATGCGTTAACGGCATTACCGCCAATAAAGAGGTGTGCGAAGGTTATGTTTATAACTCTATCGGCATCGTTACCTACCTCAACCCGTTCATCGGCCACCACAACGGCGACATCGTTGGTAAGATCTGCGCCGAAACCGGTAAGAGCGTGCGTGAGGTCGTGCTGGAACGCGGCCTGTTGACGGAAGCCGAGCTGGACGATATTTTCTCCGTTCAGAACCTGATGCACCCGGCTTATAAAGCTAAACGCTATACTGATGAAAGCGAACAGTAACCGTACAGGTTAGACCCACAGAAGGCACGTCAGATGACGTGCCTTTTTTCTTATAACAAGTTACCAAATAACAACAAATTAATATCAACTGCTAAACAACAGAGAAGGCGAATATGATAGTTGTCGAACTTATCATTGTTTTGTTGGCGATCTTTTTAGGCGCCAGGCTTGGAGGCATAGGGATTGGATTCGCGGGCGGGCTGGGCGTTCTGGTACTTGCCGCTATCGGTGTCAAACCCGGTACTATCCCGTTCGATGTGATCTCCATCATCATGGCGGTCATCGCGGCGATCTCCGCCATGCAGATCGCAGGCGGTCTGGACTACCTGGTTAGCCAGGCGGAAAAACTGCTGCGCCGGAACCCGAAATACATCACCATCCTCGCACCGATCGTCACTTATTTTCTGACCATCTTTGCGGGCACCGGCAACATCTCGCTGGCCACCCTGCCGGTTATCGCTGAAGTGGCGAAAGAGCAAGGCATCAAGCCCTGCCGCCCGCTCTCCACGGCGGTGGTTTCCGCGCAGATCGCCATTACCGCCTCGCCGATCTCTGCGGCGGTGGTCTATATGTCGTCAGTGATGGAAGGCCACGGCATCAGCTATATCCACCTGCTTTCGGTGGTGATCCCGTCCACGCTGCTGGCGGTGCTGGTAATGTCCTTCCTGGTCACCATGCTGTTCAACTCCAGACTGTCTGACGATCCGGTTTACCGCAAGCGCCTTGAAGAGGGCCTGGTTTCCCTGCGCGGGGAAAAGCAGATTGAAGTTAAACCGATGGCCAAAACCTCCGTCTGGCTATTTCTGCTGGGCGTGGTCTGCGTGGTGGTTTACGCCATTATCAACAGCCCGAGCCTCGGCCTGGTCGCTAAGCCGCTGATGAACACCACCAACGCGATTCTGATCATCATGCTGAGCGTCGCCACCCTGACCACCATTATTTGCAAGGTAGAAACTGACGCCATCCTTAACTCCAGCACCTTTAAGGCGGGCATGAGCGCCTGTATCTGTATTCTGGGCGTGGCATGGCTGGGGGACACCTTCGTTTCCGCCAACATCGACTGGATCAAAGAGACAGCGGGCAGCGTCGTTCAGGGCCATCCGTGGCTGCTGGCGGTGATCTTCTTCTTCGCCTCCGCGCTGCTCTACTCCCAGGCGGCAACCGCCAAGGCGCTGATGCCGATGGCGCTGGCGCTGAACGTCTCTCCGCTGACGGCGGTGGCCTCCTTCGCCGCGGTTTCCGGCCTGTTTATTCTGCCAACCTACCCGACGCTGGTCGCGGCGGTGCAGATGGATGACACCGGCACCACCCGAATCGGCAAGTTCGTCTTTAACCATCCGTTCTTTATTCCGGGCACCCTGGCGGTTGTTCTCGCCGTCTGCTTCGGCTTCCTGCTGGGCAGCTTTATGCTGTAAGCGCTTTTGCGGGGCGCTGCTGCGTCCCGCCTCTCCGCCCTCCGCTTCGACTAACGTATCCCCTCCCTTCCGTTGTATAGTGACCCCTCTTTTCAGGGTTAATTTTTTCTTTCGAGGTGTTTATGCTTGATGTAAAGAGTCAGGATATGCTCACCCCCGATACCGTGGTGGTGCTCTGCACCGCGCCGGATGAAGCCACGGCCCAGGAGCTGGCGGCCAAAGCGCTGGCGGAAAAACTGGCCGCCTGCGCCACGCTTCTGCCCGGCGCGACGTCGCTCTACTACTGGGAAGGCAGGCTGGAGCAGGAGTACGAAGTACAGATGATTTTAAAAACATCCTCCGCGCACCAGCAGGCGCTGCTCGACTGCCTGAAAGCCCACCATCCGTACCAAACACCTGAACTTTTAGTCCTACCCGCCACTCACGGAGACACTGATTACCTCTCATGGCTCAACGCATCCTTACGCTGATCCTGCTGCTGTGCAGCACCACCGCCGCGGCCGGATTATTTGACGCCCCCGGCCGTTCGACGTTTGTCCCGGCCGACCAGGCGTTTACCTTCGACTTTCAGCAGCATCAGCAGCAGCTCAACCTCATCTGGCAGGTCAAGGACGGCTATTACCTGTACCGCAAACAGATCCGCATCACGCCGGCCCACGCAGCCATAGCCGAAGTACAGCTGCCGGCAGGCGAACCGCATGAAGATGAATTTTACGGCAAGAGCGAGATCTATCGCGGCCGCCTTAGCGTTCCGGTTACCGTTAGCCAGGCCGCCGCTGGCGCAACGCTGACGGTGACGTACCAGGGCTGCGCCGACGCCGGCTTTTGCTATCCGCCGGAGAGCAAAACCGTGCCGCTGAGTGCGGTGGTCGCCGGCGAGGCGGCGCAGGCCGCGGCAACGCCTGACGCCGCGCCGTCGCAGGAGACGTCGCGCCCCGCCCCGGCCCTGCCCTTCTCCGCGCTGTGGGCGCTGCTGATTGGCATCGGCATTGCTTTCACCCCCTGCGTGCTGCCGATGTATCCGCTGATTTCCGGGATCGTGCTGGGGGGCAGACAGCGCCTCTCTACCGGCCGGGCGCTGCTGCTGGCCTTTATTTATGTACAGGGGATGGCGCTTACCTATACCGCACTTGGGCTGGTGGTGGCCGCGGCCGGAATGCAGTTCCAGGCCGCCCTGCAGCATCCGTACGTGCTCATTGGGCTGGCGGCCGCGTTTACCCTGCTGGCCCTGTCAATGTTTGGCCTGTTCACCCTGCAGCTCCCTTCGGCCCTGCAGACGCGCCTGACCCTGATAAGCAACCGCCAGCAGGGCGGCTCTTCCGGCGGCGTATTCGCTATGGGAGCCATTGCCGGGCTTATCTGCTCACCGTGCACCACCGCGCCGCTGAGCGCCATTTTGCTGTACATCGCCCAGAGTGGAAATCTGTGGCTGGGCGGCGGTACGCTCTATCTTTATGCGCTGGGCATGGGCCTGCCGCTGATTCTGGTGGCCGTCTTCGGCAACCGCCTGCTGCCGAAAAGCGGCCCGTGGATGGCGCACGTTAAAACGGCGTTCGGCTTTGTCATCCTTGCGCTGCCGGTGTTCCTGCTGGAGCGGGTGACGGGAGAGACGTGGGGACTGCGCCTGTGGTCACTGCTCGGCGTCGCCTTCTTTAGCTGGGGATTTATCATCAGCCTGCAGGCCAGGCGCGCGTGGCTGCGTATTGTGCAGATCGCTCTGCTGACGGCGGCGCTGGTCAGCGTCCGGCCGCTGCAGGAGTGGGCCTTCGGTGCTCCGGCCGCCCAGACCAGGGCGCAGCTCAGCTTTACGCCGGTGGCCACGGTTGAACAGCTTCAGCAGGCGCTGGCGCAGGCCAACGGCAGGCCGGTGATGCTGGATCTCTACGCCGACTGGTGCGTGGCCTGTAAAGAATTTGAGAAGTATACCTTCAGCGATCCGCAGGTGCGCGCAGCGCTGGGCAACACGGTGCTGCTGCAGGCCAACGTCACCGCCAACAGCGCGCAGGACGTGGCGCTGCTGCAGCATCTGCAGGTGCTGGGTCTGCCAACTATTCTGTTCTTCGACGCACAGGGAAAGGAGCATCCGCAGGCGCGGGTAACGGGATTTATGGACGCCGCGGCCTTCAGCGCTCATTTGCGCGATCGTCAGCCGTGAGCGACACTGTCAGGGGAAAAGACGGAGGAAAACAGCGTGCAACGTGAAGATGTTCTGGAAGAAGCTCTGAAACTATTAGAAATTCAAGGGATTGCCAACACAACCCTTGAGGCCGTGGCCGAGCGCGTGGCTTTTCCGCTCGACGAGCTGCAGCGCTTCTGGCCGGATAAAGAGGCGATCCTCTACGACGTGCTGCGCTATCTGAGCCAGCAGGTAGAGATCTGGCGGCGTCAACTCCTGCTCAACGACGCCCTGACCACCGAACAGAAGCTGCTGGCGCGCTACGGCGCGCTGGCGGAGTGCGTCAATAATCATCGCTATCCCGGCTGCCTGTTCGTGGCGGCCTGCACCTTTTATCCCGAGCCTGACCACCCTATCCATCAGTTGGCCGATCGGCAAAAGCGCGCTGCCCACGATTTTACGCATGAGCTGCTGACCACCCTTGAGATTGACGATCCGGCGATGGTCGCCAGGCAGATGGAGCTGGTGCTGGAAGGCTGCCTGAGCCGAATGCTGGTCAACCGCAGCCTGGACGACGTCGAGACCGCCCAGCGGCTGGCGGAAGATATTCTGCGCTTTGCCCTGTGTCGTAAAGCCGGGGCGCTGTCCTGATTCAGATATCGTTCCCCCCATTAACCGCATATAATTTCGCCAACACCGGCCCGATAAAAGGAATTATATGCGTCTTCTTCCCTGCGCCTTAGCGGCGATTTTTTTCTCCGCTCCGCTTTTTGCGGCCCCCTTAAGCGGTTTTTCATTTGCCCATAAAGACTGGGAGGTTGTCTGTGACAATACGGGAACCTGCCGGGCTGCGGGATATGGAACGCATACAGGGGAAGTTAGCGTTCTGCTGACCCGTCGGGCGGGGCCTGGGCAGGAAGTGAAGGGCGTCGTGACGTTTGCCCAAACGCAGGCTCCGCTTCAGAACGGTGCCAGGGTAGAGTTATTTATCGACGATCGGAGCAATAAAACGTTAACCGCAAAGGATGCAGAACACTTCCGTTTTGACCACAGGCAGCTTTCCGCCTTAATCCAGGCGCTGACGCACGATCGGAAAATTGAAATTTCCCTTAACGGGGAACGTAAAACCCTCTCCAGCGCAGGTGCCAACGCCGTTTTTTTGAAAATCGATGAATATCAGCAGCGTATCGGGACGCGAAACGCGCTATTGCGCAAAGGGGAAGCAGGAGATGAGCATGTCCTGCAAGCGTCTCCTGCTCCGGTCATCTTGACCGCGCCGGTTATTCTTTCAGCCGACGAGTCTCCCCTGACGCCGGAACAGCGGCAAAAAATAGCGCCCAAAATCGCGGCACAGAGCGCTGAGTGTGAGGATCTGGAAAATCCGCCTCAGCTTACGCTAACCAGACTGGACAAAACCCATTCACTGCTTAAAGGCATGTGCTGGCGCGCCGCCTACAATATGGGATACGCCCTATGGCTCGTTGATAACGGGCTCAGCGCCACGCCGCAGCTGGTGACCACCGACGCCATCCATTATGCCGACGGCAAGATAACCTTTTATAACAAGGGGCGCGGTATGGCCGATTGCGTCAGCGGAGAGGAGTGGGTATGGGACGGCAAATCGTTTGTTCGTAGCCTGGCATACCGCACGGGCGATTGTCGGGAAATTACGTCGGGTGGCACCTGGATGCTGCCAGAATTTGTCAGCCGGACGGAGCCTCGTAACGCAAAAGAGACGGACGCCACCGCATTAAAACTGTTGCAATACGCCATTACC
This sequence comes from Intestinirhabdus alba, assembly GCF_009711095.1. Classification (GTDB taxonomy): domain Bacteria; phylum Pseudomonadota; class Gammaproteobacteria; order Enterobacterales; family Enterobacteriaceae; genus Intestinirhabdus; species Intestinirhabdus alba. The sequence goes on from NZ_WMJZ01000016.1 coordinate 79,061, forward strand.
GAACAGCAAAAAACCACTCCTCAACTCGATCTCCACAAAATCATCGAGCAGTTTCCGCTAACTGGCCAGATAACGGCTTTCGACCTCTCTTACGCTGAAGGCTCCCCTCAACCTGCAACAAAACCCTCTGATGATATTAGCAACGACGAATGGCTGGCGTTTTCCCAATCAGCCATCAGCGCTGAATCAGAGCATGGTCAGGTGAGCTTTGTGTTGGTTGATCTGGATAATGACGGTAAACGCGATCTGATTATTAACAGCTATGCTGGCGGCACGGGACTCTTCAGCTATACCGGCGTGCTCAGGCGCAGCGGGGGCAAATTTTTGCCCGTTGTTGAAGATAACGACGACTTCGGCGTCACCGGGGCGCTATTTTCAGAAAACGGGCGCGGTGCTAATCAATGGGGGCAATGGGTACGGATTAACGGACAGGTTTACGCCCTCTGGTTCAACGGCGTATTTGGCGAAGATAATGTGTATCTGCTGCGTCCGTTCAGCGCGGACGACAAGGTGCCGGTGATAACCATCCGTTATCGTTATGCGTTTAATACCATTGATACCGCGCAAGAGGAATACGCAGCCCTCCCCGCGCTGAACGAAAAGGACAAATCTGCTTTATTAAAGACGCTGGAGACAATGCAGGACCGTCTGCTTAAGGATCTACCGCCAGACCAGCCTGCTACCGCCATCTGTCCGATTCCAAAGGGCACTTCAGCAGAAGAAGCGGAAAGATACTATAGCGGCGTCGCCGGCCATTACACGATTGAGACCGTTGCCTTGATTCCCGTCTGGTTGCATGAACAGTGCTATATTGGCACCGTATTCAGCCATTACGGCTTTTATAGTGCCGGTGTGGATGCAACAGTTGTCCTCAAATCCCCCAGAGAAGAGGAGGATATCATCGGCAGCTATGCGATCTCTGGTTTACGCTATGTGTCCTCGATAAAAAGCAGCCGGGCGTACCGGGAAGGCGACAATGGCGTCATGTGATCGCCGGATTGCGCCTGAATCGCCGTAAAGTTAAGCAACCGGACGATAAAACGAGAAATTTGGTTGACGGGAGGGGGCAGATTACGGTTTAATGCGCCCCGTTGCCCGGATAGCTCAGTCGGTAGAGCAGCGGATTGAAAATCCGCGTGTCCCTGGTTCGATTCCGGGTCCGGGCACCAAAATTTAGTTTCATGGCGTTCTTATAAGTCCTGAAACGGCAGAAAATCAGTAAGTTAAAGAAACCTGATGGTACTAAAAAGTTCCGTCAGGTTTTTTGACATCCAGAGTTTTTGGGGCTTAATTGGGGGCCCGTTGGTTCGATAAACTCTGGAGTCCCCGCTATGCCACTCACCGATACCGCCATCCGCAATGCAAAGCCGCTCGATGAACTATATAAACAGGGCTTATACCTGCTGATAAAACCCAACGGCTCTAAACTCTGGCAACTTAAGTACCGCTTTGGCGGCAAGGAGAAGAAGCTGGCGTTAGGCGCTTACCCGACCGTTACGCTGGCGAATGCGCGTAAGCTGCGTGAAGAGGCTCGCGCCGTACTCAGCGCAGGCGGCGATCCGGGGGTGAAAAAGCAGCAGGAAAAGCAGCCCCATTGCCGAGCTGCTGGCACCAAACTGGGATACAGCACGGATCGCTACCCTGTACGCACAGGAATTTTCAGGCATGACACAGCAGGAAACAGCGCTGTGCTCCCTTTTATCAGTAACGACTTTGCTACCGCAGGCGTTGAAGTCGCACCTTACGGATCGGGATCGCCAGTTTTTGCTCAGCTATAAGCAAAATACCCCTGACTGGTCGCTGTATCGCTATACTGAAATTCAACACCTACCTGCTATTCGCTGGAAGCTGCGTAATCTGGCGGTACTGAAGGATAAGAATCCGGCCAAATATGCAGCGGCGGTAAGCAAATTAGAGGGGGTTCTGGCGCAGTATTTTTAGCTCTGGTTCTGAGGGATTGAATTGAACCATGATGTTTGGTTGTCTCAACGGCCTCATGGCTATATCTCAAAAACTGATGAAAATATTTATGTAATTCAATAAATAATGATCAACACTGTCAAATATTATCTCAAAAGTGCCTAATCCGGCATATCAACTTACAGCTCAGTGCAGGGGTAACGAATCAATGACCTTCCCCCTGCAAACACTACTCATATGCCCATACCAAGTATCTTCTTATAACAGACCGCACCTGGATGTTAATTTCCCATAAAATCATAGAGAAAGTTTATACCCCCTATGTAAGGAATCTTACATCAACATACTTAGCTTTTGAGGGTTAAGTGGTGTTTTTGTTGTTATAGTATTACTAAATGACCGTTTTTCAGATAGCACTTCCCACTAAATTCCCCAATGTTACCATCAGCATCATCGGATCCATCGGCGACGGTTCAAACCCCACACGCAGGTAAAACTCCCGCGCCTCATCCGACAGGGCGTGAACCAGCATCCCGCGAATGCCGATAGTCTCCGCCACCTGAATTACCCGCAGCCCAGCGTCGCGCACCAGTGCTCGGCCAACGCCCTGCCCATGCAGTGATTGATCTACCGCCAGGCGGCCCAACACCACAACAGGGATCGGATCGGGCATATTACGGCGAAAACGGCCGGGCGCAGTATTTGTCGTCACTGCACTGGATGCTAGCGAGTAGTACGCCACCACCTTAGCATCGTCACAGCAGACAAATGTACGGGACGCACCAGTAACCTGATTTTTCATCGCCCGCTGTTTCAGCCAGTTATCCATCGAATCCACGCCACAGCAGAATGGAGTAAGAATATGCCCGGCGTGAAGCGGTTCTGGTGCGGAGATCACTTTTCCTGCTCCCACGGCGCAGGAGTCTGCATAGTTTTACGCAATGCGGCATTGGGCGCAGGAGCCTGATCCAGACGAGCGAGAAATTCCTGATAAGCCTGCGGATCGGCCATAATGATGCGTTGCTCGATCAGCGCTTCCTCTGCGGCAGCGCGGGCGGCCTCCAGCACAAAGTCAGTGCGGTTTTTCCCTCTGGCTTTCGCCGCCCGATCGATAAGATCGCGCTCGGTGGGTTTGATGCGCAAGTTCAGGGTTTCACGTTTCATCGCCATACTGTTTGCGGCTGGCATGGTGTTGTCCTCTTGTATTTCTGTGGATATTAAGTATACAACATGCGTAACGCAGATGTCATTACGATAAATTTAGAAGGAATCGAACCGAGGTATCGAACCAAACGGTTTTCTACTCCTGTTAATTCACCATCATGATTTACAAGAAGAAATGAGGGTCGACCTCTGGGTCTTGACAATGGATAGCAGAAGAATTTATGATGAAAATCAAATTGGTAAGTAACTGAATGTTCCCGGGTCCGGGCACCACTTATTCAGAACCCTCGCTTCGGCGGGGGTTTTCGCTTTTCAGCTACGGCTGATTCTGGTCGTTACCTTCCCCTCTGAAAAAAACGCATCAATGGCCCGCAGCTTTGTATCCTGGATCTCTTTAATTACCGCAAGGTTGCTTAAGACAAAATCGAGAGTATCTTGATTAACAGGTGACGATGGCATGAGGCTCTCCAGATGTAAAATAAATTCGCGAAGCAGCAGGAGCCATTTATTCACAGGCTGTGAAATAAAGCGTTAACGCCGACCAGTATCTTCATCTCCAGCGGTTCTTACATAACCCCCTACGTTATCCAACCACTTTCCCTTGCGCCGTTCGTCGGCCTTTATTGATTCCCGTTACGCGGGTAGCCTGGAACTTTCAGAAAACAGGGCGATAAAACGATAAGTTTTCCTCTATGATTTCCTTAGGTCATTATTTTAAAATATCCATATTACATACAGATATTAATTCATTCATTTATTAAAAATTTTTATATGTATTATATTTCAGGCGATTCATCTTAATTACGAAGATCCCTCTGACGGACTACGTCCCGACGGCGTTTATATTGATTCCCGACAGCGCTGTCTCTTCCGGTTACAGAGGTTCACTGTCCGCCGGAGATAAAATACGGGCATCCCCCCCCCCCAGGCCGCCAGCGGCGGCACATATGCCTGCCTGGAGGCCCGTTCTCCGCGTAATTAGACCGCATAACCCCCGCCTCCGGACACGCTTTACGGCGGTTCAAAACGCTTTATGCTTTATCATATTACTCGAATTATTTACGAGATAATTACAGAAAAAAACAGTGCAAATTTTTCACTTATTTCCCAACCCTTTTATGAAACAGAGCTGCCCATAATAAAAGAAGGCACATTAAAAGCGACACAGCGCAGCGCCGACTTAAATCTAATGCCAAAAATAATAATTCATCATATCGAGCACATTACATTGACAGTTTCAAATGGAAGTGTGAAAATATATTTCGACATATGTTTTGATATGTCTACATGTTCTCTTGATATTAAGGCAAGTGTTATCAACATAAATACGCGCTCCCGTTTCAGCCGCGAATTTAAGTGCAGTATTGTTTTAAGGTTTAAATCACATGCCGATAATAAAGACATCTGTCGTTTATTTATCCTGCTGCGCTGCGCCGTTGTTTTTTATCGGTTCGGCCAGCGCCTCGCTAATCCTGGATCAAAACCGGGTAGTGTTTTCTGCCGCGGCTTCTCAGGTTGCGGTGGTAAAGGTTGAAAACCCGACCAGTAACGATTTTCTGATGCAAAGCTGGGTTGAAGACAAAAACGGCAACCCGCAGGAAGACATCTTTGTTGACCCGCCGCTGGCTAAAATCAAAGCACAGCGTAAAGTAGCCCTGCGTCTGACGGCCATAAATCCCCGGCTGGCCGACGGAAACGAAGAAAAATTATACTGGCTTAACGTAAAGGAAATTCCCAGGCTGGTCGCCGCCGAGGGCAGCCCACGATTAGAGATCGTCGTTCGCACCCGCATCAAGCTATTGTACCGCCCGAAGTCCGTACCTCCACGCCTGGATAAGCACTATAGCCAGCTTAAATGGCGTCGTTCGGCTAACGGCATTATGATTCATAACCCGACGCCTTATTACATAACGTTTAATAAAATATGGTCAGGGAGTAATGAACAAAATAACTTTGCCGTCGATATGATTGCTCCCTATAGCGATCTCGAAATAAAAGACAGCAGAGCGCTGGCAGCCTCCCGGATTAATTTTAATGTTATTAATGATTTCGGTGATACTACCGACACAGTTACCGCAAAGGTAAATTAAGTAATACCTCTAATTGTTTTGAATGGAAGGTAGTAAAATGAAAAAGATGCCTAAGTTAATATTGGCGTTATTTATCACCAGCGTATCTGCTACAGCAGCCGCAGAAAATAATGATTCGGTCACGGTACATTTTAACGGAACGGTAACCCAACCAACCTGTGGTTTTAACACAAGCAATCAGCAGGTGACGCTGGAACCGATTAAAGCTTCTGACATCGAGAAAGTCTCTATTGGCCGGGCGGCGGACACCAGCAGCAAAAACTTTCAGTTAAAAATGAATTGTTCAAGCCGGGCGGAAGCTGAGCATATTGCCATTATGTTAACTGCAGACGCCGACGCCGTCAGCACGAATGCGATTACTAACGCCGCGTCTAAAAACGGCGTCGGGCTTGAGCTGTTTACAGAAAGCGGCAACGTGCTGGCGCTTAATAAAGAGATCCCACAAAGCTCCTATCTGGATCGCCTTAATCAGGGCGACGACAACCTGAACTACGTCGTCAAATATACCCGCCTGCAGAATACGGTTAGCGGCGGCGAAGTGGCGGGCGACGCCGTCTTTGTTGTCAGCTACAAATAACCGCTATGCCACCTCTTTACGAGGTGGCTTACTACTTTTACTGCCGGGATACTTGCCCGTATCTGAGGAGCTGATTCTCCAATAACTATTATGCGAAATGCCTTAAAACCGTGCATATTTGTGCTACCGGCGCTGGGCTTCAGCGCGGATGCCGAAGATAAATTCAATCTTACCTTACTGGAAAAAAACCGCGGGATAAGCCATATCGATGCCAGCGCATTTAATTCAGGAAACGATTTGCTGCCCGGTGAGTATACGCTGAAGGTCATCATTAACGGCGAACCGGTTGGTAACGCGCAGATTGAGGTCAAGCCCTATCAGGATAAAATTCAGCCGCTGTTTACCTGCTCCCGCCTCGCTTCGTGGGGGCTCGCCGTACACCACTGCCGAAAAAAAGCGCAGCCGTTGGCTAATTATATCCCGCAGTCCAGCATCGACATTGACCAGGGCGATAACGTTCTGAACGTAACGGTGCCGCAAAAATACTTCTCGCTCCCCACCGCCTACGACGTTGCAAGCGCAGAAGACTGGGATAATGGTATTAATGCCGCATTCACCAACTACTCGCTTCAGTACGAATACCAGACGGGAGCCGCCTCCCCCGGACAGACGCTCTACGGCACCCTTAGTAATGGCATTAATCTGGCCGGCTTTCAGCTGCGCAACAACGGCTTTCTGCGCTGGACAAATAAAGAAAAAAGTCATTACGTCAGCAGCGCGAGTTTTATTCAACACGATGTGGATAGCCTGCGGGGCACGCTGACCGGTGGAGATTTTTATACTGCCGGCCTCTTTTTTACCGGCCTCTCGCTTCGCGGGGCCTCGCTGACCTCCAACACCAGCATGTTTTCTTCCGCCGAGCGCAATTATGTGCCCATTATCGTCGGGGTTGCCAACAGCAATGCAACGGTCATTATTAAACAAAATGGCTTTGTTCTTGCGACCCGTAATGTGACGCCCGGTCCTTTTACCCTTAAGGATATTCCTGCCTCCGCCAGCGCCGGGGATATGGAAGTCACGGTACATGAAACCAGCGGCGCTAAGCGAACGTTTTATCAGCCCTATAACAGCACCGACATGCTGGTCCCCGCCGGGGTCCTTAAATATTACCTTTATACGGGCAAAAGCCGTCAGGAAGAGAGAAGCGGATCGTCCCTGGTGGAGGGGGACGCGCTCTATGGTCTGAACAGTACGTTTACCCTGTTGGGGGGCGTGCAATATACGGACGACTACCGCAACGTCGCCGTCGGTACGGGCGCAAATATTCGTCATCTGGGGGGGATTTACGCGCTGTTAAACAGCAGCCAGCGCCGGGCTGAGCAGCATGGTCAGAAAATCAAGCTGGGTTACAGCAAATATATTACCCGGACCAACAGCTATCTGTTTGCCACGCTGGAACATAAAAGAACGCCGGGCTATGAAGAATTTAACAGCGTACATCACAGCACAGCGGGTGCATCGATGGACATGTTCCGCAACAGATACTCCCTGCAGCTCAGCCAGCATATTGGCCCCGGCAATGCGGTCCTTAACTACTCCCGCCAGGAGGAGTGGAACGGCAGCGCCAGCGTCACCCTGCGCGGCAACGTGAATTTCACCTTCTCCGGCTGGTCGGCCATCACCAGCGTGGGGCGGCAGAGAATCCGCGGCGGCGTTAGTGAGAATATGTTTTCCATTAATATTTCTGTCCCGTTTGGTAAAGAGCGCAACCATTACCTCACCCTGAACCACAGCGAAAGCAATGGCTCCAGAACGGAGCAGGCGGCCGTTTCCGGCACGCTGTTGGATGAGCAGCAGGTGAGCTATAACCTTAACGCCACAAAGGATAAAAAAAACTATGAAGTTGACGCCTCTGCGGCCTGGCTGGGCAGCCGCGGGCTGATTTCCGGCACCGTAAGGCAGGGGACTGAAGGTCAGCATTACTCCCTGGGGCTTGAAGGCGCGGCGATTATGCATCACCACGGCATCACCTTTGGACAACCCCTTGGCAACAGCGCAGCGCTTATCCATACCGATAAAGTGCCGGGGCTGAAGCTTGAAAATCATCAAAATATTCAGACGGATGCAGCAGGAAACGCTATTGCGCCAAACCTGGTGCCCTACCACTACAATGAAGGCTCGCTCTATAGCGACCATAGCGATCAAAACCTTGATGTCTCCAGCGACATCGTCTTAGCCGCACCGCGTAAGGGCGCTATCGTTGAGATGAGCTTCGCCGCCCGCTATCAGCAGCGGCAGTTTATCCGCGTTATCGACGCCAACCGCCAGCCCCTCGCCTTCGGCACCGTACTTTATGACGCGCAGAACAGAAACGTCGGTACGGTTTCACAAAACGGTATTGCGTTAATTAATAACAACGATGACGGCTGGCCATTACATGCGAATGACGCAGAGATGCGGACACGGTGCGTTATTGAAAATAATTTAAAGCAGAATTCCACCCTATGGAGATTGCAGTGCAACTAAAGCCCTTTTGCCCGCTTTTATACCTGTTTTTTTTTACAACTTCCTCCGCCGGGGCGGCGGTAAACGTGATGATGATTAACGGAGGCGTCATCCGCACCTCGAATGAGGTGCCCAATCATACGCTGCTGAAAACGCTGCCGGTATATTTTCCCACCGCCAGCACTCTCCCCGGCGACTATAAAATTATTGCCTCCCCGGCGCTATCGGATAGCCGACGAGGCGTTTACCGCTCCGGCATTCCAGGAATTGGCTTTAGCCTGTGTCAGGACGAAGGCGAAAACTGCCTGATCCCCCGGGAGGGCAAGATAGCGATCGGCGCGGGATATAAGCTACGGCTTTATAAGATCGGCGATCTGAAGGGCGGCGTCTACTCGCCGGGCGCGCTGATTATGCTCGCCAACGGCAGCCATAAGCTAAGGCTCCATCTGGCTCGCCTGACGATACATAATATGGCCTGCGTGATGACCAGGAATAATATCGAGGTGCATTTTCCCACCACCACGCTGTCCAATAAAAAGGTGAAGCTGGCTGAGGTTCCTTTCACCCTGCCAATAAGCTGTCACGATCGGAACGACTACCATAACGTCATGCTGACCTTTAACTATCGCGGCCAACATTATGACGAAACAACCATGGAAACCAATCTCTCCGGGCTGGGGATCCGCCTGCGGGACGCCTCCGGAAAACAGGTAAATATCGAGAAGAAGCAGCCTGAATCCTACAGGGACAGGCACTTTATCGCCAGCCTGGTACGTCTTCCCGGAAGGCGGGCCGAAGCCGGAAACTTTAATATCAGCGCCACGGTGACCATCAGTATGCGCTGAGGGCCGCGACGCCGGAGTTAAGTCGGTATCGCTTAATGGTGTCTGAGCGACGCCGCGCCGCTGGCCTGATTAAAAACGGCGCGCCCGATATGGCGCGCGGCCTCAAGGCAGGCCTCCGGCGTTTTCAGTTCCGGCATCAGCAGAACGTCTGAGGTCACCACCGTCGCACCGCAGTAATCAAAAATGCCGTGGGCGATCTGCGTTTTAAACGCCTCGCTAAAGCCGTGCCGCTCCCAGGTGCCCTGGCCGGCCGCAGCGAGAGCCAGCAGATGCACAGGCAGATGACCCAGCTTCTTGACGGTCTTACCGTCCTCAGATTCCTCATAGGCCCAGCCGTTTATAAAGACACGATCGATCCAGCCTTTCAGCAGCGCGGGCATCGTCCACCAGTAAACCGGAAATACCAGCACCAGCGCATCGGCGCGCGCGATACGGGCCTGCTCCGCCGCCACGTCGGGTGGGATCTCCCCGATCCGCTGAAACGCCGCGATATCGGCCGCAGTAAATACCGGATCAAATCCCTCCCGCGTCAGATCGACGATTTCAGCGGTATGGGCCGGGTTTGATTCAGCAATTCCTTGCGCAACGGCTGCCGCCGCGCCGTGGGTCAGAGAGGACCCCAGTGGATGAGAAACAACGATGAGTGCATGCATGACGAACGCTCCTTATTGCCATAGGCCAGTATTGGACGTAGGCTAATATACCTGTAGTAACCTACCATCAGTAAGTTACCTTTGGTATATAAGCATGTCAACAGGAGATCGTCAGCCATGCCCGAACCACTGGCACGACAACGTTTATCACGGGAAGCGCGCCATACGCAGCTGGTAGAAGCCGCATGGCGGATTATTCGCGAAGAGGGCACAGAGGCTCTGGCGCTCGGCTATCTGGCAAAGCGGGCGGGCGTCACCAAACCCGTGGTTTACGATCACTTCACCAGCCGGGCGGGGCTTCTCGCCACGCTTTATAAAGAGTTTGACCAGCGTCAGACGGCGCTAATGGATGAGGTCATCCGCAGCACGACGCCGACGCCGGAGAACCTGGCGGCGGTTATCGCCGCTTCCTATATTGACTGCGTGCTGCTGCAGGGACGGGAGATGCCCAGCGTAATGGCGGCGCTTGCCGGCACGCCTGAACTGGAGCAAATCAGACGCGATTACGCCGCCGAATTTACCGACAAATGCCGCCGGTGGTTTGCCCCGTTCTGTGCAGAGCCGTTAAGCGATGCGGCGCTGCGGGCCATGCTCGGCGCAGCCGAAGGGCTATCCTGGGCGGTGATTAACGGCGTTATAACGGAACGCCAGGCAAAGGATGAGCTGTTTCAGGTCATTATCGCCATGGTAAAGCGAAGCGGCGCGGAGACGCCCTGAGCACCGGCACCGCGCGCCTGCCAGAGCCGACTAAGGGGGCCATCCCCGACGATGGTGCTTATCATGCTCAATAATCGGGCTGACCGGCCCCTTTCGCGGCGTAGATTCCTTATCGGAGCGGTTCCCTGGCTCATAAGCCCGGCGGCATGATTCTCCGATAGGCCTGTGTCCTAAAATCTGTCCGATAACTATTCGTCCGGCGGTTCGCTTATTTTTACTGGCGTAATGTTCCTGCAATAAATCTGCGACATAATTCAGCCCGTAGCCATTATACTTCAGGCTACAGGTGCGTTAGCTTTTGGTAGACAGGTTCATCCCGGCGGATCATATAATCCGGCGACGCTGAAACAGAGTTATCGTTTGCCCGGCGGCGGCATTAGCTATACCTTCAGAGAGAAAATAAAGCATACTCTTGTTCCTCACCACGAACAGACTGGGTTGTATAACTTTATTGCTAACGAATTTACGGCTCATATGTCGGGTGGTCTGGCCTTAACGTTCCCGCCTCGGGAGCCAGCCTGGCGGCGTTTCGCAACCCTTTGCATTTTGGCATGTCGCCCAAATTATTTAGCGCATATATCCTGTTGTGTTAGTAAAAAGAGAGTGAGTCAGCGAAACCGCCACCGGCTAATTATTGAACAGCCGCTGCGCTTGCCAAAAATATATTTATATAATTTTTTACGGCCAGGATACAATTACCCTTATGAAAATAAAGGGTTTTAGGTAAGTAATGCGAAAAATCTGATCTCCATGCATTGTTTGGCTACGTTGATGAAACATAAAGTGCATGCTATCTATATTTGAAGGTATAACTTTATTTTCTTTAAATTATTCTCGAGATAAACGCTATGGTATGGAAAGTACTGGGTACAATATTATGTCCAAATACTGGTATTGCGTATTCAGGTCTGAAGGGACTAAGGCACTTAAAGCTTATCATCTGGTATGAAGCGGATATTTACATGGCACCTGACGATGTAATTACGCCCTTCAGCTCTGGCGTTCTGATAAATGATACTTATCACGACATTACGGTATACAACGTAACGCCCTATAGCGATAGCTTCTGGGAAGAGCTTAAAGAAAAACTGGCCTGCCCTTTTAACAAGGATCGGGGGCGGGAGATATGCAATTACAACCTGCACTGCCAGGTAAAATGCTGCCCGTACGGTTTTTCAGCGGCCCTGTAAAGGGATCTCTCCGGCACGTTAATTTGGCTTTTCCCCGCCGCGGCAACGCTTGCACTCATTCCGTCTGGCACCGCATACGCTTTTACCCCCCCCCCTCACCGCCTGGCGCGGTGGGGCGACCTGAACGTCGCTGTAGGCATCAGAACCGGTGCAGGCACGTTCACCGGAACCTTTACACCGCCCCGCAGACAAGCGGTCCGGCCTGGCGATAACCCAGCCGGTCCGGAAACGCATCTTCCTTTATTATCACTTTTTTGGCTGCACCAGCACGGCTTCGCGACAGGCAGGCAATCGCCATAGCGGCCCGGCGGCAGTAAAAGATAAGCTGAGTTAATAATAACCTTACGAAATTTATCGCTGCATCATGGAGAGAAGTTAGCCATCTTCGGCGCTGAGATGAACGAGCAGGAAAGGATTGCTGTGTGTCGTATACAAACAACTAATGAAAATATAAGAATATGTTTTAACGTTTTTTTATAACGATAGTTTAATTATTAAGATTTTTCCGAGTTATTGGCGAGATAATAATTAACTCTATTTTTAAAATTTAAGGTTATGCTCTTGTCTTAGTTTGCTTTCTTGCAAACAATAATTCCCCTTGTTAGAATGCGCAGCAATTTCCGTAGAGCCTTTAGATAGAAACCATTGATGGTGCTTTTGCATTTTGTCCCTGCTAACCTGGCCATATTTTTCCAGAGGAAGAAGTAAATGTCTTACTTTATAAATTGAAATACCGCACAGATCGGCAATTTCCCTGGTAGACAGACCTTCAGTTGTATGATCTTTTAATAGATCAAGAATAAATACTTGTTCCGGAACCCGAACTGTTGCAATGCTGCTTATTCCTATTTTTTCTGCTGCTAACATCTGCAGATTGTCGAGAGATGCACTGGAACTTTGATGATGTAACGCACCTGAGTTGTAAGAACACAGCGAGAGTTTCATTTCGCAGACTCCTGGGTTTTAAAGGAGCTATTATTATGATCCGTTACCGGACTTGCTAGCAACATTAGCTGAAAAAGATCGCGAAAACAGAACTTTAACCTGAAATTTATTTTAATTTATGTGAATGGATCTGTTGGTTAGCATATAGTAAAGTTTAGTATGGAGAAGAACATGAGGTTCGATATCGAGGGATTTATTACATTTGACACTGAGGATGCCTCACTCGTTAACTTGTTGACCGGGGACTGCATTGAATTATCCCAGACGTCAACACGTTTGCTGGCGGAACTGCTCAATCATCGCGGAGACATCCTGTCACGCAGTGAAATTTTCCAGTCCGTTTTTGACAAATACGGTGCCCGTGCTTCAAATAGTAATCTGAATCAATATGTCTCATCCCTGCGCAGAAATTTGTCCGAACTCGGCGTAGAAAAGGAAATCATCGTTACGGTACCGCGGATTGGCTTCAAAATCGCTGACGATGCCAACATAAATAACGATCGCGAGTATCGAACGCCATTTATTGAAGAAAGCGTACCGGAGCAGCCAGGCGAGACGCCGCGCCCCCGTCACGGCTCCCTGATAATCAGGGTCGTTATTCTTATTGCCGCTATCGCGGTGCTTTTGCTCACCCCCGAAGATTTCACCGTTCGCGGCGATGCAAACAAACTTGTCCATCAGTCCTGTGTTATATTTGGCCCCGCAGCTATCTCCCTGCAGAATGTCACTGATAATTATCGCTCAATCTCACAACCTTTCGATTGCTCCCATGACAAAACAATCTATACTCAACGGCAAAAAATAAACGGTACCTTAGGCACCATGATGCAATTATTAATTGTCGAGTGCGAAAAAGGAAATGAACACTGTGTAAGTTTTTACCTCAGAGAAAAGAACAATGCCTAACCGAATCGCCATCGTGGTCATTCTTATAGTGATAATGCTGATCGGCTCATTCTTACATTATCTACACCAGCCGCAATTTAAATGTGAGTCACAATTCACTATCGCTCAGCAGATCAATCAGGATCGGATCTTATCTGAAGGGATAATAAGTATGAGCATGACTGACAAGAACCTGCTGATCGGCATCGATGGCTTAGTAACACACAACAATGAAAAATATATTATATCGCGAACATTAAAAGCGAAGTATAAAAAATATGATGCGGGCAGCCATCTTTACAAACTCCTTTACATCAATATCATCCGCGATGATACTGATAATATTAATGATAAGATTGCCAATAATTTACTGTTTACAGAAGACACTGATAACAGAATAATTTTCATCAAAGAAAGTGAGCATGGCATTATACTTTTTGGCAATCATAACTTTCCTCAGTATGGTTGCAGAAAAAAATAAACCTCCGCTTTTACACACAGCATAATAATAAGTTAACTTTCTAATACACCATGAATATAAACTTTATAGAAACCCTGGCTTGTATCTCAAAAATAATTGACATGATTAACCCAAAGCTTAATTTACATCATGTCAGAACCGCATTTATTGCCTGGCAACTGGCAAACGCGGCCGATTTTACCCCGGCGCAATGTCGTAAAACGCTGCTGGCGGGTCTGCTTCACGACACCGGAGGTTTAAACGAAGAGGCTCGGCTTCAGCCGCTGGCCTTTGATGATACTGAACATAATGACCACGCGGCAATTGGCGGTGAACTGCTGGCCAGCGTTCCGCTGCTGTCACCGCTAAGCGACATTGTACGTTACCATCATACCCGCTGGGATCACGGTCGCGGCGCGTGGATTAACGGGAAAAAGGTGCCGGAAGAGAGCCATATTATTTATCTTGCCGACCGTATTGATGTGCTGATTGCCGGCGATAACAAGCAGCAGCTGTTACAGGCAAAAGAAAAAATAAGCGCTACGATCCTTAACGGCGGCAATTCGCTGTTCAAGCCAGAATATATCTCCGCGTTTCATAAATTTTTTCACGTCGACGGCAGCTGGCAGCGATTACAGTCAACCGATTTCAACGACTACATTAAAGAAATACCCCGGATCCATAACGACTATATCTCCCTGCATAATTTTCGCGATATCGCCGCCATGTTGGCGTTCCATATCGACGGTTTCAGCCAGCACGGCGTCCAGTACTCTTTGGCGACCGGGCGAATATCCGGCTACCTGGCCAGAGCGTTGGGAATTGCCCCCACTCAATGCCTGAAAATTGAAACGGGAGGCTTTCTGCACAATCTCTCGCAGCTTTCCCGTGCGATTCCCGGAGATGGCGAAGAGGGCCTCAGCCCGGCCTGGGCGACGCTCTCTCCCATTACGGAAATTCAGGACATTGCCAGCTGGTGTCAGGCCCTGGATAAAAAGGACACGCATTCCATCTCCCGGCTGGAAGTGCGTATACTCAGGGCCGGCGTGTTTATCACTTCGCTGCTTCAGGATATTACCACGCAGACGGAATTTTTCGCCCGCATGGCCCAGACCGGGGAAATTGCGCCTGAGCTGGCGTATATCGTCCAGAATCACCACAGGGCCATTATGCAAATTTACCAGGATTCAGTCAGAGAACGGCGCAGGCTGGTTGAGCGAATCAACCGGCTCGCTCCGCGCTGAATCCCGAAGACTGGCCGCCGGACTGGCACGTTCAGGCGGACAGTCCACCGTCCAGAATCAGGGTTTGTCCGGTTATATAGCCACTCCCCTCACCGATCAGGAACGCTGCCGCCTGGGCGACCTCCTGTGCCTGGCCGAGCCGCCGCAGCGGAATATTCTGGCGCATCACCTTCAGCTTTGACTCTGGTATCGCCTGCACCATCTCGCCATGAATAAGCCCCGGTGCCAGGCAATTCACACGAAGCCCAAAACGGCCAACCTCCCGCGCCAGCGAACGCGCCATCCCCATCATTGCCGCCTTGCTGGCGGCATAGGCGGTCTGCCCGGGATTGCCTTTTATCGCGCTCACTGAAGACATCAGGAGCACAGCGCCTCGCCCTTCGGTCATCATCGCGGGGAGCAGCGTCTGATGCCAGTTGACGATGGCCACCAGGTTGTTATCAAGCAGGCTGCGCCAGATCTGCGCGTCCTGGTGGATCTGCAGCGCATCCACGGTCATTCCCGCGTTATGAATCACGGCGGCCGGTGCGCCAAACGCCTCAATCAGCTCTCCGCCCAGCCGGGTTACCAGCGCCTCGTCGCAGCCGTCGCAGCGTATGCCTTTAACCCAGCCGGAGGGGGAGAGATTCTGCACCAGCGCCAGCGTCTGCTTAATTCCCTCTTCACGACGCCCGGTAAAGACAACATTCCATTCCGGCAGCAGGTGCGTTACCAGCGCCCGCCCTATGCCCCGACTTCCGCCGGTAATCAGTACCCATTTTCGCGCCATATCAGCCCGCCATCTCCTGCTCAATCAGCTGGCACAGCTCGCTGAGGGTCATAAAAGGCCGGGACAGAAACATTCCGGTCTCCAGCGTGACGTTAAACTCACGCTTTGCCAGCACCATCAGCTCAACGTAGTCGAGGCTATCCAGCGCCAGGTCAGGCAGGGTCATTTCCGGCGACAGAGAGCCAGGCTCCCTGTCTTTCGCCTCACAAAGCGTTTCGCTCACTTTTTCATAGATGGTTTCATAATGACTCACGGGTTGCTCCTTATGTTATCAGGCGGCGACGGGGCCGACCTTGAGAGTAATGGCGCTGCCGATCGGTAAATTCTGCCAGCGGGTGGCGGCGGCAATACGCACAATCATGCCCTGCTGCAAATCCCCTACCGTCAATGCGGTCAGCGTGTCGATAGTCAGCGCCTGCGGCGACGCATCCGGCTGCCAGGGAGCCAGCAGGCGGCTGTCAAAGAGAAGCTCCTGATGGGTCTGCACCACGGGATAGCGCTGAAACAGCGCGCCCGGCGTGGCGCACGGCGGCAGGAGCGCGGCAATGCTCTGCTGGCGCAGCAGCGTCGTATCCTGTATCAGATGACGAAACAGCAGCGCATCGAGAAAATGCCAGCGCCGGGCATCCGCAAGCAGCGATGCGAACAGCGCCTGCAGCGTCGCCAGCTCATCGCTCTCCAGCACGTGCTGGCTCTCCGTCGCGGGCAGCGTCAGCTTCGACGCCGGCACCAGCTGACAGGCGAGGCAGGGCAGTTCATCCGCGGCTGCGGTAACTGTCGCCGCGGCGTTTTTCTTCCCGGCACGCCACAGGATATAGTCGGCATCACGCCACAGCGGCCTGCGCAGCCGGGCGGTAAACTTCAGATAAGGCGTCCCGGCTGACTGGGGGCTGATAAAGTGCTTCACATCCAGCAGCGCCCGCATCCCGTGTACGCTGAGCGCGCTGCCCCCCTGCGCTTTCACCCACGCTTTATCAAAATGCACGGGATTATAGTCACCGGAAAACGCCGCCCAGCGCCGGGCATCGTGCCGGGTATAGCGCAGCGGCATCACGGGTGCTTCTCCAGGATCAACGCCGCGTTGGCACCGCCAAAGCCAAAGCTCAGGTTCAGCGTCCGGCGAATGTCGCCCTCGCGGTGCCCCTCGGTGATGTAGTCAAGATCGCACTGCGGGTCGGCCTCACGGTAGTTCGCCGTGGCGGGCATAACGCCCTGGGCGATGGCCTGCAGGCAGACAATGCTTTCAAAGCTGCCCGCCGCCGAAATCAGGTGTCCGGAGTAAGATTTGGTGCTGGAGACCGGGATCGCGTACGCCGCGTCGCCCAGCGCCATCTTCAGCGACCGGGTTTCGTTAATGTCGTTCAGCGGCGTGGAGGTGCCGTGGGCGTTGATATAGTCCAGCTGCGATGGCTCCAGCCCGGCCTGTCGCAGCGCCTGGCCGATGGCCTGAACCCGGGCCAGGCAATCCTCGGCCGGCGAGGTAAAATCCCAGCCGTCGGAGTAGTTCGCGTAGCCGGTCACCTCGCCGAGGATCGTCGCCCCTCTCGCCAGCGCCCGCTCCCGCTCTTCCAGACAGAGCACGGCGGCCCCTTCGGAAAGAACAAAGCCGTTGCGCCGGGCGCTGAACGGACAGCTTGCCCGCTGTGGGTCCTCCGTCTCCTTGCTCAGCGCGCCCAGCACATCAATATTCCAGATCGCGCAGCGGCTGGTGAGGGATTCCCCGGCCCCGGCCAGCATCATCTGCGCTTTACCGCTGCGGATGGCGTCAAACGCCTCGCCGATGGCGATGGTGCCGGTGGCGCAGGCGGCAACCACGGTATTCTGGTAGCCGTTCAGCCCCCAGAGCTGGCTGCAGGCGGCGGTGGTCACGCTGGGCATGGTAAAGAAACAGCTAAACGGCGAGGCGACGCCGTTCTGGCGAAATGCCTCGCCCGACTCATAGCTTTCGTCCAGCCCGGCCCAGCCTGTGCCCATGATGACGCCGCACTCCAGCGAGTGATAAAAGGTCTGGGGCGTCTGTTCGCCGAAGGCCATCGTCATCGCCTGGCGCGCCGCCCCCAGCGTCAGGCGGGCAAAGCGCGGCAGACGCCGTCGGATGGCGGCAGGCACCTCTCTCAGGTTCGGCTCGATGTTCACCAGCCCAAGAAAACGGGTTTTAATCGTGTGCATACCGCTGTCCACGTAGCGGTAGCCCAGCCGTTTTTCCATTATCGCCTGCCAGCTTTCGTCCGCCGTTGCGCCAAGCGGGGTGACCGCGCCATATCCGGTAACGACGACGCGCTTAATGTCATGTGTCTGTTTCATCAGCAATTATCCTGTATTGCGTTTCACCACCTCCCTGCGCCAACCATAGCTGCAGCGTGGCATAGAGGTAGTCGTATTGGGTCTGGGCAAGGGTATTTTCCGTGGTCAGCAGGTCGTCCTGCGCGTCAAGCAGCGTCTGAAAATCCACCGCGCCCGCGCGGTAGCGGCTTTCAGTCAGCGCCAGACGCTGCTGGCTGAGGGCCAGCGACCGCTGAAGGCGGGCGCGCTGCTCCTCTGCGCTCTGCCGCCGCTCCATAGCGTTATCCACCTCCGCCAGCGCGGAGTAAGCGGTGCTACGAAACGTTACTGCGGCCTGTTTGACCTGCAGGCTGGCCTGCTGCACGGTAAGCTGCACGGTGTTCCACTGAATAAACGGCAGCGTCAGCGCGCTGCCGACGGTGCGGATGGGATCGCTGAACCAGCGGCTGAAAAGCTGGCTGCCCGCGTTGAGCGAGGCGTCCAGCGTCAGCGACGGGTAAAAGCCCAGCCGCGAAGCATCATAGCCGGCAAGCGCCGCCCGCAGCCGCGCTTCCGCCGCCTGAATATCGGGGCGGCGGGCGATCACGTTCAGCGGCGTTCTCGCCCGAACCGGCACCTGCTGGCTCACGTCCAGGAAGAGACGTTCATCCGCGTGCTGCTCCGCCGGGCGGTTCAGCAATAGCGCCAGCGCGTTGCGATCGCTCTCCCGCTGCTGCTCCAGCGTGCGCAGCTGATTACGACGACTGAGCAGCGTCTGATGCGCCTGTAGCACGTCAAGCTGCCCTACCTTTCCGGCGTTAAAGCGCGACTCAACCTGCGCCACCGTCTGTTCCGCAATGGCAATTCCGGCCTTCTGATTGCGGATCTGCTGGTTATAGAGCGCAATATTCCAGTAGAGGCGGGCGGTGGTGCCAATGGTTGACAGCACCGTCGCATCATAATCACCGGCGCTGGCGATGGCCTGCCACTCGCTCTGTTCCCGGGTGCGCGCCAGCTTGCCCCAGAGATCCAGCTCATAGCTGAGCGTCAGGGAACTGCTGTAGCTCTCCTGGGGCGGCGTGCCGTAGCGCAAATTTTTACTGTTGCTGGCGGAACCGCTCACCGCCACGTCCGGCGTCAGATTGGTATTGCTCAGTCCGGCGGTCACCCGCGCCTGCTGCAGGGTAATGGCCGCCGTGGCCAGATCGTTATTGCTGACTAACACCTGCTCGATGGTTCTGGACAGGCGGGGATCGCCGAAGCGCTGCCACCAGTTGGCGTAGCGCACCTCCCCGGCCTCCCCCACGGCGGGGGGCTGCCAGCGCGTGGGGAGCGAGAGCATGGGCCGCTGGTAATCGCTGCGGGTGAAATGCCCGCAGCCGCTCAGCAGCACAATCAGCATAAGCAGAGAGGAAATTTTCATTCGCGGGCCAGCGCCTCCGTCGGATCGAGGCGTGCCGCTCTGCGCGCCGGGAAATAGCCAAAGGTCAGGCCAATAACCGCGGAAAAACCGCAGGCCATCATTACCGGAAGGGCGGTAAACACCATGGAGAAGGCGTCGGTGAGCCGGGAAAAAACCACCCCGGCAAGCCCGGCGCAGGCCACGCCGATCAGCCCGCCAAGGGCGCAGATCAGCACCGCCTCAATCAGAAATTGATTCATGATATCGGCAGGCCGGGCACCAACCGACAGGCGAATGCCGATCTCATGGGTACGCTCCGTCACCGAGACCAGCATAATGTTCATCACCCCCACGCCCCCAACCAGCAGCGAGATCGCCGCAATGGCGGTAATCAACAGCGACATCGAGTCGGCGGTTTTCTGCATGGCGTTGGCTATCTGATCGTCGGTCTGGGTGAAGAAATCCTTTTTGCCGTGCTCGCGGATAAGGTGCCGCTCGACGCTTCGCGTCGCCTCCTGTGGCGACAGGCTCTCCTGAAAACGCAGGGTAATGGCTTCCAGCGGTTTTTCGCCGGTGACCCGCTGCTGCAGAGCGCTCCAGGGAACCCAGGCGGCCATAAACCCGCCCACAACTTTAGGACCAGGCTTCGCCGCCACGCCCACCACCCGCCACGGCGCACCGGCGATCTGCACAATTTTCCCCAGCGGATCTTCCCCATCAGGAAAAAGTGCATCGCGCCCGGCCTCGTCGAGGATCAGCACCGGCTCGCCGTCGACGACGTCGCGGGCGGTGAAACCATTGCCCGCCAGAAAGCGCACCCCCTGCAGGGCGAAGTAGTCCTGCGAAACGCCGGAGAGCATCATCGACGTCTCCCCGCCTTTGCGGATCGCGGTGGTCGTGCTGCTGACCACCGGCGAGACGCCCAGCACCCACGACAGCTTTTGCAGGCTTTTCACATCCTCCAGCGTCAGCGCACGCTCCATCTCCGGACGCAGGTTTCCCCAGCCGGTGCCGGGGCGTATTTCCAGCGTCGTGCTGCCAAGCTTGCCGATCTCACTCATGATCGTCCGCCGCGCCCCTTCACCAACGGCCATTGACGACACCACCGAGGAGATGCCGATAATGATCCCCAGCATCGACAGAAAGGCGCGCATCCGATGCCCAAGCAGCGAACGCCAGGCCATGCGCAGAGACTGATACACGCCGCGCCCCAGCGAGGCGCGACCATTATCCTGCGCGGGCAGCGCGGCGGCGGCAGGCGCATCCGCCTTTGCATAGCGCTCATCGCGAATAATCTGCCCGTCGCCAATCTCCACAATCCGCTGGGCCTGGCGGGCCACGCCGGGATCGTGGGTAACGATAATCACCGTATGTCCGGCGAGGTGGAGCTGACGCAGCACCGCCATCAGCGCCCTGCCGTTCACGCTGTCGAGGGCCCCGGTCGGTTCATCGGCAAGGATCACCTGCGCGCCGTTGATCAGCGCGCGACAGATGCTCACCCGCTGCTGTTGGCCCCCGGAAAGCTGCGCCGGCCGGTGGTTCAGCCGCGTTTCCAGCCCCAGGCTGCGTGCCAGCGAGCGGGTGCGCGCCTGCCGCGCCTCCTCCGGCATAGCGGTGTAGAGCGCCGGAATGGCGATATTCTCCTCCGCCGTCAGCCAGGGCAGCAGATGGTAGCGCTGGAAAATAAAGCCCAGATAGCGGCTACGCAGCTCGGCCAGCCGCAGGCTGTCGGCCTGGTGCACCGGCGTACCGTTGATGAACACCTCGCCCGAGGTCGGCTTATCCAGACAGCCGATAATATTCATCAGAGTGGATTTCCCCGAACCGGAGGCCCCCATAATCGCCACCATCTCCCCGGCGCTGACGGTAAGCGAAATGTCGTTGAGCACCGGAACGGTTTGCGTACCGGCGGTAAAGCTCCGGCAGACGTGGCGTAAAATAATAATCGGCTCCATGATCTATTCCTGCGTCGTCTCCTGAGGCAGCACCACGCGATCCCCTTCCTGTAGCCCTTCCAGCACTTCGGCATAGCGGCGATCGTTAATGCCGACGCGGACGATGCGGGTTTCGGTACGGCCCTGGTCGAAAAGGGTGACGTAATAGCGTTCAGCGTCCAGCGCCTGGCCGAGGGCGGCAACCGGTACGCGCAAAACGCCCTTCGCCTCGGCAATACGAATAAATACCTGCGCCGTCATTGCCGTTTTCAGCTCGCGCTGGTCGTTTGCCACCGCAAAGGTGCCGTTGTAATAAACCGCCGTGGGCTGCTGGCCGCCGCTCCTGCCGCCCATATTTTGCTCTTCCAGCATCTCCTGCGGCGCGGGCTGTACAAAACCCATCTGGCTGGTATAGCGCTTCTCCGGGTTGGCGATCGCGTAGAACCACAGCGGCTGGCCGGGCCGGATCTTCTGGACATCGGCCTCGGAAATGCGCGTTTGTACCTGCATGGTATCGAGATCCGCCAGCACCAGGATCGTTGGAGCCATTTGCGAGGAGACGATGGTCTGCCCTTCCCGGGTGACGATACCCAGTACCTCACCGTCGATAGGCGCAAGAATGCGGGTATAGCCGAGGTTGGCGACGGCGGTTTTCACCGTCATCTCCGCCTGTACAATCTGCGCATCATTGACCGCAATCTGCTGAACCTGCGCGTCATAATCCGCCTGCGCCTGCTCGTAGTCGCTGCGCACGCCCGCGCCGTCGCGCATCATCGCCTTCTGGCGCTCCAGCTCCCGGCGGTAGCGCCACAGCGTCGCCTCCGCGGAGCGCTTCTGCGCCCTGGCGCTGGCAAGCTGCGCCCGGGCGTTATTCAGTTCGGATTCCTGAAGCGTCGGGTCAATTTCAGCCAGCAGCTGCCCCTTTTTCACCCTGTCGCCCTGGCGAACGTACAGCCTGCGCAGCTGACCGTTAACCTGCGCCCCGACGTTGACCTGCACCGCCGGCTTCAGGGTGCCCGTCGCCAGCACCACCTTTTCGATATCGCCGCTGCCGATAGTTTCAAGCCGCTGGCTCTCCGGCGCTGAAGATGACGCCGTCTGCACGATAAGGGCGCAGGCCAGCGCAACGAGCGCCAGCCCTCCCCCCACCGCCAGCCAGCGGGCCGGTCGAGATAATCTGCGCCACTGCTTCATGCGTTCATCTCCAGCGCCGTCGGCCGCGCCTCCTCGGCGGAAACCAGCCGTCCGTCGATAAGTTGATAAACCCGCTGGAATCCCGCCAGCACCTGCTCGCTGTGGGTAACCACAATCAGCGACCTGCCGGTGCGGCGGCAGTGAGCGTGCACCGCCGCCATAACCACGGCGGCGGTTTCGTCGTCCAGATTGGCGGTGGGTTCATCAAGCAGCAGCACCGGTCGCGGGCTGTACAGCGCCCGCGCCAGCAGCAGGCGCTGGCGCTGGCCGAGAGAGAGCGCGGCGTGGCTTTCGCGAATCAGCGCGTCAATGCCGCCGGGCAGCCCCTGGATCACCTCATCCAGCGCCAGCGACGCCAGCAGCGCCTCAATGCGTCCACGGTCGCTCTCGCGATAGTGGGTGTCAAACAGAGTAATATTTTCACGTACGGAGGCATTGAACAGGATGTCCTCCTGGCTTTGCAGGTAGACGAACTGCGCCAGCTGCTGGCGCAGAAGCAGCGTATCACCGGCGTAGCACGCGCCGCTCTGGGGGGAGAACAGGCCGGCAATCAGCCGCAGCAGCGTGCTTTTTCCCGCCCCCGACTCGCCGACGATAGCGATCTGTTCACCCGCCGCCAGCGAGAAAGAGAGCGAATCAAGAATCAGCGTCTGCGGATCGTAGCGGTAGCACAGCTCTTCAAAGCAGAGATCCGGCACGCTGTCCGCGGGCGGCTGTCCAAACAGGTCGGGGACGCTTTCCTTGTCCTCCGATACGAACAGGCTATGCGCCCGGCTGTCCAGAATATGCAGCTGTGATTTCTGGATAATAGAAAAAAAGATTCTGGTGACGTAGGAAGTAAAGATCTGACGCAGAAAGCTGTAGGCAAAAAAATCCCCCAGTGAGATAAGCTTGCCGTGCACCATCGGCAGCACCACCAGCATAAAAATCACCATCTCCAGGCTGCCGGTCAACTGGTAAAGCCCCTCTTTGATCTGCTGATAAATCTTCTGCCGCTGCAGACAGGTGAAGAGATCGTAGCTGAACCAGGCGAACAGCGACTGTCGCTGGCTCTCCAGCCCGGCGGTTTTAACGGTCAGGATCCCCTGCAGCGTCTCCATAAAAAAATCATTCAGGGCGGCCCCCTTCAGCTGCAGCTGCTGGGTATACCAGCGATCGCGGATCACCGCCCAGATGCTGATAATTCCCATAACGGTAACGCCTGCCGCTGAAATTGCCGCCAGCACCGGCGCAATCCAGAACATCACCGCAAGCGCGATGGCACAGATCACCCAGTCGGTCCGCAGGCCGTTATCCAGCTCGATTTTATCCAGCAGGCCCTCCTGCCAGGCGGTAAAGCGGCTGTATATCTCCCCCGGCGCGCGCTTTTCGAAAAAACGCAGCGGGTTACTGAGCAGGCGGGAAAATCCCAGCCCGCTGTTAATCAGCACAAAGCGTTTGATATAGCGCTCGCTGAGGATCCTGACGCCCAGCGCCAACAGCGTTGAGACCACAAAGGCCACGATAAACCAGCCGTACGGAAACGCGCCGCTTTCGGCGCTGGAGAAGGCCTGGTTAATGGCATTGCTAACCATAACGGGCATCAGAAAAAGGGTCAGCGACACCAGGAAGGTCAGCATCATCAGGCGGTAGATACCCGGCACCACGGCGGTTTCCCGCAGGCTCATGGCGCGCGGCGCGGCCCTCTCCCGGCTCTCCCTGGGCAGGGCCGGATCCGCCGTCAGCTGTCGATCCGGTTCAACGATCAGCGCATAGCCGCTGATCTCCTGCTTCAGGGCGGCAAAGGGCAGCCACTGCTCGCCGACCGCCGGATTCATCACGCAAACATGGTTACCCTTCCGCCAGGCCAGCAGCACGTAGTGGCTGGCGCCGTAGTGCAAAATAGCCGGCAGCGGCAGCTGGCTTAGCTCATGGGGTTCAAAGAGCACCGGCGCGGTGGCGATCCCCAGCCGCGCGAGGATCTGCTCCAGCGTATCGAGGGAGGAGCCGTGATCGGAGGCGGGAAACGTTTCACGCAGGGTTTCCAGCGAAACAGGACGTCCCTGTGTTTGCGCCAGCATTGCCACGCAGGCCAGCCCGCACTCGTTAGTTTCTTCCTGAAAAATAAGATCGGGTATCGTGGTTTTCATTTTGCGGTCTAATGATTAATAAAATAGAGGGAGTGGCTGTGCCAGAGCAGCCACTCCTGCGGATACTGGCGCAGCGTCTGCTCAATGACCCCTGGCAGGGCCGCAGCCGACTGTTTCGCCGCCACCGGCGGATGAATATGGATACGCAGCCCGCGCCGGTAGCTAAGGTGGTAAAAGATAACCTGCGCGGAAATGACGCCGGCAAGACGCACCACGCCACTGTGCAATCGCGCCGGGCGGCCAAACAGACGACACGGTAATTTTGCGACCAGCGCCCCTTCGGCCTGCTGGGTGTAGTCCGGCGTAATATCGGGAAAGATAATCATGTTTCGCTCGCCGACGGCCACGTCGGTAATCAGCGACGCCAGCTCCGAGGCCAGGAAATTACTGTGCTGATGAATGGAACACCAGGAGAGCCGCTCACCATACAGGGCGCGCGCCTCCGCGGTATAACGCTCCGCGCTCGAGGAGATCACCACCCCCGCGCTCCCCGGCGTGACCCGGGCACCAACCATGCCGGCGAGCACGTCAGAAACCGTGTGCAGCGGAGCCAGAATATAGGGGGTTCTGGCCTGGTGAAGCGGCGCGACAACGGCGTCAAGCTGCCGGGCGCAGCGCCGGATCTCCCGCCGTAGCCGCCTATTTTTCCCCCGGGTCGCCGCCTCTTCCAGCAGACGACGGCGTACGGCGATCCAGACGGCATTAATACGCCCTTTGTCGCCCGTCAGACAGCGGTAGTTAGCGGTTGCCACCGCGTTCTGCCGGCGGACGTCGCGCCCGGCCAGCCCCAGCGCGCAGAGCGCCCGCGCGATAATCAGCAGCGTCGGCAGATGGCCGTAGCGCAAAATTTTGCGCAGCACAAAGCTGCCGCTGCGGGAGAAAACGCGGCGTAGCGCGTAAAGTTTATCGACGCAGTCTTTCGCACTAAATACGCTCCAGACAATAAGGAATCTGACCACGATGGTTATTTTTCCTCGCTGAGCAGCTGGCGCAGACGCCGGGCGAACTCAGGGAAATCACTATCCTGGGCGACGACATAGCGTTTATTAATGATAAATACCGGCGTGGCGTCGATCGCATAATGGCGGGTGATGTCCTTCATATATTTCAGGCGCGCGTTTACCGCATCGCTACGGCGTACGGAGCGGAAGGTCTCCACGTCGATATCGTTTTTATTCAGCCAGTCGGTGAGCGCCTCTTCATCAGCCAGATTAATATTACGGGCCAGCACCGCATTCCATGCGCTGTCGCGGAACCGATCCTCAATACCCATCTCTTCCAGGGTGGCGAACAGCGAGGCCCAGGCCGCCAGCCCGTCATTATTGTCACTGGCGATATGGATGGTTTTAAAGGTGCTTCCCGACGGCAGGGTACGGGCGAACTCCAGCATATTACTTTCTATTTCCGCGCAATAATGGCAGCCGTAGGAGAGGACTTCGATAATACTGTTCGTTTCCGTAATCGGGCTGGTCGCCACCTGCTCTGCCGTTACCTCACGCAGCGCCTGAGTTCGATCGTCTGCGGCAGCAAAGGTATTAAAAACAAAAATATGATAAAACAGGATCGTTAACAGCGAAGACATAATAACCAGAAGCAATGAATAGCCGATAATATTGATGCGCTTAAACTGAGTAACCATATTATTCTCGTGACGAATCAGTGAAAGTGTTATACCCTGGATTTGCAAACCGCACCGGCGTTAGCGACATACCTTCCCGAATCCTTTAATATCGCTAAGCTCATTATGCCGTCATAAGACAGCTTAAAAATCCGTGGGCTATATCCCCGTCATGTGCCAGGCGCTTAGTTGCGCGTCAAAACGCAGCGCGTTTTGAACAGCCCCCGGGCTGGCCCCGAAGGGGTGAGGCCCTCAGGCCGAATCACGCGGCAACCCAGTGACAAATTCGTCAGGAACGAATTTGAACAGCCGCAGGATGTCTCTCATTAATCCCCGGAAGCTTACTGGAGTAAGTGACCGGGGTGAGCGACAAATCTGCCCGGAGCAGATTTGAACGCCGCGCAGCGGCGGCCCGTCAGGGTGAGTCTCATGGATGAGACGAGTAACCCGAAGCCAGCGCACATGCAACTTGAAGTATGACGGGCATAGAGGGAGAAACTCCCTCTATATAAAGTTCAGGCAGTGCCTGATAATTAACGGTTCGGAACGCCGCCGCAGTTAGCGGCTGCGGTAGGTTTAATATAAACCCGTTTGCCAAACTTATCCCGGCAGGTGGTTACCTGACGGCAGGCGGTAACGCCGCCGATAGTCACAGTTTTATAATTGGTATAGCAAACCCGGCAAGTTCCGCCAATGACACCAGCAGCTTCAACAGCAGTAATCTTTTTCATCTCTATTCCTTGTTTCAGTTAAACGTATTTATACCCGTCATACTTCAAGTTGCATGTGCGTTGGCTTTCCTCGCTCACCCCAGTCACTTACTCCAGTAAGCTCCTGGGGATTCACTGCGTCGCCGCCTTCCTGCAACTCGAATTATTTAGGGTATATCCCCGTAATATTTCAGGCCACGCCGGCGCCGGGGTTATCCCGTTTTCGGGATGCACGTCGACACCGTTCAAAAATGCGCAATGTATTTTCTCTACGGCTGAAATAATTTAGGGATTACCTGCACTACCATATCGGGGTATTTCTACTCCGATAAACCTAAAACCTTAGGGAAAAATGCCTTTGAAAGCGTCAAAAAGCGCAATATTATTGCGAATATTCAATCGCTTCATCAGGTGACGTTTGATATAACTGAGTCGACGCACATCCACATTAACTTCACAGGATATTTGTGAGAGCGACTTCCCTTTCAGTATTTCTTCCATTAACCACCACTCGTTGCCAGAGAGCGTGTAATTCACCTGGCCGTTACGTAACTTATGCCGGGCATAATCCACCAGCGAATGGCTAAAGCAACTGATATTATGCCCGGTGCTGAGAAGCTGTTTTAAGAATGGTTGAATATTTTCCACATCCTCGGTCTTCAGCAGCCAGTGGGCGTTGGGCAACAGCGAGTAAAGCGCAAAAAAGAGTGGCATATTATGTTCGCTAAGTAGCATAATCAGCTTTTTATGCTCATAGCGATAAAACTCTTTCATCAAATGCAGCGCGCGAAAACGTTCGCGCGGCAGGCTGTCGACATCGCAAAATATCCAGATATTTTTCTCTTCACTGGCGTTTTTTTGCAGGATATCAATCAGCTTGTAATAGTCATCCGTCAAGGTAAATGAGATATCAGGGTTATCCGCAAACATATTCGAGATAACCATCTTTATCCCCTGGGAAAAAAATACATTTTTATCGTACAGGAAGCACTGATCCATCATGACGTGTATCCCCCGGGCCGGTTACTGATAATGCAATGTATAATTTGTCGCTGCGGTAAATGCGCCGGTGGTGGCGGTGCCGTTGGCAATAGCATCCGGCTCTGCCTCCACAAACGCCTGAAAATCCAGCTGCATGGTGGTGCTGCTGATCGTTGTCGGCCGGGTGGCAACTCCCAGCTTCACGGGCGTATCGTCAGCTTCCAGCAGACCGATCCCTATGCCACTCGCGTTTCCAGGCATTTTGGCGACGATGGCCAGGCGATCGGCCATTTGCGCATTCTGCACCCCGTCAAACGTCACGGTGACGGAATCAAACACGTCTGGCGAGCAGTCCACCAGCTTGATGCTGAAAGGAATTGGCGTCGTTTTTCCGCTGGCGAACAGTGACTGAATCGATATCTCGCCAAAATCCACCGGCACCCGTTCAGACTCCGGCGCTATGCTGCACGGATACGCCACCACCACACCCTTAAAGGTAAGGTCGCCGCCGCTCAGCTCCCCTGCCGCCAGAGCAGGCTGCGGGATCAGGAATGCCAGCGCAAGGAGCATCATTGCCCTCGTTCGGTTCATATATCCTCCTTACTGGAATTCGGCCACCACCGTGGCGGAAGCGCGAAATTCCCCTGCCGGAATAACGGACGTCGCGCTTTTTGCTATCGGCGCGGCGATCAGATTCCAGTCCCCTTCGTTATTGGCAAATCCGGGAACGTTATAAAAAACGTTCGGCGTGACCGGCCCGGCGCTGTCCTTCAGGGCAATGCCCAACTCTGAACGATCTACCGAACCGGTGGTGCTCAGATATTTGCCATCGTCAAAGGCCGGATTCGCCTGCTGGATACCCAGCTTGATATTAAGCGCCCCCTGGGAGAAGCTTCCGCCCTCGCACTTCACGTGAATCGGTACGCTTTTGCTGAAGTTAATCCCGTTAAGCTTGCTGCCGCTGCCCGGAATAGTGCCGAAGTCGACGACGATCGGCGTTCCCTGGTTCACAACGCATTTATCCGGAACGGTAATCACGCCGGAGGCAATCGTGACCCGGGAGAGCGCCGTTTGCCCCATCGCGCCCGGCCCCAGACGGCCGAAAAGCCGGGCAATCTCCGTGCCCTGTAAATTCACGCCATTGATGATGGGTTTGGTAATCATAAAGGTCACCTTCCCCTTCGCGCCGGAGGCAAACTGGTTATCCAGCACCGTGCTGGGCGGGGTGCAGTAGTTCTGATTGGCCTTATTGGAGACAGCTTCAAACGGCACCGTTCTGTACTCCCGCAGGTAGCCGCCGATATAGATCTCGATTTTGACGTCCATGTAGTCGTTCAGCCGCAGATAGCCGGGGCTGTTTCCGGACTGGGTCAGCGTCGCCTGCGACGAAAAGTAGACCGGCTGGGCGCTCATCGGCTGGGCGCAGTACGCCCGACCGGGAAAATGGCTGGAAAGGTCAAACTCATCGGTAATCAGCGTGCCCGCCTGGTTAGAGGTAATATCCTGGTTGCTCAGCGTCACCAGATAATCATAGGTTCCGTTAACCGGAACAATTTCGCCATCGACAGTCGACCACGCCACACCGGGCAGCAGCAGCGCGCCAATCGTCCAGCACAGACGCTTTCGCCAGGTAAACCATCCTGTTAAACGCATCGCAGGTCCTCCCTTTTTAAACCTATCCGACCATCACTCTTACCCGCGCCCGCCGTCTGCGGGCCTGGTATCCAGACCGCGGACAAGAGGGGTCCGGCACCTTGTCATTAACCCTGCTGCGCAGGCGGCAGCGCCTTACAGGTATTTCCTTCGCAGCGGTATTTCAGCTCCGGATGACCACCGTAGTCGTTCACGTACATCATGGAGAACTGGCTCACTCCCGCCTCGGTTATCGCAAACTGCAGGCTGGACTTCGGCGCAATCATGATCCCTGGAAAGCGGGTAATTTTTTGCCCCGACGCATTTGTCAGGCCAATGATGGTGACGTAGTAAGGCGTCGGATTCTGCGCCGTCATCTGCGTACCGCTCTTTTGAAACACCACCTGGTTTTGCCAGATTTCGCTTTTCGTTTTCGGGATCACCGCCGCCGGCCGGTAGAACAGCTTGATGCGCGATTGCATCGCCAGCTGCAGCACGTTCGGCTTATCCGGCTTCGGCGGGATCTCCCTGACGTTCAGATAAAACAGGCTTTCCCGGTCGGTGGGCAGCTTATCTATGCCGTCGGTTTTCGTGACGCGGGCAATCCCCTTCTGTCCACCATTGATGCGCTGAAGCGGAGGCAGCACAACCAGTGGCGAGGTGATTTTGTTGCCCTTTTCATCCTCCACCCACGACTGCGCAAGAAAGGGAATATCCGGACTGGTGTTCGACAAGTTTGCGCTTGCCGAGGTATCTTTTTCGGTAAGAATGACGCGGGTGCGATCCAGTGAAACGCCCGCCTGCGCGCCGCTGCCTAATGCCCATAAGGCAGCGGCCGCGATCCAGTATCCGTAATGTTTTTTCATGCTCATTTTTGGCCTTTTATTACAGGGTAATATCACGCTTTACCGACAACGTTCAGCGACAGGGAAGCAGCGCGGTCCCGCTCTGCTCCGTTGTCCCGGAAGGTATCGAAATCTGACACTGCTGCTTGCCGCCCCACATTACGTTTAGCGTTTCACCAGGGTTAACCCCGGCCAGCCACGCCTTACCATCTTCCAGCACCATCGCTACGCTGACGCCGTCGGCGTTCAGCACCTCTGCCCCAAACGGCGGCTCGCTGTTATCCGCCAGGCGCAGCGTTCCCATCAGCTTCAGCCCTTTCGCCATGCCAAAGGCCTGGTAGCCAATGGCACCTTCAGTCAGGGTGGTGGTATTGATGGCTTTCGCCGGTTCGATATCGCTGTCCATAGCGTCAACGTCAATGCGCGTGTCAAAGCTGTAGTAGCTCACCACGTCCGGCACGACGGCGATGCCGAAAAGATTGGTCTTCGCCGTCTGCCCGTTCAGCGGTACGCCGCTGATGCCGTTGGTATCAACCATCATGCGCGCGGTGTTTAACGTCGCGCCGCTGTTATGTAGCGCCGCGCCGTGGCGGGTGGCGGTAAAGCCGCCGCGCAGGGTGGTGCTCAGCGCCAGATAGCGATGCTGCTGATAGCTGGCGGTGGTATTGATCTCAGCCAGCTGCGAACGATGCTGATAATAGCCGTCAACGCTGGCGTCGCCGTCCCGACTGGCCCCGGCGCGAATACGCCACAGATTGTTGTAATCGCTGTTGTCGGTGTAGGACAGCATCGGGCTGGTTTTCCCGTTGTTGGTCTGGGTATCAAGCCCCGCCCAGCGGTTATCGCCGATCGGCACCGAAATGGAGAAAGAGATGGAGTCATCTTTCTTGCCTTCATAATCCGTCCGCCAGGCCGACAGGCTGGTGCTGATACCGCTAATATCGCCGATACGGAAGGTGCGCCCGATGGACGCGCCGTAGCGATCCTGGCTATGCCTGTTCCAGTAGTTCTGATGGGTATAGGACAAAAACAGCGTCGTGGCTTTCCCGGCTTCGTCAGCCCAGAAGGTCTTATTGGCGGTAATGGTGTACAGCTCTTTTTCCCGCCCGGTGTTTTTATAGTCGTGATAGCGCTCGTTAAGATACTGCGCCATCGAGCGGAACTCTTTCTGCGAAAAACGATAGCCCGCGAAGGTAATCGAGCTGTGGTACTCGTCAAAGGTCTTGGCGTAGCTCAGCTTATAGGAGGTGCCCTTCAGGCGATCGCCATCGGGCTTCCGGCTCCAGGACTCGGTGGCATCCACGGAAAGCGCCCCCAGCAGGCTCAGGTCGCGCCCGATACCCGCCGAGGCGGCGGTATACTCTTCGCCCGCCGACTGCAGGCCGCCGTAAAGCGACCAGGCATTGCTGATCCCCCACGAGAAATCGCCGGACAGGAAGAACGGCCCCTGAACCTTGTGGTTAATGCGCGAGGGCGCACCGCCTGCGAGGTTATAGCGCACATAGCCCGGCCGGGTGAGGTAGGGAATGTTGGCCGTGTTAACCTGGAAAGTGGAAACCGAACCATCCTGCTCCTCTACGCGCACGTCCAGCGTACCGCGCACCGAGTTGCGCAGGTCCTGAATATTGAACGGTCCCGCCGGGACGGTGGTTTCATAGACGATTCGCCCACTCTGGCTGACGGTAACCTTCGCGCTGGTGCGGGCGATACCGCGGATCTCCGGAGCGTAACCCTGCAGGGCCGGCGGCAGCATCCGCTCATCGCTGGAGAGGTTCATCCCGGTAAAGCGCACGGTGTCAAACACCTCTGAATCCAGATAGATTTCACCCAGCGTTAGCTTCGCCGCCATCATCGGCAGCGGGCGATAGGCGTAAATCTGGTTCCAGTCGAAGTCGTACCGATGGTCGCTGCTGTAATAGCTGGTCTGATACTCACCGCGCAGACGCCAGGCACCGAGGTTGAACCCCGCCTGGCCGTAGCCTGACAGCGAATGATAGTCGTCGCTGTCGTCCAGCTGGCGGGTCACCTGCCCGTTGAGGCTGTAATCGAAGATAAAGCCCGCGACCCCGGCATCCCAGCGTTCAGGCGGCGTCCAGCTGGGATCGTTATATTTCATCCACGCCTGCGGCACGACGATATCGAGCACGCCCGCGTAGTTGGTTAATTTCGCGCCGGGCAAACTTTCCAGGGAGTAACAGTTCTCGTAGACCTGCTTCACCATCAGCCGGGCCTCTTCCTTCAGGGCCAGCTTCTCCAGCAGATCGCCGGGAATACAGGGCAGAGAACGCTTGCCATCCGGAGCCGCAACGTAGCTAATCTTTTGCTGGCTGACGTCCTGGCCGTTGATGCGAATATCCAACAGATAGTCGCCGGGAGTGATATAGTTTTCCGTTGAAAAGCGAGACAAGTCGATGCGGGTTCGATCCGTCGCATCCAGTACATCGGTATTAAATTCAACGTTATCTTCTGCGCAGACAGATCCGACATAGCAGATGCTTATTATCTGTAAGGCTGCTATCGTCATCTTTGTTTTCAACATTACCGACATGATTTTTCGTCCCGAATAAATCTATTAAAATCGCTAAGCTTTTCGTCTTTATTTTTTAGTTGTAATCCATGAAAAATTGGGCGTTGGCGTAGAAGCTACCGGCTTTAATATCTTGCTCAATAGGCACCAAAGTGGCAGAAAATTGCAGAATGTTGTTCTTATCGCTTAATTCATATTCAGCGGAGGGCTTGCCCAACGATAAAACAGAGCCATTGCGATCGCGCAAGCGAATACCAAAACCGCTGGCCTCACCGACCGGCAGCAGAGTATTAGGATCGGAGGCCGTCGCGTTGCCGGTAAACATAATCGTGGCATAAGGATAACGGCTGGCGGAATTGTCTCGTCTGATAAAGGAACAGCCGACAAGGCGCACGGTAAACGGGCGGGTCACGTTATTGACATCATTATTGGCGATCGCCGTAGCGGAAATGTCGCCGAATCGGACTTCGATATCGCGGCTGGTAGGATCGATGCTGCAGGCGGCTTCAATAATTTCACCGGTCATAATTAACTCGCCCGGCGTATAAGTAGGGGTGGCGGCATGAACAGTGCTCAGCAGCAGGCATGAACAGACCGCCATCAGCACTTTTTTGCTTATTTTCATCGTGGCCTCCCTGGCGCTGGTTTAGCACATTGAAAAGTGCGGGAACATTCCCGCACTTCAGTTACCGGTAAAATTACTGGTAAGCGATCTGGAAGTTGATCGTGGACTGGAATGCGCCCGCAGTTACGTTGCTGGCAGCGTTGTCCGCTTTCAGATAGGCTACGAAAGGAATGTTGTTAGTACCGTCAACCAGCGTCACAGCCGTAGTCGGCTGGCCCCAGACAACGTCCTGGCTGGCGCTGTCGCGCAGGCCGATACCCGCGCCAGACGCGGTGCCGGAAGTGAAGGCAGCCAGCGTGGTGTCAGCCGGGTTCAGGCTGGTCGGGGTGTATGAAACCACAGCGCTGGTAGCAACGGTGGTGTCGCAGTGCTGCAGTTCAATGTTTTTCTGAACGTTACCAGCGCGGGCACCATTAGCCAGAGCAGATACCGGAACCTGACCGAAGTCAACGCTTACCGGGCTGGAGCTAGGTGCCAGACCGCATGCGGTATTTACCAGTTCACCCTGAAATTCAATCGTGCCGTTAGTGTTGGCAGCGAGAACAGATGTAGAGCCCAGTGCAGCCGTAAAAGCGACAGCCATAGCGACTTTATTCAATTTCATAACGTTATCCTGTTTGTACTAATATCCTGAGAGAAATTAAGAGTTATCACATTGCGTTTTTGTTCGCTCCGTTAGTTCCTAACTCTTAGTTTTGCTTTTGCAACATCCATTTAATAATTAACGCTAATATCCTCCAGCGTTAATTAGCGGCACTTCCTTGAACTGCCCGGAATGTTACCAAATGCAAATTCACGCACAAAGCACTTCAGACGCCGCTAAAGACATACGCATTTATAACTCGCAGTTTACTTTAACAGTGATTTATATCTCGCGGCAGTTAGCGAACATTCTCAAATAACGTTTTTTCAGGAGTTTTCGATTAATAATCTCTGGCTTATCAGAGATAACAATCAAATAAACAACAGGGGGATTAGAGGATATGCATTTTAGCAAAATACTTAGCCAAAACAATAATTGCCGCCCGATGTGTCAATAATTGTAGAAATAATGTTTATAGATGGTTATACAAAACAAAAATGTAGCATAAACAACGAACAGTTAAAAAACAATTTTTAAACAAATCCAGTTCCGGCGACGCGGGCGGATAGATCTGCCCCAGCGGCCAGGCGTGGAGAGCGGCATGGAGAAGCCGAATTACGCCCCGGTCACAGCATAAGAGCGTCGCTGTGGGCCAACGTTTCCACCGCCTTTGAATTACGCATCCCATCAGAGATAATACCCGCACGACGGGTAATATCAGGACCACGATGAAACGCTCCCTGCGACGCAAACGACCGATGAAGCTCGGTACGACGGTGATTTTAATGGTCAGCGCGGTGCTCTTTTCCGTGCTGCTGGTGGTGCACCTGTTTTATTTCTCACAGATCAGCGAAATGACCCGCGCAGCGCTGGCGGATAAAGCGCTGGCGGTCGCCCGCAGCCTCGCCGACTCCCCGGGTATCCGCGACGGGCTACGGAAAGCTCCCGCCCACAGCGGCATCCAGGCCATTGCCGAGGCGGTACGCCAGCGCAACGATATGCTGTTCATCGTGGTGACCGACATGCAGGGCATCCGCTATTCCCATCCGGAATCCCAGCGCATCGGCCAGCCGTTTAAAGGTGACGATATTCTGCTGGCGCTGCAGGGTCATGAGAATATCGCCATTAACCGCGGCTTTCTGGCAAGAGCGCTGCGCGTGTTTACCCCCATTTATGACGAGCAGCAGCGGCAGATCGGCGTGGTGGCCATCGGTCTGGAGCTGAGCCGGGTCGCCGCACAGATTAACGACAGCCGCTGGAGCATTATCTGGTCGGTACTCATCGGTGTGCTGGTGGGCCTGCTCGGCACCGGGATACTGGTGAAAGTGCTTAAGCGCATCCTGTTTGGCCTGGAGCCATACGAAATTTCCACGCTGTTCGAGCAGCGCCAGGCGATGCTGCAGTCGATAAAGGAAGGGGTCATCGCCGTTGACGAGCGCGGCGACGTCACGCTGGTTAACGAAGCCGCCCGCGCGCTGCTGAACGACCAGCCGTCCCGGGGCGATACGCAGCTCGCCAGCCTCAGCCGCGCGTGGTCGCAGGTGGTGGACTTAAGCGAGGTCCTGCGCGACGGCACGCCGCGCCGCGATGAAGAGATCAACGTGAAGGATCGTCTGCTGCTGATTAACACCGTACCGGTGCGCTGCAACGGTGCCATTATCGGCGCGATTTCCACCTTCCGGGATAAGACAGAAGTTCGTAAGCTGTTACAGCGGCTGGACGGGCTGGTTAACTACGCCGATTCACTCCGTGAACGATCCCACGAATTTATGAACAAACTCCATGTGATTCTGGGATTACTGCACCTGAAGAGTTATAAGCAGCTTGAAGATTACATTATCAGGACGGCGAACAACTATCAGGAAGAGATTGGCTCTCTGCTGGGAAAAATCAAGTCGCCGGTGATTGCCGGGTTTTTACTGAGCAAGATTAACCGGGCGTCTGATTCGGGCCATACCTTAACCATTAGTAGCGACAGCCTGCTGCCGGACAGCAGCAGCGAAGACCAGATTGCGATACTGATTACCGTGCTGGGTAATTTAATCGAAAACGCCCTTGAGGCATCAGGGCCGGAGCCAGGCGGGGAGATTAACGTCTCCCTGCACTACAGCGACGGCTGGCTGCATTGCGAAGTGAGCGACGACGGCCAGGGGATCGCCCCCGATAGCCTCGACCATATTTTTACCAAAGGCGTCTCGTCGAAGGGAAGCGAACGTGGCGTCGGGCTGGCGCTGGTTAAACAACAGATTGAAAGCGTCAACGGTAATATTTCGGTAGAGTCCGAACCTGGGATTTTCACTCAATTTTTTGTACAGATCCCCTGGGATGGGGAGAGGACCCGCGTGTGATTAATGTCTTAATTATTGATGACGATGCCATGGTGGCTGAGCTAAACCGCCGCTACGTGGCGCAAATTTCTGGTTTCCAGTGCTGCGCGACCGCCGCGACGCTGGAGCGGGCAAAGGAGCTTATCTTCAACGGCGACATGCAAATCGATCTGATCTTGCTGGATATTTATCTGCAGAAAGAGAGCGGGCTGGATCTGCTGCCGCTGCTGCATGCATCCGGCTGCAAAAGCGATGTCATCGTTATCTCCTCGGCCGCCGACGCCGCCACAATCAGAGATTCGCTCCACTACGGCGTGGCTGATTATCTGATTAAGCCGTTCCAGGCCGCGCGCTTTACGGAAGCGCTCACCGGCTGGTTGAAAAAGAAAAAGACCATCGAGAAGCAACAATATTTTGAGCAGTCAGAGCTGGACCGGCTGATTCACGGCAGCGCCGCCGGCGAGCAGGAGTCCCGACGGCTGCCGAAGGGCTTAACCCCGCAGACTCTGCGCACGCTGTGCCAGTGGATCGACGCCCATCAGGATTATGAATTCTCTACCGACGAGCTGGCCAACGCGGTAAATATTTCCCGCGTCTCCTGCCGTAAATATCTTATCTGGCTGGTGAACTGCCATATTCTATTTACCAGCATTCACTACGGCGTAACCGGCAGACCGGTGTATCGCTATAGCGTTCAGGCAGAACATTACTCCTTGCTCAAGCGCTACTGCCAATAGAAAATAATGCGTTCGGGCTGCCGGACTCATTATATTTAATAACAATTATCACATTAATGATAAATATACCCGCCATACGGCAAGCTGAACGGGCGCTGCTATAGGGTCTGCCCCATGATACGGCCTTCCGGCCTCACCCCTTCATGGCGCGCTCTCCGGCCGTTCAAAACGCCCGGCGCTTTATCACGCCGCCCGAATTACGCAGCAGACACCGCCTCAGTTCTTTTGTAAATTCATAAGGTTATAATTTCATGGCGGCACATTGTTTTTAATTTCAAAAACGCTAACAAAACTTAAAAAACTATTTCCATGCGGATATTATGTGTATTTTTAATCCGAAAGGATTAGTCTGGATTACAGTCAGACAGGCATAAAAAAACTAATACTGTAGCAATGAGGAATGTGCTACGTCGTATGAAAAAAATAATATTCTGTGAGCCAACAACAATTTTTAAACACCAGCATGTATATTTAGATAAACGGTGTGAACGCGATCGCAAAAAACACCTTCTTTTTATCATGACCGGCAACTGCGGAATAGCCCGACGTCATTCCTGCGGCTCCTGTATAACACGCCTGCCCATCGCCGGAGAACGCTGCTCTCCGGACAACATTTGCCAGATATCGCCAGACCCTTTCTTTACTTCGTTTTATGGCCTGAATAATTCACGGCGTGGACTCATAGCCCCGCTTGCGATGTTAAATCGCGCCGGTGCTGAACCAGAAGCGCGTAATCAGGGAACAGAACATCGCAACGCTATCGCCTGTTTCCGGCACATATTAAGGAGCACCGTCTGATAGCACGCTGACAAAGGCTTTTTCGCCAGGTTCTGAAACTCATTCATAAAAATCAGAGCGTGGCTGTGATCCAATTAGCAAATTTCACTGGGTTTTTCGCGAGGGTAAGTCGATGTTATTTAGTTTACAGCTTCTCATTATATTAATATGTCTGTTTTACGGTGCCAGAAAGGGCGGTATTGCGCTGGGTTTATTAGGCGGGATCGGTCTGGTTATTCTGGTTTTCGTCTTCCATCTCCAGCCGGGCAAACCGCCCGTCGACGTCATGCTGGTGATTATCGCGGTGGTTGCCGCCTCGGCCACGCTGCAGGCCTCCGGCGGGCTGGACGTCATGCTGCAGATCGCGGAAAAACTACTGCGCCGCAATCCAAAGTATGTCTCCATCGTCGCGCCGTTCGTCA
The DNA here is from genome assembly GCF_009711095.1 of Intestinirhabdus alba. Taxonomy (GTDB): domain Bacteria; phylum Pseudomonadota; class Gammaproteobacteria; order Enterobacterales; family Enterobacteriaceae; genus Intestinirhabdus; species Intestinirhabdus alba. Next base: position 117,670 of record NZ_WMJZ01000016.1, read on the forward strand.
CCTGTACGCTGACGATCCTCTGCGGCACCGGCCACGTGGTATATACCATCCTGCCCATCATCTACGACGTGGCAATTAAGAATAATATCCGCCCGGAGCGCCCGATGGCGGCAAGCTCCATCGGCGCGCAGATGGGGATCATCGCCAGCCCGGTTTCGGTGGCGGTCGTTTCGCTGGTCGCCATGCTGGGCAACTTCACCTTCAACGGCAAGCACCTTGAGTTCCTTGACCTGCTCTCCATCACTATCCCCTCTACCCTGCTCGGCATCCTGGCTATCGGTATCTTCAGCTGGTTCCGCGGTAAAGATCTGGACAAAGACGAAGCCTTCCAGGAATTCATCTCCGTGCCGGAAAACCGCCACTATGTCTACGGCGATACCGCCACGCTGCTGGATAAAAAGCTGCCGAAAAGCAACTGGCTGGCCATGTGGATCTTCCTTGCCGCCATCGCCGTCGTTGCGCTGCTGGGGGCCTTTTCAGAGCTGCGCCCCTCATTCGGCGGCAAACCGCTGTCGATGGTGCTGGTGATTCAGATGTTTATGCTGTTGACCGGCGCGCTGATTATTATCCTGACCAAAACCAACCCCGCCTCCATCTCAAAAAACGAGGTGTTCCGTTCAGGCATGATCGCTATCGTGGCGGTATACGGCATCGCCTGGATGGCGGAAACCATGTTCGGCGCGCATATGGGCGAAATCAAGAGCGTGCTGGGCGAGATGGTAAAAGAGTATCCGTGGGCCTACGCGATCGTGCTGCTGCTGGTCTCCAAGTTCGTTAACTCTCAGGCGGCGGCGCTGGCGGCTATCGTGCCGGTCGCGCTGGCGATTGGCGTGGACCCGGCCTATATCGTGGCCTCGGCACCGGCGTGCTATGGCTACTATATCCTGCCAACCTACCCAAGCGATCTGGCGGCCATTCAGTTCGACCGCTCCGGCACCACCCGCATCGGCCGCTTCGTCATTAACCACAGTTTTATTCTGCCGGGTCTGATTGGCGTCAGCGTCTCCTGCGTGTTTGGCTGGATCTTCGCCGCCATGTACGGATTCCTGTAATCGAACGCCGCACGCCGCCGGGCGGCGTGCGCAATAAACCTAAAAATAAGCAACGGGCTGGAAGCACATGTCAAAAAAAGAGTTTGTTTATCAGTCGCCTTTCCCGCTGGGGGAAGACAACACAGAATACTATCTGCTGACTTCCGAACACGTCAGCGTCGCTGA
>NZ_WMJZ01000160.1 GCF_009711095.1 Intestinirhabdus alba
AGGGATAAGGGGCCGGTGACGCTTTCCGGCCTGCGGGTAAGCTGGTCGGCCAGGGTGAGCAGGAAATGGTGCTGCGGGGCAGCGCAGACCTGCTCTATTCCCCGGGCGAGCAGCGGCGGGATCATCCCGGCCAGGCGTTCAGCCAGCACGGGCGGGGTGCAGCCCGCCGGCAGCAGACAGCCCACCGACTGGATAATGCGTCCGGCCTGCTCTCCGGCGTGCGGATGCAGTGACCAGACGTATAAAGGCAGTTTCCAGCCCAGGGCGTTATAGCGAAGCGTCAGGGCATGGGAGACGCTGTCCATGGCATCCGCCGTTTTTGCGGCCTGGCTGCCATCCAGCCCGGAGGTCACCCATACGATGCCGTCTGCCGGGCGGCGGCGCA
>NZ_WMJZ01000161.1 GCF_009711095.1 Intestinirhabdus alba
TTTCGGTAGTCAAAGCGGATCGGGTAGTGGGTCCAGGCAAACCACTCCGTTTTCAGCAGTTTAAACGTCATAATCATGGTCGGAATGCAGATAAGGCTCATGGCTAATGCCATTTCCTCATGAGGGCCAAACTTCCACCCAATTGATGGAAAATCATCAATAACCGTTGTCAGAAACAGCAGCGAAGCCCCAAAAAAGCCTACCGCGGCGATCAGGGAGCCAAACCCCTTGCCGGCATAGTACTTATCCACCAGCTCCAGATAGCCGGAGTTTATGCGAATAACTTTTACATCCGGCATTATGGATTGCCCTGCCAGATCGCTGGCCTGGCGCTGTTTCAGCTGATATTTTTTTTCATCCTCATTCAGCGGC
>NZ_WMJZ01000162.1 GCF_009711095.1 Intestinirhabdus alba
TGAGTACAAAGTTGCTTAATTCGTGCAATCACCTCATCTCTGTACTTCTGGTGTCCGCGCATAGCCCTTGGATGGGCAATTCTGAAACAGATTGCATTACCTGTTTTGAACTCCCATAGCTTCCCCGGAATGACTGAAGAAGTCTCATAGCCGCCCAGCTCAGTAAGCACCTGTTTTATGATGTAGTCTGTTCTCCGGGCTCCAGATGCAAAGATGATGAAATCAGGCTCAAGGTGTTTAATTTGTACCGCCAGCAGCTTCAGCGAGGCTAATATGACTTCCTGCACTTCATTTTGAGGGCGATTGAGAGGGGTCAGTCCGTCGTAATCCCACGCCAGTAGATTGGCATACACGATTGCCTGGGGA
>NZ_WMJZ01000163.1 GCF_009711095.1 Intestinirhabdus alba
TTAAAGGCAGCCCTGGCTGCCTTTTTCGTTATTTCCCGCCCTGACCTGACGCGGCCCCGTCTCCCACCTTTCTCACGCGCAGGGCGCGCCGTTCCGTAATCCGGCGCAGCGTCCGGGCGGCGGGGAAACTTTAAAACGGGGGCCGGAGGAAAGGCGGTGTTTTACCGGTTGCCGAAGCGGAGCAGATCGTGCCAACGCTTCGCCAGCCCCTTGCGCCTTTACCGAGCCGGACGGCTGGCCGCGTCTGATAAAGCAAGGAGATAGCCCCGTCAGTTAAAAAAGGCTAAAGCTTCGCCTGCGGCAGTCGATAATCTGGTTAGCGGCGCAGGAGCCGTAGGCCAGTGGCCTGAAATTAAAA
>NZ_WMJZ01000164.1 GCF_009711095.1 Intestinirhabdus alba
AGCGTGGAGACCCTGAGCGGGACAACGTTCAGCGCGACCGGAACGGCGGGAGAATATGCGGTGACGCTGCCGCTGACGAAGGTGGGCGTACACACGCTGACGGCGTCGGCCAGAAATAGAGGCCTTGACGCGACGGACAGCGTCACGGTGAATCCTCGTGCCGGGCGCGACAGCGTGAAGGGCGTCACCCTGGAGGCGAGCAAAAGTTCCCTGAAGGTGGGTGACAGCACGGTGCTGAAGGTGACGCTGACGGATGAATACGGCAACGGCGTGACCGGAGTGGCCGGCAGCGATATCGCCATAAACGGCGCGCTGACAGGCCAGGATGTCTCTTCGCTGAGCTGGA
>NZ_WMJZ01000165.1 GCF_009711095.1 Intestinirhabdus alba
AGCGTGGAGACCCTGAGCGGGACAACGTTCAGCGCGACCGGGACGGCGGGAGAGTATGCGGTGACGCTGCCGCTGACGAAGGTGGGGAGGCACCATCTGAAGGCGATGGTGGGAAGTGACAGGACATCAGGCGAGGTGCCGGTGGAGGTTACGCAGCCGGACAGCGCCGACGCGGCAGACAGCGTCACCCTGGAGGCGAGCGAAAATTCCCTGAAGGTGGGTGACAGCACGGTGCTGACGGTGACGGTTGAGGACCGGTACGGCAACCGGGTGACCGGGCTTTCCGGCAGCGATATCGGCATAAGCGGCGCGCTGACAGGCCAGGATGTCTCTTCGCTGAGCTGGA
>NZ_WMJZ01000166.1 GCF_009711095.1 Intestinirhabdus alba
CAACGCCGGTGACATGCTTATCCAGCAGTTTTTTCACCTGCGCAGCGTAGTCGTCATAATTGACCTGCTCTCCACTGACCTGCATCGCCCACTGGCGCAAGCTGGACATCTGTTTTACGGTTTCTTTATACAGATTTCGATCTTGTTCCGTAAAGCTCTTGTCGGTGAAGAAGCTGGCTGACTGCAGTGCCACTTTCAGGCATCCGGCAAAGGCCGTTAACGCCTCGAAGAAATCATCACGGGTTTTCTGATGGATATCGACCATCTCTCCGTCACGTTCTTCCATTTTAGGCACCAGCACCGCACGTAACTGCTCAGTATCATTTTTGTTTTTGACACC
>NZ_WMJZ01000167.1 GCF_009711095.1 Intestinirhabdus alba
GCGGGGGCGACAGCTTCTGGCTCACCGCGCAGCCGGTCAGTAAAAGCAACGATAACAGATTAATTGCCTTAACTATTTTCACTTCATGACTTTCCACATAAAATTGAATATTTATTTATCGGGAATAATTATAAAAACAGATCCCGACCAACATTAACAGGAGCCACTACTTCATAAGCTTTAGTTTTTCGAAATCTATTGGATGTTGCCCTTTAATACTGGATATTTTTGTCCCGTCCGGATAGGTAATAATGGCCTCTCCGCCAAAGACTTCCGGACCTAAAACTCTCACAGCCTTCTCAGAATAGACTTTGGGACTAAATATTATACTATCTGTAT
>NZ_WMJZ01000168.1 GCF_009711095.1 Intestinirhabdus alba
CTGACCTCCACGGTGAAGCTGAACGCCGACCACGCGCGCCAGGCCAGCCAGCTTGCCGACGTGGCGTCGGAAACGGCGGGAAAAGGCGGAGCGCTGGTCTCCCGCGTCGTCAATACCATGGAGGATATCTCGGCCAGCTCCCGGCAGATCGCTGAAATCACTACGGTGATTAACAGCATCGCGTTTCAGACCAATATTCTGGCGCTGAACGCCGCGGTGGAGGCGGCCAGGGCGGGCGAACAGGGTCGCGGGTTTGCGGTGGTGGCCGGCGAGGTGCGCAACCTGGCCAGCCGTAGCGCTGAGGCGGCGAAGGAGATCGAAACGCTGATCGC
>NZ_WMJZ01000169.1 GCF_009711095.1 Intestinirhabdus alba
GCTATCTGGAGCTGGTGGATAAATACTATGCCGGCAAAGGGTTTCTTAGCCTGGCTGCCGCGGTACCCTTTTTTGGGGCTTCGCTGCTGTTTCTGACAACGGTTATTGATGATTTTCCATCAATCAGGTGGAAGTTTGGCCCTCATGAAGAAATGGCATTAGCCATGAGCCTTATCTGCATTCCGAGCATCATCATGACATTTAAGTTACTGAAAAAGGAGTGGTTTGCCTGGACCCACTACCCGATCCGCTTTGACCGACGAAACCGGCTGGTGCATATATTCCGCCTGGATGGCACCACCCGCAGCG
>NZ_WMJZ01000017.1 GCF_009711095.1 Intestinirhabdus alba
CACGTGCTTTTGGCACCTCTTTCTGGAATGTATCGGCCATAGTTATCTCCCTTCCTTACAGAATAATCGTCGAATAAGACAGACGTTTATTCGACAGTCATGTCAGAGTAAAAAACCTGATATTCCCGTTATACTTCAGGCTGCCTGTGCGATGGCTTTGAACTGCTCGTCTAATCTATAAAACGCATAGCCTGACGGCGTGCCAGCCGGTTACCGACCGAACGCCCCTTCGCAGAGCGCTTACGCCCCGCTCTTTACCAGACCCACCTGCCGCACGCCTGGCCTTGCTCTGCGCCCCTCGCTTAACGGCGGTTCAATACGCCGGCATTTTGCCATGCGGCCCGAATTATTTAGGGCATAAATTAAATAATCAAAACCTGTGCTTTGAACGGCGTCCGTCGCGCGCTACGGTATGCAATAAACCTGACCGCAACCTGCCGGATGAACGATTCGCCGCAGGTATCAAAAACCACGACTCTTGTTGAAAGACAAGTCGGTAAATTAATTAAAATGGGGAATTATTTATGTAGAATAATAACCCTGAATAATCACCAATAGTTTAGCAAAATATCGCCAGTTTTATAAGAGGGAAATAATTACACCACCCCCTTCCCATTAAAAAGTCCTGTAACAGACTGCGGCAGACATCGGTTATTTATTGTCAGCCAGAAAGCCTGCCGCTTGTTATACCCGTCATATTTCAGGTTGCACCTGCGTGGGTTACGCCTCTCATCTATGAGAGATGCCGGAACGCCGCTCCCGAGCGCCACCTCACGTTGCGCTACCGCCGCGGCCGGACAGACGCCTCCGGGAGCGCCTTTTTCCGTTGATGAACCTCTTTTGCATCGCGGCAGTTTATTCACTTTGAAAATGTCTACCGGTTCGCAAGCTGGTGGTTTAGTCACGCGCCGGCCCTCAACCTGAGCTAAGGTTTTTTTTGATGGCCAATACCGTTCTCAAGGAGATGAATCTGATGCGTAGTCCCGCTTTTTCCCGCTACGGCACGCTGCACCTCGCCGTAAAGTTTGCCGTGACCGGCGCTCTTCTGGCCTTCGTCTCGCTGGCAGCCAGCGCGGAAGAGACCCAGCCCGCGCTCCCTCAGCCCCCGGATATTCTGCTGGGTCCGCTGTTTAACGACGTGCAGAACGCGAAGCTCTTTCCCGATCAAAAAACCTTTGCCGACGCGGTGCCGGACGGCGATCCGCTGACGATACTCGCCGACTACCGGATGCAGAAAAACCAGTCGGGTTTCGATTTACGCCACTTCGTGAAGGTCAATTTCACCCTGCCGAAGGCGGGAGAAAAATATGTCCCGCCGGCGGGCCAGTCCCTGCGCGAGCATATTGACAGCCTCTGGCCGGTGCTGACCCGCCCGGCGGAAAAGGCCGGAAAATGGGATTCCCTGCTGCCACTGCCCAGGCCGTACGTGGTGCCCGGCGGGCGCTTTCGCGAGGTCTATTACTGGGACAGCTATTTCACCATGCTGGGGCTGGCCGAAAGCGACCACTGGGATAAGGTTTCCGACATGGTGGCGAATTTTGCCTGGGAAATTGACACCTTCGGCCATATTCCCAACGGCAACCGCAGCTACTACCTGAGCCGCTCGCAGCCGCCGTTCTTCTCCTTTATGGTGGAGCTGCTGGCCCAGCATGAGGGAGACAGCGCGCTGACCAACTATCTGCCGCAGCTGCAGAAAGAGTACGCATACTGGATGAAGGGGGCGGAAAACCTGCGGCCGGGCCAGCAGAACCTGCGGGTCGTGAAGCTGGACGACGGCACCCTGCTCAACCGCTACTGGGATGAACGAAACACGCCGCGGCCGGAGTCGTGGGCGGAAGATATCGCCACCGCCAGGAGCAATCCCCATCGCCCGGTCGGTGAGATCTATCGCGATCTGCGCTCCGCCGCCGCTTCCGGCTGGGATTTCAGCTCGCGCTGGATGGATAATCCCCGGCAGCTCGGCACCCTGCGCACCACCCGCATTGTGCCGGTGGATCTGAACGCCCTGCTGTTTAAACTGGAAAAAACCCTGGCCCGGGCGGGCAAGGCCGCAGGCGATCCGGCGCTGGCCGAACGCTACGAAGACCTCGCCGCAGCGCGCCAGCAGAGCATCGAGAAATACCTGTGGAACGATAAGCAGGGCTGGTATGCGGACTACGATCTGCAGAGCAACAGGGTACGCGATGGGCTGACCGCCGCCGCGCTGTTCCCGCTTTACGTCAGGGCCGCCACGCCGGAGCGTGCCGCCAGGGTAGCCGCCGCCGCAGAAGCGCATCTGCTGCGGCCGGGCGGCCTCGCCACCACCGCCGTGAAGAGCGGCCAACAGTGGGACGCGCCGAACGGCTGGGCACCGCTGCAGTGGGTGGCCGTCGAGGGGCTACAGAACTACGGCCAGTCGAAGGCGGCAATGGAGATCGTCTGGCGATTTCTTACCAATGTCCAGCACACCTGGGAGCGGGAGAAAAAGCTGGTGGAAAAATATGACGTCAGCGCCACCGGGACCGGAGGCGGCGGCGGCGAATATCCGCTGCAGGACGGCTTTGGCTGGACCAACGGCGTCACCCTGAAGATGCTCGACCTGATCTGCCCGCGGGAAACCCCTTGCGACAACGTCCCCACAACCCGCCCCGCCGTCACGCCGCAGCCCGTGACGTCCGGCCAGTAGCCTCCCCCCGATAAAATCCGCGCGCGTCGCGGATTTTTCCCGTAGCGCCCTCTCCCGGCGTTTTTGCCGACCGGGCTTTCCTGACTTTGGCGAAATTTGATTCTGAGCAAGTTTTTTATCGATATATATGTAAATATATAGCGATTTACTCATTATTCAGGATGAATTATGCCCATTACTGGCCGCGCTCTATCGGGTTCCCCCTACACAAATCCAGCCCCCTCTTTTTCATCCTCTGCCATAAAGGACAATCATGCTTATTGACGACATTGATTTTGCCGGGCTCTACCGCCAGCAGCTGAAGCTGGCAAACCGCAGCGAAAAAACCCCCGATCGCTGGGATCGGCGGGCGGAAAGAATGGCCGACCGCTGCGCCTCTCCCGCCGACGGCTACCTGCAGCAGCTGTTGGAAAAGATCGACCTGCAGGAGGCCCGTTCACTGTTCGATATGGGGTGCGGGCCGGGCACGGTTGCCCTGGCGCTGGCCGACCGGCTGCCCGCCGTGTACGGCGTCGACTACAGCCAGGGTATGCTGGAGGTCGCGGCCCGGCGCGCCGGGCAGATGGGGGCCGGACACGTGCAGTGGATACGGCGTGCCTGGGACGAAAGCTGGGACGATCTGCCGCGCTGCGATATCGCGGTGGCCTCGCGCTCAACCCTGGTCAGCGATATGCGCGAGGCCATGAGCAAACTCAACCGTCAGGCCCGGCTGCGGGTCTATACCACCCATCTGGTCAGCACCACCTTTATTTCTCCGGCGATTCAGCGCGCCGCCGGGCGTCCGGTGATTGAGCTGCCCAACTACATCTACGCCCTCAACGTGCTTTATCAGATGGGCATTCACGCCCACGTCGACTTTATTCGTGGCAACAGCTGCCAGCGGGACAACAGCAGCTGGGAGCGCTTTGAGCAGAACGTCCGCTGGGGGCTGGGCGATATCAGCGAGGAGGAGCGCCAGCGCCTCTATCACTGGTATCAGCAGCAGGACGCCAGCAGGATTGCCCCCGCCACCCGCGACTGGGCCCTTATCTGGTGGAACTGTAAAGACGAGGAGGCTGAGGGATGATCTTCTTTTCCCGGGCGCAAACCGACGCCTGGCTGCTGGAGGATATTCAGGGGGGCGATCTGACCACCCGGGCGCTGGGATTCGGCGCGCTACCTGGCCGGATAGATTTTTATCACCGCCGGGGCGGCCGCGTCAGCGGTATCGCGGCGGCGGCGCAAATGCTGCGATCGCTGGGGCTGACGGTGGTTGAGCAGATGCGCGACGGCGACGCCGCCGCGCCGGAGCAGCGGCTGATCGGCGCGCGCGGTCCTGCCGGGGCGCTGCACCAAGGCTGGAAGGCGGTACAGAACGTGCTGGAGTGGAGCTGCGGCGTGTCCGGCTATCTTGACGACATGCTAAACATGCTGCATCGCGCGGTGCCTGACGGTCATATCGCCTGCACGCGCAAAGCCATTCCCGGCACCCGGCTGCTGGCCGCCCAGGCGGTGCTGGCGGCGGGCGGTCTGATTCATCGCGCCGGATGCGCCGAAAGCGTGCTGCTGTTTGCCAACCATCGCCGCTTTCTGCCCGACGCCGGGGACTGGGCTTCGGCCATCGCCCGGCTGCGCCATCACGCTCCGGAGAAAAAAGTCGTCGTCGAAGCGGATAACCCGCAGGAGGCGCTGGCCGCCCTGCGCGCCCGTCCGGACGTGCTGCAGCTCGATAAATTTACCCCAGCCCAGGCCGCCGCGCTGGCGCGGGCGGCCCCTGATCTGGCCCCGGACTGTACGCTGGCGCTGACCGGCGGCATCAGCCTGGCAACGCTGGAAAACTACCTCGCCTGCGGTATCCGGCTTTTCATTACCTCCGCACCCTATTACGCCCCGCCCGCGGACGTCAGGGTCTGCCTGTGTCCGGAATGACGCAGGCCCGTAACTCCCTGAAGGAACTAATAATAATGAGATATCTTTATACGGCGCTGTCGATTGCTTTTGCGCCCAGTGCGCTTGCCGCCACGGACGACGATACCATGACCGTCTGGTCCAGCCCCGTTCCGGCATCCGGCATCTCGGTTCTCGACCAGCAAACCCTACAGGATCTGGATAAACAGAACGTTGCCCAGGCCCTGAGCGTGATACCCGGCGTGGTGCTGCAAAAATCGGGCAACCGCAACGAGCTACAGGTTAAGGTTCGCGGTTTTGACAGCCGTCAGGTTCCGCTCTTTTTCGACGGCGTGCCCGTCTATATCCCTTATGACGGCAATCTCGATCTCGGCCGCTTCCTCACCTCGGATATCGCATCGGTTGAGGTGTCCAAAGGCTACTCCTCGCTGCTGCAGGGGCCGAATCAGATGGGCGGAGCCATTAACATCACTACTCAAAAGCCCTCCCGGCCCCTTGAGGGCGGCCTTGGATATCGCCAGGGCTGGAGCCGCAGCAAGGATAACGCCCACGATATGCACGCCTCGCTGGGCGGTCGCGGCGAGCTGGGCTATTTTCAGGTCAGCGGCAGCCAGCTAAAGCAGGACTATCTCGGCCTGCCCCACGGCGTTAATAACCCCCTGACGGCCAGCAACGGCAGGATGATCAACTCCGCTGCCAGCGATAAACGCAGCATCGTTAAGCTCGGCTTTACCCCGCGCGATGGCGATGAATATACCCTGAGCTGGATTAACCAGGACGGACGGAAAAATAACCCACCGTACGCCGGGGTCGGCAGTCAGAAATCGCGCTACTGGCAGTGGCCGCAGTACGACAAGGAGAGCTATTACTATCAGGGCACCACCCGCTTAGGCGATGATCTTACGCTGAAGAGCCGTCTCTATCACGACGCCTTTAAAAACACCCTCATCATGTACAACTCGCTTCCCGACCTGAAAAACAAAAAGGGCAGCTACAGCCATTACTCCGATTACAGCAACGGCGCTGGCCTGCAGCTCGCTGCCGGAGTGCGGGAAAACGACCTGCTGTCGTTCGCCGTCAACGGGAAGGATGACGTGCATCGCGAAAAAGGTGCGCCCCACGCGGCGTATGACCGCTATAAGGATCGTACCTGGTCGCTGGCCGGCGAATATCAGTGGGCGGCGGCCGATAACGTGGACGTGGTCGCCGGGATCGGCTACGACTGGCGCAACAGCCTGGAAGGTGAAAAACACAATAGTAACGGCACTCTCACCCGCTACGACGACAATAAACAGACGGCCTTTAACTGGCAGCTGATGGCCAAATATCACTTTGCCAGTGAAGATACCCTGACGCTCTCATGGGCTGACCGGACGCGCTTTCCAACGCTGAAGGAGCGCTATACTACCGCCAAACCGGCCTATAACCAGACGGCAGTCGTCAATCCGCAGCTCAAACCTGAACGCGCCCGCGGGGTGGATCTCACCTGGAACGCCGCGCTGAACCGAGACTGGCGATTTGAGGCCAGCGTTTACTACAACCGGGTGAGCGACGCGATCCTGTCGCACACCATTACGGCGAACGTGGTGCAAAACCGCAACAGCGGCCGGGTCGATTACCGCGGGCTGGACGTGGGCATCAATGGCCGGATCGCCGGGTGGGCGGAGACGGGGTTCAGCTACGGGCTGATCCATGCTGACGTTAAGCGCCGCGACGCCGGTAAAATTACCGACCAGCCCAACCAGACGCTCAGCGCCTGGCTGACGCTGACGCCGTGGGAGCCGCTGCGCGTTACGCTTTCCGAAGAGGCGCGCTCGGCGTCATGGAGCAACAGCAGCGGCTCGCTGAAGGCCGGCGGCTTCGCCATTACCCACCTCCGGGCCGATTATGCGCTCGGGCGTGGTTTTAGCGTCAACGCCTCGGTGAATAACCTGTTTGATACGAAGTACGCCTATAACGAAGGGTTTATTGAAGCGGGGCGTAACCTCTGGACCGGGGTGGAATATAAGTTCTGAGTCCGGCTGCCGGACGGCAAAAGCCGCTGCCGTCCGGCGCGCGGCTGTGGCCTACATAGCGTCCAGCGCCCGCTGCAGCTTCCAGATATAGCGCGGAGCCTGGGGCGCGGGATGGTTATCCGCCACGTATTCGAAGAACTCGTTGGCGTCCAGGCCGTTAATTTTCTCCACCGCCTTTTTCCGGTCGGCCGCGAAGGTGCGCAGCAGCGCCCCCGCGCCGTTGGCGTAGGAGACCACCAGGGCATACTGCAGCACCTGCGGATCGGTAATACCGGCCAGCGGCCCGTTCTGCAGAATGCTCAGATAGGCGGCCCCCATGGAAATATTGCGCTGCGGATTTTTCAGCTCCCGGGTGGTCGGCTCCCCGCTCCAGCCCATCCGGCGATAGACGTCGCGCCCGGAGGTAGAGGCTTTAAGCTGCATCAGCCCCACGGCGTTTGATTTGCTGACCGCATCCGGATTGCCGCCGGACTCAATGGCGATAATCGCGGTAATGAGCCGCGGGCTGACGCCCCAGGCGGCACCGGCCTGTTCGCTGATCGGCATCCACTGCATTGCGCGCTTCACCGGCACCTCAGGATCCCACGGCGGATTTTTATAATCCCGCTTTGTGCTACAGCCCGCCAGCACCATCACTACAATTACAAAAACAAACCCTCTTAATTTCACGTCATCTGCCCTTCTTGCCAGACCCGGTCGCTGAGGTGACAACGACTTCCCTACGCGGCATGATATACATTTGCCTCCGCTTGTCAGCAAGGAAATACCATGCCCCGCTTTCACTTAATCGCCCCGTCGGGCTACTGCATCAATCAGCAGGCCGCACAGCGCGGTCTGCAGCGCCTTGTTGCCGCCGGCCACCGGGTTGATAACATTGACGTGATCCCGCGTCGCTGTCAGCGCTTCGCCGGAACCGACGCGCAGCGCCTGGCCGACGTCAACGGCCTCGCCGAGCTGACCGCCCCCGGCATTATCGTGATGCCGGTGCGCGGCGGCTATGGTGCCAGCCGCCTGCTGCCGGATATCGACTGGTCGCGGCTGATCGCCCGCCAGCGGCGCGATCCGCTGTTAATCTGCGGCCACAGCGACTTTACGGCGATTCAGTGCGGCCTGCTGGCCCTGGGCGGCGCGATCACCTTCAGCGGCCCGATGCTGGCGGGGAACTTCGGTGCCGGAGAGCTGAACGCCTTCACCGAAGAGCATTTCTGGCGGGCGCTGCGTCACGCGCAGTTTACCCTCGAATGGCAGGGCGACGGCCCCCGGTGCGAGGTCGAAGGCACGCTGTGGGGCGGCAACCTGGCGATGCTGGTTTCCCTTATGGGCACGCCGTGGATGCCGGAGATCGATGGCGGCGTGCTGGTGCTGGAGGACGTCAACGAGCAGCCCTTCCGCGTCGAGCGGATGCTGCTGCAGCTGCTGAACGCCGGGGTCCTGCAGCGCCAGAGCGCCGTTGTGCTGGGCAGCTTCAGCGGCGGCGCGGCCAACGACTATGACGCCGGTTACGATCTGGCGGCGGTGCGCGCCTTTCTGCGCGACCGGCTGGCGGTTCCGCTGATCGACGGGCTGGATTTCGGCCACGAGCCGCGCACCGTAACGCTGCCGCTGGGGGCCAGAGCCGTGCTGAAGAAAGACGAAAACGGCGTCCGGCTTACCCTTTCCGGCCATCCGGTGCTTTAAACATAAAAAAGGGCGCGCTGCGCTAAGTAAATCGCCGTTTCTGCCGCTAATATAACAGGCGGAGCCCCTTAACCGTCCACGGAGATCGCCGACGGCGGTCCTGAAGCGCAGTAAAGGGGCCCCGTCCAGAATCAGTTCACCACCAGCAGCGAAATCGGGGAGTAACAGAACGTTGGATGCCACGGCAATAATCGGTCTTTTCATTTTGGGGTCAGTCCTCGTCACCAGCAGTATTTTACTTAGCTCATTCTCATCGCGACTCGGCATTCCGATTCTGGTTATCTTTCTGGCGATCGGGATGCTCGCCGGGGTGGATGGCATCGGCGGTATTCCCTTCGATAACTACCCTTTTGCCTACATGGTCAGCAACCTGGCGCTGGCGATCATTCTGCTCGACGGCGGTATGCGCACTCAGGCCAGCTCGTTCCGGGTGGCGCTCGGGCCGGCGCTGTCGCTGGCTACCGTCGGGGTGCTGATCACCTCCGGGCTGACCGGCATGATGGCCGCCTGGCTGTTTCATCTCGACCCGATGGAAGGGCTGCTGATTGGCGCTATCGTCGGCTCCACCGACGCCGCCGCGGTCTTCTCGCTGCTCGGCGGCAAGGGGCTGAACGAGCGCGTTGGCTCCACCCTGGAAATTGAATCCGGCAGCAACGATCCGATGGCGGTGTTCCTCACCATTACCTTGATTGAGATGATTCAGCAGCATGAGACCGGTCTGAGCTGGATGTTCGCGGTGCATATCGTGCAGCAGTTCGGCCTCGGCATTGCCATCGGCCTCGGCGGCGGCTACCTGCTGCAGCAGACCATCAACCGTATTTCGCTGCCGGGCGGGCTCTATCCGCTGCTGGCGCTGAGCGGCGGGATCCTGATTTTCGCCCTCACCACCGCCCTGGACGGCAGCGGCATTCTGGCGGTCTACCTGTGCGGTTTCCTGCTCGGCAACCGCCCGATCCGCAACCGCTACGCCATTCTGCAGACCTTCGACGGCCTGGCCTGGCTGGCGCAGATCGCCATGTTCCTCGTGCTGGGGCTGCTGGTCACCCCTTCCGACCTGCTGCCGATCGCCGTACCGGCGCTGCTGCTGTCGGCGTGGATGATCTTCATCGCCCGCCCGCTGTCGGTATTCGCCGGGCTGCTGCCGTTTCGCGGCTTCAAGCTGCGCGAGCGGATCTTCATCAGCTGGGTGGGGCTGCGCGGGGCGGTGCCGATTATTCTCGCGGTGTTCCCGATGATGGCCGGGCTGGAGCACGCCCGCCTGTTTTTCAACGTCGCCTTCTTCGTGGTGCTGATTTCGCTGCTGTTTCAGGGCTCGTCGCTCTCCTGGGCGGCGAAAAAGGCCAGAGTGGTGGTGCCGCCCGTTGGCCGACCGGTTTCCCGGGTGGGGCTGGATATTCACCCGGAAAACCCCTGGGAGCAGTTTATTTACCAGCTGAGCGCCGATAAATGGTGCGTCGGGGCGGCCCTGCGCGATCTGCATATGCCGCGGGAGACGCGGATCGCCGCGCTGTTTCGCGATAACGTGCTGTTCCACCCCACCGGCAGCACCCGCCTGCAGGAGGGGGACGTGCTGTGCATTATCGGCCGCGAGCGCGATCTGCCGGCGCTGGGCAAGCTGTTCAGCCAGTCGCCGCCGGTGGCGCTGGATCAGCGCTTCTTCGGCGACTTTATCCTTGAGGCCAGCGCCAAATATGCCGACGTGGCGCTGATTTACGGCCTTGAGGAGGGCACCGAATATCGCGACAAGCAGCAGACCCTGGGGGAGATCGTGCAGCAGCTGCTGGGCGCTGCCCCCGTGGTGGGCGACCAGGTGGAGTTCGCCGGCATGATCTGGACGGTGGCCGAGAAAGAGGATAACGCCGTACGCCGGGTCGGGGTGCGGGTGGCCTCTGACGACGTGGAGTAGCTGTTTCCGGTCTGCGGCCGGAGGCGCGCGGATCGCCGCATAAGTTACACCGTCACTACAGGCACGCGCGGGGCGAGAGCGCACATCAGCTCATAGCCGATGGTCCCCGCCGCCGCCGCGACGTCGTCAATCTTGATCTCCTGCCCCCACAGCTCGACGGGAGCACCGATTCCCGCCTGCGGACAGGGGGTCAGATCCACCGCCAGCATATCCATCGAGACGGTGCCAACGGTGACGCTGCGCACGCCGTCCACCAGCACCGGCGTGCCGCTGCCAGCGTGGCGCGGATAGCCGTCGGCGTAACCTGCCGCCACGATCCCGATACGCTGCTCGCCCGTTGCGGTAAAGCGTCCGCCGTAGCCCACCCGTTCGCCCGCCCCCAGGGACTGGACGCCGATAATTGCGCTACTGAGGGTCATCACCGGCTTCAGACCGGTGGTGGCGATGTCCTGCCACAGCCCGGACGGCGAAGCGCCGTAGAGAATGATCCCCGGCCGCACCCAGTCAGAATGGGCCTCCGGGTGCCAGAGGGTCGCCGCCGAGTTGGCCAGCGAGCGGCGGCATTCCAGCCCTTCCGCCGCCCTGGCCACCCGCGACATCGCCGCCGCGATCCCCTCCGGCTCCCCGGCGTGGGCGAAGTGCGACATCAGCGTCATTTCGCCCACGTTGGTCATTGCCCGCAGC
This sequence comes from Intestinirhabdus alba, assembly GCF_009711095.1. Classification (GTDB taxonomy): domain Bacteria; phylum Pseudomonadota; class Gammaproteobacteria; order Enterobacterales; family Enterobacteriaceae; genus Intestinirhabdus; species Intestinirhabdus alba. The sequence goes on from NZ_WMJZ01000017.1 coordinate 10,835, forward strand.
TGCCGCCAGACGGAGGTAACGCGCTCCGGCATAAAGCCGAGCCGGTTCATGCCGCTGTTCACCTTCAGATAGACATCCAGCGGCGCGCTCAGCCGGGCATCCTGTAGCGCCTTCAGCTGCCAGTTGCTGTGTACGCAGATGGTCAGCCGATAGCGGTCACAGGCCGCCAGATCCTCCGGGTGAAAGAACCCCTCCAGCATCAGAATCGGCCCCTTCCAGCCCTCCTCGCGCAGGATGATGGCCTCCTCCAGGTTGAGCAGCGCAAAGCCGTCGGTGCCTGCCAGCGCGCGCCAGACGCGCTGAAGGCCATGCCCGTAGGCGTTGGCTTTCACCACCGACCAGACGCGGGCCTCCGGGGCGGTCTGGCGCACCACGGCCAGGTTATGTTGCAACGCCTGCAGGTCAAGGCTGGCCAGCACAGGTCGGGTCATGACGTTTCCTTATTTAGTGATGCGCGCCCTGCAGACGGCGGGGGCGCGCCGGGATAAAACCGGAGCCGTAGCGGGCCACCCCCAGATCCTCCCAGGGGATCGCCGGCGTATGGCCGGAAAGCATATCGCTCAGCAGCTGTCCGGAGCCGCAGGCCATCGTCCAGCCAAGGGTGCCGTGGCCGGTATTGAGCCACAGGTTTTTATACGCCGTCCGGCCGACGATCGGCGTGCCGTCCGGGGTCATCGGCCGCAGCCCGGTCCAGAAGGTGGCCTGTTCGATATGGCCGCCGCGCGGGTAGAGATCGCGCACCACCATTTCGAGCGTTTCCCGACGCGGCTGCAGCAGCTCGGTGTTATATCCGACAATCTCCGCCATCCCGCCGACGCGGATACGCCGATCGAAGCGGGTGATGGCGATTTTGTACGTTTCATCAAGGATGGTGGACACCGGCGCGCCATCCTCTTCGGCAACCGGAATGGTCAGAGAGTAGCCCTTCAGCGGGTAGACCGGTATCTCCACGATCCCCTTCAGCATCGCCGTTGAACAGGAGCCAAACGCCATAACGTACGCATCGCCTTTGATCGTCTCCTCTGCGCAGCGTACGCCATAAATCTGTCCGCCGTCGCACAGCAGTTTATCCACCGGGGTGTTATAGCGGAAGGTCACGCCCGCCTGCGCTGCCATCTGCGCCAGGTGATGGGTAAAAAGCTGACAGTCGCCGGTTTCGTCGTTGGGCAGGCGCAGGCCGCCGGTCAGGCGATGAGCCACCTCCCCCAGCGCCGGCTCCACCTCGGCAAGGCGGGCGGACTCCAGCAGCTGATACGGCACGCCGGCATCCTCCAGCACGGCGATATCGCGAGCGGCGTTGGCAAACTGCTGTTCGGTGCGAAACAGCTGCAGCGTTCCGCCCTGACGGCCCTCGTACTGGATGCCGGTGCTCGCCCGCAGGGCCTTCAGGCAGTCGCGGCTGTATTCGGCCAGCCGCACCATCCGCCCCTTGTTTTCCATATAGTGGCTGGTGTCGCAGTTGCGCAGCATCTGCCACATCCATTTCAGCTGGAACGGCGTGCCGTCCAGCCGCACCGCCAGCGGAGCATGGCGCTGAAACATCCACTTGATTGCTTTCAGGGGCACCCCCGGTGCCGCCCACGGTGCCGCATAGCCCGGCGAAATCTGCCCGGCGTTGGCCGCGCTGGTGCCCAGCGCCGGACCCGGCTCCCGCTCCAGAACGGTCACCTCGTGGCCGGCCTGATTTAAATACCAGGCGCTGGCTACGCCGATAACGCCGCTTCCCAGGATGACAACTCGCATAGCTACTCCGTTAACGGTAAAAGGATAATCTTCTGATTACATTTTAATAACCAAGATGAAAATGTTAATCAACATATTGCTTTTTTAGGGTGATATACCTCACAGATAGCGCCGGTGACCGGATTCGGCCACATGAGTAACCTCTGCCCTCCCCTCTTTAACCAGCATAAAATATCGTCAAAGGCCCCGGGCACCGGAAGACCGCCAGCAAAAGTGGCGGATCGGGGCACGCATTTTAACCGGGTGATCTATGCTTGAAATAAGGTGCTCCAGTCAGAGAGCGCCGCCAACAATTGAGGTGCGCGAATGGCTACGATTGATTCCATGAACAAGGACACCCCGCGGTTGAGCGATGGACCCGACTGGACTTTTGATCTGCTGGATGCCTATCTGGCGGAGATAGACCGGGTGGCGAAGCTGTACCGGCTGGACACCTGGCCGCACCAGATTGAGGTGATCACCTCCGAGCAGATGATGGACGCCTACTCCAGCGTCGGGATGCCGATCAACTATCCCCACTGGTCGTTTGGTAAGAAGTTTATTGAAACCGAGCGCCTGTATAAGCAGGGTCAGCAAGGGCTGGCCTATGAAATCGTCATTAACTCCGACCCGTGCATCGCCTATCTGATGGAGGAAAATACCATCACTATGCAGGCGCTGGTGATGGCCCACGCCTGCTACGGACACAACTCCTTTTTCAAAAATAACTACCTGTTCCGCAGCTGGACCGACGCCAGCTCCATCGTCGACTACCTGCTCTTTGCCCGCCATTACATTACCGAGTGTGAGGAGCGTTACGGCGTGGATGAGGTGGAGAAGCTGCTCGACTCCTGCCATGCGCTGATGAACTACGGCGTCGATCGCTATAAGCGGCCGCAAAAGCTCTCTCTCCAGGAGGAGAAGGCCCGGCAGAAAAGCCGTGAGGAGTATCTGCAGAGCCAGGTGAACAGGCTATGGCGTACCCTGCCGAAAAAAGAGGAGGAGAAAACCGTGGCCGAAGCGCGGCGCTACCCTTCGGAGCCGCAGGAGAACCTGCTCTACTTTATGGAGAAGAACGCTCCGCTGCTGGAGCCGTGGCAGCGGGAGATCCTGCGTATTGTGCGCAAGGTCAGCCAGTACTTTTACCCGCAAAAGCAGACCCAGGTGATGAACGAAGGCTGGGCCACCTTCTGGCACTACACCATTCTTAACCATCTGTATGACGAAGGCAAAGTCACCGATCGCTTTATGCTGGAGTTTCTGCACAGCCACACCAACGTGGTGTTCCAGCCGCCCTATAACAGCCCGTGGTACAGCGGTATTAACCCCTACGCGCTGGGCTTTGCGATGTTTCAGGACATCAAGCGGATCTGCCAGTCTCCTGATGAAGAGGATCGCTACTGGTTTCCCGATATCGCCGGCAGCGACTGGCTGGAAACCCTGCACTTCGCGATGCGTGATTTTAAAGACGAGAGCTTTATCAGCCAGTTTCTGTCGCCGAAGGTGATGCGCGATTTCCGCTTTTTCACGGTGCTGGACGATGACCAGCATAACTACCTGGAGATTTCCGCCATCCATAACGAGGAGGGCTACCGGGAGATCCGCAGCCAGCTCTCATCACAATATAATCTGAGCAACCTGGAGCCAAACATTCAAATCTGGAACGTTGACCTGCGCGGTGACCGCTCTCTCACCCTGCGCTATATTCCGCACAACCGCGCCCCCCTCGACAAGGGGCGTCAGGAAGTATTGAAGCACGTGCACCGGCTATGGGGATTTGACGTTATTCTTGAGCAGCAGAACGAGGACGGCAGCGTCGAGCGGCTGGAGCGCTGCCCGCCGAAAATGAACGGACTTTGAACGCCGGACGCGCGATGAAAAAGAGGAGCCGGTGGGCGAACCGCCGGCGGCGAGGAGGTTCAGCGCAGGCAGCTAAATTTCACTTTCGGTAATGATTCACAAAACGGGAAACGCGCGTTTCCCGCCCGCTAAGGGGGCGGTGTTCAGAAGTTCGTCCCGCGCTTCAGTGCCCCTGAATCACCAGATCGCCGGGCAGGTTTTTCTGCATTCGCTGCCAGATCTCACCGCTCTCGTGCCCGTAGCGGCGCACTGTTTCATATACGTGATCGTGAGAGCCCTGGGAGCAGAGCTGGGACAGCCGGTGATAGAACCTCAGCGCCAGGCTGCGCGCCTCCGGGCTGGCGAAGTAGTGGCGGCCAATGCGCGTATACAGCCCTTTCATACCGTTCAGGATCAGCCCGTAAATCGGATTACCGGAGGCGAACGCAAGGCCGCGGAAAATGCTGTAATCCAGCTCGGCGAAGGCGTCCGCGTGGTCGGCCACCTCGTTGGCCGTCGCCAGTACCTCCTGCGCCCTGTCAGGATACTGGCGAAACGCCGTGCGGATAAATATGGTTGAAATGTTGGTGCGCACCGACAGCAGATTATCGATCAGCTGCGGAACGCTTTCGTGATCGAGGCGGGCGAGGGTTTCAAGGATGTTCAGCCCGGAGGTTTCCCAGAAGTTGTTTACTTTTGTCGGCTTACCGTGCTGGATGGTCAGCCAGCCGTCCCGGGCCAGGCGCTGCAGCACCTCCCGCAGCGTGGTGCGCGTTACGCCAATCAGCTCGGAGAGTTCACGCTCGGCGGGTAAAATGGTGCCCGGAGGAAAGCGGTTATTCCAGATGCTTTCAATGATGTATTCTTCCGCGAAACCCGCCGGGCTTTGCGCCTTGATAACCATAGTGAGATTTCCATTACACAGCAAAACAGAGTTACACTCATCATACCAGACGGCCTTAAAGGCTGATAGCGGACCCGGTGAAGAAAAAGGGGATCGCGGTTTCATTTTGCGGATATCGCCGGACAACGCCGGTTAAGGGCTTGCCTGCTTCCGGTACGCCCGTTAAGCTCTGCGGCTAACGTCCTCTTCATTTTACGGGTAAGGAAAACCGCCATGGAACTCTCCTGGAGCCGCGCCATGTGGCGTAACTTTTTGGGTCAGTCGCCGGACTGGTACAAGCTCACGCTGCTGCTCTTTCTGATCGTTAATCCACTCGTTTTCTTCATCAATCCGTTTGTCGCGGGCTGGCTGCTGGTTGCGGAATTTATCTTTACGCTGGCGATGGCGCTAAAGTGCTATCCCCTGCTGCCCGGTGGCCTGCTGGCCGTTGAGGCCGTGCTGACAGGCATGACCAGCGCCGCGCACGTGCGCGCCGAGGTCGCCGCCAACCTTGAGGTGCTGCTGCTGCTGATGTTTATGGTGGCCGGCATTTACTTTATGAAGCAGCTGCTGCTGTTTATTTTTACCCGCCTGCTGCTGAGCATTCGCTCCAAGACCCTGCTTTCACTCGCGTTCTGCATCGCCGCGGCGTTCCTGTCGGCGTTTCTCGACGCCCTCACCGTGGTGGCGGTGGTCATCAGCGTCGCGGTCGGATTTTACGGTATCTGGCACCGGGTGGCCTCGTCGCGGGGCGACGACCACGACATCCTCGATGACACCCACGTCGGAGCGCATGACAAGAGCGTGCTTGAGCAGTTCCGCGCCTTTTTGCGCAGCCTGATGATGCACGCCGGCGTCGGCACCGCGCTGGGCGGCGTGATGACCATGGTCGGCGAGCCCCAGAACCTGATTATCGCCAGGGCGGCGGGCTGGCATTTCAGCGACTTTTTTCTGCGCATGTCGCCGGTTACCGTGCCGGTTCTGGTCTGCGGACTGCTGACCTGCGCGCTGGTCGAAAAGATGCGCTGGTTCGGCTATGGCGAAGCGCTGCCGGAGGAGGTGCGCGAGGTGCTGCAGCAGTTCGACGATCGCACTCGCCAGCAGCGCAGCCGTCAGGATCGCCTTCGGCTGGTGGTACAGGCGATTATCGGCGTCTGGCTGATTATTGCCCTCGCGCTGCACCTGGCGGAGGTGGGGCTGATTGGCCTTTCGGTGATCATTCTCGCCACCTCGCTGACCGGCGTCACCGATGAGCACGCCATCGGCAAGGCGTTCACCGAGTCGCTGCCGTTTACCGCTCTGCTGACGGTCTTTTTCTCCATCGTGGCGGTCATTATCGATCAGCAGCTCTTTTCGCCGATTATCCACTTTGTGCTGCAGGCCTCAGAGCACGCGCAGCTGTCGCTGTTCTACCTCTTCAACGGCTTACTCTCCTCCATTTCTGATAACGTCTTCGTCGGCACGATCTACATTAACGAGGCGAAGGCGGCGATGGAGAGCGGAGCCATCAGCCTCGGCCAGTATGAGCTGCTGGCGGTGGCGATTAACACCGGCACCAATCTGCCCTCCGTCGCCACGCCAAACGGCCAGGCGGCGTTTCTGTTCCTGCTCACCTCGGCGCTGGCACCGTTAATCCGCCTCTCCTATGGTCGGATGGTCTGGATGGCGCTGCCCTATACGCTGGTTCTTACGCTGGTGGGCCTGCTCTGCGTCGAGTTCTCTCTGACGCCGCTCACCGAATGGATGACTCAGTCAGGCTGGCTGACGCTACCGTAAAGCGGCCGGGCAGCTCCCTGCCCGGCCCGTTCTGCTGGCTGTTAATTGTGCAATCGGGCACTATTTTATTTTCGGCTAGTGGCGCGTCAGGCGAATTGGTTTACACTGCGCTTTCTACGCATACTGCAGGGAAATGATTATGTTGCGATTTTTGAACCAGTGCTCACGCGGACGGGGCGCGTGGTTACTGATGGCGTTAACCGCCCTCGCGCTGGAGCTGGTTGCGCTCTGGTTCCAGCACGTTATGTTGCTCAAGCCGTGCGTGCTGTGCATTTACGAACGCTGCGCGCTGTTTGGCGTGCTGGGCGCGGGCCTGGTTGGCGCAATCGCGCCAAAAACACCGCTGCGCTACGTGGCGATCATTATCTGGCTCTATAGCGCCTGGCGCGGTGCCCAGCTGACCTGGGAGCACACCATGATCCAGCTGCATCCCTCTCCGTTCCTGACCTGCGACTTTATGGCCCGCTTTCCGGCCTGGCTACCGCTGGACAAATGGCTGCCGCAGGTATTTGTGGCGTCGGGGGACTGCGCCCAGCGCCAGTGGGAATTTTTAACCCTGGAAATGCCGCAGTGGCTGTTCGGCATCTTCGTGGCCTATTTTATCGTCGGCGCGCTGGTGCTCATCGCCCAGCCCTTCAAACCTAAACGCCGCGATCTGTTCGGCCGCTAATCGCTACGCCCCTTCGGGGGCGTTTTTTATACCCGGCACCACCTCCTCCTGGTTCAGAACAGGCGGCGACCCACATTCATCTTTTCCAGGAAAGCTCCTCTTAGCGGGAGCCGCTTACTCCGCCCATGACGGTTTATTGAGGATGTGCTCCTGCCAGTCATGCACTTCTGACTCTTTTACCGCCATATGACGAACCGATATACGCTCACCATGCATCGCGGCCTTCGAGCCGGTAAGCAGCGGGTGCCAAGTCGGCAGCGGTTTCCCTTCCGCCAGCAGGCGATAGGCGCAGGTCATCGGCAGCCATTCAAACGTGGGCAGGTTCTCGCGGGTCAGCTTGATGCAGTCAGGTTCATATTCGAAGCGGCGCGCATAGTTGCGGCACTGGCAGGATTTGATATTCAGCTGACGGCAGGCGACATTCGTGAAATAGATCTCATCGGTATCTTCATCCATCAGCTTATGCAGGCAGCAGCGACCGCAGCCGTCGCACAACGACTCCCATTCGGCATCGGTCATCTCATCCAGGATTTTTGTTTGCCAGAAAGCCAGCTCGCTCATCGGGGTATCCGTTGTTGCAGTAAAGCCGCACCTTATAACCAGTCCGGCACGCCGATGCAAGCGCTGCCGCCTAAAAAGAGCGGCAACCGCCCTTTACAGCACTCTGGTGGAGAGCGTATAGCCGTTAAAGTTTACCGTCAGCTCGTCGCCGCCGCACAGTGGACCAACGCCATCAGGCGTGCCCGTCAGCACCACGTCGCCCGCTTTCAGGGTGAAAAATTTGCTCATATACGCGATCAGCGGAACAATTTTATGGATCATATCGGCGGTACTTCCCTGCTGACGCACTTCGCCATTTACGCTCAGCCCAAGGGCCGTATTCTGCGGATCGCCATTGAACTCCGCCGCCGGGATAAACCCCGAAAGCGGACAGGCATTATCAAAACCTTTCGCTTTCTCCCACGGCTGGCCCGCCTTTTTCATTTTGCTCTGTACGTCGCGCAGCGTCAGATCGAGCGCCACGCCGTAGCCGGCAATAGCCTTACGCACGTGCTCTTCGGTGGCCTGACGCAGGGTGGCACCAATCAGTACCGCCAGCTCCACCTCATGGTGCACGCTTCCCATCTCCGTCGGGATCGCCAGCGGCTGACGCAGATCGCACAGCGCGGTTTCCGGTTTGATAAAAAGAACCGGTTCGGCCGGCGTCGCGCTGCCCATCTCCTGAATATGCTTTGCATAGTTGCTGCCTACGCAAACCACTTTACTCACCGGGTAATCAAGCAGCTCGCCCTGCCAGTTATGATGTTGATACATGTTATTCCCCTAACGTGATGATGGATAATATCGCCCCTGCGACGCCCCGAACGCTTGCCGATTTAATTTAGGCGCTGGCGTCCGCTTAGCGCCTGGCCCATCAGGCGTAGCTGCCGCCGGCACGCTGAACGCAAACAGCGCCGGGTTCAGGATGGCAGGTAAAATAGCCCTGATGGGCCAGGCTCTTAATTTTCCTTTACGGTGTAAGATGCTGTTTCAGTAAATCTTCCGGCGGCGGCGGCAGTTGTAAATAATAACCCTGTTCGCTAAGCGCTCGTTTTACTTTATCCAGATCGGCATTAACTAATTTCTTACGACCGTCCAGCGGCAAAATCATCGCCAGCTGCGGCTTACCAAAACCTTTCATCAGCTCTTCAGGAACCCGTGAGAAATCGTCTTTTTTTTCGACGTATAAATAGGCCCCATCGCGCTTACTGCTCCGGTAGATCACACAAAACATACATTTTACTCTTAATTAAGTCGTTGGCGACTTGCCTCAATATAATAGTGACTATAACATGCCAGCTGGACTTCGGAATATCACTCCATCCTGGAGATGATCTACCCTAAATAATCCAGGCTGTGGGACAAAACGCAACGTGTTTTGCAAAATCGCTGGCGCTGCTGCCAAAGGGGGAACCTGCGGCAGCAGCGCCAAATTCGCCAGGCGCGAATTTGAAAAGCCACAGGCGGGCTTCGCAAGGGGCAAGGCGTCTTCGCCGTAAGGGTCCCTTAAGCGCCTGCAGCTTGTAGCATGACGGGTTTAAATTGCAAATTGAGTAAGGTCAGGATGTCAAACACGCCAATCGAGCTTAAAGGCAGTAGCTTCACGTTATCAGTGGTTCACTTGCACCAGGCGGAATCCGAGGTTATTCGCCGGGCGTTGGAAGACAAAATCGCTCAGGCCCCTGCTTTTTTAAAACACGCTCCCGTGGTGCTTAACGTGAGCGATCTTGATGCGCCGGTAGACTGGCCGCTGCTGCATCAGATCGTCACCTCGACGGGGCTGCGGGTGATCGGCGTCAGCGGCTGTAAAGACCCTGAGCTGAAAGCGGAAATCGATGCGATGGGACTACCGCTGCTGACCGAAGGCAGAGACAAGGTCGCGCGCGCGGCGTCGGAAGCCGCCGATTCGGGCGAGCCGCCGCATAACGTAACCCCGATCACAAAAACGCGATTAATTGACGCTCCGGTTCGTTCCGGCCAGCGTATTTATGCGCCACAATGTGATCTGATTGTTACAAACCACGTCAGCGCCGGCGCGGAGCTTATCGCCGACGGCAATATTCATGTCTATGGTATGATGCGCGGTCGCGTGCTGGCCGGGGCGAGCGGCGACAGAGAAGCACAAATCTTTTGTACCCACCTGACGGCGGAGCTGGTGTCCATCGCGGGTGTTTACTGGCTGAGTGATAATATCCCGGCAGAATTTTATGGCAAAGCGGCGCGTCTGCAGCTGGCTGACAACGCTTTGACAGTTCAACCGTTAAATTGATCCCTTTTTAACAAGGAATTTCTATGGCACGCATAATTGTTGTTACTTCGGGTAAAGGGGGCGTTGGCAAAACCACCTCCAGCGCGGCCATCGCTACCGGTTTGGCCCAGAAGGGTAAGAAAACCGTCGTTATTGATTTTGATATTGGCCTGCGCAACCTTGACCTGATCATGGGCTGCGAGCGCCGCGTGGTCTACGATTTCGTCAACGTCATTCAGGGCGACGCCACGCTGAATCAGGCATTGATTAAAGATAAGCGCACTGAGAATCTGTATATTCTTCCGGCTTCGCAAACCCGCGATAAAGACGCGCTGACCCGCGAAGGGGTGGCGAAGGTGCTCGACGAACTGCAGGCGATGGCCTTCGACTTCATTATCTGCGACTCCCCGGCGGGCATTGAGACCGGCGCGCTGATGGCGCTCTATTTCGCCGATGAAGCCATTATTACCACCAATCCGGAAGTCTCATCGGTACGCGATTCTGACCGTATTCTCGGCATTCTCGCGTCAAAGTCCCGCCGTGCGGAGAACGGCGAGGAGCCGATTAAAGAGCATCTGCTGCTGACGCGCTACAATCCCGGCCGCGTAAACAAAGGCGACATGCTGAGTATGGAAGATGTGCTGGAAATTCTGCGTATTAAGCTGGTTGGCGTCATTCCGGAAGACCAGTCCGTACTGCGCGCATCTAACCAGGGCGAGCCGGTGATCCTCGACGAGAATGCTGACGCCGGAAAAGCGTATGCTGATACCGTTGAGCGCCTGTTGGGAGAAGAACGTCCTTTCCGCTTCATAGAAGAAGAGAAGAAAGGTTTCCTCAAACGCCTGTTCGGAGGATAAATTATGGCATTACTGGACTTTTTTCTCTCGCGGAAAAAGAACACCGCCAACATTGCGAAAGAGCGACTGCAGATTATCGTCGCAGAACGTCGCCGCAGCGACACCGAGCCGCATTATTTGCCGCAGCTGCGTAAAGATATTCTGGAAGTAATTTGTAAGTATGTGCAGATTGATCCTGATATGGTCACCGTTCAGCTTGAACAAAAAGACGGCGATATTTCCATTCTTGAACTTAACGTAACGTTACCCGAAGCGGAAGAAGCGAAATAAACTCAGTTCAGGATAATTCCTATTTACTCTATTTAAAGGCAGAGCGCTCTGCCTTTTTCTTTTTTATGCCTGGCTAAAATAGCCTTTCAGAAAAAGCCGATAGCGCTGATTAATTTCAGGCCCTGCCGGTATGCCGTGATACGATCCGGCAACCGCCGCTGGTGCAGGGCCGGAAATAGAGCGGGAGCTATGCGGCGGAGGGCGGCAGATCGGAGAACCGCCCGCCACAAGGCGACGTGCGGGCGCTTTCGTCCCGCCTCCGCGACGGCGGTTACTCCGGATACTCCTGCAGCAGCGCGATAAGCTTTTCGCCCATCAGCTCGCCGCGCCAGCCTGCGATCAGCTCCGGCTGTGAGGATAACGTTCGCAGCTTCCAGTGCCAGTTAAGCAACTGGTTAATCTGGCGGCGGGAGGCCAGCAGCTCGGCGCTGACGCCGTGGGTTGCGCTGACGTCGGCGACCAGCGCCTTAATGGCCTTAAACGCCCGGCGATAGCCCGGCATATCCATCAGGTTAAGCAGCGGCTCCGGCAGCGCCTCTTCCGGCAGCGCCTGCGCTTTGGCGACCAGCGCCAGCAGCGTTTTACCGTGGAAGCGGATTTCACTGCCGGAGAGACCGAGGCTGTCCAGCTCGCCCAGGCTGCCCGGCATATAGCGGGCCACCGCCCACAAATGCTCTTCCCGGACCACGAAGTTCACCGCCAGATCCCGCTCGCGCGCTTTGCGCAGCCGCCAGTCGGCAAGCAGCTGCAAACAGGCCAGCTGGCGCGTGCGCAGCTGCCAGGCGTTAGTGATGTCGCGCCAGGCCTCTTCCGGAGCGAGGATCTCCTGACGACGCTGCTGCATCAGGCGACACTCGTCCAGCGCGGCGGGCAGCCAGCCTGCCGCCTCGGTCTCTGCCATCAGCCGGGCGGTAATCGGCAGTAGATACCAGACGTCGGCGGCCGCGTACTCGCACTGCCGCGCGGTCAGCGGCCGCGCCAGCCAGTCGGTGCGCGATTCGCTCTTGTCCAGCGCCACGCCAGAATACTCCTCCACCATTGAGGCAAAGCCCCAGGAGAGCGGCCGGCCGCAGAAGGCGGCAAGAATTTGCGTATCGATCAGCGGCTGGGGCAGCTCGCCAAAAGCGTTGAGAAAGACCTCCAGGTCTTCACTCCCCGCATGTAAAAATTTCCGGATAGCGCTGTCGCCTAAAACCGCGCGCAGCGGCGACCAGTCGGAGATACTCAGCGGATCGATCAGGGCGAGATTGTGGCCGTCAAACAGCTGGATCAGCCCCAGCTGCGGATAGTAAGTGCGCGTACGGACAAACTCCGTATCGAGGGCGACGGACGGAAAGGCGCGGACCGCCTCGCACAGCGCGGCCAGCGCCTCGTCCGTAGTAATCATCTGGTAATTCAAAGTGTCTTCTCTTGATATGCGCCAAAAAAAACGCCGGCTTAGCCGGCGTCTGGCGTGATGCTTAAGCTCAGGCTTTATTGTCCACGTTGCCGCGCGCTTCGTCACGCAATTCTCGTCGTAAAATTTTGCCAACGTTGGATTTCGGCAGCTCACTGCGAAACTCTACCCGCTTCGGCACCTTGTAGCCGGTAAGCTGGCGGCGACAGAAGGCGATCAGCGCCTCCTCGGTCAGGGCGGGGTCTTTTTTCACCACATAGATTTTTACCGCCTCGCCGCTGCTGCCGGACGGCACCCCGATGGCGGCCACCTCCTGCACTCCGTCATGCTGCATCACCACATCTTCAATCTCGTTGGGATAGACGTTAAAGCCGGAGACGAGGATCATATCTTTTTTGCGATCGACGATGCGCAAAAAGCCCTCTTCATCCATCACAGCAATATCGCCGGTGTGCAGCCAGCCGTTTTTGATGATTTCATCAGTGGCCTCCGGGCGCTGCCAGTATCCCCGCATCACCTGCGGCCCCCTGATGCATAGCTCGCCGGGGCACGCCGCCGCCACCTCGTTATCGTCATCGTCCACCAGCTTCACCTCGGTGGAGGGGACCGGCAGGCCGATGCTGCCACTGTGATAGTTGATGTCGTGTGGGTTTACGCTGACCAGCGGCGCACATTCGGTGAGACCGTAGCCCTCCAGCAGATAATGGCCGGTCAGCTTCACCCAGCGCTCCGCCACCGCCTGCTGCACGGGCATCCCGCCTCCCGCCGAAAGGTTAAGGGCGGAGAAGTCAAGCTGCCGGAAATCCTGATTATTCAGCAGGGCGTTAAACAGCGTATTTACCCCCGTAATGGCGGTAAACCGATACTTCGCCAGCTCTTTTACCAGACCGGGGATATCCCGCGGATTGGTGATCAGCAGATTAAAACCGCCCAGCTCAATAAACAGCAGGCAGTTGATGGTCAGCGCAAAGATGTGGTACAGCGGCAGCGCGGTAACCACCAGCTCTTTTCCCGGATGCAGCAGCGGCCCGTAGGTCGCTTTTACCTGCTCAAGGTTGGCCAGCATATTGCGGTGCGTCAGCATCGCCCCTTTCGCCACGCCGGTGGTGCCGCCGGTGTACTGAAGAAACGCCAGATCCTGCGCCGTAATATCCGGGCGCACGTACTGCATACGATAGCCCGCCTGCAGCGCCCGGCGAAACGAGATGGCGTCCGGCAGATGATATTTTGGCACCAGCCGCTTGATATATTTCACAACGAAGTTGACCACCGTCCCCTTCGCCGTGGAGAGCTGGTCGCCCATCCGGGTAAGGATCACGTGCTTTACCGCGGTTTTTTCCACCACTTTTTCCAGGGTGTGGGCAAAGTTGGAAACAATAACGATGGCCGCCGCGCCGCTGTCGTTCAGCTGATGTTCAAGCTCGCGCGGGGTGTAGAGCGGGTTGACGTTCACAACCACCATGCCGGCGCGCAGAATGCCAAACAGCGCCACCGGATACTGCAGCAGGTTGGGCATCATCAGCGCCACGCGATCGCCCTTCTGCAGGCCCAGCCCCTGTTGCAGATATGCCGCGAAGGCCCGGCTGCGCTCCTCCAGCTTGCGGAAGGTCATCACCTCCCCCATGTTAACGAAGGCGGGCCGATCGGCGTAGCGCGATGCGGCCTGTTCAAATAGTTCGACCAGGGATTGATAACGGTCAGGGTTGATCTCCGCCGGAACGTCTGCGGGATAACGATTAAGCCAAACCTTATTCACTACTTCACCTCTGAAATGCACGTTCGTCGTCATCGCATCCCCGGAATAACAAACAAATAGTTAACATTATATTAACTTAACCTACCCGTTTATTAATCAACCAGCTGAAAGGTTGCGAAGCGCGTCACTATTTATTTTTGTTAGCGCAATATCAGGCTGCGTCCCTTCACCGTAGTGCGTTGACGCTATGCCAGAAACAGATAATTCAGGCGTGGAACGGGGCTCACACCGGCTAACGCAACGTACAAAGTCCGGACGTACGTCCCGCGGGAGTATTCCTTCCCGGCAAACCGCTCAGGGCCACAGCCTGAAGCAGAAACAGCGGGCCAGCCGCTGTTTCTTTTGTATATAAATCAAAAAATTACTCGACGACCACCGTCTGAACCTGCGCGGGACCGGGGTGAAACCATCCCCAGCCGCCGTAGCCGTACGGCCAGCCCCGCCCGCCGTAAAACCACGGATCGATCGGCTGTGGCGGCATTATAACCTGCTGGACAAGACGCCAGCGCTTATAGCCCGTCACCTGCATGGTCATAAACCGGTATGGCGTGCTGCCGATTTTTCCCTCCACCGTACCGGTAATCGGGCCGACGACGGTCACCAGCTGTCCGCGAAAATCTACCGGGTCGAGAAAACCGCTGGCATCGGCGTAAATGCGCCCCCGGGACGGTTCGCCGAGACCCGGCCGCGCCCCTTCGTCAAGGGCGACGGTGGCGATCTCCAGGCGGGTTTTACCCTGCTGGTTCTGCACGCTCACTACTTTACCGCCGAAGCGCGCCTCCTGGCCGACGTACAGCTGGGGCGCGTTCATCACCCGTACCAGATCCTGCTGCGGCGTGGGGCTGGAGCCTTTAATCGCGTCAGGAACGGTGACGCATCCGCTCAGCATCAGCGCAATCGCGCCTGCCAGCACACCTTTACTACTCTGTTTCTGAACCGCCATAGTGCGACTCCTTATTTTCTCAGCGCCCGGCTCGCTCGCCTGCGCCTGAACGTTCAGGATACATTACTGAGAGTCACGCTTTGCCCGGAAGTTTCTTCCATGCCACCTCATTGCGTAAATAAACCGGCTCCGCGTGCTCGACGGCGACGGTTTTTCCTGCCGCCAGCAGCAAGCGCGCGATGGGCAGCATATCTTCCGCCGCCGGCAGCTGTACGCCGCCGTCGCGCAGCATAAGCCCGCTCTCTTTACCCAGTTCAGGCCATGCGGACCAGCCGGTGCCGACGGTAAACCACTCGCCGGCAAGCTGCCGCAGCCGTGCCGCGACCTGTTCCGGCTTCAGCACCGCCTCGCTCTCTTCACCGTGCCAGTCGCCGCTTTCGTCGCGCTGATACTCCGCCCAGTAAACCTCGCCCATGCGCGCGTCGATAGCGGCCAGCACGCGGGTTGCGCCGGACTTGCGCCACGCCCCCTCGGCCATCGTCGCCAGCGTCGACACGCCGATGGTCGGCAGCCCGGCCCCCAGCGCCAGCCCCTGGGCAATGCCGATGCCGATACGCACTCCGGTGAAACTTCCCGGTCCCCGGCCATAGGCCAGCGCATCAACGTCGGACAGCGCCACGCCGCCGTCGGCCAGGATAGCCTGAACCATCGGCAGGATCCGCTGGGTGTGTTCTCGTGGACATAGCTCAAAGTGAGCGTGAGTTTTTCCGTCATTCCACAGGGCAACGGAACAGGCCTCTGTGGCGGTATCGATAGCCAGAATTCGCATGGGTCTTCGTGCTTAGATCAATAAAAATGGCGCGCAGCTTACCACACTTCGCGGTAAATTACCCGGCCCCCGGAATGGCCAGGAAGCGAACGGCGCGGGCAATGTCGCGGGTGCGCGGCGCGGGCGGCAGGCTGGCGAGGAAGGTGGCACCGTAGGGCCGCATCACCAGCCGGTTATCGCAAATGACCAGCACGCCCCGGTCGTCGATATCGCGGATCAGCCTGCCGACCCCCTGCTTAAGAGCGATCACCGCGTCAGGCAGCTGGACGTCGGCAAAGGGATCGCCGCCGCGCAGCCGGCAGTCCTCCATGCGCGCCTTCAGCAGCGGGTCCTCCGGCGAGGTAAACGGCAGCTTGTCAATGATCACCAGCGACAGCGCATCGCCGCGTACGTCTACGCCCTCCCAGAAGCTGCTGGTCGCCACCAGCAGCGCGTTACCGGCGCTGACAAACTGCTGCAGCAGCTGGCTCTTGCTGGTCTCTCCCTGCAGCAGCACCGGCAGGGTCATGGTGGCGCGAAACTGCTCCGCCAGATCGCGCATCATGGCGTGGGAGGTGCAGAGCATAAAGCAGCGGCCGTTGTTGGCTTCAATCAGCGGTCTTAACATTTTCGCCAGCTGGCACGCGCCGCCGGGCTGGTTGGACTGCGGCAGATTGCGCGGCACGCAGAGCAGCGCCTGGCGGGTGTAATCGAACGGACTGGGCAGCAGCATCGACTGGGCCTGCTCAATGCCCAGCCGCGACGTAAAGTGGCTCAGGTCGTCGTTCACCGACAGGGTAGCGGAGGTGAAGATCCAGCTGCCGGGCTTTTGCGCCATCACCTCCTTAAACTTTTCCGCCACGGTGAGCGGCGTCAGGGCCAGGGTGAAATGGCGCGAGGTGCATTCGTACCAGTAGCTGTAGCCGGGCTGGTTGACCGCCTTCAGGCGCTTCAGCCGGGCGCGGTAGAGGGTGGTGCGCTCGAACGCGGCGTCAAGCAGCGCCGAGCGGCCCAGGGAGAGTTTCGCTACGTCGTAGCACAGCTCAAGGGTATCGTCGAGCAGCAGAAAGGCGCGCTGAACGCGCGGATCGGCCAGCAGCTCACGCAGGTTGCCGCGATAGCCCGGCTCCCCCAGCTGCAGGCGAAAATCCTGCGCGCTCTGGGCGAGACGATCGGCGCACTTCTGCAGCTGCTGCGTATCCTTCAGCTCGGTGCGGTAGGCGATAGTGATATCTTTCGCCAGATCCATCAGCTGTCGGCTGGAGAGCGACTGGCCGAAATAGTGGCTGGCGATATCCGGCAGTTGATGGGCCTCGTCGAAGATCATCACCCCGGCCTCCGGGATCAGCTCGCCGAAGCCGCTCTCTTTCACCACCATATCGGCAAGGAAGAGGTGGTGGTTGACCACCACCACGTCGGCGTCCATCGCCTTTTTACGCGCCTTTACTACGAAGCACTCTTTATAGTGCGGGCAGTCGCTGCCGAGGCAGTTGTCGTTAGTGCTGGTCACCAGCGGCCACGCCGGTGAATCTTCCGCCACGCTGACGCAGGTGCTGATATCCCCCTCTTCCGTCTGATTCGCCCACGAGCGCAGAAGGATGATGTCGCTTAGGGTTTGTACCGGCAGATCGCCTCCCGCCAGCACCTGCTGCTCAAGACGTTCGAGGCACAGGTAGTTGGAGCGCCCCTTCAGCAGCGCCAGCCTGCCGGTGTAGTTCAGCGCCTTCGCCACCGTCGGCAGATCGCGGCTGTAGAGCTGATCCTGCAGCGCCTTTGAGCCGGTTGAGACGATCGCCTTTTTGTCGGCGCGCAGCGCCGGGGCGAGATAGGCAAAGGTTTTTCCGGTCCCGGTTCCCGCCTCGATCACCAGCGGCCGCGCCTTTTCAATCGCCTGGGTGACGGCAACGGCCATCTGTCGCTGCGGTTCTCTCGGTTTGAATCCGGGAATGGCTTTAGCCAACTGGCCGTCTGCTGCAAAATCGTCCGTCACACTGCCCCCTGTTGATTTGAACAGGGATTATGTCAGGCCAGCGGCCCTTGCGCCAGTTGAAGGGATGACGACGGCGCAACATTGTGGCAGTCTTGCCACATCAATCAGAAAAGGGAAAAAATATGTCCATTGTTCGTATAGATGCAGAAGATCGCTGGTCCGACGTGGTGATCCACAACGGCACGCTTTACTATACCGGAGTCCCGGAAAACCTCGACGCCGACGCCTTTGAGCAGACCACCAGCGTCCTGACGCAGATCGACGCCGCGCTGAAAAAGCAGGGTAGCGACAGGTCGCGCATTCTGGACGCGACCATTTTCCTTGCCGATAAAAACGATTTTGCGGCGATGAACAGGGCCTGGGATGCCTGGGTCGTCCCCGGCCACGCCCCGGTGCGCTGCACGGTTCAGGCGGAGCTAATGCACCCGCAGTTCAGAGTGGAAATTAAAATTATCGCGGCGGTGTAAAAGCGGTCAGGAGACGGCGTCCTGGTCGTCTTCGTCCTCAAAGCGCGCCACAATCCGCTCGCCGGTATGGGTGGCGCGCAGCTCCCCGGCCACCAGCGCAATGGCCTCGCCGCTGCTCATGCCCTGGGTCATCAGCTCCTGAATACGCTCTACCGCTTTTTGCTGCTGTTCATGGCTGAGTGAAGGTAAACCTGCAAACATGGGTAACTCCTGCTAAATTGTCAGCGCTAATTATTTCATGCTACCCGACGCATAGCCAGCAGAGCAGGATCGATGAAGACGTTATCTCCCACCGTTATCAATTTACCCTGGCATCAGGACGCCGCCGAACGCTACTTCGCCCCCCTGAGCCACCGGCCCTGGGCCATGCTGCTGCACTCGGGCCATGCCGATCATCCCTGCAGCCGCTTTGATATCCTGGTCGCCGACCCGGTTGCCACCCTGACCACCCGCGCTGCGGACACCCTGGTGTGCGATGCGCACGCTTCACGCCACAGCGCCGACGATCCGCTGCAGCTGCTGCGCGACGCGCTGGATCGCCTGCCCTTCCGCCCCCGGCACAGCCCCGACCTTCCCTTTCAGGGCGGCGCGCTGGGCCTGTTTGGTTACGATCTCGGGCGACGCTTCGAAACGCTGCCGGCGCGCGCAGAGCGCGACATCGACCTGCCGGACATGGCGGTGGGCATCTACGACTGGGCGCTGATCGTCGACCATCAGCGGCAGACCGTTTCGCTGCTCAGCTACGCGGACGCCGGGGCCAGACGCGACTGGCTGACGGCGCAGCAGGCGACGCCCGGCGCGCCCTTCCGTCTGACCTCGCCCTGGCGAACCAACATGACGCGACGGCAGTACGGCGATCGCTTCCGCCGGGTGCAGGCGTATCTGCACAGCGGCGACTGCTATCAGATTAACCTCGCCCGGCGCTTTCAGGCGGAATACCAGGGCGACGAGTGGCAGGCGTTTACGGCGCTGAACCGCAGCAACCGCGCGCCGTTCAGCGCTTTTCTGCGCCTGAATGAGGGGGCGATCCTCAGCCTCTCCCCGGAGCGGTTTATTCTGCTCGACGACGGGGAGATCCAGACGCGCCCGATCAAAGGCACCCTGCCCCGGCTGGCGGATCCGCAGGCCGATCGACGCCAGGCGCGGCGGCTGGCGGCGTCGGAAAAAGATCGGGCGGAAAACGTTATGATCGTCGACCTGATGCGCAACGATATCGGCCAGGTGGCGGTGCCGGGCACGGTTAAGGTGCCGGAGCTGTTCGTGGTTGAGCCGTTTCCCGCCGTGCACCATCTGGTCAGCACCGTCACCGCCCGGCTGGCGGAGCGCCTGCACGCCGTCGACCTGCTGCGCGCCGCCTTTCCCGGCGGATCGATAACCGGCGCGCCGAAGGTGCGGGCCATGGAAATCATCGAGGAGCTGGAGCCGCAGCGGCGCAGCGCCTGGTGCGGCAGCGTTGGCTATCTCAGCCTGTGTGGCAGAATGGATACCAGCATCGCCATCCGTACCCTTATTGCGACTCGCGATCGACTCTACTGCTCCGCCGGCGGCGGCATCGTGGCGGACAGCGATGAGGCGGCGGAGTATCAGGAAACCCTGGATAAAGTGAACCGCATTTTGCGCCTGCTGGAGAATTAAACGATGGACTACGGCGACCTGACCCTTGACGACTTTTTATCGCGCTTTCAGCTGCTGCGTCCGTCGCTTAACCGCACGGCGCTGAACGCGCGCCAGGCCGCGGTGCTGATCCCGGTGGTGCGGCGGCCCCGGCCGGGGCTGCTGCTGACCCAGCGCTCGGTCCATCTGCGCAAACACGCCGGTCAGGTGGCCTTTCCCGGCGGCGCGGTGGACCCTACCGACGCCTCGATCGTCGCCGCCGCGCTGCGCGAGGCGCAGGAGGAGGTGTCCATCCCGCCGGACGCCGTGGAGGTGATCGGCGTACTGCCGCCGGTGGACAGCGTTACCGGCTTTCATGTGACGCCGGTGGTCGGCGTGATCCCGCCGGACCTGCCGTACCGCGCCAGCGTGGATGAAGTCTCCGCCGTCTTCGAGATGCCCCTGGCCCAGGCCCTGCATTTAGGCCGCTATCACCCGCTGGACGTTTACCGCCGCGGCAGTTCCCATCGCGTCTGGCTCTCCTGGTACGAGCACTATTTCGTCTGGGGCATGACCGCCGGGATCATTCGCCAGTTGGCGCTGCAAATTGGTATCCGTCCCTGACGGTATCCCCGTTTCCGCGCTGCAATGCCGGTCACATTATTAGAAAAACGGCGGTGATCCATTAATTTAATTCATGTGAATTATTGGCCCTGACCGGCCCATTCCCTCTTACACTAATGCGCAATTATTCCGTCCGGCTATTCCCCCTCAGGACAAAAACCGCGCCGCCTCTTCCTGAGCCAGCGCGCAGCAAGCCTGAGCGAAGACGGATACACATCGTTACCGGAAGCCTCCGGTTGCCCAGCAGGAGTATTATTGTGATTAGTCTGTTCGACATGTTTAAGGTGGGGATTGGTCCCTCCTCTTCCCATACCGTAGGGCCGATGAAGGCGGGTAAACAGTTTGTCGACGATCTGGTTGAAACAGGGTTACTGGACAGCGTGACCCGTGTTGCCGTTGACGTGTATGGCTCTCTGTCGCTGACGGGCAAAGGGCACCATACCGATATCGCCATCATTATGGGGCTGGCGGGCAACGAGCCGGCCACCGTGGATATTGACAGCATCCCTGGCTTTATTCGCGACGTGGAGGCGCGCGGACGCCTGCTGCTGGCCCAGGGGCGACGCGAGGTGGATTTCCCGCCCAATGAGGGAATGCGCTTTCACGACGGCAACCTGCCGCTGCATGAAAACGGCATGCAGATCCACGCCTGGCGCGACGACGCCCTGGTATACAGCAAAACGTACTACTCCATCGGCGGCGGTTTTATCGTCGACGAAGAGCACTTTGGCCAGCAGGCGGAGAGCGGCGTCAGCGTGCCGTATCCCTTTACGTCAGCGGCCGAAATGCTCGGCTACTGCAGCAGCACCGGCCTCTCACTCTCGGGAATGGTGATGCAGAACGAACTGGCGCTGCACGATAAAAAAGAGATTGATGCGTATTTCGCCAACGTCTGGCAAACCATGCGCGCCTGCATCGATCGCGGCATGAACACCGAGGGCGTATTGCCCGGCCCGCTGCGCGTGCCGCGCCGCGCGTCGGCCCTGCGGCGTATGCTGGTCTCCAGCGATAAGCTCTCTAACGATCCGATGAACGTTATCGACTGGGTGAACATGTTTGCCCTCGCGGTGAACGAGGAAAACGCCGCCGGTGGCCGGGTGGTCACCGCGCCGACCAACGGTGCCTGCGGGATCGTACCGGCGGTGCTGGCCTATTACGACCATTTTATCGGGTCGGTCAGCCCGGATATCTATACCCGCTACTTTCTGGCGGCCGGAGCCATCGGCGCGCTGTATAAGATGAACGCCTCGATCTCCGGCGCGGAGGTGGGCTGCCAGGGTGAAGTGGGCGTGGCCTGCTCGATGGCGGCGGCCGGGCTGGCGGAACTGCTCGGCGGCAGCCCGGAGCAGGTCTGCGTCGCGGCGGAAATCGGCATGGAGCACAACCTGGGGTTGACCTGCGATCCGGTTGCCGGCCAGGTGCAGGTGCCGTGTATCGAGCGCAACGCCATCGCCTCGGTAAAGGCGATCAACGCCGCGCGGATGGCGCTGCGCCGCACCAGCGCGCCGCGCGTTTCGCTGGATAAAGTCATCGAGACCATGTACGAGACCGGTAAGGATATGAACGCCAAGTACCGCGAAACCTCCCGCGGCGGCCTGGCCATTAAGGTGCAGTGCGACTGACGCGGCAGAGCGTCGCGCCGTTCCGGCATCGTCCATCCCTCGCGGATAGGCGAAAGCCTGCGGCAGGCTATATCGCCTGGCAGACGTCGGCCCGGCATAGCGGACAAAAACCGTCCGCTATGCCGCTGCGCTGACGGCGGTTAACGCGCTACTCCTCTTCGTCGTGGGCGGGCTGCGCTTTCACAATGCGCACCAGATCGACGCGGTAGTCGTTGGCTTCAACAACGGTGATGTGCAGCGGCGCTACCTCGATGACATCGCCGACCTGCGGAATGCGCCCGTGGACGGCAATCACCAGCCCCGCCGCCGTGGCGACATCCTCATCTTCATTCAGCAGATTGTCGAGGGCCAGCGCCTGCTGTAGCGCGTGCAGATCGGTGCCGCCCTTCACCAGCCAGCCGTCGCCGTCGGCAACAATTTCCGGCGTTTCGTCGGCGTCCGGGAACTCGCCGGCGATCGCTTCCAGCACGTCAAGGGGCGTCACCAGCCCCTGCACCATGCCAAACTCGTTGGTCACAATGACGAAGCTGCCGCGCGCCCGGCGCAGTACCCCCAGCAGGTTGATCGGGTCCAGGGTTTCCGGCACCACGATCGCCGGCGAGGCGGCGGCGATGGCCGCCACGTCCACGCCCTCTTCCAGCGCCACCAGCAGCTCTTTGGCCCGGACGATGCCGATAATTTCATCCAGCTCGCCGCGGCACACCGGAAAAAGGCTGTGTGGCGAAGAGAGCAGCTGCTCGCGGATCTCATCCACGCTCAGGGTGGCATCCACCCAGCTGATTTCACCCCGGGGCGTCATGATACCGCGCAGGGAGCGCGAGGCCAGGGTCAGCACGCCGTTAATCATATAGCGCTCCTCTTCGGCAAACGCCCCTTCCGGGATCGGCACCGGCGGAGCCTGGCTGTCCATTTCCGGCTGCACCCCGGCCTGACGCCTGCCGCCCATCAGCCGCAGGATCGCGTCGGCGGTGCGCGCGCGCAGCGGCTGCGCGGACTGGTGGCGAATAAAGTTGCGGCGCGCAATCTGGTTAAAGATCTCGATAACAATCGAGAAGCCGATGGCGGCGTACAGATAGCCCTTCGGAATATGGAAACCAAAGCCTTCGGCCACCAGGCTCAGACCAATCATCAGCAGGAAGCTCAGACAGAGCACCACCACCGTCGGATGCTGGTTAACGAAGCGGGTCAGCGGCTTCGACGCCAGCAGCATCATTGCCATCGCAATCACCACCGCGGCCATCATCACCGGCAGGTGGTTCACCATCCCTACCGCGGTGATCACCGCATCCAGCGAAAAGACCGCGTCCAGCACCACAATCTGCGTCACCACCACCCAGAAGCTGGCGTAGCCCTTGCCGTGGCCGGCATCATGTTCACGGTTCTCCAGCCGTTCGTGCAGCTCAGTGGTCGCCTTGAACAGCAGAAAAATACCGCCCAGCAGCATGATCAGATCGCGGCCGGAGAAGCTGAGATCCATCACCGTAAACAGCGGTTTTGTCAGGGTGACCATCCACGAAATGATGGAGAGCAGCCCCAGACGCATCACCAGCGCCAGCGACAGGCCAATCAGGCGCGCTTTATCCCGCTGTTTCGGCGGCAGCTTGTCCGCAAGGATAGCGATAAAAACCAGGTTGTCGATACCCAGCACAATTTCGAGGACCACCAGCGTAAGCAAACCGGCCCAAATCGAGGGGTCCATTAAGAATTCCATGACGTACTCCTGCGAAAGGAATGGCTAAACGGCGTCCGGGATAACGAAGGCGTGAAGGTAATAAGTAATGTTAAGCGATGGCATACGGTGCCGGTCTGGCAGGCGCGTAACGGCCTGAAGATGAAATGACGTCGGTGACGATCCATACGGTGGGCTACTGCCCTGTACTCCTTGCTAATTAAACGGAAGCTAAACATAGCAGAGGCCCCGGGCATTTGGCAAAAATTTACCGACCCTCGCACCGCCCTAAGCGAATAATTTACCGCGCGAAATATCTGTAACCAAAGTGAAATTACGGATCGTCATCAAACGAATTAATCATTTCACAATCTAAAATAAATCTTGTGAATGCATTTTCCGTCGCCGTTATCGGGTATCGGGTTCTACAGACGACGACGCTACGCCATCCGTCATGTTGCTGGATTAACAATAAAGGAGGTAACAGGTGACCATTGCTATTGTGATAGGCACGCACGGTTGGGCCGCGGAGCAGCTGCTTAAAACGGCAGAAATGCTGCTGGGCGAGCAGGAAAACGTCGGCTGGATCGACTTTGTTCCGGGTGAAAACGCCGAAACGCTGATCGAAAAATATCACGCCCGGTTAGCGCAGCTTGATACCAACAAAGGGGTGCTGTTCCTGGTCGACACCTGGGGCGGCAGCCCGTTCAACGCCGCCAGCCGCATTGTCGTCGACCACGCACAGTACGAGGTGGTGGCCGGCGTTAACATCCCGATGCTGGTAGAGACACTGATGGCCCGCGACGACGACCCGGCCTTTGACGAGCTGGTCCAGCTTGCCGTTGAGACCGGCCGCGAGGGCGTGAAGGCGCTGAAGGCGAAGCCGGCCCCGGCTCCCGCTCCCGCAGCGGTCACGCCGGAAGCGGCTCCGGTGAAGTCGATGGGAGTGAACGACTCTATGACCATCGGCCTCGCCCGCATTGACGATCGCCTGATTCACGGCCAGGTAGCCACCCGCTGGACGAAAGAGACCAACGTCAGCCGCATCATCGTCGTCAGCGATGAAGTGGCCGCCGATACCGTCCGTAAAACCCTGCTGACCCAGGTCGCGCCCCCCGGGGTTACCGCCCACGTCGTTGACGTTGCCAAAATGATTCGCGTTTATAACAACCCAAAATACGCGGGCGAGCGGGTCATGCTGCTGTTCACCAACCCGACCGACGTAGAGCGCGTTGTGGAGGGCGGCGTCAGGGTAACCTCCGTAAACATTGGCGGCATGGCCTGGCGTCAGGGACGAACCCAGGTGAACAACGCGGTTTCCGTTGATGAGAAAGATATCGCCGCATTCAGAAAGCTCCACGCCCGCGGGATTGAGCTGGAAGTACGCAAAGTGTCTACCGATCAGCGGCTAAATATGATGGATCTGCTCGCCAAAGTGGCGAAATGACCCTCCGGCCTTTCTTTCGTTTTCCCCCAGTCTGCATAGCAAGAGGAGAAGTACAATGGAGATCGCCACGCTTCAGATTGTGCTGGTGTTCATCGTCGCCTGTATCGCCGGGATGGAATCGGTACTCGATGAATTTCAGTTCCACCGGCCGCTGGTGGCCTGTACGCTAATCGGTGCCGTACTCGGCGATATGAAAACCGGGATTATCATCGGCGGCACCCTGGAGATGATTGCCCTCGGCTGGATGAACATCGGTGCCGCCGTGGCACCAGATGCCGCGCTGGCATCTATTATCTCTACCGTTCTGGTTATCGCCGGCCATCAGAGCATTGGTGCCGGGATCGCGCTGGCCATTCCGCTGGCGGCGGCGGGCCAGGTGCTGACCATCATCGTACGAACCATTACCGTGGCGTTCCAGCACGCGGCGGACAAGGCGGCCGAAAGCGGTAACCTGACGGCGCTCTCCTGGCTGCACGTCTCATCCCTGTTCCTGCAGGCGATGCGCATCGCCATTCCGGCGGTTATCGTCGCCATCTCCGTGGGCACCAGCGAAGTGCAGAACATGCTGAACGCCATTCCGGAAGTGGTGACCGGCGGTCTGAACATCGCCGGCGGCATGATCGTCGTCGTCGGCTATGCCATGGTCATCAATATGATGCGCGCAGGCTATCTGATGCCGTTCTTCTATCTCGGTTTCGTCACCGCCGCCTTTACTAACTTCAACCTCGTGGCCCTTGGGGCGATCGGCGCGGTAATGGCCATCCTCTACATTCAGCTCAGCCCGAAATACAACCGCCCGGGGGCCTCGCCGACGCAGGCCGTCGGCAGCGACGATCCCGATAACGAACTGGACTAACAGGTGAACAAAATGGTTGATATGACAAAGACTACCGGTGAGAAAAAGCTCACGCAGAGCGATATCCGCGGCGTGTTCATCCGTTCTAACCTGTTTCAGGGATCGTGGAACTTCGAACGTATGCAGGCGCTGGGCTTCTGTTTTTCGATGGTGCCGGCGATCCGCCGCCTCTACCCGGAGAATAACGACGCGCGCAGACAGGCCATCAAGCGGCACCTGGAGTTTTTTAATACCCATCCCTACGTGGCAGCCCCGGTGCTGGGCGTCACCCTGGCAATGGAAGAGCAGCGTGCTAACGGCGCGGAAATCGACGACGGCGCTATCAATGGCATCAAGGTCGGCCTGATGGGGCCGCTGGCGGGCGTGGGCGATCCTATCTTCTGGGGAACCGTGCGCCCGGTGTTTGCCGCGCTGGGGGCGGGCATCGCCATGAGCGGCAGCCTGCTCGGCCCGCTGCTGTTCTTTATTTTGTTCAACCTGGTACGCCTGGGAACCCGCTACTACGGCGTAGCCTACGGCTACCGCAAAGGGGTAAACATCGTCCAGGATATGGGCGGCGGCTTTCTGCAGAAGCTGACCGAAGGGGCATCGATTCTCGGCCTGTTTGTGATGGGGGCGCTGGTCAATAAGTGGACGCACGTTAATATCCCGCTGGTGGTGTCGCGTATCACCGACCAGACGGGCAAAGAGAATGTCACCACCGTGCAGACGATTCTTGACCAGCTGATGCCGGGCCTGGTGCCGCTGCTGCTGACCTTTGCCTGCATGTGGCTGCTGCGGAAAAAAGTCAACCCGCTGTGGATCATCATCGGCTTTTTTATCATCGGCATCGTCGGCTACGCCGCCGGGCTGCTGGGTCAGTGATCTTCGCGCAGACCGCCGGGGCGCTGGCCCCGGCGTGTTATCAGGAGAAGAGATGGCCGCCACCAACCTGACGCTGATACTTTTCATTATTATTTTGCTGGCGTACGCCCTTTACGACCAGATCGTCGTGCCCCGCCGCCGCGGCCCTGCCCTGCTGTCCATTCCGCTGCTGCGACGCACCCGCGCCGACGGCGCTATTTTTATCGGGCTGGTCATCCTCCTTATTTGCAATAACCTCGCGGGCGGCGGCCCGCCAACCACCACCTGGTTATTAAGCGTCCTGGCGCTGACGGGATTATATCTGTTCTGGCTTCGTACGCCAAAAATCCACTTCAAAGCGCAGGGCTTTCTTTTCGCCGGCGCGTGGACAGAATATAAGCAAATTAAGGAGATGAATTTATCGGCAGACGGCGTGCTGGTTGTGCAATTAGAGCGGCGGCGGCTGCTTATTCGCGTAAAGAATATAAGCAGCCTGGAGAAGATATATGATTTTTTAGTAAACAATCAATAAGTTAAGAATTTTTACGCCGCTATTTTAGCCCTGTGTACTTAACCTTATCTATAGTCAGGGCTATATTTCACAGGCAAAAATGTTATTATTTTTAACGTTCTGTCAATATATAAATCTTAATGAAAATCATTTTCAAATAGAAATAAAAGAATATTTCCCGTTTATTGTTTTATCTTCGCCAAATATGTTATGGTTGCGCCGTCATTTGGGGAGTAGCCAATTTCCAGTCTGCGGAAATGTACGTGTCAACATACTCGTTGCAAAACGTGGCGCGTACGGACTGAAAAGTGATTTCAGTCAGGCGAGACCATAGGCACATCAACTGCTATGCATGGTCGCCGAACGCGGCGTTTCGCCATGCATGTTTGCTGGGGGCAGTAGATGTGTTTTATGGAACCCCCGGTCAGGACGCTCGCATGAATATTACCGCAACCGTACTTCTCGCTTTTGGCATGTCAATGGATGCTTTTGCCGCGTCGATTGGCAAGGGTGCCACGCTGCATAAACCTAAATTCTCTGAAGCGCTGCGCACCGGCCTGATTTTCGGTGCCGTCGAGACCCTCACCCCGCTGGTGGGCTGGGTCATGGGCGTGCTGGCAAACAAATTTGTTCTGGAGTGGAGCCACTGGATCGCCTTCGTGCTGCTGGTCTTTCTGGGCGGACGCATGGTGATTGAGGGGCTGCGCGAAGGTGATGAGGAAGCCAGCCCCCCCCAGCGCCACGGTTTCTGGCTGCTGGTCACCACCGCTATCGCTACCAGCCTTGATGCGTTGGCCGTCGGCATCGGGCTGGCTTTCCTGCAGGTCAATATTATCGCTACCGCGCTGGCTATCGGCTGCGCCACGCTGATCATGTCCACCCTGGGAATGATGATCGGCCGCTTTATAGGCCCTCTTCTCGGTAAACGGGCGGAGATCGTTGGCGGGCTGGTGCTGATCGGCATCGGTGCCCAGATCCTCTGGGCGCATTTCCACGGCTAAGGGGTTCGCTGCCAGAGGTGAACGCTGAAGTCCGTCTGGCAGCTGAACGTCTCCCTTTCCGCCAGCTGCTGCCATACTTCCGGCTTCGCCCGCCAGGCAAAGGGCGTCATCTGCAGCAGCGCCACCGCCTCGCTACCGCTCAGCTGCATCTCATAGCCCAGCGCAAGATCCTGCCGCAACGTAAAGCCCGTAAGCTGCTCAGCATACGGCGCATGTAAACGCACCTCATCATAGATTAACCCCTTCAGCGCCATCAGGTGACGCGGTCCAGGCGTGGCGGTGATAACCCAGCCTCCGGGCTTTACTACCCGCGCCAGCTCCTCTGCTTTACAGGGAGCGTAAATGCGGACCACGGCGTCCATGCCGGCGTCGGCAAACGGCAGGCGATGGCTTGACGCCACGCAGAAGCTCACCTGCGGGTAGCGCTTTGCGGCAGCCTTAACGGCAACTCTTGCCACATCAAGACCAAAGACGGCCGCCTCCGGCAGCGCGTCGGCAAAAGCGTGGGTGTAATACCCTTCACCGCAGCCGATATCCAGAACCGTCGCGGCCCGCCCGTCCGGCAGCCGGGCCAGCGCGTCTACGATGGCATCGCGCAGCGGCTGATAGTGTCCGGCGTCGAGAAACGCCCGGCGCGCCTGCATCATCTGCGGGCTGTCGCCCGGATCGCGCGAGCGCTTATGCTGAACCGGCAGCAGGTTGACATATCCCTCTTTCGCCACATCAAACTGATGCCGCTGCGGACAAACGAAACTGCTTTTAACCTGTGCGAGAGGCTGATGACAGAGGGGACAGCTAAAGGACATGGTAACTCCGGCGGGGGACTTAAAGGGCGCAAGTGTAGCGTGATTTACGCCGTGGGAAAATCATTTACGCCTCGCGGCCATTGCGCTGGCGCATCAGGCGGCACGCCCGGTAATCCACCGGATGCAGCCATTTCCCTTACCAGGCTGAATACTGGCAGCGGGATCGCCGTGGTGGATAAGCGGTTGGTGCCGCGATGGCTGCCGCCGGTTCTCCCGCCTTTGTTAATTTCCGCGGGTGTACCGCGCAGAGAAACAGCACAGACTAAAAAGCCCCGCGTCGGCGAGGCTTTCAAACTAAGATTTGTTGCGCCTGAGCGCTTCAGGCCAGTGATTCGATCAGATAGCCGTTACGTTAACAGCAGCCGGGCCTTTCTGGCCGTCCTGAATTTCGAACTCAACGTTCTGGCCTTCAGCCAGGGTTTTGAAGCCGTTGCCCTGGATAGCGGAGAAGTGTACAAACACATCTTTGCTGCCGTCAGCCGGGGTAATGAAGCCAAAACCTTTAGATTCGTTGAACCACTTAACTTGACCTTTAATCTTTGCCATTTGCAAAATTCCTTAGACTGTTTTCTTTGCCTCGCGGGCAACTTAGATAAAACCGACACATTACTGCTTGAGGCACTAATTTAAAGCTCGGCAGAGAAGCGGTATTCAACGACAACGTGTTTACTCAGGACTTCTTTACTGAAAATGCCACACATAAACAGAACTGTACCTCGTTTAACCCAAATGTGTTATCACATACAACGTAAAATATGGCAAGCCATTTTTAAACGTGTCTCGATCGGTCGCACAAATCACGTGAATCACCCTCGGCGGCCTGCGCAGCTATGCGCCGGAGCGCGCAAAATATATTCCCGTCTCATTGCTGCCGTGCTTTCAAAGCGCCGGCTGACTGAAAGTCATTTTTACCATAGCTCACGGGTTTCAATTCTTCCAGGTCATCTCTTCCTTAAAATAATTCAACCTGTATACCCGTCCTGTTTCAGGCTGCATGAAGGGGGAAACAGGCACCCGCGCGAAGCTATATCAGCCGCCTGCCGCTACGTCTGTGTTTTTACATCGGAAAAGCCCGGCGTGCGGGCCGGGTTAAAAGGGTGGCATCACGCTACCGCGTGGTCCTGATTTGACGTCACTCGCCGTCAGCGCTCGGCGATCAGACGGATAATATCTTCATCCTGGGGCGTTTTCTTAGCCGCCGTCTCTCCCGCGGATTTTTCCGGCTCATTTGCCTCACAGAGTCGACGCAGCAGCGCGTTTTGCCGCTTTTGCTGTTCCAGTAACGCCTCCAGCAGCGCGATCTGCTCGTTTATTCGCGAGCTGCTGCGATTAACAAAGAACCACAGCGCCAGACCGACGACCAGAGCGACCGCCGATACCAGCAGTGACCCAAAAGTAAACGCGCCGGAATTCAAAACTTCGTTCATTTCACCCCCTAAACGTTGACGGAGCATTCTATCACCGCCGCATCAGAAGGGAATCGGTGGTTGTAAAAATGGTATCACCAGGGAATGAACTTATTGATGGCGCAAATTCCGTTGAAAAACGGCACATCCTGATCGCACATCACATTGAAAAATTGCATCCAGAGCAGCAGGCAGACAAGGACAATAGCGATCAAAATTAGCCAGCGATACTTTTTCACACCCATCTCCACGTAACCCCTTTACTCTATCACCTGACATAGCCAGACCCGCGATGCCCGCAGGTTTAACGACTCTTTCAGGATCGTCCACGGGGAACAAAGGGCATTCCGGCTAAGCTAAAACAATAAGCATCAGGCAGAGCGAAAGACGTCTGTTGTTCGCGTAAGCGCTGCGGGAACACTGGACAATGCTGCCAGAGATTAACACCAGGCGGTCGCCTCCACCACACCGCTCTCGTTCGGGGCGGCGGATTCCATGTGCCTCTCCCCATAATAAAAAACTGCCGGAGACGCGCTCCGACAGTTTTTATCGCTACGCCTGGCTCAGAACGGATAAGCGTGATATCCCATCTGTTCCGAAATTTTGCGGGCAGCCGCGTGCAGCATCGCCACATATTCGTGCAGCCGCTCTTCCGAAAAGCGCAGCGTCGGGAAGGAGATGCTCAGGCCAGCAATAACCACGCCGAAGCGGTCAAACACCGGCACACCGATGCAGCGCAGGCCCTCTTCCTGTTCTTCATTATCTTCACCGTAGCCCTGTTCGCGCACCAGATCCAGCACCGGCAGCAGCGCTTCCGTCGAGGTGATAGTGCGCCCGGTACTCTCCTTATACTCCACGCCCTCAAGAATCTGTTTTGCTTCCTCACGATCCCGCCACGCCAGCAACACTTTGCCGATCGCCGTGCTGTAGAGCGGATTACGACGGCCAATGCGCGAGTACATGCGCAGATTGTACATAGAATCAATCTTATGGATGTAGACGATGCTGTCTTCATCCAGCGCCCCCAGGTGCACCGTCTCTTTAGTCAGGCGGGAAAGCTCGCGCATCTGGATATCGGCACTGCGGATCAGATCGATGTTCTGCAACGCCCGTGCGCCCAGTTCAAACAGCTTGAGGGTCAGAGAGTATTTTTCTGACTCACCTTCCTGAGCGACATAACCCAGCGTTTTCATGGTCTGCAAAAAGCGATAAACGGTGCTTTTTGACATCATAACGCGCTGCGACAGCTCGGTAATCCCTATTTCGCGCTCTTCACCCAGCGCCTGCAGAATGCCAAAAACCTTCAGCACAGAAGATACAGAATCGGGCTGTTTGTCCAGATCTGCGTTAGCCATTTATCACCTCATTACGAGTGTTTTATAAAATTCAGAACGAGTTTTTATTATAATTTCGCGCCGGACTGCCCGCAATCCATCTTTGCCGGCTTCGTTACAAATCTGCGACATAACCCCTGAATATTCAGAGTGAACTGGTTATTGCGATCCTGGTTCTACCGCTAAATCACCTGCGGAAGGTGGGCTACAGGCCCGATCGTAGAGAGGCGGTACAAAAAAAGCGCGTCCTGCGACGCGCTTTGCTGATGCTGCGAGAGGATTAACCCTGCCGCTTATTTAAGATACTGCCCGCTGCGCAGCGCCTCAATACGCTTATCCAGCGGCGGGTGAGTCATAAACAGTTCGCTTAACGATTTCGACTTCCCGTTGATGCAGAAAGCCATCATGCTGGAGGCTTCCTGCGGCTCGTAGCTGGTTTTCAGGCGCTGCAGCGCGGCAATCATCTTCTCGCGGCCCACCAGCTTCGCCGAACCGGCGTCGGCATGAAATTCGCGATAGCGCGAGAACCACATGGTGATAAGGCTTGCCAGGATGCCGAACACCAGCTCCAGCACCGTCGCCACGGCAAAGTAGATCAGCGGATTGCCGTTGCTGCTTTCGCCTTCGTCGCGGTTGCCGCCGAGAAAGCCGGAGGCGACCTGCGCCAGAATCCGCGAAATAAAGATAACAAAGGTGTTTACTACCCCCTGAATCAGGGTCAGGGTTACCATATCACCGTTGGCAATATGGCTGATTTCATGGGCGATAACGGCTTCCGCCTCGTCCTGGCTCATATTCTGCAACAGCCCGGTGCTCACCGCCACCAGCGAGGCGTCACGGCGGGCACCGGTAGCAAAAGCGTTGATATCCGGCGCGAGATAAATAGCCACCTGCGGCATGGCGATACCGGCCTGGCGCGCCTGGGTTGCCACAGTGTTCATCAGCCAGCGTTCTCTTTCGTTGCGCGGCTGTTCGATCACCTCTCCACCAACGGAGCGTAACGCCATCCATTTGGACATCAGAAGCGACACGAACGAGCCGCCAAAGCCGAACAGCAGCGCCATAATCATCAGGCCCTGAACGCTACCTGACCGTATTCCCGTCAGGCTCAGCACCAGCCCGAAAACGACCATAACGGCCAGGTTCGTCAGCAGGAAGAGCGCGATTCGCATCATAATTTTCTTTTAACCTCAATTTAACAAAGCGCACTATGCGATTACCCACATCGTATGGGTCGTGGGGCTATTTTCAAGCATCGCAGGGGCGTAAGTCACCAGAAAAACACAACTTTACATTTTGTCGTATCTGGTTGACGCGAAAAAAGGGGGGTTAAAAAAACGGGCACAATTTCTTGTGCCCGTCGGGTTATTTGCGGGAAGCGGAGCGTTCAGTCGGCTTCTCTTTTTCTGAATGCGCCAGATCGAGCGCAATTTTTACCGTCTCATCAAGATAGGGATCCGGCTCTTTATACTCTTTCGGCAGATCGTCCAGCTTCTTGAGCGGCGGTTTGCCCTCGCGCCTGAAGCGATCGTTAAT
The DNA here is from genome assembly GCF_009711095.1 of Intestinirhabdus alba. Lineage (GTDB taxonomy): Bacteria > Pseudomonadota > Gammaproteobacteria > Enterobacterales > Enterobacteriaceae > Intestinirhabdus > Intestinirhabdus alba. The sequence continues at coordinate 44,188 of NZ_WMJZ01000017.1, forward strand.
GCGCGCCAGGCGCAGGGCGTCATCTTCCGCGTTCTCTTTTTCGCGCTGGGCAAAATTGAGGGAGACGACGTTACGCTTGTCCTTCAACGCATTAAACCGCGCGATATCTTTTATGATGTACTGGAATTCAGGGTCCTGCGCGATGCGGTCGTTATGCTTCTTCAGCAGATCCGGCCCGAACGGTTTAAGATCGCCTGATTTCACCCAGCTCGCCGCGTCGATACTGTCCCACGGCAGGGCGTTATCCTCAAACTTCTCTCCGGTTTCCGACTCTTCATTGCCGGTCGGCATAATGATGTCCGGCGTAACGCCCTTGCGCTGCGTGCTGCCGCCGTTAACGCGATAGAACTTCTGAATGGTGTACTGAACGGAGCCCAGAGCGGGCCACTCCGGCCGCAGCATTTGATCGTAAATGCGATTTAAAGAGCGATACTGCTGCACGGTGCCCTTGCCGAAGGTCGGCTCGCCAACGATCAGCGCGCGGCCGTAGTCCTGCATCGCCGCGGCAAAAATTTCCGACGCGGAGGCGCTGAAACGATCGACCAGCACCACCAGCGGACCTTTGTAATAAACAACGCCGTCGTTGTCGCTATCCTGACGCACCTTGCCGTTGTTATCGCGGACCTGAACCACCGGGCCGGACGGGATAAACAGGCCGGAGAGCGATACCGCCTCCGTCAGCGCCCCGCCGCCGTTGGTACGCAGATCGATAATCACGCTGCTGACGCCCTGCTTCTCCAGCTTCTGCAGCTGGACCTTGACGTCATCCGTCAGGCCCACATAGAAGCCGGGAATATCCAGCACCCCGACCTTCTCTTTACCGACGGTTTTCACCGACATCTTCACCGCGCGATCTTCAAGACGAATGCGCTCACGGGTCAGCGTCACGGTGCGGGTTTTCGTCCCCTTACCGGCGGGAAGGATCTCCAGACGAACCTTGCTCCCCTTCGGCCCTTTAATCAGCGCCACAACGTCATCAAGACGCCAGCCGATAATGTCCACCATGGCCTTGCCGCCCTGGCCGACGCCGACGATGCGATCGCCAACGCTCAGCGCCTTGCTTTTGGCCGCCGGGCCGCCCGCCACCATGGAGTTGATCACCGTGTAATCATCGTCCATCATCTGCAGCACCGCGCCGATCCCTTCCAGAGAAAGGCTCATTTCAGTATTAAACTGCTCGGTGTTACGCGGCGAGAGATAGTTAGTATGCGGATCGATTTCGCGGGCAAAGGCGGTCATTGACAGCGAAAAAACATCCTCGCTGTTGGTCTGGGTCAGCCGACGGATCGCAAACTTATAGCGGCGCGTCAGGGTTTCGCGAATTTCCTTTTCACTCTTGCCGGACAGCTTCAGGTTAAGGGCATCAAATTTCACCTTCCCGTCCCACAGGGCGTTCAGCTCGGCCTCGTCTTTCGGCCAGGGTGCCTTGCTGCGATCCAGGTTAAAGGTATCGTTGCCGGTAAAATCCAGCGGCCGTTCCAGGACGCTCAGGGCGTACTGATAGCGTTCAAAACGGCGTTTCTGCGCGAGGTTGTAGAGATCGTAGAAGACGCTAAGTTTACCGGAGCGCAGCTCGTCGCCCAGCTCACCTTTCTTTTTAGCGAACTGCGCCACGTCGCTCGCCAGCAGCACGTTATGGCTGTAGTCAAGCAGGTTCAGATAGCGATCGAATATTTTGCCGGAAAAGGCCTCGTCGAGGTCGAACTGGCGGTAATGCGACCGGGTAAACCGCGACGTCACACGCTCGCTTACGGTCGCATGCTGCGTTTCTTCCTTGAGTACGGGAATTTGATCGGCGCGCGTAATGTTCTCCGCGGCAAAGGTCTGGCCTGCGACTGCAAGCAGGCCAGCTAACGCGGTAAGCCTAAAAAAAGTGTTCATGCCAGGCCCGGCCTCCGTTTCAGAACGCCAGGTGTTCTGCGCGTACAATCAATGACATGCCAGAATTCAGCTGCACGCGAACGCCGTCTTTGGTGACTTCCAGAACGGTGGCGTCCATCGCGTTATTGCCAGCTTTCACCTTCAGGGTCTGTCCTGGGGTCAGGGCTGAGATGTCAGAAACCGGGGTATGCTGCTGCTCTTCCCGCGGCGCGCGTGGCGCTTTAGCCGCCGGTTTTTCAGCGCGAGGCTTACGCTCTGCGCCTTCCTTACGACGCGGCGCGGCAGGGCGCGGCCTGCGCTCCCGGCGCGGTGCCTCGCCTTTTTCACCGGCGGCGGCGGCCGCTTCGCGTTTTTTCGCCTGCTGCTCGGCGCGCTGCGCCTGGACCCGGGCCTTAGCCTCTTCAAGCTGCTTGCGCGCATGTTCTACATGCTGCTCATCCAGCTCGCCGCACGGGTTGCCGTCGAGATCGACGCGCGTCGCGCCCGGCTTCACGCCGTACAGATAGCGCCAGCTTGAGGTATAGAGACGTAAAGCGGAACGAAGCTGCGTTTTGCTAAGGTTCATCTCACCCGCAACGCGCTCGACTAAATCCTGAAAAATGCCGATTTTCAGCGGGCGCGCTTCGCCTTCCGCACTAAAGCATTGTGGAAAACGTTCGGCCAGAAACGCGATAACTTCTTTACTGCTATTCAACTTGGGTTGATTTTCCATGAAATTTCCTGATTACAACGGACGTAGCCAACAAGCCGCAGGCATGAACAGGCGACATTATAATGACGTCATCAGTAATTGCTACGTTATCCGTTGATTATCCTGCGACACTCGCAAAGAATTTTTTGTAATCCGTCATTGCAAGCGCCGTTTCAAGATGCTTAACGAGCTGGCGAAGACCCTGTTCATCTTCGGCGCTGAAGCGGCCGAACGTGATGCTGTCAATATCCAGCACGCCGATAATCTGCCCCGCCACCGTCAGCGGCAGTACGATTTCCGCATTGCTGGCGGCATCGCAGGCAATGTGTCCGTCAAACGTGTGGACATCTGCAATGCGCTGCACCTGATTTTGCGCCACCGCCGCACCGCAAACGCCGCGCCCCACCGGGATCCGTACGCAGGCGATTTTACCCTGAAACGGCCCCAGTACCAGCGTGTCGTGCTCCAGCAGATAGAAACCAGCCCAGTTAACTTCCGCAAGCCGTTCGTACAGCAGCGCGCTGGTATTGGCCAGTATCGCCAGAAAACTTGTCTCCCCCGCCATCAGCGCCTGAAAATCGCGGTTTAACTCTGCATAAAACTCTGTCTTGTTCATTATTCGATCGCTTAAAGTCTGACCCATCAGGCGTAATTATCGCGGATGCTTTGCACGCGGACAGCGCGCAGCAGCCTAAAGTACGTGAGCATGATTCGCAACGCTCTCGTCCCGATGGACGTTCACGTTTTGTGTTAGCGCTGCCCGGGTTCAAAATGGCAAGTAAACCAACCTGATGGGCCAGGGGCTTAATTGCTATACCTCAGAACCACCGGCCTATTAAAATAAGCATTAAATGCGCTAATGCTCAAGATCATTCCCGCCATGAGTTACTATTACCTGCATCTCACATTTTAATTGGCGCTACATGGCTCTTAACACTCCTCGCTTCACGCCAGCAAAAAAAATCGTTATTCAATCTGTCGGCGAGGCGCGGCCGCGCGCGTGCTATCAGCGCTGCCCGCAGTGCGACATTCTGTTCAGCCTGCCGCAGCTGCGCGCGCGTCAGAGCGCACACTGCCCCCGCTGCCACGCCAAAATTCGCGACGGCCGCGACTGGTCGTTAACCCGTCTGGCGGCGCTGGCGCTGGCGATGCTGCTGCTGATGCCCTTTGCCTGGGGCGAGCCGGTGCTGCACCTTTATCTGCTGGGGATCCGCATTGACGCCAACGTTATGCAGGGCATCTGGCAGATGTCAAAACAGGGCGATCCCGTTACCGCCGCAATGGTCTTTTTCTGCGTCGTCGGCGCGCCGCTGGTGCTGGTTCTCGCCATCGCCTGTCTGTGGTTCGGCAAAATTTTTGGTCTCAACCTGCGCCCGGTGCTGCTGCTGCTGGAGAGGCTCCGGGAGTGGGTGATGCTGGATATTTATCTGGTCGGCATCGGCGTGGCGTCAATTAAAGTTCTTGACTACGCCTGGCTGCAGCCCGGCGTCGGGCTGTTTGCTTTTATCGCGCTGGTGATCCTCAGCGTTCTGACGCTGTCACACCTCAATATTGAGCAGCTGTGGCAGCAGTTCTATCCCCTGCCTCCCGCCCGCCGCCCCGATCGCACGCTGCGGATCTGCACCGGCTGCCATTTTACCGGCTATCCCGATGGCCGGGGACGCTGCCCGCGCTGCCATATCCCGCTACGGCTGCGGCGTAATCAGAGCATTCAGAAGTGCTGGGCCGCGCTGCTGGCCTCCGTCGTCTTTCTGCTACCCGCCAACCTGCTGCCCATCTCGGTCATCTACCTTAACGGCAGTCGCCAGGAGGACACCATTTTGTCCGGGATTATGTCGCTGGCCAGCAGCAATATCGCGGTCGCCGCCATCGTGTTTATCGCCAGTATCCTGGTGCCGTTTACCAAAGTTATCGTCATGTTCACCCTGCTGCTCAGCATCCATTTCAGATGCCAGCAGGGGCTGCGTACCCGCATTCGCCTGCTGCGCGCCGTGACCTGGATTGGCCGCTGGTCAATGCTGGATCTGTTTGTTATCTCATTGACCATGTCGCTGATTAATCGCGACCAGATCCTCGCCTTTACGATGGGGCCCGCTGCATTTTATTTCGGCGCAGCGGTAATTTTGACTATTCTTGCTGTGGAATGGCTGGACAGCCGCTTACTTTGGGATGCACATGAGTCAGGAAACGCCCGCTTCGACGACTGAAGCGCAGATTAAAACCAAACGCCGTATTTCCCCCTTCTGGCTGCTGCCGTTTATCGCGCTGCTCATCGCCGGGTGGCTGATCTGGAACAGCTATGAGGTACGCGGCAATACCGTCACCATCGACTTCATGTCCGCCGACGGCATCGTGGCGGGCCGCACCCCCGTACGCTATCAGGGGGTGGAGGTCGGGATGGTAAAGGAAATCAGCCTCAGTAAGGATCTGCATAAAATTGAGGTGCGGGTCAGCATCAAGTCCGATATGAAGGACGCCCTGCGCGAAGAGACGCAGTTCTGGCTGGTCACGCCGAAGGCGTCGCTGGCGGGCGTTTCCGGTCTCGACGCGCTGGTCGGCGGCAACTATATCGGCATGATGCCCGGCAAGGGCAAAGAACAAGATCACTTCGTGGCCCTTGATACCCAGCCCAAATATCGCCTGCAAAACGGCGATCTGATGATCCATCTGCAGGCCCCCGATCTTGGCTCCCTCAACGCCGGCTCGCTGGTCTATTTTCGTAAAATCCCGGTGGGCAAGGTTTACGACTACGCCATTAATCCTAACAATCAGGGTGTCACCATCGATGTCCTCATCGAGCGTCGCTTCACCCAGCTGGTGAAAAAAGGCAGCCGCTTCTGGAACGTATCCGGGGTTAACGCCGACGTCACCTTCAGCGGGGCCAGGGTCAAGCTGGAGAGCCTGGCGGCGCTGGTCAACGGCGCGGTGGCCTTTGACTCGCCGGAGGCGTCACAGCCTGCCGGGCAGGACGACACCTTCGGCCTGTATGAGGATTTAGCGCACAGCCAGCGCGGCGTCATCGTGAAGCTCCAGCTGCCCGGCGGCGACGGCCTGAAGGCGGACTCCACGCCGCTGATGTACCAGGGGCTGGAAGTGGGCCAGCTGACAAAGCTGGATCTGCTGGCGGACGGCAAGGTCACCGGCGAAATGACCGTTGACCCGAGCGTGGTCTCCCTGCTGCGCCAGAATACGCGCATTGAGCTGCGCAGCCCGAAGCTCTCGCTCAGTGATGCCAACGTCAGCGCCCTGCTGACCGGTAAAACCTTCGAGCTGGTGCCGGGGGACGGCGAGCCGCGCAGCGAGTTCGTGGTGGTGCCAGGTGAAAAGGCGCTGCTGCACGAGCCAAACGCGCTGACCCTCACCCTGACCGCCCCGGAGAGCTACGGCATTAACGCCGGACAGCCGCTGCTGCTGCACGGTGTGCAGGTGGGCGAGGTGATTGAGCGCCGGCTCACCGACAAAGGCATCCTTTTTACCGTCGCCATCGATCCGCAGCATCGCGGGCTGGTTCAGGGCGACAGTAAATTCGTGGTCAACAGTATGGTGGATGTCAAAGTGGGCCTCGACGGGGTGGAGTTCCTGGGTGCCAGCGCCGGGGAATGGCTTAACGGCGGCATCCGCATCCTGCCCGGCACCAAAGGTGAGATGAAATCGCGCTACCCGCTGTACGCCAACCTTGAGAAAGCCCTGGAGAACAACCTCAGCGATCTGCCCACCACCACGCTCAGCCTCAGCGCCGAAACGCTGCCGGACGTGCAGGCCGGTTCGGTGGTGCTGTACCGTAAATTTGAGGTGGGCGAGGTTATCACCGTCCGCCCCCGCGCTAACGCTTTTGACATCGATCTGCATATCAAACCGGAGTATCGCAACCTGCTGACCAGCAACAGCGTTTTCTGGGCGGAGGGCGGCGCGAAGGTCCAGCTTAACGGCAGCGGCCTGACCGTCCAGGCCTCTCCCCTGTCGCGGGCGCTGAAGGGTGCCATCAGCTTTGACAACCTGAGCGGTGCCGGTGCCAGCCAGCGTAAAGGTGACAAGCGGATCCTCTACGCCTCAGAGACCGCCGCGCGCGCGGTCGGCGGTCAAATTACCCTGCACGCCTTCGACGCGGGCAAGCTGGCCGAAGGGATGCCGATTCGCTACCTGGGCATTGATATCGGCCAGCTTCAGTCGTTAAAGCTTATCACCGACCGCAACGAGGTGCAGGCAAAGGCGGTGCTCTATCCGGAGTATGTCCAGACCTTTGCCCGCGCCGGCTCTCGTTTTTCGGTGGTCACCCCGCAGATCTCCGCGGCAGGGGTGGAGCACCTCGACACCATTCTGCAGCCCTATATCAACGTTGAGCCGGGGAGCGGCAAGGCGCGGCGCGACTTCGAGCTGCAGGAGGCCACCATTACCGACTCCCGCTACCTGGACGGCCTGAGCATCGTGGTAGAGGCACCGGAGGCGGGCTCACTGAGCATCGGCACCCCGGTGCTGTTTCGCGGGATCGAGGTGGGCACCGTCACCGGCATGACCCTCGGCACGCTCTCCGATCGGGTGATGATCGCCCTGCGCATCAGCCAGCGCTACCAGCATCTGGTGCGCAACAACTCGCTGTTCTGGCTGGCTTCCGGCTACAGTCTTGACTTCGGCCTGACCGGCGGGGTGGTTAAAACCGGCACCTTTAATCAGTTTATTCGCGGCGGTATCGCCTTTGCCACGCCGCCCGGCATTCCGCTGGCACCGAAGGCGCAGGCCGGCAAGCACTTCCTGCTGCAGGAGAGCGAGCCGAAAGCGTGGCGCGAATGGGGAACCGCCCTGCCGCGATAGGCCGCGCCCGTTAACCGGCGTGGCGTCGCGCTCACGAACGGTTAAGGGACACAACCTGCCCCCTCTGCTCCGGCGTGCCCGCGCCGGAGCCTTTATGATACACTCTCCCCCTGTTTTTCTGCCGGTGGTACACTCTTGTGGCTCAACACGCTCTCTTTTTTCCAGACGCCTTTCTGATGCAAATGCGCGAAGCGATGCCCGCCTCGCTCTCTTTTGAGGCGTTTCTCGCGGCCTGCCAGCGTCCCCTGCGCCGCAGCATTCGCGTTAACACGCTGAAAATCTCCGTGGCGGATTTCCTCGCCCTCACCGCGCGCTACGGCTGGTCGCTTACGCCGGTGCCCTGGTGCGCGGAGGGTTTCTGGATCGAACGTGATGAAGAGGCATCGCTGCCGCTGGGCAGCACGGCCGAACACCTGAGCGGCCTGTTCTATATTCAGGAGGCCAGCTCAATGCTGCCGGTGGCCGCCCTGTTTGCCGACGGCGAAGCGCCGCAGCGCGTGATGGACATGGCGGCCGCCCCCGGCTCCAAAACCACGCAGATTGCCGCCCGTATGGGCAACCGGGGCGCGATCCTGGCCAACGAATTTTCCGCCAGCCGCGTTAAGGTGCTGCACGCCAACGTCAGCCGCTGCGGGGTTGCCAACGTCGCCCTGACCCACTTTGACGGCCGGGTATTTGGCGCGGCGCTGCCGGAGGCGTTCGACGCCATCCTGCTGGACGCCCCCTGCTCCGGCGAGGGGGTGGTGCGTAAAGATCCCAACGCCCTAAAAAACTGGTCCGTTGAAGGCAACCGGGAGATCGCCGCCACCCAGCGGGAGCTGATCGACAGCGCGTTTCACGCCCTGCGCCCGGGCGGCACGCTGGTATACTCCACCTGCACGCTGAACCGCGAGGAAAATGAGGCCGTGGTCCAGTGGCTGAAGGCGCGCTATCCCGACGCGGTGGAGTTTTTACCGCTCGGCGCGCTCTTTCCTGACGCCGGACGCGCCCTGACGGAAGAGGGCTTTCTTCACGTCTTCCCACAGATATATGACTGCGAGGGTTTCTTTGTCGCCCGCCTGCGTAAAACCCAGGCCCTGCCGCCGCTTCCCGCCCCGAAATACAAGGTTGGCAACTTCCCCTTCACGCCGGTTAAAGCGCGCGAGGCGGCGCTGATTGCCCGGGCGGCGAACGCCTGCGGCCTGCGCTGGGATGACAACCTGCGCCTATGGCAGCGCGATAAAGAGGTGTGGCTGTTCCCGACCGCGATTGAGCCGCTTATCGGCAGGGTGCGCTTTTCACGTCCGGGCATCAAGCTGGCGGAAAGCCATAATAAGGGCTATCGCTGGCAGCACGAGGCGGCGATCGCCCTGGGCGAAGCCGATCGCTCCTGCGCGTTTGAGCTGTCGGAGGCGGAAGCGGAAGAGTGGTATCGCGGCCGCGACCTCTATCCGCAGACGCTCCCCGCCGCCGACGATGTGCTGGTCACCTTCCAGCGCCGCCCCGTCGGCCTCGCGAAGCGTATCGCCTCACGGCTGAAAAACAGCTATCCGCGTGAGCTGGTGCGCGATGGCAAACTTTTCACCGGCAAAGCCTGAGACAAACCGAAAAACGCACTTTTTTACTGGCGAATTTGCCCGCGTTGACTAGGCTGAAAAATGGGTGTCCGTACTGGTCATACCACAATCGCTGAACCAACGGAGAGCATAATGATGAAAACCAGTGTGCGCATTGGCGCTTTTGAAATCGACGATGGCGAACTGCACGGCGAAGCGTCGGGAGACCGAACGTTAACCATTCCCTGCAGTTCCGATCCGGATTTATGCATGCAGCTGGATGCCTGGGACGATGAAACCAGCATTCCCGCTATCCTCAACGGTGAGCATTCGGTTCTTTTTCGCCAGCATTACGATCGACAATCTGACGCCTGGATCATGCGCCTTGCCTGATTCAAAAAGAACCCGTCGCCAGGCGGGTTACTTATCCTGTTTATTCCCTGACGCTAACACCTTCTGAACATTCGTTTCGGCGGTACGATTTGAGGATGGAATGTTTGCACTGGTACCGTTTATCTGTTATCTGGGCGGCGGCTGCGAAGATATCGTCGTGGATATCTACAATTCGGAGCAGCAGTGCCTGTACGCTCTGGACGAGCAGCGGATTCGCCAGGGCGGCTGCTTTCCCGTTGAAGACTTTATTGATGGATTCTGGCAGCCGGCGCAGCAGTACGGCGACTTCTGATCGCTGAAGCCAGGGTTAACTGGCCACCCCGCCCTCCCTGCGGCGCAAATAAGGCTATTCGGACAGGCTGGCGCAGGGGCCGCACCGCATATTCCCGCTTTATTCCTGCGTTTTATATCCTAAATAATTCGAGTTTCAGGACAAAACGCAGCGCGTTTTGAACAGCCCCCGGGCTGGCCCCGAAGGGGTGAGACCCTCAGCCCGAATCACGCGGCGACGCACATGCAACTTGAAGTATGACGGGTATACACCAGAAAGCGTCTTCGCTATCTTAAACCTCTCCCCTATCGGATACTGCCCGACAGCAAAAAAATATACTGCTTTTCTAATTTTTGTTATCTTGCTTCTTTATATTCCAGAAATAGTTCGGGTAGCGGTCAAGCGTAAACCATATTGTCTTAAATATGACCTTTTTGTTACAGAATAGCTCCTGCTCCCGCTCAGTGGCCCAACAACTATTTCACATATCACAAACAAATAAGAATCTGAGTCACTTAATGGATAAAGCATTTCTGCAGGAATGCCTGCGGGTAGAAGTAATTGGTGGCAGAGACAAAGCCTTTACCTGGCCTCGCGCAATACGCCACGCCTGGCGTCAGCCTAAACGCCGCTTCCTGTTCTGGTGGCGTATCGCCTCTTATTTGTACAGCTCAGGAGGCAAAAGAACCAGGAAGATTGCCTCATTTATAAACCGCCGTCTGATGCGCAAATACCATACTGAGATTGGCTTAGGTGCGAAAATTCAGCCCGGGCTGAACATTGCGCATTATAATGGAATTGTGGTGTCAATTTATTGTGAGATTGGCAAAAATTTTTTAATTCGCCAAAACACCACCATTGGCATTAAACAGCCGGGAAAAAACGATGCGGAGTATCAAATTACCATTGGCGATAACGTTACGCTGGGAGCCAACTGCTGCATTATAGCCGACCGGATAAAAATTGGTAGCAATGTCACCATTGGTGCGATGTCGTTTATCAACAAAGATATTCCCGATAACACCCTTTATTATACCAGGAAAGAGAATACCATTGAGAGCCAGAGTCAATAATAACCGATCAATGGCACCCGTCCCGGCAGCTGCTGAAGATATCCCGATCTGCCGGTTAATTCTCTTATTACCTTCGTTTTATTTACGCTGTACGGCTGCGAACGGTAAATCTATAATAAGTCACTGCTAAAATATAATTATGATCTATACCCTAAATAATTCGAGTTGCAGGACAAAACGCGGCACGTTTTGTACAGCCGTAGCACTGGCCCCGAAGGGGTGAGGCCGCAGGCCGAATCACGCGGCAAGCGATCGGTGAGGGACAGGGATGTCCCTCATTCATCCCCGGGAGCATAGCGAACACTATGACCGGGGTGAACGACAAATCTGTCGGGAGCAGATTTGAACGCCGCGCAGCGGCGGCCCGTCAGGGCGAGTCTCATGGATGAGACAAGTAACCAGAAGCCAACGCACATGCAGCCTGAAGTATGACGGGTATATATTTTTGAATATGCTTTTACCTGACCGTTTTGCTTATAACCGTCTACGCCGTTTCGAAGATGCTCACGCAGTATCAATATGCGTTCCTGGATGGGCTGCACGGCGTTTATGCCGCTCTGGTTGCCCTGTTTCATTTATACTGGCGGGCGGTGAAATGGGGCCAGTGATAACACGGCCGTTCGCCCTGTGTTAAGGCGCGCCGGAGCCTAATTGTTGCCAAACACATCGCGCGTATAAACCTTCTCCCTGACGTCCTGCAGCTCCGCCGCCATTCGGTTTGAGATAATCACATCGGCCTGACGCTTAAAGGCGAGCAGATTTCGTTCAAGCCTGGCGTTGAAAAAGTGGGACTCCGCCATGGCCGGCTCATAAATAATAATTTCCACGCCTTTTGCCTGCAGTCGCCTGATCACCCCCTGCACCGATGAGGAGCGGAAGTTATCAGACCCCTCTTTCGCAATCAGCCGGTAAACGCCAACCACATCAGGCTTCCTGGCAAGAATCGCACTGGCGATAAAGTCTTTTCGCGTGCGGTTAGCCTCAACGATCGCCGCAATCAGGCTATTAGGTACGTTACGATAATTCGCCAGCAGCTGTTTAGTATCTTTTGGCAGGCAGTAGCCGCCATAGCCAAATGACGGATTATTGTAATGATTGCCAATCCGCGGATCGAGACACACCCCTTCAACGATCTGTCGGGTATTCAGCCCCATGCTTTCGGCATAGCTGTCCAGCTCGTTAAAATAGGCCACCCGCATCGCCAGATAGGTATTGGTAAACAGCTTAATCGCCTCTGCCTCTGTCGAATCAGTAAACAGCGTCGGGATCTCCTGTTTTACCGCCCCCTCCTGCAGCAGAGCGGCGAAGGTTCTGCCACACACGGAATCTTCACCGACCACGATTCGTGACGGATAAAGATTATCGTAAAGCGCTTTACCCTCCCGCAGAAACTCCGGTGAGAAAATAATATGTTGCCCGGCAAATTTTTGGCGGATGCGCTTTGTAAACCCTACGGGAACGGTAGATTTAATGACGATAACCGCCGCAGGGTTAATTTCCGCCACGTCCCGGATAACGCACTCGACGCTTTCGGTATTAAACGAATGGTTCACCGGATCGTAATCAGTAGGCGTGGCGATAATAACGTAATCCGCCTCCTGATACGCCCTCTTTTTATCCAGCGTGGCGCTAATCATCGTCCTCTCCGACTGCAAATATTGCTCAATATATTCATCAGCAATCGGCGACACTCTGCTATTTATCATTGCCACGCGATGGGGGTTAATATCAAAAGCAATAACCTTATGGTGTTGGGCAATCAGTAAGGCGTTAGACAGCCCGACATATCCGGTTCCGGAAACGGTAATTTTCATTTCATACTCGCAAAATTAGCGTACGTTGACAGCGGCCAGATCCGGCGCTGGGCGCATTATTTAAAATCGACTTTCATCATCTCTGGAATCGACGTGCCGCGGGTGGTCTCAACACAATGACGGATATAATCAACGAAGCGTGGCGGATGCGGCATCCCTAAACCGAGCAGCTTTTTATTGGAAAAGCGCACGTTGAGCCGGGAAAACTCGCCGTACAGGCGCATGGCCCTGAGCATCAGCCGCTCATTGCACGGCCCGTAAATCGTTTTAAATTCCCTGCGGCACTGGATAAGATCCTCATAGTCGACCTGCCGGTAGTCAGAGGAGAGCGGCGGCTGCCCCAGCGCGTCGGCAATGGCCCGATCGATCTCCGCAAAGCTGACGCTGCGCTCGTCACCGGCGGAAACGTGGTACACCCGCTCCTCAACGGTCCGCCTTTTTACCAGCATCAGCAGCGCTTCCGCACAATAATCCACCGGGATAACATCGATTTTATCGCCAAGGGAACACATAAATTTACCCAGCATCAGCGCCATGCGGAAAACCCAGAAGATGCTGCTGGAGGGACGGCAGCCCAGGCTGCTGTGGCCCACGACGATTGAAGGCCGGGCAATCACCAGCGGCAGCGCCGGGCACTGCTCCAGCATCAGCTGCTCAATGGAGGATTTAGACCAGGTATACTGAACCAGATGCTCCTCTTCCTCCTTATGGGTGATGCTCTCGGTCACCAGCGCGCCGGCTTCCGGGATGCAGGACATGGCGGTTCCCACGTGGAGAAAACGCTTAAGTTTACGCACATTGGCCATTCGGCGGGCAAACTTCAGCGTACCTTCGACATTCACTTTCCATATCAGCGCATTCTCACCAAAGGAGGCGACGGCGGCGGCGTTAATCACGTGCGTCACCTCAAGAAGACGCTCATCATTCAGGAAACGATCCGGCTCCGCCAGGTCGCCAATGATAATATTTTGCAGGCTGAGGCTGCTCAGTGATTTTTCATCGCAGGCAAAGCGCTGAAGATTCTCTTTTATTCTACTCAGCCCTTCCTCAGCTGAAGATGCCCTGACCAGCAGCAGATAGTGATCAAACGCATTTTCAGAGAGTGCTTTCGCTAAAACTGCGCCACTGAGAAACCCTGTGGCTCCGGTAATTAATAAAGAACTCATTCACTTTACCTCTTCGATTAAAAAAGAGATTGTAGAGCGCAAATAATAAACACTATTTCAACAGCGCACGCGCCGAATGAAATAAAGTGAATATCAATACAGGGTAAATAACCTGAATTTTTTAATTCAAAACGGAACTTAACTTAAAACTGATAAAGCAATTACATTATATACCCTAAATAATTCGAGTCGCCGGACAAAACGCAGCGCGTTTTGAACACCCCCCGGGCTGGCCCCGAAGGGGTGAGGCCCCAGGGCCGAATAAAGCCAACGCACATGCAACTTGAAGTATGACGGGTATACACCCTGAATAATTCAGGTAGCTGAGTTCATTATTTCTGTCCACCGCAGCCGTGGCCGATCCGGCTAAACCATAATACGCGGCCCCACTATATTATTGACGTTCGTTCGCAGACGCCCCACGCCTCCCCGGCAGAAAAATCAGCAGCAGGCCGAGAAAAATCAGGATAGCGCCCGCGAACTTCTGCTGGCTGAACCGCTCATGGAGCCACGGCAGGCAAATCGCGCCGACCCACACCAGCACGTAGCTCAGGCTGAGCAGCGGATAAGCATGGCTCAGCGCAATCTTACGCAGCGCCAGATACCAGCAAACCATGGAGAGCCCGTAGGCGGCCAGCCCCGCCAGCAAAACCAGAGAAGAGGTGCCGCCCAGCAGCGCCGGGCCGTAATAACCCCAGTCCCATGAAAGCGGCGGAAGCTGGAGCATGGCCCACTTCATACCCAGCTGCGCCCCGCTGACCAGCAGTACGCTTATCAGCGCCCATAAATAGCCCATCAGACGTCGCCCCCCAGCAGGATAATACCGACAATAATCAGCAGCACCGCCAGCCAGTGACGTACGGCGATCCGCTCCTTCCAGATCCAGGCTGCGGCCAGGGTGACCCAGACAAAGTTAAGGCTCAGCATCGGATACGCCACGCTGACCGGGAGCCGCTGCAGCACCACCAGCCACAGCAGCATACCGAGGCCCAGCGACAGCAGCGCTAATCCTGACCAGACGCAAAAATGGCGGCCGCGCCGCCCGCTGCGGCACGGAGCGGCCGCCTGCTTCTGACACAGCTGTCCGATACAGCTGAGCAGGCTGGCCAGTATCAGGCAGAGCCAGACGCTCATTGCGGCAGATACTGGATAAAGACAACCTGCCCCAGCACATAGAAATCATCGGGAGCCGGCAGGGCCAGGTCATCCATACTTTCTCCTTTACCCAGGGCCAGAACCAGCGACACCGGCCCCAGGGGGCGATGCTCCGCCAGCCAGTCGCCAAACGCCTTCCCGGAGATGAATTTTCCCCGCGCGTCCGGCCAGCTCAGGCCATAGCGCAGCTCCCCCTGCCTGTCATACATGATGATATCGTCACGCTTCAGCGTCCAGGCGAGACCCGAGCCGATGCCCACGCTGTTGGTCAGCACGTAGCGGCTTGACGCCAACGATTCGCTCACGGCCGCGATCATAAACTGGGGCTGCTTCTTATCCATAATCTGCTCCGGGATGCTCCCCCCTACCAGCAGCGCCAGCCCCAGCGGACACAAGGCGGACAGCAGCCAACGACGGCCCCGGTCGCGCATCGCGAGGCACCCGGCCAGCGCCCAGACCGCAAAGGCCACCGCCGCCAGCAGGCACTTGTACAGCTCACCGTGGCTCCAGAGCGGCTGGCGCAAAAGGCCCCACGGCGAAACCACCAGCACCGCCACCAGCCCCGTCAGGCCAAAGGCCAGGTTGAGCGCGCCGTTGAGACGCAGCGCCCTGCCTCCCGCCTTTACGGCCTCCAGCGCATAGCGCGCCATCAGAATCGACAGCGGCGCAAAGCACGGCAGAATATAGGTTGGCAGCTTGCCCTTCGCCACGCTGAAGAACAGGAGCGGCATCACCACCCAGCCCAGCAGATAGAGCGCGCCGCGCCCCTCAGCGCGCTCGCTCCAGCCGCCCTTCAGCGCTCCCGGCAGCAGCGCCAGCCACGGCAGGCTGCCGGCAAGCAGGAACGGAAGGTAGTACCAGAACGGTGCCTTGTGCTGGGCGTTATCTTCGGCGAAACGCTGAATATGCTCCACCCAGAAGAAGTAGCGCCAGAAGTCCGGCTCGCGCTGCGCGATGGCCAGCCCCCACGGCAGTACCACCAGCGCGCAGACCGCCACCGCCACCCAGCCGTAAACCAGCACCTCGCGCCAGCGCTTGCGGGCAATAACCCACGGCAGCACGCTCACCACCGGCACCGCCAGCGCCAGGAAGCCTTTCGTCATCACCCCCAGACCGCAGGCAACGCCCAGCAGCGCATAGCCCGCCAGCCTCTCCCTGCGGGTGCGCGCCGCGGCGGCGCTCCAGAAACTGCACATCGCCAGCGCCAGCCACAGGGTTATCATCGGGTCCAGCACCGCGTAGGTGCCGACCCCATAGACCAGCAGCGAGGTCAGAAAAATAACCGGTGCCAGGGCCGCAATGTGCTTACTGCGGAAAATTTGCCACGCCAGCCACGCCACCAGCAGGGCGGTTATCAGAGTGGAAAACACCGCGCCGGAGCGAACGCCGAAGTTGTTATGACCAAACAGCCACTGACCAGCGCTGTTAATCCAGTAGCCGACGATCGGCTTTTCGAAATAGCGCACGCCGAGAAAATGCGGCACCACCCAGTCGCCCGAGGCCAGCATTTCGCGGCTGATTTCCGCATAGCGGGTCTCATCAGGCTGCCAGAGCAGGCGGAAATTAAGCGGCAGCAGATAGTACAGCGCAAAAAGCCCGGCCAGATAAACGACATAACGGCTGTTTTTCATAGGTCCGAATCCAGTAGTTGTTCACACCCAAGCCAGCCTTCCCGGCCGGCAATCTCGCCCCGCGTCACGATGCCGGAGGGCAGTTCACCCGGATCGGCGGGCAGCAGCTGGCTCAGCGGGCAAAACTGAACGCCCTCTTCCGCCGCCATCGCCAGCAGAGCGGTAAACTGCCGGGCGCAGGCGATGCCTTCAACCTCGGCATGAATGGTATAGACCGGTACGCCCGACGCCTGATGAATGCGGTCCAGCAGATAGCGGTTAAAATCCACGCCGACGACGACGCGCCCGACCGCCTCATCCCAGGTCGGCAGCGTCACCGGAATCTGTACGGTGCCGCTCACGCCGTCGTCCAGCCGTGGTAAAAAGGGGCGCGTGCCCCGGCAGTCGCTGTTGTAGCGAAAGCAAAAAGGCTCCTTGGCCGCCACCACCCGCCGGTCGGCGCGCCAGCCGGCGACGGCCGAGCAGGTCACCGGCCGGCCGATGATGCGCTCCAACTCCAGCAGACCGCGCTCAATCTCCAGCGCCAGGCGCGCCTGGGACCAGACGCCGCTCCAGGTCTGCCAGCCGTGGTGATCCCAGGCGTGCAGCCCCACCTCATGACGCCGCGCGGCGGCGCGGATAATCGCTTCATTACCCGCCCCGATCCTGCGCCCCGGCCACGCGGTGCCGGCGAGCAGGATCTCCCAGCCGTACAGCGACGCGGCCTTTGAGCGCAGCATCTTCCACAGAAATCCCGGCTTCACCAGACGCCACAGATGACGCCCCATGTTGTCCGGGCCGACGCTGAAAAAGAAGCTGGCCTGAACCCCGTACTGGCCCAGCGATGTCAGCAGACGCGGAACGCCCTCCCGGGTGCCGCGAAAGGTATCAACATCGATACGCAGGCCCACCTGCCTCATGGCTGCCGCTCGTCCTGCGGCGCAACGGTACGCAGGAAAAAGTCCAGCGTCCGTTCCACGGTCTCCTCCATGGCGACCGTCGGCGACCAGTTCAGGCAGCGTTTCGCATTGCCAATGTCCGGCTTGCGGAACTCAACGTCCTGATATCCTTTACCGTAATAGTCGCTGCTTTCCACCTCGCGGAAGCCGGCAAACGGCGGGAAGCGATCGCGCAGCGGATGGCGTTCGAAGCAGGCGAGCAGCGTTTCAGCCAGCACTTTAATGCTCGCCTCGTTATCGGGGCTGCCGATGTTAATAATCTGTCCGTCGCACAGGCCGTCCCGGTTCTCAATAATGCGAAATAACGCTTCGATACCGTCGCGAATATCCGTGAAGCAGCGCTTCTGCTTACCGCCATCGATCAGCCTGATGGGCGAGCCTTCCACCAGATTAAGGATCAGCTGAGTGATGGCGCGGGAGCTGCCGGTGCGCGCGGCGTTCAGGCTATCCAGCCGCGGCCCCATCCAGTTGAACGGGCGAAACAGGGTAAACTTCAGGCCGTGCTTATCGCCGTAGGCCCAGATCACGCGGTCCAGCAGCTGTTTTGACACCGAGTAAATCCAGCGCTGTTTATTAATTGGACCAACCACCAGGTTGGAATGGTCTTCATTAAAAGCGTTATCGGTGCACATGCCGTACACTTCCGACGTCGACGGAAAGATGATGCGTTTATTGTATTTCACGCAGCTGCGGATAATCTTCAGGTTCTCTTCGAAGTCCAGCTCGAAGACGCGCAGCGGGTTGCGCGTATACTCAACCGGAGTGGCGATCGCCACCAGCGGCAGCACCACGTCGCACTTCTTAATGTGATATTCGATCCACTCCGAGTGAATGCTGATATCGCCTTCCATAAAGTGGAAGCGCGGGTTGTCGAGAAAGCGCCCGACGGCCTCTGAACCGATATCCAGGCCGTAGATCTCGTAGCCCTCCTCTTTCAGCAGGCGTTCGGTCAGGTGGTTGCCGATAAAGCCGTTCACCCCGAGGATCAGCACCCGGGTCCGGCGCTTAGCCTCCGCTACTGGCCGGTGGCTCAGCAGCGCGCCGGCAACCAGCCCCAGCGCCTGCGCCAGCTGGGCTCCCTGCAGGTAAATGCCGCGTTCGGTCTGCCCGGCGACAATCTCCAGCGCCCCCTCCTGACAGGCCACCACCAGCGACGAGGTGGAGATCACCACGCCCGGCTTCGCCGACACGTCGTGACGCACGCGGGATTCCCAGACTATAAACCGGGTCGCCCCGACATAACCGAAGGCTCCGGGCCACGGCTCGGAGACCGCCCGCACCAGGTTGTGCAGCGCGCGCGCCGGTTTTTCCCAGTCAAGACGACCATCCTCCGGCGTTCGGCGACCGACATAGCTCGCCTGGTCGTGATCCTGAGGGCGCTCCTCAGTTTTACCTTCGCGGATCGCCGGCAGCGCCTGGCCCAGCAGCTCCCCGGCGGCCGCGCACAGCTTGCGGTGCAGCGTCAGCGCCCTCTCCTCTTCGTCGATGGCCACCGTCCGCTGGGCAACGATATCCCCCGCGTCGGCGCGGTTAACCATCCGGTGCAGGGTCACCCCGGTTTCCGTTTCACCGTTCACCAGCACCCAGTTCAACGGTGCGCGACCACGGTATTTCGGCAGCAGGGAGCCGTGCAGGTTGAAGGCTCCTTTCGGCGCGATGCTGAGGATCGCCTCGCCCAGCAGGTTACGGTAGTAGAAAGAAAACAGCACTTCCGGCCTCATCTCCCGGATACGTTCCACCCACAGCGGGTGGTTGACGTCATCCGGTGCCCAGACCGGGATGCCCAGCCCGGCGGCGAGGCGCGCAACGGAGCCAAAAAAAGGGGTTTCGCCCGGCGTATCCGGATGGGTAAAAACGGCGGCGATCTCATAGCCGGCCTCCAGCAGGGAGTGGATGCCGGTACACCCCATATCGTGATAGGCAAAAACGATGGCTTTCATGATCTAACGTCCTCTTGTGATACCGCCTGCGGCTGGCGAATAACCTGTTGAATAAAGTAGCGGGGGCGGGCGCGAACATCGTTATAGATGCGCCCGATATACTCCCCAAGCAGTCCCATTCCGACAAACTGAGCGCCAATGAACATAAACAGGACGGCAAACAGCATAAACACCCCTTCCGCCGCCCATTGGGGGCCAAACGCCAGGCGCAGAACCACCAGCAGGAAAGCAAAGGCAAAGCCCAGCAGAGCGATAGCGCTGCCGAACACGCTTAACAGGCGCAGCGGCGTGGTGGTCAGGCAGGTCACCAGGTCATACATCAGGTTAATCAGGCGCATAAAGCTGTATTTGGAGTCGCCATGTTCACGCCCGGCGTGGCTTACCGGAATTTCCACCGCCCGGCGGGCGAAGGTATTCGCCAGGATTGGAATAAAAGTGCTGCGCTCGTGGCAGTTAAGCATGGCGTCGACAATATGACGGCGATAGGCGCGCAGCATACAGCCGTAGTCGCCCATCGCTTTGCCGGTCGTGCGCTGAATCAGGTGGTTAATGACCTTTGAAGCGCTTTTACGAAGGAGGCTGTCCCGGCGATGCTGGCGCACGGTGCCGACCACGTCATAACCTTCATCGGCCTTCTCAACCAGCCGCGGGATCTCTTCCGGTGGGTTCTGCAGATCGGCGTCGAGGGTGATGACCAGATCGCCGGTCGCGTGGCTGAAGCCCGCCATGATCGCCGAATGCTGGCCGTAGTTCCGGTTCAACAGCACCGCCACCACGCGGCTGCCTTCGGCCTGGGCGGCGTCGGTAATCATTTGCGCGGAGCGATCGCTGCTGCCGTCGTCAATCAGCAGGATTTCATACTGACGCCCCAGCGTCGCACAGGCGGCCTCCGTGCGGCAAATCAGCGCCGGCAGGCTATCCTGTTCGTTGTAAACGGGAACAACGACCGAGACTTTCTTCACGGGAGAATAATTCAACATAGTAATTTAACGTCCTGACAGATGGCGCAGCGCGCCTATAACCCGGCTGACGTCGTCATCGGTCATATCCGGAAACAGCGGGAGGGAGCAGAGACGTGCGCTATTCCATTCCGTATTCGGTAGGGAAAGGGACGGGAAGCGCTCGCGATAATATTTTTGCGTGTGCACCGCGCGGAAGTGCAGGCCGGTGCCGATGCCCAGCGCTTTGAGTCTGGCCATCAGAGCATCGCGGCTGAATCCGCAGGCGGCTTCATCGACGCGAATAATAAACAGATGCCAGGCGTGCCGGTGCGCCCATCCGGGCGCGGTCAGCGGCATAAACGGCGTATCCTCCAGCGCGTTCAGGTAGCGCCGGGCGATTTCGCCCCGCCGCCGGTTGGCGGCGGGCAGCTTCTCCAGTTGAACCAGCGCCAGGGCGGCGTTGATATCCGCAAGATTGTATTTAAACCCGGGCGAAATAACCTCCGCCTGCGGGGCGCGGCTCTGGGTCTGCCGATCCCAGGAATCAACGCCGAGGCCGTGAAACCGAAGGCTGCGGATACGCGCGGCCAGCTCGTCGTCGTCGGTGACGATTAGCCCCCCTTCCGCACAGGTAATATTTTTAATCGCATGGAACGAAAAGATCGCCGTACCGCATCCGCCGACGTGGTGCCCCTGATACTCCGTTCCCACCGCGTGGGCGGCATCCTCAATCACCGGAATACCGTAACGCCCGGCGACCTCGCGGATTGCGGCGATATCCGCCGGTGCCCCCGCGTAATGGACGGGAATAATGGCCCGGGTGCGCGGAGTAATGGCGGCGGCGACCGTATCCGCCGCAATCATCAGATTATTTTTATCAACGTCGATCATCACCGGCGTCGCGCCCAGCAGGCAGATCATATTCAGCGTCGACACCCAGGTTTGCGACGGCGTAATGACTTCATCACCAGGTCCAATGCCCAGCGCCGCCAGCGTAATATGCATTCCGCCGGTCGCAGAGCTGACCGCGATGGCGTGACGGTTGCCGGTGAGTTTGCAAAACGCCCCTTCAAGCGCCTGGTTTTTCGGGCCGGTGGTGATCCACCCCGATTGCAAAACGTCGCGCAGCGCCGCCAGCTCAGCTTCGCCCATTGACGGACGCGAAAACGGCAAAAAATCGCTCATGATTTTCCTGTTCTGTTAATAAGCCAGAGGAAGGTCAGGCTCGCTCTCCCCGTATCCGACACGATGAGGCGGCACCGGCGAAATATCCTGCGCCTGCGGAGTTAAACAAAATGAAAACAAAGTTCATTCACGCCAGCGCTATTTAAACTGAATAAAATGCCCCGCTTTGGCTGCCGGCTTGTTTATCTGTTTGCTGGGGGTGGATGACGTTTTGCACAGCCAGGGCGCAGCCCACAAAGAAGGGAGGCCCTGAGGCTGAATTAGGCGGCAGGCGGGCGGGAGCGTATTTATTATCTTAACGTCTTGATTTACGCTCTTTTAGCTCACGGTGTATTGGCCCGTCGTAAAAACGGTTATGTCAGAAAGAGCCTCAACGCCGTGCAATCGCCATCGCATCCCCTGGCGGGTGAAAGTGTATAAGAGTACGCCATCAGACGAACCAGAACGCAAAATCATTTGCCGGGCTGCGCCAGGGATGGATTAGCCGCACTTCATGAACCAAAATACTGCAATATAAAGTACAAGAGAGATTATTATATTAGCCCGTTTCTGGTTTAAGTAGATTTACTGCTTTTTGGTATGGGGATATTAGCCTGAAGTTACATCTCAATTTGCAGCGTATTACCCGTCATACTTCAGGTTGTCTGCGCGCTGACTTTATTCGGCCCGGAGGGCCTCACTCCTTCGGGGCCTGCTCTGGGCTGTTCAAAACGCGCTGCGCTTTGTTCTGTAACTCAGATTATTTAGGCTATATAAAAAAGACTGCCCCGGGCAGCCTCAGGTTGATGACAAAGAGGGAAAAACGTGGTTTTTCCCTCTTTGTGATTAGCAGCCGAAAATCAATGAATTGATTTTCCTTGTTTATTTTTGTGGTGATTATGGCCGAACGAGTTCGGCCTGGGTTTGTTATCAGTCTCAGGGCTGCCCCAGGCAGCCTTTTCGTTAATGAGAAGTTTCGCGCTTAGCTTCTGATTTTTCTGTAGATAAACAGCACGACGATGGCACCGATTATCGCCACGACAAAGCTGCCAAAGTTGAAGCCGTCAACTTTGCCAAAGCCGAAGAGCGTACTAATCCAGCCACCGACTACGGCACCGATGATCCCCAGAACGATGGTCATGAAGAACCCGCCGCCGTCCCTGCCAGGCATGATCCACTTCGCCAGAATGCCCGCGATAAGACCAAAGATAATCCATGAAAGAATGCCCATTTTTTCCTCACTTAGGTTTTTACGTTAGCGGTTTATTCACCGTTAGAAAGCATAGCACACGATCGGCAGGATGAAATATGTGAAGTAAATCACTTTATTTTAGCCTGCACTTTCTCCCACAAAAGATGGGGTTGCAAGTTAAAATGATAAAGATTATCTTTCTCAATACTGAATAGTTGAGTGACCTGCTCGGGTATTCAGCACGACATTGCTCACATTGCTTCCAGTATTTTTGCCCGCCTCCGTGCGGGCTTTTTTTTGTCATCGACTCGTCATTTCTGTCGAACGGACTGTCATTCGGCTTCCGGCCCGCGCACCATCTCCGGCTACACCTGCCTTTAGAGTCTGGCATGAGCTATGCATAGACCTACGATCACCATGACATGAGGCCCGCGACGCCGAACCGCTGGCTTCGTCTGTTTAGCGCTGTTTCACCTTTTAACAGGTCTGTTATTGATGAAAAAAATGACCACTGTGTGTCCCTACTGCGGGGTTGGGTGCAGACTCAGGCTTATTGTTGAAAATAATAAAATTATCCGCGCCGAGGGTGCCGGGGGCGTGACGGATCAAAATCAGCGGTGCCTGAAGGGCTACTACGGCCGGAATTTCCTTAACAATACGCGCCTTTTAACTCCGCGTCTGACCCGCCCGATGATCCGCTATGAAAAAAGCGGTAAGTTTGTTCCCGTCAGCTGGGACGAGGCCATTCGCTATACCGCCTCGCGCCTGCTGGAGATCAAAAACGCCCACGGACCGCGCGCCATTATGACTACCGGCTCCTCCCGCGGAGCCGGCAATGAAGCCAATTACGTTATGCAGAAGTTTGCCCGCGGGGTGCTCAACACCAATAACGTTGACTGCTGCGCCCGCGTTTGCTGCGGCCCCTCCGTCGCCGGGCTGCAGGAGACGCTCGGCAACGGCGCGATGAGCAATTCCATCAGCGATATCGAAAACTCCCGCTGTCTGCTTATCTTTGGCTATAACTGCGCGGATGCCCACCCCATCGTGGCACGCCGGGTGCTCAAGGCGCGGCAGAACGGTGCCAAAATTATCGTCTGCGATCCGCGGCGGATCGAAACCGCGCGCATCGCCGATCGGCATCTGCAGCTCAACAACGGCTGCAATATGGCGTTGGTTAACGCCTTTGGCCATGTGCTGATCGACGAACAGCTCTACGATCGCGAATATGTGGAAAAACACACGGAAGGGCTGGAAGCTTACTGGCAGATCGTGAAGGATTACTCCCCCGAGGCCGTTGAGCACCTTACCGGCGTTCCTGCCCGGCAGGTTCGCCAGGCGATGCGCACCTTTGCCGCCGCGCCGTCGGCAACCGTTATGTGGGGCATGGGCGTCACCCAGTTCGCCCAGTCCGTCGACGTGGTGCGCGGCCTGTCGAGCCTGGCGCTGCTCACCGGCAACCTGGGGCGTCCGAACGTGGGCGTCGGCCAGGTACACGGACAGAACAACGTGCAGGGAGCATACGATATGGGGGTTCTGCCCAACCTGTTCCCCGGCTATCAGGAGGTTACCGACCCGGCGGTACGGAAGAAATTTGCCCGCGCCTGGGGGATCGACCCCAGCCTGATGGATGACAAGGTCGGAGCGCGCATTACCGAGATCCCGCACCTGGCGATGGCGGGTAAAATCAAGGCCTGCTACATCATGGGAGAAGATCCGCTGCAGACTGAAGCCGATCTCGGCCTGGTACGCCAGGGCTTCGGGGCGCTGGATTTTGTGGTGGTGCAGGATATCTTCATGACCAGGACGGCGGAAATGGCCGACGTGCTGCTACCGGTGACCTCGTGGGGCGAACACGACGGCGTTTTCACCTGCGCCGACCGCGGCTTTCAGCGCTTTGAGAAGGCTCTTGAGCCTGCCGGCGACGTCAAGCGCGACTGGGAGATTATCAGCCTGCTCGCCACGGCGATGGGCTACCCGATGCGCTACGCTAACAGTCAGCAGATCTGGGACGAAATGCGCGAGCTGTGCCCGCTGTTCTACGGCGTCACCTACGAAAAGATGGGCGATATGGGGCACATCCAATGGCCCTGCCCGAATCTCGATCACCCCGGTACGCCCTGGCTCTACGCCGACAGCCGTTTTGATACCCCCAGCGGCAGAGGCAGGCTGTTCGCCGCGCCGTGGCGGGCACCTGCTGAATCCCCCGATGAGCACTTTCCGCTGGTGCTCTGCACCGTACGCGAGGTCGGACACGACTCCTGCCGCTCGATGACCGGCAACTGCGCGGTGCTGCAGGCGCTGGCAGATGAGCCGGGCTACGTGCAGATCAACAGCGAAGATGCCGGCACGTTAGGTATCCGCCATCACGATCTGGTCTGGGTCAGCTCGCGCCGCGGCAAGGTGATCAGCCGGGCCGATGTCTCTGATTGCATTAATCGCGGCACGGTATATATGACCTGGCAGTGGTGGGTAGGGGCGTGCAATGAGCTGACGCAGAATAACCTTGATCCCATCTCAAAAACTCCGGAAACCAAGTATTGCGCCGTGAAGGTCGAGCAGATTGCCGATCGGACATGGGCGGAACGATACGCGGCACAGGCGTACAGAGAGATGAAAACCCGCCTATGTGAGGCGATTGCCTGAATCTTACTGCCTGAGTTCGTCGCCGGACTCAGGCAGTTTTCCGCCTACTTCAGCCCCGCGTGCAGCGGTTCGTAAGGCAGAGAAGCGGCCCGCTCTCCTCTCCTCTCCTGGCGCATAAATCCGAGCGCGATCAGAAACAGCCCCACCATAAACGGCAGTTCGTACAGTTCCTCAATCAGATCGACATACTGCCTGCTGTGCAGAAACAGCGGTGCCAGCAGCCGGTGGTGCTCCACCGTATCAGAAATCAGAAACGCCCCGGCGGTTACCGCAAAAAGCCATACCGGCAGCGGTGCCTCGCGCAGCCGGCGCACAATCTCCCGACGTAGCGCCTTTGAGAACAGCAGCGGCAGCAGCAGCGCGGCAATCAGCGCCACCGAGACGATGCGGAACAGCAGTCGGGGCTGCTCCGGAAAATAGACGCGCCCCCAGCTGGTGCTTCTGCCCAGCAGGACCACCCACCAGACCACCGCCCACAGCCAGAACTGCTTCGCGCCTTCGGGGCGGGAAAGCGGCCGGATATAGCAGGCGGTAAACAGCGCGCCAAACAGCAGCCACAGAGCCTGTCCATTTTCGATCCACGCCACCACGGCACCGTCGGCCAGCGGCATATGCCAGTCTGCCGTAAAGGGAAAAAGGATGGCGAACAGAACAAGAACGGGCGTTGCCGGGGTTAACCTAGTATCAAATTTCATAATCATTCAATTCAGTGATATTTCTGTCACCCAATCATAATTTTTATGAATCCCTACCCCTTATCATTCAATGCGCTTATTTTAAGGTTTTCTTAAGATTTCTATTGCAAGGCGTGTCAGACGGAAGTACGACGGCGAAAAAAGAGAACCGCACGGCGCGCCGGGCGCGGTGCGGTCTGTTACGGCAGGCAGAGACGACGTTGGCGGCGGCGCTTACCAGCCGCACACGTCATGCTCGTTTTCGGTATCGTACGAGCGTACGGTGTTGACCAGATCTTTGATGACCTCAGCCGCCACTTCCGGCACCAGCAGGGCCATTGGCGTTTCGGTTTCATAATCAACGGAAACGCCGTTGCTGTTATTGGTCACGGTAACGGTGTAGGTTGCTTTCCCCATCGTTTACTCCTTTCCGGTATGCACGACTTTTCGCTGGCCCGCGCTTTCCATCAGCACTTCCGGAGCGACGAAAAAGTCGATATTAAAGTAAGTATCCTCGGTCATCACTTCGATGTTATGCCACTTTTCGGGTGGAAAAACGCCAAACTGACCGGCCTCAATAACCATCACCTTTTCTGGCTCCGGGCTGTGCTCGTCCGCGTATCCGAGATATTTAACCGCCCCCTGCATCACCGACAGGCGGGGATAAACTCCGGGTCGGGTTCCTTTATCAAGGTGGCGTTTGAAGATTCCGGCGGGCGCGGTTTCTTTATTCCAGAACGGCGTGGAGCGCGTGTGGATGTGATCTTGTGGAATCTGAAGCATTCTGTTCCCTCTTCCAGTCGGTATGTTGCGATCTCAGGTTAACCGCTGTTTCTGTAAGGCTACGCCTTTTAAATGATGTTTAAAATACACCTTAAGAGGCAGGGTCATACCCGCGCGGAGACCGGTTATCCGGCGCACCGCGGACGCTTTATTCAGAGTAGTTTATTTCGCGGGCCTTCGTACTGCTCCGGGCACTCCGCTGCGGTGGGAGTCAACAAGGCGCGGGCGGGATCTTTCTCACCCACGTGCCGGAGGCAACGAATGCCCCCGCTCACCCCTCAGGAAAAAGGCCCGAATGACACACCGCCCGGAATTGATCCAGATTTTTTTTATCCGTCACCTTCAGCGCGGCCAGGACATCGCAGGTAAAATCGATAAAACCGACGCCGCCGGCGGTGATCAGGTTATTATCCCGCACAGAAGGCGCATGCTTATATTTTGCCGCACCGGTATAGGCTGAACCGGCCTTATCCCTGAGGTAAGCCAGCCCATTGGACGTGTGGCTGACATTATTAAGAAAGCCGTTCGCCCCCAGAAACGCGGAGGCGTCACAAATCGCGCCCACCACCCGCTCCCTGGCCAGAGCCTGCTGCACAATCGGCACCACCCGCCGGGCCTCATCTCCCCACCAGTTCATCCCTCCTACCAGGATCAGCGCGGCGTAATCGTCCGGCAGGGTATCGAAAGTATAATCCGGTAAGCAGCGAAAGCCACCGATAGAGACCACAGGTCCCGGATCCGGTGCCACCACCTTAACCTCATAGCGCGGGGCCCAGATACCGAATCCCCGGCGTAATCCTGGTGCCAGTAATGCAAACTCCCAGTCGGCGTACTCCGTTATCACCACAAATAAAACTTCGCCGCGTAGCGCCTCTTCACCCTCTGTGTGCATATTATCCTCCTGATAGTTATCCAATATGTCCCCTCCTCTGAAAAGAGACCGGACATGCGTTGGTATAGTATCTAAGCCGCCTTGTTGTTTACAACGGATGCCGTTCGCCTTTCTGCTGCGCCTCTCTTCCTGCGGCCTGAATCGCGCCGTGGCAGAGCGCAAGTAAACTGACGCTCCGGGCCGTCGCTCGCATCGCCAGAAAAGCAAAAAAGCGCAGAGGTGGATCCTTCACTTAACGCGAAGCAGATCCGCGTAGCGGGTGGTATAGCGCGGGGAGAGCCACTCCCTTTTCATCTGCCACTGCCGCTGAACACCCTGCCCGGCAAAATAGAGCGTCCCCCGCCCCGCTTTCGCATTCAGGCCGTCCAGCGCCGCCATCAGCTTTTCGCTGCCGGGACGCGGCGCGTTATCATCAAACAGATTAAGCTGCGCCACCCCGTGGCTGAAAAAATCACCGAGCATCACCCCCGCCTTTTGATAGCGTACGCCTTCGCGCCAGATGCTCTCCAGACAGCGCGTGGCCGCGCCGATAATATCCCGACTGTCCTGGGTTGGCGTAAGCAGCGTCACCGCCGCGCTGTTAGCATAGTAGCTTTCACCCGGCGCGAAGGGGCTGGTTTTAACAAAAGCGGAAATATGGCGACAGTACTGGCGCTCCGCCCGCAGCTTTTCCGCCGCGCGCGCGGCATAGCTGCAGATCGCCTGGCGTACCGGCTCGTAATCACCGATGCGATCGCCAAAAGAGCGGGAACAGATAATCTCCTGCTTCGCGGGGGCCATTTCTTCCAGCGCCAGACAAGGCTCCCCGCGCAGCTCCCGCACCGTGCGCTCAAGCACGACGCTGAAATGTTTTCTGATCAAACGAATATCGCTCTCCGCCAGCTGCAGTATATTTTCAATGCCCATTGCCGCCAGCCTTTTCGCGATACGCCGCCCTATGCCCCAGACCTCGCAGACCGGCATCTTCGCCATCAGTCTGCGCTGCCGTTCAACGCCCGATAGATCCACCACGCCGCCGGTCTGCTGCTGCCAGCGCTTTGCCGCATGGTTTGCCAGCTTGGCCAGCGTCATGGTCGGAGCGATGCCGACGCCGACCCGCAGGCGGGTGCGCTGCAGGATCGTCTCGCGAATCGTGCTACCCAGCGCCTGCAGATCGTAACGCTGATGAACGCCCGTTAAATCACAAAACGCCTCGTCGATGCTGTAAATTTCCACCCGGGGGGTCAGCTCCTCAAGAATCGACATCACCCGATCGGACATATCGGCATACAGCTCATAGTTGCTGCTGAAGCAGGTGACCCCGCAGCGGCGAAACAGCGCTCTCTGTTTAAACCAGGGCGCGCCCATCTCCACCCCGACGTCTTTTGCCTCGGCGCTGCGGGCAATCACGCAGCCGTCGTTATTCGACAGCACCACAACCGGCTTGCCTTTAAGATCCGGACGAAAGACCGTTTCGCAGGAAGCATAAAATGCGTTGACATCCACCAGGGCAAACATGCTTATTTTGTCGTCTTGATGACGTGCGTAACGACGCCGAAAATATCAAGCGTATCTTCGCGGCCTACGGGAATGGGTGAACAGGCTCCGTTCATCGGATTTAGCTGTACCCGGGGGCGGAGCTGCAGCTGCTTCACCGTAAACTCGCCGTCTATTGCCGCAACAACAATATCGCCGTGAGCGGCCCGGTAGGCGCTGTCCACCACCAGCAGATCGCCGTCGCCGATGCCGCCATCAATCATGGAATCACCGGCCGCCCTGACGAAATAGGTCGCGCTGGGGTGGCGGATCAGCAGCTCGTTCAGATCGATTCGCCGTTCGACATAATCCTGTGCGGGAGAGGGAAAGCCGCACCGGACGCTGTCGGAAAACAGAGGAACGCAAACGCGGTGGCGTAAATCAGCCAGGCTGTAGAACTTCATCTTCACCTTTCCCGGAACTACTGTATTTGTATACAGTAGTTGTAAATCATGCTGAGATCAAGCCCGGAAAGGAATGTCTGCGGTGCACTTCCCGCTTAGCCGTTTAATAAATAAACAAGCAGGCCGCTGGAAAGCGATTTTGGACGGTTATGCCACCCTTTTCAGACAGACCTCAGCACACCGGCTGCAGGCCTGGGCGCACGCCTGGCAGTGGTCGTATTGATGCCCGGCACACTCCTGGGCGCAGGCTTTACAGATGTCCGTACACAGACGACAAAGCTGCATCAGATAATCACTGCCGGACGCCATTAGCTGTGCGGTGAGGCGACAAACCGCCGCACACTGAATCGTCAGCCGAATACACGCTTTCATCATCGCCGGGTCGTGCTCCTCAAGGCAGGCCCCGGCGCAGCGATCGCACGCTGCCGCACATTCATAGCATAAATTGATACACGCCTGATGCTCCTGTTGCATAGCTGCCTCCTGATTTTTTAAGGATGAATGGCCCGGGCTGTGTCCCTTAACCGCTGGTGAGCGTCGACGCCACGCCCGATTAAGGGACACAAGGGACACAGCCTAAGTCTGCACAAAAAGTCGCTTAACGCCAGGCGGCATTTACCGCTGTCCGTCCGGCCATTGCGCCCTGCTCAGGATTAAATCCGCCAGAAATGGTAAGCCGCCAGAACTGAACTAAACTTAGGCTGTGTCCCTTAACCGGGCCTGAATGGCCGCCAGCGACGCTCACCAGCGGCTAAGGGACACGGCCTAATTCACGTAAAGCAAATCTTCACAATCAACTCAACAAGGATGCCCTGCATGAAAAAAATTGCTTTAGCGACTTCACTGCTTATCTCTGCCTTCTCGTTTGGCGCTATCGCCGCCGATCAGGTATCGAAAGAAGAAGTTGACCACTTCAGGCTGGTTAAAATTGGCAACATTAACGTGTCGCAAAGCGGCGGAGCGATCTCCTCCCCCAGCGATCTGCGTGCCGAGCTGTCAAAGCTGGCCGATGAAAAAGGCGGGAAATATTATCATATCGTTGCCGCCCGCCAGCATGGCCCTAATTTTGTCGCCGTCGCCGACGTTTATAAGGATGCAGATAAATAACGGGCGTCCTGCGCCGGTATCCGGCGGTGTCCCTTAACCAGACGTGGCGTCAACAATCGCCAGCGGTAAGGGACACCGCCTGCAGCGCAGCCATGAATTCGTCGTCCTGGATTTTTTACACGCTTCGTCCCTCTCCCTCTCGTATTGCTCTCCTGTGCGAACCGCAACCGTCGGCCGGTGCTCCGGTTACATCAAATCAATTAATGGCGTTTTAAAATTCCGCTTCGCAGCCGCAGCGACAGGACAATTTAGCGGGCCTCCGCCGCTCCCTAAGTCATATTTTTCAGATGAAATATTGCCGCATTAACAGCAACCAGGATTGTTCTTATTGTCATAAAAATAATTAATTTCACTTTAATCAGAAAGGGATTAAAGCGATGGATTGTCATCATTATTCATACGATTGTATTCGTCACCACGATGAATTAGAATGTTCCTGGTGATAGGGAAATGTATACAGGATGTATATGAAAATGAAATTTATTACAGAAGCGTCTGCTTTAATGCTGTTGAGCTGGTCAACTTCAGCCACGCCTTTATATTTTAACTCAACGGAAACAATCACCAGCGGCACATGGGATTGGGAAAACAAAGGCTATATCATTGGCGGTGGAGAGGGTAACGCCGGCGAATTGAACCTGAAAGGTTCCGCCAGTTATAATCACCCATTCACCATCGGTTTTAACGGGGGGAAAGGAACATTAACCCTCTCCGAATCAGCAAAAAACCTGAACGACAACACCTATTTTGAGGTTGGTTTTGTTTCTTCCGACAATAACTCAGTGAGCGACACTGAAGGCATCTTAACGATTAAAGGCCCTGATACGGGCACCATAACCTCGCTGGCTCTGCGTATCGGAAGTAGCGGAACCTATGACTGGAAGACCAGACGCGATAGCAAAGTCACGGGTACGCTAAATATTGTTGAAGGCGCAGTTCTGACCGTCGGCAAACCAACGGATTTTTCCAACAAGGCCTATGTGGGCTTTGGTAATACAAGCAACACGGGAATACTTAATATTTCCGGCGCTGGCAGCGCATTAAATTTAATAAATAACGCTCCATATTTCGGCGATTCTGTTGAAGACGGTTCGCTCTATCTCGGTTTTATTGGAAGAGGCATTCTGAATATTACTGAGGGCGGCAGCTTATACGCTGGAAGGATTAGCGCATCAACCACGCTCGCCGGCAAAGACGCCATCGCGGGGCTACTTCCTCCTTCCGCAGAGATCACTGTTTCAGGAGCCGGTAGCCAGCTTATCGTGGGAAGCCAGATGACGCTTGCGGCGGACGCGATGGACAATCTACAGCTTATAGACGCGAACGTCAGGCAAAAAGGGGCTGGCTCGGCCGTCCTTAATATCGAAGATTACGCAGAGGTAATTTTTGAGGCGAAGGCTAACACGGATATCGACGGCTTTGAAAATCCAGTCTCCGGTCTTTTTATGGCGGGCAGTGCCGGAACCTCAGCCACGGTTAATCTCAATAAAAACGGTTTCTTAACCATCGCAAACAGCATTCTGTCACCCGCTGAAGACGCTGTCGTCGCCGGGGACGGCGTCTATTCGTTTAATCTTAATGGCGGCACGCTGCGGGTGAATGACTGCAAGTATTGTGATAACAGGCTGTCCACCCGGGTTAACATGAACGTTCTGTCTGAATCGATACTTGAGGCCGATGATAATAAAGAGATGTATCTTAACGGCTCACTGGTTGGTAAAGGTGGAATAGTCAAAACGGGAGAGGGTCTGGTCGCTTTTTCCGGCATAAATAATTACCTCGGCGGAACAAGGGTGGAAGGCGGCGAGCTGCGTTCCGATGGCGATGGCGCATTCGTTAATAATACGGCTTACATTGTTAATGCCGGTACGCTGAACCTTAATAATCATGACCTGATCATGTCTCACCTTTCCGGCAAAGGCGGGGCTATCGACGTTACTGAAGCCAGCCTTACCATTAAACAAAATATGGACAGCCTGTACGCCGGCTCCTTTATCGGCTCAGGCCAGGTCGATAAAACAGGAAACTCAACGCTGTATCTGAGCGGCGACAGCAAAGATTATGGCGGCCTTTTCTCCGTGACGCAGGGCGGAGTCGACTCCTCCCTGGCTCTGGGTGGAAATATCGTTGTCCATAATGGCAGCAGGCTGTCTGCGGAAGGTTATCTCGGTAAAACCCACGTAAAAGAGGGCGGCGTTCTGCGAGTCGGCAGCTACTTTACTGATAAAGATACGCCCTCATACCTTGTGGTAGATGGTGACCTCACTAATGACGGAAGCGTAGCGATCGCCAGAAGCGGCAGCGCGGCGCAGAGGCAGCCAGGCAATGCGCTTTTCGTGCAGGGGAATTACATCGGCAACCAGGGCGAACTCTATTTTAATACCGTGCTGGGCAATGACGACTCCCTGACCGACCGGATGAGCGTTACCGGCGATACCTCCGGCACCACCTGGGTACAGGTCAACAACGTTGGCGGCACCGGTGATTACACCGACAAAGGCATTGAACTTATTCGCGTTGAGGGGCAGTCAGCAGGCCTATTTATTCAAAGAGATCGAATCGTTGGCGGTGCCTACGAGTATTATTTAAGCCGGGGTAAAGGTGCGGATTACAGCAACTGGTATCTTGTCAATACCAGGCCGGAGCCAACGCCGAATCCTCAGCCAGACCCGGTCCCTAATCCTGACCCTGGACCGACGCCCAATCCGCCCCCTGAACCGGCACCCACGCCGCAGCCGGTCCTTCGTCCGGAAGGTGGCGAGTACGCGGCCAATCTGCAGGCGGCAAATACGCTGTTTCTGCACAGGCTACACGATCGCCTGGGAGAGACGCACTATGTGGACGCTCTGAGCGGTGAGAAGAAGGTGACCAGCCTGTGGCTTCGCAACGTCGGCGGACACAAGCGCTCAAAGGATAACAGCGGTCAGATGCGCACTCAGGCCAACCGCTACGTGATGCAGCTGGGGGGCGATATTGCACGCTGGAGCAGTAACGGTAAAAACCGCTTCCATCTCGGCGTTATGGGCGGCTACGCCAATCAAAAGAGCAACACCCGCAATAGTTACAGCGGTTACAGGGCCGACGGCACTGTCGACGGCTACAGCGCCGGCCTTTATGCCACCTGGCTTGAGGATAACGCGCATAAAACCGGCGCTTATATTGACACCTGGATGCTTTACAACTGGTTTAATAACCGCGTAAGCGGCCAGCTGTTGCCCTCCGAAAGCTATAAGTCGAAGGGGGTAACCGCATCAGTGGAAGCGGGCTATACCTGGAAAACCGGGGAGAAAAATGCGCGTGAAAGCTATTACGTTCAGCCGGTGGCCCAGCTGACGTGGATGGGGGTAAAAGCCGACAATCACCGTGAAATGAACGGAACGTGGGTGCGCGGCGAAGGCAACGGAAATCTGCAGACCCGCCTTGGCCTCAGAACCTTTATTAAGGGGCACAGCCTGATTGATGAAGGTAAAGAGCGTATTTTTGAGCCTTTTGTGGAGGTTAACTGGCTGCATAATACCCGAATCTTTGGTTCGTCGATGAATGGTGTCTTCATAAAGCAGGCCGGCACACGAAACGTGGGCGAGCTGAAAGCGGGCGTTGAGAGCCAGCTCGGTCGGCATACTCATCTGTGGGGGAACGTGGCCCAGCAGATTGGTGATAAGGGCTATAGCGACACCCAGGCGATGGTGGGGATAAAGTACATTTTTTGACGCTGGGGCTACCTTCCCCGGCAGGTAATCCTGTCGGGGGAGGTTCGGCCTTCAGTATCGCGTCAGAGGTACTGAAGCCCCTCTGTTGTGGCACGCAACCGCATCTGAGGCCGGAGGCTAATCGCCCCCGGCCTTTTATTATGTCCCAGGGATCTCCTCTGGCTCAGGCGGCAGCGTCGGGCCGGCCCATAAAGCCGCCAGTCATTGCCCCGCTGGTGCAGATCGTAGAGTATTCCATCAGACATCATTGGCGCGGGCAGTGTGAACACGGACAGCGCACAGCTGCCGCTGGTCGCGGAAAATGCCGTAACGACCGTAACCGTGGCAAAGGATGGACAACAGTTGCGGTTTCAGGGAGGAGGTCTGGATAGCCATTCGATTTCTGATAATAAAAACGGGAACCCACTGGCTCCCGCTCTTGTTTAACCCGGCAGGTGGATTACATATTCGCGATAATCGCGTCGCCAAACTCTGAGCATTTCAGCAGCTTAGCGCCTTCCATCAGGCGTTCGAAGTCATAGGTCACGGTCTTGTTCGCGATCGCCCCTTCCATACCTTTAACAATCAGGTCGGCGGCTTCAAACCACTGCATATGGCGCAGCATCATCTCAGCGGAAAGGATAATGGAGCCGGGGTTAACTTTATCCTGGCCGGCATACTTCGGCGCGGTGCCGTGGGTGGCTTCAAACAGCGCGCACTCGTCGCCGATGTTGGCCCCCGGGGCAATGCCGATCCCGCCGACCTGGGCCGCCAGGGCATCGGAAATATAGTCACCGTTGAGGTTCATACAGGCGATCACGTCATACTCCGCCGGTCTTAGCAGGATCTGCTGCAAAAATGCGTCGGCGATAACATCTTTCACCACAATATCTCTGCCGGTATTGGGGTTTTTAATTTTCACCCACGGACCGCCGTCAATCAGCTCGCCGCCGAACTCTTCCCGCGCCAGCTGGTAGCCCCAGTCTTTAAACGCACCCTCGGTGAACTTCATGATGTTGCCCTTGTGCACCAGGGTGACGGAGTCGCGGTCGTTGGTGATGGCGTAATCAAGCGCCGCGCGCACAAGGCGCTTAGTTCCCTCTTCGGAGCACGGCTTAATGCCGATGCCGCAGTGCTCAGGGAAGCGGATTTTCTTCACGCCCATCTCTTCGCGCAGGAATTTAATCACTTTCTCCACGTCGGCAGAGTCCGCCTTCCATTCGATACCGGCATAAATATCCTCTGAGTTTTCCCGGAAGATAACCATGTCGGTTAGCTCAGGCTGCTTAACCGGACTTGGGGTACCCTGATAGTAGCGCACCGGGCGCAGGCAGACGTAGAGATCCAGCTGCTGACGCAGGGCCACGTTCAGGGAGCGAATGCCGCCGCCGACCGGGGTGGTCAGCGGGCCTTTGATCGCCACGCGGTACTCACGAATCAGATCCAGGGTTTCAGGAGGGAGCCAGACGTCCTGGCCATAAAGCTGGGTGGATTTTTCACCGGTATAAATTTCCATCCAGGAGATCTTACGCTCACCCTTATAGGCTTTCTCGACGGCGGCATCGACCACTTTAAGCATGGCCGGCGTGACGTCCACACCGATACCATCGCCCTCAATAAACGGGATAACCGGATTGTCAGGAACGTTGAGTTTACCGTTTTGCAGAGTGATCTTCTTGCCTTCCGCCGGAACAACTACTTTGCTTTCCATTCACTTCTCCTTCGAGCGCTTCTGGTTTGCTCGTTCGTCATCGCGCTGCACTGGCATGGCGACATGTGGCGCGAAGGCGTTAGAGCACTTTTTTGTTAATGATTTGTAATTAGCGTGTCAATACTACCCTATTGTTTGCTGCCATGAAAGGCACTCGTCAATAAGCTATAATGCGGCAATTGATACAAAGTGAAAACACCATGCAAAAAACATCTTTTAGAAATCACCGGGTTGACCGATTCAGCCCGCGACAAGTCGCTAAGCGAAAGCGGCAAAACCTGTCAAAACGTGTGGTTTTGTTCAATAAACCTTACGATGTATTGCCACAATTTACCGACGAGGCAGGTCGCCGCACCTTAAAGGATTTTATTCCGGTTCATGGCGTATATGCAGCAGGACGTCTGGACCGCGACAGCGAAGGACTGCTGGTGCTGACTAACGATGGCGCACTACAGGCGCGCCTGACCCAGCCGGGCAAGCGCACCGGGAAAATTTACTATGTGCAGGTGGAAGGCGTGCCGACGCCGGAGGCGCTGGAGGCCCTGCGCGGTGGCGTCACCCTCAACGATGGCCCCACCCTGCCCGCCGGCGCTGAGCGGGTCGCCGAGCCGGAGTGGCTGTGGCCGCGCAATCCCCCCATTCGCGAACGCAAAAGCATTCCCACCTGCTGGCTAAAAATAACGCTGTATGAGGGCCGCAACCGCCAGGTCAGGCGCATGACGGCGCACGTTGGCTATCCAACCCTGCGCCTGATTCGCTACAGCATGGGCGACTACACCCTGGACGGCCTCGGCAACGCCGAGTGGCGCGAACTGACAGCGGAGAAAAACCGATGAAATATCTGCCGATCCTCTTCGTCTTATTATCCGCTTCGCCCGTCGCCGGCGCGGCCAGCTTCGACTGCCAGAAGGCGAAAGCGGCGGATGAGAGAGCCATCTGCGCCCATCTGACGCTTAACGATAAGGACGTGGAAATGGCCACCCAGTACCGGTTCCTGAAGGGGCTGTTGGCGATGGGTGCCCGTGGCGCGCTTCAGGACGCCCAGCAGAGCTGGCTCAGCCAGCGCCGACGGTGTCAGGGCAGCGTGACCTGCCTGAACCGGGCCTATGACAAGCGGCTCGGGCAGCTTAAGGCTCTCTACGACGCCATTGATAAGCCACTATAAAAGGAACCGCCCATGTTCAGACCGCACGTTACCGTCGCCTGCGTTGTTCATGCCGACGATAAATTTCTGATCGTAGAAGAGACCATCAACGGCAAAGCGCTGTGGAACCAGCCTGCCGGCCATCTGGAAGCGAACGAGACGCTGGCCGACGCCGCCGCCCGCGAGCTGTGGGAAGAGACGGGCATTCAGGCCCGACCCCAGCACTTTATTCGTATGCACCACTGGATCGCCCCGGACAACACCCCTTTTCTGCGCTTTCTGTTTTCTATCGAACTTAACCAGGCGTGCGCTACAGAACCCCATGACGATGATATCGACCGCTGCCGCTGGCTGAGCGCCGAAGAAATTCTCAGCGCGCCAAATCTGCGCTCGCCGCTGGTTGCCGAGAGCATTCGCTGCTGGCAGAGCGGTGAACGCTACCCGCTGGCGCTGATCGGCGCATTTAACTGGCCGTTTACAGAGGGTGTCAAGTAAAGGGCCGCGTGATAGAATATGCCGCCTTGAAGTTCAATGTCGTGAGTATTCTAATGTCTGAAAGCCCAAAAAAAGCGATCGTCGGCATGTCCGGCGGTGTCGACTCCTCCGTTTCTGCCTGGCTGCTGCAACAGCAGGGCTATCAGGTTGAAGGCCTGTTCATGAAGAACTGGGAAGAGGACGACGGCGAGGACTATTGCACGGCGGCGGCGGATCTGGCCGACGCCCAGGCGGTCTGCGACAAACTTGGCATTGAGCTGCACACCGTTAACTTTGCCGCCGAGTACTGGGATAACGTGTTCGAGCTTTTCCTTGCCGAATATAAGGCGGGCCGCACCCCGAACCCGGACATTCTGTGCAATAAAGAGATCAAATTTAAAGCCTTCCTTGAATTCGCGGCGGAAGATCTGGGCGCGGACTACATCGCCACCGGCCACTATGTGCGTCGGGCCGACGTCGACGGCAAAAGCCGCCTGCTCCGCGGGCTGGATGACAACAAAGATCAAAGCTACTTCCTCTATACGCTCGGCCATCAGCAGATCGCCCGCAGCCTGTTCCCGGTCGGCGAGCTGACCAAGCCGCAGGTGCGCAAAATTGCCGAAGATCTGGGGCTGGTCACCGCCAGGAAAAAAGACTCTACCGGCATCTGCTTTATCGGTGAACGTAAATTCCGCGACTTTCTCGGCCGCTATCTTCCGGCGCAGCCGGGCAAAATCATCACCGTCGACGGCGATGAGATCGGCCAGCACCAGGGGCTGATGTACCACACGCTCGGCCAGCGTAAAGGGCTGGGCATCGGCGGCACCAAAGAGGGCACCGAAGATCCGTGGTACGTGGTCGATAAAGACGTTGAAAACAATATCCTGGTGGTGGCTCAGGGCCATGAGCACCCGCGGCTGATGTCCGTTGGCCTGGTTGCGCAACAGCTGCACTGGGTCGATCGCCAACCCTTTGTTGGCACCCTGCGCTGTACGGTGAAGACCCGCTACCGCCAGGCCGACATCCCCTGCACCGTTAACTCGCTGGATACCGATCGTATTGAAGTCATTTTTGACGAGCCCGTGGCCGCGGTGACGCCGGGCCAGTCGGCGGTCTTTTACAGCGGCGAGGTATGCCTTGGCGGCGGTATTATTGAACAGCGTCTGCCCCAGCCGATTTGATTACTCGATATACCATTATTCAGGTTGCAGCCGGACGGCTCTCCAGGCACGTGTTCACATCAGCGGCCGGCCTTATCACTCCGTCAGAAAACGGAGTCAACCCCGCGATGAATGAGAAACCTTCGCTGCCCACGCGCCGGTGCCTGAAGGAGAGTGTATTTTTACTTGATACAAGGAAGCAGTGACCGTGGCAAAGAATTACTATGACATCACCCTCGCGCTGGCCGGTATCTGCCAGTCGGCGCGCCTGGTGCAGGAGCTGGCGCATCGGGGACACTGCGACGCCGATGCGCTCCACGTTTCGCTGAGCAGCATCATCGATATGAACCCCGACTCAACGCTGGAGGTGTTCGGCGGTAGCGAAGCGAACCTGCGCCCCGGTCTGGAAACGCTGCTCGGCGTACTCAACGCCAGCAGCCGCCAGGGGCTGAACGCCGAGCTTACCCGCTACACCCTGAGCCTGATGGTGCTGGAGCGCAAACTGTCCGCCGCCAGAGGGGCGCTGGATACGCTGGGCGATCGCATCAGCGGTCTGCAGCGCCAGCTGGAGCACTTCGACCTGCAGTCGGAGACGCTAATGAGCGCCATGGCGGCGATTTACGTCGACGTCATCAGCCCGCTGGGGCCGCGCATACAGGTGACCGGTTCGCCCGCGGTGCTGCAAAGCCCGCAGGTGCAGGCCAAAGTTCGCGCCGCGCTGCTGGCCGGCATTCGCTCCGCCGTGCTCTGGCACCAGGTCGGCGGCAGCCGCCTGCAGCTTATGTTTTCCCGTAACCGTCTGACCACTCAGGCAAAACAAATTCTTGCTCATTTAACCCCGGAGTTGTGATCTATGGAATTATCCTCACTGACCGCCGTTTCCCCTGTTGATGGACGCTACGGCGATAAAGTCAGCGCGCTGCGCGGGATTTTCAGCGAATTCGGCCTGCTGAAATTCCGCGTACAGGTAGAAGTACGCTGGCTGCAAAAACTGGCCGCGCACGCGGCGATTAAGGAAGTTCCTGCTTTTGCTGCCGACGCAAACGGTTTCCTTGACGCCATCGTAGCCAACTTCAGTGAAGAAGACGCCGCGCGCATCAAAACCATCGAGCGCACCACCAACCACGACGTCAAGGCCGTTGAATACTTCCTGAAAGAGAAAGTGGCGGATATTCCGGCGCTGCACGCCGTATCTGAATTTATCCACTTTGCCTGCACCTCTGAGGATATTAATAATCTGTCCCACGCGCTGATGCTGAAAACCGCCCGCGACGAGGTGATTCTGCCTTACTGGCGTCAGCTGATCGACGCCGTGAAGGCGCTCGCCGTGGCGTATCGCGATATTCCGCTGCTCTCCCGCACCCACGGCCAGCCGGCGACGCCGTCCACCATCGGTAAAGAGATGGCCAACGTCGCCTACCGCATGGAGCGCCAGTACCGTCAGCTCAACCAGGTGGAGATCCTCGGTAAAATCAACGGTGCCGTCGGCAACTATAACGCCCACATTGCCGCCTATCCGGAGGTAGACTGGCATCAGTTCAGCGAAGCGTTCGTCACCTCACTGGGCATTCAGTGGAATCCCTACACCACCCAGATTGAGCCGCACGACTATATCGCCGAGCTGTTTGACTGCATCGCCCGCTTTAACACCATTCTGATCGACTTCGACCGCGACGTCTGGGGCTATATCGCGCTGAACCACTTTAAGCAGAAAACCATCGCCGGTGAAATCGGCTCCTCCACCATGCCGCACAAGGTTAACCCCATCGACTTTGAAAACTCCGAGGGCAACCTGGGGCTGTCCAACGCCGTGCTGCAGCACCTGGCAAGCAAGCTGCCGGTCTCCCGCTGGCAGCGCGACCTGACCGACTCCACGGTTCTGCGCAACCTTGGCGTCGGCATCGGCTATGCGCTGATCGCTTATCAGTCTACCCTGAAGGGCGTCAGTAAGCTGGAGGTGAACCGCGATCGTCTGCTGGACGAGCTGGATCACAACTGGGAGGTACTGGCCGAGCCGATCCAGACCGTGATGCGTCGTTACGGCATTGAAAAGCCGTATGAAAAGCTGAAAGAGCTGACCCGCGGCAAGCGCGTTGACGCCGAAGGTATGCAGCGGTTTATCGATGGCCTGGCCCTGCCGGAGCATGAGAAAACGCGGCTCAAGGCCCTGACGCCGGCCAACTATCTTGGCCGGGCCGTGACGATGGTTGATGAGCTGAAGTAATACAGGAGGCCGGATAAATCGTCCGGCGTTCCTGACTGCCGCCTCTTCTTCTCTTTCGGTTTAATAACGGTTTATCCTTTAATCAACATAATCAGCGATACGCTACTTCCGTGGCGTATCGCATTCGGGCTGCAGGACACCTTGCCATAATACGCCTTCATGCAGCGCGCGGCCGACGGGTTTGTCAACGGCGGCACGCCGGCAGGGCCGGGGTTGTGGCAAAGACAGGCCAGCGCCTGCAGCATGAGGTGTGACGAGGCACCGCTAATTGGGGAGAGTAAAAAGATGCGCGTACTGGTTGTTGAAGACAATGCGCTGCTGCGCCACCACCTGAAGGTTCAGCTGCAGGACGCCGGTCACCAGGTGGACGCGGCCGAAGACGCCAGAGAGGCGGATTATTATCTTAACGAGCATCTGCCGGACGTGGCGATTGTCGATTTGGGCCTTCCGGACGAAGATGGCCTCTCCCTGATCCGCCGCTGGCGCGGCAACGACGTTGTGCTGCCGGTGCTGGTGCTGACCGCCCGGGAAGGCTGGCAGGACAAGGTGGAAGTGCTCAGCGCCGGGGCCGATGACTACGTGACCAAGCCATTTCATATTGAAGAGGTCATGGCGCGGATGCAGGCGCTGCTGCGCCGCAGCAGCGGTCTGGCGTCTCAGGTCATATCGATTCCGCCGTTTCAGATCGATCTCTCCCGCCGCGAGCTGTCCGTCAATAATGAGACT
Organism: Intestinirhabdus alba; assembly: GCF_009711095.1. Classification (GTDB taxonomy): domain Bacteria; phylum Pseudomonadota; class Gammaproteobacteria; order Enterobacterales; family Enterobacteriaceae; genus Intestinirhabdus; species Intestinirhabdus alba. The sequence goes on from NZ_WMJZ01000017.1 coordinate 85,928, forward strand.
ATCCGGCTCACCGCCTTTGAATACACCATTATCGAAACGCTGATCCGCAATAACGGCAAAGTGGTCAGCAAAGATTCGCTGATGCTGCAGCTCTACCCCGACGCCGAGCTGCGCGAAAGCCATACTATCGACGTGCTGATGGGGCGTCTGCGCAAAAAAATCCAGGCGCAGTACCCCCATGAAGCCATCGCTACCGTGCGCGGCCAGGGCTATCTGTTCGAGCTGCGCCAATGAAGAAACTGCTGCGTCATTTTTTTCCGCTATCGCTGCGGCTACGCTTTCTGCTGGCGACGGCGGGGGTGGTGCTGGTGCTTTCGCTGGCCTACGGCATCGTCGCCCTGGTGGGCTACAGCGTCAGTTTTGACAAGACCACCTTTCGCCTGCTGCGCGGGGAAAGTAGCCTGTTTTACACCCTGGCGAAGTGGGAAAACAATCAGCTCCACGTGGAGCTTCCGGAAAATCTCGACAGGCAAAGCCCCGCCATCTCGTTTATTTATAACGAGCACGGCAAGCTTTTGTGGGCGCAGCGCGACATTCCCTGGCTGCGCAATGCGATCGATCCGGAGTGGCTGAGAAGCAACGGCTTTCATGAAATTGAAGCCGATGTGAACAGTACCAGTATGCTGATCAGGGAAGATCACTCTCTGCAGGAGCGGCTTAAAGCGGTGCGGGAAGAAGACGACGATGCGGAGATGACCCACTCGGTGGCGGTCAATATCTATCCGGCAACCGCGCGGATGCCGCAGCTGATCGTCGTGGTTGTCGATACCATCCCCATTGAGCTGAAGCACTCCTATATGGTCTGGAGCTGGTTCTTCTATGTGCTGGCGGCGAACCTGCTGCTGGTGATCCCCCTGCTGTGGGTGGCCGCGTGGTGGAGCCTGCGCCCTATCGAAGCGCTGGCCCGCGAGGTACGGGAACTGGAGGAGCACCACCGCGAGCGGCTTAACCCGGAAACCACCCGCGAGCTGATAAGCCTGGTGCGTAACCTGAACCGCCTGCTGAAAAGCGAGCGCGAGCGTTACGACAAATACCGCACCACCCTTACCGATCTCACCCACAGCCTGAAGACGCCGCTGGCGGTGCTGCAGAGCACCTTGCGCTCACTGCGCAGCGAGAAGACCAGCCTCGACGAGGCCGAGCCGGTTATGCTGGAGCAGATCGGCCGTATTTCCCAGCAGATTGGCTACTACCTGCACCGCGCCAGCATACGCGGCAGCGGCGTACTACAGAGCCGCGAACTGCACCCGGTTGCGCCGCTGCTGGATAAGCTCACCTCGGCGCTTAACAAAGTCTACCAGCGCAAAGGGGTCACTATCAGCCTTGATATCTCCCCCGAAATCAGCTTCGTCGGCGAACAGAACGACTTTATCGAAGCGATGGGCAACGTGCTGGATAACGCCTGTAAATACTGCCTTGAGTTCGTCGAAGTTCATGCCCGGCAGTGCGAGGAATTTTTGCATATCGTGGTGGAAGACGACGGGCCTGGCATTCCGCAGAGCAAGCGCGACATGATCTTCGATCGCGGCCAGCGCATTGATACCCTGCGCCCGGGCCAGGGGGTCGGCCTGGCGGTGGTACGCGAAATCGTCGAGCAATACGACGGCAGGATCGTCGCCAGCGACAGCCTGCTCGGCGGCGCGCGCATGGAGGTCACCTTTGGACGCCAGCATCCGGGGCAGAAAGAGGAGCGGGCGTCGTCGCGCGTGATAGACGCACACCATTAAGCCTTCGCGGTATCGCCCCGCCGCCGAGGTCAGGTACACGACAGCGCAGCAGCCCGCAAGATAAGGTGGATACCCTAAATAATTCGAGTTGCAGGACAAAACGCAGCGCGTTTTGAACAGCCTCAGGGCTGGCCCCGAAGGGGTGAGACCCCAGGGCCGAATAAAACCAACGCACATGCAACCTGAAGCATAACGGGTATATACTCGGTGACAACCACCAGCCTGCGGATACCCAATATGGAATACCAATTAACGCTCAACTGGCCCGACTTCCTTGCTCGCCACTGGCAAAAACGCCCGGTGGTGCTGAAGCGCGGCTTCGCCCACTTTATTGACCCACTCTCGCCTGACGAGCTGGCGGGGCTGGCGATGGAAAGCGAAGTCGACAGCCGTCTCGTCAGCCATCAGGATGGCCGCTGGCAGGTCAGCCATGGCCCTTTCGAGAGCTACGATCATCTCGGCGAAACCTGCTGGTCCCTGCTGGTGCAGGCCGTCAATCACTGGCACGAGCCGGCCGCCGCCCTGATGCGCCCGTTCCGCGCCCTGCCGGACTGGCGGATCGACGATCTGATGGTTTCTTTTTCCGTGCCCGGCGGCGGCGTAGGCCCGCATCTGGATCAGTATGACGTGTTTATCATTCAGGGCAGCGGTCGCCGCCGCTGGCGGGTCGGTGAGAAGCTGAAGATGCGGCAGCACTGTCCGCACCCGGATCTGCTGCAGGTGGACCCGTTCGAGGCCATTATTGATGAGGAGCTGGAGCCGGGCGATATTCTCTATATTCCGCCGGGCTTCCCTCACGAAGGCTATGCGCTGGAAAACGCCATGAACTACTCGGTGGGCTTTCGCGCCCCCAACTCCCGCGAGCTTATCAGCGGCTTCGCCGATTACGTTCTGCAGCGCGAGCTGGGCAGCACCTGGTACAGCGATCCGGATTTACCGCCCCGCGCCCATCCTGCCGATGTGCTGCCGCAGGAGATGGACAGGCTGCGCGAAATGATGCTGGGGCTGATTAACCAGCCGGCGCATTTTCAGCAGTGGTTCGGGGAATTTATCTCTCAGTCCCGCCACGAGCTGGATATCGCCCCGCCGGAGCCGCCCTGGCAGCCGGATGAGATCTTTGACGCCCTGAAGCGGGGCGAGACACTGGTTCGCCTCGGCGGGCTGCGGGTGCTGCGCATTGGCGATGAGGTGTATGCCAACGGTGAGAAAATTGACTCTCCGCACCGCCCGGCGCTGAACGCGCTTGCCGACCATATTACGCTGACCGCCGGGAGCTTTGGCGACGCGCTGGAGGACCCGTCGTTTCTTGCGACGCTGGCCGCGCTTATCAACAGCGGATACTGGTTCTTTAAAGAAGAGGCATAGCGGCCCTTAAACGCCGGATAACGCGGCCAGCGTCGCGTTATCCGGCACGCTTTATCGGCCCGACGGCGTGGGGATCGGCTGCTTCGCCGTCAGCTCCGCGATCCGCACAATCACCTGCACCGCCTTTTCCATCCCTTCAAGGGTCACAAATTCATGTTTGCCGTGATAGTTATAGCCGCCGGTGAACAAATTCGGGCACGGTAGCCCCATAAACGACAGCTGGGCACCGTCGGTGCCGCCGCGAATCGGCTTCATGTCCGGTTTAATGCCGCAGTCATCCATCGCCTGGCGGGCAATATCCACAATGTGCGGATGCTCCACGACCTTTTCACGCATATTGTAGTAGCTGTCTTCGATAGCCAGTTCGATGTAGCAATCCGGATGCAGCCCCTTACCCACCTTTTTGGCGATCTCCATCATTTTACGCTTGCGCGCTTCGAACTGCTTCCGATCGAAGTCGCGAATGATGTAGTGCATGTCGGCCCGATCGACGCTGCCCTTTATGCTCGCCAGGTGATAGAACCCTTCATAGCCGCTGGTCTTTTCCGGGCTTTCCTCCGCCGGCACCTCGGCGTGGATGCGCGCCGCCAGCGACAGGGCGTTGACCATCACCCCTTTCGCGGTGCCGGGATGAACATTATTGCCGACGATCCTGATATTCACCGAGGCGGCGTTAAAGTTTTCAAACTCCAGCTCGCCGACCCCGCCGCCGTCAACGGTATAGGCCCAGCGTGCGTCAAAGGCCGCGACGTCAAAGTGCTTCGCCCCTTTACCCACCTCTTCATCCGGGGTAAAGGCGACGCGGATATCGCCGTGGGGAATATTTTTCGCTTTCAGTACCGCCAGGGCGGTCATGATTTCCGCAATGCCGGCCTTATCGTCCGCCCCAAGCAGCGTTTTGCCGTCGGTGGTAATCAACGTCTGCCCCAGCAGCTGATGCAGCACCGGGAACATCACCGGCGAGAGCACCTCATCACCAATGCCCAGCGCGATATCGCCGCCGCGATAGTTTTCGACGATTTGCGGGTTTACGTTTTTACCGCTGAAATCCGGCGAGGTATCCACATGGGAAATAAAACCAATGGCAGGAATATCGCCAGGAATATTGGCCGGAAGCGTCGCCATCAGCGTGCCCTTTTCGCTTAAGGTCACGTTGGACAGCTCCATCTCTTCAAGCTGATCTTTGAGCAGGTGTAATAATTTCCACTGGCCTTCCGTGCTGGGAACCTGCCTCACTCCGACCTTTGATTGGGTATCCAGCGAAACATACTGTAGAAATCGCGCTAATAATTTATCCATGCAGTCACCCTCGCTTTTCGAGTCAACATTATCAGTAAGCTATTAAAGTTAAATATTGCGTCAGGTCACTTTTATCCCTGCAAATAAGAATATTTCTCCTCCTGCCCTTCTGACTATAGGGCCAACCCGCTAATTCGCAACAAGGATTGGCGATTCCGGCCGTTTGCCGTAGAATGTGCGCCCTCATTACCAATTCAGGCTGCTAAGGTGGTTAACCACAACCCCCGCGCCGGTTAGCCATCCGGTGCGTCGACATGGGACAGAGTAAAAAATTGAATAAACAACCGCATTCGCTTTCACCGCTGGTGCTTTTATCGGGAATTAGCAAGAGTTTCGATGGCAAAGAGGTCATTTCCGCCCTCGATCTGACGATAAATAACGGCGAATTCCTGACGCTGCTCGGCCCTTCCGGCTGCGGCAAAACCACCGTACTGCGCCTGATTGCCGGGCTGGAGAGCGTCGACGCCGGCCGGATCGTCCTGGATAACCAGGATATCACCCACGTTCCGGCGGAGCACCGCTATGTAAACACCGTCTTTCAGAGCTATGCGCTGTTTCCCCACATGACCGTCTTTGAGAACGTCGCCTTCGGCCTGCGGATGCAGAAAACCCCTGCGGCCGAGATCGCCCCCCGCGTCACCGAGGCGCTGCGCATGGTGCAGCTGGAGGCGTTTGCCCGGCGCAAGCCGCATCAGCTCTCCGGCGGACAGCAGCAGCGCGTGGCCATCGCCAGGGCGGTCGTGAATAAGCCGCGCCTGCTGCTGCTCGACGAATCGCTCTCGGCGCTGGATTACAAGCTGCGTAAGCAGATGCAGAACGAGCTGAAGGCGCTGCAGCGTAAGCTCGGCATTACCTTCGTGTTCGTCACTCACGATCAGGAAGAGGCGCTGACCATGTCCGACCGCATCGTGGTGATGCGCGACGGACGAATCGAGCAGGACGGCACCCCGCGCGAAATCTACGAGGAGCCGAAAAACCTGTTTGTCGCCGGTTTTATCGGGGAAATCAACCGCTTTACCGCCACCGTTATCGAGCGGCTGGACGCGCAGCGCGTGCGCGCCAACGTTGAGGGCCGCGAATGCAATATCTACGTCAACTTCGCCGTCGAGACGGGGCAGCGGCTTAACGTGCTGCTGCGCCCGGAGGATCTGCGCGTGGATGAGATCAACGACGACAGCCCCATTGAAGGGCTGATCGGCTACGTGCGCGAACGCAACTACAAAGGCATGACTCTGGAGTCGGTGGTGGAGCTGGAAAATGGCAAGATGGTGATGGTCAGCGAGTTCTTTAACGAAGACGATCCCGACTTCGACCACTCTCTCAACCAGAAGATGGCCATTAACTGGGTGGAAAGCTGGGAGGTCGTACTGGCTGATGAAGAACACAAGTAAACTGCAGAATGCGGTGATCGTCACCATCGTCGGCTGGCTTGTGCTGTTTGTCTTCCTGCCCAACCTGATGATCTTCGTCACCAGCTTTTTGACCCGCGACGACGCCAGCTTTGTCAAAATGGTCTTTACGCTGGACAACTACGCGCGCCTGATCGATCCGCTCTATCTGAAAGTGCTGCTGCACTCGCTTAATATGGCGCTGATCGCCACCCTCGTCTGCCTGGGGCTCGGCTATCCGTTCGCCTGGTTTCTGGCAAAACTGCCCGCAAAGGTGCGGCCGCTGCTGCTGTTTCTGCTGATCGTGCCCTTCTGGACCAACTCGCTGATCCGCATCTACGGGCTGAAAATGTTTCTCAGCACCCGGGGCTATCTCAACGAGTTCCTGCTGTGGCTGGGGGTGATTGACGCGCCGGTGCGCATTATGTACACCCCGACGGCGGTGATTATCGGCCTGGTTTATATCCTGCTGCCGTTTATGGTAATGCCGCTGTGGTCCAGCATTGAAAAGCTGGACAAGCCGCTGCTGGAGGCGGCGCGCGATCTGGGGGCCGGCAGGCTGCAGACCTTTATCCGCATTATCATCCCGCTGACGATGCCGGGCATCGTCGCCGGCTGCCTGCTGGTGATGCTGCCCGCGATGGGGCTGTTTTACGTCTCCGACCTGATGGGCGGGGCCAAAAACCTGCTGATTGGCAACGTCATTAAGGTGCAGTTCCTGAACATTCGCGACTGGCCATTTGGTGCCGCCACCAGCATCACGCTGACCATCGTGATGGGGCTGATGCTGCTGTTTTACTGGCGCGCCTCCCGGCTGCTGAACAAGAAGGTGGAACTGGAATGATCGGTCGACTCCTGCGCGGCGGCTTTATGACCGCCATCTATGCGTATCTCTATATTCCCATCATTATCCTGATCGTGAACTCCTTTAACAGCTCGCGTTTCGGCATCAGCTGGCAGGGGTTCACCGGCAAATGGTACGCTCTGCTGATGAACAACGACAGCCTGCTGCAGGCGGCCCGGCACTCGCTGACGATGGCGATTTTCTCGGCGACCTTCGCCACCCTGATTGGCTCGCTGACCGCAGTGGCGCTCTACCGCTACCGCTTTCGCGGCAAGCCGTTCGTCAGCGGAATGCTGTTTGTGGTCATGATGTCGCCGGACATCGTGATGGCCATCTCCCTGCTGGTGCTGTTTATGCTGCTCGGCATTCAGCTGGGGTTCTGGTCGCTGCTGTTCTCACACATCACCTTCTGCCTGCCCTTCGTGGTGGTGACGGTCTACTCGCGCCTGAAGGGCTTCGATGTGCGGATGCTTGAGGCGGCAAAGGATCTGGGGGCCGGCGAGGTGACCATCCTGCGCAAAATCATCCTGCCGCTGGCGATGCCGGCGGTGGCGGCAAGCTGGCTGCTAAGCTTTACCCTGTCGATGGACGACGTGGTGGTATCGTCGTTCGTCACCGGGCCGGGCTATGAAATTCTGCCGCTGAAGATTTACTCGATGGTTAAGGTCGGCGTCTCGCCGGAAGTCAACGCGCTGGCCACCATTCTGCTGGTGCTGTCGCTGGCGATGGTGATAGCCAGCCAGCTTATTGCTCGTGATAAAACCAAAGGCCGCTAAGGTCAAAACTCAGGGGACGTTAAATGAAAAAATGGTCACGCCGCCTGCTTGCGGCAGGCGCGCTGGCGCTGGGTATCAGCGCTGCTCACGCCGACGACAACACGCTCTACTTCTACAACTGGACCGAGTACGTGCCGCCGGGACTGCTGGAGCAATTCACCAAAGAGACCGGCATCAAGGTTATCTATTCGACCTATGAGTCGAACGAAACCATGTACGCCAAGCTGAAAACCTACAAGGACGGCGCCTATGACCTGGTGGTGCCCTCCACCTACTACGTCGATAAAATGCGTAAAGAGGGGATGCTCCAGAAGATCGACAAGTCACAGCTTCCCCATTTTAATAACCTCGATCCGGAGATGCTCAACAAGCCGTTTGACCCGAACAATGACTATTCTATTCCCTATATCTGGGGGGCCACGGCCATCGGCGTTAACGGCGAGGCGCTCGATCCGCACAGCGTCACCCGCTGGGCCGACCTGTGGAAGCCAGAGTTCAGGGGCAGCCTGCTGCTGACCGACGACGCGCGCGAAGTATTCCAGGTGGCGCTGCGCAAGCTGGGCTACTCCGGCAACACCACCGATCCCAAAGAGATCGAGGCCGCTTATAACGAGCTGAAGAAGCTGATGCCCAACGTGGCGGCGTTTAACTCCGACAACCCGGCCAACCCGTATATGGAAGGCGAGGTCAATCTGGGAATGGTGTGGAACGGCTCGGCGTTCGTGGCGCGTCAGGCGGGCACGCCGCTGGAGATCGTCTGGCCTGAAGAGGGCGGCATTTTCTGGATGGACAGCCTGGCGATACCGGCAAACGCCAAAAATAAAGCGGCCGCGCTGAAGCTGATCGACTTCCTGCTGCGCCCGGAGGTGGCGAGGGAAGTGGCGGAAACCATCGGCTATCCCACGCCCAACCTCGCGGCGCGTAAGCTGTTAAGCCCGGAGGTCGCCAACGATAAGTCTCTCTATCCCGACGCGGAAACCATCAGCAAGGGCGAGTGGCAGAACGACGTCGGCGCGGCCAGCGCGATCTACGAAGCCTATTTTCAGAAGCTGAAAGCAGGCCGGTAACGCACTTAGCGGCGGAGCGTCAGGCTCCGCTTGTTCTCTGCCCGCCCTTCAGGTTACCCGGACGATGGCCGACCGGGATGCCTTTCACCGCGGCGAGAATATCGCTGCCGCGCGCCGTCACCAGCAGGCTATCAACGCGGAAAAGACGCAAAGCCCGCGGCCAACAAAGCGCCGGCCACAGGCACTTTTCGCGCTCTTTTTCCGCCGCGCCTTACAGCTCCTTCAGCAGCTTCTCGACAAACTCCGGCACCGCCTGGCTTGCCGGCCCGTAGTGCTTCTCGGCGAATTCGCTTCCGACGTGGCTCGGCTCCAGGTTCAGCTCGATCGTATGCGCCCCGTGCAGCTTCGCCTCGTGCACAAAGCCGGCGGCCGGATAGACGTGACCCGAGGTGCCGATAGCGACAAAGATATCCGCCATCGCCAGCGCCATGTATATTTCATCCATTCCCAGCGGCATCTCGCCAAACCAGACGACGTGCGGGCGCAGCGGCGCGGGGAACTGGCAGCAGTGGCATTTGTCTTCCGGCGTTACGTCACCGGTCCACTCCACAACCTGGCCGCTCTGAGTACAGCGCACCTTCAGCAGCTCGCCGTGCATATGGATGACGTTCCGGCTGCCCGCACGCTCATGCAGGTCGTCAATATTCTGCGTGACCAGTAAAAAATGTTCGCCGAGGGCCGCTTCAAGCTCTGCCAGCGCGATATGTGCCGCATTGGGCTGAATATCTGGCTGCCGCAGCTGACGGCGGCGGGCGTTATAGAAGGTCTGTACCAGCTGCGGGTTACGCGCAAAACCTTCCGGGGTGGCCACGTCTTCGACCCGATGCTCCTCCCAGAGGCCATCGGCGGCGCGGAAAGTGCGAATACCTGATTCCGCTGAAATCCCTGCGCCCGTTAGAACTAACACTCTTGGTTTTTCCATAACTTCCGGCACCACTCTGTCTCTGAAAAAGATCCGCTGACGCAGTCGCTGGCGCAAAAGGCGCTTATTTTTACGAAAACGGCTTAACCGATGACCCTGACGCGACTGCATAACACCTCTTTTGCTTGCTTAATCGGTTAGATGTAAGAAGGCAGCGCCGCGCATCCCACCGGCGTCGCCGTGGCGCGCTCGCTCAATGCGCGGCACGCGGGCCGCCGGCAGCAGGTAACGCGGCAGGCGCTCTGAAAGCCCGGCGGCAAGGGGGGCAAAGTTTGACAGCCCGCCGCCGATCGCCACGAGATCGGGACCGACGATCGTCAGGATATTCCCAAGACAGACCGCCAGCAAGTCCAGATAGCGCTCCACGTGCGCCCGGGCCTTCTTATCCCCCTGCTCCCAGCGGGCAAAGATCTCCCGGGCCTGCAGCGGCTGATGGTAGTCATGCTGCCAGAGCCAGGCAAACCCGCCGCCGGAGAGATAATTTTCAATGCAGCCCAGTTGGCCGCATCCGCAGCGGCGCAGCGGAAAATCAAACCCCATCAGGGTCAGGGCATCCACCGGCAGCCGCGTATGGCCGAACTCGCCGGTCACCGAGCTGCGCCCGGCGACGGGCCGACCGTTGAGCACCAGCCCGCCGCCCACGCCGGTGCCGAGAATCAGCCCCATCACCAGCGGATACTGCCTGAACTCATCGTCCCAGGCTTCGGAAAGCGCAAAGCAGGTGGCATCGTTGTCGAGACGCACTTCCCGTTCGAGACGCGCGCAGAGATCGGCGCGCAGCGGACGGCCGCTGGCGGCGGGAAGGTTGGCCGCATACAGCGTGCCGTCCGCCGTTTCCGGAATACCGGGCACGCCGATGCCCACCGAGCCGTGAACGCCAAACCGACGATCCGCCTGCGCAACCAGCCCGCAAACGGCCTCTAAAAACGCCTCGTAGTCGTCGCGTGGGGTCGGCACCCGCGTTTGCCACTGCAGGCGTCGCTCACCGTCAAAAACGCCCAGCGCAATTTTGGTTCCGCCAATATCAAGTCCGTAATACATCATTGCTCCTTATTATTATACCCGTCCTCCCCAGGCCGCCTCCGCACGAGCCGCAGGGCGGTGCCATGACCGCTCGCCGTTAAGATCGGTTTCGACCTTCTCCGGTACGGCGCTCCTGAATGAGTTTGGGTATAGACCTTGCAGCTACTGGCCGCTGAGCACCCTCGCAGGGTCGATGTTGCTGGCGCGACGCGCCGGATACCAACTGGCTAACAGACTCAGCACTAATGCCGTGACCAGTACATAAATAACGTCCAGCCAATGTAATTCCGATGGCAGAAAATCAATAAAATAGATGTCACCGGAGAGGAAGCGGTGGCCGATAAGCCTCTCAACGCCCTCCATAATCGGCGTCAGCTGCAGCGAAACCACCACCCCGATGACCACCCCACACAGGCTGCCAAACAGCCCGGCCAACAGGCCGTACCAGACGAAAATGGCACGAATCAAGCCATCTTTAGCACCCAGGGTTCTTAATACCGCAATATCCCCGCTCTTGTCTTTTACCGCCATCACTAATGTGGAAACGATATTAAAGCAGGCGACGCCGATCACCAGCACCATCGCCAGATACATAATGGCGCGAATCATCTGAATATCCCGATACATATAGCCGTAGGTGTTAATCCAGCTCTTGATATAGACATAGCTGTTGGCCTCCTCTCCCGCGGCCCGCACCAGCCGGTTGGCGTTAAAGACGTCGTTCACCTTCAGCGCAATGCCGGAAACGCTGGAGCCCATCTCCAGATACTGCCGGGCATCCTCGATGGGGATCATAGCGAAGCTGTGATCGAGCTGGCCGCTCAGCTGCAGAATACCCGTCACGTGCAGCCGCACGCGCTTCGGCTGCTGCAGCTTGCGATCGGCACTGGCGTTCGGGATCATAATCGACACCCAGTCGCCCTGCTTTACCTTCAGCGCGTCGGCGACGCCCTTGCCGAGGATCGCCTGCTGCTCCCCGGCCCTGAAGCTATCCCAGGCGTGGTTCTGCACAAACGACGGCAGCGCGCTCAGCCGCTGCTCCTGGGCGGGATCGACCCCTTTGACCTGGATAGCGCGCAGGTTGGCCCCGTTCTCCACCAGGCCAGTAAAATTGATGTAGGGCGCTGCCGCCACGATGCCGGGCACCTTCCGCACTTTCTCCAGCGCTTCGCGCCAGTTGTTCCACGGCTGGTTTACGGCCTCGATTTCGCCGTGCGGCACCACCGCCAGAATGCGGTTATTCAGCTCACGCTCAAAGCCGTTCATCGCGCTTAAGCCAACGATCAGCACCGCCACCCCCAGCGCGATGCCGACGGTGGAGATCACCGAGATCAGCGATACCATACCGCCGCGTCGTCTCCCACGGCTGAAGCGCAGGCCGATCAATAACGATAAAGGCGAGGCCATTATTCCGCCCCCATCAGGCTCAGCTCCGCCGTCAGTCGCCCGTCGCGCATCTCCAGCTGGCGACGCATCCGCTTCGCCAGCTGCAGGTCGTGGGTGACCACCAGAAACGCGGTGCCCTGGGCGCGGTTAAGCTCACCCAGAAGCTGAAAAATGCTGTCGGCGTTGCGCGCGTCGAGGTTGCCGGTTGGTTCATCCGCCAGCACCAGCCGCGGATTGTTCACCAGCGCCCGGGCTATCGCCACCCGCTGGCGCTCGCCGCCGGAAAGCTCGGAAGGACGATGGCTCGCCCGATGATCCAGCCCCACCGCCCGCAGCATGTCGCGCGCGCGGGCGGTGATTTCCGCCGTCTTTTTGCGGCCAATCAGCAGCGGCATCGCCACATTTTCCAGCGCCGAAAAGTCCGGCAGCAGATGGTGAAATTGATAGATAAAACCGAGATTCTGATTGCGCAGCTCGGCCCTGGCGTTCGATGAGAGCTTACTCAGCGGCTGGCCGCTGAAGATAACCTCGCCGGAGGTGGGGGTGTCGAGGCCACCCAGCAGGTGCAGCAGCGTGCTCTTGCCCGAGCCGGAGCTGCCGACGATGGCCATCATCTCCCCCTCGTCGACGCTGAAGCTCACGTTGTGCAGCACATCGGTCTGCACGCTGCCTTCCTGGTAGCGTTTGCACAGGTTGTCGCACTGCAACAGGATCTTATTCATAACGTAAAGCCTCAGCGGGTTGGGTGGCGGCGGCGCGCCATGAAGGATACAGCGTGGAGAGCAGCGCGATGGCCATCGCGACCAGCGCAATAATACATACCTGCAGCGGCTCAATGGCCACCGGCAGCGCCGCGCCGTCGAGCAGCGCGCCGACGATTGGCATCAGGTTATTCAGCTGACTGGCAAGCAGCGCACCCAGCGCCGCCCCCAGCAGCGCACCGATAACCCCGGCGCTGGCCCCCTGCACCATGAAGACCAGCATAATCTGCCGCGGCGTCAGCCCCAGCGTCTGCAGAATCGCGACTTCGCCCTGCTTCTCCATCACCATCAGCCCCAGCGAGGTAATAATATTGAATGCCGCAACCGCCACGATCAGGCTCAATAACAGCCCCATCATGTTTTTTTCCATCCGCACGGCCTGGAACAGCTCGCCCTTACGGTCACGCCAGTCCTGCCATTTCGTCCCCGTCGGCAGCGTCTGCTGGCTGAGGGTGTCGACCTTCAGCGGTTCGCTCAGCCACAGACGCCAGCCGGTGATGTTACCCGCCGGGTAGCGCATCAGCCGCGAGGCGTCCTGAATGTTGGTCAGCATCTGGTAGCCGTCGACTTCACTGTTGGCGGCGAAAGTGCCGATCACCGTAAACAGACGCTGGCTCGGCACCCGCCCCATCGGCGTGAACTGGCTGGCGGAGGGCACCATCACGCGGATCCGATCGTCGCGCTTTACCCCCAGCTGACCGGCCAGCTGCTCACCGAGAATGACGTTATAGCGGCCCGGCTCAAGGTCGGCCTGCTGCACGTTGACCAGGTAAGGCGTCAGCGGATCGGCCTGCGCCGGATCGATGCCCAGCATGACCCCTACCGCCACGCTGCGCGCGCTCTGCAGCACCACGTCACCGGTGGTCAGCGGCGCAACGCGGGTAACGCCGCTCAGCGCCGCCGCCCGTTCCGGCACCTGTTGAGGGTTAAGGGAACCGCGCTCAGAAGAGAGAAGCGCCTGGGGCATCAGGCCAAGGATGTTGTTCTGCAGTTCGCGCTCAAAGCCGTTCATCACCGACAGGACCGTTACCAGCGCCATCACCCCGAGGGTAATGCCGATGGTGGAGAGCCAGGAGACGAAGCGGCCAAAGCGATCGGCTGCGCGCCCGCGCATGTAGCGCAGGCCAATGAATAGAGCGACAGGTTGATACATGAAATCCGTTCGGTTGCCGTTAGCAAAGTCACGAGTATATAAGCGAAAGCGGGATGGGTAAATCACTGAACCGTCAGTGTTCATCAGCGGCGAGCCGAAAGCGCCGCATCGCGCCCCAGCCCTGCCCGCCTAACGTACACCTCTGTGTTAAAAGCGGTCGCCGTCGCGAAACCTCTCTTGCCGGCCGATTCGATTTGCTAATGGATAACGATCAAGGATAATAAAGAGCATTGCCCGTTCGCTAAGCGTCCTTATGACATGACGTAAACTTTCAAGAGACACTGACAACAGAATGCCTGAACAACATCGTTATCCGCTGCCGGTCAAGGCTGGCGATCGGCTCCAGTTGGGGGAGCTTACCGGCGCGGCCTGCGCGACGCTGGTGGCGGAAATCGCCGAACGTCATCCTGGCCCGGTGGTGTTGATTGCCCCCGATATGCAAAACGCCCTGCGCCTGCACGACGAGATTCGCCAGTTTACCGACCAGATGGTCATCAGCCTTGCCGACTGGGAAACGCTCCCCTACGACAGCTTCTCGCCGCACCAGGAAATTATCTCTTCGCGCCTTTCCACCCTCTATCAGCTGCCGTCGATGCAGCGCGGGGTGCTGATTGTGCCGGTCAGTACCCTGATGCAGCGCGTCTGTCCGCACAGCTATCTGCACGGCCACGCGCTGGTGATGAAAAAAGGCCAGCGCCTGTCGCGCGACGCCCTGCGCGCGCAGCTGGACGGCGCGGGCTATCGCCATGTCGATCAGGTCATGGCGCACGGCGAATATGCCACCCGCGGCGCGCTGCTGGATCTCTTCCCGATGGGCAGCCCCCAACCCTACCGCCTCGACTTCTTTGATGACGAGATCGACAGCCTGCGCCTGTTTGACGCGGATACGCAGCGCACGCTGGAAGAGGTGACGACGATCAATCTGCTGCCCGCCCACGAATTCCCCACCGACAAGGCGGCGATTGAGCTGTTCCGCAGCCGGTGGCGGGATACCTTTGAGGTCAAGCGCGACGCCGAGCATATCTACCAGCAGGTCAGCAAGGGCACCCTGCCCGCCGGGATCGAATACTGGCAGCCGCTGTTTTTCAGCGAGCCGCTGCCGCCGCTGTTCAGCTACTTCCCGGCCAATACCCTGCTGGTGAATACCGGCGACCCGCAGGCCAGCGCAGAGCGCTTCCAGGCCGATACGCAGGCTCGCTACGAAAACCGGGGCGTCGATCCGATGCGCCCGCTGCTGCCGCCGGAGGCGCTGTGGCTGCGGGTGGATGAACTGTTTAGCGAATTCAAACGCTGGCCGCGGGTGCAGCTAAAAAGCGATCGTCTGCCGGAAAAAGCCACCAACCATAATCTGGGCTTCGCCGCGCTGCCGGATCTGGCGGTACAGGCGCAGCAAAAATCACCGCTGGACGCCCTGCGCAGGTTCCTGGAATCCTTCGACGGTCCGGTGGTGTTCTCCGTCGAAAGCGAGGGCCGGCGCGAGACGCTCAACGAGCTGCTGGCGCGCATTAAGATCGCGCCAAAGCGTATTCTGCGCCTTGAGGAGGCCGCCGGTTCGGGCCGCTATCTGATGATTGGCGCTGCGGAGCATGGCTTTATCGACGGCCGCCGCGGCCTGGCGCTGATTTGCGAAAGCGATCTGCTGGGGGAGCGCGTGGCCCGTCGTCGCCAGGAGTCCCGGCGTACCATCAATCCGGATACCTTGATCCGCAATCTGGCGGAGCTGCACCCGGGCCAGCCGGTGGTGCATCTGGAGCACGGGGTGGGCCGCTATGCGGGCATGACCACCCTGGAAGCCGGCGGCATCAAGGGCGAATACCTGATGCTCACCTACGCCAACGACGCGAAGCTGTACGTGCCGGTCTCGTCGCTGCATCTGATCAGCCGCTACGCCGGCGGGGCGGAGGAGAACGCGCCGCTGCACAAGCTCGGCAGCGACACCTGGACCCGCGCCCGTCAGAAGGCGGCGGAAAAGGTTCGCGACGTGGCGGCGGAGCTGCTGGACATCTACGCCCAGCGCGCGGCGAAAGAGGGCTTTGCCTTTAAGCACGACCGGGAACAGTATCAGCTGTTCTGCGACAGCTTCCCCTTTGAGACCACGCCGGATCAGGCGCAGGCCATCAGCGCGGTGCTCAGCGATATGTGCCAGCCGCTGGCGATGGATCGTCTGGTGTGCGGCGACGTCGGCTTCGGTAAAACCGAAGTGGCGATGCGCGCCGCCTTCCTTGCGGTAGAAAACCATAAGCAGGTGGCGGTACTGGTGCCAACCACCCTGCTGGCGCAGCAGCATTTTGACAACTTCCGCGACCGTTTCGCCAACTGGCCGGTGCGCATCGAAATGCTCTCCCGCTTCCGCAGCGCCAAAGAGCAGGCGCAGATCCTGGAACAGGCGGCCGAAGGGAAGATCGACATTCTGATCGGCACCCATAAGCTGTTGCAAAGCGACGTGAAGCTACGGGACCTGGGGCTGCTGATCGTCGATGAAGAGCACCGCTTCGGGGTGCGGCATAAAGAGCGCATTAAGGCGATGCGCGCCGACGTCGATATCCTGACGCTCACCGCCACGCCGATCCCCCGCACGCTCAATATGGCGATGAGCGGAATGCGCGATCTGTCGATTATCGCCACTCCCCCCGCCCGCCGTCTGGCGGTAAAAACCTTCGTTCGTGAGTATGACGACCTGGTGGTGCGCGAGGCGATCCTGCGTGAAACGCTGCGCGGCGGCCAGGTTTATTATCTTTATAACGACGTGGAAAATATCCAGAAAGCGGCGGACCGGCTGGCGGCGCTGGTGCCGGAGGCGCGCATCGCCATCGGCCACGGCCAGATGCGCGAGCGCGAGCTTGAGCGGGTGATGAACGATTTCCACCATCAGCGCTTTAACGTGCTGGTCTGCACCACCATTATCGAAACCGGGATCGATATTCCCACCGCCAATACCATCATCATCGAACGCGCGGATCGCTTCGGGCTGGCGCAGCTGCACCAGCTGCGCGGCCGCGTCGGCCGTTCGCACCATCAGGCCTACGCCTGGCTGCTGACGCCGCATCCGAAGGCGATGACCACCGACGCCCAGAAGCGCCTTGAGGCCATCGCCTCGCTGGAAGATCTCGGCGCAGGCTTTGCGCTGGCGACCCACGATCTGGAGATCCGCGGGGCCGGCGAGCTGCTCGGCGAAGATCAGAGCGGGCAGATGGAGAGCATCGGCTTCTCGCTGTATATGGAGCTGCTGGAGAACGCCGTCGACGCCCTGAAGGCCGGGCGCGAGCCGTCGCTGGAGGATCTTACCAGCCAGCAGACCGAGGTGGAGCTGCGGGTGCCCTCCCTGCTGCCGGACGACTTTATTCCCGACGTCAACACCCGCCTGTCGTTCTATAAACGCATCGCCAGCGCGAAGAACGACAGCGAACTGGAGGAGATCAAGGTGGAGCTGATCGACCGCTTCGGCCTGCTTCCCGATCCCGCCCGCAACCTGCTGGATATTGCCCGGCTGCGCCAGCAGGCCCAGGCGTTGGGGATCAAAAAGCTCGAAGGTAACGAGAAAGGCGGCACCATTGAGTTTGCCGAGAAGAATCACGTCGATCCGAGCTGGCTGATTGGCCTGCTGCAAAAGCAGCCGCAGCACTTCCGCCTCGACGGCCCGACCCGCCTGAAGTTTATTCAGGATCTGGGCGAGCGGAAAATGCGTATGGACTGGGTGCGCCAGTTTATGGCCCGGCTGGAGGAGAACGCCCGGCCGTAGCCGCGGTGGTTTGTTTCAGAGGGCAAAAGCCCCCGCCGGATAAATCCGGCGGGGGCTTTTTTATCATCGCGGGGCACCGCGACATTCCTGCCGACGATCGTTGTTTTACCGCCGCCCGGGTGCGTTACGTCGGGTTGTTGAGGATCAGCTGACCATTGCTGTCGAGAGGAATTTGCGTGCCGGGATCGTTATCCATACGGATTTTCCCCTGTCGGTCGCCAATGCGATAAGTAACGTCATAGCCGATCATTTTCTTCGACTTATCATAAACCGTCGAGCAGCGCCGCTGGGTGGAGGTATAAGTATCGTTTTCCTGCACCGCGCCCTGGATCTGGTTGCCGGCATAGCCGCCGCCCAGCGCCCCGACGACGGTCGCCACATCTTTACCCCGGCCGCCGCCAAACTGGTGGCCAATCACGCCACCCGCCACCGCGCCCAGCACCGAACCGGCAATTCGGTTCTCATCCTGCACCGGCTTACGGTGAGTTACCGTGACGTTGCGGCACACCTGGCGTGGGGTTTTGATGGTCTCTTTTATCGGGGTTGCGGACACCACCTGCGCATAGCGGGGGCTGCGGTCAAAAACATCGAGACCGGCTACCGCCGCCACGCCCAGCGCGGCGGCAACGCCGATCCCTATACCCGCCAACATGGATTTATTCACGGGAGCACCTCCTTCTGACTGTTCCGTCTCATTCTCCAGGACAGGCCCAATGCAGCCAATCAGAACAGGGATGAAAAAGGCCAGGCCGGATGGCAAAGGGGCAGGTTTCAGAGAACTCCGAGCGAACGAAGCGGCGGCCTCCGGGCGACGTTCACGCGCCGCCCGGAGCGCCGCAATCAGTGCAGCTTCAGGCGCGGACGGATCGCGCGGTTGATGCTGCTCACCAGCATTATCAGCCCGGTTTTAACGTAGCCGTGCAGCGCGATCTGGTGCATACGGTAGAGCGAAATATAGACGAAGCGCGCAATACGCCCCTCAATCATCATTGAGCCGCGCGTCAGGTTCCCCATCAGGCTGCCGACGGTGGTGAACTCCGACAGCGACACCAGCGACCCATGATCCTTATAGCGGTAAGCTTTCAGCGGCTTGCCCTTCATCTGCGCCAGGATATTGCTGGCCGCGCAGGAGGCCATCTGATGCGCCGCCTGGGCGCGCGGCGGCACAAAGCCCCCTTCCGGGCGCGGGCAGGAGGCGCAGTCGCCGATGGCGTAAACGTCCGCATCGCGGGTGGTCTGCAGCGTCGGCTCCACCACCAGTTGGTTAATGCGGTTGGTTTCCAGGCCGCCGATCTCCTTCATAAAGTCCGGTGCCTTGATGCCCGCCGCCCAGACCATCAGATCCGCATTAATATACTCGCCCTCTTTGGTATGCAGACCGCCCGCGTCGGCGCTGGTGACCATTGTTCCGGTCAGCACCCGCACGCCCAGCTTGCTCAGCTCGTCGTGGGCCGCGCCGGAGATCCGCGGCGGCAGCGCGGGCAGAATGCGCTCGCCCGCCTCCACCAGCGTCACGTTCAGCGCGTCGTTGGTCAGCCCTTTATAGCCGTAGCTGTGCAGCTGTTTTACCGCGTTATGCAGCTCGGCGGAAAGCTCCACGCCCGTCGCCCCGCCGCCGACGATGGCGATATTCACCCGGCCGTTGCTCCCCGGATTGGCGGAGTATTTCAGGAACAGGTTCAGCATCTCCTGATGGAAGCGGCGCGCCTGGTTCGGGTTATCAAGGAAAATGCAGTGCTCCTTTACCCCCGGCGTATTAAAGTCGTTGGAGGTGCTGCCCAGCGCCATGACCAGCGTGTCCCAGGCGATTTTCCGCTCCGGCACCAGCAGCTCGCCCTTCTCGTCGCGCAGTTCGGCAACGGTCAGGGTTTTCGCGTCACGATCGATATCCATTACCGAACCCAGTTGGAACTCGAAGCCGTGGTTGCGCGCGTGGGCCAGATAGCTTAGGGCATCCACTCCCTCATCCAGCGATCCGGTCGCCACCTCGTGCAGCAGCGGCTTCCACAGGTGGCTGTGATTCCTGTCGATCAGGATGATTTTGGCCCTCTTTTTGCGTCCCAGCCGGTGGCCCAGCTGCGTGGCCATCTCCAGTCCGCCGGCACCGCCGCCGACAATCACGATCTTTCTCAATGGCGTAGTCATCCTGCCCCCTTAAAAATATTAACCAATTGTTAGGTAATGGTTACCAGTGTAGCCCTTACCTAACAGCAGGTTACGATAATGAAAATGTTCATCGCTACTGAGGATAGCATGAACGGTGCATTGGTCATACCAAAATTGATGTACATCAAGTTAGCTTGTTGAAAAGATAAACGACGGCGTTATGACGCCAGCAGATAGGTCGCGGCGCTTTTCTTCTGCGGGCTGGCGCACAAAAAAACCGAAGGCCCGACGGTTCCCTATAAATAAAGACAGGCATATACCCTAAATAATTCGAGTTGCAGGACAAAACGCAGC
>NZ_WMJZ01000170.1 GCF_009711095.1 Intestinirhabdus alba
TGAATAAGTGCCTGATTGCGGGAGTGATTGCGGCCGCGGCCGGCGGCTGGCTGCTCTGGCAGTATCTGACGCCGGTTGAGATTGTGGCGGTGCATGACGAAGATACAATACTGGTCAGGCATTTTCCCTACCTGAAAAGCCGCCAGATAGCCTGGTGGGAAGCCAATAAGGAGAAGATTAACGCTGACTATGGCATCCCTCATAAATACAGCGATGGGAGTTATGGCGTGGTCGTTATGGATTTTGGTAAGGGATATCGTGTCGACAGAGGGACCGACCAGGACGCAGACCTGCTTTGCTTTGATGA
>NZ_WMJZ01000171.1 GCF_009711095.1 Intestinirhabdus alba
AAGGCAGAGCGCGATAATTATCGTGCGATGCCAACGCTTAGTGAGTTTTTTCACCAGACCTATGTTCCGTTCATCAAGCGCCATAAAAAGTCCTGGGATAAGGATGTTCAGCGTTTCACGCAATACATTGAACCTCGTCTGGGGAAGATACGTTACTGCGACCTTCGGGCCCGGGAAATCCAGCAGGTGCTTTTCGACATGCTTGAGGGCCGTATTCACGGCCAGCAGTATGCACCGTCTACCTGTAACAGGGCGCTGGCTATTCTGAAAACTATGGGGCGTTATGCGCTACGACAGGATGTC
>NZ_WMJZ01000172.1 GCF_009711095.1 Intestinirhabdus alba
GGCTATGAATATCTCCTGTACAAGGGCGGCGTGACCGGCGGTGAGGGGGACTGGTATCTGCGCTCCACCTACGAGCCGCAGCCGACCCCTGAACCAGAACCGACCCCTGAACCGGAGCCGACCCCTGAACCGGAACCGACCCCTGAACCGGAACCGACTCCCGAGCCGGAACCGACCCCTGAACCGGAACCAACCCCTGAGCCGGAGCCGACCCCTGAGCCGGAGCCGACCCCAAGGCCCGATCCGGAACCCGTCCCTGAACCGGAGCCGGGTCCGCGGCCCGACCCGGAGCCCATGCCGGA
>NZ_WMJZ01000173.1 GCF_009711095.1 Intestinirhabdus alba
CCGGCGGCATACAGCTCCCAGCTGTTGCCGTTCCGGCGCACGTCATACAGATAGCCGCCCAGCTCCACCCGGGACGTCGCGGCAAACGACGCGCCCCCGTCGGCGGTCTCAACCACCGTCAGCACTTCACTGCCGGTGGTGGCCAGGCTTCCCTGGTTTCTGATGGTCAGCAGATGGCTCCCGGAGCTGCTGCCGGTGACCCTCAGCTTATCCCCGGCGCTGGTCGCTCCGTCGCCGACGATGTCGGTGCGCATAATAAAGGTGCCGCTGCCGCTCAGGTCAGCGATGTCAAGGGTGGTGAA
>NZ_WMJZ01000174.1 GCF_009711095.1 Intestinirhabdus alba
TATTACCGTAGTCGGGTATATCGACGGTGGTTCGATGTTTCACCAGGCCATCCGTGTGGTTTTTTTCCCAGGCCTTATATTTCTCTCTGTCCACATAGCCGGGGAACTTCACAAGGCCAGCATGGGTGTTGACCACCCACTCCACGTCGGCCTTCAGACCGGGCCGCCACTTATCCGGCAGGGAGATACAGCAGGCCCCTCCCCCTTCGCCAAACGCCCCGATATTCGGCCCCGGGCTGCC
>NZ_WMJZ01000018.1 GCF_009711095.1 Intestinirhabdus alba
CTGGATTCGGGACCAGACGGTACTCAGACGACGCTTACAAAGGACCAAAAATCCCGCCGATGAAACGCTGACGGACAAATCATGACTGACAAATTAACACTAGCCGTCAATCACGCGCTGAACGACGCCAGGCTTGCTCGCGCCCGTATGGGGCTGATGGCACCGACGATGGGGCTGGACAATAAGCGCCATTCAGCATGGTGCGAGTATGGTTTCCCTGAGCAGGTAACCTACGAAAACCTCTACGCTCTGTACCGGCGCGGCGGTATCGCTCACGGTGCTGTTGAGAAGCTTGTGGGCAAGTGCTGGCAGACGAACCCGGAAATCATCGAGGGTGATGACGCCGACGAGAGCGAAGACGAAACCACTTGGGAGAAAAAGTCCAAACAGGTATTCACCAACCGATTCTGGCGCTTGTTTGCCGATGCTGACCGTCGCCGCCTGGTTGGTCGATATTCTGGCGTTCTGCTGTATATACGCGATAACAAAGACTGGAATCTTCCAGCAACCAAAGGCAGAGGTTTGCAGAAGGTTGCAGTCGCGTGGGCTGGGTCGTTGAAGGTAGGCGAGTGGGACACTGGCATTAACTCAAAGACATACGGCCAGCCGAAGATGTGGAAGTACACCGAGCGTTTGCCGAATGGATCAAGCCGTCGAGTAGATATCCACCCGGACCGCGTTTTTATCCTCGGTGATTACTCTGATGATGCTATCGGTTTTCTTGAGCCAGCATATAACGCATTTGTCAGCCTGGAGAAGGTGGAGGGTGGTTCTGGTGAGTCGTTCCTGAAGAATGCCGCTCGTCAGCTTGCATTAAGCTTCGATAAGGAAATCGACTTTGGCAGCATTGCATCTATGTACAGCGTTAGCGTTGACGAGCTGCAGGATAAATTTAATGACGCCGCGCGTGAGATGAATCGCGGGAACGATGTGCTGCTCTCTTTGCAGGGAGCGAGCGTAACCTCTCTGGTTTCGCCAGTTTCCGATCCGTCGCCAACCTATGACGTGAACCTACAGACTGCCGCAGCAGGGGTAGACATCCCGACGCGCATCCTGGTTGGTAATCAGCAGGCTGAGCGCTCCAGTACTGAAGACCAGAAATACTTCAATGCTCGCTGTCAGTCGCGCCGTGTAGACCTCTCTTTCGAGATAGAAGACTTCTGCGACAAGCTTATCGATTTGCAAATCATCGACTCAGTAAGCCAGAAGGCTGTTATCTGGGATGACCTGAATGAGCAGACCGGTACTGAGAAACTCACCAACGCCAAGACCATGGGCGAGATTAACCAGACAATGATGGGCGGCGGTGAGGAACCTGCATTCAGTCGTGAAGAGATTCGCACGGCTGCTGGGTACGATAACGATAGCGAAGAACCACTAGGAGAAGAGGATGGCAACGAAGAAGACGAAGCCACCGATTCTGCCGCGTAACTATCAGGACCCAACCGGAGCCGATGCGCTGGAACGCCGGGCAATGAAAGGCTTCGCCAGGCGAATGAATAAGATTGGCAAAGCGTACAAATCAGCACTCGACAAAATACCTTCCTCCCTCGCAGTAAACGCCAGATACGAATACCAGCTAAACCCAACGCTACTTTCCATCATCCTGAACGATGCCAGTTACCTGGTGGATCAGGTGCTGCTTGAAGGTGGCGATTATGACCTGTGGTTTTACGAGTACATCGATCTGGCTTCGGAGAAAGGGACCGGGCAGTCGTTCTACAACCTCAGCCAGCAATCCCCGGTGTACGCCGCCGGGCGCGAATCGCTGGCCTCTATCCTCGCGAGTGACCCGTATCAGCAACGTATGGCGTTGGTTCACGCTCGCGTGTTTGAGGAAATGAAGGGGCTGAGTGCTGAGGTTAAGCGCAATATGGCGAGGGTGCTAACGGATGGCGTTGGGCGCGGGCTTAATCCCCGTGAAATTGCCCGCAATCTGACTTCGCAGACTGGCATCGAGAAGCGCCGTGCTAACCGGATCGCACGAACCGAAGTGCCTACCGCGCTTCGCCGGGCCAAGTGGGATGAAGACCAGGAGGCTAACGACCTCTTCGGCCTGAAAACACTACTGGTTCACATCTCTGCGCTGTCACCGACAACCCGACATACCCACGCAGTGCGCCACGCACACCTCTATACCAATGAAGAAGTGCGTGACTGGTACAGCAAGGATGGGAACTCAATCAACTGCAAATGCAGCCAGCAGTCAGTTCTGGTCGATGACGACGGCAAACCTCAGTTCCCGGACACCATTACCAAACTCAAACAGGAATATAAATCGATGCAGGCGCGCGGTTACGCCTGGGCGGAGAAATAACTATGCCTATGCAGGTCAACATCACCACGAAGGTGAACAGCCAATCTATCCGGCGCGAAACACATAACGGGCGTGAGCACCTGGTGCTGCCGAGCTACACACTTCCGGCGAACGTCGTCATGAATGGCGGGTTGTACACGCAAGAGCAAATCGACGCCCACTATAAGGGGCTGGAAGGCACCCTAGCGCCGCTGGGCCACCCTCAGGTTAACGGTCAGTTCGTGTCTGCTTTCTCGCCAGAGGGGATTAACGCAGGCCATATCGGCGCATGGAACCGCAACGTTAAGAAGTCCGGCAATCGCATTTACCTCGAAAAGTGGGTTGATGTGGCCCGCGCCAGTGAGTCGGAAGGTGGTAAAGAACTGCTTGAGCGCGTGGCCGCGATTGAACGAGGTGAAGACGTTCCGCCGATTCATACCAGCGTTGCCGCTTTCCTCGATCAGCTTGAGCCGAACGAGCAGCAGCGCGCAACAGGTGCGGAGTGGGTTGCCGACATCCATGGCATGGACCACGACGCGATCCTGCTGCACGAAGTCGGGGCGGCAACCCCGGAGCAAGGAGTTGGCCTGATGGTTAACGCTGATCTGGCGCAGCCGCTTAAGGCGAACTCAGGCGCGCTGGTTGGCGAATCCTACCGGGAGCGAGAGCAGCGTCTTGACTGTGCAGCCAAAGCAAAGTTCGCACCAGGTGAAAACGAATACGCCTGGGTAGCTGATTTCACTGACTCGCAGGCGGTAATCGTCCGAAACGGCGGCAGCGCTGAGGTGTTTGGCTACAAGTCCGATGGCGAAGTTATCACATTCGATGATACCGGAACGGCAGTCGCACGGCAGGAATCATGGGTGGCTATCGTCGCCAACAAATTCAAATCTCTTTTCACACCGCAGGAACAGCCTGCAACAAACCACAAAACGGAGGGCGACATGCCTTTAACTACTGAAGAGAAACAAGAGCTGGTCAGCGAAATCGGCAAAGGTCTCGCCGCTAATTTTGCAGAGGCTCTTAACCCGATCAAAGAGGCCATCACAGGGCTGCAGGCAAACCACGATAAACTTGCCGAAACCCTGACCGCCAACTCCCGCGCCGAAGAGAAAACCAAGCGTGAAGCAGTTGCAAAAGTTCACGGCGAAATCGTGGCTAACGCTCTGTCAGGTGAAGCGCTGGACGCGATGTTTAAAACAATCGGTGATGCCGCGCCGCTGGGGACTAACTCCGCTCAGCAGCAAACTGAAACCGGCGCACCCGCCGCATCTGAATACTTCAAATAAGGAGCCGGGATAATGTCACGTTATCGTCGCGTTAATATCGACGGGAAATCGCTCTACAAGACCGAAACCCGCCTCACTGCTGCAGCGCTGCTTCCGGGCACTGCCGCCACTATCAACGGTGATGATCAGTTTGCACAGGCCACCGCATTAACTGGTCGCCTCTATATCATCGACTGTGCTTATCACCAGGGGTTGGGCATCCGTGATGCTGTACCTGCTGGTGACTCTGCTGTTGGTAACTACGTCGAAGAGGGGCGCGAGTTGGCGCTGCTGTGCGCTCCTGGGGCGTACAAAAAGGACAGCCCGATAAAACTCGGTACGGCTGGTCAATTCACCCTGGCAACTGACGACACTGACTCAGTGATTGGCTACAGCCAGGACGAGTTCACCATCGCAGACAGCACCACCGATTTCATTCGCGTTCGTATGCGCGTTGGCACTGCCGCCGCCGCTGGCGCGTAATAAAAGGATAATCATATATGTACTTCTCAAAAGAGACGCTGGCGACTAACTCACGCCTAGGTGGTCACTGGAATGAACTATGGGCAAACCGCAATATGTGGAATGCTCATCACGACGCAATGATTGCGGCAAACCGTTCGAATATGACTACTGAATGGTTAGCGGTGAACGCCGTAGGTGGTTTTACACGTGATTTCTGGGCAGAGATTGACCGTCAGGTCCTGCAATTGCGCGATCAGGAAGTTGGCATGGAAATTGTCAACGACCTGATTGGGGTTCAGACGGTGCTGTCTGTAGGCAAAACCGCAAAGCTTTACAACGTTGTTGGCGACATTGCCGACGATGTGTCTGTGAGCATTGACGGTCAGGCTCCATTTTCATTTGACCATACCGAATATGCGAGTGATGGCGACCCGATCCCGGTGTTCACTGCAGGTTACGGCGTGAACTGGCGTCATGCTGCTGGTCTAAATTCTGTGGGTATCGACCTGGTACTTGATTCGCAGATGGCGAAAATGCGCAAGTTCAACCAGAAGCGCGTCAACTACTATCTGAATGGCGACCCGAACATCCGGGTGCAGTCCTATCCTGCGCAGGGCATCAAAAACCACCGCAACACCAAAAAAATTAACCTCGGTTCTGGTGCGGGAGGCGCAAATATCGACCTGACAACTGCCGACATGACCGCGCTGTTCGCTTTCTTCGGGAAAGGCGCATTCGGTACTCTGGCGCGCGCAAACAAGGTGGCTGCATACGATGTGATGTGGGTATCTCCTGAAATCTGGGCTAACCTGGCTCAACCGTATGTAGTGAACGGCGTTGTCAGTGGCAATGTGCTTAATGCCGTTCTGCCGTTTGCGCCGGTTCGTGAAATCCGGTCGACCTTCGCGCTGTCCGGCAACGAGTTCATCGCCTATGTTCGCCGTCAGGACGTGATTTCTCCGCTGGTTGGTATGGCCGTTGGCGTTGTTCCGCTGCCGCGCCCACTGCCTAACGTTAACTATAACTTCCAGATTATGTCTGCTGAAGGTCTGCAAATTACCGCTGACGAGCAGGGGCTATCCGGCGTTGTCTACGGCGCTAACCTGGCATAAGGGAACATCATGGCTAAATACGAAGTTGTACGCGCGTGGTTCGGCGTGAAGGTAGGCGATGTGGTTGAGATCAAAGAGCTGCACCCGGCACTGAAATCTAACGTGCGACTGATGCGTGGTGAGGCAGGCGGCCAGCTAACTCCTGCGACACCAGAAGGCGGCACCGACTCAAAATCTCCTAAAGAGGTTATCCAGGCGCGGCTGACCGAGCTGGGTATCGATTTCAAAGGCAACTTGGGTGCTGAAAAGCTTGGTGAACTGCTACCAGACGGTGAGCTTGAAAAGCTTTTCCCTGCTGAATAACAGCCGCCGCTAAGGCGGTTTTTTTATGCCCTCTGCGGAGGGCTTATTAAGAGGCTCGCATGATTACCACAGAACAGGCCAGGGAATATCTGAAGTCAGTCGGTATCACGCTGCCTGATTTCATCTTAGAGGCGCTAGTAGAGCAAGCTAACAGTATTCAGGAATGCCTTGATGCTCATTACTCTCCGGCTACAGCGCTGCTAATTCAGTCCTACCTGTTGGGCTTAATGGCTCTTGGGCAGGGCGATAAATATGTTTCCAGTCACACCGCGCCAAGTGGTGCTTCTGAATCATTCCGATACCAGTCGTTATCAGACCGCTGGAAAGGCTCGTTAAACCTTCTCCGAGGACTGGATAAGTATGGTTGTGCTAACTCACTCATTCCTGCCGACCCGACAGTAACTCCGGCCTTTGCTGGCATCTGGATTGGACGCGGTGGGTGCATGTGCGATGGGAATCGTTAATGAACTGGATTCTAGTGACTGAACGACTACCGCAACCATTCTTTCGCGTCTGGGTGCAAACTGACATCGGGCGGGAGGCTACCGGCTACGTAAAATCGGACGGCGAGTGGTTCATTAACTGCCCGCGCATCCGGGCGACTGGCGCGAAGGTGCTGCGCTGGAAGGAGGGCTGATGTCATCGGTAGCGAACTGGAGCTATACCGCCACGGCGACTATCTGGCGCAAGCTGGAAGGCAATGACGAATACGGCGACCCGCTGGGCTATGCAGAGCCTGAGCAAATCCTCTGTGATTACGAGGGCGGCCTCAGCAAAAAGTTAGCCAGCCTTGGCGCTGAAATCGTAGTGAAGAATACCGTATGGACGGAGTTCGCGCTGGCGGCCGCTGGTGATTACCTGCTCATTGGCGCATCTACCGAACCTGATCCGGTTGTCGCAGGTGCCGACGAAGTTCGGCAGGTCATCCGCTATGCCGATACGTTCGAGCGCTTGGCGGATGATTTCGCAATTTTGACGGGAGTCTAGCCATGGGCGCTAAAGTTCGCGGTATCCGCGAGGCAAAGGCCAACCTGAACAGAATTATTCAGGATGTGCAAGGTCGCAAGGTGGTTAGAGCCCTGCAATCGGCAATGATTATCGGTAGTTCTCAGGCTGCGTTATACACCCCAATCGATACGTCTACGTTGCTTAATAGTCAATACCGTGAAATCAACGCCAGCGGTACGCGAGTAACCGGGCGGGTTGGATATTCGGCAAACTACGCTATTTATGTTCACGACCCTAACGTGCCACAGACATTCCGACGTTCAACAGCGCAGAAAGAATTTCTGACGAAAGGCTTTGAGGATAGCCGAAGCCAAATTGATGCAGTGATGCGCAAGGAGCTTTCGCTATGACACCCATGATGCACGAGCGGGTGCGCAATATGTTCGGCGACGCCGGGCTAACGACTGGTTTCACCGTGCAACAGCTGATGTACGACGACCCGGGCGACCTGTCGAAGGCGATCATGGTATTCAGGCCTAACGGCGGTTCTAATATCCGTACTGACCTAGGTTCTGAATATCACGTTCTGGTCGACATTTTCGGCGCGAAGGACAAGCGCAAAGACGCGCTCAATGCCGTACAGCGCATCGTCGATTACGTCCAGGCCAACCCCATGGCTGACGAGTGCGTCGGCTACATCCAGAACATGGGCGCAATTCCCGCGCCGGTGCTCACAGAAGAAGGGCGAATAGTCTTCCGACTCCAGTTTGCCTGCACTTACGGCGAATAGCCATATCCAACCAAATAACCCGCTCAGGCGGTTTTTCTTTTATATGTCAAAGAGGAGTTTCACATGGCTAATTGCCAGAACTCGAACGAGCGCCTGTTCGGCGGTGCGGTCGTGCTGGAAGTCGCCGATGGCTGCCCTGACGTCAAGCCACTTGAATCTGAGTGGATGGCGCTGGCCGCTGGTACGTCGAAGGGCTTCGACTTCAACCCGAACTCGGTTACCTCTGATGCGGATGATGGCGGTGGCTATGTAGAGACCATCATCACCAACAGCGACTTCACCCTGAGCTTCGAAGGTGAGGTGCGCAAGAAGGACAAACTGGATCAGTACGGTGTCGGCAGGTTCATCAAGTATTTCGCTGATGAACTGAAGGCCAAGCGCCAGCCTGGCATCTGGGTGCGCATGGACTACGGCCCGGTAGAATTCATCGGCTACATGAATATCACGGCATTGAGTTCTGACGGGGGTACAAATGACATCGTAACATTTAGTACCGAGTTCAAAGTCGGCGACGCCAGTACCATCGAAGTTAATGAAACCATCGACGTAGCAGTTACTGGCGTGACTGTTGACCCCGCTACGAGCACTGGCGCAGTTGGAGGCACAACTACGTTTACGGTTACCGTGCAGCCGACAGGGGCAACCAATAAAGAATTTACCGTGTCTACAACTGACGCAGCCATTGCAACGGCCACAAAATCTGGAAGCGCGGTCACTGTTAACCTGGTGGCTGCAGGAACAGCAGAGATTGTTGTTGCCACGGTAGACGGGAATAAGGTTGCCACACACTCAGTTACTGTTACTGAATGACATAAACGACGGGGCATGATAGTGCCCCTCTTTACTTCAGGAGAGGCATGAAACCGTTAATAGAAATTGGTGAAATGCGGCTTTCCGAGGCAAGGGAAGGCGGGAAAGACTACGTTTTTAAACCATCTTTTGCGGCCATGTCCAGTATTGGCAGCCCAGCGGAGATTGTCGCTATATTTTCGCTGATTCACGGTTCTGAGGTTAATGAACTGTTAGGAAAGGCTTCCTTGTTAAACGGGAAGCTGCCGGCGAATATCATTAACACTGTACTCCAGCGTGCCGCCGATGAAATTCTCACTTCTGCGATGCAAGTCATGCATTGTTGCTATACAGGCAGCGCAGACCTGCAGCCGCTTATCGGCGAATGGAAGGGGTGGAGTCGATACGTTGTCTATCGGCCGGGGCTGCTTCCCAGGGGCGATATCATAGTTCTGGCTCAGCAATTAATGCAGCACGGCATTATTGGGAAAGCCAAAATTCGCAGGCTTCAGCGACATGAAGCAAACGAGTATTCAAACGAATTTAGAGCCATTGATTACATCGTTGCCGCCTGCAACCATTTCGGGATTAGTCGTGAAGAAGCCGCCGGGATGACTATGACCGAATTTACTCTGCGCCTTGCTGCCAAATACCCTAACGAGAAGGGCATGACGCGGGAGGAGTACGATTCTGTTGCCGATGCTTATCTTGCCCGCCAAGCCGCGCGCAGGGCAAGAGCAGCAAGGTAGCCCACTCAGGTGGGCTTTTTAATGTTAGTAATTGTCTGGGTATAAAAGCCATCCGGGGATCGTATCTCAAATAGAGCTTTCAGCCTGGCGGTTTCCTTATCGAGTCTGTTCGTTATTTCAAAAACTAACTGCGTAAGCATCCTGTCCCTGACTCGCCACTCGTCTTCATCGGTCGGCGTCTCCGTGGTCACATATTCGAACATACTTTCAAATTCATCGTCGGTATTATTTAGTCCATAAACAACTTCTCCGAGTATTTGCACAATCTCCGAGTTCATCGACCTACCATTTGCTTTGGCTCGTTCAGATATCGCATCGCGCATTCCATCAGGGAAACGGACGACAAATTTTTCGTAATCTTTAACCTGCTTTTCAGCCATAGCATCACCTCAAAAAAAAGTGATGATGGCATATTGCTATTTATAATCAATGATGGCATTCTGCTTTCAAGGCATAATGCCATCACGAAGAGGAGCATTAAGTGGAAAAGAACGAAGCAAAGACAACCCTTCGCTACCCGCAAAAGGTGAAGGAGGCGTTTAAACGGATTGCGGACGAGGAGGGGCTTTCTGAAAACGCCGCTCTGGTACAGGCGCTGGTATGGGCTTTGAAGTTCAGAGGCCGGATGCATGTGCAGTAAATACAGCGAAGCCCGGAAGTGCGCTAACACAAACCGGGCCTCTATGTCAGTAAACTTTTGCGAGAAAACCAACATGAATATTGTAGCGAAATCAGAGTACAACTTCAAAGGCGTTCAGCTTTCTCCAGTAAATGATATGGACAGCGTTTGGTTTACTTCGGCCGACTTGGCTGCTGCTTTGAAATACAAAAGCACCAAGTCCATTACCAACCTCTTCAACCAAAACAATGATGAGTTCTCCGAGGGAATGACTCAGGTCATTGAATCAGTGACCAATGGTATCAACGGTTCATCCCGCCGCATGAAGGTTCGTGTTTTCTCGCTTCGTGGTGCTCACCTTATCGCAATGTTCGCCCGTACTGATGTGGCTAAAGAGTTTCGCCGCTGGGTGCTGGACATTCTTGATCGCGAAGTGGCAATTCACACGCCAGCATTAACCGAACCGTCTATCCGCGAGCGTCATGCCTACAACGTCGATGCGTTAGCCACTCATTACGCTGTTATGTATGAGGCATGGAAAAATCAGATTCACCCTGCACTGAAAGCAATCGAATCACCGCTCGCTGGTCGTCTTTACGACCGATTTAAGGACGGAGCGATCTTTTTGGCATATGTAAAGCAAGGCGCGGAAAAACAACTTGAGGAAGGAGAGACAGCAAGGATTCGCTAAAAGAAAAACCGCCAGTGTGCTGCTGGCGGCATCTGATGTCTAACAACGTATAGGAACGTATATGACTAAGCAAACTGTAGCAAATGTAAGATCGGTTGTCACTAAAATGTCTAGTCGCGAAATTGCATCGCTGACTGGTAAAAAGCATAAGCATGTCCTCGAAGATTGCAGGAAAATGTTCGAATCGCTCAATCTTCAATCGGCCGAGTTTTCGGCCGATTACCAAGACGATAAAGGGCGCACTTATCAGGAGTACTGGCTTGATCAAGACCTGACCATGACTCTGATGATGGGTTATAGCATTCCCCTTCGCCACAAAGTTGCAAAGCGCTGGCGTCAACTTGAATCAGGAGAAGCGATTCCTTCTAAATCAGCAACCGGCCTTGTTGAGTACCGTCAGGCTCGCACGCTGAAAATGACGGTTGAAGCAGTTACCAACTTGTTCGACCTGATGCCTAACCTTGCACCTGAGGCAAAGCAGACGGCGGCCGCCAGTATCATCAATCCAATCGTCGGCTTCAATGCCATCCCGTTACCGGCTATTGAGGAGCATTACTACTCGGCAGGAGAGGTTGCAGAACAACTTGGCGTAACGGCGAATAAAATAGGTCGCATTGCCAACGCTAACAACCTCAAGACGGAGCAGTATGGCAAATTCTTCCTGGACAAGTCCGCTCACTCCAGCAAACAGGTAGAGGCGTTCCGTTACAACTCAAACGGGATTGAAGCGCTGCGCCATCTGATCCACGGCGCTGATGTAGCTTAATCCCCCTTGCTACAGACATCTCAAACCCGCTTAATCGCGGGTTTTTATTTGATCATACAATTCATGCTGTTAAGATGTTTCCGATTGCAATCAAAGGAAACACGAAATGAAGAAGGTAGTTGCTTTAGCTCTTGGGGCTTTAATGCTGTCTGGCTGCACTGTTCGCGTTGCTGATATGACCGTAGGTAGTACCAAAAACTACAACCTGAACGCAGCTAAGTTTGAAAAAGGTCAGCGCGTAACTGGTGAAGACAAAGCTCCGATTGTCATTTTTCCGCTGGGCATCCCTAGCGTTAAAACAGCAATGGATCGCGCTATCGAAAAAGATAAGTGCTCCGTAGGTTTGAGCGATGTTGTCATCTATCAGTTGAACCATGCATTCCTGTTCGGCACATACGGTTTCCGTGTCGAAGGTACGCAAATCATCGATAAGTCTCAGCTTGGTTGTGAAAACCGCTAATCTGTTACTTTATGCTGACAAGCCACCTCCGGGTGGCTTTTCTTTTTCGAGCGTGAGACCCCCGAAAGTTTCCTTCTCGTTAGTTGATATGTGATCGCTTTTTGATAGGATGTCATTAACTTAAACTTAGGGGGCGCTCATGTTCGGATATTACATCCTGTTAATTGTTTCATGGTTAATTACCATTGCTATCGCATTTTATGTGATAAAAGCTGCAACACGTTCTGATGAACAAGTCAAGTTGTTGAAGAAAATCATCGAAGGACAAGAAATTATTATCAGCGGCTCAACACAAAATAAGCATGTGAAAGATGAAATCGAGGCTACGCCGTCGAAGACGGAGACGGCAGGGAAAAGCGATGAAGATTATCTTCTGGAGGCTCGAAAGAAAGCCGGATTGATATAAGTAAGAATCAACACATACCCCGCAATATCGCTGATGGATACCTATAAATCAGCGCTATTGCGGTTTTTTTATGCGCGGAGATAACTAATGGCAGGCGAAGAAACCGTTGGCTCTATTGTTTTTGAAGTGGACATGGAGACCGCTAGGCTGGTTAAAGGCGTCAGCACTAGCAACAGAGCACTGGATGAAATAAACGCCTCTCTTGACGCCAGTATTAAACAGTTTTCCAAGCTTGACACCCAAGTAACCGAGACAGCAAAGGGTGTAACTGCGGCAACGCGCAGCATGGGTAGCATGCGGTTTGCTGCTGGACAACTTGGTTACCAGATACAAGACGTCGCCGTTCAGTTGCAGATGGGGCAGAATGCAATGATGGTTTTTGCCCAGCAGGGTAGCCAGATTGCCTCAATATTCGGTCCGGGTGGTGCAGTAGTTGGTGCTGTGGTTGCAATTTCGGGGGCTATCGCTGGCGCGCTCCTTCCCTCTCTTTTCAAATCGAAAGATGCTACCGCTGAGTTGGAGACAGCGCAAAAGGCGTTGTCTAACACTGTTATAAAAACTGATGCCGGGGTTACGGCGCTATCTGAAAAAATTCAGCGCTTGGCTGCCGTAAGCTCAGATGCGGCGAAAGCTCAGATTGCGGTATCGATGACCGATGCACAGAAGGCAATCAGTGCTGCTGGTTCTGCCATTAACGAGCAGGTTAGCGATCTTGGGACATGGCGTAACAGCATGGCAGCAGCGCAGAGCCAGCTAACAACACTTGAAGCCAAAGGGGTAGACGTTACAGCCGTCCTGAAAGATTTAGGCGGCACGTACGAGG
This sequence comes from Intestinirhabdus alba, assembly GCF_009711095.1. Lineage (GTDB taxonomy): Bacteria > Pseudomonadota > Gammaproteobacteria > Enterobacterales > Enterobacteriaceae > Intestinirhabdus > Intestinirhabdus alba. The sequence continues at coordinate 12,486 of NZ_WMJZ01000018.1, forward strand.
GCAACATTGTTGGCGTTAACATACTCAATAATGTCACAACTGATATGGCCGAGACATTTGGAATCACCCAGACACAGGCTGTCGGGCTGGTCAAAGTGTTTAGAGACCTGAGCAAGGAACCCACTCCGGAAAAAATGCAGGCTGCTGCCGCGGCACTGTCTTCGTTAAGTGAACAGACTGGTTATGCCAACCCTAAGCTAAATGAACTGACGAACCTGGTAAACAGCAATGCTCTGGCCGCTATGAATGCTGGTGATGCCATGAAAGTGCTGAAGGAGGCTCTTACCAGTCTCACTGGCGCTACTGAGGCATCAAAGAAAGCGCTGTCTGGAAATGTTGAGCAACTCAATAGGCTTGTAGAGGCGGCAAAAAACGAAGCTGCAACAGTCGGAATGAGTTCCAGAGAAAAAGCAAAGTACGTGGCTAATCTGCTGGGGGCAACGGAGGCTGAGCGGCAGTCGATTGATGCGAGCTACGATAAGATTGAGGCTTATCAGGCAGAGCAGAAGGCGCAGAAAGAGAAAGAATCTGAAGACAAAAAGGCGGCCGCAGCTGCTACCTCCGCTGCGAAAAAATCTGAAGCTGAACAGCAGCAGGTTATCAATCAACTCGATCAGTTAGCTAACAAATACCAGATAGCCACTCTGCAACAACAGGGCATGGGGCGAGAAGCAGCTATTCTTGCCGCGCAGCAGCAACTAGGCGCGGCAGCCACTCAACAGCAGGTTCAGCAGGCCGGAGAGCTGGCCGGTAAAATGTATGATCTCGCAGAGGCAACAAAGTCTGCAAAGGAAGAAGAGCAAAAAAGGAAAGAGTCCAGCCAGAATTTTACGCAACTGCAAGGCCAGGCATCACCAGTTGCCGCTGTCGACAACACCTACGCGCAGCAAATGGCGCAGCTCAATCAGTATGTTCAGCTTTACCCGCAGAAAATAGCCGAAGCCGAAGCGGTACGCGCTCAGATTGAAGACCAATATCACCAAAAGCGCATGGCGGCGATGTGGGAAGAGTGGCAACAGCAGAGCGAGATCAATAATATGCTTGGTGCCGCTGTAGATTCTCTACAGGGAGGCGCAACCAGCGCCATTACCGGACTTATTAACGGCACTCAAAGCCTGCAAGAATCCTTCGCCAACATCGGAACGACAATCCTAAATAGTGTTGTTGGCAGTCTGGTGCAGATGGGGATCGAGTGGGTTAAGAGCCAGTTGATGGGCCAGGCAGCGGCCGCCGCCTCTTTGGCCTCAACTATGGCCCAGGCAACCGCCGCAGCTTCCGCATGGGCACCTGCTGCAATGAGTGCTTCAATAGCTACCTACGGCACTGCCGCGGCGGTTGGTCAGGCAGCATATGCTGGTTCGCTTTTGTCTGCGAAGGGGATGGCTATTGCTGGTACCCGTTATAATGGCGGTCCTGTAGACGCAGGCTCCATGTATCGCGTAGGAGAGCATGGAAAGCCGGAAATCTACCAGGCGTCGAATGGCAGCCAGTACATGATCCCCGGCGATAACGGACGGGTGATTAGCAACCGGGATATTGGTTCGGGTGGCTCTGGGGTGGGTTCTGTGTCCGTTGTTAATAATTTCACCATCAATACAACCAATGGAATCGACCAGGCAACGATGAATCAGATAGGTAAAATTGCCTACAACCAGTCTCTGCGGGCGATAAGGGATGAGCAACGGCCAAATGGAATGCTTGAAAAAAGCCGATAAATCCTCGGTATCGGCAATGCAATTAACGCTATGAATCCGCTCCGGCGGGTTTTTTATTGGGAGTAATTCATGCCAGAAATATTCACATGGACGCCTCAGCGGGGCTACTCGGTAGAGCGAACGCCTAACGTTGCTGTAGTGAAGTTTGGCGACGGATACGAACAGAGACAGACCAAGGGCATCAACCCGCTAATGGCTAAATATTCGCTGACTTTCCGGGGCGTCAACGATGAAAAATGTTCACGCCCAAATGCAGCAAAAGCGGCCGATGAATTTCTTACTGCGAGAATGGCGGTGGAATCGTTCTACTGGACGCCATCTGATACAGGAGTGCAGGCGCTGTTTATCTGCCGCTCCTGGAGTTTAACGAAGACCGGGTCGTTATATGAATTAACGGCCACATTTGAACAAGTGCCACGATAAGCCACTTTGAGGCGGCTTTTTAATGAGAGGTTCCCGTGCGCGACATACCAGATAATATGATTATTGATAGCGTCGATTCTGGAGTTGGCGCTTTCATAGACCTTTTCGAGGCGGACCTGCAGCCATACGGAGGTGACCTTATTCGATTCCATTCTGGCACCAACGGCTACTATGGGGACGTTGTCTGGAAAGGAAATCAGTACCAGGCGTACCCAATAGCAGTTGAAGGGTTCGGAATGAAGAATGAGGGAACCTATACGCGCCCGACGATGACAGTCGCGAATGTAACCGGGCTGCTAACGGGGATTAACCACGACTTCGACGATATGCTTGGCGTTGTGATAACCCGGCGGCAGGTTCCGGTTAAATATCTGGATGCGGCTAATTTCCCGAACGGCAATCCTGATGCTGACCCTACGCAGGAGGCGGTATCACGCTACGTCGTGGAAGAGATGACGGAAGAAACGTTCGAGCAGGTAACCTATACGCTGGCGACACCGATTGACTGTGACAACGCCATCATCCCGGCGCGAACAATCCTCGCAGACGTGTGCCAGTGGCAGTATCGCGGTGTCGGGTGCGGGTATGACGGGCCTCCTGTTGCAGACGAGCGTGACAACCCGACAACAGATCAAGCGAAAGACAAATGCTCACACCGGCGTACCGGCTGCCGGTTCCGCTATCCACGTCCTGAACCAATGCCAATAAGTAGTTTCCCCGGCTCTCAAAAGGTCTCCTAATGCAAGAATTACTCGATTATGCGGCATCGTCGCAGGATGAAGTGTGCGCGCTGATCCTGAATGGCGAGCAAGTGTTTCGCTGCCGGAATGTGCATCCGGAGCCCTGGCATCATTTCCGCATAAGTGACGACGACTGGCTTGCAGCGGAGGAGGAGGGGGAGATTACCGCAGTATTCCATTCGCATCCGCAAAGCCAGCCAGCTCTTTCAGGAGCTGACCGGCAGGTGCAGGTTATGACCGGCCTGCCATGGTGGCTGGCATCTGACGGGGAGGTCAGGAAATACAGGCCTGTGCCACTCCTGCTGGGGCGAAAGTTCGAGCACGGCATTATGGACTGCTACACGCTTTTCCGGGACGCATACCACCTCTGCGGCATCGACCTGCCGGACTTCGAGCGAACTAACGGATGGTGGCTGCGGGGAGAGAATCTCTATTTGGTAAACATGCCGGCCAATGGGTTCTATCAGGTATCCATGCAGGATGCCCATCCAGGCGACGTCATTATCAGGCAGCCATTCCCCGGCGCAGACCCATGCCACTCAATGATTCTCCTTCATGACAACCTGGTGCTTCACCATGACCATGCCGGACACCTCAGCAGACGAGAACAAATGCGCCCGGCATACATCAAGCAGACGCATTCAATCTGGAGACACGAACAGTGCTCATCTTTAAATTTGCAGGCAATCTACGCCGATTTTACCGCCAGATATCCCTGAATGTTGATACTCCCGCGCAGGGTTTACGCCTTCTGCTGGCGCAGGATTTCGAATTCAAAAAAGCCTTTCTACATACAAAGCTGCGGGTGCGGGTGGCGGGCGAGGATGTTGAGGCATCTGCGATGCAATGGCATCTGGATCGCCACCTTAAAGACGGCTCTGTAGTCCTGTTCGTGCCGGTAGTGGAGGGGGCGATAAGCGCCGCTGCGGCCGCATGGATTGCGGTTGCTGTCAGCGTGGCTTCGGTGGCTTACTCGGTCTACATGTCACGCAACATGAAGACCAAAACATCCGCAGAAGCAGCAGAGACCAATACACTCACAAACAATTCATTTACCAGTGCTGAAAACCGGGTAGGTCAGGGCCGCGCGGTGCCAATTCTCCTCGGAGAAATGGAGGTTGGTTCGAATGTGATTTCCCTCGGCATCGACACTTCAAATAACGCAGACTGGACAGAATCAATAAGCTAAGGTGGCGCGCTATGTCTTCAGGTGGTGGTAAGGCCTCGACCCCAAAACTCCTCGACGATAACCTCAAATCAAAACAATTTTACAGAGTGCTGGACCTTATTTCGGAAGGGCCGATTTTCGGGCCGATAGACCAGACACACCTTTCTTCATTCAAGCTGAATAAGACACCAGTTACAGATGCCAATGGCAACGTTAGTGTTAATGGCGTAAGTGTAGCATGGCGTCCGGGGTCAGAGACGCAATCGCCTATTAACGGATTCTCTGCTATTGAAGCAACAACTATCGTGAACACCGATGTAACCTATGATACGCCGCTTGTTCGCACTATAACCGACCAGGATGTCACCCGGGTACGTTTTAATGTGGGCGTGACCGGACTGGTCGAGAGCGACACTAAAGGCAATCAGAATAATACGTCCGTTACCCTGGTGCTTGAGAGCAGAACGGGAAATGCAGGCTGGTCAATAGAGAAGACGGTAACTATAACCGGTAAAATATCAGGTGAATATCTTGAAGCGCATCTTATTAATGCGCCAGATACCAAGCCTTTCGATATTCGCGTGCGGCGCATCACTCCCGATAGTAACAGTGATTTATTGTCAAATGGCACCATCTGGAATAGTTATAGCGAAATTACTGACGATAATCTGAATTATCCTTTCTCTGCAATTGCGGGTGCGGTTATTGACCGTGACCAGTACACCGACACCCCTAGTCGCACATACCATCTTCGCGGCCTGATTGTGGACGTTCCTGACAACTACGATCCGATAGCCAGAACCTATTCAGGGTTGTGGACTGGCGGCTTTAAAAAGGCGTGGACGAACAACCCCGCCTGGCTGTTCCGTGAACTGGCGAAGAATACCCGGTTTGGTCTGGCAAAACGAGCCGGTTATATCGATGTAGATGACGGCGCTCTTTACATCCTCTCACAGTATTGCGATCAGCTTGTTAATGACGGCTATGGCGGTCAGGAACCAAGAATGACGCTGAACGCATACATCACGGAGCAGGCCAGCGCACGCAATATTTTAGACAAGATAGCCAGCATGTTTCGCGGAATAGCATTGTGGGACGGAATGCGCCTTTCCGTCATGCTGGACGCACCACAGGACCCGATCGCGACAATCACGAACGCTAATGTGGTTGATGGCGTATTTAAGCGCAGTTCTGTGAAACGCTCAGAAAAATACAACGCGGTAGTTGTGTCCTGGACTGACCCGGATAACGGCTGGGAGCAGGTGAAGGAATACGTCTCCGACGATGAGATGATCGCCCGCGGAAACTACAACGAAACCACCCTAGAGGCGTTTGGGTGCACTTCTCGCGGCCAGGCATGGCGAGCAGGAAAATGGCTCCTGGAAACAGCAAAACGTGAAAGTAGTCGACTTTCTTTCCAGATGGCTCGCGATGCTATTCATTTCACGCCGGGCGATATCGTTGAAATCATGGACAACAACTATGCCGGCGCGCGCCTTGGCGGGCGCGTCATGTCACACAGCGGGAATAAAATTACTGTTGATGCTGTCGATTCTTCGCTGATAACAGAAGATGACACCATGTCGCTCATGGGGAGTGACGGCAAGTTCATTAAATATACGATTGACAGTATTACTGGTAATGTAGTTACGTTGAAAACGACCCCGGCATGGGTGCGTGATGGCACTATTTTCGCCATATCTACCAGCAATGTCACCACTCGTTTATTTCGCATCCTCAGTGTGGCAGAGGCAGAAAATAATTCCGTGTACAGCATTACGGCTTCTCAGCATGATCCCAATAAACAGGCCATTGTGGACGAGGGGGCCATATTTGAAATTCCTAACGACACGCTAAACGGTTACCGCGTACCGAATATTGAAAATCTGCGCATTATTAACACCAACTCCGAGACTGTACAAGTAACATCCACTTGGGAAACAGCAACCACCACTAAAAAACTGGCATTTGAATTGTACGTGTACAGTGCGGATGGGAAATTGGTGGCTCAGTACGAAACCGACCAGTTCCGTTATGAATTTTTTGGACTGAATGCCGGGAGCTATACGCTGGGTGTGCGTGGCCGCAACGAAAACGGAATGAAAGGCGCTGAGTCCCAAATAAACATGGTGATTGGTGCGCCGCCGGCACCTTCCGGTATTGTATGGACCCCCGGTTTATTCTCCGCCGATATCGTTCCGGTTATGCAAATTACAGCAACGACGGACACATTTTTTGAGTTCTGGTACTCCGGTCAAATTCAAATCACCAATCCTGCGAACATAGAGGATCAGGCTCAATTCCTTGGACGCTCTACGCAATGGACGTTGCACGGATTAAAAGCCGATACGACCTATTACGTTTACGTGCGCACTAAAAATGCGTTCGGGGTATCTGAGTTCGTCGAGGCGTCAGGTAAAGCCTCTTCCGATATTCCCGGAATGATTGACCTGATTGATGATGCGATTCGCGATTCAGACGCATTCAAAAATGTTCAGGGCGGCGTTGATACCAGCCTTGAGGGCATCATGGAAAATTCCCTTGCTAACCACGGTACAGTTGAGCACCAGTATCAACAGTATGGGGAGGTCCGCGCAGATATTCTTGTCGTAAAAACCACTGTTGCGACGGCCGAGCAAGGGCTTGCTGATTTGTCTACCTACGTTCAGGCATCAATCGGTGATTTAAACAGTGACGTGAATTCACTGACATCGGCTGTTAATCAAAAAATGACAGCAGAGGTAAATAGCGATGGCACAGCAAAAGCATCGTACACCCTTAATATGGGTATTGTGCGAAACGGTGTAAAATATAATACCGGCTTAGGCATGTCTATCGAGCCATCAGGCAACACTTACAAATCCACTGTTGTTTTTGCGGCGGATCAGTTTGGAATATATTCAGGTAGCGATCCCGGTAACTGGCAGGCTGCATTCTTTGTATATAACGGACAGGTATTTATCAGGAGTGTATTGATTCAGGAAGCATCAATCGACTTTGCAAAAATAACTGATTCTTTGCAGTCGTCTAACTTCATTCCTGGTGTGCAAGGCTGGAATTTACCAAAAAATGCCAGCCCTGAGTTTCATGGAAAGCTTTATGCCGACAGTGGTGAGTTTGCATTTAATGGAACAAATAATGTGGTCAGAATTGACGGCAATGGTATCACGGTTAACCTTCCCGGAGGTGGGCGTGTTGTTGTAGGAAAATGGTAGGTTATATATGCCGGAAGGAATACTGATTGATTATAACGATGGCCGTCCTGTGATGGCTATCACTGCGGGGCTTCGCGCCCCGTCGTTTTGTGCAAACTTTTCAGGGAGTGGCACTGGTGCAAACCAGTTTCGTATTGACACCCCTTTAACCCCTGGATCCACAGTTTTTGTCTTGCCGTCAATCCCGGTTGACATTCAGGAATTTGTTGACATGCAGACGTGGATTGTTTTACCGATATATATGACATCTGTTACCCGCAACGGGGATAGCGGAGTCACAATTAACGGAACAAACAGAGGTAACTATCAAAGAATACCAAAATGGGCTGGGACTGTATTTGAAATACTCCCTGAATCAACACACAATGAAGGGATGCTTATTTCTAACTCTACTGATTTTACAGCGATTTCGAATCAAGCCAGCTTAATGACCTGCGCCTATGTTGGCACGGTTACAGTTAACGGCTCGATGGCGCTTCCAGTCTCCGGTATACCTTTTGGGAAATGGGATAATAATAATGTTTCTGTAGGATTTGACGGAAGTAATATCATTGTCAGGAATATTAGTTATTCAGGAATGGATGATCTTGAAGGCTCTGTAACACTGGAGCTTGTTATATTTAATAACACCGCTCCAGTCGCCGGCGATGGCATTACTATGACCAATTCGGCAGGGCAGGTTACCTTTTCTACAGTGAAACGCCCATTTGTGTACGACCGGCAATTAACGGTAACCAATACTAATCAATATGTAGGTGAAAAATATTGCCAAATAGCATTTACGGGCGCTCAGTCAAGGAGAGTAAGCGGCTATTTTAATGTAAGGAAAAAAGGAATTGTAATGACCGGGGGGAATGTCCGGTCAGCTTATAATCAGGTTGTGGGTAATTATTATGACAACGGGTTTGATATGACATTTAACCAAAATATCAATATGCCAGTTCTTATACTTCCAAACATGTACTAAGGAAACATTTATGTCCGCAGGAACTATCACCCTTACAAATAATTCTACAGCCGTGACCGGCACCGGAACCGCATTTTCAACAGAGCTGGCGGCAGGAGATTTCATTGTCGTAACTGTCGGCGGCGTCCCGTATACGCTCCCTGTTCAGTCTGTAAACAGCAACACGTCACTGACGCTGGTCAGCGTGTACACAGGGCCAACGCAATCAGGCGCGGCATGGTCTGCCGTTCCTCGCGTTGCGCTCAGTATGGTAACAGCTGCGCTGGTAGCTCAAAGCGCTGAAGCGCTGCGTGGTCTGAACTACGACAAGCAGAACTGGCAGCAGGTTTACAGCGCCAGCGGCAGCATTACCGTAAAACTCCCTGACGGCTCGACGTTCACCGGCCCATCGTGGAAATATCTGGCAGACAACATGGCCACAAAAACGGGCGGAGCGGTGCCGATCGGCCAGGGCGGCACCGGCTCAACGACTGCAGAGGGCGCTCGCGCAAACCTCGGTTTGGGAACAGCAGCGCAGCGTGACGTCGGAACTGCGATCGGGAGCGTCATGGAAGTCGGGGCGTTTGGTATTGGCGGTACTGGTTCACTATACGCAACAAATACAATGGGCGAAGCATTTAACTACCTGAGAACCAGCGGCAGTGGCATCTATCGAACTGACGAGGCGCTACAAATTCAGGAGCAATCGTTACAGTATTCACCCGCATTATTTTTCGGAGCATCGGATACATACGCTTTACTTACCGTTGGTTATTCATCGGGTATTGTATCTATTATGGCTAATGCCGACTCTGGAATAAACTCTGGAACAGGTTACGCTGAAAACGTATTATATGGCACTGCTAATACAACTGTTGATAGTAATGGTTTTATTAAAAAATCCTCACCAATAATCAAACTATTCAGTACTGGCGAATATGAAACTAACGCAGAAGCTGAGGGGGTAGTTGTTACTCGCAGAGATGAAGGGATTTATCATATTACTGGTTGTACAGGACTTAATTCAGACGCAGCGTGGGGCGGAATTGATGGCGGGTTCGAAATACCACTTGACAGAAATAAACAGCCGCTAATCTGGCTGGATTATGAGGTTAATGCAGATGGCTCGGTATTGGTAAAAACCTATCACCGCACCCACCCCAGCGCTCCAATATTCGCTCGCAACGAAAAAGATGGATACAGCGACGGCGACCCGATCGATATTCCACGCGACCAATTTGTGTCCGTTCGTGTGGGAATGCCAGCTGAAAGCGCATTCAACTTGAAGCAGCGGGGTTAGCCGCAGCGCGAGCACAGGGGCGGATCGGCGGCCGCCGGCCAAAACTCTCAGCTGAACAATGGGCGCAGGCGGGGCGGTTGATTGCGAGCGGAGTAGACAGAAAGCAGGTGGCGATCATCTACGACGTTGGGGTGTCGACGCTGTATAAAAAGTTCCCTGCTGGTAAGGTTTGGTAGCGCGACCCTAACCCAGCAACCCATCGAGCCAGTCAGCCCAGAACTGCATCATCGCGCGGCGCTTGCGCTCCTTCCTTTATTGCCTACTATCCCGGAGCGGCATCACGCGCTAAAATGCGACTAAGCACCACTGCAGGCATTGCTCGGAAAATACCCAGCAAATTAAGAACAGGACAAAATACAGGACAAGATTTTAGCTGTTCTTATTAACAAACCAAATAAAACAGTGAATTAGGGAATACATGCGCATATTGCTGAGTAACGATGACGGGGTTCACGCACCCGGTATACAAACGCTGGCGAAAGCCCTGCGTGAGTTTGCTGACGTACAGATTGTTGCCCCGGATCGTAACCGCAGCGGCGCGTCTAATTCGCTGACGCTGGAGTCTTCGCTTCGCACTTTTACCTTTGACAACGGCGATATCGCCGTACAGATGGGCACGCCTACCGACTGCGTCTACCTTGGCGTGAATGCCCTGATGCGTCCGCGACCGGATATCGTGGTCTCCGGCATCAACGCTGGCCCGAACCTGGGGGATGATGTTATCTATTCCGGCACCGTCGCGGCGGCGATGGAAGGCCGCCATCTGGGCTTTCCGGCGCTGGCGGTCTCCCTTGACGGACACCGGCACTACGATACGGCTGCGGCGGTGACCTGCCGGCTCCTGCGGGCGTTAAGCCGCGAGCCGCTGCGTACCGGGCGGATACTGAACGTTAACGTGCCGGATCGGCCGCTGGAGCAGATTAAAGGCTTCCGCGTTACCCGCTGCGGCAGCCGTCATCCGGCGGATAAAGTGATCCCGCAGCAGGATCCGCGCGGCAATACGCTTTACTGGATCGGGCCGCCGGGCGATAAACGCGACGCCGGGCCGGATACCGACTTCGCGGCGGTGGACGAAGGTTACGTTTCCATCACGCCGCTGCATGTGGATTTAACGGCCTATAGTGCACAGGACGTGGTTTCAGACTGGTTAGACAGCGTGGGAGTCGACGCGCAATGGTAAGCGGACGTGTACACACTCTTCTTGAACAGTTACGCGCGCAGGGGATCCGCGACGAGCATGTGCTTGAAGCGCTGGCCTCCGTACCGCGCGAAAAATTTATTGATGAGGCATTTGAACATAAAGCCTGGGACAACATTGCCCTGCCGATTGGCCAGGGGCAGACGATTTCGCAGCCGTATATGGTGGCGCGAATGACCGAGCTGCTTGAGCTGACGCCGGATTCCAGGGTGCTCGAGATCGGCACCGGTTCCGGCTATCAGACGGCGATTCTGGCGCATCTGGTGCATCACGTGTGCTCGGTGGAGCGCATAAAAGGGCTGCAGTGGCAGGCGCGCCGCCGCCTGAAGCAGCTCGATTTACACAACGTTTCGACCCGCCACGGCGACGGCTGGCAGGGCTGGAAGGCCCGCGCTCCCTTTGACGCCATCATCGTCACGGCCGCCCCGCCGGAAATACCGGCGGCGTTAATGGCGCAGCTGGACGAGGGCGGCATTCTGGTACTGCCCGTCGGCGATGAGCAGCAATTTTTGAAGCGGGTGCGCCGTCGGGGCAGCGAATTTACTATAGACACCGTAGAGGCCGTTCGCTTTGTGCCTTTAGTCAAGGGGGAACTGGCCTGAGGTGGCTGAATATCAGGACTTTTCCTGGATATTTATCGTCAGACTATACACAAAATCTTGCACCAGGCGTCGAAGCGGCTAAACATTGACGCTGCGGGCTGGATGCCGTACCCGCAGGGGCGGTGCAGATTTGCAGGATGACGTGCCGGCCTGCCGTGGCTGCACGTTTTAATACCCGACACGGTATGAAGACGCAGGTCGTTAACTAATTTTTTCCTGGGGGATAAATGAGCGCGGGAAGCCCAAAATTTACCGTCAGCCGCATCGCGGCACTGTCACTGGTTTCGCTCTGGCTGGCAGGTTGTACCAGTTCGTCTAATCCACCTGCGCCGATCGGCTCCGTTAACGGCGGCGCTGCTTCAAACACCAGCTCCGGTATGTTGATTACGCCACCGCCTGAAGTGAAGACGCCGACGCCGGTTCAGCAGGCTCCGCGCCCGGTCGCACAGCCTGCGTCGGGGCAGCCGGTTATCGAGCAGCCCGTTCAGACGGTAAACGGCCGTATCGTGTACAACCGGCAGTATGGGAACATTCCGAAAGGCAGCTATACCGGCGGCAGCACCTACACCGTTAAAAAGGGCGACACGTTATTTTATATCGCATGGATCACCGGCAACGATTTCCGCGATCTTGCGCAACGCAACAATGTTCCGGCCCCATATAATCTGAACGTCGGGCAAACGCTGCAGGTAGGCAGCGCTTCGGGCGCGCCCATTACCGGCGGTAATGCCATCACTCAGGCAGACGCGGCGGCGCAGGGCGTTGTGACAAAACCAGCACAAAATTCCGTCGCTCCTGTTGCTTCGCAATCAACAATTACGTATTCTGAGAGCTCAGGTGAACAGAGTGCTAACAAAATGTTGCCGAACAACAGGCCTGCGGCGACAGTTGTCACCGCTCCCGTTACGGCTCCGGCGGTTAGCACAGCCGAAACCACAGCAAGCAGTACGTCGACAAGTGCGCCCATCTCCACCTGGCGCTGGCCGACGGACGGTAAAATAATCGAGAGCTTTGCGGCCACCGAAGGCGGCAACAAAGGGATCGATATTGCTGGTAGCAAGGGACAGGCTATCGTCGCGACCGCTGATGGCCGCGTCGTTTACGCCGGTAACGCGCTGCGCGGTTACGGGAATCTGATTATCATCAAGCATAATGATGATTACCTGAGTGCCTACGCCCATAACGATACGATGCTGGTCCGGGAACAACAAGAAGTTAAGGCGGGGCAAAAGATAGCAACCATGGGTAGCACCGGAACCAGCTCTACACGCTTGCATTTTGAAATTCGTTACAAGGGGAAATCCGTAAACCCGCTGCGTTATTTGCCGCAGCGATAATTCGGCGAAACTGGTCATTTGCTTGTCGGTTTCGTCAAGGGATCACGGGTAGGAGCCACCTTTTATGAGTCAGAATACGCTGAAGGTTCATGATTTTAATGAAGATGCGGAATTTGATGAGAACGGAGTAGAGACTTTTGACGAGAAAGTCTTGAGTGAAGAGGAACCCAGTGATAACGATTTGGCTGAAGAGGAGCTGTTATCGCAGGGGGCGACGCAGCGCGTGCTGGATGCGACTCAGCTTTACCTTGGCGAAATTGGTTATTCGCCTCTGTTAACGGCTGAAGAAGAAGTTTATTTTGCGCGTCGTGCGCTGCGTGGGGACGTCGCGTCTCGCCGTCGGATGATCGAGAGCAACCTGCGTCTGGTGGTTAAAATCGCCCGTCGCTACGGTAACCGCGGCCTGGCGCTGCTGGATCTGATTGAAGAGGGTAACCTTGGGTTGATCCGCGCAGTTGAGAAGTTTGACCCGGAACGCGGGTTCCGCTTCTCAACTTACGCAACCTGGTGGATCCGTCAGACGATTGAGCGGGCGATTATGAATCAAACCCGCACCATTCGCCTGCCGATTCATATTGTCAAAGAGCTGAACGTTTATCTGCGTACCGCCCGCGAGCTGTCGCACAAGCTGGATCACGAGCCGAGTGCGGAAGAGATTGCAGAGCAGCTGGATAAGCCGGTCGATGACGTCAGCCGTATGCTGCGCCTCAACGAGCGCATCACCTCGGTAGACACGCCGCTGGGCGGGGATTCCGAAAAAGCGCTGCTGGATATTCTGGCCGATGAGAAAGAGAACGGACCGGAAGACACCACGCAGGACGATGATATGAAGCAAAGCATCGTCAAATGGTTGTTCGAACTGAACGCGAAGCAGCGTGAAGTGCTGGCACGTCGTTTCGGTTTGCTGGGGTATGAGGCGGCAACGCTGGAGGATGTGGGGCGTGAAATCGGCCTTACGCGGGAGCGTGTTCGTCAGATTCAGGTTGAAGGCCTGCGTCGACTGCGGGAAATTCTGCAGGCTCAGGGGCTGAACATCGAAGCGCTGTTCCGCGAGTAAGCCTTTGCAGCGTTAAAAAAGGCCGGATTTTGATAATCCGGCCTTTTATTTTTGCGATCCGGCGGATAGTACCCGCCGAAGATAACGTTACTTGTCCAGCATACTTTTCGCTTCGGCAAGTTCCGCCTGGGCATCGGCCAGCTTTTGCTGCTTTTTCCGTATTTTGTCTTCGCGTCCGTCGGCCTGCGCTTCCGCCAGCTCCTGACGTCGCTCCGCCACCTTTTGCTCTTTCTTGCGCACGTCGTCTTCGCGTGCGGCGCGTAACCCTTCATCGGTGCAGTTCGCGTTAAGTTCCGACAGGGCCTTTTCCAGCCCGGCGGCGCGGTGGGCGTTACTGTGTTCGCGGGCGTGCCTGAGCTGCTGCTCAATATCCTGCCGTTTTGCTTCGCAGCCCGTTGCCGTCTGTGACGCGGCAAAGGCGGTAAAAACAGGTGCCATAATAAGCAGGCCAGTAAGCAAGGCCTTATTTTTATTCATCATATCTCCTGATAATTTTGTTATTTCCGTTCTCAAGCAGAAACAATCTACAGTCTGGTTATTAACAATTGCTTAAATTGAGATAACCGGGGAGGCGCTTCCTCGGGCGGTATCGCTTTTGCACCGCCGGAGGGAGCGCCTTTAAAGCAGACTTTTCAGCCGATAGAGCCACTCCAGCGCCTGGCGCGGGGTCAGGGTATCCGGATCGAGATTTTCCAGCGTCTCAACGGCGGGCGAGGTCTCTTCAGGCTGTGACAGCAGGGACATCTGGGTGCCGTCTATCTGGGATGCGGCGGCGCTGGGGGAAAGGCTCTCCAGCTCCCGCAGCTTCTGGCGCGCGCGCTTTATCACCTCTTTCGGTACGCCGGCCAGCGCGGCGACCGCCAGACCGTAGCTTTTGCTGGCCGCGCCGTCCTGTACGCTGTGCATAAACGCGATGGTATCGCCATGCTCCAGCGCGTCCAGATGAACGTTGGCCACGCCCTCCATTTTTTCCGGCAGCTGGGTCAGCTCGAAGTAGTGGGTGGCAAACAGCGTCAGGGTCTTGATTTTATTCGCCAGGTTTTCCGCGCAGGCCCACGCCAGCGACAGGCCGTCATAGGTGGAGGTGCCGCGGCCGATTTCGTCCATCAGCACCAGGCTGTTGGCGGTTGCGTTATGCAGGATATTGGCGGTTTCGGTCATCTCCACCATAAAGGTGGAACGCCCGGAGGCCAGATCGTCCGCTGCCCCCACGCGGGTGAAGATGCGGTCAATCGGGCCAATTTCCACCTTCTGCGCCGGAACATAGCTGCCGATCCAGGCCATCAGGGCGATCAGCGCGGTCTGGCGCATATAGGTGCTTTTACCGCCCATGTTCGGGCCGGTGATAATCAGCATCCGCCGCCGGGCGGAAAGCTCCAGCGGGTTGGCAATAAACGGCTCGTTCAGCACCTGTTCCACCACCGGATGGCGACCTTCGGTAATATGGATGCCGGGGCGATCGATAAAGGTGGGGCAGGTGTAGTTCAGCGCGTAGGCGCGCTCGGCGAGGTTAACCAGCACGTCCAGCTCTGCCAGCGCGCTTGCGCTCTGCTGCAGCTCCGCCAGCTGCGGCAACAGCAGATCGAACAGCTGGTCATAAAGCTGTTTTTCCAGCGCCAGCGCTTTACCTTTGGAGGTGAGTACCTTGTCCTCATACTCCTTCAGCTCCGGGATGATATAGCGCTCGGCGTTTTTCAGGGTCTGGCGGCGGGTATAGTTGATCGGTGCCAGGTGGCTCTGCCCGCGGCTGATCTGGATATAGTAGCCGTGCACGGCGTTGTAGCCGACCTTCAGCGTATCCAGCCCGGTACGTTCACGTTCGCGAACTTCCAGACGCTCCAGATAGTCGGTAGCGCCATCCGCCAGCGCGCGCCATTCGTCCAGCTCTTCGCTATAGCCGGGAGCAATTACCCCGCCGTCGCGCACCAGGACCGGCGGCGCTTCGATAATCGCCCGCTCCAGCAGATCGCGCAGATCGGCGAATTCGCCTATTCTTTCGCGCAGCGCCTGCACCGGGGCACAGTCAACGCTCTCCAGCCCGGCGCGCAGCGTCGGCAGCTGTTGAAAGGCGTGGCGCATACGGGCGAGATCGCGCGGGCGGGCGGTGCGCAGCGCCAGGCGAGCCAGAATACGCTCCAGATCGCCCACCTGGCGCAGCACCGGCTGCAGCTCCTCGGTGGCGTCCTGCAGCGCGCCGATAGTTTGCTGGCGTGCGGTCAGGAGCTGGATGTCGCGTACCGGCATGTGCAGCCAGCGCTTAAGCATGCGGCTGCCCATCGGGGTGACGGTGCGGTCGAGCACCGCGGCCAGGGTGTTCTCTACGCCGCCGGCCAGGTTTTGGGTCAGCTCCAGGTTGCGGCGGGTGGCGGCATCCATAATGATGCTGTCCTGCTGGCGTTCCATGGTGATGGAGCGGATGTGAGGCAGCGAGGTGCGCTGGGTATCCTTGACGTACTGCAGCAGACAGCCCGCCGCGCACAGGCCGCGCGGTGCGTTTTCCACGCCGAAGCCGGTCAGATCCCGCGTACCGAACTGCATATTCAGCTGCTGGCGGGCGGTATCAATTTCAAACTCCCACAGCGGGCGGCGGCGCAGGCCGCGACGGCCTTCAATCAGCGCCATTTCGGCAAAGTTTTCGGCGTACAGCAGCTCGGCGGGGTTGGTGCGCTGCAGTTCGGCGGCCATGGTTTCGCGATCCGCAGGTTCGCTCAGGCGAAAGCGCCCGGAGCTGATATCCAGCGTGGCGTAGCCATAGCCTTTGTCATCCTGCCAGATCGCCGCCAGCAGGTTGTCCTGGCGCTCCTGCAGCAGCGCCTCATCGCTGATGGTGCCGGGGGTAACGATGCGTACAACCTTGCGCTCGACGGGGCCTTTGCTGGTGGCCGGATCGCCGATCTGCTCGCAGATGGCGACGGATTCGCCCTGATTGACCAGCCTGGCGAGGTAGTTTTCCACCGCGTGGTGGGGAATGCCCGCCATTGGGATCGGCTCGCCCGCCGAAGCGCCGCGTTTGGTCAGTGAGATATCCAGCAACTGCGACGCGCGTTTCGCGTCGTCATAAAACAGCTCGTAAAAGTCACCCATGCGGTAGAACAGCAGGATATCCGGATGCTGGGCCTTCAGCTTGAGATACTGCTGCATCATGGGCGTATGGCTAGAGAAGTCCTTATCAAATGACTCATTCATATTGATTTTACTCGTTTTTTAAGTCTTTCAGGTGCTCATGTGGCCCAGGCGAAACCGCCATAAACCCATACGCATTATTAAATTTGTCCACCCGATTATGCCGGATGCTATCAGGTATACATACTGACCTGTTGGTAAGCATTAACGGAGATGATGCCAGATTAGTCTTTTATAATGACCTGGTTAAGCGCGGATGTTTAACCGGGTTATGCCCGTTCGTCTGCTCACCTGACGGAGAACGAAAGCCGTATCTTACCACCGACCCTCTCCAGGATTCACCCGCAGGTTGCGGAGCCTTCCGCGCCGCTGTTTATCGCGATCCGCAGTTTGTGGCTCAGCGACCCGTTGCGCAGGTAAAGCCACCACCGGAGATTATCAGATTTGCGACAGGAGATATTTCACAATCTGCCGGGCGCGCGAGGCCGCTCGTAATTCCGGGTAGATTGTGAAGCTGGTCAGACGACGGCGGTTAAGCTATGGGGCATTAGGTTGAGCAGCTCTTTTCCTCGTCGCGCTCAGATGGGCCTGACGTCATCGTAACTGCGATGAGAGCGCTTAGCTGGTATAAGCGGAAGAACAACCCCGGCACGCAAAATAACGTTACGCCAAAAAACGCCCGGCAGAGGATGCTTCCGGGCGTACGCCAGTATCCTGCTGAATGGTTAACTTTCCTGCGCCGGTGGGGCGCTGGTGATTTTAGCCAACAGCATACAGGTCACGACGCAGATCAGTATCGGCGCGTATCCGCCGCCAAAGGGCAGGAGGGTAAATGCGCCCATGACGGCCACCGCTTTGACGATAAAAATGACCGGGATTGCGCTAAGGGACAGCCCGATCGGGCTGTTAAGCAAACGCTCCATAAACAGCGCGCCAAATAGTGACGGCAGCAGGAACTTCAGCGCGTTGAGGATGGTTTCGGGGAGGATGTTAATCAGCATCTGTCCCGCCACTGCCAGGAAGGTCATCAGGCCCAGGCTGATAAATGTGGAAACCGAAATGCCGATCGCGGAAATAATCGTCCCTTCCTGCGTGCCGAGCTGGTAACCGGATGCGCTCAGCGCCTGGGTGGATGCCGGGACGCGCACCTCTTTGGTATTGCCCGCCATATAGGAGAGATACATGCCGGGTGTACCAAAAATAGACTGCAGCGACATCGGATCGACAATATACCAGGGGAGCAATATTGAAAGCATCGACACCATTCCGGTAAAAATACTGTCGGAGGTGGGATGGGCGTCAAAGTGAAAGAGCAAAACCAGCACGGGTAAATAAGCGACCAGCAATACCAGGCGGGTGCACCATTTTCCCCGGTTGATGATATAAGGCAAGTAATCCTGTTTGTAGATAACGTCTTTTGTCTGCTCCATAAATCATCCTTAATTATATAATACGGCTGCGCCCATTCCGGCCACCATACAAAGGGTCAATCCCCACTCTTTCAGCCACTGCAAATTATGTCGGCGGTTGTAGAGTAAAATCGCGGCCATCGAAAGGGCAGAGACAATAATGGCGACGGTATTGGCCCCCAACGGATAGCCGGCGTTCATGGTGAGCGCGCCGAAGCTGCCAATCAGCGCCCCGCTGCCGATAATGGGAATAAGGTGCGTTTTCCCTCCCGACATCACATGGTTAACCTTATCCATGCGGTCCGCGAAAAAGGAGACGAACAGCAGGAAAGGCAGCCCGCAGGTGGTCATTACGATGGCGGCGGCGCACAGATAGTCCACCGTTAACCGATCTTCGCCCAGCCTGATGCCCATGCCGTCGGCGGTAAAAGCCGCTTCCATCAGGGCATCGGCAACCGAGCCGATAAAATCAACGCGCATCCAGGCCATCGGCGCGCCAACGTAGAGCATCAGGGTCAGGATGCCGGAGAGCATCATAAAGCAGGGGCCAATGGAGGCAATCGATGCCCCCCGGATCGCCCGCTTCACCGCCGTCGCCGGTATGCCTGTCTCCGCTGCGGTTTTTACGCTCTTGCGAAAAAAGAGCCAGGCCTGAATAAAAACGAAACAGAGCGCGGGGGCCGCCGCCAGCCACATGATCGGGCTGTTGGCTATTTCGTTATAGTCATTATTCATGCTTTGTCTCCTTACATCCCTCCATCCTGAAGCAGAACGTGCACATATTATCCGTAAAGAAGTGCTTCTCATGGACGCACTTCAGGTTAGGGTTGTAGCCGTGGGCGATCGCCGGATCGATCGTTTCACAATAGAGCATGCCATATTTTTCCATGCCCATTTTCTGGAATTCGCTGGCGAAAACGCAGCGTGAAAATACCTGCTCAACGTAACCTTCATGATAGGTATCGGTGCTTTCAAACTCATCGCTGCGATCCATATCATAGCTAATCAGATAGTTGTCGCTGTCATTTTTCTGACCGCGCGCAAAGGCGCGTTTGGCAATGCCTTCGCCGCGCTCTACGCCAAATTTCCACACGCCGCGCTTCACCGCTTCGGCACCTTTTTCGCCAAATTCGTCAACGACCTCTTTTGCCAGATGGGCAAACATTCTGGCGAACATCTGATACATAGAGACCGGCTGCAGGTCATCGGCGATTTTATTGCTTTCGATTTTCTTATCTTTCATGAGTAGCTTCCCGTAATGAGTTAATAAAATTAAAGACGATCTATTTTTTGTATGGCATTAAAGAGTACATCGGTTCCTTTTCCCATATTTTCCCGGTGAACAAACTCCGCCGGATTATGGGTAATTCCTTTAACGCAAGGAACAAACAGCATGGCTGCTTTACTGATATCCGCCATAATCATGGCGTCGTGGCCCGCGCCGCTGCTCATGGAGCGATAGCTCAGGCCGCACTGCTCGCAGGAGGACTTAATAATCTCCTTCAGGGCACTGTTCATTTCCACCGGCGGTTTAAACGAGGTTTGTTGCGCATCGATCGTTACGCCGCACCGCTCCGCCACCGTGAGGCTTTCACTTTTCACAAAGGCGATAATTTCATGCACCCGCTCCGGCCTGCCGGAGCGAATATCCAGCGTAAACCGGCATCCGGACGGAATGCAGTTGGCCGATCCCGGCTCTAAATGAAATTTGCCGATGGTTAACGTGGCCGTATCGGGATGGCGATCGATAACGTACTGCGTCAGGCGCGCCGCCAGCATATTCCCCGCCACCCCCGCGTCCTGGCGCATTTTCATGGGGACGGTGCCGGCGTGTCCGGCGACGCCTTCGATAGTGACCACCATCTGGCCGATGGCGACGATATTATCGACGATGCCAATATCGGTGCCGCTGTTTTCGAGCAGCGGCCCCTGTTCATCGTGAAGCTCAATAAAGGCTTTGATGGTATCGGGCGCTCTGGGGGCCGGAATAAGCGTCTGGCCGGCGGAGTAAGTGCGCAGGATGTCACGCAGCGTTTCGCCGTCGTCGGTGCAAATTTTATCGCGGTCGCTATCGGTGAGTTCGCCGCTGATAAAGCGGCTGCCCAACAGAACGATGCCGAACCGGGTGCCCTCTTCTTCGATAAAGGCGACCACCTCATAGGGGTGCTCCAGCCGGATATTTTGCTCCCTGAGCATTCTGGCCACCTCCAGCGCGGCCACCACCCCGGCGATCCCGTCATAGGCACCGGCGTTGCGCACCGTATCCAGATGCGATCCGCTGACGATCGCCGGCAGCAGGGGGTTTTTACCCGCCAGGCGGCCATAGACATTGCCGATATCGTCTTCAGAAACCTCCAGCCCCGCCTCGCGCATCTCTTTTTTAATGTATTCCACCCCTTCACGGTACGTTGGTGTAAAGCCGATGCGCGTCACGCCGCCGTTGCAGGGGTCGGTAATGGCCTTCAGATCGGCAATATTTTTTTCCAGACGCTCCAGATTAGCCATAAAAGCTCCTTACTGATCCAGCATGATTTTCAAAATAACCTCATCGGTAGTACGCATACCGCTGCTGGCCAGCCGTCCCACCGACATGACCGTATCGTCGAGGCCGTCTTTGATGATGCCGTCGCCGGCGGACATGCACTGATTACGCAGCGCCATATCGACGCAGGTAAAGGCGGTATCAACGCCGGTGGCGATTTTTGCGGCGCAGGAGGCTTTGGCTCCGTCACAAATCATTCCGGAGAGGGTTCCCAGGGTGTTGATCACGGCGTATTCGATCTGCTCGTCGCTGCCCTGACTGAGCCAGGTAATACCGGCCGCCGCGCCGCTGGAGGCGCAGACGACGCCGCAGTAGGCGGACAGTTTGCCGATCCAGAACTTCTCATAGAGGGCGATCAGGTTGCTGAGGATCAGCGCGCGGTACAGGCTCTCTTCGGAGGCGTTAACGTGGCGGGCATACATGATGACCGGTATGGATACGGTAATGCCCTGGTTGCCGCTGCCGGAGTTGATCATCACGGGCAGGCTGCAGCCGCTCATGCGCGCGTCGGAGGCGGCAGCGGCGTAGCTTTTTGCCTCGCTGCGCACGCCGCCGTCGTTCATGGACAGAATCGTTTTGCCTACGTTGATGCCGTAGTCTTTTTGCAGGCCCTCCCGGGCGATGGCCAGATTGCACTCGATGGAGCGTCTGAGCAGCGTCTGCAGCGGGGAATAGTCGACGGTACGGGCAAAATTGATAATCTCTTTTACGCTGTAGCCGACCTCAACGCCGTCGCCGCCATGTTTCTGTCGGCGCTCTTGCGCTTTTTGCAGGACGTTGCCATTTCGGGTAATTTGCACGATTCTTGTATGCTCATCCTTTATTTCAACGCCGACGACTTCATCCTGATAATAACCTTCAATAATGAAATGTAGCGTTGCATTAGTTTCCAGAATCTCTATTTGACAGGGAATTTGCGCCACTTTTTCCGCGCACCGGGCGATTTTATCTTCATTCATGGTCGCCAGCGTTTCCAGCCCGCTCTCCGCGTCGCCGAAACAGGCACCGACGACGCAGGCGACATCAATACCCTTCATGCCGTTGGTATTAGGGACAATAACGCTCTTAACGTTTTTAATAATATTGGGACTGCATCTTGCCACCATTCTTTTCGGTTCAGCGCCGAGATGTTTTTTTACCACAGCGCCTGCCCAGGCTAATGCTACCGGCTCAGTACAGCCCAGCGCAAGAACCATTTCGCGCTTTAAAATTTCAAAGAAATGCGAGTTCATAAATCTTTCCTTGTAGTTGTTTGGTTTCACGGAAAGTGGTGAAACAAACCGACAATCGATATAAAAGGAACGCCGTGGTTATCCGGTCAGACTATTTATACCCGCCATACTTCAGGTTGCATGTGCGTTGGCTTTATTCGGCCAGGGGCTTCATCCCTTCGGGGGCAGCTCTGGGGCTGTTCAAAACGTGCTGCATTTTGTCCTGCAACTCGAACTATTTAGGATATATACGTTCGTAAGCCTCTCAGGGGAATGACTAAAATACTGCCTGTACGCCGTCTGTGTTCAAACTTCCTGTACTCATTATGTCTGATGAAATAGCCACTTAGCGGTGAGGAAAATATATCGATTAATAAAGAGAAATACTTTTTATTTTTGTGGTTATTATTTAGTGTCGATAGAATTATTTTCTAATATAGAAATATTCTCATTTGCTATTTTTTATTTAATTATTTGAATGTTAAATATTTTTATTTTCTGATGGTGACTTGCATCACACGTAAAGGGGGAGATTTTACCCTTATACCCGCAAAAAGGAGATGATAGTCGCTGAATGAGGATTTCAGCGGCTGATGGTTACTTCTTTGCTAAGAACCTCGGCTGCGGCGGGAATTTTTACTGCAGCAGCAGAAGAAGCCGTGACCAGGACGCGGAGAAGCGGTGCTGAAATTATCCGACCCGCCCCTGGAGGATCTCCCGTGCCGCGTCCGTTACGATTGATGAGCCGCCGTGCTGAACAACGTAACCCGCCCGCAGGCCTGAGCGGAAGCCTGATAAGGCGCAATAAGGGCAGGGGAATAAGCCGGCTGCAGGCCCTCGTCACGCCAGCGTGGGCGCTGTTTGTGCCGGATCTGTCACCTTCGGGTGATGGTCGGCAAAGAGAATAAGTTGTATTATAAATGCAACTTTATGCCGTGGAGGAGGCAGTATGTCCGGCAAACGAATTGCTCGCGAAAAACAAACGATTGAAAAAATGATCGCGCTGTATGAACGCCAGTGCCCGCAGGCTTCAGACGAACCGGGGCATTACGAAACGCTGTTTGCCTACGCGCAGAAGCGCCTGGACCGCTGCGTCTTCGGCGAAGAAAAACCGGCCTGTAAGCAGTGTCCGGTACACTGCTACCAGCCGGCAAAGCGGGAAGAGATGAAGCAGATCATGCGCTGGGCAGGGCCGCGTATGCTCCTGTGGCATCCGATCTTAACCGTTCGCCATCTTATCGACGACAAGCGCCCCGTTCCTGAACTGCCGGAAAAATACCAGCGTAAGAAGTCGCGCTAACCGCCGGCGACGCGGGCGAAAGTCCGGCCCGTATCGTTGGGTCTTGTCCGGCGCAGTCGCTTTATTTTGCATCCCGGGGCCGTCCGCTGGCACAACGTCCGCCGTCGGGCGATCGAGGTGCGCGTTGCCCGGTTTACCGGTTTGCGTCCCGCCTGGCCGGGGCCATTGAGGCCCGTGCCGCGTAGACATACCCGCGCGTCTTGTCCCGAATCTGAACGACCGCCAGCGACGCTCATGAACGGCTAAGGGACGCAGCCTGAAGCGGCGTTACGCCAGGGCGTCTTTATCAATTCCCAGCCGCTTCATCCGTGACAGCAGGGTGGTGCGCTTCAGCCCCAGGCGCTGCGCTGCGCCCTTCGGCCCGGCCACCACGCCGTTGGTCTCCTTGAGTACCCGGACGATCAGCTGATATTCATCCTCCCCCTCTTTGGCAATCGCGGTAGCCACCGGCGGCGTCTCCGGCTTCGTATCGATATCCGGCAGCGACAGCTGCAGCACGTTGCCACGGGTCAGCAGCACGGCGCGCTCCACCGCATTCTCCAGCTCGCGCACGTTGCCCGGCCACTCCATATTGCTGAGAATGCGCAGGGTTTCGGCGGGAATGCTGTCGATATTGCGCCCCAGACGGCGGGCGATTTTAAAGGTAAAGGCCTTGACCAGCAGTGGAATATCTTCCGGACGCTCGCGCAGCGGCGGCAGCTGGATCGGAAAGACGTTCAGCCGATAATAGAGGTCGCTGCGAAATTCGCGATCGGCCACCATCTTTTTCAGATCCCGGTTGGTGGCGGCGATCAGTCGCACGTCGGTCTGGATCAGCTTATTGCTGCCGAGGCGCTCAAACTCCTGCTCCTGCAGTACCCGCAGCAGCTTGGGCTGAAGCTCCAGCGGCATATCGCCCACTTCATCCAGGAACAGCGAGCTTTTATCCGCCAGCTCAAAACGGCCGATACGCTGGGCGCTGGCTCCGGTGAAGGCACCGCGCTCGTGGCCGAACAGATCGCTCTCCAGCAGCCCGGCGGGCATCGCCGCGCAGTTCATTTTGACCATCCGCCGGGCGTTACGGCCGCTCAGGTTGTGGATAGCCCTGGCGATCAGCTCCTTGCCGGTGCCCGTTTCGCCGAGGATCAGCACGGTACTGTCGCTTTGCGCCACCATCTCCACCTGCTTGAGGACGTTGTACATCGCCTCGCTGCGGCCGATGATTTCGCCGAACTCGCTGTCGACGTTGTTAAGCTGCTCGGTCAGCGCCAGGTTTTCATCCACCAGCCGCTCTTTTAGCCGGTGGATCTCCTGGTAGGCGAGGGCGTTATCCACCGCGATGGCCACGCGCTCGGCAATCTGGCGCAGCAGCTTAAGGTTGGCGGTGGTGAATACTTTCTCTTCACACTGCGCCAGCTTGAGCACGCCGAGCATGGTATTGCCGGACATCAGCGGCATCAGGCACAGCGTCTGGATCTGGTTGCCCCAGATATCGAACAGCATCCGCTCGTAGGGGGCCAGCGAGTCCCGCTCGTGCAGGTTGATCAGCAGCATCTCTTTGCTTCTGAACACCTGCTCGGTGAGGGTTCCCGCCTCGTCCACCTCGCTCTGTTCGTGGGCGGGGTGATCTTTTTCGAGATAGTGGGTGGAGTAGATCCTCAGTTTATTCTTATGCGGACTGCGCAGCACGATGCTGATGTCGTCGATATTAAAGTAGTGATGGATCTCTTTCGCCACTTCGCTCACCAGCTCGTCGATATCCAGTCGCGACAGCACGGCGTTGGTGATGGCGACCAGAATGCGGAAGTTATCGCGTTCGCGGCACAGCAGCTCGTAATCAATATTGTTGGTGACCCGGCTGCAGATCTGCTCGGCCACCACGCTGACGATCTGGGTGAAGGTCTGCAGGCGATGGTACTCTTTTTCGCTCCACGGGCGCTCTTCGCTGCGGATAAACTCACAGCCGCCGAAGATGCGGCCATCCGCCGCCAGCGGCAGCAGAAGATAGTGGCCAAAGGGCGCATACAGCCCGCCGGAGGCCAGCTGCGGCCAGGCCCCGGCGAACTCCTGGTAGCTGCAGCGCAGCGCGTCGGGACGCGAAAGCAGGCGGCGCACCGGACCGTGGGCCAGCACGGTTTCATCTTCGTACTCAACCGTTTCGCCATTTTCTCGGGGCGCGTAATAGCTTGCCCGCTGGGTCTGGGGCTGCCACAGCACGATGGCGACGCGGTCGGCCAGCGCCGCGCTTTTTACCATCTCTGAAAGCGCTTCGCTCAGCGACGGCAGATCCGGCTGCTGCAATAAAGTGCGAGTGATATCGAACAGCCCCTGCTGGCCGAGATCGCTCATCGGTGTATACGACATGTTGCTATTCCAGGAAAACACCGCGGAACGGTGCAAAAAAGATTAATAAATTATAGGCCGCGCCCCTTAACCGTTCGTCAGGGCAGTCAGGCCCGGAACCCGGCGCGAGCCGTAAGGTCCGGCGGCTCCCGATGCGCGGCGGGCGGCGCGGCGACGGGCCTTAACGGCCCCAACCCTGCGGGACAGGTGCCTGAAATACATCCTCTGCGCTGTCTGGCCTGAACGCCGCCCGCCGCGCCCGCTAAGGGGGCGCAGCCTGAACAGAGATAATAAGCTGCTGTCGGACGGCGGCTCCGGCAGGGGGCCTGACGGGCTATGTCGTCAGGCGGGTATAAAATAACACGTTTTTAGCATATCCGGGGCAGCGGTTCGGCGTGCGGCAGGTCCAGCGTGCGCTTGACGCCGTAAAGACCCGCCAGGCGCACCCCTTTGCGTTCGACCACTTCGCCAATCATGGCGGCATCGCGCCCCAGCGGATGCGCCCGCAGGGCGGCCAGCACCGGCTCTACCACCCGGCGTTCGACGGCGATGACCAGCTTGCCCTCGTTGGCGAAGTTGAGCGCGTCCAGCCCCAGCAGCTCGCAGACGCCGCGCACTGCGGGCTTCACCGGCAGTGCGGATTCGGACAGCTCGATCCCGCAGCCGCTGGCGGCGGCAAATTCGTGCACCACGGCGTTAACGCCGCCGCGGGTGGCGTCGCGCAGGGCCTTCACGCCGGGGATATCGCGCAGCGTCTGGATCAGCGGAGTTAAGACCGCGCAGTCGCTGACCAGTTCACCGTCCAGCCCCAGCTGCTCGCGCAGGTTGAGGATAGTGGCACCGTGGTCGCCGAGGGTGCCGCTGACCAGCAGCACGTCGCCCGCGCTCAGGGTTTGCGCCCCCCAGCGCAGGCCCGCCGGGATCGCCCCCATGCCGGCGGTGTTGATAAACAGCTTATCCGCCGCGCCGCGCTGCACCACCTTGGTATCGCCGGTGACGATGGCGATGCCCGCCTCGCGCGCGGTGGCCGCCATGCTGTCGACCACCGCCTTCAGGGTTGCCATCGGCAACCCCTCTTCAAGAATGAAGCCGCAGGAGAGGTAGCGCGGGATAGCGCCGCTGACCGCGACATCGTTGGCGGTGCCGCAGATCGCCAGCTTGCCGATGTTGCCGCCGGGGAAGAACAGCGGGTCGATAACGTAGCTGTCGGTGGAAAAGGCCAGCCGATCGCCCTCTGCCGCCAGCTGCGCCAGCTCCAGGCGCGCCTGATCCTCCTGCTCCGCCAGCCACGGGTTGGCAAAGGCCTCCATAAACAGGCTGTCGATCAGCTGCTGCATGGCCTGGCCGCCGCTGCCGTGGGCGAGTTGTACGCTGTTCATGCTTCACACTCCTGCTGACGATATTGATACCACGCGGCGCACGCCCCCTCGGAGGAGACCATCAGCGCGCCGAACGCGGTCTGTGGGTTACAGGTTTTACCAAACAGCGGGCACTGGTGCGGCTTACACTTGCCGGTCAGCACCTCGCCGCAGCGGGCGCGGGGATCGTCGCAGACCTCCTGCGGTGCCGGGCGGAAGTGCGCCTCGGCGTCAAAACGCTGATAGTCCGGCGTCAGGTGCACGCCGGAGGCACCAATCACACCCAGACCGCGCCACTCGCTGTCGCCGGAGACGGTGAAGACCTCGGCGATGGCCTGCTGCGCCAGCGCATTACCGGCATCCGGCACCACGCGGCGGTACTGATTTTCAATGCGGCTGTGGTCGGCGATTTTCTGCTCAATAAGCATCGCCACTCCCTGCAGCAGATCGAGCGGCTCAAAGCCGGCCACCACCAGCGGACGGTTAAACTCGCTGGCGATAAAGCCGTAGGCGTCGGTGCCGATCACCATGCTGACGTGGCCCGGCGCGAGGAAGGCGTCGATGCCGTTGTCCGGCTGCTCCAGCAGGCTGCGCAGGGTCGGGATCAGGGTGATGTGCTGGCAGAAGAACCAGAAGTTCTGCACGTCGCGCTGCTTCGCCTGCTGCAGGGTAATGGCGGTGGTCGGCATGGTGGTTTCAAAGCCGAGGCCGAAGAAGACCACCTTGCGCGTCGGGTTCGCCTGGGCCAGCTTCAGGGCGTCCATCGGCGAGTAGACGATGCGGATATCCGCGCCGCGCGCTTTCGCCTGCAGCAGCGACCCCTGTTTCCCCGGCACGCGCATGGCGTCGCCGAAGGTGCAGAAAATCACCTCCGGATGGCTGGCTATCTCCACGCAGCTGTCGATGCGGCCCATCGGCAGCACGCAGACCGGGCAGCCGGGGCCGTGGATAAATTCCACGTTGTCCGGCAGCAGTCGGTCGAGGCCGAACTTAAAGATGGCGTGGGTGTGGCCGCCGCACACCTCCATAATACGCAGCGGACGTTCGCTGGTATGGGAAAGGTGGGCGGCGCGCTCGCGCAGGTGCTCAATCAGCTGCATCACCTGCTCCGGTGCGCGGTATTCATCAACAAAACGCATTATTTCTCCTCGCCGTAGAGCAACGCCCCAACGTCCGGCTCCATCTCAAACATATTCTGCAGCGCGTCGAGGGTATCGCGCGCTTCGGCCTCGTTAATCACGCTCATCGCAAAGCCGACGTGGACCAGCACCCACTGGCCGATGCGCGGCTGGCCGCTCTCGTCGCAACTGCCGACCAGCGTCAGGTCAACATCGCGCTGAATGCCGCAGACGTCGACCTTCGCCTGGATGCCGTCAATGGTGCGGATCTGGCCCGGTACGCCTATGCACATTGCTGCGCCTCCAGCCAGTTCAGCCATTGGTCCATCCCTTCGCCGCTGGTGGCGGAAATCAGGATAATTTCAATGTCCGGATTCACCTCCCGGGCGCTGGCGATACATTTTTCCACGTCGAAGTTCAGGTACGGCAGCAGATCGACCTTGTTGAGCAGCATCAGCGAGGCGGCGGCAAACATGTGCGGATATTTCAGCGGCTTGTCTTCGCCTTCGGTCACCGACAGCACCGCCACCTTATGCCGTTCGCCGAGGTCAAAGCTGGCCGGGCAGACGAGGTTGCCGACGTTTTCGATAAACAGGATCCCGCCATCGGCTAGGGGCAGGCGCGGGGCGGCGTCGGCGATCATCTGGGCGTCGAGGTGGCAGCCCTTGCCGGTATTGACCTGAATGGCCGGGGTGCCGGTGGCGCGAATGCGCGCGGCGTCGTTAACCGTTTGCTGGTCGCCTTCAATGACCGCGCAGGGAACGCGCTCCTTCAGCCGGGTCAGCGTTTCGGTCAGCAGGGTGGTTTTACCGGAGCCGGGGCTGGAGACGAGGTTGAGCACCAGCTGCCGGCGGGCGGCGAAGCGGGCGCGGTTATGCCCGGCCAGGCGGTTATTTTTGTCCAGTACGTCGATCTCCACCTCCAGCATCCGGCGCTGGCTCATGCCCGGCGCATGGGTTCCGGCTTCGCCGTGGCCGTAGTGCAGATCGCCTTCTGCGGTCTGGCTCGGGGTAAAGGCGGACGTCTTCACGCCGGTGATGTTCAGCGCCGGACGGGCCGCCGGGGCGAAGGGCGCGCTACGAAACGCCGAATGAGGGTTATGCTCATCGCCTTCAATATAAAGGTTGCCTTCAGCGCAACCGCAAGTTGTACA
The DNA here is from genome assembly GCF_009711095.1 of Intestinirhabdus alba. Classification (GTDB taxonomy): domain Bacteria; phylum Pseudomonadota; class Gammaproteobacteria; order Enterobacterales; family Enterobacteriaceae; genus Intestinirhabdus; species Intestinirhabdus alba. Next base: position 41,723 of record NZ_WMJZ01000018.1, read on the forward strand.
CATCGCTCACTCCTGATCTCTTACTTACTGCTCTGGCCGTTGCCGGACGGCAGATTAATCTATTTCTATGCGTCGAATCTGTAGGCCGTCGTCGGCGACAATTCGTAGCATATCGCTGTTGCACTGTGGGCAGCGGCGAACCCTCTGGGTCAGCAGCGTGACGTACTGCTGACAGGTTTCGCACCAGCATTCTGCTTCCTGTTCTTCGAGGTGCAGTTTACAGCCTTCGGCCACCGTGCCGCGGCATACCAGATCAAAACAAAAGGCGAGAGCGCTGCTTTCCACGCAGGAAAAAGCGCCAATTTTTAGCCATACCGCCGTGACCCGGCTTGCGCCATGCTGCGCCGCCTGTTGTTCGATCAATTCCAGTGCCCGTTGGCAGAGGGTGATTTCGTGCATATCGCCTCCCGTGGTCGTTACCGTCACAAAGCAATAATCATGCCATTATTGAAATCTTCACCCGCCGACAATGACGACGATGACGAAATGACATGTCGTCACCGCGTCGAAACCGGCGGTGTAAGTATTAATGCTTTTAAAATCAGTTTGTTGAAAACTGGCATGAAAAATGCTTACGGCTGGCTATCTCAGTTAAACGGGTAACCTGACATGTCTATTTGGGAAATAAGCGAAAAGGCGGACTACATCGCGCAGCGGCATCGCCGACTGCAGGATCAGTGGCATACCTACTGCAATTCGCTGGTCCAGGGGATCACCCTGTCGAAGGCGCGTTTGCATCATGCTATGAGCTGCGCCCCGGAAAAAGAGCTCTGCTTCCTGTTATTTGAACATTTTCGGATTTACGTCACCCTGGCGGACGGCTTTAACAGCCACACTATCGAGTACTACGTTGAGACGAAAGAGGGTGAAGAGAAACAGCGGGTTGCGCAGGCGCAGCTGGGCATCGACGGGCTGGTCGACGGCCACGTCAACGCCCGGGATCGCGAGCAGGTGCTGGAGCATTACCTCGAAAAAATCGCCAGCGTCTACAACAACCTGTATGACGCCATGGAAACCAGCGCCCCGATTAATCTCAACCAGCTGGTAACCGGACACTGTCCGGCCGTCTGAGCCGGAAATATAGCCCGTTTTGACCTCGCGACCTGTCGCGAGGGCGTTAGGGACGAGCCTGTCGATGAGTGTCGAAAATGACATTTTATCGACAGGTTTTCGTCAAAAATGACCATCACCTGAGGAATGCCTGGTGAATCGTTTTGTAATTGCTGACTCCACGCTCTGCATCGGCTGCCACACCTGTGAGGCCGCCTGTTCAGAGACGCATCGTCAGCGCGGCCTGCAGTCTATGCCGCGCCTGAAAGTGATGCTGAATGAAAAAGAATCTGCGCCGCAGCTCTGCCACCAATGTGAAGATGCGCCCTGCGCCGTGGTTTGCCCGGTCAACGCCATCAACCGCGTGGACGGTGCCGTACAGCTTAATGAGAGCCTGTGCGTGAGCTGTAAGCTGTGCGGAATCGCCTGCCCGTTTGGCGCTATTGAGTTTTCCGGCAGCCGTCCGCTGCACATTCCGGCAAACGCCAATACGCCGAAAGCGCCCCCCGCACCGCCCGCGCCGGCCCGCGTCAGCACGCTGCTGGACTGGGTGCCCGGCGTGCGCGCCATCGCGGTGAAATGCGATCTGTGCCACTTCGACGAACAGGGACCGGCCTGCGTGCGCATGTGCCCTACCAAAGCCCTGCGGCTGGTGAACAATATGGATATCGCCCGCGCCAGTAAGCGTAAACGCGAACTGACGTTCAACACCGACTTCGGCGATCTCACCTTGTTCCAGCAGTCTCAGCAGAGTGGAGAGGCAAAATGAACGCAATTTCACTGATTAACAGCGGCGTGGCGTGGTTTGCCGCCGCCGCCGTACTGGCATTTTTATTTTCGGGCCACCGGGCGCTGAGCGGCTGGGTAGCCGGCGTCGGCGGGGCGCTGGGCAGCCTGTGCACGGCGGCGGCGGGTCTTGGCACCCTGATCGGCGCGACGGCGGCGAGGGGCGTGATGCCGTTTATCGGCCACGGAATACAGGTCGCCCCGCTGAACGCGATCTGGCTGATTACCCTGGGCCTGTGCGGGCTGTTCGTCAGCCTGTACAACATTGACTGGCACCGTCACCCGCAGGTGAAAGCGAACGGCCTGCTGATTAACCTGCTGATGGCGGCGGCGGTCTGCGCGGTGGTTGCCAGCAGCCTTGGGGCGCTGGTGGTGATGGCGGAAATCATGGCTCTGTGCGCGGCGTTCCTGACCGGCTGCAGTAAAGAAGGCAAGCTCTGGTTCGCGCTGGGCCGTCTCGGCACGCTGCTGCTGACCATCGCCTGCTGGCTGGTATGGCATCGCTACGGCACCCTCGATCTGCGCCAGCTGGATCTGCGCGCCCAGGGGCTGCCGCTCGGTGCCGACGTCTGGCTGCTGGGCGTGATCGGCTTCGGCCTGCTGGCCGGAATTATCCCGCTGCACGGCTGGGTGCCACAGGCGCACGCCAACGCCAGCGCGCCGGCGGCGACGCTGTTCTCCACCGTGGTGATGAAAGTGGGGCTGTTCGGCATCCTCTCCCTCTCCCTGACCGGCGGCAATGCGCCGCTGTGGTGGGGCATACTGCTGCTGGTGCTCGGTATGCTTACCGCCTTTGTCGGCGGCCTGTATGCGCTGATGGAGCACAATATTCAGCGCCTGCTGGCCTACCACACCCTGGAAAATATCGGCATTATCCTGCTCGGTCTGGGCGCGGGCGTCACCGGCATCGCGCTTAACCAGCCGGTGCTGGTGGCCCTTGGACTGACCGGCGGCCTGTACCACCTGATTAACCACAGCCTGTTTAAGAGCGTGCTGTTCCTGGGAGCGGGCAGCGTCTGGTTCCGTACCGGCCATCGGGATATTGAAAAGCTGGGCGGCATCGGCAAGCGTATGCCGGTGATCTCCGTGGCGATGCTGGTGGGCCTGATGGCGATGGCCGCGCTGCCGCCGCTGAACGGCTTTGCCGGCGAGTGGGTTATCTATCAGTCCTTCTTCAGCCTGGGCAACAGCGGGGCCTTTATCGGCCGCCTGTTCGGGCCGCTGCTGGCGGTAGGGCTGGCCATTACCGGCGCGCTGGCGGTGATGTGTATGGCGAAAGTCTACGGCGTCGCCTTCCTTGGCGCACCGCGCACGAAAGAGGCGGAAAACGCCTGCTGCGCGCCGCTCCTGATGGCGGTGAGCGTGGTGGCGCTGGCGATCTGCTGCGTGCTGGGCGGGGTGGCCGCGCCGTGGCTGCTGCCGCTGCTCTCCGCCGCGGTGCCGCTGCCGCTGGAAACCGCCCATACCGAGGTCTCTCAGCCGATGATGACGCTGTTGCTGATCGCCTGCCCGCTGCTGCCGTTTATCATTATGACCATTCTGAAAGGCAACCGGCTGCCGTCCCGCTCCCGCGGCGCGGCCTGGGTCTGCGGCTACGACCATGAAAAGTCAATGGTAATCACCGCTCACGGCTTCGCCATGCCGGTAAAAGCAGCCTTCGCCCCGGTGCTGAAGCTGCGTAAATGGCTTAACCCGGTATCGCTGATCCCGGGGTGGCAGAACGCGGCCGCGCCGGTTCTGTTCCGTCGCCTGGCGCTGATTGAGCTGGCGGTGCTGGTGGTGATTGTGGTTTCCCGAGGAGCCTGAGAATGAACGTTTTATATCCGATAATTCAGGCGCTGGTGCTGTTCGCCGCCGCGCCGCTGCTGTCCGGCATTACCCGCGTGGCACGCGCCCGTCTGCATAACCGTCGCGGGCCGGGCGTTCTGCAGGAGTACCGCGATCTGATCAAACTGCTGGGCCGCCAGAGCGTGGCTCCCGCCGCCGCCGGCTGGGTGTTCCGCCTGACGCCGTTTGTGATGGTCGGCGTGATGTTGACCATCGCCACCGCGCTGCCGGTGGTGACCGTCGGCTCGCCGCTGCCGCAGCTGGGCGATCTGATCACCCTGATCTACCTCTTCGCCATCGCTCGCTTCTTCTTCTCCATCGCGGGTCTGGACACCGGCAGCCCGTTCACCGCCCTTGGTGCCAGCCGTGAGGCGATGCTCGGCGTGCTGGTGGAGCCGATTCTGCTGCTCGGCCTGTGGGTTGCGGCGCAGGTGGCCGGTTCCACCCACATCAGCAATATCACCGACGCCATCTATCACTGGCCCGTCGCCCGCAGCATTCCGCTGATCCTCGCGCTGTGCGCCTGCGCCTTCGCCACCTTTATCGAAATGGGCAAGCTGCCGTTCGACCTGGCGGAAGCGGAGCAGGAGCTGCAGGAAGGGCCGCTCAGCGAATACAGCGGCAGCGGCTTTGCGGTGATGAAGTGGGGCATCAGCCTGAAACAGCTGGTAGTCCTGCAGATGTTTGTCGGCGTTTTCCTGCCGTGGGGGCAGATGGAAGTCTTCAGCGCCGGTGGGCTGCTGCTGGCGCTGATTGTCGCCATCGTTAAGCTGGTGCTGGGCGTGCTGATTATCGCCCTGTTCGAAAACAGCATGGCGCGCCTGCGTTTCTGCGCCACCTCACGTGTAACCTGGGCCGGATTCGGGTTTGCATTTTTAGCCTTCGTCTCCTTGCTGGTGGCGTGATTTAAGAGAGTTTAGATATGAACGAAGAAAAACCAGGTCAACACTACCTCGCGGCGCTGCACCAGGCCTTTCCTGGCGTGGTGCTGGACGAAGCCTGGCAGACCAGAGATCAGCTGACCATCACCGTGAAGGTGAACTACCTGCCGGAAGTGGTTGAGTTTCTCTATTACAAACAGGGCGGCTGGCTGTCGGTGCTGTTTGGCAACGATGAGCGCCAGCTGTGCGGCCACTACGCGGTCTACTATGTGCTGTCGATGGAGCAGGGTACGAAGTGCTGGATCACGGTGCGCGTCGAGGTTGACGCCAACAAGCCGGAATTTCCGTCGGTGACGCCGCGCGTACCCGCCGCCGTGTGGGGCGAGCGCGAGGTGCGCGACATGTACGGCCTGGTGCCGGTGGGCCTGCCGGACGAACGTCGCCTGGTGCTGCCGGACGACTGGCCGGACGAGCTGTATCCGCTGCGTAAAGACAGCATGGACTACCGCCAGCGTCCGGCACCGACCACCGACGCCGAAACCTACGAGTTCATTAACGAGCTGGGCGACAAGAAAAACAACGTGGTGCCGATCGGCCCGCTGCACGTAACCTCCGACGAGCCGGGCCACTTCCGCCTGTTCGTCGACGGCGAAAACATTATCGACGCCGACTACCGCCTGTTCTACGTCCATCGCGGCATGGAGAAGCTGGCGGAGACCCGCATGGGCTATAACGAAGTCACCTTCCTGTCGGACCGGGTGTGCGGCATCTGCGGTTTTGCCCACAGCACCGCCTACACCACCTCCGTTGAGAACGCGATGGGCATCGTGGTGCCGGAGCGCGCGCAGATGATCCGCGCCATTCTGCTGGAGGTGGAGCGCCTGCACTCGCACCTGCTGAACCTCGGCCTGGCCTGCCACTTCACCGGCTTCGACAGCGGCTTTATGCAGTTCTTCCGCATCCGCGAAGCCTCCATGAAGATGGCGGAGATCCTCACCGGGGCGCGTAAAACCTACGGTCTGAACCTGATCGGCGGGATCCGTCGCGATATGCTGAAGGACGACATGATCCAGACCCGGCAGCTGGCGCAGCAGATGCGCCGCGACGTGCAGGAACTGGTGGACGTGCTGCTCAGCACGCCGAACATGGAGCAGCGTACCGTCGGCATCGGCCGTCTGGACCCGGAAATTGCCCGCGACTTCAGCAACGTCGGCCCGATGGTGCGCGCCAGCGGCCATGCCCGCGATACCCGCGCCGATCATCCGTTTGTGGGCTACGGCCTGCTGCCGATGGAAGTGCACAGCGAGCAGGGCTGCGACGTGATCTCCCGCCTGAAGGTGCGCATCAACGAGGTTTATACCGCGCTGAACATGATCGACTTCGGGCTGGACAACCTGCCGGGCGGCCCGCTGATGGTGGAAGGTTTTACCTATATTCCGCACCGCTTTGCGCTGGGCTTTGCCGAAGCGCCGCGCGGCGACGATATCCACTGGAGCATGACCGGCGACAACCAGAAGCTCTACCGCTGGCGCTGCCGGGCGGCGACCTACGCCAACTGGCCGACCCTGCGCTACATGCTGCGCGGCAACACCGTTTCCGATGCGCCGCTGATTATCGGTAGCCTCGATCCCTGCTACTCCTGCACCGACCGCATGACCGTAGTCGACGTGCGCAAGAAGAAGAGCAAGGTCGTACCGTACAAAGAGCTTGAGCGCTACAGCATTGAGCGTAAAAACTCGCCGCTGAAATAATCAGGGCGCTGCGTGGGGGAGATTCGCTTCCCCCTAACCCTCTCCCTCCGGGAGGGGGCCGGGGTGAGGGTAAAAGCCCGCACGCAAACCAGGAGCAACTATGTTTACCTTTATCAAAAAAGTCATCAAAACCGGCGCGCCGACCTCCTCTTATCCGCTGGAGCCGATTGCGGTTGATAAAAACCTGCGCGGCAAGCCGGAGCATAATCCGCAGCAGTGCATCGGCTGCGCGGCCTGCGTCAACGCCTGCCCGTCGAACGCGCTGTCGGTGGAAACCGATCTGACCACCAACGCGCTGGCGTGGCAGTTCAACCTCGGCCGCTGCATTTTCTGCGGCCGCTGCGAAGAGGTCTGCCCGACCGCGGCCATTAAGCTGTCGCAGGAGTATGAGCTGGCGGTGTGGAAAAAAGAGGATTTTCTTCAGCAGTCCCGTTTTGCCCTGTGCAACTGTCGCGTCTGCAGCCGCCCCTTCGCCGTGCAGAAAGAGATCGACTACGCCATTGCGCTGCTCAGGCACAACGGCGATAGCCGCGCGGAGCATCACCGCGAAAGCTTTGAGACCTGCCCGGACTGTAAGCGCCAGAAGTGCCTGGTGTCGTCCGACCGTATTAAACTGACTCGCCATATGAAAGAGGCCAGCTGATGAGCAATTTATTAGGCCCGCGCGACGCCAACGGCATTCCGGTGCCGATGACTGTCGATGAATCCATCGCCAGCATGAAGGCGTCGCTGCTGAAGAAAATTAAGCGTTCGGCCTACGTCTACCGCGTGGACTGCGGCGGCTGCAACGGCTGCGAAATTGAAATTTTCGCCACCCTGTCCCCGCTGTTTGACGCCGAGCGTTTCGGCATCAAGGTGGTGCCTTCGCCGCGCCATGCCGATATTTTGCTGTTTACCGGCGCGGTAACCCGCGCCATGCGCTCGCCGGCGCTGCGGGCCTGGCAGTCGGCTCCGGACCCGAAAATCTGTATCTCCTACGGTGCCTGCGGCAACAGCGGCGGCATCTTCCATGACCTTTATTGCGTCTGGGGCGGCACCGATAAGATCGTGCCGGTGGATGTCTATATTCCCGGCTGCCCGCCCTCTCCGGCGGCAACGCTGTACGGTTTCGCAATGGCGCTGGGCCTGCTGGAGCAGAAAATCCACGCTCGCGCTCCCGGCGAGCAGGATGAACAGGCGGCGGCGCTGCTCCATCCGGACATGGTGCAGCCGCTGCGCGTGAAGGTGGATCGCGAAGCGCGTCGCCTGGCGGGCTACCGCTATGGCCGACAGATCGCCGACGACTATATGAACAAGCTGGGCAAGGGCGAAGAGCAGGTGGCGCGCTGGCTGGAGGCGGAAAACGATCCGCGTCTGAGCGAAATCGTCACCCATCTTAACCACGTTGTTGAAGGAGCGCGTATCCGATGAGTGAAACGGTGGTGTTCAGTCAACTGAGCCGTAAATTTATTGATGAGAACGATGCGACGCCCGCCGAGGCGCAGCAGGTTGTCTATTACAGCCTGGCGATTGGTCACCACCTCGGGGTCATCGACTGTCTGGAAGCGGCGTTAACCTGCCCGTGGGAGGCCTATCTGGCGTGGATCGCCACCCTTGAAGCGGGCAGCGAGGCGCGGCGTAAAATGGAGGGCGTGCCGAAGTACGGTGAGATCGTCATCGACAGCAACCACGTGGCGATGCTTGCCAACGCCTTCGACAAAGCGCAGGCCCGGCAGACCGCGCAGCAGCAGGCGTGGAGCAAAACCCTGCTCAGTATGCTGCATGATATTCACCAGGAAAACGCTATCTACCTGATGGTCAGACGCCATCGCGACTGACGGGCGTCCCGCCTCTGAAGACGCCGGGGAGCCGGGCAGGCAGGGGCGGAGCGCCGATGAGCCTGGAAAAAGGTGTCGCTATAGCGGCAGGGCGGAAAAAGGGGCACTATGCGCTTCGGATTCCGGCGACCACCGGCGATAGCGAGCGCCGTCGGAGGGGCGGCAGCCCGGCGAGCCTGTGGGCGAGCCGACGCCGCAGCCCAACATCGGGGAGGCCGCCGGGTGGCGCAGGCCAGCGGCCGCTTCCGCCTTTCTTTTTCGCTCTGCGTAAGGCTGGGCGATAATCCATTAACCAACCGAATTAAGCCGTGGAGAAACAGCGTGACTGACGTTTTATTGTGTGTGGGCAACAGCATGATGGGAGATGACGGCGCAGGCCCGCTGCTGGCAGAGAAGTGCGCCGCGCAGCCGAAGGGCGACTGGGTGGTCATCGACGGCGGCAGCGCGCCGGAAAACGACATCGTGGCGATCCGCGAGCTGCGCCCGTCGCGGCTGCTGATCGTCGACGCCACCGACATGGGGCTGAACCCCGGCGAGATCCGTATTATCGATCCCGACGACATCGCCGAAATGTTTATGATGACCACGCATAATATGCCGCTGAACTACCTGATCGATCAGCTGAAGGATGACGTCAGCGAGGTGATTTTCCTCGGCATCCAGCCGGATATCGTCGGCTTTTATTACCCGATGACCCAGGCGGTTAAGGACGCGGTGGACGTCGTCTGGCAGCGCCTTGAGGGCTGGCAGGGGCACGGCGGATTTGCCGAACTGGAGGCCCCGGAAGCGTAACGACCCGCTCCCGGGAGCCGCCGCCCGCTCTCCGGGCCAGACGCCGGAGCTGCCGTTGCCTCCCGCCCTTCTGGCCAGACGCCGGAGCGGGCGGCGCGCCTACGTCGGGCCGCTCCCTTCGTCATGCCCCGGCTGCTCCCCGGCATACGCGCCCCCCTGCGGCGCAAAAGGCGGCTGCGCGTTCGCCTGCTCAATGATTAACCTCCCTCGCGTTACCCACACCCTGACGACCGTTCCGGTCGGAAAGCCCGCCTGCTCCAGCCAGTCGCCGTTCATGGTTAACGAGGCGTGGCGGCTGTAGCGCAGGGTGCGCCCGGTCTTGCGATCCTCATGGCGCTTTCTGACGTAGCTGACCGTCAGATGGCGAAAAGGCTTCGCGATGGTGGGTTGTGTTTTAGCGGATTCATGAGACATAGGCCCATCCTTGTTGCGGCAGAAGAGAGAAGTTACTGTATAAAATGCCAGTAATGGCGGCGCGTCGCAAACCTGAAAATGGAATCAGGATCGAGAAAAAAGGATGTAATAAATGAAACGTGCGCGCTCCATCGGCGGAGGGCAAAAGCCGTCCGCACCGTCCGGCCGCGCTACGCCAGCGCCCTGCCGTTGCTGGCCCGGCTGGCGGCTTTGCTGATGCAAGAGAGCGCCAGACACAATGTCCGCTCTCCGGCGTGAATACCTGGCTGCGCGGTAATTTGCCAGACCGCCGATCCGACGGCGACAGGTTCCCCCTGCTGAAGGCCTTTTATCGGGAACTGAGCCGCTGCCCGCCCCCGTCCGGACGCTGACATCCGTCATCGTCACTCGTGACGATGACACCCGTCAGAGGGTATCTGTGTTAGTAAAAATCATTTAATTACAATAGCTTAATAATTGGCACGATTCGTGAATGATACGGGGCATTATCTGTTACTGCTGGAGAAATTGATGAACCGTTTCATCATTGCGGACGCAAGCAAATGCATCGGCTGCCGTACCTGTGAAGTTGCCTGCGTGGTATCCCATGAAGAGAACCAAGACTGCGCGTCGCTGACGCCGGATACTTTTTTACCCCGGATTCACGTTATCAAAGGCGTGGATATCTCCACCGCGACGCTGTGCCGTCAGTGCGAAGACGCGCCGTGCGCCAACGTCTGCCCGAACGGTGCCATTAGCCGGGATAAAGGATTTATCCACGTCATGCAGGAGCGCTGCATCGGCTGTAAAACCTGCGTCGTGGCGTGCCCTTACGGCGCGATGGAGGTAGTGGTACGCCCGGTTATCCGCAACAGCGGCGCGGGCCTGAACGTACGGGCGGAGAAAGCCGAAGCCAACAAGTGCGACCTGTGCCACCACCGGGAAGCCGGCCCGGCCTGTATGCAGGCCTGCCCGACCCACGCGCTGATCTGCGTCGACCGCAACAAGCTGGAACAGCTGAGCGCGGAAAAACGCCGTCGTGCGGCGATGGATTCTACCGCCGCGCTGCTTTTCTGAAATCCGGAAAATCTTTCCGGAACCGTTCTGGCATCAAAGGAATCCCCTGAGACGGGCGTAAAATACGCTTAATCAGGAGAAGAGTGCGCCGGATGACGGCGTTGCCTTAACCCGGCCCGCGACGCGCGCGTCGGGCCGTTTCGTGCAGCGTCGTCGGCTCCTGAGAGTCCGGCCCTAAGCGAGAACAATTTCATGGCAACAAGCAACCACTCCGGCGTGCAGCTGCGCATTCGCGGCAAGGTGCAGGGCGTCGGCTTTCGTCCTTTTGTCTGGCAGCAGGCGCAGCGGCTTGCGCTGCATGGCGACGTCTGTAACGACGGCGACGGGGTGGTCGTCCGGCTGCTGGAGGAGCCGTCGGCGTTTATTGCCAGCCTGCACGCCCACTGCCCGCCGCTGGCGCGCATCGACAGCGTGGAGCGCGAAGACTTTATCTGGGATCGGCCGCCCGCTGATTTCACCATTCGCCAGAGCGGGGGCGGGGCGATGAACACGCAAATCGTCCCCGACGCCGCCACCTGTCCCGCCTGCCTGGCGGAGATGAACGCGCCCGGCGAGCGGCGCTATCGCTACCCCTTTATTAACTGCACCCACTGCGGCCCGCGTTTTACTATTATCCGCGCCATGCCCTACGATCGCCCGTTCACCGTGATGGCGTCGTTCCCCCTCTGCGCCCGGTGCAACGCGGAATACCGCGATCCGTACGATCGGCGCTTTCACGCCCAGCCGGTGGCCTGCCCGGCCTGCGGGCCGCACCTTGAGTGGCGGAGCGCCGACGCGCGGGCGGAGAAGGAGGCGGCGCTGCAGGCGGCGGTTACGCTGCTGAAGGCGGGGGGGATCGTGGCGATTAAGGGCATCGGCGGATTTCATCTGGCCTGCGACGCGCAAAGCGACGAGGCGGTGGCGCGGCTGCGGGCGCGGAAGTACCGCCCGGCGAAACCGCTGGCGGTGATGCTGCCGACGGCGGCGGGCCTGCCGGAGGCCGCGCGCCGTCTGCTGACCACTCCCGCCGCGCCGATCGTGCTGGTGGATAAAGCGCGCGTTGCGTCGCTGTGCGCCGGGATCGCGCCGGGGCTGGCGGAAGTCGGCGTGATGCTGCCCGCCAATCCGCTCCAGCATCTGCTGATGCAGGAGATGGGCAGACCGCTGGTGATGACCTCCGGCAACCTTAGCGGCAGGCCGCCCGCCCTGACCAACCGGCGGGCGCTGGCGGATCTGCAGGAGATCGCCGACGGCTTTCTGCTGCATAACCGCGATATTGTCCAGCGGATGGACGACTCGGTGGTGCGCGACAGCGGCGAGATGCTGCGCCGCTCAAGGGGCTACGTGCCGGACGCCCTGGCGCTGCCGCCGGGGTTCCATGATCTGCCGCCGATCCTCTGCCTGGGGGCCGATCTGAAAAACACCTTTGCCCTTGTGCGCGGCGGGCAGGCGGTGGTGGGGCAGCATCTGGGGGATCTCAGCGACGACGGGGTGCAGGCCCAGTGGCAGGAGGCGCTGCGCCTGATCCAGAACGTCTATGACTTTACGCCGCAGCGCGTCGCCTGCGACGCCCATCCGGGCTACGTCTCCAGCCGCTGGGCCGGGGGCATGGCGCTGCCAACTGAAACCGTCCTGCATCACCACGCTCACGCCGCCGCGTGTCTGGCCGAGCACGGCTGGCCCCTTGAAGGCGGGGATGTTATCGCCCTGACCCTTGACGGCATCGGCATGGGGGCGGACGGGGCGCTGTGGGGCGGCGAGTGCCTGCGGGTGAACTACCGGGAGTGTGAGCATCTGGGCGGTCTGCCGCCGGTGGCGCTGCCGGGCGGGGATCTGGCGGCGAAGCAGCCCTGGCGCAATCTGCTGGCCCAGTGCCTGCGCTTTGTTCCCGACTGGCAGACGCGCCCGGAAACGGCGGCCCTGCGGCGGCAAAACTGGCCGGTTCTCGACCGCGCCATCGCGCGGGGGATCAACGCCCCGCTGGCCTCCTCGTGCGGGCGTCTGTTTGACGCCGTCGCGGCGGCGCTGGGCTGCGCCCCGGAAGCGCTCAGCTATGAAGGCGAGGCCGCCTGCGCGCTGGAGGCGCTGGCGTCAGGCTGCGAGGGGGTCGACCATCCGGTGACGCTGCCGCCAGCCGGGCGACAGCTGGATCTGGCGACCTTCTGGCGGCAGTGGCTGGCGTGGCCGGGGAGCGACGCCCAGCGTGCGTGGGCCTTTCATGACGCGCTGGCCTGCGGATTCGCCGCGCTGATGCGCGCGCAGGCTGCCCCGCGCGGGATTACCACCCTGGCGTTTGGCGGTGGCGTGATGCATAACCGTCTGCTGCGGGCGCGTCTGGCTTTTTATCTGGCGGATTTTACCCTGCTGTTTCCACAGCAGCTTCCGGCGGGAGACGGCGGGGTGTCGTTGGGGCAGGGGGCGATTGCGGGGGCGCGCTGGCTGGCCCGGAGATAAAAAAAAGCCCCGGGACTGGCGGGGCAAAAAAAGTCGGGATAAACCGACAAGCAGCAACGCACTTCCGTGTGCGTGAGGTTAATGAAATTAGGCTGTAGGCCTCAGGCCGGCAGTGATTTCAGCAGGGCGAACGCTTCTTTCATGCGGTCTTCGCTGACGACGAAGGCGCGCAGTTGACCTTCCGCGTCCATCCCTTTGGCTACCATCCCTTCTTTTTCGGCAGCGATCTGCCAGTTCAGGTCGCGGCGCTGGGTCTCCCCGGCCAGGTGCAGCGGCAGCTCCGGCGTTTTGATTTTGACCAGCATGGCCGGCAGCTTCAGCGGGGCGTTACCGCCGAGCAGGTTCTTCGCCAGGTACATGGCGCTGAGCTGAATCGGCTGCAGGAACGGCAGAACCTGGCCGTTAATCTCCGCGCAGTCGCCGATGGCGTAGATGTCCGGATTGCTGCTTTGCAGGTAGCTGTCCACGCACACGCCGCGGTTAATGGTCAGGCCGGCGCGGCGCGCCAGGGCGGTTTCCGACCGCAGGCCGGTGGCGGCGATAACCGCATCCACCTCGACGCTGCGCTGGCGATCCAGGGTGGCGCGAATCCCGGATTCGGTCTTCTCCAGCCCCTGAAGCTGCGATTTCATCAGCAGATCGACGCCCATATCCAGCAGGCGATGCTGCAGACGGCTGCTCACCTCCGGCGGCATCAGCGAGGAGAGAATGCTGGCGGCGTTGTCGATAAGCGTGACCGCTTTGCCCGCCCGGCAGAAGTCCATCGCCAGCTCGCTGCCGATCAGACCGCCGCCGACAATCAGCACCCGCCGGGCGTTGTGCAGCTGCGTTTCACAGGCGCGGTACTCCTGCTGGCTGTTGAGGGTGAGCATTAACTCACGTCCCGGAACCGGCGGCACAAAGGCCGCTGCCCCGGTGGCCAGCACCAGCTTGTCGTACTGCCACTGCTTATCCTGGCTTTTTACCACGTGGGCCTCTGCATCGATGGCGGTGATCCAGGTCTGCGGGAACAGGCGCAGGTTGAACTGTTCGGCGAACTCCCCCGCCGACTGGCGGGTGAGGTCGTCGGCGCGCTGGGCCTGGCTGATAACGTGGCTGAGATCGGGCTTGTTGTACTCGTCCATACTGTCAGCGGCAATCAGGGTCAGCGGAAGGTTCGCATCCTGTTTACGAATATTTTTCACCAGCTGGCGGGCGGCGAAGCCCGAGCCAATAATGACGATACCCCGGCTCATTTTGCCTCCGATGCCAGTACGTCGAATACATCTTTACCCAGCGAGCATTCAGGGCACAGGAAGTTATCCGGCACTTCGCTCCACGGCGTACCCGGAGCCACTTCCTGCAGCGGTTCGCCTTTGGCCGGATCGTAGATCCACTGGCAAACGCTGCACTGCATGCAGGGGCCGAGGTCGGCGGTCTCTTCTGCGGCGCTGGCGGCGGCGTCAGCCTGGGCTGCCGGCGCTTTTACGCGGGTTTCCGGCAGCGGAGCGAGCGCCCACTGACGCGCAATTTCGCGACCGTGCTGGCGGCACAGCTCCAGCGCATCCAGATCCGGACGCCATTTGGCCTTCAGGCTCAGGGACATTTCAAACCCGGCGTCCTGCAGGCGGGTAGACAGACGATCTACCGCACCGCCGCTCCAGCCGTGGGAGCCGAAGGCGCTGGCGCGTTTGTTGCGGAAGCGCAGGCCGGTCATCTCTTCCACCAGGCCGGCAATTTTCGGCATCATCACGTTGTTCATGGTAGAGGTGCCCACCAGCACGCCTTTAGAGCGGAACACGTTGGTCAGAATTTCGTTTTTATCGCTGCGGGCGACGTTAAAGATCTTCACCGCCACGTTCGGGTCAACTTCGTTGATGCCCTGGGCGATGGCGTCGGCCATCATGCGGGTGTTGTTGGACATGGTGTCGTAGAAGATAGTGATGCGGTCTTCCTGATAGTCCGCCGCCCATTTCAGGTACAGCTCCACGATCTGGGTCGGGTTTTCACGCCATACCACGCCGTGGGAGGTGGCGATCATATCCACCGGCAGGTTGAAGCCGAGGATTTCAGTGATTTTCGGCGTGACCAGGCGGCTGAACGGCGTCAGGATGTTGGCGTAGTAGCGCTGGCACTGTTCGAACAGCTCGGTCTGATCCACTTCGTCATTGAACAGGCGTTCGTCGCAGTAGTGCTGGCCGAAGGCGTCGTTGCTGAACAGCACCGCGTCGCCGGTCATGTAGGTCATCATGCTGTCCGGCCAGTGCAGCATCGGGGTTTCCACGAAGATCAGCTGTTTGCCGTTGCCGATATCCAGCGAGTCGCCGGTCTTCACCACGTTGAAGTTCCATTCCGGATGATGGTGATGGCCGGTAATAGAATCGATGGCGTTGGCGGTGCAGTAGATCGGCGTACCCGGAATGTGCGACATCAGCTCGGTCAGCGCGCCGGCGTGGTCTTCTTCCGCGTGGTTGATGATGATGTAATCGATATCGTTCAGGTCGATTTCGCCGCGCAGGTTCTGTACGAACTCCCGGCTGAATTTATGATCGACGGTATCGATCAGGACATTTTTACCTTCACGGATGAGGTAGCTGTTATAGCTGCTGCCGCGCAGCGTTTTGTATTCGGTGCCGTGGAAGTCACGGACTTCCCAGTCACGTTGGCCAACCCAATGAATATTATTTTTAACCAGAATAGACATAGCAACCTCAATTATTCAGCGTTTTACTAAAAAAGATGTCTTGCTTATTGCAGGTCGCGTGCCAACTTTTTATCTCATTGATTTTAAAAAATATAACAAATGTGGCGCACAGAATGATTGTCGAAAAGACTATCCTTTATGTAGTCAATATGACACTATCCACAGTCATAATGACGATGAGGTGACTATGAGCTTTTCAGTAGAGGTACTGGCGGGCATCGCCATCGAGCTACAGCGCGGCGTCGGCCATCAGGATCGCTTTCAGCGGCTGATCAGCACCCTGCGCCAGGTGCTGGAGTGCGACGCCTCGGCGCTGCTGCGCTATGAGGCGCGGCAGTTTATTCCGCTGGCTATCGACGGTCTCGCCCGCGACGTGCTCGGCAGGCGCTTTACCCTGGAAGGGCATCCCCGGCTGGAGGCTATCGCCCGCGCCGGCGACGTGGTGCGCTTTCCGGCCGACAGCGATCTGCCGGACCCGTATGACGGCCTGATCCCGGGGCAGGAGAGCCTGAAGGTGCACGCCTGCATCGGCCTGCCGCTGTTCGCCGGACAGAGCCTGATCGGCGCGCTGACCCTTGACGGCATGGAGCCGGACCAGTTCGACGTGTTCAGCAATGAGGAGCTGCGGCTGATCGCCGCGCTGGCGGCGGGGGCGCTGAGCAACGCCCTGCTGATTGAAAAACTGGAGAGCCAGAATATGCTGCCGGGCGCGCCGGCGACCGATTTCGGGCAGGTGAAAGAGACGCAGATGATCGGTCTCTCTCCCGGTATGCAGCAGCTGAAAAAAGAGATCGAGATCGTGGCCGCCTCCGATCTCAACGTGCTGATTAGCGGCGAAACCGGCACCGGCAAGGAGCTGGTGGCGAAGGCGATTCACGAAGGTTCGCCGAGAGCGGTCAACCCGCTGGTCTATCTTAACTGCGCCGCGCTGCCGGAAAGCGTGGCGGAGAGCGAGCTGTTTGGCCACGTGAAGGGGGCGTTTACCGGGGCCATCAGCAACCGCAGCGGCAAATTTGAGATGGCCGACAACGGCACGCTGTTTCTTGATGAAATCGGCGAGCTGTCGCTGGCGCTGCAGGCCAAGCTGCTGCGCGTGCTGCAGTACGGGGATCTGCAGCGCGTCGGCGATGACCGCAGCCTGCGGGTTGACGTCCGGGTGCTGGCGGCCACCAACCGCGATCTGCGCGAAGAGGTGCTGGCCGGGCGGTTTCGCGCCGACCTGTTTCACCGCCTGAGCGTGTTCCCGCTGTCGGTGCCGCCGCTGCGCGAGCGCGGCGAGGACGTGGTGCTGCTGGCGGGCTACTTCTGCGAGCAGTGCCGCCTGCGGCTGGGGCTGGCGCGGGTGGTGCTGAGTCCGGGGGCGCGCAGCCATCTGCTGAGCTACGGCTGGCCGGGCAACGTGCGCGAGCTGGAGCATTCGATCCACCGCGCGGTGGTGTTAGCGCGGGCCACCCGGGCGGGCGATGAGGTGGTGCTGGAGACCCGCCACTTCGCCCTGCACGACGAACCGCACCCGCCGCAGCCGGAAGCCGCGGCGGTGACGCAGCCGGTCTGCCAGAACCTGCGCGAGGCGACGGAGACCTTCCAGCGGGAGGCGATCCGCCGGGCGCTGGAGCAAAATAACCATAACTGGGCCGCCAGCGCGAGGGCGCTGACCATGGATGTTGCCAACCTGCACCGCCTGGCGAAGCGGCTGGGGCTGAAGGAGACGGCCTGACAGGCAGCCTGGCCACCACCGGCGTATCAGCCGACCCCAAAGAGCGCCTGGTGGCCGCGTTCAGCCGTGCATCACTTCGTGCGCCATAGCTCCTCTCCTCATCAGCGTTAAAGCGCTTTAATTGAGGTGCTTCTGGCGAAGGTGGGGCCCTGAAAACGGGGCCGTCGTAACGCCGAATAAGGAGAGTTTCATTTGCCAGTTGAATGTGATGGGCTTTTTATCAGCGCATTAGCCCTTTGCCGGGTAACAGACGGCATACGCACTCTGAAAATTGAAAAAAGTGCTTTTTTTAAGGGCTGCGTTGTAAAAGAAATCGTTTAACATGGCGACCTGTTCTGGAAAGGCCTGGAGGCCGCGGCAGGGGAAAGTGCAATAAGGCGCGTCCTTGTATGGCAAAGAATCTTTTACCATACTTCACCCTGGCCGAATTTGTTTAATGGATGAGTCATGTTGAAGTGTCGTTGTATTGCCTTGATCTGTTTCTCTGTACTGCTTGCCGCCTGTAGCAGCAAGCCGAAACCTTCGGAAAATCAAACGGCCATGCTGGTACCCACCGGCGGCTTTCTGCTCGAGCCACGGCATAACGTCATGCAGCTGGGCGGGGATTTCGCCAGTAACCCCAACGCGCAGCAGTTCATCGATAATATGGTGCGCAAGCACGGCTTCGATCGCCAGCAGCTGCAGGAAATAGTCTCGCAGGCCAAACGGCTGGATTATGTGCTGCGCCTGATGGATCGCCAGGCACCCGGAGCCCGGCCGCCGTCCAGGCCTAACGGCGCGTGGCTGCGCTACCGCAAGCAGTTCATCACGCCGGACAATGTGCAGAACGGCGTGGCCTTCTGGAATCAGTATGAAGATGCGCTGAACCGGGCATGGCAGGTCTACGGCGTTCCGCCGGAAATTATCGTCGGGATTATTGGCGTGGAAACCCGCTGGGGGCGCGTAATGGGCAAAACGCGCATTCTCGACGCGCTGGCCACCCTGGCGTTTGACTATCCGCGTCGGGCGAAATACTTTTCCGCCGAGCTGGAAACTTTCCTGCTGATGGCGCGTGCTGAACAGGACGACCCGCTGGATTTGAAAGGCTCTTTCGCCGGCGCGATGGGCTATGGGCAGTTTATGCCTTCTTCTTATAAAGAGTATGCGGTGGATTTTAACGGCGACGGCCACATCAATTTGTGGGACCCGGTCGATGCCATCGGCAGCGTGGCGAACTATTTTAAAGCCCACGGCTGGGTGAAAGGCGATACGGTGGCGGTGGTGGCGAACGGCCAGGCCCCGGGGCTGGCGAACGGTTTTAAAACCCAGTACACCCCTTCGCAGCTGGCTGCCGCAGGGCTGACGCCGCAGCAGCCGCTGGGCAATCGCCAGCAGGTTAGCCTGCTGCGGCTGGACGTCGGCACCGGCTATCAGTACTGGTACGGGCTGCCGAACTTTTATACGATCACCCGGTATAACCACAGCACGCATTATGCCATGGCGGTCTGGCAACTGGGGCAGGCCGTGGGGCTGGCGCGCGTGCGGTAAGGTGGAACGGCTTCGGCTTATCATCAGGGGCCGGCGGGCTTAAGATCGCTATCTGCAAAATCATGCGGTGGGTTTGCGGCGGTTAACCATAAAAGGGAACACCGCATTTTTCTTCGTGGCCCGTCCTGCTGGCAGCGAAAGGGAAGCGCTTCTGACGAAGGACTGGCGTGGTTGTATGTACGGCTGAATGTCCCGGCGGCGTGACCTGACAATCAATGCCCAACGCTGCGGGCTGGCTGCCAGTCAGGGCTTATTTTTTGACAGGCTCAGGCGGCTGTAGCAAACGGCAACGCTTTCTGAACCGCCCTCGTAAAATTGCCAACGCACCCCCATCTCTGACGGGAAGGTGCTATCTTGTCCGACATAGAAATTAACTGACTGAGGCTGAAATGAGTGACGGTGAACTGATGCAGTTAAGCGAACGGCTGGGGCTGGCGTTAAAAGCGCGCGGTGCCACCGTAACGGCGGCGGAGTCCTGTACCGGCGGCTGGGTGGCGAAAGCGCTTACCGATATTGCCGGCAGCTCGGCCTGGTTTGAGCGCGGTTTTGTCACCTACAGCAACGAGGCAAAATCGCAGACGATCGGCGTTAGCGAAGAGACGCTGGCGCAGCACGGCGCGGTTAGCGAACCGGTAGTGGTGGAAATGGCGATTGGCGCGCTGAAGGCTGCGCGCGCCGACTATGCCGTTGCCATTAGCGGTATCGCCGGGCCGGATGGCGGTAGCGCCGGGAAGCCCGTCGGCACCGTCTGGTTCGCCTTTGCCAGCGCGCGCGGTGAGGGGATCACCCGCCGGGAATGCTTCACCGGGGATCGCGAGAGCGTGCGCCGACAGGCCACGGCTTATGCCCTGCAAACGCTGTGGCAACATTTTCTACAAAATACTTGATACTGTATGACTGTACAGTATAATCGCTTCAACAATACGATATTCACTATCCGGTAAAAGACACAGCCATTTGGGCTGCAGCGCGCTGGCGGCAGATAAATCCTCACGGTATCGCGGGGAATCAAAGCGGCCAGCCCAGAGGCGGCCTGAAGAGCGACGTGGATTCCGGCACATGACAGGAGTAGCAATGGCTATCGACGAAAACAAACAGAAAGCGTTGGCGGCAGCACTGGGCCAGATCGAAAAGCAATTCGGCAAAGGCTCCATCATGCGCCTGGGTGAAGACCGCTCTATGGATGTAGAAACCATCCCGACCGGCTCGCTTTCGCTGGACATCGCGCTGGGCGCGGGCGGCCTGCCGATGGGCCGTATCGTCGAAATTTACGGGCCGGAATCGTCCGGTAAAACCACCCTGACGCTGCAGGTGATTGCCGCCGCCCAGCGTGAAGGTAAAACCTGCGCATTTATCGACGCCGAACATGCCCTGGACCCGGTCTACGCCCGCAAGCTGGGGGTGGATATCGATAATTTGCTCTGCTCGCAGCCGGATACCGGTGAACAGGCGCTGGAAATTTGCGACGCGCTGGCGCGCTCCGGCGCGGTGGACGTTATCGTCGTCGACTCCGTTGCGGCCCTGACGCCGAAGGCGGAAATCGAAGGTGAAATTGGCGACTCCCATATGGGTCTTGCGGCGCGTATGATGAGCCAGGCCATGCGTAAGCTGGCGGGGAACCTGAAGCAGTCCAACACGCTGCTGATCTTCATCAACCAGATCCGTATGAAAATTGGCGTGATGTTCGGTAACCCGGAAACCACCACCGGCGGCAATGCGCTGAAATTCTACGCCTCCGTTCGCCTGGATATCCGCCGTATCGGCGCGGTGAAAGAGGGTGATAACGTGGTGGGGAGTGAAACCCGCGTGAAGGTCGTGAAGAACAAAATCGCCGCGCCGTTTAAGCAGGCTGAGTTCCAGATCCTCTACGGGGAAGGGATCAACTTCTATGGTGAGCTGGTCGATCTGGGCGTGAAAGAAAAGCTGATCGAGAAGGCGGGGGCCTGGTACAGCTATAACGGCGAAAAAATCGGTCAGGGTAAGGCGAATGCAACGTCCTGGCTGAAGGAAAACCCGGCAACCGCGAAGGAAATAGAGAAGAAGGTGCGCGAGCTGCTGCTTAATAACCAGGACACCACGCCAGACTTTACCGTTGACGACGCCCAGGGGGCGGAAGAGACCAACGAAGATTTCTGATAGCCTGCTGTAAAACACAAGGGTCGTTCGCGCGGCCCTTTTTGCATTTTCAAAAGAGGTAAGGATGACAGAGTCCACCACCCACAGATCGGTCTATGCCCGCCTGCAGGATCGCGCGGTTCGTATTCTGGCCGCCCGTGACCACAGCGAGCAGGAGCTGAGGCGCAAGCTGTCTGCGGCGATACCGGGAAAGCGTTGCCCGGAGGAGATCGGGGCGACGGCGGAGGAGCATGAGCGGGTTATCGCCTGGTGCTATGAGAACCACTATCTGGACGACAGCCGCTTTGCCGAACGCTTTATCGCCAGCCGCAGCCGCAAAGGCTACGGCCCGGCCCGAATTCGTCAGGAGCTGGTTCAAAAAGGCATTGAGCGTGAATTATCTGAAAAAGCGCTGTGTGAATGCGATATTGACTGGTTTGCGCAGGCCCGGGACCAGGCAGTGCGTAAATATGGCGAACCGCTGCCAACGGCGTTTTCAGATAAAGTAAAAGCGCAACGCTTTTTACTTAGCCGTGGCTACCTGATGGAGGATATTCAGGAAATATGGCGAAATTTTGCCGGTTGAGCGCATACGGGATTTTACTTCGACTGAAAGAAAACTTATCTTATTCCCACTTTTTCCGTTTGGCCGCCGGCTGTTTGAAAGATAACCGGCGTCTGCGACGATAATTCCACCTACGCAAAATCATTCAGGCTGCCTCAGGGCGGCAAAAGAGCGGGGGGCTGGCGGTGTACTATCGTACGTGCCAGGACCCATACGGTCCGAGCGCCGTGGCGCGGCGGCTTGTAAGAGCAGGCTCCATGGCCGAGCCGGATAGCTCTGCGGCCGGCCCCGGGTCAGCCTGACAGATAAAGCGTATAGCGTGATTCAGGATAAATATGAGCAAGAGCACCGCTGAGATCCGTCAGGCGTTTCTCGACTTTTTCCATAGTAAGGGTCATCAGGTTGTTGCCAGCAGTTCCCTGGTGCCCAACAACGATCCTACTCTGCTGTTTACCAATGCCGGGATGAATCAGTTCAAGGATGTTTTCCTTGGACTCGACAAGCGTAACTACTCCCGCGCAACCACCTCGCAGCGCTGCGTGCGGGCGGGCGGTAAACATAACGACCTCGAAAATGTCGGATACACTGCCCGCCACCACACCTTCTTTGAAATGCTGGGTAACTTCAGCTTCGGCGACTATTTCAAACATGATGCTATTCAGTTTGCCTGGGAGCTGCTGACCGGTGAAAACTGGTTTGCCCTGCCGAAAGAGCGGCTGTGGGTCACCGTCTACGAATCTGACGACGAGGCCTACAGCATCTGGGAAAAAGAGGTGGGTATTCCTCGCGAGCGCATTATTCGTATCGGCGATAACAAAGGTGCGCCGTACGCCTCCGATAACTTCTGGCAGATGGGCGATACCGGGCCGTGCGGCCCGTGCACCGAGATTTTCTACGATCATGGCGATCACATCTGGGGAGGGCCTCCGGGAAGCCCGGAAGAGGACGGCGATCGCTACATTGAGATCTGGAATATCGTCTTTATGCAGTTCAATCGCCGGGCCGATGGCGTTATGGAACCGCTGCCGAAACCGTCGGTGGATACCGGCATGGGCCTGGAACGTATTGCGGCCGTGCTGCAGCACGTCAACTCCAACTATGACATCGACCTGTTCCGTACCCTAATCGAGGCGGTGGCGAAGGTAACCGGCTCCACCGAGCTGGGCAATAAGTCCCTGCGCGTTATCGCTGACCATATTCGCTCCAGCGCGTTCCTGATCGCCGACGGCGTGCTGCCGTCAAATGAAGGCCGCGGCTACGTGCTGCGCCGCATTATTCGTCGCGCGGTGCGCCACGGCAACATGCTGGGCGCGAAGGACACCTTTTTCTACAAGCTGGTCAGGCCGCTGATCGCGGTGATGGAGTCTGCAGGCGACGAATTAAAACGCCAGCAGGCCCAGGTCGAGCAGGTGCTGAAAACTGAAGAGGAGCAGTTTGCCCGCACCCTGGAGCGCGGTCTGGCGCTGCTGGATGAAGAACTGGCGAAGCTGCAGGGGGATACCCTCGATGGTGAAACCGTTTTCCGCCTGTATGACACCTACGGTTTCCCGGTCGATCTGACCGCTGACGTTTGCCGCGAGCGCAACATTAAGGTCGATGAGGCCGGCTTTGAGGCCGCGATGGAAGAACAGCGCCGCCGCGCGCGTGAAGCCAGCGGCTTCGGCGCGGACTATGATGCGCTTATCCGCGTTGACGGCGTCTCCGAATTTAAGGGGTACGATCGGCTGGCGCTGAACGGCAAGGTTACCGCGCTGTTCGTGGATGGCAAAGCGGTAGAGGCAATTAACGCGGGGCAAGACGCCGTTGTTATCCTGGATAGCACGCCGTTCTATGCCGAGTCCGGCGGACAGGTTGGCGATAAGGGCGAGCTGAAAGGCGCGGGCTGCGCGTTTTCCGTTGCCGATACGCAGAAATATGGTCAGGCGATCGGGCATGTCGGCAAACTGACCGCTGGTTCGCTGAAGGTGGGCGACGCGGTGCAGGCTGAG
This sequence comes from Intestinirhabdus alba, assembly GCF_009711095.1. GTDB lineage: Bacteria > Pseudomonadota > Gammaproteobacteria > Enterobacterales > Enterobacteriaceae > Intestinirhabdus > Intestinirhabdus alba. Next base: position 65,125 of record NZ_WMJZ01000018.1, read on the forward strand.
GTTGACGAAGCACGTCGCGCGCGTATTCGCCTGAACCACTCTGCAACCCACCTGATGCACGCCGCGCTGCGCCAGGTTCTGGGGACTCACGTGGCGCAGAAGGGATCGCTGGTTAACGATAAGCTGCTGCGCTTCGATTTTTCCCATAACGAAGCGATGAAACCATCAGAAATCCGTGCCGTTGAGGACCTGGTGAATGCGCAAATTCGTCGCAATCTGCCGATCGAAACCCACGTTATGGATCTGGAAGCGGCAAGAGCCAAAGGCGCAATGGCGCTGTTTGGCGAAAAATATGATGAGCGCGTACGTGTGCTGAGCATGGGCGACTTCTCTACCGAGCTGTGCGGCGGTACGCACGCTGACCGCACCGGCGATATCGGTCTGTTCCGGATTATGTCAGAATCCGGTACCGCTGCCGGGGTGCGCCGTATTGAGGCGGTAACGGGCGAAGGGGCGATTGCCACCGTGCATGCACAGAGCGATCGCCTGAATGAGATAGCGCAGCTGCTGAAGGGCGACAGTCAGAATCCTGGCGACAAAGTGCGTTCCGTACTGGAGCGCACGCGCCAGCTTGAAAAAGAGCTTCAGCAGCTTAAAGAACAGGCCGCGGCGCAGGAGAGCGCGAATCTCTCCGGCAAAGCGGTTGATATCAATGGCGTTAAGCTATTGGTGAGTGAGCTTACGGGCGTTGAGCCGAAAATGCTGCGCACCATGGTTGACGATCTGAAAAATCAGCTGGGGTCGACCATTATCGTGCTGGCAACGGTAGCGGAAGGCAAGGTCTCCCTGATTGCGGGCGTGTCGAAGGATGTGACCGATCGCGTTAAGGCCGGGGAACTGGTTGGTATGATCGCGCAGCAGGTGGGTGGTAAGGGCGGCGGTCGTCCGGATATGGCGCAGGCCGGCGGTACGGATGCGGCTTCGCTGCCCGCGGCGTTAGCCAGTGTGAAAGGCTGGGTCAGCGCAAGACTGTAATAATTAAGCCCTAAATAATTCGGGTTGCAGGAAGGCTGTGACGCAGGCGGTGGCCCTTCAGGGGGAGGCCCCTGGGCCGAATAAAGCCTACGCACATGCAACGTGAAGTATGATGGGGATATAAGCGTTAACCGCTGATGTGGGCGTCGATCTGCGGCAGTGTTTTTAACGCGATCGACCACGATAAAGTCGGGTTGAAGTTGTGTATATCGGCTAAACTTAGGTTTAACAGAATGTGATGCCATGACTGCTTACATGTAATGTGTTTGTCATCGCTTACTTTTTGGCGTTATATGATGGATAATGCCGGGATACAGAGAGACCCGACTCTTTTAATCTTTCAAGGAGCAAAGAATGCTGATTCTGACTCGTCGAGTAGGTGAAACCCTCATGATTGGAGATGAGGTCACCGTGACAGTTTTAGGGGTGAAGGGCAACCAGGTACGCATTGGCGTAAACGCCCCAAAAGAAGTTTCTGTCCATCGTGAAGAGATCTACCAGCGTATCCAGGCTGAAAAGACCCAGCAGTCCAGTTACTAAGGTTTTCGCGTCTCACCGTTCCGGTGAGACGCGAACTCAGTTCACTTTTATCCTCTCGTATTCACGTCATTCCCCTCCTTTCTCTCTCCTGGCCGTCAGCGCTCTCCGTTTTTATCGACCGCAGACGCAGTACGTCGGTACGCTGTGTTATCCCCTGACGGGCCGCTCTGCGGCTGCTTTAGCGCTCATGACGGCAAGCCCCCGGGATTTCGGGGAACAACTTCACCAAAGACGACCTGCGGCATTAAATGCCTTTCTGATGACGTTGCTGCTGCATTGGGCGGCCTGAGACTTCCCTTTTCAGGGGCCGTGCGGTTCAAAAACACTGGTTCTGTTTTTGTGTTGCAACGCAATTTATGCGGCTATAGCCGTTGATAAAACGCCCTTTTTGCCGTTTTTGCAGGCTAATTGCGCGTGAAGTGTGCAAACAACAAAAGCGCAGGAAAAATTGTTTGACTTATAAGTCTCAGAAAGTAATATGTGCGCCACGCAGCGACGATGAGCTAAAACAAGTTCTTCGAAGCACTCGTAAGAGGCGTGTGGTGAGGTGGCCGAGAGGCTGAAGGCGCTCCCCTGCTAAGGGAGTATGCGGTCAAAAGCTGCATCCGGGGTTCGAATCCCCGCCTCACCGCCATTTGCATCCGTAGCTCAGCTGGATAGAGTACTCGGCTACGAACCGAGCGGTCGGAGGTTCGAATCCTCCCGGATGCACCATACTTCTCCTTGTCTTCAGCGACGAAGGTATGAATGGGGTGGCGGTATTAACCGCAGGCTCCTGGAAGGATAACGCCGCTTCAGCAGCGGCCCGAAGGGCGAGCCGAGAGGCGAGTCATCCTCCTGGATGCACCACCTCTTATTTGATATGACTTTTGTAGTGATATCAAAATCTGCAGTAAATGAGTTTTCCGATGCATCCGTAGCTCAGCTGGATAGAGTACTCGGCTACGAACCGAGCGGTCGGAGGTTCCAATCCTCCCGGATGCACCATACTTCTCCTTGTCTTCAGCGACGAAGGTATGAATGGGGCAGCGGCACTCACCGCAGGCACCAGGGAGGATAACGCTGCTTCAGCAGTGGCCCGCAAGGCGAGTCATCCATTCCGGATGCGTCACCTCTTATTTGATATGGCTTTTGTAGTGATATCAAAATCTGCAGTAAATGAGTTTTCCGATGCATCCGTAGCTCAGCTGGATAGAGTACTCGGCTACGAACCGAGCGGTCGGAGGTTCGAATCCTCCCGGATGCACCATACTTCTCCTTATCTTCAGCGATGAAGGTATGAATGGGGCAGCGGCACTCACCGCAGGCACCAGGGAGGATAACGCTGCTTCAGCAGCGGCCGCACAACAAGCTATTCTCTCGCCCGAACATTTAACGCCCTCTGCACAATCTTCGTCTTCTCCATCAGCGACAAAATCAACAAATTAGGCTAAAGTAGCGTCCGGTCATTTGCTTTATGAGCGCGCCATGTACGAACGTTATGCAGGTTTAATTTTTGATATGGATGGCACCCTTCTTGATACTGAGCCAACGCACCGTAAGGCGTGGCGTGAGGTTCTGGGGCGTCATGGATTACGTTTTGACGAGCAGGCTGTGGTCGCGCTGAATGGCTCACCAGGCTGGCATATCGCCCGAAAACTTATTGAAATTAACCATGCCGATCTCGATCCGTATAGCCTGGCGGATGAAAAAAACGCGGCGGTAAGACGTATGCTGCTTGACTGCGTTGAGCCTCTGCCGCTGGTAGAGGTAGTCAGGACGTGGTATGGCCGCAGACCTATGGCGGTGGGGACGGGCAGCGGGAGCGCCCTCGCGGAAGCGTTGCTGGCGCATCTGGGGCTGCGCCGCTATTTCGATGCGGTCGTAGCCGCCGATCATGTACAGCATCATAAGCCCGCGCCCGACACCTTTCTTCTCTGTGCCGAGCGCATGGGCGTATCTCCGACGCGCTGTGTGGTATTTGAGGATGCCGATTTTGGCCTGCAGGCGGCCCGTGCGGCAGGCATGGATGTTGTGGACGTTCGATTACTGTGAGTGACGGGATGTCGCTTCTGTCACTGTTTGCCAGCTGTTTTCTCGGCGCGACGCTGCTGCCGGGAAATTCTGAAGTTGTGCTGATTGTCATGCTACTCTCCGGGGTCAGCACTTCCTGGCTTCTGGTCTTAACAGCAACAATGGGTAATAGCCCTGGAGGGGTAACTAACGTTATCCTTGAGCGTCTTTTTCCTTTGCGTAAAACGTCGCGCTGGCAAGAAAAAGCCACCGCCTGGTATTAAGCTGGACGCCGGTTATTGGCGATCTGCTGTGTCTGCTGGCGGGATGGATGCGCATGCCGTGGGAAGCGACGCTCTTATTTTTATGCCTGGGCGAAAGCGCTGCGCTATATTCTGATCGCAGCAGCGACGGTTCAGGGCATGATATGGTGGCACTAATTGTGGGGCCTGGACGCTTTCATCAAACCGTTTTATTTGCCGCTTTGCCTCCGGGCAGCGCCCGAAAACTTCACGTACCCCGCGTACGCTGCGGTTTACTCGCTGCCGGTGCGGCAGCAAGATGAAATCGTCCGTATCGTCACCATTACAGTTATGCTAATTAAAACGTATTTGACAGGCGGGAGGTCAATTTGATCCCGGACGTATCACAGGCGCTGACCTGGCTGGAAAACCATCCTCAGGCACTGAGGGGGATTCAGCGCGGACTTGAGCGCGAAACGCTGCGTGTGAATGCTGATGGCACGCTGGCGACTACCGGTCATCCTGAAGCGTTAGGCGCTGCGCTGACGCATAAATGGATCACCACAGATTTTGCTGAAGCGCTGCTGGAGTTTATCACTCCGGTAGACGGCGATATTGGGCATATGCTCGCCTTTATGCGCGATCTGCATCGCTATACTGCCAAAAAGCTGGGCGACGAGCGCATGTGGCCGCTGAGTATGCCCTGCTACGTCGCCGAAGGGCAGGATATCGAGCTGGCGCAGTACGGTATGTCAAACGTTGGGCGACTGAAAACGCTCTACCGCGAAGGGCTGAAAAACCGCTACGGCGCTCTGATGCAAATCATCTCCGGCGTCCACTATAATTTTTCTCTGCCGATGACGTTCTGGCAGGCGAAGTGCGGGGTCACCGAAGGGGAAGAGGCGAAAGAGAAAATCTCCGCCGGCTATTTTCGCCTGATCCGCAATTATTATCGTTTTGGCTGGGTGATCCCCTATCTGTTCGGCGCTTCGCCGGCGATCTGCGCCTCCTTCCTGCAGGGGAAAACTACCACGCTGCCGTTTGAGAAAACGGACTGTGGTATGTACTACCTGCCATACGCCACTTCGCTGCGCCTGAGCGATCTGGGCTATACCAATAAGTCGCAAAGCAATCTCGGCATTACCTTTAACGATCTGCATGAGTATGTGGCGGGGCTGAAGCGCGCCATTAAAACCCCTTCTGAAGAGTACGCGGCGATTGGCCTGCAGAAAGAGGGCAAGCGCCTGCAAATCAACAGCAACGTGCTGCAGATTGAAAACGAGCTGTATGCGCCGATTCGTCCGAAGCGGGTGACCCGCAGCGGCGAAAGCCCGTCCGACGCGCTGCTGCGCGGCGGAATTGAGTACATCGAGGTGCGCTCGCTGGATATTAACCCTTTCTCGCCCATCGGCGTGGATGAGCAGCAGGTGCGCTTCCTCGACCTCTTCATGGTCTGGTGTGCCCTTGCCGATGCGCCTGAAATGAGCAGCGATGAGCTGCTGTGCACCCGCACCAACTGGAACCGGGTGATTCTCGAAGGGCGCAAACCGGGGCTGACGCTGGGCATTGGCTGTGAAACCGCCCAGTACCCGCTGGCGAAGGTCGGCAAGGATCTGTTCCACGATCTGAAAAGAGTGGCGCAAACGCTGGACAGCATTCACGGTGGAGAGGATTATCAGCGGGTGTGCGACGAATTGGTCGCCTGCTTTGACGATCCGGATCTGACCTTTTCCGCCCGCATTCTGCGCTCGATGATCGATAACGGCATCGGCGGCACCGGCAGAACGCTGGCTGAAGCGTACCGCGCGCAGCTGTGCGAAGAGCCGCTGGAAATTCTGCAGGAGGCGGAATTTGCCGCCGAAGGCGAGGCATCGCGACGCCGCCAGCAGGAGATTGAGGCGGCGGATAGCGAGTCGTTCGATACGTGGCTGGAAAAACAGGCCTGACGGAAAAGAAAAAGGCCACCCGGAGGTGGCCAAACTTCATCTCTGAATACAGGGATGATGATAACAAATGCGCGTCTTTCATATACTGAGACTCGCCCCGTAATAAAGAGTTCAGTTAATTTAAAAAAATTATCGGAGGTGGCTAAATGCCGTTGTTAGATAGCTTCACGGTCGATCATACCCGGATGGAAGCCCCGGCGGTTCGGGTAGCAAAAACGATGAACACGCCGCATGGCGATGCCATTACCGTGTTCGATCTGCGCTTTTGCATCCCCAATAAAGAGGTACTGCCGGAGAAAGGTATCCACACGCTGGAGCACCTGTTTGCAGGCTTTATGCGTAATCACCTTAACGGCAACGGCGTGGAGATTATCGACATCTCTCCGATGGGCTGCCGCACCGGTTTTTATATGAGCCTGATCGGTACGCCTGACGAGCAGCGCGTAGCGGAAGCCTGGAAAGCGGCGATGGCTGACGTGCTGAAAGTCCAGGATCAGAAGCAGATCCCGGAGCTGAACGTCTATCAGTGCGGAACCTGGCAAATGCACTCCCTGAGCGAAGCGCAGGATATCGCGCGTCATATTCTGGAGCGCGACGTTCGGGTTAACAGCAACAACGAGCTGGCCCTGCCGAAAGAGAAGCTGCAGGAGCTACACATCTAGCCGCCGTCGCCGGGCGGGGGGAGGCCCGCCCGGCTTATTGTCTATAAAAAAGGGATCCGCAGCTCCCTCTCGTTTCGCCTCTAGTGCGCACCGCCCCCGCCGCCTCCGGCACCAAACGGTGGTTTGGCGAACCAGACCAGGCTCAGTAGCACCAGGAAGACGCCCGCCGATATCCAGAATATTTCATTAGCGGAAATAATAAGCCCCTGGTTGGTTATCTGCTGGGCTATCCAGCCCGACGCCTGCTGCTGCGTCATTCCCAGTCCTTCCAGCTGGCTATAGATAGCCTGCGCGTTAGGGTTATAGGGATTGACCGACTCGGTGAGCTGCGCATGGTGCAGCGACTCGCGGTTGGTCCACAGGGTGGTGGTGATGGAGGTGCCTATCGAACCGGCCAGCGTGCGGGAAAAGTTTGACAGACTGGAGGCCGCCGCCAGACGCTCGGGCGGCAGGCCGGAGAGGGTGATGGTGGTTAACGGCATAAAGAAGCAGGCAACGGCGAAGCCCTGAATAAACTGTGGCCAGGCCGACGCGCCGAAATCCATCCCCGGCTCGAAGGTGTAGGCGCGCCAGTAAAAGCAGACGGCGTACATGATAAAGCTGAAGGTCACCAGCCTGCGCATATCCAGCTTATGGGCAAAGCGGCCAATAATCGGCGACAGGATCACCGGAATCACCCCCACCGGCGCGGAGGCCAGCCCCGCCCAGGTTGCGGTATAGCCGTAAACCTCCTGCAGCAGCTGCGGCAACAGCACGATAGCGCCAAAATAGAGCATATAGGCAAGGCTGATGCACAGGCAGCCAATGGTGAAGTTACGCGATTTAAAGAGCGAGAGATCGACTATAGGGTTATCGTCGGTCAACTCCCAGACAATCAGGAAGCTGATGGCGATAACGGCCACCACCGTCAGGATGATGATCTCCTGGGAGGCGAACCAGTCCAGCTCTTTGCCGCGATCCAGCATAATCTGCAGGCTACCGATGCCAAGCACCAGCAGCGCCAGGCCAACGGCGTCAATGCGCCGTCGCTCGGTGCGGGTTTCCCGACCGCGCAGCGTCTGCAGCGTCATCAGCACCACCGCGATGCCGATCGGCACGTTGATAAAGAAAATCCAGCCCCAGTGGTAGTTGTCGCTGATATAGCCGCCGAGAATCGGCCCGCAGATCGGCGCAACGATCACCGTCATCGACCACAGCGCCAGCGCGATGGAGCGTTTGGCGGGCGGATAGTTATTCAGCAGCAGGCTTTGGGAAAGTGGGATCAGCGGCCCGGCGACCACTCCCTGAAGCACCCGGAAGAAAATCAGCATGTTCAGGCTACTGGAGACGCCGCAGGCCCAGGAGGCGATGGCGAAAGCCACCGTCGACCACATGAACAGCTTCACCTCCCCGATGCGCTTCGCCAGCCAGCCGGTCAGCGGGATCGAGATGGCATTCGCCACTCCGAAGGAGGTAATGACCCACGTCCCCTGGCTCAGGGAGGAGCCAAGGTTCCCGGCGATGGTAGGGATCGCCACGTTAGCAATGGTGGAGTCCAGCACCTGCATGAATGTCGCCAGCGACAGCGCAATGGTCATAATAACCAGCTGCGCGCCCTCCAGCGGTTTTTGCTGTTGCATCACACGCCCCTCAGAATTAGCCAGCGTTGGCCTGCACAATCTCTTCGATCAGCTTATTGACTGGTTCGAGGTTGATTTCACGGGCGTTGCTCTCGGCTACCGGCGTGGTCCGGGTCTGGCTTGCCAGTACCTGGCCGTCGCGGTTTGAGGTGTCAACGGTAACCAGCGTGGAGAGACCAATACGCAGCGGATGCTGCGCCAACTGGCGGGCGTCCAGCTCAATGCGTACCGGCAGGCGCTGAACCACCTTGATCCAGTTGCCGGTGGCGTTCTGCGCCGGCAGCAGCGAGAAGGCGCTGCCTGTTCCCATATCCAGACCCACAACCTTACCGGTGTATTTAACGTCGTCGCCATAGATATCGCTGACCACGGTCACCGGCTGGCCGATGCGCATATGCGCCAGCTGGGTCTCTTTAAAGTTGGCGTCCACCCACAGATTGGTTGCCGGCACCACGGCCATCAGCGGCGTGCTCGGGCTTATCTGCGCGCCGGGCTGTACGGCGCGGCGGGAGACATAGCCGGTCATCGGGCTGACGATTTTGGTGCGCTGCAGGGCCAGCCAGGCGTTACGCACTTCGGTCGCGGCCTGCTGCACTGCGGGCTGATCTTCCAGCCTGCTGTTCAGAATCATCGCCTGATTGGCGTTGTATTGCTGAACGGCAACGTCAAGCTGCGCCTGGGCGCTGGCAACGGCATCCCGCGCGTGCTGCAGCTCTTCACGGCCGATAAGGTTAGCGTTGCCCAGCGGTACGCGGCGGTTAAAATCGCTTTGCGCCTGGGCCAGCGCGGTTTTCCGCACCTCAATGTTGGCCTGCAGCTGCCTGCTGTTGATCATTAGCTGATGGGTCTGGCGCACGCTGGAGGCCAGCGCGGTCTTCGCCTTTTCAAACGCCTGCCTGGCGTCCGTCTGGTCCAGGGTAACCAGCACGTCGCCCTGCTTAACAAAGTCGGTGTTATCGGCCCAGACCTTTGTCACGCTGCCGGACACCTGCGCCATAATCTGTACCTGGTTCCCCGCCACGTATGCGTCATCTGTCTCTTCGTAATGACGCAGTACCAGAAACCAGTAAATCCCATATGCCACGGCAATAATAATAAAGAGCAAGGTGAGAAGGAGCAGCATTCCTTTACGTTTGCTTTTCTTCTTCGCCGGTTGCTGCGGGGCTTGAGTCTCCGCATTTACGCTCATGTTGTTCTCCACGATCTTATTCTTACATCGGCTGAGCCGACCTGTTCATCAGAAAGGCCAGCGATAAGCTGGCCAGTCAGTATTCTTTTCTTAATCTGGATTTAGAGCGAGTCGACGCGCTAGCTCAGCGCTTCAAGAATAGCACCATCCTGATCCATTTGATCGAGACGGACCAGCAGCTTGCGGGTGATGCGCTCGAGCTGCTCTTTTTCGTCGTTGCTGAGTGAGGACCAGAGCTGGTGCAGGTAGTGATGCTGCGGCGGTAAAACCTCGCGTAAAAAGGCATCGCCTTTTTCAGTCAGCTGCAGGTGCAGGCAGCGGCGGTCGTTATCGCTTTCTCGGCGTTCGATCCAGCCGCGTTTTTCTAACTCGTCGGCGATGCGCGTGGCGTTGGTCCGCGACGAACCCAGCGCACAGCTTAGTTCGGAAGGCTGAATGCTGTGATTTTCCTGAGACTCCAGCGTAATCAACGCCATAAATAATGTCTCGTTAATCCCCTGAGCCTTCAGCATTTTATTGCGATTATCCAGCAGTTTACCCTGCATGTGCATACAAAGGCGCGTTAACAGAATTTCCTGATACGGAAAATCTTCATGACGGCTGGCGCGAAATTTTAGCATTTGTTCAATGGGCGTAAACGAACTATCCATTTGGGCATGACCTCATTAATTTCAGCCGATATAGTAACGACGGTGACAAATAAAGTAAATGTATTATCAGATAAAATAATTTTTTATCCCATGCGCTGGCCGGAACTGATACAACGGTGGCAATCGGAAACATCCGGCACGGGCGATAAGGTTCGGTGTGTACGGGATGCCGATCCGGGATCGCATCGGCACTGGGTGGCTGTTAAATGAGAGGGAAAGCTGGCTGACGCCGGTGGTAAAGAGCGGTTCCGGGCGGGGGGGAAACCCGAAAGAGAGGCGTTACGGGCAGAAGCAAAGGCGGTGGGAGGATAGCCAGTGGCACCCGGTAAACTGCCTCTCAGACCTTTCGTTAAACCGGACGGTCCGCTAGTGGACGGTGGAACAGCACTTTCCATAAGGATGAATATACTTTACCGATATAAAAGTAACCGGGGTAAATGAATTTGATAACCTTATCAGACTGCGGGTTTCCTTAACACCCTAAGGCGTTAAATCAAAGGTAAACGCTTGCTAATTGCTTAAATAGCGGCTTCCTGTCGGTGAAAACCTCGCCACCAGACCAGTAAATTAAGTATTGCTATTGACGCCCCGGCCAGGCAGACGCCGGCCCAGCCGATATGCTGCCAGGCAAAAGCTGAAATCAGCGAGCCAGCGGCCCCGCCAATAAAATAACTGGTCATATAGCCCGCGGTGAGGCGGTTGCGGGCGTCCGGATAAAGACGGTAAATCACCGCCTGGTTGGTGATATGTATTGCCTGAACCATAAGATCTAACAGCAGAATGCCGACAATCAGCGCCAGTACCGAAACGTGACCGTACCAGATTGCCAGCCACGAGAGCAGCAGTAACAGCAGGCCGACGGTGGTGGTCAGGTGGGACTGCCCTTTGTCGGCAATGCCGCCCGCCGGGCGGGCACCCAGCGCGCCGGCGGCTCCCGCGAGGCCAAACAGGCCGATGACGCCTTCGGTGTAGTTAAACGGCGGTGCCGCCAGCAGAAATGCCATCGAGGTCCAGAGAACGCTGAAGTTGGCAAAGGTCAGGCAGCCGAGCAGGGCGCGGGTGCGCAGCAGCCTGTCGTGGATAAACAGGCTGAAGACCGAGCCAAGCAACTGCGGATAATTAAGATGCGTTTCCGACTTCAGCCGCGGCAGGCCGCGCCACAGGGCAAGGGCCATCAACGCCATCAGCGCGGACGCCACCCAGAATACGGTACTCCAGCCGCCGAGGCTGGCCAGCAGGCCCGCGACGGTGCGCGCCAGCAGTATGCCCAGCAGCAGGCCGCTCATGATGGTGCCCACCACCTTGCCGCGCTTGTCCGGGGCGGCGAGAGTGGCCGCCATCGGCACCAGCAGCTGCGCCACTACCGAGAACATGCCGGTGAGCGCGGTGCCGAGAATCATCATGCCGAGGGACTGGCTGCTGGCGGTAATCAGCAGGCCGCCTGCCGCCAACAGGGTCATGGAGACGATAAGCGCGCGCCGTTCAAACATATCGCCCAGCGGAACCAGTAACAGCAGCCCGGCGGCATAGCCCAGCTGCGCGGCGGTGACGATAAAGCCTGCGGCACCGGCGGACAGGGAAAAACGGCTGGCGATGGTATCAAGCAGCGGTTGCGCGTAGTAGTTGCTGGCGACCGCAAGGCCGGTGGCTATCGACATCAAAATAATCAGCGCGGGGCTAAGCGCGTGGGAGGATCGGGTCATGATAAGGGGATCGCTGGACAGATAAATATGTTGGAAAAGCAATCATAGCGGAAGTTTGCCGAAGTGGGGAGCAGGACGTATCAAAACCCGCGGTGTGGTGCGGACGATTCGGGCGTTATGCGCTCCGTCAGATGATTGAGCAGGAGCAGGTGACGCCGCTGCCGGCTGGCGATTCAGGCGCTAAGCCGCTGGTATCGCATGGGCAGGGAGGGTTGCATTAATATCACGTCGCCGGAAATGGCGCGGCGGGTTGCGCAGCAGCTGCGGCAGATGCCGGAACCGTGCGCCGGAAGGCGCGCAGGCACCTCCGGCTCCGGTGTGACAAAGGGGCGTTAGCGACGCATCCCCAGCAGAGCGCCGATGAAAATGCCCATCGCCGCAGCCGTGCCTACGCTGCACCAGGGTTTTTCACGTACGAAGGTATCTGCACAGCCCATCACGTCACGTGCCGTCTGCTGAACGCGGGTACGGCCATGCATCCGGGCGCGCGTCTCTTTCAGAATCGCCTGTGCTTTCGCCCGGGCGCTTTCCGCTTCATCCCTGGCGTCGCTTCCCCAGGATTTCAGAACCGCCTCAAGGCTGTCCGCCAGCTGGCTGACATCATTATTAATATCCTGCACGCCGTTCTCTACATCATTCGGGTTCGGTCGGTTAAGCATATGATTCTCCGTTGTTTGTCCTGTAACTTTCAGTGTAGACCATATTTTTTATCTGCCGTCTCCCGTTTCTGCTTATTAACGCCTTTATGGATTTTTCTGAAAGCACTGTTAATGCCGATTCAGGTAAGGTAGGCCCGCCGTAAAAGATGACGAGGAAAAAATATGTATCTACGACCTGATGAGGTGGCGCGCGTACTTGAAAAAGCCGGCTTTACCATTGATGCGGTGACGCCAAAAACTTACGGGTATCGGCGCGGCGAGAATTATGTCTATGTTAATCGGGAAGCGCGAATGGGACGCACCGCGCTGATAATTCATCCGACCCTTAAAGAGCGTAGTTCATCGCTGGCTGAACCCGCTTCCGATATTAAAACGTGCGCGCATTATCAGCATTTTCCCCTTTATTTAGCGGGCCAGACTCATGAGCATTACGGTATTCCGCACGGATTTAGCTCACGTGTTGCGCTGGAGCGTTATCTGACCGGCCTTTTTGGCGATGAGAAATAATCAGGCGACGGGATTAGCCACCGGTCGCGGAGCGTTTTTCAGGCTTTAAGCTGACGGTAGCTACTGACTTTAAACAGCCGACGGCAATAGTCGAGGAAATAGCCATAAACGGCTCCCATGGCCATCGACACAACAATATTTGAGCTGACGGCGGCGGTAACCTGATGCCAGTCAGCGCCCACCGCCAGCAAAATGGCGACGTACACCGGGGACTGAAACGTCACGTACGCCAGCACGTCCAGTATGTTTTTCACCCAGCCGGCGGAACCCGCGCTTTTGGCTGCACGCATAAAAAAATCGCGATACATGCCGTATGGCCATGCAATCAGAACGTTTACCGGTATGGCGAGCAGTCTGGATGAAAGGGACTGTTCAAAGGACATTCCCGAGAGGAAGATCTCGATTGCCATGTTCACGACGGAACAGTAAACAACCATCGCAAAAGTGTCCGCCAGAGCGTGACGCAGGCGTGACTGCGGTGAAAACATGCTACTGCTCCTTCTGATAACTGGGCTCAGGGGATTGAAAAACTTTGGTGGCGTTTTATGTTGGTTTTTTCGCTGATGTGTAGGTTATATTTCTATGAATATTCTTTCAATTAGCGAAATATTTTTATTTATCTTATTTTTTTAGATAAAAAACCATGCGTGGCGTCAGGTTTAAATTGAGACAGAATTTTCGTTGTTTTTTCAACTAAATTTGTTAATAATCATATAGTTGCAATGGGATTGCAGCAAAGGGAAACGGTGGGTTGCGTTCTGCGCAGCTTAAAATTAGTTTTTTGGAGTTTTAATCTTAATGAAAGCGTTATTCTTAGCGTAAAATTCCACTGCTGCCGGTTGGGTTTGTATTCGTTATCGATGCATGAGTATTCATCACTCCGCTGCGGGGCGTTCTAACCGGATCCCGACCGATTAATCCGTTATTACGTTCACCCTGTTCCCGAAATTTAAGTGGCCTTCCTGCACCTCACCCCGCGCTGTGCAAATACGTTTCTGGTAAATTTCCCATCAACTGTCGGGCGATTTGACCTTAGGAGCTTGTCTCTTCGGAACCCGCCTTACGTTTTTTCAAAGTGGTTTACCTTCTGATACTAAAATTATTTAGCTAAGATCGCGGCGACAGTTATTATCCGTATCTGTTCAATGGAATTATTTACATAATGACGGGTTCCTCTGGATCGGTGATAGAATATCGCCTACACTATCCAGGCTAAAAGTTTTTGTTTTTTGCGTTAAAAGGTTTTCATTATTATGAAGTTGATGTTACAGAACTTAAATAATATTCGTACATTACGTGTCATGGCTCGCGAATTCTCCATTGACGTCCTTGAAGAAATGCTTGAAAAATTCAGGGTGGTCACTAAAGAACGGCGTGAAGAGGAAGAGCAGCTGCAGCGTCAGAAAGCGGACAGGCTGGAAAAAATAAACACCTGGCTGGAGCTGATGAAGGCCGACGGAATTAACCCGCAGGATCTGCTGGATAATCATTTTACCGGCTCCCGCGCGGCTAAAAAAAGGCAGGCGCGCCCGGCAAAGTACCGTTTTACCGACCATCGCGGTGAAAGCAAAACGTGGACCGGGCAGGGGCGAATGCCAAAACCGATCGCCCAGGCGCTGGCTGCGGGGAAAACCCTGGATAATTTTCTGATCTAACTCACATAGCCATTTGCCCGGACAGCGCAGCGCTGCCGGGCGGTACGGCGACGTTCAGCAAACGCCGAAATCGCCATCTTCGCTGTAGAGGGTGACGTCCACCGCTTTGAGGGTGAACTTTTCGCCCTGCTCGTCGCCGACCCGGACCGCAATAATTTGATCCTCGTTAACTTCCACCACTTTCAGCTTAGGGCCGCCCACGCGCGGCTGCACCAGATCGCCAGGTTGATACATACCCACCTCCTTCATGACGCTTCTGATTCACCATAGACCAACTTCCCCTGCGGGGACAGGCGCGATCGTGAAATGAATAAACCGTCCTGTGACGGGGGAGTGTATCGCGAATATCGCAGCGGCAAACACGCTCTTTCAGTATCGCCACACGACCGGCTGGGCGAACCACGCGATGTTAATGCGCTGGCCGGGGAGACAGATAACGTCACCGGCCGCGCCTGCTTCGCGCTGACGCCTCTTATTTGCCGGTGGGGGATATCCTGATTCATCGCCATATTATTATGCCGGGGCGGGCTACAAATGAACGCAGGCCAGACAACGCTGGCGGCCGATGGTGTTTCTGTCTGCGCCACCGGCTGGCAAAGAACTTATAATTAATATGGCCATAATTATATCCGGGGTATTATTCAGGAGCAGGCCATATTTTAATCCAGCGTCAGTTCGTAGGTGTACGAATAGTTCAGCGGTTAATTAATAAAGGGGATATATTTCTCTTCTTTATTTGTTGCTCCTCTGGAGTGCTTAATCTTTAACACCATCCGCTTCTCTACTTTTGTTTCATCACATTTTTCAAAATTAACGTAAATCGCCCGCCGTTCATTGAATTTTTTGTGACTTAGATCATGTACAAAACGGGTAAAGTTAATAATGATAATAATTATCATTTGTTTTATCTGGTGCATAACGTGCGTAAACTCAGTCTGTCTCTGCTGGTGACTCTCTTTAGCCTGCTCGTAAGCGTTAGCGCGTGGGCGTCGGCAAACTACAGCCCGTTTATTAAGGATATTGAGCAGCGTCTTGATAAGACGGCAGAGCTTTACGCTCAGCAGCAGCCCGACGAGGCGCGGCGTACGGTACAGATGGCCTATTTTGAGGTGTTTGAAAATCTCGAAGGCCCTATTCGCATCAATATTTCCGCCAGTAAAAGCTATGAGATGGAGAGCGCTTTTGGCGAGATCCGCCGCCTGATCGGCGAGAAAAAGGACCGCGCCGAGGTGCAGGCGAAAATCGACTGGCTGAAGGCCTCCCTGCACGAAGTGGAGCCGCTCCTGAACGACGGGCACCGGCTGGTGGCCGAAGCGCAGCACGGCGTGCACGCCAGAACGGATATTGCCGCCCACTGGCAGCAGAGTTTCCGCACCATTGACGATCTGCTGGCCCGGGCGGTAACGGATTATCAGGCCGGAAACTACGCCTCGGCCAGCCAGCAGGTTCAGCAGGCGCACTATCAGGGTTTTAAAAATTCTGAGATGGAGATGTCGGTCAGGCAGAACCGATCGGCGAAAGCGGCCGCCTCAATAAACCAACAGTTTACCGCGCTGATCGCCCTCGCCGGGCAGCCGGATCGCCTTAACGACGTCGCCTACCAGGTGACAAATCTGCTGCAGGATATTGAGGATATTCTGCCCGGCCTGCCGACAACCCGCGAAGAGCAGCAGACCACCGCTGCGCAAAGCGCGGAATACAGCCCGGCTGCAGGCGACGACGGCGCGCGGGCCAACTGGGGCGAGGTGGCACGCGGCATCAACCAGAGCATTCAACAGGCGATTGCCCGCTACCAGGGCGGCGATGCGGCTAGCGCGATTCTGGATGTGCAGGATATCTACTTCGACCAGTTCGAAGCCAGCGGCATGGAAAATAAAATCGGTTCCCGTGATTCGGCCTTTAAAACCACGCTGGAGGCCTACTTCACGCGGCTGGTCAGCCTGATGAAGGCCGGACAGCCGGCAGACAGGCTGCAGGCGGAGGCCGAAGCCCTGCAGCAGGATCTGCAAAAGGCGGTGACGATGCTGGGAGAAGGCGCGGAAACCCGCTGGAGCCTGCTGCTTTACAGCCTGATGATTATCGTGCGCGAAGGACTGGAGGCGCTGTTAATCGTGGCGGCCATTGTCGCCTACATGGTGAAAAACAATCATCAGGACAAGCTGCCGCTGATTCGCCAGTCGGTGGTGGTCGCCCTCATTGCCAGCGTGATCACCGCGGCCATCTTCCAGCTGCTGTTCACCCGCTCCGGTGCCAGCCGCGAGCTGCTGGAAGGCGTGACGATGCTGATTGCCGTGGTGATGCTGTTCTTTATGAGCTACTGGCTGCTGTCGAAGGTGGAAGCGCGGCACTGGAAGGCCTGGCTGGAGGGCAAGCTCTCCCATTCGCTCTCCCGCGGTTCGCTGGTCGGGCTGTGGCTGACCAGCTTTCTGGCGGTTTACCGCGAAGGGGCGGAGACGGTGCTTTTCTACTACGCCCTGATTGGCGATGCGCAGGACGTCGCCGGGCATATGGCGATCGGCGCGGGCTTTGTCACGGGCTGCGTGGTCCTGCTGATCGCATGGCTGGTAATGCGCTACTCGGTGGTGCGGCTGCCGCTGAAACCCTTCTTTATGTTTACCGGCAGCTTTATGTACCTGATGGCCTTCGTTTTTGCGGGCAAAGGGGTGCTGGAGCTGGTGGAAGGTAAGCTGTTCCAGCCGACGTTGATTAACGGCTTCCCGGAAATCAGCTGGCTGGGAATTTACCCCTATGTGGAAACGCTGCTGCCCCAGGCGCTATTGCTGGGAGCGGCGCTGGTGGCGCTGTGGGTGATGCGACACCGGAACGCGGTGCCAGGGGAACCGATAAAAAATTAATTTTTGCCCGCCCTGGCGCAGGGTACGGAACGGCGGCGAGAGCGAGGATCCTCCGGGGTTCAGCGCCACTGACCTGAAGTATGGCGGGTTTGTAGCTGTAATTTTAGACGAGAGGATATGTCTGATGACCATGAAGAAAACCCTGATTGCCGGTGCCGTGATGGCCGCTATTTTTACCGCTCCGGCGGCGTTTGCCTTTAAAGAGTATCCGGCGGGCGAGCCTGTCACGATGAATGAAATGGAGCTGGCTGCCGTTTACCTGCAGCCGATTGATATGGAGCCGCGCGGTATGGGGCTGCCGGCGGCAAAAGCGGACATCCACCTTGAGGCCGATATTCACGCCGTGGAGGGTAACAAAAACGGTTTCGGGGCAGGCGAGTGGATCCCCTATCTGACCATCAGCTATGTTCTCGTCAACAGCGACACCGGCGAAAAACAGGAGGGAACCTTTATGCCGATGGTGGCCAGCGACGGCCCTCACTACGGCGCGAACATCAAGATGATGGGCGTGGGCAACTACAAGGTGACCTACCATATCGAGCCGCCGTCAAAAGCGGGTATGCATCGCCACACCGACGGTGAAACCGGCGTAGGCCGCTGGTGGAAGCCCTTTGACGTCAGCTATGAGTTCAAATACGTCGGTTTAAATTAACCACATCCGCGCCGGGGCAGGTAGAGACTGTCCCGGTATCGCTTCAGATAATCCGCCGTTCTGAGTTTACGTCATGAGCTACTTTTTCGTCACAACGCTCCAGGCTTTCTTCTGCATCGCGTTGCTTTCTGGCGTCCTCTGGAGCCGAAACGATCCGCCCGCACTACGTCCGCTGGTCTGGACGCTGCTGACGGCGCTGTTTTTTGGCGTCGCGGCGGGGTTCACCCTGCACGGCTCCGGGATGATACAGCTGCTGCTGGCGGGCGCGGAGCTGCTGGTTACGCTGCTGTTTGTGTTCAGCATCCGGTGGGCGGGAGGCCGGCTGCGCTATCTGTGGCAGGGCGTGCTGGCGTTTGGTGCCGCCCGTCACTGGGGGCTGGACCCTAATCTCGGCGGACTGACCAGCACCCACGTGTTAAATACCGATCTGCTGCTTAACCTGGCCGCGATTGTCATGGCCTTTGCGCTGCTGTGCCTGGCTGGCGTGCTTTGCGCCATGCTGCTGCGCCGTCTTCGCGGGCTATTCTGGCCGCTGACTCTCCTGCTGATGGTTATGCTGTGGCTGCCGCTCAGCGGCAATCTGCTGCTGATGATGATGAAGCTACAGATGCTGCCGCTGGCGAAGCCGCTGCTGAGCTTTGTGGCGAAAGCCACGAACAATGCGCCGTTGTACAACTGGGCCGGGGCGGGAATTCTGCTGCTGCTGGCGCTCTGCTGGCTGCCGTCGCTGCTGCAAAGGCATCGCCGGACGCGGGAAACGGCCGATCCCATCGCGCTCCGGCTGTCGCTGGCGCAGCGGCGTAATGCGCTGCGTCTCTGGCTGGTCACGGTGGGCTGCGCGGTGGCGGTGCTGGCCGGCCAGCTGTGGTGGGATAAGGTCGCCTCGCTGCCGCCGCAGCTTTCTGCCGCCGTTCCGGTTCAGCTGGCCTCTGACGGCATGGTTCACCTGCCGGTGGAGCAACTGCGGGACGGTAAGCTGCACCGGTTCGTCTGGGTGGCGGACGATGGCAAAGCGGTACGATTTTTTGTGATTAACCGCTATCCCGACAAGCTCCGTTTTGGGGTGGTTTTTGACGCCTGCCTGCTGTGCGGCGATCAGGGCTACGTGATGGAGGGGAACCAGGTTATCTGCGTCGCCTGCGGGGTGCATATTTTTATTCCTTCCATCGGCAAGCCTGGGGGCTGTAATCCGGTGCCGGTTGAAGAGTGGCGTAACGATGAGAAAGAGCTGGTGATCCCCGGTAAAGCGCTGGCGGCGGGAACGTTCTACTTCTCGACGGTCATGACCATTAACGTCACCGATCCGGTGGATGGTTCGACGTTGACCAACACCTCGGCGGAATACAAATACAGCTACGGCGGCAGGACCTGGTTTTTCTCGTCAGAAGCGAATTACGACCGCTTCCGTAAAACCCCGGAGCAGTTCGTACCTGCGGAACTGAGGGAGGAGTAGCCATGCTGTGGCGAATGTTACGCCAGTCCTGGGGGCGCAATCTGCGGCGCAAGGCGCTGGCGATTATCACGGTGTTCCTCGCCTCCAGCCTGATCTCGGCGCTGCTGGCGGTCTCTATTGATATCGGTGACAAGATGTCCAGGGAGCTGAAGTCCTATGGGGCGAATATTCTGATCGAACCGGCCGGGCAGGGGACGCTGCCCGCGCTGTTCAGCGAGAGCCGAAATCCGCTGTCGGGCCAGGACTTTCTTGATGAGGCGGAGCTGCCCAACATTAAGGATATTTTCTGGCGCAACAATATTGTCGGCTTTGCGCCCATACTGGGCGGTGAGGCCGTCGTTGACGGCAGGGAGGTGCGTATTCTGGGCACCTTCTTCAGCCAGCCGGTAGCTATTCCTGACGAAGAGGGATATGAAACAGGGCAGAAGACGGTCAGCCCGTACTGGCAGGTGACCGGCAGCTGGCCGCAGGAGCCGGTGGGGGCGGTGCCGCAGGCGCTGGTCGGCCACGCCCTGGCCCGGCAAACGGGGTGGAAGCCGGGCGATACGCTGACCCTGCAGAGTGAAAAAACCGCCATCACGGTTGTCGTCAGCGGCGTGCTGTCCAGCGGCGGTGACGAAGATAACCAGCTGGTGATGCCGCTTGGCACCGTTCAGACGCTGCTGGGGCTGCCGGGCAGGGTGCAGGCGATCCGCGTTTCGGCGCTGACGGTGCCGGAAAACGCGCTTTCGCGCCGGGCGCGGGAGAATCTGGACGCGCTGAATGCCGAAGAGTACGACCTCTGGTACTGCACCGCCTACGTTTCGTCGATCGCCCATCAGCTGGAGGAGGCGATCTCCGGCGCGGAGGTTCGTCCTGTGTGGCAGGTTGCCGCCTCAGAAGGGGTGGTTATCGATAAAATTCAGCTGCTGATGGCGGTAGTGACCATCGCGGCGCTGGCGGCCTCGGCGATGGGCATCGCCTCGCTGATGACCAGCACTATCATGGAGCGCGCCAGAGAGATTGGCCTGATGAAGGCGCTCGGCGCGCACCAATGGCAAATTATGCTGCTGTTTTACCTGGAGGCGGCCTCCAGCGGGCTGGTGGGCGGGGCGCTGGGGTGCCTCGCCGGATGGGGGATGGCGAAAGTCATCGGCATGATGCTTTTCAGCGCGCCGCTGGACTTTGCCTGGATTGTCACGCCGTGCGTATTGGTTATCGCGGTGCTGATCGCCCTGATCGGCACCTGGTTCCCGGCGCGGCGGATCGCGCGTCTCTACCCCGTGGAGGTGCTGTATGGCCGCTAAACGCACAATGCTCTGGCTGCTGGTCTGGCGCGCCCTGCGCTTACGTTTTCAGAGGGTCAGCGTGGTGTTTGCCGCGCTGATGGTCGGCGCGACCATCGTCACCGCCCTCAGCGCGGTGTGGTTCGACATTAATAGCAAAATGAGCGAAGAGCTGCGCACCTTCGGCGCTAACTTTTACATCGGCCCTGGGCACGGCCATGCTATGCCGCAGCGGGAGCTGCAGGCTATCCTGGATGCGGCTCCGCAGGGGCTGGTCCACGGTGCCAGCCCCTGGCTCTACGGGATGGCCCGCACCGAGCTGGAGAAAGTGGTGATGGTCGGGGTGTGGTTTGAGTCGCTGCAAAAGCTGGTGCCCTACTGGCAGGTGCAGGGGCGCTGGATCGGCGTCAGCTTTGACGATCGCAACGCGATGATCGGCGTTAAGCTGGCGGAGCGGCTCAACGTCCGGCCCGGCGACAGCATTACCCTGGTGGATCACAATCGGCGGAAAAGTTTGCAGATTAAAGGCGTCATTGAATCGGGTGACGCCACGGACAACATGCTGATCGTGAGCCTGGAGGTGGCGCAGGCGTGGCTACAACAACCGGATAAAATCAGCCACGGCCTGCTGAGCGTAAGCAATGACGTCGGCCAGGTGGAAAGCTATGCCAGCCGTTTGCAGGCCCGGTATCCGGATCTGGAGATCCGCCCGGTGCGCAAGGTCTCCGCTTCGGAGGGCCAGGTGCTGGATAAGATCAAAGGTCTGATGGGGCTGGTATCTATTGTGATCCTTGCGCTCTCTTCCCTCTGCGTGAACACCACGCTGATGGCCATTGTCGGCGAGCGCGCCCGCGAGTTCGCTCTGCAGAAGGCGCTGGGCGCTGGCAATAGCGATATCGTGAAGCAGATTTTACTGGAAACCTGCATTATCGCGCTGGCGGCGGTGGCGTGCGGCTGGGTGCTGGGCTATCTGCTGGCGCAGCTGCTGGGGCTGACGGTCTTTAACGCGGCGATTTCGCTGCGCCTGCCGGTGCTGCCCATTACCCTGGTCTTGTCTTTACTGGTCGCCATTCTGGCGGCGATTGTTCCGGTGCGGCGTGCGGTCAGCGTCGAGCCGGCTAAAGTGCTGAAAGGAGAGTAGCGCCATGTCCGTGACGCAGATCCCTCAGATGGCGATTGAAACGCGCCATCTCTATAAACGGTTCGGTGACGTTACCGCGCTGGACGATATTAACCTGCGCATTATCCGGGGCGAGTTTGTCGCCATTATGGGGGCCTCCGGCTCCGGTAAAACCACGCTGATGAATATTCTTACCTGCCTGGATACCGCCACGGAGGGCCAGGTATTTCTCGACGGCACCGACGCCGCCGCGCTGAACGAAGAGGGGCGTCGTCGTTTTCGCGCGGAGAAGATTGGTCTGGTGTTCCAGCAGTTTCACCTGATTCCGTTTTTAACCGCGCTGGAGAACATCATGCTGGCCCAGCACTACCACAGCGTGGTGGACGAGGCGGCCGCGCGGAGAGTGCTTGAACAGGTGGGGCTGGGGCATCGCGTGACCCATCTTCCGAGCCAGCTTTCCGGCGGTGAGCAGCAGCGCGTTTGTATCGCCCGGGCGCTGGTCAACGAGCCGCCGGTCATCTTTGCCGATGAGCCGACGGGCAATCTGGATGAAGAGAATGAGCAGCGGGTGCTGGATCTGCTTACCGATCTGCATCGCCAGGGGCGCACCATTGTGATGGTGACGCATAACCCGGCGCTCGGGCAGTTTGCCGATCGCATTTTACGTCTGCAGCACGGCAAATATTTAGGCGAAGGGGCGGATCATCATGCGCTGGCTTAAGGTTGTTATCTTCTCGCTGGTGGCGCTGATCGGCGGGTGTAAGGAGGAGAAGCTGGCGACGGGGGAGCCGGCCCCGGCGCTGGCGGCGTTTGATCTGCAGGGCAATGAGTCCGGTCTGGAACGCTGGAAGGGGAAATCGATCTACCTGAACTTTTGGTCCGCCAGCTGCAGCGGCTGTCTGGCGGAGATGGATGCTCTGGAGGCGCTCAGTAAAAAGTGGCGCGATAAGGTGGTGGTAGTGGCGATCAATACCGATCCGCAGGCGGTTAGTCTGGATAATCTGCTGGCGAAGCATCAGGTTTCCTATCCGGTGCTTCGCGATCAGCTGCAGATCACCCAGGAGCGCTACCGGATTATCGGTACGCCGACGTCGGTGCTTATCGATCCGCAGGGGCGGGTCCTGGAACTGCACCAGGGAATGAGAAAACCGGTGGAATTAGAAGCAACGTTTGCGCGCCTGGCGGCGCAATAGGATTTAAAGCAGGGAGAAGCCGTACGGATGGCCTTTATATGGAATGAAGAGAGCCTGGCGATCCTGCGTACAAACGCAGGTATTCTGACAACGCAGCAGATTGCGCAGATGCTGAATACCAATATTACGGTGGTGCGTAATATGGCCTATCGGCTGAAGCTCAGCCTGCGTGTTTCAGCGTATAACCAGAAGCGAATTGAGCAGGTCCGGAAGCTGTATGAATCCGCCGAGGCACCGGGCTTAAAGGAGATAGCTTCCCGCACCGGGCTGTCGCTGAGCACGGTGCAGTATATTATCTATGTAAAGTTAAAGAGCCAGCTTTATGCCACCTGTGAATACGTTACTTTTGAGACGGAGAACGCCGTTCATTATCGGGTGCAGAAAGAGCTGGTGGATATTGAGCGGTCAAAGCTGCCGGTGCCTGCGGATAAAAAGCGCCTGTATAAGCTTTATCTCAGGGACGGGACGTTCTACTGCGCCCGCAACATTCGCCATGAGGTGTTTATCTCAGAGCAGTTTGCCGGCCGCCAGGCACGGTAAGCGACAAAGAGGGGCACGGCCGCGGTGGAAATTGCACGGCGGTCGGGCTGTTTTCGGATGGCGGAGCGTAATAGCGTAGCGTTGTCGGGATACCGGAGTGAACGGCCGTGGGCTAGCATTACGCTATCCGGACAAGTCTTCAATAAGACGCCCCTTTCTCGTCTGGTAAGCGGGGGCGCGTAAACAGAATCAGCGCGGCCGGGAAGACGCTTCTTACAGCGGTGCGCCGATTAAAATCTAATGATTTCCTGGCTGTTAATATCGATACCGTAAGAAGCCGTTTTTTCGCTGCTCATGCAAATAACGTCACAGTCATCGTAGCGGCAGATGATGTAATCTTCTGAAATCGCTTTTACCTTTTCAAAAATTTCTTTGAGATCGGATTTAAGAATTTCAATCTGAATAACCGGCATTGATTTGCGGAAGGTTTCAATCGCGCCCTCCAGGACTTTGGTTTCCATCCCTTCAACATCAATTTTAACGAAGCAAACTTTCTCAAAGTTAAAATCATCAATGCGGACCTGTTTAACGGATTCGTTGGAAATACCGCGCTGTTGATGCAGCTGTTCTTTCTGCTCTTTGCCAAATTCAATACTGCCGAAATTCATCTGTTTTGTGTAATCAAAACGAGGAATGGGAATATCACAGACGTCGTTACCCACGCAGGCATGGTGTACAAACAGATTTTCATAGCCGTTAAGCACCGCAGAGCCGCTCAGCATATAGGAGATAATGCGTTGAGCTTCAAAGGCATGTACTATGCCGCCCTTGTCCCGTAACGCGGAGGCGCAGCTTAGCGCATAGGAGCCAAAGTTTGCGCCAATATCCAGCATAACGCTGCCTTCCGGCGCAATGCTACAAATATGTTGCGCAATACTAATCTGCTGTATATCAGGACCCGCGCAGGTTTTAATTAATGAATTTGTTTGATTGATATCATAGCGGTTTACCAGCATCTGACCGTGCGCTGTGGGAATTGAAATCGTGAAAGGAATAGCCATTATGTCCTCAGTTAATACTGTTAATATTCATTTTTATATATTTTATCATGATGTACCAGCAGAAGCCACAAAGCCTGCTGGCCAGATAATATGTTTGTAAATTGTAAAGCTGAAAAAATGTACGAATAACGCCGGGGAAGTTATCGACAGGTTGACAGAAAGTCGCTCGGTGTCGAAACTTTCATGGTTGAACTGTTAAGAATTAATTCACTATTGGACTCCAGGGGTAATGATTTTCGCGTAGTGATTAATTAAAACCGGTTACTGCTTTAGCATTTTTCAGTATCGATTTTGATTTTTTTATGGGCTATCCACGGTAGGATTTGCACAATAATACCCCACGTTACAGGTAACGGTACGCAGTATTAACAGTAAGAGATTGTGCCGCTAATACCAGATGGTTAAAATCGGTTTGTGGCTTCAGAGCGAGAGGCTGCCTCATGATCGTGGCGTAATTTGATTAATATGGTTTGAGCTAACGACCCAGATCATCCTGATGGCTAACCTTTCAGCGTGAAAGTAGTCGGATTATAAAAAGTCCTCATCATCAAAATAAGGAATTAATTGTGACACTCAAAGTTCAGGCAGATTTGAATGAACCGACCGTGCTTTTGCGACCAGAAAATTGATGATGCGTTCAATATTTGTTGAGTTAAATAGCTCAGTGTTTCCGGTAGTCATTTTGGGTCCTGTTTGCACCGTAAAAAATTCCATAAAAACAAATGCCCCTGCCGGTAATGGTTGGGGCATTATGTGTGGTCAGATAAATGAGGGAACTGTAGGAAGATGAATCTGGAGAGCGGTGCGCAGTGTTTAACTGATATTGCGCTGCGTTAATCCGGTCGCGTGACTTGCTTTCAGAATATCAGTAGTGGACAGGAAAATTTCTGACTCTGGATAGGTATTCCCACGGGAATCAATGCGCACCAGGTCATATTTTTTCACTAGGAAATTGATAGCATCTGCTAGGGTAACCCCTGCCTCGATGTATTACTGAATATCTGACTCACTGCAAATTGGCGTATCGTTTAACTCCAGCCTCAAGTGTTTTTCCAATAGGTATATTAGCAGTGTTCGCCAATGAGCTTTGGGTGACAGGTGGCACGATACTGCCTGGTATGTAAAGTTGAAGTTGGCATATTTTACTCCTTGAGAGCTCTAATAAATAATTTAACTTTTCATATGCTGCTACTTTATAATTGCGTCTAATCTAATAAGCTTGACAATTACAGTTATTTATTTTTTTCAAAATGATTTTATGGGGAGGGATAAAGCTTAGTGTGCTTCATCTTCCGTTTTAAATTTATGATGTAAATGGTAAAGTTGCTAGCGCTGCCAGTTCTGGATTAAGTTTGTTTTATGAGGTTTATATGAAAATCTTTATTATTTCAGTTATAATTGTTTCGACGTTGTGGAGTCTGTATGCTTTTCCAGATTATCTTATATTCCCCCAGCTAAATACCAATCTTCTCTCCTCCTTTTGGGATATATTAATTGGGGTTTACAAGTATGGATTTCCTTCAGTACTGTGGGTAGTTACAATAGTATATATATATGATTTCTTTATGGCGATCATAAATAAAAGCTCGCCTTACATGAAACAGTTGTATCAAAGTGTCAAGATAGAATTGCTAACATTAACTGCCCTCATGTTCTTTACAGTTGTAATATATACAACCACATTATCAAAGTTATCAAATTTAACTATTGATATCAGCATGGCTGGGTTTGGATTTATGTTTTTTGGTAACATCGGTTTTTTAAAGCTATTTAATTTTAAGATAGGCAAGTTAAAATATCCATGGAGAATGGCTGCAATGCTCTCATTCATTAGCTTGGCGGGTTCTGCCTACTTTTTGAATATTACCTTGGAAATTGCAAGGGGGAAATTTAATTTAATTCAATCGTTATGGTATCAAATAACTATTCTCTCCTATTCATTATCATTGTACTTCATGTCAAAACATCTTATTTTCATTATGGATAAGGGTAGGTTAGAAGTCTCTCCAACTCTTCGAAAACTCTTTTTATCGATGCCAACCAAGAACAGGATTTATGAAGATGCAGCAATTGCAGCTGAAAAATGGAATAAAGAAATGCAGAGAGAGCGAGCTAAAGAGAGAGCATTGTTGAGAAAGAGCAGAGGTAAGAAAAGAAACAAAAAGATATGAGGTTACGTCAATTAAATTAGTTTTATGTCCAGCCGCGTTCGGCGAACGAGACTGGAGTGGTTTACTGATTTTGGGCCAGGGTCATTATGTTCTCCTCATTGAATGATAAATGGACGTCTTCTTGGAAAAGCTAATATTGACACGAAAGGAAGCCGCTGAGCTACTTGGTATCTCTAGAGGTAATTGGGGATGCTGTTTGATGGCATATGGTACACTCCTGAGTCACAGTTGTGCCACACGCCCAAAGAAAAACGGCCTGATCTAGCTGGCGGAGTCTGAATTGGGTTTGTAATTCATTGAATTTACTTTTGGAAATTCTAGTTCAACTTTTTGTGGGTGCCTATTTAGGTGCCTAAAAGTTTTTTCACCCTATTTTGATGAGTAAAAGGAAGAGAGATAGGGAAGGAGATTGACACTATTTAAGTGCTCATTATCCCAGTAGCTCGCCTTGCTCTGAGAATATCGGTAGCGCTGAGGAATGGCGTCTGATCCTGCCATGAAAATCCCTTCCGGTCGATGCGTACCAGTTCATAACGTTCCACTAGAAAATTCACCGCATCGGCAAGCGTTATTCCTGCGTCGATATACTCCTCAATGGCCGTGTTGTCATGGAATGGCGTGTCGTTAAGCGTCAGTCCGTAATGGTGCTCCAGCAGATACGTTAGCAGTTGCTGCCAGACCTGCACGGGAGACAGACGTGACGAAACCGGCACTGTGGCCGGTACAGTTGAAATGTGCATGGGTAGAATCCTAAGAAAAGAAGAAGAGAGAAGGTGTTACGGGGTTAGATAAATAGAAAAGTAAACATAACCGCAGCTACCACGGGTATCAGCTATGCAGGTTAAACCCGTAAGATGAATGTTCACCTGATGTTGCTGCTGTGGATTTAGCTCACCGGACCGCAGCATTGCTTCCAATCGACCTATAAACAGCGGAAAAGTCTGATCCAGATTCTGCAGTTGCTCCGGGCTAAAGCGCCCTGTCAAACCAGCCCTGTCAGTCAGGTAATGCAGACGCTTGCCCTCCTGTACCAGCCTTGCGCCAAAGCGGGGGATAATATCACTTTGCAGTCCCCATTAGGGAGAATCAGATAACGACATAAAAGTTTCCTTTTGTTGATATTTTGCCGGACCTACAGCCAACCGCGCTCTGCAAATGACATCACGTCATCCCCTACCACGAGGTGATCCAGCACACGCACTTCGACCAAGGACAGTGCATTCGCTACCCGCTTTGTGATGTGCCGATCTGCCTGACTGGGCTCCGTTTCGCCGGATGGATGGTTGTGGGCCAGAATGACTGCAGCGGCGTTATGGCGTAGAGCCGCTTTGACCACTTCGCGGGGATGTACCTCTGTATGGCTGAGCGTGCCGGTAAACAGCGTTTCACGCTCCAGCAAACGATGCTGGTTATCGAGATACAGGACGATAAAGATTTCCCGCTCAAGACCCATCATCTGCAGCTGCAGCCAGGTTTTAGTGAAGCTGGTTGAGGTAAATGACTCTCCCGGCTTGCGCTGATATTTCTCCAGCAGACTCAGGGCTCGGCGGATAATGCGTTGTTCGTTAACTGGAAAAGCGGGAGATAATGCGATTTCTGACATCACAGTTCCTTAAAACAAAAAGCCTCGCCGGTTTATTGGCAAGGCCTGAGGGAAGGGATAATAAAAAGGTTCATGAGGCAAGCTGCAGCATATTTTCAGCCATCACCCATAGAGCGCGGTTGAGCTTTACATCTCCGTCGATACCTTTTACCGCACGGGTTTGAGCACGCTTACCTTTCGATGTTCGTCCCGATAGCCCGCCTTTTATCAAGTTCTCCTGAATGCGCTGGTAAGTGGTCCACAGGTCATTGCTCTCATCCTGCCAGCGGCGCGGGGAAAGGATCTGCGATTCCCTCACCGGCTGATGCTCTTCACCAAAGCGATAAGTTAATGCCGCTTTCGCCATCGCCTCCTGTGCTGGTGGCGGTAACAAAAGCGACTGCATGGCATCGCGCTTCTCCTCCACCCGGTCAAATATCCCCAGCACTTCGTAAGCCCCTTCAATGACTTTCTCCACCACGTTGCCTTTATGCGGCACACGTACCTCACCAAAGCTCTCACCGCAAATCAGCCCGTTCTGGCAGACTGCACGAAATAGTCCCGGCAACATCTGGTATGAGCTGGAGCCGTCATGGCTGTTGAGCAGAATGATTTCCGGCACCTGCTTACCGGTGATTTGCCCTTCACGGCGCAGGCGCAGCATGTGTTTCGTATGCTCTCGCTTGCTCTGGTCGCGCACTCGAGTCTGGCAGGCAAAGAATGGCTGAAAGCCTTCACGCTGCAGGTTATCAAGCAGGGAAATGGTCGGGATGTAGGTGTATCGCTCACTACGAGATTCATGTTTTTCTTCGCTGAACACACTCGGAACATAGTGCGCTAGTTCATCGCGGGTTAATGGGCGGTCACGACGAATGAGGTTGACCGCACCAAAGCGGCTTGCTAATCGCATGGAATAACTCCTTATTAATAAATATAAATAAACCCCTTGTTCATGATGGAGCAAGGGGGGTATGTTTTTTTGATAATAAAATAACGTTGTATTCTGTTGGGTGATATAGATGTGATTTAAATTCTATCTGAGTTTTTTCATTATCCATTATATGTGATAACTCCAGACTAAAGTTTCATGTGTTGAAGTCTAAACTAGTCAAAAATAATAGCTTTCTTCTTCTATTGTCATTTTACGATTTGTGGATAGTTAATGGCGTTTGTCTATGTAGGGATCATGTGAGAGTTATTGTTAAGTGATAACAGGTTAGTTATAACAGAACTTATTCTAAGTAAATATCATGACGTAGTTACTGTATGTTAATAATGAAAATTGAAGATTTAAATGATGTAATCAGTGGTGAGGGTAGGATATGTATTGCAATATAACAGATTTGGTTCAGGAAACTATTCAGTATAAATATATCAAATCCCATGGGCCACTAAATAAATATCAGCTAAAACGGATAGAGCAGACAATTGATAAAGCACTGGATGAATACCCAAGGGTGATGGCGATAAGGGTGGAGCTTCATATGCCCGTACGCAGGCCCCTCTGCGATATGCTCCTTGCAGATGATTATGCCAGAACTGATGCCTCGGCAATTTCACGGTTCAATGCTTCACTCAATGCGAAGATAAAGCACTATGAGCTCAAACAGAAAAAGGCAGGTAAGCGGGTACGTGAAACTTCATCTCGTATTGTGTGGGCCAGGGAGTTCTGTCCTACGAATAATAAAAAACACTATCACGTTTTGCTTCTACTTAACCGCGATGCTTTTAATAGTCTTGGTTCGTTTGAGGGTAATAAAGGAACACTGCTTCGTATTATTCGTGAAGCATGGATGAGTGCAATTGGTTTAATTTATCCAAAGGATAAAGAGTTGGTAAAGATACCTGAAAATCCATGCTATTACGTTAATGTAAAAGATGGCAAGCTAAGTGAGGCTTACAGAAAACTAATATTTCGCTCAAGTTATCTTGCAAAAGAGAAAAGTAAATGTTTCACAGATGGGGAACGAAATTTTGGTTGTAGTATTAAGTGAAGAGGTACGGTGAATTATAAGACTGGTTAAGCAAAGGGTTTTTAAATAAATAAAGAGATTGATAAGTAACTATTAAGAGTCGTTAGGTTAAATCATTTTCAATTTCTATGGTGCGTGCAGATTGATGTTTTAAACTAATTTAGTCCGATGCAATCTAATTACACTGAGGTGGCTTCACAGCATAAATTTTAACGTTTAAGTTGCTCTCCTGCTCTTCATCCAAAGGATTCACAGGAGATAGAAATGAACACGAACCCACTTAATACAAATTTCTTTAACCTTACATTCCCAATACGTTTCGAGGAAGTAATACAGTCCACACAAGCCAAAACGCATGCACCGAAAGAGTTGATCGCAGGAGTACAGTTGTCGGTAATGTCACTCGGCGCTCAGGGTAGGGTTATGTTTGAACACAGTGATGGAAGAAGAAGTCCTGTGTCTCTTTACAGCATTGTACTGGCTGAATCAGGGGAGAGGAAAACGGCAGTGTGCAATCTCCTGCAGAAACCGATACAAGACTTTCAGAAAAAGCAACTTAAGAATTATGAGGAGAAATTAAAAGTCTATGAAGCTGATTTGCAGTCATGGGCTGTCATTAACAAAACCATTTCCCGCCAGATTAGGAAAAATATCGAGAAAGGAGGTGATAGTGTTTCTGAACAGGATAAATTGAGAAAGCATTACATTAATAAACCTAAGCCTCCAAAGAGACCAAAGATTTTATTCAGTGATGCGACACCTGAGGCTATCATCCAGGGACTGGTTGAAAGCATAGGTACGTTAGGTTTAAGTTCCGATGAAGGCGGTGTGATTTTTAATGGGCGGGCGATGGGTAATACGCCGCTTTTTAATCAACTCTGGGATGGTGGGGGGGTTGATGTGGAGCGTAAAGGGCATCGACTGAACATTGATGATGCACGGCTAATGACGCTTATTGTCACGCAGAAAAATGAGTTGATTTTATTCAGGAAAAAGCATGGTGCTCGTGTCCAGGGGAATGGTTTTTTTGCCCGCTGTCTGTGGTCTGTAACTACATCAACGCAGGGTATAAGAACTCATCAACCTGATGTCCACGTAGATACCAGCGTTCTGGATAAATTTAACAAACGAGTCGAGGAATTACTTGAACAAACGCTTGCCGGAACCACTCCCAGCGTTCTGCGCTTTTCTGTGGAAGCGGAACATCGCTTTGCTCAATATCAGAATGAAATTGAGCAAAGAATATTAACAGAGAAAGGAGGGCATGAAGCACTGCCGGGAATTTTATCAAAGCTTCCTGAGAATGCTGTAAGGCTGGCAACACTGATGCACTTTTTTTATGAATTTAAGGGTGATGAGATTGATGTAGCAACACTAAACTATATTTTTATGATTATGGAATATTATTACCAACAAGCAGTCAATATTTTGACTGCCAGCCTGAGTTCCGATGAGGAGGACGCTAAAAGACTCTGGGAGTGGTTAATGACAGGCCCTTTCTCAGGAGCTAACTCAGTTGCAAAGTCAGAGTTAAGACGTTATGCGCCCTACCAGCTGCGTGATGTAGTTCGCTATAACAAAGCGTTAAAATATCTTGAGGATATTGGTAGGATATATATAAAAAAGTACAAAAACGGTAACGGCACTGTCAGTCAACTGATTGATATCAATCGTTAATATAAGATATGCATAACTACTCCTCTGCTTTTCCTGCTCCGAAGAGCAGAAATCGCAGGGGGGTATTGCCTGAAAATTTTCCTGCATGAAAAGCACACTTTGTATCCGTATAGGAAAAAACAGACTACAACAGTGTAAACCTTGCGGTTAACATTTTAACCCAGGCCTGTCGACTGTCAGTTTCGTGCTGCCGCTTTTTATTTTCTGTAAAGCAAAATGCTTTGCTGAATGACATTTTGATTTTCTGTATGACAGGAGTGATTGATGATTAGGTGCCACCTGAACAGACTGATGGGTGAACGCAGATTAAAGGTTGCCGATGTGGTACGCGATACAGGTCTTCCCCGTAGTACTGTCACAGCGCTCTGGAGAGATAACGCCACCCGGATTGAGCTGCCAGTGCTAAGCATTCTCTGTCATTATTTTAAATGTGATGTTAGTGAGTTACTGGAGTTTACTTCGGATGAAAATCACGTTGAATTATCTCGTCCAGTAATGGGTTTAAATAATTTTTCACATCGTGTCTGGTTTATGCATAAATAAGACAAAATCATTAGCGGGCTGTATTTTAATGTTAATGATTTTGTCATTATTAACTTTAGGTTCGTTGCTTTTTACCGAGGCTTTGTTTATTCATGGTTTCAATTTTAAATAATTGCATGCGGCTGCAATTTCTCTGTATGAACAGTTAACTTTAGCTGCTTTGTAGCTGATTAAACCTATAATTGGGTTATTGTTCTCATTGTTGTTGTAAATATCTTTTAGAAGGTTATCTCCTTGTTGTTTGGCCCAGCTCTGGGAGTCATTATTAAAATCAAAGTAATATTTTGCTGAGAGCAGTCGGACGGGGTGTTCTGTACCAGGCAAAACGCTCCAGATAATAACTTGCTTAACTTTGATGATTTGATTTCCTGCCAATTTTTTTGCGGCGCTTAAACCTTCTTTCAATTTTGAATTGTCTGGTTCTTTCTTAAAGCAATAAGGATCACTTCCATTGGCGACACAGGCCTCATTGTATTGATCTATAGAGCGCTTTGCGCTTTCAATCAAACTGGCGTAGCCATTAGCAAACCGAGTCATTTCCCTTTTCCAGATATCATTAGTCGCAGATGCCGACATATCACACGTATAAGTAATGGTTTGGCGTCCATGCTCATCGGCTCCATCTTCCCATTTAAACGATTCACATCGCTGACGATGCTCTAACGCGGCCCCCAGGGTTTTGGTTGAATCGATATTTGATAATACCTGTGATTTTATAATTTCCTGATTGTCTGAAGCGGATACATTATCACAGCCAGCAAGAATAAATATTGGGCAGCTGATAAACAATCCAGTCAGTACTTTTCGTTTAGACATAAGTGATTCCTATTGAAGTTTTGGTAAATTACGTGGCCTTAACTAAATCAGGCCTGATAAGGCGGTTTAAGCTGGTTTTAATGAATGAAGGGTACATGTTCGATGCCTGTATAAAGTAAATTGCTCCTGGCATTGATCGTATTGGTCAGACAGGCGTGACTTTTAATTTCTTTACCCATAGGGGTCATGACACTGACACGTGCGTCAGGTTTGCCTTTGTACTCTTCATAAGTGATAGCCATAGCGCTTTCTATAGCTTCTCCCGTTGCCCGCAATACAAAGACTCTGCTGCCAGTAACATCATTTACTGTGATGGACTGCTGCACTTCACCTGAATTTGTATCTAGTTTGATAACTGTGCTACCTTTATCTGAAATTTTATCCTGTGATTTGAAATTAATATATGCGGTGTCTTTTTTGTGACTCAGGGTCATAACCTCACCCGTATCAAGTGTGCATTTTAGATGCCAGTTTTCCTGACTAGCCTGCGAAGAACAGTTCAACAACATGAGCAGAAATAAAGATGCTTTCGTTTTTACAATATTCATATAACCTGCTGATTAAGTGGGGGGGATTGTTGATTGATGCTGCCGCTCCTCTTTGAATACTATTTATTTGATGTGTAATATTTTTTATATGAACGATGATTAGCCGAATTCATTACATCATGGATATAAGGGAAATGAGGTATGGATGCGATGAATCGCTCATCCGCGGTAAGATGGCAGATGTCATCCCTGCGTACAAAACTCTCTGTGGTTAACTTCACCTGAATGATGCTGGCCACTGGAATAACCCTGATTATTTCGGTCTGACAGGCAACTAAATACCAATTACCTTCCATGTGGACAAGGCGGTAAGGTTCAAAGACTGCGTGAGAATCACCGCCAGTCAGCAAATGGATACGGTTTTGCTGACAGACCGCCTGTATCAGCCGCTGAAAGCATTCTGATGACACAACCGAGTCAGAATGCGATGAAGGCCAGATTAGGCAGGGGGAATAGGATGTTTCACCGGTGAGGTAATGCATCAACCTGCGGTCAGGCGAGGGAAATAATTGAGTAATACCGGTGTTGCGCATAAACGCCAGAACATCTAACGAACTGTCTGTAAAGCGTTTCCCGTCAAGTCGCCAGCGTCCATTCTCACTGACGATATTAAGGTGGAGTAGTCGCTGGTGGAAATCTCGCTGTAGCGTTCGTTCAGATACTCCAAACTCTTCTGCCAGGATTTTAAGGTCAAGAGACTCTCCTGACAGTAACCGGCTGATAATCTGTGTCAGCCTGATGGCAAACCGGTCATAACGAGTCGATGTATTGTTCATCAGAAAAAATATCCATGGATAACTTACTGTTTTCAATGATGTTATTATGAATCATGAGCACGTCAGGATATGTCGCTATAACGGGAGGAATTGAGAAAAAACGTGAAGACAAATAATTCAGTAATATGCTGATTAACAATAACTATTTCTTTCAAAGACAAAAGTGAAACAGGGCGCGACATATCCTGTCGCTGAAATTCATAATTCTCCGGTGGCGTAACTCAGTGGGCAGGTGTATTAAAAAAACCAGTGCCATATTGCGGTAGCTGCATTCTCCAGTCCTTCTCTGAGCACTCCCAGCCCGTTACGTATCACGCTGGGGAGTGGAATGGCCTCCAGAATCCTGCTCAATAATTCTCCCAGCAAATCCGCAAAATCCTTTCGTGCCTTCGTCTCCGATTCTTTGGTGCGGTGTTCTTCTTTGATCTGGCGAAACACACCACTGGTCGCCTCTGGTGGCAGGGCAAAAATTATGGTTTCTACCATGCGAGACATGTTGTAGCCGGTTTTAGCTGAGACAGCATGCACCGGGTAAGGGGTAAAGAACTGGCGGGAAACGGCAGCACTTCTGGCTGTGAGCGTCATCAGTTGCTCTGCTGAAGGAGAGCATTTTTCACGATCCCATTCCAGCGATGGCTCAGCTTTATCAGCCTGGTTGATAACGAAAACAATGCTGTCTGTCGATACGCCACAATCCAGTAGAAAACGGTGGAACTCTTCGTCTGTGGTACAGGCCCGGTCATCGGCTTTCATCACCCAGAGGATGAGATCCAGCTTCGGTAACTGTTCCTGATACATCTGACGATATATCTCATCATGCTTCAGCGATTCACCTGCGCCCGGCAGATCGACCAGCGTCAGGCAGCGTCCTCCTGCATTTAGGGTAAAGTGCAAAGGTTTACGTGTGCAGCCTTCCGCATGACTGACCGGGCTGAGAGGATGTTCAAAAAGGGCATTGCAAAGCGAGGATTTTCCGACCCCTGATTTCCCCATGATGCCAATCACCGGTTCGTAATGAATGCTCTGGCGTATATGTTCCAGCACCATACTGGTTATATGCCCGGGAAGAATGGATAAATGTTGCTTCAGGACATTAATGCCCCGTTCTGTGAAATCAGACATGTAGCCTCCGCAATGAAAAAAATCGATACAGCAACATCGCTGCAAGGTATTCACTGCGGTAGTACAGGTCTGTTTTTTTTTGCATTTGAATTACGGGGAGATATGTGATTTTGTGGCGCGAACCGGAGGCATTGCCTCCGGTTTGCTGATGTGATGCGGTAAAATGATATCTAGGGTCGCATTAACCATTCATTCAGGTCAGACTCAAGCCAGCCGACGGATTGCCTTCCCAGGCGTTTTTGTTTTGGGAACGTTTCGTCGTAGCGTGGTGATTTTGGGTTAAGCCAGTCGTATATGGTTGAGCGTGAGATCCCCATTTTTTTTATGACATCTTTTAGCCTCAGGATCCTCAGTGAATCAGGAATGTTTGCGTAACCGGCTGTATGTGAGGATGGGCAATTTTGTAACATATAGGCTTCCTTCGTATGCGTTTGTTCAGGTAGGCTCATGTTGCCGACAAAGCCGAATTCCACATACACTCGAAGTAAAATGTGAATGAATTTACTTGATGGGGTTTACTTTTCATGAAAGGTGTGAGTGTGATTTTTGATGCTTTATATCTACAGCTTTGTGCCGCCTTTGAAGACAAGTTTCTTGAGCTGGGAAGGAAACTTGAAGCTGAAAACAAAGGGGAATGCCAGGATATTCTGCGTACGTACAGGCAAAGCGCTCGCGATAAAATTGAAGAGTTTAAAATTATTGAATTGGCTAAAAAACAGTATCAACCTGACTTTGATAGATCTTGTAGTGATAATATTCGGTACTCACAGGAGTTTATAAATCTTCATGGGATAATGGTTGAGAAGCCTTTAGTCTATAAGAAAACGTATGAGGAAGTTCGGGATAAAAATCGTAGCGACATAGTTGGTCATAAACTGACAGGGCTTGCGAGATTATATGGTGCACAATATGAATCTTTATATATCTCTATGGCTGTTGAAGATTTTTATTGGGCACAATTTCTATATGATTCAGGTAATAAAAAAGAGAGCTGTGAATTCCTGCTTGATGCGTTTTCTTATATTAATAGCTGCATTTCATGTAATGATAGAACAGAATCACAGGAGTATCATAGATTCAGACGTGATTTCGATAACATATGCCGAAAAATGAATTCTAGCATGGGAGGGAAGAATAAACTGCAAGATCTTGAGCACTTGAAGCCTTGTGTTGTTATTTGTATTGAGAATTTTTCTTCCTTAAAGGATACTCCTGCTGATGGATGGAAAAGCAAGGAGGGATTTTTTGAATATATAATTCCATATCTCTGTGAGTATGATAAAAATATTAATCCGGATAAATGGGAGAATGATACTGGAAGAAGAGAAGTGTCTATTCGTGGCAGGCTCAAGAAATGGTCCAGAGGTGAGCTTAAAGAAGCAATAAACGAAGTTGTAAGCAAAAATAAAAGATAATCGTTTTATTGCTCGTGAAACAGTCTCAGCGGGGCTGTATGGAGGGAGTATATTCAAGGGGGGTAATGCAAGTCTGGTGGTCACCTCTGGTTGCGTTTAGCTTTACGCAGGTTATCACGCTGGAGTGACCACGCTCCGGTAGACAGTTTCTGTCCTCACGG
>NZ_WMJZ01000019.1 GCF_009711095.1 Intestinirhabdus alba
GGCCGCGGCCGCAATCACTCCCGCAATCAGGCACTTATTCATTCCTTCCCCCGGTAATTTCCACGGTGGCGCTCATCTCGGTGATAAATGGCCGGTAGCCGCATTCATCCCAGCGCTGAAGTGTGAACCACAGCCGGAA
Source organism: Intestinirhabdus alba (assembly GCF_009711095.1). Lineage (GTDB taxonomy): Bacteria > Pseudomonadota > Gammaproteobacteria > Enterobacterales > Enterobacteriaceae > Intestinirhabdus > Intestinirhabdus alba. Next base: position 140 of record NZ_WMJZ01000019.1, read on the forward strand.
GATGCGAAACTCCCGGTATAGCGGATCCAGCACATCGTCGTCATCAAGACCAAAGTGATCCTGAATACGGTAATGCACCTTTGCCCGGAAGCTCTCTCCCGTTACCTCCAGCGATTCCAGCGTAATATGCGTCGCCCAGGTATCATGAACGGTAATCACCAGCCCGTTAGTCCGGTCGATCCAACGGTCAAATTTAGGCAGAACGCTCTTGCCGAGGTCCTTAAAGTTGCCCCGTGCGTCGAAGAGAGCGGCCTTTTTCCCGAGCGGAATAAAACCATACTCATAGTTAATAGACTTATTCAAAGCGGTTTTAATCCTCAACAACGAACTTTGTTCTGAGTGGTCGTTCAGGATCTGCGCTTTCAGCGCCCTGTCCAGCAGCGGGCTGCTGTACGGTCTGCCGCTGTTACCCTGCATGTGGTTAATCATCTCGGTAATGATGTCTTTATAGGGGCCGTGGAATGAATACACCTGCGCCAGCGACCTGAACTCATCAAACATCAGCCCTGCGCTTTCCTCTTTACTCACCTTTCTGGCAGGCTCCTCCGGCAGCATGGCCCGCTCATCCGGGGATAAAANTATTGGCTCAATGCCTTTGTCCTTCGCCTCTTTTAGTTTCTGCTGCTTTGCGGTCTGCTCGCGTTCGGCGGCCCGTCCGGCCTGTTTCGCTGAATCCATCCTCCCGCGCTATGGCTGACTCCGCCACCGGCGTTCCGGATCGGCAGTCCGGCGGCAAGCGGCGGCTAGCGCAGCAGCGGGCAGTCCGGCGGCAGGCGGCAGCGCAGCGCCGCCGGCAGGATTTCAATCTTAAACGTCCGGCCGCTTAGCGGTTCACCGTCCAGATTAAAGGTAATGTCATGGGGGGCCTGAATCGTAAACCAGGAAGAGGCGGCGTCAATGATGTTGGGGTTTTCTTCATCCGGCTTCAGGGTGGAGAGCAGCGCCGGCAGCAGCTCCTCGCCGGTGAAAATCCGCAGCTGCAGCAGGCCGTCGTTAATCAGCGCCTCCGGGCACAGCTGCTGGCCGCCGCCCGCCTGGCGGCCGTTGCCGATGCCGATCGCCAGCGCGTCGCCCTGCCAGTGAAAGTTCTCGCCGTGGATCTCGCAGCGGTCCGGCTTCAGGGCATCCATGCGCATCAGGCCGTGGATCACATAGGAGACGCCACCCAGCGCCGCCTTGAGCTTTTCCGGGGTTTCGCTGGTAATGCGCGTGCCGAAACCGCCCGTCGCCATATTGATAAAGCAGGTTTGATCGTTAACCTTCGCCATATCAATATCAACGGCGTTGCCGGCGATGGCCAGCTTCAGCGCCTGGTCCAGCGCCTCCGGGATGCCGACGCTGGTGGCAAAATCATTGGCGGTGCCGAGAGGCAGAATGCCGAGGGCGGGTCTCTGCGGGGCGGCGAGCTGTAGCAGCGCGCTGGAGACCTCGTTGACGGTGCCATCCCCGCCGCCGGCGATCACCGTTTCAACGCCGAGCCGCCGGGCTTCCTGCACGTAGCGTGCCGGGTCGCCTTTTTCCCAGGTGATTCGTACGTGGAGCGCCACGCCTTCGTCGCGCAGCAGGGAGACCGCTTCGCGCAGAGGCTGATTATCAGCGCTTTTGCCATTGAGGATCAGTAAGCTGGCGGGTAAGTGAGCCATCCCTTTTTTGCCTTTTCTTATGTCGACCTTGTAGCAAGTGTATAGCAGAAAAGCGCCGCAAGGGTCAGAACAGGCTGAAATCGCGTGGTTTATGCAGCATAAGGCGCGCGAGCGGCGTAAATTGCGTAATCTGCTTTTTGGTATATTATTTAACCAGTTGAAATAAAGATTAAATTTTCTTAGTGGCGGTGGAAGAGAGGTGAAAAAGGCGGCCGGAGCCGCGTTTTAGCGGCAGAATGGCAAAAAAATAAGCCTGCGTAAGGGAGATTACGCAGGCTAAGGAGGTGGTTCCTGGTACAACAGCATTTATGGGTTATGTTTTTCAGCGGGTTAGATCATAAACCTAATCGCTGAAGCGGTTTGTGATCGATTTCTAAGAATCTTCCGGCCGCGAGAAAATAACCCGTATTACCTATTTACCGTGGGGATTGCGCGTAGATTCGCCGGAAAAATTACGCATAAGCAGTGCATAATCCAGCGTCAGATCCGCCGGCACGGGGATCCATACCGTATAGCCGTCGCCGGGGGCCACCGGCATCGCTTCGCCCTTGGCGTTTTCCATCCGCTCCAGGGTGAAATTGACGTTTCCCTGCGGGGTCATCAGCTCCAGGCTGTCGCCGAGGGAGAATTTATTTTTCACGGCCACGGCGGCAAGCTCGCCCTGGCGCTCGCCGGTAAATTCCCCAACGAACTGCTGGCGTTCGGAGACCGAGTAGCCGTACTCGTAGTTCTGGTAGTCGTCATGAGTGTGGCGGCGCAGGAAACCTTCGGTATAGCCACGGTGCGCCAGCCCTTCCAGGGTGTCCAGCAGCTGCGGATCGAACGGCCGGCCCGCGGCGGCGTCGTCAATCGCCCTGCGGTAAACCTGGGCGGTGCGCGCGCAGTAGTAGAAGGACTTGGTGCGGCCCTCGATCTTCAGCGAATGGACGCCCATGCGGGTCAGCCGCTCGACGTGGGCGATGGCGCGCAGATCTTTGGAGTTCATAATGTAGGTGCCGTGCTCATCTTCGAACGCGGTCATATATTCGCCGGGCCGCTGGGCCTCTTCGATCATAAACACCTTGTCGGTCGGGGCACCGATGCCCAGCGTCGGCTCCACGTTCTGCACCGGAATCGGCTCATACTTGTGAACGATATTGCCCACCTCGTCCTCTTTGCCCTCCTGCACCTTGTACTCCCAGCGGCAGGCGTTGGTGCAGGTGCCCTGGTTCGGGTCGCGTTTGTTGATGTAGCCGGAGAGCAGACAGCGGCCGGAGTAGGCCATGCACAGCGCGCCGTGAACGAAGATCTCAATCTCCATTTCCGGCACCTGGCGGCGGATCTCCTCAATCTCCTCCAGCGACAGCTCGCGGGAGAGGATGACGCGGGTCAGCCCCATCTGCTGCCAGAATTTCACCGTCGCCCAGTTGACGGCGTTGGCCTGCACCGACAGATGGATCGGCATATGCGGAAAGTGCTCGCGCACCAGCATAATCAGGCCAGGGTCGGACATAATCAGCGCATCCGGCCCCATGTCCACCACCGGCTGCAGATCGCGAATAAAGGTTTTCAGCTTGGCGTTATGCGGCGCGATATTCACCACCACGTAGAATTTTTTACCCAGCTGGTGGGCTTCGTTAATGCCGAGCTGCAGGTTTTCGTGGTTGAATTCGTTATTGCGCACGCGCAGGGAGTAGCGCGGCTGGCCGGCATAGACGGCGTCTGCGCCATAGGCAAAGGCGTAACGCATATTTTTCAGCGTTCCCGCCGGGGAGAGGAGTTCCGGTTTAAACATCGTTTTCTCGTTCTGATAACAGGTCAGATCCGCTTCAGCGGCTGAAGCGGTTGGGGGCGTGCCCGCACGTTAAGGGCGGGCATTGTAGCGCCGGGAAAGGAAACCGTAAACCATCAGCCTTAGCGCCTGGCCCACCAGGGGCTATTGTCGCAGGCAGTTTCAACACGGACAGCGCGCAGAAACCAGAACGTACACCGGTAGATGAGAATGATTCGCGAAGCTCCCCCCCGGAGGGTCGCCCTTGGGGACCTTCAAAACGCGATGCGTTTTGCGCGGATACCGCCGGGTGCAAAATGGCCCGGCTCTTAGTCAACGCGCAGATAGCGGCCGTCTGCGCGGACGTTGTGGCCAAAACCGCACTCCCAGGAATCGCCAGTCCCGGCGGCGTCTACCGCTTCGGGTGAAAAGGTCAATGAAATATCGCAGTGAATAGCGTTATCTTCGCGGATCGCCACGACGCCCTGATTGTTTTTCAGGGTGACCTTTTCTGAGAATTCGCCCATGTTCGGCCCGTAATACACCCCCATCAGGCCGAAGTAGTAGCCCTGAAAGTCCACCTGATAGTCCGTTTTTTGTCCGACAGGCTTCACCGTTAAGGTAGACCAGCTGGCCTGCCCCGCGTAGCGCCAGTATTCGCCCGCCGGGGAGGCTGGTTTCGCCAGGGCGGCCAGCTGATTTTTAATCAGTCCAAGGTTGTAGAGGGATCGGCGATCGTCAGGGCGGATCGACAGCCACGCCCTGGCCCGACGCCAGTCGCCCTCGCGTATCCAGGTCAGGGCGACGTTGTTATAGGCGGTGGCGATGGCGTTATCATCAAGCCCGCACCCCTCGCTCCATCGTACCTGCTGCTCAAAGGCTTCGCGCGCTTTGTCGTAGCGTTTGGCCTTGTACCATTTTTCCCCCTGGCTGGCGTAGAGGGAGATTTTTGCGCAGTCGGCCTCTATCTGCTGCTGGGAGATTTCGGCACGGGCGAAGCCCGAAGCCAGCACTAACAGCCAGGCGCTGCGGTGGAAGTCCATTTTCATATCGGTGTCCTTGAGTAAAAAGTTAAACAATCCGGCAGGCGTCCGCCTCCCAGCGATAGCCCACGCCGTACACCGCGCGGATAAACGATGGCTCTTCGTCAAGAGACTCCAGCTTGCGGCGCAGGTTTTTAATATGGCTGTCGATGGTGCGATCGGTGACCACCCGGTAGTCGTCGTAAAGGTGGTTCAGCAGCTGCTCGCGGGAGAACACTTTTCCCGGCTCCTGGGAGAGCGTCTTAAGCAGGCGGAACTCCGCCGGCGTCAGATCGAGGGTTTTGCCGCGCCAGGAGGCCTGGAAGCGGCCTTCGTCGACGATCAGCGGGCTTTCGGCGTCCAGCTGCTGCAGCTCGCGCTGGGGGCGGCAGCGGCGCAGAATGGTTTTGACCCGCGCCACCACCTCGCGCGGGCTGTAGGGCTTGCAGATATAGTCATCCGCGCCGATCTCCAGCCCCAGCAGGCGGTCGATCTCTTCGATTTTCGCCGTCACCATCACCACCGGCACCTCGGAAAAGCGGCGGATCTCCCGGCACAGGGTCAGGCCGTCGGTGCCCGGCAGCATCAGATCCAGCAGGATCAGATCCGGCGGCGTCTGGCGCACGTACGCCAGCACCTTATCGCCGTGGTCGAGCAGCGTCGGGGCGTAGCCCGCGGCGCGCAGATAGTCGATCAGCAGCTGTCCCAGCTTCGGCTCGTCCTCAACGATTAAAATGCGCGGCGTGTTTTCATCAATCGGTAGCTCAGTCATACGTCTCTCTGTAAATCGCGTTCCAGCGGAAGGTCTACGGTAATGCTAACCCCGCCGGAAGGGGAATGGGTAGCCTGAATGCGGCCGTTATGCGCCTGCACGATGTTGAGGCAAATGGCCAGCCCCAGGCCGGAGCCGCCGCTGGCGCGGCTGCGGGAGCCTTCGGCCCGGTAAAAACGGTCAAACAGCTTTGCCAGCTGCTCGTCGCTGACGCCGGGGGCGCTGTCGGCAAAGGTCAGCGAAACCGAGCGGTCGCGCCGCCCGGCGGAGATATGCAGGCCGCCGCCGCTGTCGGTATAGCGCAGGCTGTTCTCCAGCAAGTTATTAAACAGCTGCATCAGGCGATCCTTATCACCAAATATGCGGAGGCTGTCCGGCAGCGAAAGCTGCAGCGACAGCCCGCGGCTGGCGAAGCGCTCGCGGAAGGCACCGGCCGCCACCTCCAGCAGCGGGATCAGATCGACGTCACTTTTCTGGTAGGCCAGCGCTCCCTCATCGGACATCGACAGCTGGTGCAGATCCTCCACCAGCTTGGTCAGGGTGCCCACCTCCGCCTGCAACGAAGCCACCGACTCCGGGGTGAACTGGCGCACGCCGTCCTGAATCGCCTCCAGCTCACCGCGCAGCACCGCCAGCGGCGTGCGCAGCTCGTGGGAGATATCGGCCATAAAGTCGCGGCGCATCTGCTGATTTTTTTCCAGCGTGCTGGCCAGCTGGTTGAAGTCCTGCGCCAGCCTGCCCAGCTCGTCGGTACTGGAGGCGGCGACGCGGGCGGTAAAGTCGCCCGCCGCCAGCCGGTGGGTGCCGTCCACCAGCCTTTTGACCGGAGCCAGCAGGCCGCGCGCCAGCGGGAAGGTCGCCAGCGCCGCCAGCAGGGTGGAGAGGGCGACGATAAGCCAGCTGGCCCGCCGCTGCTGCTTGTCGAAATTGATATCGGTGTTGCGCGTCAGGCGCTCCACCGGCGAGGCGATCACCGCGCCCACCTCGGCACCGTTGACGCTAATGGCCCGCCGGGTGCCGTCTCTGGGCACCGGGCCGCGCGGGCCGACCAGCACCCTGGCGCGCTGATCCACCACCCAGAACTGCGTGCGCCAGCCGTGGGGCGGCATGCCGGGGCCGGGCTTATCGTCGTCGTTGTCATGCTCAAAGGAGCGCAGGATCTGAAACACAAAGCGCTCGTTGTTGCGCAGAAAGCGCCAGTCGCCGTGCAGGGCGTACTGTTCGCCGAGGGCGTCCCCGAGCATCGTCAGCCGCTGCTCGTTGCCGTGCTTGATGTAGTCAATAAAACCGCGTTCGAAGCTGAGGCGCACGGCCCAGTGCATACTGATCAACAGCACAATGCAGGTGGCGAAAATCGCCAGAAACAGTTTACCGGTAATACCGGGCCGCCAGAGCGTCATCGGGATCTCCTTGTGCGCCGCCGGAGGACGGCGTTTTGCTGCGTATCGTCAGGAACGCGGATAAAAATCAGGGCCGGCAGGGCGATAACCCGCGCCTGCATAAAGAAGCCGAGCGCCACGAGCCACAGCGGCCAGCGGGTGGCGTCAGGAAGCTTCGTCATTGCGCGACGACCGGTTTGTTACGCGAAAAGCGCAGCCGCAGGCGGTCGAAAAAGAGATAGACCACCGGGGTGGTGTAGAGCGTCAGCAACTGACTCATCGCCAGGCCGCCGACGATGGCAATCCCCAGCGGCCGGCGCAGCTCTGCGCCGTCCCCCGCCGAGATGACCAGCGGCAGCGCGCCAAACAGCGCCGCCAGGGTGGTCATCAGAATCGGGCGAAAGCGCAGCAGGCAGGCCTGAAAGATCGCCTCTTCCGGCGTCAGGTCGCCGTTTCTCTGCGCCTCCAGCGCAAAATCGACCATCATAATGGCGTTTTTCTTGACGATGCCGATGAGCAGCATGATGCCAATCAGGGCGATCAGGCTGAACGGGGCACCGAACAGCTCCAGCGCCAGCAGCGCGCCGACTCCCGCCGAGGGGAGGGTGGAGAGGATCGTCAGCGGGTGGATGTAGCTCTCATACAGCACCCCGAGCACGATGTAGACCGTGGCGATGGCGGCAATAATCAGCATCACCTGCGAGTTCATCGTCTCCTGGAACACCTGGGCGGTGCCGGCAAAGCTGCCGCGCACGGTGGGAGGCACGCCCAGCCGGGTCATCTCCCGGCCGATGGCCTCGCTGGCCTCCGAGAGCGAGGTGCCGGTGGGCAGGTTAAAGGACACCGTGGATGCCGCCGACAGGCCCTGGTGGTTGACCGACAGCGGGGCGTTCGCCGGCCGCCACTTCGCAAAATAAGAGAGCGGGATCGGCTTACCCTCGCCGTTAATCACGAACATTTTATCCAGCGCGCTGATGTCCTGGGTGTAGCGCGGATCGACCTCCATCACCACCTTGTACTGGTTCATTGGCTGGTAAATGGTGGAGATTTGCCGCTGGCCGAAGGCGTTGTTCAGCAGGCTGTTGGCCGCCTGTACGTCGATGCCCAGCCGCGCCATGGTCTCACGATCGTAAACCAGGCTCATCTCCGCGCCGTTGTCCTGCTGGTCCGAGTTGACGTCCGCCAGCTGCGGCAGGGCCGCCAGCCCCTTGCGGATCTTCGGCTCCCATTCGCGCAGGGCCGCCAGGTCGTCGGAGAGGAGGGTGTACTGATAGCTGGCGTTGGACTGGCGTCCGCCGACGCGAATATCCTGTACCGCCATCAGAAACAGGCTGGCACCCGGCTCCTTCGCCAGCTTGCCGCGCAGCCGGTCGATAATCTGCTGGGCGCTTTCTTTACGCTCGCTGCGCGGCTTCAGGGCAATAAACATCATTCCGCTGTTGACCCGGGAGCCGCCGGTGAAGCCGGTGACGTTGTCCACCGCCGGATCGTCGCGGATGATCCGCATAAAATCCTGCAGCTTGCCGCGCATCGCCTGGAAGGAGATGCTCTGATCCGCCTGAATGCCGCCCATCAGCGCCCCGGTGTCCTGCTCCGGGAAGAAGGTTTTTGGGATCGAGATATAGAGCCAGACGTTGAGGGCGATGGTGGCCAGCAGCACCGCCCCCACCGGTCGGGTATGCCTCAGCGCCCACTTCAGGGATCTGGCGTAACCCCGCTGCAGGGCGACCAGCAGCCGGCCAAAGCCCCGGTTGCGCTTCTGTGCGCGGGGGCGGGCGGATTTCAGCATCCAGCCGCACATCATCGGCGTCAGGGTGAGCGACACCAGCAGCGAAATGCCGATCGCCACCGACAGGGTGACGGCGAATTCGCGCAGCAGCCTGCCCGGCAGCCCGCCCATCAGCAGCAGCGGCAGGAAGACCGCCACCAGCGACAGGCTCATGGAGAGCACGGTAAACCCCACCTCCCGGGTGCCCTGCAGCGCCGCCTGCAGTGGCTTCATGCCCGCTTCGAGGTGGCGGGCGATGTTTTCCAGCACCACGATGGCGTCATCGACCACAAAGCCGGTGGCGATGGTCAGGGCCATCAGCGACAGGTTGTTCAGGCTGAAGCCGCACAGGTACATCGCCGCGAAGGTGCCGATCAGCGAAACCGGCACCGCCACCGCCGGGATCAGGGTGGCGCGGCCGGAGCGCAGGAACAGAAAGACCACCAGGATCACCAGCGCCACGGAGATGGCCAGCGTCTGCTCCACCTCCGCCAGCGAGGCGCGGATGGTGGGGGAGCGGTCCTGGGCTATCTGCAGATTGATGGCCGCCGGAATGGTGGCCTGCAGCTCCGGCAGCCTGGCCCTGATGGCGTCCACCGTCTCGATGATGTTGGCCTCCGGCAGCTTGCGGATCATTAGCAGGATCGCCGGCCTGGCGTTGGTCATCCCGGCGTTGCGCACGTCCTGCACCGAGTCGGTGACCGTGGCGACGTCGCCGAGGCGCACCGCGCCGCCGTTGCGGTAGTGGATCACCAGCGGCCGGTACTCCGCCGCGGTTTTCAGCTCGTCGTTGGTCTGGATCTGCCAGCGGCGGGTGCTGTCCTCCAGCGCCCCCTGCGGCCGGCGCACGTTGGCGTTGCTGATGGCGGTGTGCACGTCGTCGAGCGACACCCCCTGGTTAAACAGCGCCTGCGGGTTCAGCCCCACGCGCACCGCGGGCAGCGAGCTGCCGCCGACGTCCACGTCGCCCACCCCGTCGATCTGGGCGATGGTCTGCGCCAGCTGGGTGGAGGCGAAATCGTACAGCTCCCCCTGGGTGTAGCTCTCCGAGGTCAGGGTCAGGATCATAATCGGCGCATCGGAGGGGTTGGCTTTGCGGTAAGTCGGACGGCCCGGCATTCCGCTTGGCAGCAGGCTCTGGGCGGCGTTGATCGCCGCCTGCACGTCGCGCGCCGCGCCGTTGATATCGCGATCGAAGTTAAACAGCAAAATGATGCGCGTGCTGCCCAGCGAGCTGCTGGAGGTCATCTCGCTGACGCCGGCAATGCGCCCCAGCGCGCGCTCCAGTGGGGTCGCCACCGAGGAGGCCATCGTCTCCGGCGACGCGCCGGGCAGGGAGGCGCTGACCATAATCACCGGGAAATCCACCTGCGGCAGCGGGGCGACCGGCAGCATCCGGAAGCCCAGCACGCCGCACAGCGTAATGGCAATGGCGATCAGCGTGGTCGCCACCGGGCGGTAAATGAACAGGGCGAAAAATTTCATTTACGCCTCCTCTTCCCGCCGGGAAAAACGCCCCTTCACGTACAGCGACAGGCGGTCAAACAGCAGGTAGATAACCGGAGTGGTGAACAGCGTCAGCACCTGGCTGACCAGCAGGCCGCCCACCATGCCGATCCCCAGCGGGCGTCTCAGCTCCGCGCCGACGCCGGTGCTGAGCATCAGCGGCAGAGCGCCAAGCAGCGCCGCCAGGGTGGTCATCAGGATCGGCCGAAAGCGCAGCAGACAGGCCTGATAAATAGCCTCTCGCGGGGCCATGCCCTGCTCGCGCTCGGCGGCCAGCGCAAAGTCGATCATCATAATGGCGTTTTTCTTGACGATGCCAATCAGCAAAATAATGCCGATGATGGCGATCACGTCCAGCTCGCTGCCGGCCAGCATCAGCGCCAGCAGTGCCCCGACCCCCGCCGTCGGCAGCGTCGAGAGAATGGTGATCGGATGAATAAAGCTCTCGTACAGCACGCCGAGCACGATATACATCGCCACCACCGCGGCGACGATCAGCCACACGGTGCTGTCCAGCGCCGCCTGGAAGGCGAGGGTGCTGCCCTGGAAGCGGGTGGTGATATCCGTCGGCAGATTCAGGGTTTTCTCGCTCTGCTGAATGGCCTGCACCGCGTCGCCCAGCGAATAGCCCTCCGGCACGTTAAACGAGATGGTGGTCACCGGGAACTGGTCCAGGTGGTTGATGGAGAGCGGAGCAAAACGCTGCTCGACGTTGGCTATGGCGCTGAGGGGCACCGCGGCACCGTCGGCTCCGGCCAGGCGGATGTTCTCCAGCGCCGCCAGCCCCGGCGTCGCGGCGGTGTTGTGCTCCAGCACCACGCGATACTGGTTCGCCTGGGTGTAGATGGTTGAGATCAGGCGCTGGCCGAAGGCGTTGTACAGGGCGTTATCGACGTCCGCCATGCTGATGCCCAGGCGGCTGGCGCTGTCGCGATCGACGTTCACAAAGGCCGCCAGCCCCTTATCCTGCCAGTCGCTGCTGACGTCCGAGAGCTGGGGCAGCTGCTGCAGTTTTTCCATCAGCGGCGGCACCCAGGCGCTGAGCGCCTCCAGCGAGGTGGCCTGCAGGGTGAACTGATATCGGGTGCGGCTTAGCTGGGTGTCGATGGTCAGATCCTGCGTCGGCTGCAGGTAAAGATCGATCCCCGGCACCTTGTCCACCGCCGCCTGCAGGCGCGGGATCACCTGCTGCACGCGGTCGTCGCGCTGGTCCAGCGGCTTCAGGTTGATCTGCAGCCGCGCGCTGTTCAGCGCCGGGTTGCTGCCGTCGACGCCGACGAAGGTGGTCAGGCTGGCCACCGCCGGATCGTTGAGAATGGCATCCGCGACCTGCCGCTGGCGCGACGCCATGCTGGCGAACGAGCTGGACTGCGGTGCCTGCAGGGTGCCCTGAATAATGCCGTTGTCCTGCAGCGGGAAGAAGCCTTTCGGGATCAGCGCCCACAGCACCACGCTCAGCAGCAGAGCGCCGAGCGCCACGCCGAGGGTCAGCCACGGGTGGTTTAGCACCCGCGCCAGCCAGCGGCCGTAGCCGGCGATGGTGCGCTCAAACAGCCGCTCCGAGGCGCGGGAGAAGCGGTTCTGCTTGCGCAGAGAGTCCTGGCTGAGCATCCGCGCGCACATCATCGGCGTCAGGGTCAGGGAGACCACGGCGGAGATGAGGATCGCCACCGCCAGCGTCACCGCGAACTCGCGGAACAGGCGGCCGACGATATCGCCCATAAACAGCAGCGGGATCAGCACCGCGATCAGCGAGAAGGTCAGGGAGATAATGGTAAAGCCGATTTCGCCCGCCCCCTTCAGGGCGGCGGCCAGCGGTTTTTCCCCTTTTTCGATATAGCGGGAGATGTTTTCGATCACCACAATCGCATCGTCCACCACAAAGCCGGTGGCGATGGTCATGGCCATCAGCGTCAGGTTATTGATGGAAAAGCCGAGGAACACCATCACCGCGAAGGTGCCAATCAGCGACAGGGGCACCGCCACGCCGGGAATAATGGTGGCGGGGATGTTGCGCAGGAACAGCCAGATGATCATCACCACCAGCGCGATGGCCAGCACCAGCTCGAACTGGGTGTCGCTGACCGAGGCGCGAATGTTGGTGGTGCGGTCGGAGAGCACCGTCACCTTGACCGACTTCGGCAGGCTTTCCGTCAGCTGCGGCAGCAGCCGGTGGATGCCGTCCGCCGTGGCGATGATGTTGGCACCGGGCTGGCGCTGAACGTTCATCACGATGGCCTGCTCTTTGTTGGCCCACGCGCCGAGCCAGCGGTTTTCCGCCCCCTGCTCAACGGTGGCGACGTCGCCGAGGCGCACCGGCGCGCCGTTCTGCCAGGCGATAATAAGCTGGCGGTATTCGTCGGCGGACTGCATCTGGTCGTTGGCGGAGAGGGTGATCGCGCGGTTGGGGCCGTCGAGGCTCCCCTTCGCCGAGTTGACGTTGGCACCGGCGATGGCGGTGCGGACCGTTTCACTGGTCAGCCCCAGGGCGGCGATGGCTCCGGCGTTCAGCTTCACGCGGACCGCCGGACGCTGACCGCCGGAGAGCGTTACCAGTCCGACTCCGGAAACCTGAGAGATCTTCTGCGCCACGCGGGTCTCCACCATATCCTCCACCTGGGTCATCGGCATGGCGGAGGAGGTGACGGCAAGGGTCATGATCGGCGGGTCCGCCGGATTGACCTTGCTGTAGACCGGCGGGTTGGGCAGATCGTTCGGCAGCAGGTTGGTGGCGGCGTTGATGGCCGCCTGCACCTCCTGTTCGGCGACGTCGAGGGGCAGCGACAGCTGGAACTGCAGGGTGACCACCGAGGCCCCGCCGGCGCTCTGGGAGGACATCTGCTTGAGGCCGGACATCTGGCCGAACTGCCGCTCAAGGGGGGCGGTAACGGCGGAGGTCATCACGTCCGGGCTGGCACCGGGGTAGAGGGTCACCACCTGAATGGTGGGGTAGTCCACCTCCGGCAGGGCGGAGACGGGCAGAAAGCGGTAGCCGATGATCCCGGCGAGCAGAATCGCCGCCATCAGCAGGGTGGTGGCAACGGGGCGCAGAATAAACAGGCGTGAAGGGCCGCCCGTGCTGCCCGGAGGGAGAACCTGCATCAGGAACGCGCTCCTTTTTTAGCGTCTTTGCGCCCGGCGTCGTTGGCGGCGGCGGGAGCCGCCTGCGGGTCCACCACTTCCACCTTCGCGCCGTCGGTCAGGCGATCGATACCGTCGGTCACCACCCGCTCACCGGCGGCCAGTCCGGCGCTAATCACTACCTTCTGGCTGTCCTGGATGCCCGGCTTCACCCGATGTTTGCTGACCTTGTTTTCGTCGTTCAGCACCCAGACAAAGTGGCCTTCGCTGCCCATCTGCAGCGCCGCCGTCGGGATGACCACCGCGTTCTGCTGGGTGGCCACCAGCATCCGGGCGTTGACGAACTGGTTGGGGAACAGCGCGTCGTCCTGGTTGTTAAAACGCGCTTTCGCCTTGATGGTGCCGGTGGTGACGTCGATCTGGTTATCGAGGCTCAACAGGGTGCCTTCGCTCAGCTTCTGCGTGTTGGTGCGGTCCCAGGCCTCGACCACCAGCGGCTGGCCGCGCTTTTGCGCCTGCACCACGGTGGCGATATCGCCTTCCGGCAGGGTGAACAGCAGATCGATCGGGTGCGTCTGGGTGATGACGACGATGCCGGTGGTATCGCCGCTGGAGATCTGGTTGCCGATATCCACCTGCTTTAAGCCCACCCGGCCGTCTACCGGGGCGGTGATGCGGCTCCAGTCGAGCTGCAGCCGCGCGCTGGCGACGCTGGCCTCGTCGGCCTTAATCGTGCCTTCGGTTTCGCTGACCAGCGCCTGCTGGGCGTCCAGTTCCTGGCGGGAGACGAGGTTCGTTTTCGCCAGCTGCTGATAGCGCGCCAGATCGCGGCGGGCGTTGGCGAGGGTGGCTTTATCTCTCGCCAGCTGCCCCTGGGCCTGGGCCAGCGCCACCTTAAACTGGCTGGGGTCGATCTCCGCCAGCAGATCCCCCGCTTTGACCTGCTGTCCTTCCCGGAAGTGCAGGGCCAGCAGCTGCCCGTCGACGCGGCTGCGAACGGTGACGGTATTGGCGGCGGTAATGGTCCCGAGGCCCGTGAGATAGCGCGGAACCGCCTGCTCAACGGCAGTGGCCGCCTGCACCGGTGCCAGCGGGCCGCGCATCCCGCGGCGGCCGGGGCCGGACGGTGGCTTCGCCTGGCCGGTAACGCCCGGCGCGCTTCCCGGCGCGGCGTTGCGCCCGTGCCAGTACCAGAACGCGGCGATCGCCACGACAAGCGCCACGACAGCGGCAAACCAACGGAATTTATTACTGCCTTTCATCGTTATGGGTTTCTCTTCCTGAAACGTTTCGCGAAATGATACTAGTTTAGCCAGCCATCAAGGGAGAAAAATGGAGGAATTATGAGATTGCTGACAAACCCGCGTAAAAGCGCATCAGGAGCGGCTTTCTCCCTCTCCCTTCAGGGAAAGGGGAGCGTCCGCGCTCTTTTTTATGTTTGTCATCAGCCGGAATATGAAACACCGTCCCAACCCTGACGGCGTGATGACGCCGGAGGAGAGTCAGGCGGTGCTGCGGGAGTTTGCCGCCCGCCGGGCGGAGCTGGAAAAAGCGCTGACGGAGGGGGCGGTGGAGCTGCAGCGCTGGCGGCTCGCCGCCGCCGCCCGGCTGGCACCGCTGCGCGATCCCCTCCGCCAGGCGGCGGAGAAGCTGGCCCATGCCAGGGCGGACGCCGCCCTGCGCTGAGTTCAGGCGACAGTCACCGGAAAACCACCTCCGCCCAGCGCGCCAGGCCCGCGGTCACGGAGGCGAAGTCGTCGCCGCCGACGATGGGGATCCCCGGCAGCTGTTCGGCCAGCGCCTTTTTGATCAGCGGCGAGCGCGCGCTGCCGCCGGTCAGGTAGATGACGTCCGGTGTTTCCCGGGCGTCCTTCAGCGCCAGCCGCACCTGCTCCAGAATGCGCGTCAGCGGCTGGCTCAGCGCCGTTTCCAGCTCCCGCTGGTCGAAGGTCGTCGCCAGCGCGTCGCGGATAAACGGCAGCGCGGCGGTCACCTCCGGCTGCCCGGAAAGGGCGATTTTGCTCTCCTCCGCGCAGCGCACCAGCCGGTAGCTGAGACGCTCGCGCCACACTTTGCGCAGCAGGGCCACCTTCTCCGGCTCCCTGGCGTCGCGCTGCAGATCGTTGAGCAGGCGGCCGCTGGCGCTGCTGTAAAAATCGCTCTGTGCCGGGACGTCGTTGATCGCCACCGCGTTCCACCACGGCAGCACCGGCAGGGCGATGCCCTTTTCGGTTTCGCCGCCCATGCCGAGCAGCGGCATCAGGTTTTTAAACGCCAGCGCAATATCCAGGTCGTTACCGCCGACGCGGCAGCCGCTGTGGCCGAGGAGGCTGGCCCCGCGATCGGCGCGCTGTCGCCACTGTGGCCCCATCAGCAGCAGGGAGCAGTCGGTGGTGCCGCCGCCGATGTCCACCACCAGCACCCGCTGCTCAGCGCTCAGGGTGGCCTCGTAGTCCAGCCCGGCGGCTACCGGTTCGTACTGAAACACCACCTCCTGAAAACCGGCGCGCTTTGCCGCCCGCTCCAGAATGCCCTGCGCCTGAGCGTTGGCCGCGTCGCCGCCGGAGCCCTGGAAGTTGATCGGGCGACCAATCACCGCCCGGGTTATCGCCTCCGGCAGCTGGCTCTGCGCCCGGCTGCGGATATGCAGCATCATGGCGCAGACCAGATCTTCGAACAGCGCCACCTGCTGCGGCTTCAGCCCGCTGGCACCTAAAAAGGATTTTGGCGACTTGACGAACCACACCTCCTGCGGATCGTCCACGTACTGGTGCAGCGAGGCCAGCCCAAACTGCACGCTCTGGGCGTTGACGTCGATATCCTCTTCCCGGTTAGCGCGCAGCGCCCGGCGCAGCAGCGCCTGGGTCTCGTCGCCGGTCGCCGGAACATTGTGATGGCGATACAGCCACTCGCTGACCGCTTCGCGCGTGGGCGCGCTCAGCATTGAGGGCAGCAGCGTGCTGCCGTTTTCCATTGCCAGCAGCTGCGGCCGCCCGTCGTGCATCACCGCCACCGAACAATTTGCCGTTCCATAGTCAAAACCAATAAACACGTTAAGCCCCCCATGCCGGTGAAGAAGGGGCGAGACTTTAGCGAAATGTCATCGCCCGGACAACCGGAATATAAAAGCAGGGCGTTTCGTTGAAGCGACGTATATGCTGAGGGTTTACCCCCCCGGAGGAGAGAAGAATGTATAGCCTGAGCTGGCAGCCGCCCTATGACTGGTCGTGGATGCTGGGATTCCTCGCCGCCCGCGCGGTGAGCGGCGTGGAGACGGTGGCGGAGCTGTACTATCAGCGCAGCCTGGCGGTGGCGGGGCATCGGGGGCTGGTGACCGTCGTCGTCGATCCGCCGCGGTCAACGCTGCACGTTGAGCTGAGCCAGGGGCTGCAGCCGGTGGCGCAGGCGTGCCTGGAGAAGGTGGAACGGCTGTTCGATCTGCGCTGTGAGCCGCAGCGCATCGCCAGGACGTTGGGCGACCTGGGCGCTGCCCGTCCCGGCCTGCGTCTGCCCGGCGCTATGGATCTCTTCGAGCAGGGCGTGCGGGCGATTCTGGGGCAACTGATTAGCGTGGCGATGGCGGCGAAGCTGACGGCGAAGGTGGCGCAGCGCTACGGCGAGCCGCTGGCGGAGGCACCGGGTTACGTCTGCTTTCCCGGCCCCGAACGGCTGGTGGTGGCCGATCCCGACGATCTGAAGGCGCTGGGAATGCCGCGCCAGCGCGCCGGAGCGCTGATTCATCTGGCGCAGGCCGCGCTGAGCGGCGATTTCGCGCCCGCCGCGCCGGCTGACGTTGAGCGGGGGGTGAAGCATCTGCAGACCTTTCCGGGCATCGGGCGCTGGACGGCCAGCTACTTCGCCCTGCGCGGCTGGCAGGCCCCGGACATCTTTTTAGCGGATGACTATCTGATCAAACAGCGCTTTGCCGGCATGACCCCGGCGCAGATCCGCCGCTATGCGGAGCGCTGGCGGCCCTGGCGCTCCTACGCGCTGTTGCATATCTGGTACACCGAAGGCTGGCGACCGACAGATAATCGCGAAACCGCCTCGCCGCGCCGTTAGCCGAATCGTCCCCTGGCGCTTTGCCGTTGCGAACGCGCCCGCAGGGAGACGAGCGCCACGCCCGCTATTCGGCTGGTATCACACCGCTGAAATCCCTATAATCGCCGGGTTTGACGTTTCGGCGTCGCCCTTTACGGGCCGTGTCTTACCCTTACGGGACACCGCCCAATAACCAGGTAAATCAGGTCGCTAAATTTATGACTGATCAGTCCCATCAGTGCGTCATTATCGGTATCGCTGGCGCATCGGCTTCCGGCAAAAGTCTTATTGCCAGCACCCTTTATCGCGAACTGCGAGAACAAGTGGGTGATGAACATATCGGCATTATTCCCGAAGACAGTTATTACAAGGACCAGAGCCATCTGTCGATGGAGGAGCGGGTGAAAACCAACTACGATCACCCGAACGCGATGGATCACAGCCTGCTGTATCAGCATCTGCAGGCCCTGAAAGGCGGCACGGCGATCGAGCTGCCGGTTTACAGCTATGTTGAACATACCCGGATGCAGGAAACCGTACACATTGAGCCAAAGAAGGTGATTATTCTGGAAGGGATCCTGCTGCTCACGGACGCCCGCCTGCGCGAGGCGATGAACTTCTCGATTTTTGTCGATACGCCGCTGGATATCTGCCTGATGCGCCGCATTAAGCGCGACGTCAACGAGCGCGGCCGCTCGATGGATTCGGTGATGGCGCAATATCAGAAAACCGTCCGGCCAATGTTCCTGCAGTTTATTGAACCGTCCAAGCAGTATGCCGATATTATCGTGCCGCGCGGCGGAAAAAACCGCATTGCCATTGATATTCTTAAGGCGAAAATCAGCCAGTTCTTTGAATAAGCCCCGCAAATTGTGTACCGTTCCGTGATAACCTGGTTTGCCCTGAACGCAGAGTCTGTTCCGGGTCCGATGTGCGAAAGGAGAAAGTGCCATGCGTCTGTGTGACCGCGATATTGAAGCCTGGCTTGATGAAGGCCGTTTGTCGATTAGCCCGCGCCCCCCCGTCGAACGCATTAACGGCGCGACGGTGGATGTTCGCCTTGGCAATAAATTCCGCACCTTCCGTGGCCATACGGCGGCTTTTATCGATCTGAGCGGCCCAAAGGACGAGGTCAGCGCCGCGCTCGATCGGGTGATGAGCGATGAGATCGTGCTTGACGAGGGCGAAGCGTTTTACCTTCATCCGGGTGAGCTGGCGTTGGCCGTGACCTATGAGTCGGTCACC
Source organism: Intestinirhabdus alba (assembly GCF_009711095.1). Lineage (GTDB taxonomy): Bacteria > Pseudomonadota > Gammaproteobacteria > Enterobacterales > Enterobacteriaceae > Intestinirhabdus > Intestinirhabdus alba. Next base: position 18,347 of record NZ_WMJZ01000019.1, read on the forward strand.
CTGCCGGCGGATCTGGTCGGCTGGCTGGACGGGCGCTCTTCGCTGGCGCGGCTGGGGCTGATGGTGCACGTTACCGCCCACCGTATCGATCCGGGCTGGTCGGGCTGCATCGTGCTGGAGTTTTACAACTCCGGCAAGCTGCCGCTGGCCCTGCGCCCCGGTATGCCCATCGGCGCGCTCAGCTTCGAGCCGCTCTCCGGCCCGGCGGCGCGTCCCTACAACCGTCGCCAGGATGCGAAGTATCGCGACCAGCAGGGCGCGGTTGCCAGCCGTATCGATAAAGACTGAGTCCGGTCCATCGGGGATAGCATGAGACGATTACTGACGACGCTGATGATTCTGCTGGTGGTGCTGCTGGCCGGTTTCTCTGCGTTAGTGCTGCTGGTTAATCCCAACGACTTCCGCGCCTGGATGGTGCAGCAGGTCGCCGCGCGCGGCGGATACCAGCTTCGGCTGGACGGCCCGCTGCGCTGGCACGTCTGGCCGCAGCTCAGCATTCTCTCCGGACGCATCGCCCTGACCGCGCCGGGGGCCAGCGAGCCGCTGGTTCGCGCCGACAATATGCGGCTTGACGTGGCGCTCTGGCCGCTGCTCAGCCACCAGCTCAGCGTTAACCAGGTGATGCTCAAAGGCGCGGTGATTCAGCTGACGCCGCAAACCGAAGCGGTACGCGACAGGAACGCCCCGGTCGCGCCCAAAGACAATACTTTGCCGGACGTGGCGGAAGATCGCGGCTGGTCGTTTGATATCGCCAGCCTGCGCGTGGCGGACAGCGTGCTGGTGTTTCAGCACAAAGGCGACGAGCAGGTGACGGTTCGCGATATCAGCCTGCAGCTGGAGCAGGATCGCGAACACCGCGGCACGATAGAATTTTCCGGGCGGGTTAACCGCGACCAGCGGGATCTCTCGCTCTCTTTCAACGGTAAGGTGGATGCGTCCGACTATCCGCACACCCTCGGCGCGGCCATTCAGTGGCTGAACTGGCGGCTGACCGGAGCCGATCTGCCGAAGCAGGGCATCCAGGGGCAGGGCTCGCTGCAGGCCCGGTGGCAGGAGACGCAAAAAACCCTCACCTTTAACCAGCTCAATCTGACCGCTAACGACAGCACCCTCGACGGTACGGCGCGGGTGACCTTTGACGAGCGGCCCGGGTGGTTAATCGATCTGCATTTTGGCCAGCTCAATCTCGACAACCTGATTTTGCGCAGCGAAATGGTTAACGGCGTCGGCGGCCCGGCCCAGCAGGGGCAGAGCGCCACCGCCCTGGCGCGCCCGGTGATCGCGTCGGGCGTGAAGCCTTCCTCCTATCAGGGGCTGAGGGGCTTTGACGCCGACATCACCCTGAAGGCGGACCAGGCGCGCTGGCGGGGAATGGGCTTCAGCGACGTCTCGGCGAAGATGACGAACCGCGCCGGGCTGCTGGAGATCCCCAGGCTGGAGGGGAAAATCGACGGCGGCGCGATCTCTCTGCCCGGCACGCTGGACGCCCGGGCCGACAGCCCGCGGGTGGTCTTTCATCCGCGCCTGGCCGACGTGGAGGTCGGCACGATCCTCAAAGCTTTCCATTATCCCGTCCCGCTGACCGGCAGGCTGTCGCTGGCGGGCGATTTTTCCGGCGCGGACATTGACGCCAGGGCGTTTCGCCACGGCTGGCAGGGGCGGGCGCACGTGGAAATGCGCGATACGCGGCTGCAGGGGCTGAACTTTCAGCAGCTGATACAGCAGGCGGTTGAGCGCAGCGGCGGCGATGCCCGCGCGGAGCAGAGCCAGGACAACGCCACCCGCCTGAAGCACTTTACCAGCGATCTGACGCTGGATAACGGCACGCTGACGCTGGCGGAGATGAGCGGTGAGTCGTTAATGCTGGCCCTTTCCGGCAGCGGCACGCTGGATCTGGCCGCGCAGACCTGCGACGCGCGGTTTGATATCCGGGTGCTGGAGGGCTGGCAGGGAGAAAGCAAGCTGATCGCGTATCTGAAGGCGAACCCGGTGCCGCTGCGCGTCTACGGCGACTGGCAGGATATGCAGTACAGCCTGCAGGTCGATCAGCTGCTGCGTAAATATATGCAGGGTGAGGCGAAGCGCCGTCTGAACGACTGGGCGGATCGTAATAAAGAGAGCCGTAACGGCAGGGACGTGAAGAAGCTGCTGGATAAGCTTTAATTGCGGCGATAAATCCGCCTTAACGCGCCTGAGGCTCTCCTGCCTGGCGTAGCTTAAACGCGGCGGCTGGCAGGGCCGACGGGGTATCTGTGAACCGGAGCGGGTGGGCAATTTCCGCTCGCTCCGGCGGGAAAAGAAGCGCCGCGTCGGCCTGTTATTGCGCTTCGACGCCTGGGGCAGACGATTTTTCCGCCGCTCCTGTATGTAGCTGCGGGCTATCTCTTCAGGCAGGACGTTAAACCTCGTAGTCCGGCTCCGTTTTGCCATTGAGCGGGATAATCTGCACCTTCTGTACCCGATGGCTTTCCACCCGCAGCGTCTTCAGCAGATAGTCTCCCGCCTGCACCTGTTCACCGCTTTTCGGCACGTGCTGCAGACGCTCCATCAGCAGGCCGGCGATGGTGTGGTATTCGCGCTTCTCGTCAAGGGGCAGCGGCACGAACTGGACCAGATCCTCCAGCGGCATATGGCCGTTGGCGGTCCAGGTGCCGTCCGGGTTTTTCTGAATATCGTGGCGGGCGTCAATTTCTTCTGCCTCGTTCGGCAGGTTGCCGGCAATGGTTTCCATTACGTCGCTCAGCGTCACTATCCCCTCCACCGAGCCAAACTCATCGACCACGAAGGCGAAGTGGGTGCGGGCGCTGCGGAACTGCTCCAGCGCCGGAAGCAGCGGCAGCGCCTCCGGGAACACCAGCGGCTGGCGGATCAGCTCCCGCAGATTAAGCGGCTCGCCGCGCAGGGATTGCTGTAGCAGGTCGATAACGTGCACCACGCCAAGCAGATCCTCCCTGGCGTTCTCTTCGGTGACCACCAGCCGGGTATGCTGGTTTTTCTCCAGCAGGGCGCGGATCTCCGCCTCCGGGGCGGCGAGATCGATGTGCTCGATGTCATGGCGCGAGGTCATGATGCTGCTGACGGTGCGCTGGTTAAGGTTCAGCACCCGCTCGATCATCCGCCGTTCCTGCGGGTTAAAAACCGGGCTGTCGTCGCGATCGGCCAGCATCGAGGCGGTCTCTGGATCCAGATCGGCGTCCTCTTTTTTGCCGCTCAGCAGGCGCATCACCGCCTCCGTAGTCCGCTGGCGCAGGGTCTGGTTGGCGGAAAGAAAGCGACGACGGTTGAACATCGCCAGCTGATTCAGCGCTTCAATCAGGATCGAGAAGCCGATTGCGGCGTACAGATAGCCTTTCGGGATGGCGAAGCCGAACCCTTCCGCCACCAGGCTGAAGCCAATCATCAGCAGGAAGCTGAGGCAGAGAATGACGATGGTCGGGTGGCTGTTAACGAAGCGGGTCAACGGCCTGCTGGCCAGCAGCATCAGGCTGATGGCGATCACCACCGCCGCCATCATGACCGCCAGATGATCGACCATCCCCACGGCGGTGATCACCGAGTCGAGGGAAAAGATGGCGTCCAGCACCACGATCTGCGCCACCACCGCCCAGAATTTTGCTCCTTTGCGCTGGGTGGGGTTATCGCTGTCCTTGCCCTCCAGCCGTTCGTTCAGCTCCATGGTGGCCTTAAACAGCAGGAAAAAGCCGCCGAACAGCACGATCAGATCGCGCGCGCTGAAGCTTAACCCGCGCACGCTGAACAGCGGCTCCGTCAGGGTGACCAGCCACGAGATTGAGGCCAGCAGCAGCAGGCGCATGAGCATCGCCATCAGCAGGCCGGTAATTCGCGCCCTGTCGCGCTGGGCGGCGGGCAGCTTTTCCGCAAGGATGGCGATAAAAACCAGATTATCAATGCCGAGAACCAGTTCGAGCACAACGAGCGTAACCAGTCCGGCCCAGATTGACGGATCGGCAATCCATTCCATAGTAAAGAGAGTACCTGTTGGCTATATACCCTGAATAATTCGAGTTGCAGGAAGGCAACGCACATGCAACTTGAAGTATGACGGGTATATGATGATTGTCACAAAACGATGATGGATAAAGCGGCTGAAAAAAGCAATGACGCGGGGAGATTTCTGAGGACGAGGCGGTGGAATAATAGCCCGGTTGCTTCTGTAAGTGACTGGTTCGCAGGGAAAGATAGTTACAGGTCTTTACAGACAGCTCCGGGCTTTTTCGCCGTAAGCGGCGTTTTACTTAGGATTCGTGCTAATGCATTTTTTCGCGTCGCCGCGTAGTATTTAACATCGCTTTGTTTGCCCGCGGGAGGCCGGGGGCAGGGCGCAGTTTGAGCCTGCGGGCAGATGAGCGATGGGGCGGCTGGGGATAAATATCGCGTAAATAATTCATAGTGGCGAAAACATAGTAACAAGCTATAATTCAGCAACCATTTAACGGGTGGACGAAATAATGATTAATTTGAAAGCAGTTATACCGGTAGCGGGTCTGGGTATGCATATGCTGCCGGCCACGAAGGCAATTCCCAAAGAAATGCTGCCGATCGTCGACAAGCCGATGATTCAGTACATCGTTGACGAAATTGTAGCTGCAGGGATCAAAGAAATTCTCCTGGTCACTCACGCTTCCAAGAACGCGGTAGAGAACCATTTCGACACCTCCTATGAATTAGAGTCGTTGCTTGAGCAGCGCGTGAAGCGCCAGCTGCTGGCCGAAGTTCAGTCCATCTGCCCGCCGGGCGTGACCATCATGAACGTTCGCCAGGCGCAGCCGCTGGGGCTGGGACACTCGATCCTCTGCGCCCGTCCGGTGGTTGGCGATAACCCCTTTGTGGTTGTGCTGCCGGATGTGATCCTGGACAACGCCAGCGCCGATCCGCTGCGCTATAACCTCGCCGCTATGGTGGCGCGTTTTAACGAAACCGGTCGTAGCCAGGTGCTGGCGAAGCGTATGAAGGGCGATCTCTCTGAATATTCCGTTATCCAGACCAAAGAGCCTCTCGATAACGAAGGCAAGGTCAGCCGCATCATTGAATTTATTGAAAAACCCGATCAGCCCCAGACGCTGGATTCCGATCTGATGGCCGTCGGCCGCTATGTGCTTTCGGCCGATATCTGGGCCGAGCTGGAGAAAACTGAGCCGGGGGCCTGGGGGCGCATTCAGTTAACCGACGCCATCGCCTCGCTGGCGAAGAAACAGTCCGTTGACGCCATGCTGATGACCGGCGACAGCTATGACTGCGGTAAAAAAATGGGCTATATGCAGGCTTTTGTAAAATACGGGCTGCGCAACCTGAAGGAAGGGGCGAAATTCCGTAAGGGTATTGAGAAGTTGCTTAGTCAGTAAGCTTCGCACGTCGTCCCAGTGAGATACGAAAGATCTAATAACGGCAGTAAACATTTTTGGCGCATTAACTGCTTGCCTCAAATGTTTACTGCCGTTTTTTTTATGCAATAAAAGATGTTTTTTCAATGAGTTAGCAGAATAAAATTTAACCGCTTTTTGCAGGATTTCTTCTTGTTTCTGACCTCAATTGGTAAGACAATTAGTGTTTGAGTTTTGAAGGCTTTGTTACTGCAGCAGAGCTTTGCACATCTATGAACGTTCGCAGTGTACTGGTAGCTGTAAAGCCAGGGGCGGTAGCGTGGTTCCCTTTCCACTGAGAATGCGGAGACAGAGTGGAAAATATCATTTTTTTAACATTAGATCTTGTTTATCCAGATGATACTGGTGGGCGAAAATTATCCCTGGGTAGGATATTGCATGAGAGAGAGAAAGGTAATAGGGTAGTTGTAATTCATTATAATTATAAAAATCAGAATGAAGAGGAAGCTAAGTGCTTCTTTAAAAGAAACAACATTCTATACTATTCGTTCACGAAAAAGCATAAATCCCATCGTTTTACACGGTTTTTAAATTATGTAAAGGCATGTCTAAAACTAATGCCAGAGCCATATTTTTTAATAGATAATGATGTGGCTTTTAGAATGTATTTACAAAAAAAGATAGTTGAAATAGAACCGACATTAATATCTATGGAGTCTATTTTTTTAGGAGGTCTGCGAGATCTGGCTAATGTTAAAAAAAGTAAATTAAACTATACCTTGCATAATGTTGAGTCGGAATTTTATTTTAGTTTGTGTTTTTCTGAAGCAAAAAAAATAAAAAAATTACATTATTACATTCAAGCTTGCCTGCTAAAATTAATTGAGAGAAATATATTCAGGAATGCTTATAAAAGTAATGATATAAATTTTACTTTCTTATCTCAAGAAGATAAGAAAAAGTATAAAGAAAAACATATAATTAATGAAGATGCGTGTCTAATTAATCATAATAATATAAGAACCACAAGGCGAGTTAATCGCGAAGTTAAATTCAATGATCCTTTTTTCTTATTTCCTGGTAGCTTGGATTTTCCTGCTAATAGTTATTCTATTAAAAAACTATTTGAAAATCCTGATATCGATTGGGGATTGCTACCTAAAATAGTAATTACAGGATCAGTTTCAGATACTATAAGAAATGATTTTAGCATTTACAAAAATATTTCTTTGGTAGGACGAGTTCCTGAAAATGAGTTGCACGAATTATACTCAACATGCATTGCATGTATTTCGCCAATAATAACTGGCGGAGGTATTAAAATTAAGAATATTGAAGCTATAAAACTAGGTATTCCTCTGATAGCCACTGAATTTTCATGCATTGGAATAGATACGAGTGCCGAAAATGTTATTGTTACTGAAAATGATTCTTGTTCGTTTTATGAGGCAATGCTTGAATATTACTATGAACTTCTAAACAATAATACTCTCGAGATAAAAAACACTTCTCTCAGAAGTTCATAATATTATTTTATTTTGTAATGTTAATAAGGCTAAGTCATCTACTTTTTAATTATAAAAAAAGGAAGATTATACCTATGAATGACATTAATAATCCATATTGTCAATTAAGGTTTCTCAATGTCTAATGTGCAAATTTGTCCATTGATAATGGCTGGTGGAATGGGGAGTCGATTATGGCCACTATCCAGGGAGTTGTATCCTAAGCAATTTCTTTGTCTTCAGGGTAAATCAACTATGTTACAATCAACTATTAACCGGTTAGATAAAATTGAATGTACTAAGCCTATTGTAATTTGTAATGAACAACATCGTTTTATTGTTGCAGAGCAATTGAGAGAGATAAATAAATTAGCCGGAAATATTATCCTGGAACCTTTTGGACGGAATACTGCGCCGGCAATTGCCCTCGCTGCACTTGCAATAAGAAATAATAGTATCAATAAAGATCCGATACTGCTGGTACTGGCGGCCGATCACGTTATTGCCGATGAAGACGCCTTTCGCGACGCGGTGCGTAACGCCATGCCCTACGCCAGCGTGGGTAAGCTAGTCACCTTCGGCATCGTACCGGATCTGCCGGAAACCGGCTACGGCTACATCCGTCGCGGCGAAGTGGTTGCCGGCGAGAAAAACGCGCTGGCCTTTGAAGTGGCGCAGTTTGTCGAGAAACCGAATCTGGAAACCGCGCAGGCCTACGTGGCGACCGGCGAGTACTACTGGAACAGCGGCATGTTCCTGTTCCGTGCCGGGCGCTATCTGGAGGAACTGCAAAAGTACCGTCCGGATATTCTCGCCGCCTGCGAAAAGGCGATGCTCTCCGCAGACCCGGATCTCGATTTCATCCGCGTGGATGAAGAGGCGTTTCTCGCCTGCCCAGAGGAGTCGGTGGATTATGCAGTGATGGAGCGCACGGCGGATGCGGTGGTGATGCCAATGGACGCGGGCTGGAGCGACGTTGGCTCTTGGTCATCATTATGGGAAATCAATTCAAAAGATGAATCTGGGAACGTGCATCACGGCGATGTCATCAGTCACAAAACCGAAAACAGCTACGTTTATGCCGAGTCCGGGCTGGTGACCACCGTCGGCGTGAAAGATCTGGTGGTGGTGCAGACCAAAGACGCGGTGCTGATTGCCGATCGCAATGCGGTGCAGGACGTGAAAAAAGTGGTCGAGCAGATCAAAGCCGACGGGCGTCATGAGCACCACATTCACCGGGAAGTGTACCGCCCGTGGGGAAAATACGACTCTATTGACGCTGGCGATCGCTACCAGGTCAAACGTATTACCGTCAAACCCGGCGAGGGGCTGTCGGTGCAGATGCACCACCATCGCGCCGAACACTGGGTGGTGGTGGCGGGCACCGCCAGAGTCACCATTAACGGCGAGATCAGACTGCTTGGTGAAAATGAGTCTGTCTATATCCCGCTGGGGGCGACCCACTGTCTGGAAAACCCAGGAAAAATACCGCTCGACCTGATTGAAGTGCGCTCCGGTTCCTACCTTGAGGAGGACGACGTGGTGCGCTTTCAGGACCGCTACGGGCGAGACTAACCACCATCTTTCTCGTTACAGATATGTTGCTTCCTTTGTATACCCCGATCACAAAGTCGCCTAAGTTACCGGAAATCAGTACAGCTTTTCCATTTCCGTAAAGCGAATAAATAATGGTTATCCAAAAATAAAATTTTCCTTCTTAGAAAAGTCTAATAGTTGCCTAAAGAAAGATAAAAACATGACAAAATTAACCTGTTTCAAAGCCTACGATATTCGCGGCAGGCTGGGCGAAGAGCTGAACGAAGAGATTGCGTGGCGGATTGGACGCGCCTACGGCGAATTTCTGAAGCCGAAAACGATTGTGCTGGGCGGCGACGTGCGCCTGACCAGCGAGGCGCTGAAGCTGGCGCTGGCGAAGGGGCTGCTGGATGCGGGCGTCGACGTGCTGGACATCGGCATGGCGGGCACCGAAGAGATTTATTTCGCCACCTTCCACCTCGGCATCGATGGCGGTATCGAAGTGACCGCCAGTCATAACCCGATGGACTATAACGGGATGAAGCTGGTGCGCGAAGGCGCGCGTCCCATCAGCGGCGACACCGGCCTGCGCGACGTGCAGCACCTGGCGGAAGCCAACGACTTCCCGCCGGTTAACGAAGCACAGCGCGGCAGCTATAAACAGATAAGCCTGCGCGATGCCTACATCGACCACCTGCTCGGCTACATCAACGTCAGAAACCTCACCCCGCTGAAGCTGGTGATTAACGCCGGCAACGGCGCGGCCGGTCCGGTAGTTGACGCCATTGAAGCGCGCTTTAAGGCGCGGGACGTGCCGGTGGAATTCATCAAAGTGCACAACACCCCGGACGGCACCTTCCCGAACGGAATACCTAACCCGCTGCTGCCGGAATGTCGTGACGATACCCGCAACGCGGTCATTGAACACGGCGCGGATATGGGCATCGCCTTTGACGGTGATTTTGACCGCTGCTTCCTGTTTGACGAAAAAGGGCAGTTCATCGAGGGCTACTACATTGTCGGCCTGCTGGCGGAAGCGTTCCTTGAAAAACACCCCGGGGCGAAAATTATCCACGACCCGCGCCTGTCCTGGAACACGGTGGACGTGGTGAAAGCGGCGGGGGGCACGCCGGTGATGTCGAAAACCGGCCATGCGTTCATTAAAGAGCGGATGCGGCTGGAAGATGCGATCTACGGCGGCGAAATGAGCGCTCACCACTACTTCCGTGATTTTGCCTACTGCGACAGCGGAATGATCCCGTGGCTGCTGGTGGCGGAGCTGGTGTGCCTGAAAGGGCAGTCGCTGGGCGAGCTGGTCCACGACCGGATGGCGGCGTTCCCGGCAAGCGGGGAAATTAACAGCAAGTTGGCGGCACCAGAGGCCGCGATAGCCCGGGTGGAGGCGCACTTCGCCAGAGAGGCGCTGGCGGTGGACCGCACCGACGGCATCAGCATGTCGTTTGCCGACTGGCGATTTAATCTGCGCACCTCGAATACCGAGCCGGTGGTGCGGCTGAACGTGGAGTCACGCGGCGATATTATTTTGATGAATAAAATGACTCATCATATCAAATCTATCTTAGAAAAAAGCTGAGTATTAAATTGAATAAGAAAGCTTTATTGAATAAGTATCTGCAGCAATCAAGCTCTTTTATGGCAAGAATAGCTGTCTCGATAATATCTATGGTCTTGAGTGTAATAATTGTTCGGTTGTATGATAAAAGTATAGTAAGCACTTTTTTTCTTTTTGTGAGTTACACAACTTTTTTGACACAAGTTGTTTTATTGGGGATGACACCTTTCTTGAATATATTAGCGGCGTCAAGAATTCGACTTGCTGATATATATATAGAAATTGCAAAAAAAATGAGTGTTTCTATACCGATGACATTATTGGTATTATATGTCATGATTGTGTTGATGAATATTGAAGATGGAAATTTATTATTTCTTTCAACAATAATTAGTGCCTTAAGTTGTTTTCTGATTGAGTTAATGAAAGGAAATGGTGCATATATATCAGCACAGTTATACAATGGTGGTATAAGCACAATAATATTTATTGTATTGCTCATTTGCAATAGAGTAATTCATTATGATGCAAGTGTTATTGAATTATACCTATTGTCATTAATTATCTCACTAGTGCTGAATTATTATGAATGGGAAAGGAAGTATAGAAGAGTATCTACCGTTGATATTGCAGAAAATAATAAAATAATTTTTAAAAAGATCATGCCAATATATTTATCAACGGTAATCGTTTATTTGTTTTCACAAATTGATTTATGGGTTGTTTCAAAAAATTTCGAATCTAGTATAGTGGCACAATATGGTTTAGCAATAAGATTGGCTGCGCTATTAAGTTTTTCTACTTTATCGGTCAGAGCGATAGCTGCAAATCGAATTCCTATGTTAATTAAAAATAAGGTACAGCTACAAAAAGAAATTTATCATAGCTGCAATTTTTCATTTATAGTTAGTGTGTTCACTCTTTTGTCTTTATTGATATTAGGGTATTGGTTAATCGGAATAGTTTTTGGTTCTAGTTACCAGTTTTCATGGTATATATTAATTGTTTTCTCTATAGGTCAAATTGTTAATGCTGCAACCGGGCCGTGTGATTTTCTGTTAAGTCATACAGGGCATGGTATTTCACTTATGTGGATCACTATTATTTCTTTTATTGTCTTGGTTGCATGTCTTGCGAGTATTCAAATAGTGGAAATAAAAAGTGTCTTCTTGTATTGCGGTGTGGTCTCAGCTATTATAGCTTTACAAAATATAAGTGTAGTATATATAGCATATAAAAAAACGGGTATTATCGCTTTACCTTGTTTCAAACGAGGATATTGAAGTGTCGAAAACGAATAAAAAAATAATTATATCCTTCTTATTGCTCTACGTGTTATCTGCCATAATATCAATGGTACAAACTTTGACGCATAAAAATTACCCTGGAGAGTTAGAGGAGTTTACAAGAACTATTTCTTCTTTTGAGGTTGTTTCATTAACTTTTTTTAATATAATCTCATTTATTAGTTGTTATTATATTATCTGGATCTTCTCAAAATTCAGGATTAAAATTAACAAAAAAATATATGTAAATTTCAATGAAAGAAGAATCAATACACTATTTTTTGTTTTATTGTTAGCGCAAATTATTTTTCTGCTTGCAACTGGAGTCGGAAAAGTAACTATAAACCCTGATGAGATCGCTACATCACCATATAGTCCTCTTTTTGCTTTCCTTAAACCAGAGCCTTTTATATATTTGTTTTTTTTGTATTTTAGAACGACAAAAGGATTTTCATATAAGAAAAATATCTTGTTTACAATAAATATTATTTTATTTATAGCATTCAAAATCCTTCAAGGATGGACCAGTTTTCTTCTGATTATGTTTTTTCTAGAAATGTATGCTCGTTTCCAACGAAAAGATAATAATAAGCTCTTCTTATTATTACCAATAATTATTATTCTTCTTGGAGGATGGGTATATCAATATGCTTTTGTTTTAAAGAATGAAATCCGTGGAAATAATTTACCCTCAATAAGCTATTATCAAGGTATCGAACAACTTACGTCAAGACTCTCAATGAACCCTGTCTCATTAGGAGCTTACCAAAATTTTGATACGGTGATTGATCTTTATCAAAAAGAAAATAGAATATTTAAAGAATCCGAATCATTGTTACGACCTATATTGCCAGGGAGTTTGATGGATAAGGATTTTAGAATACTAAATAATAATGTCATGGCATCATTTTATCCAGATTTAAATGCTTATACTAGCTCGGACTTTGGGGTTATTATGTATTTCAGTATACTTATAAAATCCAGTCTTCCAGATTTTATTCTGTTAAGTATACTGACCTTAATTTTATTTTTCATTGCTAAAATATATTTTGACTCTATGTCATTGTATGAAGGACAGTATGATTTATTGTTGTTTCTCATTATTTTTTACTGGACTTATACAGTTAGTATAGAAAACGTATTCGGGCAAGGTTTTTTCCCTTATATTTTTAGTACAATATTTTTCTTTCTGATGGGGGGGATTAAAATTAGTACACAGCATTCACGGTTTTCATAATATATTGATAACTGCTTGTAGGAGTGGGATAAATCCAATAAAATAGAGCGTCTTATAATAAAAGTAGGTATTTAATGTTTGATAGAAATAAAGAATATATAATCGTTAGTGCAACGGCATTAGCTACAAGTGGTGCATTAACAATACTAAGGCAATTTATTCAACAAGCATCGGGGGATGGTAACAATTACATTGTATTTGTACCATCCAATATTGAACTCTCTGAGTACGAAAATCTTGTTTTTGTAAAAACATCACCAAAAAGTTGGATAAGAAGAATATATTGGGATTGGTTTGGATGTAAGAGGTGCATTAAGCTTTATTCTATTAAAGTTAAAAAAGTTATCTGCTTACAAAACACAACTATGAATGTTCCATTTCCACAAATAGTATACCTTCACCAGCCGATCCCTTTTAGTAATTTTGATTCTTTTTTAAAGGACTTTACGCTTAGTAATTTGAAATTGTTTTTATATAAAAAATTCTATGCTTTTTTTATTTTCAAGTTTGTAGATGAACGTACCTTATTTGTAGTTCAGACTAAATGGATGAAATCCAGTGTTTTAGATAAGTGTCAAAAATTGAGAAATGAACAGGTGTTAGTTTTGAAACCTGACATTAATTTAAATATCGAAAAAAACTATAATGATAAAGTTTCCAGAAGAACAATATTATATCCTGCAACAGCATTAAGTTATAAAAATCATTTAATAATACTAAAAGCTCTAGTGCATATTAGAAATAAATTTGGTATGGGTGATATTAAGTTTCAAGTTACATTTAGAAAATCTCAATATAAAATTTTTGATGATTACGTTGCAAAGAATAATTTGAGCAATAATGTAGAATATTTAGGGATGATACCCTATTCAGAACTACAAAAAAAGTATTATTGTGCATCATTGATTGTTTTTCCAAGTTATATTGAATCTTATGGGTTGCCATTAATTGAAGCTGCTGCATTAGGAAAGCAAATCCTTTGTAGCGATTTACCATATGCACGTGATGTTCTAGAAAACTATGAAGGAGCTATTTTTGTAAGATATAATGATGAAGATGATTGGGCGCGGTCAATTTTTTATCATCTTGATAATATTTCTCATGAAAAAATAAAGCCTTATGAAAATAATAATCTTTCATCATGGCCACAATTCTTTAAGTTAATTTAATAGGTAATATATGTTTACAAATTCTACGCTATTAATTACTGGTGGAACCGGTTCATTTGGTAATGCAGTTTTAAGGAGATTTTTAGAAACAGACATCAAGGAAATACGTATTTTTTCCCGAGATGAAAAGAAACAAGATGATATGAGAAAGAAATATAATAATGAAAAATTAAAATTTTATATTGGAGATGTCCGTGATTATAACAGTGTTTTAGCTGCTACCCGTGGAGTAGATTTTATATACCATGCTGCAGCCCTTAAGCAGGTTCCTTCATGTGAATTTTATCCAATGGAAGCCGTTAAAACGAATGTTATCGGCACTGATAATGTGCTTGAGGCAGCAATTGCAAATCACGTTTCAAGAGTTGTATGTTTAAGCACTGACAAAGCCGTTTATCCAATAAATGCGATGGGGACATCCAAGGCGATGATGGAAAAAGTCATTGTCGCGAAGTCGAGAAATGTCCCTAGCGACATGATGATATGTGCAACCAGATATGGAAATGTTATGGCATCACGAGGATCCGTTATCCCACTTTTCATAAATCAAATTTTAGAGGGCAGACCGATTACTATAACTGATACTAATATGACTCGGTTCATGATGACATTAGATGATGCGGTTGATTTAGTATTACATGCTTTTAAATTTGGCAGCAATGGTGACATTTTTGTTCAAAAATCTCCTGCGGCTACGATTGAAATATTGACTCAAGCAATTTTAGAGATAACGCGGTCTCCTGAGCATCCGATTAATGTTATCGGTACTCGACACGGTGAGAAATTATTTGAAGTGCTATGTAGCCGGGAGGAAATGTTAGTTGCACAGGATCAGGGGAATTATTATCGAATTCCATGCGATAATCGAGATCTTAATTATGAAAAATACTTTGAAGAAGGCAATAAAGAAGTAGAAGTCATTAATGACTATAACTCTCATAATACTTATCGTCTAAACAAGGAAGAAATGATTGAGCTTTTACGTAAACTTCCTTATATAAATAAGATTGAAGCTGGTGAAAAGGCTAATCCTGATGCTTAAAAAAATACTAGTACTCGGTGCAAACGGCATGCTTGGAGGCAGTTTGTTTCGATATTTTTCTCGAGAACCTGACTTTGAAGTTTTGGGTACGGTAAGAGAGGAAAATGCGAAATTAAAACTACTTAATCAAGGTTTTCAGAACACTGTTAGTGGTATTAATGCTTATCACTTCGATACAGTAGAGCGTATTATTAATGAATTCAATCCTGATTATGTGTTTAACTGTGTAGGGATCATTAAACAACTTGATGCAGCAAAAAATAATGTCGCATCAATTACTATAAATTCACTTTTACCACATCAACTTGCTCATGTTTGTAGTATAAATAATGCAAAATTGATTCATTTCTCAACCGATTGTGTTTTTAGTGGACAAAAGGGAGCATATTGTGAGAATGATACTCCCGATGCCTATGATCTTTACGGAAAATCGAAACTTCTGGGAGAAGTTGATTACGGCCAACATTTAACTTTGCGCACGTCGATAATAGGACATGAAATTTCAAGTAATCATAGTTTAGTCGACTGGTTTCTCACTCAAAAGAGTTCAGTAAAGGGATTTTCAAAAGCAATATTCTCTGGCTTACCGACTATTTATATTGCTGAAGTTATTCATAAGTGGGTTATACCTAACGATAATTGTAAAGGGTTAAGACATCTTAGCGTTTCAGCGATTAATAAATATGAACTTTTAAAATTAATAAAAAAACAGTACTCACATAATATCGATATAATAGAATCACCTGATCTTATTATTGATCGCAGCCTTGACTCATCACTTTTCCGCACCGAAACAAAATTTACACCCATGAGCTGGCCTGTACTAATTGAGAAAATGAATGATGAATACAACAAATATTTTAGATAAAAAAATGAAAGTAGTTACGGTTATTGGAACACGTCCAGAAATTATCAGATTGTCGCGGGTCATGGCCATTTTAGATCAGCATACGGATCATACAATTATTCATACCGGGCAGAATTATGATTTTGAATTAAATGAGGTCTTTTTTAAAGAACTCGGTATTCGAAAACCCGATTATTTCCTTAACGCAGCTGGTGAAAACGCGGCAGAGACGATTGGAAATGTCATTATTGAAGCTGATAAGGTATTTGAAAAAATTTCACCTGAAGCTCTTTTGATTCTTGGTGATACTAATAGTGCCTTGGTTTCAATCGCCGCTAAGCGGCGTAAGATTCCAATCTTTCATATGGAGGCTGGTAATCGGTGCTTCGACTATAGAGTCCCGGAAGAAATTAATAGAAAAATTGTCGATCATATTTCCGATATTAATCTAACTTATAGTGAAATTGCTCGTGAATATTTATTGCGTGAAGGAGTTCCTGCTGATCAAATAATAAAAACAGGAAGTCCGATGCGTGAAGTATTAAATTATTATTATGATGATATACAAAATTCACATGCAGTCAGTAAATTAAATTTGACAGCTAATTGTTATTTTCTTGTGAGTGCGCATCGAGAAGAAAATGTTGATGCACCAGATAAATTGACAAATTTCATTCAAACACTTAACGCTATTGCAGAAAAATATGAGATGCCTGTAATTGTTTCCACACATCCTCGCACTCGTAATCGAATGCAAAATCTAAATGTGGATATAAATAAAAACGTTCAATTCATGAAACCTTTCGGTTTTTTAGATTATGTAAACTTACAGATAAATGCATATGTTGTATTATCTGATAGTGGTACGATTACGGAAGAATCTTCGATACTAAACTTCCCTGCACTTAATTTACGGGATGTTCATGAAAGACCTGAGGGGTTTGAAGAGGCTTCAGTCATGTTTGTTGGTCTAAATCCGGAGCGCATTTTTCAAGGTATCAAAATTTTGCAACAGCAAAAACGTGGTCCGAATAATCGTGACTTACATATGGTGTCTGATTACATGATTGACAATGTATCTCTAAAAGTACTTAGAATAATAATGAGTTATACAAATTTTGTTAATAGTAAAGTCTGGAAGAAATCATAATGCGGTTAGCGTTAATTTGTGATGACTATCTGCCCAATAGTACACGTGTCAGCGCAAAAATGATGCATGAGCTAGCATGTGAACTATTAAGGCAAGGACATGATCCAATTGTCCTTTGTCCTAACGGAGGGGAATCAAAAAAAGTAATCCCCCTTTGTCTGGATGGAATAACTATATATCGTTTCCCAAACGGGAGGACTAAAGATACCACAAAATTAAAACGTGCGTTCAACGAGAGTCTTCTATCTTTTAATGCTTGGCTTTTTCTATCAAAAGAGATTAAGAATAAGGAAATTGAGGGGGTTATATATTATTCTCCTTCAATTTTTTTTGGGCCACTAGTCAAGAAAATTAAAAATATTTGGCACTGTAAATCCTATTTGATTTTACGCGATTCTTTTCCACAATGGCTCATTGATCAAGGGATGATTCGTAGCGGCGGTATAGTTGATAAATACTTTCGATATTTTGAACGCTTAAATTATAACGCAGCCGATTACATCGGAGTAATGTCTGATAAAAATAAAGAGTTGTTTTTAGCGCAGTATCCCCATATTGCTAATGTAAACGTATTATATAATTGGACTGATGCAAAGGATAATTCACCTCAACAAAATTCTGACATATTGAAGTTGCATTCATTAGAGGAGAAGATAATCTTTTTTTATGGTGGAAATATTGGGCATGCTCAGGATATGGCTAACTTAATGCGATTAGCTTTCGGAATGAGAAAACATATGAATGTTCATTTCCTCTTTATTGGTCAAGGAGATGAAGTTGAATTGGTCAAAAAATTCATTGATGAACACCGTCTAGATAATTGTACTTATTTACCCTCAATTAGTCAGGATGAATACTCTGCCTTGCTAAGGCTAGTCCATGTGGGTTTATTTAGTCTGGCAAGGAATCATTCGGTACATAATTTTCCTGGTAAGCTTTTAGGTTATATGGCAAATAATTTACCTATATTAGGTAGTGTTAATGAAGGAAATGACTTAATGCCTATAGTCTCTGATGCTCAAGCAGGTTATGTTCATATAAATGGCGATGACCAGCAGTTATTAGATTCTGGTGTTAAATTGGCTTCAGACTTACAATTAAGAAAAAAAATGGGAGAGAATGGTCGCTCACTTCTGCTCAGTAAATTCTCAGTTGAATCTGCAGTAGATAATATTATTCGAAAACTTCAATAGTTTTAAATACTAAGGTATCGCTATGCAGGTTTCGGTGTTTTCTATAAAACAACTTGAGGCATTGATTGAACTAGCACAAAATTCTGAAAGATTACGAGCACATTTATGTCTACATAACAGTCATCAGGACAGGGTTCAAAAGGTATTGATTGCCTTGACGAAAGGAACATATATCCCTCCTCATTTTCACAAAAAAATTCATCAATGGGAACACTTTCAAGTTATCATCGGAGAGGTTGATTTATATATTTTTGATGATGAGGGGATGGTAAGGCAGATTTTTAAATTAGGTGGACTGGATGGCGCGTTATTTGCTGAGATCTTTCCCGGTACGATTCATACACTTGTCTGTCGTTCTGCAAATGCTGTTGTTTTGGAAATTAAGGAGGGACCTTTTATTGAGGCAGATGCAAAGATTCTTCCTTCTTGGTCATGTAAAGAACATTATAATATTCATTCACGTAAAAAAATTATTGCTATGCTAGAGAGACTTAAACTTGGTGATTTTTTCAAAATTTAATGACAATTAATATATTTATTAATATCATATTGAAATTATTTTTGAATATTAATGTTATAAAGGCGCATATGAAACGGTCAGTTATTGACCCTGATTTTTTTCGCAGCGTGTTGCTTTGCTGCGATTCCCCGCAGAACACTATGATTTTACAATCAGTGTGGCGTACACCAGCAAAGGCTATTCTTACTCACCCGTCCTGAGTTACCATCTATGCCACATTCAAGCCGCGCACCAGCCGCGCGGTGACCACACCTGACAGGAGTATGTAATGTCTAAGCAACAGATCGGCGTCGTCGGTATGGCAGTGATGGGGCGCAACCTCGCCCTCAACATCGAAAGCCGCGGTTATACCGTCTCCGTTTTCAACCGCTCCCGTGAGAAGACCGAAGAAGTGATTGCCGAAAATCCAGGCAAAAAACTGGTGCCTTACTACACGGTTAAAGAGTTTGTTGAATCCCTCGAAACGCCTCGTCGCATCCTGTTAATGGTAAAAGCGGGCGCGGGTACGGATGCCGCTATTGATTCTCTTAAGCCTTATCTGGATAAAGGCGACATCATCATCGATGGTGGTAACACCTTCTTCCAGGACACCATCCGCCGCAACCGCGAGCTCTCCGCCGAGGGCTTTAACTTTATCGGCACCGGCGTATCCGGTGGTGAAGAGGGGGCGCTGAAGGGGCCTTCCATCATGCCCGGCGGCCAGAAAGACGCTTACGAGCTGGTCGCGCCGATTCTGACTAAAATTGCGGCGGTTGCTGAAGACGGCGAGCCGTGCGTAACCTATATCGGCGCAGACGGCGCGGGTCACTATGTAAAAATGGTGCACAACGGCATCGAATACGGCGATATGCAGCTGATTGCTGAAGCCTACTCTCTGCTCAAGGGTGGCCTGAACCTCTCTAACGAGGAGCTGGCGCAGACCTTTACCGAATGGAATAACGGCGAGCTGAGCAGCTACCTGATCGATATCACCAAGGACATCTTCACTAAGAAAGATGAAGAGGGTAAATATCTGGTCGATGTGATTCTGGACGAAGCCGCCAACAAAGGCACCGGTAAATGGACCAGCCAGAGCTCTCTGGATCTTGGCGAACCGCTGTCTCTGATCACCGAATCTGTTTTTGCGCGCTACATCTCCTCCCTGAAAGAGCAGCGGGTGGCCGCCTCTAAAGTGCTGTCCGGTCCGCAGGCGAAGCCGGCGGGAGACAAAACTGAATTTATCGAGAAGGTGCGCCGCGCGCTCTATCTGGGCAAAATCGTCTCTTATGCGCAGGGCTTCTCGCAGCTGCGTGCCGCCTCTGACGAGTACAGCTGGGAGCTGAACTACGGCGAGATCGCGAAAATCTTCCGCGCGGGCTGCATTATTCGCGCCCAGTTCCTGCAGAAAATTACCGATGCCTACGCTAAAGACGCGGGCATTGCCAACCTGCTGCTGGATCCGTACTTCAAGAATATCGCGGATGAATATCAGCAGGCGCTGCGCGACGTGGTGGCCTATGCGGTGCAGAACGGTATTCCGGTGCCGACCTTCTCCGCTGCCGTTGCCTACTACGACAGCTACCGTGCCGCGGTGCTGCCGGCCAACCTGATTCAGGCGCAGCGCGACTACTTTGGTGCCCACACCTATAAGCGCACGGATAAAGACGGCGTATTCCACACCGAATGGCTGGAATAAGTCTTAACCCGTTCACGCCCGGTCTATGACCGGGTTTTTTTTGCCTGGACGGTGCCGGATGCTATTTTGCTGTCAGAGATAAGCGGGGCTGGTGCCACAATTTCGCCGAAAATTTTACTGCTGCGATATTTTCGGTAGTGATTAATTTATTGCTGGACAGAATACTCTGTAAACATAACGAGAAGGCGTAATAAATGCCAAATTTTACCCTTTTGTCCTATAGCATTATCAACATTTACAGATAAACTACAGCCTGTCTCTATTTCTTCTTATCCAGGATGTTCGTTACAGTGGAAAATAACAATATTGCCGGACGCGGCGGCGATTCAGAACAGATTGATTTAATTGATTTAATTGTTCAGCTGTGGCGCGGTAAAGTCACTATTATCATGTTTGTTATCGTTGCCCTTGCCCTTGCTGTGGGGTATCTGGCGGTGGCAAAAGAAAAATGGACCTCAACGGCGATTATCACCCAGCCGGAAGTGGGGCAGATCGCCAGCTACAGCAATGCGATGACCACCCTGTATGGAGAGAATGCTCCGGGTGTCGCCGGTATGCAGCAGAATTTAATTAACCGCTTTGGTTCAGCTTTCTCTGCGTTAGCTGAAACGCTGGATAACCAGAAAGAGCCGGAAAAGCTGACCATAGCACCCTCGGTAAAAGGGCAGCCGCTGCCGCTGCTGGTCTCCTACGTCGCGGACTCCGCGGAGGGTGCCCAGCACAAGCTCTCGGAATATATTCAGCAGGTTGACGAAGAGGTAGCCAAAGAGGTGATAGCCGACCTGCAGGATAACATTAAGCTGCAGACGCTCAACCTACAGGATTCGCTGAAGTCTCAGGAAGTGGTTGCCCAGGAGCAAAAGGATCTGCGCATCCGGCAGATTCGTGAAGCCCTACGCTACGCGGAGCAGGCCGGGGTCAACAGGCCGCAGATCCAGCAGACGCAGGACGTAACCCAGGAGAGCATGCTGCTGTTAGGCAGCGAGGCGCTGAAGTCGATGATTGAGCACGAATCCACGCGCCCGCTGGTCTTTTCCGGTAGCTACTACCAGACCCGGCAATCCCTGCTGGATATCGCCAACCTGAAGGTTGTTCCTGAAACGGTTCATGCTTATCGCTATGTGATGAAGCCAACGCTGCCGATTCGCCGCGACAGCCCGAAAAGGGCCATTACCCTGGTGCTGGCGGTGCTGCTGGGCGGGATGATTGGCGCAGGCGTGGTGCTGGGGCGTAATGCGCTGCGTAACTACAGGCCGAAGGCGCAGTAATCCCGGATAGCCAAAGGCCATTCCAGCCGCCGAAAAAACGAAACCGGGCAGTTCACATTTGCCCGGTTTTTTTACCCCCGCAGTCAGCGATGGCGCGTCCGTAAATTCTCAATCACCGCCGTCAGATCCAGATCTTGATCCTGCAGCAGCACCAGCAGATGATAGATCAGGTCCGACGCCTCGTTGGTCAGCTCGGCGCGATCCTGCACCGCGGCGGCCAGCGCGGTCTCCACGCCTTCCTCGCCAACCTTCTGCGCAATCCGCTTAGTGCCGCTGGCGTACAGCTTTGCCGTATAGGAGCTGGCCGGATCGGCGCTTTTCCGCTCTGCCAGCAGCTGCTCCAGCTGATACAGAAACAGCCACCGATGGCCGGCTTCACCGAAGCAGCTGCTGGTGCCGTTGTGGCAGGTGGGTCCCGTCGGGTTTACCAGCGCCAGCAGGGTGTCGTTGTCACAGTCCGGCGCAATGCTCACCAGATTAAGAAAATGGCCGGAGGTTTCCCCCTTGGTCCACAGGCGCGCTTTTGTGCGCGAGTAAAACGTCACCTTCCCGCTCTCCAGGGTTTTATCCAGCGCCTGCGGGTTCATATATCCCAGCATCAGCACTTCGCCGGAGACCGCGTGCTGTACCACAACCGGCATCAGCCCGCCGGTTTTTTCCCAGTCCAGCGCGCGTTTCTGTTGCTCTGTTAACATACTCTGATCTCCACGCCCTGGCTCTCCAGGTACGCCTTTAGTTCGCCAATATTGATAATCTGCTTGTGAAACACCGAGGCGGCCAGCGCGCCGTCAACGTCGGCGTCGCGGAAAGCTTCAAGAAAGTGCGCCATCGTACCCGCGCCGCCGGAGGCGATCAGCGGCACGCGGCACGCTTCGCGCACCCTCTTCAGCTGCGTCAGATCGTAGCCGTTGCGTACGCCGTCCTGATTCATCATATTCAGCACGATCTCCCCGGCACCGCGCTGTTGCGCTTCCTGAACCCAGTCGAGGGTTTCCCAGGCGGTGATGCGGGTGCGGCGCTCATCGCCGGTGTACTGGTTAACCTGATATTTTCCGCTATCGGCATCGTGCCAGGTATCAATCCCCACCACGACGCACTGCACCCCGAAGCGATCCGCCAGCCGGGAAATCAGCGTCGGGTCGGCCAGCGCGGGGGAGTTAACTGAAATTTTATCCGCGCCGAAGGAGAGAATTTTCGCCGCATCCTCAACCGTTCTGATGCCGCCCGCCACGCAGAACGGAATGTCGATAACCTCCGCAACGCGCGTCACCCAGCTTTTATCCACCACCCGGCCGTCGCTGGAGGCGGTAATATCATAAAAAACCAGCTCGTCGGCACCCTCGTCGGCGTAGCGCTTCGCCAGCGGCACAATGTCGCCAATGATCTCATGGTTGCGGAACTGTACCCCTTTCACCACCTGCCCGTCGCGAACGTCGAGGCAGGGAATTATGCGTTTTGCCAGCACTGGATCGCCTCCCTGACGGTGAATTTACCTTCCAGCAGGGCGCGCCCGACGATAACGCCGCGTACCCCGGTGCCGCGCAGGGCGGCCACGTCTCCAATGTCGCCGATGCCGCCGGAGGACTGAAATGCCACCTGCGGATAGTTCGCGCACAGCTCCTCATACAGCGCGACGTTGGAGCCGGCCAGGGTGCCGTCCCGGGAGATATCGGTGCACAGCACGTGCTTCAGGCCAGCCGGCAGATAACTCTCAACCAGCGCTTCCAGCGAGGTGCCGGAGTTCTCCTGCCAGCCGCTGACCGCCACCTGCTTGTGGCCCTGCGGATCGATACGCACGTCCAGCGCCAGCACCAGCGCGTCAGCGCCAAAGCGCTTAAACCAGCCCTTGACCACGTCGGGGGATTTTACCGCCGTGGAGCCGATGACCACTCTCGCCACGCCGGCCTCCAGCAGCGCCGCCACGTCGGCCTCGCTGCGCACGCCGCCGCCCACCTGCACCGGCACGCTCACCCCCGCCGCCAGGGCTTTAATTAACGGGATCTGGCGGCGGGAGGGATCCTTTGCCCCGGTCAGATCGACCAGATGGAGCAGCTGCGCTCCCTGGGCGGCGTACTCCTGCAGGCGGGGCAGCGGATCGTTGCCGTAGTCGCGCTGCCGGGCGTAATCGCCCTGGTGAAGACGCACGACGGCACCGTCGATTAAATCTAAAGCCGGAATAATCATCACATCTCCAGAAAGTTTTTCAGCAATTGCGCCCCGGCGGCCCCGGAGCGCTCCGGATGAAACTGCACGCCGAAGAAGTTCTCTTTTTGCACCGCGGCGGTGAACGGCTCGCCATAGTGGCAATGCGCGATGGTCCACGGATTCACCGGCATGGCGTAGCTGTGCACGAAGTAAAAATACGCGCCGTCCTCAATGCCCTGAAACAGGCGGCTGCCGGCCTGCGGATAAACGCGGTTCCAGCCCATGTGCGGCAGCGGCAGGCCGAAGTCGGTCATCTTCGGCACCGGCTGGTCGATAATGCCCAGCAGGTCGACGCCGCCGGTCTCTTCGCTGCGGCTGCCGAGCAGCTGCATCCCCAGACAAATGCCCAGCACCGGCTGGGTGCAGGCTTTAATCAGCTCGATCAGCTCGCGCTCGTGCAACTGGTCCATCGCCGCCTGCGCCGTGCCGACGCCCGGCAGGAACAGCTTGTCGGCGCGTAAAACCACCTCCGGATCGCGGCTGACAACCGGCTGGTAGCCGTGGCGCGCGACGGCGGATTTCACCGAGTGCAGGTTGGCGCAGCCGGTATCCAGGATCGCGACGTTCATTACAGCACTCCTTTGGATGAGGGAAGGGCGTCGCCCTCCACGCGAATCGCCTGGCGCAGGGTGCGGCCAAAGGCCTTGAACAGGCTCTCAGCGCGGTGGTGATCGTTCTTACCTTTGGTTTTCAGGTGCAGGGTCACGCCCATCGCGTAAGAGAGCGAGCGGAAGAAGTGCTCGATCATCTCAGTGCTCAGGTCGCCCACCCGCTGCCAGGCAAACTCGGCGCGGTACTCCAGATGCGGGCGTCCGGAGATATCCAGCGCGCAGCGCGCCAGGCACTCGTCCATCGGCAGCACAAAGCCGAAGCGGCCGATGCCGCGCTTGTCGCCCAGCGCCTGCTTTAACGCCTCGCCCAGCGCCAGGCCGGTGTCCTCCACGGTGTGGTGATCGTCAATACAGAGATCGCCCTTAACGGCGATCTCCATGCGAAAGCCGCCGTGGGTGGCGATCTGATCCAGCATATGGTCAAAGAAGCCGATCCCGGTATTGATCTTGCTGTTGCCTTCGCGATCCAGCCACACCCTGACGTCGATCTGCGTCTCTTTGGTGTTGCGCACCACGTGGGCATAGCGATCGCGCTTTGTCAGCCGCTCGCCGATCGTCGCCCAGTTCAGCGTTTCACGATCGTAGCGTAGCCCGGTAATGCCCATATTTTCCGCAAGCTGAACGTCGGTGGCGCGATCGCCGATGACGTAGCTGTTGGCGCGGTCCATGGCCGTATCGGACAGATACCGTTCCACCAGCTTCACCTTCGGCTTGCGGCAGTCGCAGGCGTCGGCGGGCAGGTGCGGACAGATCAGCACCTCTTCGAAGCGCACCCCCTGGGAGGTGAAAACCTGCATCATCAGGCCGTGCGGCCCGTCAAAATCCGCCTGCGGAAAGCTGGCGGTGCCCAGCCCGTCCTGGTTGGTAATCATCACCAGCTTAAAGCCCGCCTCCTGCAGCTTCAGCAGCACCGGCACCACCAGCGGCTCAAAGGCGAGCTTGTCGGGGCGATCCACCTGGAAATCCTCAGGTGGTTCGGCAATCAGGGTTCCATCACGGTCAATAAAGAGATACTTCTGGCTCATACTTGCTCCGCACGTAGGGCGTCAATGACGCGCTGGCTCTCCTGGCGGGTGCCGACGGTAATGCGCAGGCAGCCGCTTAAAGAGGGTTGTTGGTTCTGATCGCGTAAGATAATGCCCCGATCCCATAACGTTTTAAACACGCGGCCCGAATCGGCAAAGCGCACCAGAATATAGTTGGTTTCTGAGGCAAAAACCTGCTTCACGCCGGAAATGGTTCCCAGGGCGTCGATCAGATAGCGACGCTCGGCCAGAATCTGCGCCACCCGCTCGCGCATGGCGTCAATCCCCTGCGGCGTCAGCGCCTGGGCGGCGATATCCGCCACCGGCGTGGAGAGCGGGTAGGGGGCGATAACCTTCAGCAGCAGGGCGATAACCTCAGGGCTGGCGAGGGTGAAGCCGCAGCGCAGCCCCGCCAGGGCAAAGGCCTTGGAGAGGGTGCGCAGAATCACCAGGTGCGGATAGTCGTTAAGCCAGCCCGCCAGCGTCGCCCGCGGGCAAAACTCAATGTAGGCCTCGTCGGCCACCACGATAGCCCTGTCGCGCGTCAGCTCCAGCAGGGCGCGCAGATCCTGCGGGTTAATCAGCTGGCCGGTCGGGTTGTTGGGGCTGCAAACGTACACCACCTTCACGCCCTCCAGGGCGCTGGCGATGCTCTGCATGTCCAGCTGCCAGTCGGCGAGGGCGGGCACGGTGCGGCGCTCCACGCCGAAGGTTTCCGCGCTGACGCCGTACATGCCGTAGGTGGGCGGGCAGTAGAGGATCGCATCCCTGCCCGGCTCGCAGAAGGCGCGGATTAGCAGCTCAATGCCCTCATCGGCACCGCGGCTGACCAGCACCTGCTCCGGGGCGACGCCGGCGTAGCGGGCGTAGCGCTCAATGACCGCCTGCGGCTGGCACTCCGGGTAGCGGTTGAGGGTCTGCCGGGTGAGCTGAAACTCAACCGCCTGCGGAAATTCATTGGCGTTCAGCCAGACGTCGCCGCTGCCACCCAGGCGGCGGGCGGACTGATAGGGCGTAAGGCGGCGGACGTTTTCGCGGGCCAGCCCGGCGACGCCGCTTGTCTCTTCAATGCTCATGGTTGCTCCTTCAGGGCGTTAACGCGCAGGGTAACGGCGTTTTTGTGGGCGGTGAGGCGTTCGGCCGCCGCCAGAATTTCAATGGTGGACGCCAGCGCGGCGAACCCCTCTCTGGAAAGCTCCTGAACGGTCATGCGCTTCTGAAAATCCGCCAGCCCGAGGCTGGAGCAGGTGGCGGTGTAACCATAGGTTGGCAGCACGTGGTTGGTGCCCGAGGCGTAGTCCCCCGCCGACTCCGGGGACCAGTCGCCGAGGAAGACCGATCCGGCGCTGGTGATGTCGTCCACCAGCGCGCGGGCGTCGCGGGTCTGAACGATCAGATGTTCGGGGCCGTACTGGTTGGAGATGGCGACGCACTGGGCGATATCGCGGGTGACGATCAGGCGGCTGGCGGCAAGGGCCTGCCGGGCGGTTTCGGCGCGCGGCAGCCCGGCCAGCTGGCGTTCGACGGCCTGCGCCACGCGGCGGGCTATTCCGGCGTCCGGCGTCAGCAGAATAACCTGTGAGTCGGGGCCGTGTTCCGCCTGGGAGAGCAGGTCGGAGGCGACAAACTCCGGCGTAGCGCCGCCGTCGGCAATAACCAGCACTTCGGACGGGCCGGCGGGCATGTCGATGGCCGCGCCGTCGAGGCGCTGGCTGACCTGGCGCTTGGCCTCGGTGACAAAGGCATTGCCGGGGCCAAAAATTTTGTCCACCTTCGGGATGGACTCGCTGCCGAAAGCCAGCGCGGCGATGGCCTGCGCGCCGCCGACGTTAAATACCTCCTCTACGCCGCACAGCCGCGCGGCGTAGAGGATCTCATCGGCGATGGGCGGCGGGGAGCAGAGCACCACCCTCCTGCAGCCGGCAATTCGCGCCGGGATGGCCAGCATTAATACCGTAGAGAAGAGGGGGGCGGTGCCGCCGGGAATATAGAGGCCGACGGAATCCACCGGACGGGTGACCTGCTGGCAGCGCACGCCGGGCTGCGTCTCGACGTCCACCCCCGGCAGCGCCTGGGCGCTGTGGAAGGCTTCGATATTTTTGACCGCCGCCGCCATTGCCTGCTTCAGCGCGTCGCTCAGCCGCGCGCCGGCGGCGGTAATCTCTTCGGCGCTGACCTTCAGCGCGGCGACATCAATTTTATCGAACCGGCGGCTGTATTCTCGCAGGGCCGCATCGCCCCTCGTCTTCACGTTATCCAGAATCTCCGCCACCGCGCGGGTGATGCTGTCGGAGGCGGAAACGGCCGGGCGCATCAGCAGTTCGCGCTGCCGTTCGGCGCTACAGGCGTTCCAGTCTATGATTGTGCTAAAGCTCATGGTCATCACTCCATCATCTTCTCAATCGGCAGCACCAGAATTGAGCTGGCACCGAGCGCTTTTAGTTTCTCCATCGTCTCCCAGAACAGGGTTTCGCTGCTGACCATATGCATGGCGACGCGCTGCCGATCGCCGGCCAGCGGCAGAATGGTCGGCCGCTCTGCGCCCGGCAGCAGGGCGATCACCTCCTCAAGGCGGTCGCCTGGCGCGTGCAGCATGATGTATTTGGATTCGCGCGCCTGAATAACCCCCTGAATGCGGGTCAGCAGCTTATCGATCAGCTGCTGTTTAGCGTCGCTGATTTCGCCGTCGCGCTGGATCAGACAGGCTTTGGAGCGGTAAATCACCTCCACCTCGCGCAGGCCGTTAGCCTCCAGGGTGGCACCGGTGGAGACCAGATCGCAGATGGCGTCCGCCAGCCCGGCGCGCGGAGCCACCTCAACGGAGCCGTTTAACAGGCAGGATTTGAACGTCACCCCCTTCTGGTCGAGGTAGCGCTTGAGCAGGTGCGGATAGGAGGTGGCGATGCGCTTGCCGTCCAGCCCTGCGGGGCCATCCCAGGCTTCGTCAACCGGCGTGGCCAGCGAGAGGCGGCAGCCGCCGAAGTCGAGGCGGCGCAGGGTGAAGTAGCGGGGATCTTCGCCCTGGGCGCGGCGGTTGAGCAGCTCCTCTTCAAGAACGTTCTCGCCGATAATGCCCAGATCGACCACGCCGTCCATGACCAGCCCCGGAATATCGTCGTCACGTACGCGCAGGATATCGATGGGCATATTTTCCGCCATCGCAATCAGACGCTGGGTGTGCAGATTAATTTTGATGCCGCAGCGGGCCAGCAGCTCGCGCGAGTCATCGCTTAAACGGCCTGATTTCTGAATAGCTATGCGTAAACGGGTATTATCTAACATATTGCATCCTTATTTATCCTGTCTGAGCCGGTCCGAAACGCGCACAAAAAAAAGCCCCCGGAAGCGATCTTCCGGGGGCTTTCTCATGCGTTCATGCACCGCTGGAAGATCTGAACGTCTTCCAGCACACATCGCCTGAAAGACTAGTCAGGATGATGGTGATGATGGTGAAATTTAAACTGAACGCGCGTCATAATTATTCCGATGAATGTTTATTCATTAAGCTGTTGGTTAACCTAAACCACTTTTATGTCACAAAGCAAGCGCTTTTTTAAGTTCATATCAATACTATAAATTGTCAGGCCGGACGGTCTGCGGTTAACGGTGCAGTATCGGCAGGAGAGGACGGATGAAGAAGGTCGCGATTGTTGGATTAGGATGGCTGGGGATGCCGCTGGCGCTGGCGCTGACGGCGAGAGGCTGGCGGGTGGTCGGCAGTAAAACCACCCCGGACGGCGTTAAGGCGGCGCGGATGAGCGGCATTGAGAGTTACGCGCTGCGCCTGGAGCCGGAGCTGGTTTGTGAAGCGGACGATCTTGAGGCGCTGATGGACGTCGACGCGCTGATTATTACGCTGCCCGCCCGGCGCAGCGGGCCTGGGGAAGAATTTTATCTGCAGGCGGTGCAGGAGGTGGTCGACAGCGCGCTGGCCTGGCGCGTTCCGCGGATTATTTTTACCAGCTCCACGTCGGTCTACGGCGACGCGGTGGGGGAGGTAAAAGAGAGTACCCCGCGTCATCCGCAGACGGCCAGCGGCCGGGTGCTGAAAGAGCTGGAGGACTGGCTGCATAACCTGCCGGGCACCTCGGTGGATATCCTGCGCCTGGCGGGACTGGTGGGGCCGGGGCGTCATCCGGGGCGCTTTTTTGCCGGCAAGGTGGCTCCCGACGGCGGGCACGGCGTTAACCTGGTGCATCTGGAGGATGTGATTTCAGCTATTACCCTGCTGCTCCAGGCACCGAAGGGCGGCCACATCTATAATTTATGCGCGCCGACACATCCCGCGCGGAGCGTGTTTTATCCGCAGATGGCGCGAATGCTCGGGGCACCGCCGCCGCAGTTCCGGGAGGCGACGACGGCCAGCCGGGGGAAAATTATCGACGGCAGCGGGATCTGCCGACAGCTTGGCTTTGAATATCAGTATCCCGATCCGCTGATGATGCCAATGGAATAACGCCCGGCTTCGCCTCCGGAGCGGGCGGTTTTTGCGCAGGTTTTGCGCAAGCGGAACGGCCACGCGGTCTGGCCTGAGAGCCGCGATACGCCACGCTTTGCGGGCATATGCAAAAGCCGTGGGCGGGGGGCGGTTTGCTAAGAAAAAAATATTCTATCGCGGGGGCATATTGGCATTGTCAATGCGCCTCATTTTGAGGCACAATGCGCCGCCTGCAAAAAGAGGCTAACCGACGTTTTACTGCGCGTCGGTTATTTTTTTGCAATGAACCACTCATTTAAACCAAGAGGCCGGGCTTCGTTCCGGATAGATACTTACTAAAAACCGACAGTTGTTGTCGCTGAGGAATCCTGAAAATGGGGCAATTTTTTGCTTACGCGACGGCATTCGCCGTAAAGGAGAATGACCATGTCGCATAACGCTACTCCAAATACCTCTCGCGTGGAATTGCGTAAAACCCTTACGTTAATTCCGGTTGTTATGATGGGCCTTGCCTATATGCAGCCGATGACGCTGTTTGATACGTTCGGTATCGTTTCGGGCCTCACCGACGGCCATGTGCCAACGGCGTATGCCTTCGCGCTGATCGCGATCCTGTTTACCGCCCTGAGCTACGGCAAGCTGGTTCGCCGCTATCCCTCCGCCGGTTCAGCGTATACCTATGCCCAGAAATCCATCAGCCCGACCGTCGGCTTTATGGTGGGCTGGTCGTCGCTGCTCGACTATCTGTTCGCGCCGATGATCAACATTCTGCTGGCGAAAATCTATTTTGAAGCCCTGGTGCCCTCTATTCCGTCGTGGATATTCGTGGTGGCGCTGGTGGCCTTTATGACCGCCTTTAATCTGCGCAGCATTAAGTCGGTGGCGAACTTCAACACCGTGATTGTGGTGCTGCAGGTGGTGCTGATCGCCGTTATTCTGGGAATGGTTATCTACGGCGTATTTGAAGGCGAAGGTGCCGGTACGCTGGCGAGCAGCCGCCCCTTCTGGTCCGGCGACGCGCACGTGGTGCCGATGATCACCGGGGCGACCATCCTCTGCTTCTCCTTTACCGGGTTCGACGGCATCAGCAACCTGTCGGAAGAGACCAAAGACGCCGGGCGCGTGATTCCCCGCGCGATCTTCCTGACCGCCCTGATCGGCGGGCTGATTTTCATCTTCTCGACCTATTTCCTGCAGCTGTACTTCCCGGATATCTCCCGCTTTAAGGATCCGGACGCCTCGCAGCCGGAGATTATGCTGTACGTTGCCGGGAAGGCTTTCCAGGTCGGCGCGCTGATCTTCTCCACCATTACCGTGCTGGCCTCGGGGATGGCGGCGCACGCGGGCGTTGCGCGGCTGATGTACGTGATGGGGCGCGACGGGGTGTTTCCGAAAAGCTTCTTTGGCTACGTCCATCCGAAGTGGCGTACCCCGGCGATGAATATCATCCTGGTCGGCGCGATTGCTCTGCTGGCGATTAACTTCAATCTGGTGATGGCGACGGCGCTGATCAACTTCGGCGCGCTGGTGGCCTTTACCTTCGTCAACCTGTCGGTGATTTCGCAGTTCTGGGTCCGGGAGAAGCGCAACAAAACGCTGAAGGATCACTTCCAGTATCTGTTCCTGCCGGCGTGCGGGGCGCTGACCGTCGGCGCGCTGTGGGTAAACCTGGAGGAAAGCTCCATGGTGCTGGGGCTTATCTGGGCGACGATTGGCCTGATCTACCTGGCCTGCGTGACCAAAAGCTTCCGTAATCCGGTGCCGCAGTACGAAGACGTGGCGTAATTACCGTCGCACCTGAAGAAACCGGAGACCTGTTCTCCGGTTTTTTTATTGTCAGCCTCTACCGAAAGAGGGGCTGGAGCTTTACGGCGGGAAGTTTTCCGCCGTTGTCCGACGGGGTTCTCAGACGATCTCCTCCGCGTACTGCCACAGCGATTTCAGCAGGGCCTGCTTGCCCTTGTCGTCCGCATACTCCTGAAACAGCGTCTGCAGCTCTTCCGCATAGCGCTGTAAAAACGCCGGCGTAAACACCTGACGACGATGCTCCAGCCAGCGCTGCTGCTCCGCTTCATCCAGCGAACCGGGGAAGTTTCGCGCCCGGTAGTTGAACAGCAGCGGCTCAATGCGATTATCCACGAAGGTGATATCCAGGGCGGGCAGGTTGCGCGGATCGGTCTCCAGCACGATTTTCATTGCCGCGCGATCGGCGTCGCTGAAAAAGCCGTCGTACAGCCGGGCGTCAACGTTATCCGGGGTCGGGAACGGCTCCGCTTCGGCGAAGATAGCCACCGCTTTATCGCGCACCTGCGGATGTTCACGCAGCAGCTTCAGGTTGTCCAGGCAGCGCTGGCGATCGATGCCGAGCCTGAGGGCGTCCTCCTGGCGCAGCGCGTTCGCCTGGGCCAGCACCGGGCACTTATTGATGTGTACCAGCTTGATCGGCACCGGAGACTCCCCGCCGAGGTCGGCCTTCGCCGTATAGAGCCGTTCGCGCAGGGCGTTGCCATCCAGCTCCAGCAGCGGGCGCATGTCGCCCGCCAGATCGACCATAATCACCGCGTTGCGGTTTTCCGGATGCCAGGCGAGCGGCGCAACCCAGCTGGTATTGCCGCGCGCTGCGCCGAACATGCCGGACACGTGCACCAGCGGCTTCATCTGCGGCACGTCGATCAGCGCCGCCAGCTTATGCTTGCCGCGGTGGCTGTAGAGATAGTCGAACAGGCGCGGCTGACGCGACTTCACCAGTTGCGCCATCGCGATGGTGGCGTGGACGTCCGCCATCGCGTCGTGGGCGTTGCTGTGCTCAATGCCGTTGGCCCTGGTTAAATGCTCAAGCCGGAAGCTCGGCAGCCCCTCATCGTTCTCCGGCCAGTTGATGCCCTCCGGGCGCAGGGCGTAGCAGGCGCGCATCACGTCCAGCAGATCCCAGCGGGAGTTATCGTGCTGCCAGCTCCAGGCGTAGGGATCGCGGAAGTTGCGATAGAAGATATTGCGCGTTACCTCGTCGTCAAAGCGCACGTTGTTGTAGCCGATGATGCAGGTTTTGGGAACGGTGAACAGGGCGTGGATCCGCGCGGCGAAGGCGGCCTCGTTGATGCCTTTGTCCCGCGCCTCCTGGGGCGTGATGCCGGTAACCATTACCGCCCCCGGCTGGGGCAGGTAGTCGTCGGCGGGCTTACAGTAAAACACCTCCGGATCGCCGATAACGTTAAATTCCGCGTCGGTGCGCAGGGCGGCGAACTGCGCGGGCCTGTCGAGCGCCGGGTGGGTGCCAAAGGTTTCATAATCATGGAAGAGGAAAGTTGGCTGTATGCTGTCGTTTTTATCTGTCACCTGATGTACACGCCCGATGTTGTAGGTTCTTGAATTGAATCATTGCTTGTTCAGCTGCGAATTTGTCAGCCTCTGTTTATATTGCGTTGCGTAAATAAACAGCCGCCCGGCAGAGTGCGACAGGGGAACAGGGCGAGCGGTGGCAGCCCCTATGGTAAACCATATTCCGGCCCGGCTGAAACGGCAGTTTCTGACGGGCCGGGCGTAGGCCTCTCTCCATAAGGCCAGTAGCGCCGCGCAGGCCGTCCCCCTGGGCATCAGAACCTTACCCGGGCGCTTACCCTAAGCTGAGATGGTGGCTTTTGGCCCACTTTCTTAGCCTGCCGTTGGCGTTGGCATAAGGGGAGGAGGTGTTAAAGGAGATCATGCGCCCCATCGTCCATTTGGTGTACCACGGACTGCCGTACAGGACCTCATCGCTGCGTTGATTAATTAAACTTACGATCTCCGCTTTCGCCGACCGCAGCCTGGCCTGAAGCTCGCTCCAGTTTAGCCCATCGTAGTCGGCGTAAAATTTTTGCGCCAGCAGCCCGAGCTGGTTCCATTTATAGCCGGTTTCCGGGAAATCGACGGGCGCTCCCTGGGCGTCAGAAACCATCCACTTAATGACCAGGCTATTCCATCCCAACAGATAAGAGACCAGATTGTGCACGCTCATCTGGGTTCCCTTAGCGTGCCCCTCCATTGTTTTCATCACCGCCAGCTCCGCTGGAATGGCATCAAGGTAACCCACTAATTTGCTAAAATTTTTATCAATAGCGGCAAGCAGCTCAGATTTGGTTTGCGGCACGCTCATTATGATTTCCCTCTCATTGCATCAACGCTACCGGCGGGGCGGCGTCTGAACATTAACCGATTATGCCCCCTGCGCCGGCTCAGGGGAAGCGACCGTCTCTTCAGCCCCCTGTCCGGCGCGGCGCTAAGACCTGTCCGCGGGCATCCGGCGGCTCAGGGGTGAATGTGACTTGTGTCACATTTTCTTGCAATTTCTTCCTGTTCGTCCGGGTGAATTCCCGTAAAAAGAACCCCCGTTTGGCCACTTCTGAGGACATGTCGTTGAAACACCGTCTGTTAATTGCCGCTTCTTTGCTCTCCGTCACGCTCTTCACCAGCCGCGCCGCAGACGCCGCCGGGGCTGCGCCCCCGCCGCCCGCCGTTGACGCCGGTGCCTGGGTGCTGATGGATTACACCACCGGGCAAATCCTTACCGCCGGCAATGAACATCAGCAGCGTAATCCCGCCAGTCTTACCAAGCTGATGACCGGGTACGTGGTGGATCGCGCCATCGACGGCCATCGCATCAGCCCGGATGACCTGGTCACGGTGGGACGCGATGCGTGGGCGAAAGACAATCCGGTGTTCAACGGCTCCTCGCTGATGTTTCTCCGGGCCGGAGAGCGCGTTTCGGTGCGCGACTTAAGCCGCGGACTTATCGTGGACTCCGGCAACGACGCCTGCGTCGCGCTGGCCGACTATATCGCGGGCGGACAGCCGCAGTTTGTCGCCTTAATGAATCACTACGCCGGGAAGCTGCACCTGCAGGATACCCACTTTGAAACCGTCCACGGCCTCGATGCGCCAGGTCAGCACAGCTCGGCATACGATCTGGCGGTGCTTTCCCGCGCCATCATTCACGGCGAGCCTGAGTTCTATCACATGTACAGTGAAAAGAGTCTGACCTGGAACGGCATCACCCAGAAAAATCGTAACGGCCTGCTGTGGGATTCGTCGCTGAACGTGGACGGCCTTAAGACCGGGCATACCTCCGGTGCCGGGTTCAATCTGATTGCCTCCGCCGTTGACGGTCAGCGCCGCCTTATTGCGGTGGTGATGGGGGCCAGCAGCCCGCAGAGCCGCGAAGAGCAGGCGCGAAAGCTGCTGCACTGGGGCCAGCAGAACTTCGCCACGGTGCAGATCCTGCGCGATGGAAAAAAGGTGGCAAGCGGGCGCGTCTGGTACGGGGATAAAAAACAGGTGGCGCTGGGCACCGGGCAGGATTTCTGGATGGCCCTGCCGAAGAGCGAGATCCCCTACATTAAGGCGCGCTACACCCTGGATAAAGGCGCGCTGGAAGCGCCCATTGCCGCCCGCCAGCGGGTGGGGGAAATTGAGCTGTACGATCGGGAGACGCCCATCGCTCACTGGCCGCTGTTAACGCTGGAAGCCGTCGGCAAAGGGGGCGTTTTCTCACGCCTTGGCGACTATTTCCGGCATAAGGATACCGCGGCTACCCCAGACTGAGCGCAGGGCGCTTACAGCTCCGGCCGCGCTTTTCTTTGTCAGCAGGCTGGCAGGAGCGGCAGTTGGCTCACATAATCTTCAGGGGGAAGTTGCGGTTCTGCCACTGCCCGGGTAAAAAATACTGTACAGGAATACAGTGAACAGCGCTGTATTCCTTAACCGGGCATGGCGTTGACGCTACGTCAGATGCGCGTAATCAGAGCGCGGGACAGCGTGAACGCGGTTCAGGCCCGACAATACAGAGGACGCGCTTCCGGCCCACGCTCTGCGGAGCCGGTTAAGGGACATAGCCTAATGGAGGCAACATGAACTATGAGATAAAACAAGAGCAGAAACGCACTATCGCCGGCTTTCACCTGGTCGGGCCGTGGGAGCGGACGGTAAAGCAGGGCTTCGAACAGCTGATGAAGTGGGTCAGCGGCAAACAGATTGTCGGGCAGGAGTGGATCGCCGTCTACTTTGACAATCCGCAGCAGGTTCCGCCGGAAAAGCTGCGCTGCACAACCGCCATCGGCGTCGACCCTTCGTTTGTTGTGCCACCGGCCAGCGAAGGCGTCTCCCTGAGCGGGATTGACGGCGGGCTGTACGCGGTGGCTACCGTTCGCGTTGAGGACCATGATTTTACCACCCCCTGGCGGCAATTTTTCAACGATCTGCTGCAGGACAGCGAGTACGCCATGTCCGCCAGCCCCTGTTTTGAGGTATATCTTAACGACGGGGCAAAAGAGGGCTACTGGGATCTGAGAATGTATGTGCCGGTACAGGCGAAGCCGCACCGGTGAGGAGAGAGATAAACCTCTCCGGCTCTTCCCCAATAGCATAAAGATGATGTTTTCCCGTCTTCCGGAGTGCCTGAGTGCGTGCCGATAAACCGCTAAGTTCATTTGAGATCCGTTTATATCGCCATTACCGCGTAGTACACGGCGTTCGCATTGCGCTGGCGTTTATCCTTAGCTTTCTGCTGGTTCGCCTGCTCGACGTTCCCGAAGGCACGTGGCCGCTGATCACCCTGGTGGTGATCATGGGGCCGATCTCCTTCTGGGGAAACGTGCTTCCCCGCGCCCTGGAGCGCATCGGGGGAACGATCCTCGGCTCTGCGCTGGGGCTGGTGGCGCTGTGGCTGGAGCTTTATTCGCTGCCGCTGATGCTGGCGTGGTGCGGGGTGGCGATGTTCCTCTGCGGCTGGCTGGCGCTGGGTAAAAAGCCTTACCAGGCGCTGCTGATCGGCATTACCCTCGCCGTGGTGGTGGGCGCGCCGCCGGGCGATATGACCACCGCGCTGTGGCGGGGCGGGGACGTCATCCTTGGTTCGCTGCTGGCGATGCTGTTTACCGGCATCTGGCCCCAGCGCGCGTTTATACACTGGCGCATACGGCTGGCGCACTGCATTACCGTCTGGAATCAGCTCTATCAGGCGGCCCTGTCGCCTAACCTTCTTGAGCGCCCGCGCCTGGAGAAACATCTGCAGCAGCTGCTGGCGGAGGTGGTCAAAATGCGCGGGCTTATCGCCCCCGCCAGCAAAGAGACCCATATTCAGAAGGCGATATTTGAGGCGATTCAGACCCTTAACCGCAACCTGGTTTGCCTGCTGGAGCTGCAGATTAACGCCCACTGGGCCACCCGCGCCAGCCATTACCTGATGCTGAACGCCCATACCCTGCGCGAAACCCGGCAGCAGACCCGGCAGGCGCTGCTGACTCTTGTCCACGCCCTGTATGAAGGTAACCCGCAGCCGCTCTTTGCCAGCAGGCAGCAGCTGAGCGATATTGCCGCCGAGCTTCGCCAGCTTATCCGCGAGCATCAGGAAATCACCGTAGCCGAAACGCCCATTCACGGCTATGTTTGGCTAAGTATGGAAACCGCGCGCCAGCTGGAGCTGCTGTCGCATTTGATCTGTCGCGTATACCCTAAATAGTGCGGCTGCGGCCGGAGTCGAAGGGGGAAATCGCACCGTAGCTGCTTCGATTCAGCAGGGATAAGAGGTATGATGCGTCAGGCAATGAACGCCGGGCAACGCAAAGGCCGACCCGGGGCAGCCTGAAGTATGACGGGTATATCAGACCCGACGCCATGCGCGGTTCAGGAACGTTACGCCCTGGCGGGGTAAAAACCAGGCGTCTGTTGGCCGCGGCCCGGGCAAAAGCGTCCGGATGGGCCAGGTTTGGCCCACGAAGCCGCAGGCAACGCGCCGCTTAACCAGGGACGGGAAAACAGTTGTTATCTGCCACGGCTTTGCCCTAACGTATAAGCCGTTGCTTAAACGAATCCGAATCTCACATATCAGGGGTGTAAAAATGGAAACAACCAGGCCTTCTTTCCAGGACGTGCTGGAATTTGTTCGTCTGTTCCGCCGTAAGAACAAGCTGCAGCGCGAAATCCAGGACGTAGAGAAAAAGATCCGTGACAACCAGAAGCGCGTGCTGCTGCTGGACAACCTGAGCGACTACATCAAGCCGGGCATGAGCGTGGAGGCGATTCAGGGCATTATCGCCAGCATGAAAAGCGACTATGAGGAGCGCGTTGACGATTACATCATCAAAAACGCCGAGATTTCCAAAGAGCGCCGCGAAATTTCTAAAAAGCTGAAAGCGATGGGCGAGCCCAAAAACAGCGAAACCAAAGCGGGCTGACGCTCTGCCGTAAAGGTCGCCCCCGGCTAATGCCGGTTACTTAAGCATTTTAATGAATATAAATTCATAATAATGCTTAGAAGAAATCAGGGATTCAGCCCTGTTTTACTTCATCAGAGGCCCGAATTCCCGGGCCTTATTTCTTTAGATGAACGGCATTAGCCCCCGGCGGCCTTTATTTTTGACGCCGGGCGCGCAGGGAGCGCCGGAACAAAATCAATAAAGGCAGATTAAGCGCCCGGCCCGTCAGGGCTATTTTGCATCCGGGCAGTCCCGCGCATCGCGTTTTGCACGTTCGCCCCCTGGGGTAAGCATGGCGGATCATTTCACGTACTGCGCGCTCTCCGCGTTCAGCGTAGCCTGACCCCGCCCGCCACCATCCGCAGCAGATGCTGTTTCGGCCAGTGCGCCGTCAGCCCTCTGTGCCCCAGCGCCCATCGAATCAACGCCACGTCGTGACGCCGCCTGTCGAGCATCAGCCCGACGACGCTGCCGCTGTGCGCCACGCAAAGCCCGAACAGATCGTTCTCCTCAACCAGCGCCAGCAGCGAAGCGAACTGCGGCTTCGGCAGCAGCGCCTGGCTGGCGATGGCGCTGAGGGTGGCCGCCTCCCCCAGCCGCCGTGGGCTTTGGGTTTGGCAGGCCTCCTGCACCTTCTCCCAGGCCTGATGCAGCGCGGCGGCTCCCGCCCGCAGCCCCTCTTCTCTGGGGAGGCGGTGATAATCCGCCGTGCGCAGCGTGTTGGGGCTTTCAAGTACCAGCAGATCGAGACCGGGCTGCGTGGGGCAGGGGATCTGCGTGGAAGCATCGTTGTGGTCAAACAGGGTAAGCCGGTGAAAGAGGGTGCTGTCGGTCGGCTCCAGCGAAACGCAAAGCCGCGCCAGGGTGGCTTCATCCAGCCGGCGGCCGAGAAGATGTGCGGTGGCAACCGCCGTTGCCGCAATATCGGCGGTGCTGCTGGCCATTCCTCTGGCGACGGGAATGGTGGAGTGGACGTCGATGCGCAGCTCCCGGCTCCAGTCAGCCGGAAGCTGCCAGTGCTGCAGCAGCCTGTCGACCATCGCCCGCGACAGGGGGCGTTCGTTCGCCAGGGGCGTGCCGGCGCTGACCTCAACGGTGCTGAACCAGTCCACCGGGCAGGAGATCAGCTTCTCGCTGCCCAGAATCCATCCCTGAATAAGCTCCCCGCACGAGGCGGGACATTGCGCAACGGCCACCTGTTCACCCTTCGCTCAGCAATTCCCGGCACATCAT
The DNA here is from genome assembly GCF_009711095.1 of Intestinirhabdus alba. Classification (GTDB taxonomy): domain Bacteria; phylum Pseudomonadota; class Gammaproteobacteria; order Enterobacterales; family Enterobacteriaceae; genus Intestinirhabdus; species Intestinirhabdus alba. The sequence goes on from NZ_WMJZ01000019.1 coordinate 57,430, forward strand.
GTCATGCCGGGCGTGCTGCGGCTATGATTTGCCGCAAGGTGCCGGTCAGGCCGTTTCGTTCAGGGCGATGCGCATGACGTCCCGGGCGATGGTCAGCTCCTCATTGGTGTTGATCACCGCCACTTTCACCACCGAGTTGTCATCCTGAATAAAGGTGGCGTTGTGCTGGTTTTTCTCTTCGTCCACCTTCAGCCCCAGGAACTGCAGGTCGCGGCAGATAGCGGCCCTGGCGCGGGCGGAGTTTTCGCCGATGCCGCCGGTAAAGATCAGCGCATCCAGCCCGCCCATCTGCATAATATAGCTGCCGATGGTGGCGCGAATGCGTTCGGCAAACAGCGTCAGCGCCAGCGCCGCGCGGGGGTTACCGGCGTCCGCCGCCTGCTCGACGTCGCGATAATCGTGCGACACTCCGGAAACGCCCAGCAGGCCGGACTCGCCGTTCAGCAGCTGGTTAATCTCCTGGGGCGTCTTCCCTTCGCGCTGGGCGATCCACGGCAGAATGGAGGGATCGATATCGCCGCTGCGGGTGCCCATCATCACGCCCGACAGCGGGGTGAAGCCCATGGAGGTATTCACCGACCGGCCCTCCTTGATGGCGCACAGGCTGCTGCCGTTGCCCAGATGGCAGACGACGACGCGCAGGGCGCTGAGGGGAACGCCAAGCTTTTCCGCCAGCGTGGCGCTGACGTATTTATGGCTGGTGCCGTGAAAGCCGTAGCGGCGGATACCCATCTCGGCGTAGTAGCGCCAGGGCAGCGGGTAGATATAGGCCGACTCGTCCAGGGTCTGATGGAACGCCGTGTCAAAGACCGCGACCGAGGGCGTGGCGGGCAGCAGCTGCCGGAAAACGTTAATCCCCAGCAGGTTAACCGGGTTGTGCAGGGGAGCCAGCTCCGCCAGGCGCTCAATTTCCGCCAGCGTGTGGTCGTTAACCAGCGCCGAATCCCTGAAGGTCTCCCCGCCGTGGGCCACGCGATGGCCGACGCCGTCGATATCCTGCAGGCTGGCGATAATCTGGTGGCTTATCAGCTTCTCCAGCAGCAGGGTGACCGCTTCGCGATGATCGGCGATGCGCTGCGTTTCCTGCCACTTCTGCTCAGGCGTTTTCAGCGTTACCTGCGCCTCCGCCATGCCGATGCGCTCGATCAGCCCCTGGCAGAGCAGCCTGCCCTGGGGCATCTCCAGCAGTTGAAATTTGAGCGATGAGCTGCCCGCGTTGATAGCCATTATTTTGTGAGACATGAAGATTCCTTTGCGTTTAGCCAGGTGTACATCTTATCAAGCCCGGTCTTCGCCACCGCGCTGGTGACGAAAACCTGCTGTGCGCCGGCCTGTTCCAGCCAGCCTGCGACCCGAGCAATGCGCTGCGGATCGGCTAAATCTGATTTGGTGACCAGCCCGATAGTGGGCCGGTTCATCGGCCCGGTAAAGCCGGGCGAAAAGGGCGACCACTGGGCGTCGGCGTTGAGCACCAGCGCAATGACCTCCGCTTCGCAGGCGCTGGCCAGCAGCGCGCTGTAAAGGCCGCGATTTTCCAGATATTCGCCGGGCGTATCGATAGCTACCGGCGACCAGACGATGGCCTGGGTTTTCTGATAGTGCAGCGCTTCGCCGCTCATACACTGGGTCAGCGAGGTTTTACCGCACTGGCTGGGGCCGATTAGCATCATCCGCTTCATGGCGTCAGGTCCGGGTGATGGGGCAGGCGGTAAAGCGCAGCATTTCGCCCAGGGTGCGCGTCACCTGCTTCAGGGCGTACTCCACGGCGGAGACATCCCCGGTCAGCACCACCGCGCCGGTAAAGCGGTCAAGAAAGCCAATCTCCACCGCCCCGGACTTGGTGGCGATATCGCAGGCGATAATTGAGGCTTCGCTGGGGGTGATGGTCAGGATGCCGATGGCGGAAACGCTCTCCTGCAGCCCCAGCTTTTTAAACAGATCCTTGCCGGGGTTGGCAATCAGGTGCGCCAGCGTCACCTGTTTCCCCGGCACGTACTCCTGGATCATACGTTCGGTCGTTTCCATTAGCCCTCCACCATCTGACGCCACATCGCCTCGTGCGGCCGCGGGATCACGGAGCGACCAACCAGCAGGCCTCTCTCTCCGGCGCTTTCGCAGGCCACCGCCACGGCGTTATTGACGTCGGAGATCTCCCCGGCGACCACCATATAGCACTTGCCGCCAATGCCGAACGCCATATGCACCCGAACGAGGGTGACGTTAGACGCCTTCACCGCCCGGTCGGCGGCGCTGATGCAGGCCGCCACGCTCCAGGTTTCGACAATCCCCACTGCCTGGCGCTGCTCAACGCTGTTCAGGCCGCTGATGGCCGGCAGCACGCTGGCGTGGATGTTGGCCAGCACCAGGCTGTCGACCAGCTTATCGCCCGCCAGCGCCTCGCCGGTGGCGATAGCCTGCTGCACCGCGCCGACGTCGCCGCCCAGCATCAGTAAAAATTTTCCCGGACAGAGGGTCTTACTGACCAGCAGATCCACATTGGCGCTCTTGAGCATCGCGTCACCGGCTTCCATCCCTTTGGCGATGCTGGTGAGTTCTAAAATACCTATAGCCTGAGACATGGTTAACCTCTTACAACCGTGATGGACTGGTCGGTGATTTCACCGACGGTGCCGTCAATACTGGCGTGCACGGGCGCGCCCAGCGCCCCGTCGGGGATACTGGCCACGCGCTGGCCGCGAACGACGCGCTCGCCGGCCTGCACGCAGGGAAGGGCGCTGGCACCGATATGCTGGCGCAGCAGCAGCGTGACCCGCTCCACCGGCGGCTCCTCTGGGGCGAGCGGGGCGTCGTGATACCACTCGCTAAGCCCCAGTTTGGCGATCAGCCGCTTCACCGGCACCAGACGATATTTCGCCAGCTCGTCGGCTGGCCTGAGCGGCCCTTCATAGCGCTGGTTCTGCGCGCGCAGCTCGCGTTTGAGCATCCGGTTAATGCGCATCGGCGAGATGCCCACCGGGCAGGCCACGCTTTCGCAGACGTTGCACTCTGAGCAGGTGAGGGCGCTGAGCAGCAGCTGCGGCGTGGCGGCCTGCTGAAAGTTGACGGCGCGCACCAGCAGATGGGGCGACAGCTCGTGGCCGATAAGGTGCCGGGGGCAGAGATCGGTGCACAGGCGGCACTGCTCGCAGACGGTGCGCGCCACGGAAAGCACGGTGCGCTCATCCTGCAGCCGCCGCTGGATCAGCGGATGCGATTTCGGCAGCACCAGCAGGCCGCCGGTGGTTTTCGTCACCGGCGCGTCCAGCGAGGGCAGAAGCGCGCCCATCATCGGCCCGCCGTTGATAAAGCCCGGATCGTCAACCGTTGCCCCGCCCGCCAGCGCCAGCACGTCGCGCAGCGACATGCCGATGGGAACGGTCACGGTCAGCGGTCTGGCCACCGCGCCGTTGACCGTCAGGGTACGGCGGGTTACCGGATATTCCTGCTCCACCGCCCTGGCGACGTTGAGCACGGTCTGCACATTGTTGACCACCACGCCGACGCTGACCGGCAGCGCGGCGGGGGGCACGCGACGTCCGGTGGCCAGCCAGATGGTCAGCACCTCGTCGCCGGCCGGGTAGACGTCCGGCAAGATATGCAGCCTGATTCCGGCGGAAAGCAGCGGGGTAAGGGCGTCAATGGCCTGGCGATATTTTTCCTTCAGGGCGATAATCCCCTCGCTGGCTCCGGTGGCCTGCATCGCATAGCGTACGCCGCGAACCAGGCGCGCCGCCTGCTGCGCCATCAGCTGCTGGTCAACCTTCAGCATCGGCTCACACTCGGCGGCGTTGACGAGGAAGGTGTCAACCTGCGCCTGCAGCTTGACGTGCGTCGGAAAACCCGCGCCTCCGGCACCCACGATGCCCGCGTCCCGCACCCGGTCGCGGATGGTCTGCGGATCAAGAAGAGCGGTTTCGACGTTCAGGGCCCTGTTCATAGCAGCTCCTCAAGCAGTTGCTGGATTGCGCGGGCGTCGGCGGCGCGCGGGTTGGTCCGCAGCGTGGCGTCCGCCAGCGCCGCCTGCACCATCGCCGGGATGCGCCGCGCCCACTCCGGTTTCGCCTCTTTTAGCGCGTCGGCAAGGCCGGGGATCGCGCACGCCCTTTTCAACTGCTCAACGTGGTAAATCAGCGCATTCAGCGCGCTGACGTCGTTGGCGTCATTGGCGCACAGATGGCAGGCCTTCGCGAAGCGAACGTAGCGCTTCGCCGCGCGGGGATCCTGCGAGTTAAAGCGGATCACCGCGGTGAGCAGCAGGGCGTTCGCCAGCCCGTGCGGCAGATGAAACTGGCCGCCCAGCTGATGCGCTATCGCATGCGTCAGGCCCAGCCCGGCCTGGCTGAAGGCCATGCCGGCGAGGGTCGAGGCGTTGTGCATCTTTCCGCGGGTCGCCAGGCAGTCGCCTTTTTTCACCGCCACCGGCAGGTACTGAAAGACCAACTGCGCGGCCTTTTCCGCCAGCGCGTCGGTAAAGTCGCTGGCGCGCGATGAAACGTACGCCTCCAGCGCGTGGGTTAACACGTCCATGCCGGTGTTGGCGGTGATGGCGGGCGGCACGCTGGCCACCAGCGTCGGATCGAGGATCGCCATATCCGGATAGAGCGCGTTGTTGAACAGCGGGTACTTAATGCCCTTTTCCGGATCGCTGATAACGCAGGCGCTGGTTACTTCCGAGCCGGTGCCGCTGGTGGTCGGGATCGCCACGCAGGTTTCAATCTCAATGCCGGCCTGGCGGCTGAACCAGACGATGGCCTTGGCCGCATCCAGCGCCGAGCCGCCGCCGAAGCCGATCACCACCTCCGGGCGCAGGGCCTGCATCTGCGCGATGCCCTGCGCGACGATGCCGATGGTGGGGTCGGGGGTGATATCGCTGAAGACGCTGACGCGGTTACTCGTCGGCAGCGCCTCGCGCAGCATATCAATCAGCGGCGAGCGCGCCAGAAAGCCGTCGCAGATAATCCAGACGTGCTTGTGGCTGAAGCGCTGTAGCGCCTTCAGGCTTCCCTGACCGCTGTAGAGGCGGGTTTGCAGTGAAAAGGTCTTCATTACCACCTCATCAGCGGATGGAAAAGCCGTTGGTCAGCACGCAGCGGCGCGAGCGGGCGAACGTGCGGGCTGAGGTGGTGCCTTCGCCGGTAGGGGTGGCGATGGTGAAGGTGGTGAAGCCTTCGCCGCCGACGCCGATACCCGCATAAGAGGGCCCGTTTTTAACGAAGATTGAGGTCTGCAGAGTGCGGGCGGCCAGGTTCAGACGCGACACGTTCTGCGAGTGCATAATGGCGGTATGGTGCAGGCCCTCTTCCACCTTCAGCGCCAGCGCCAGCGCGCCGTCAAAATCTTTCACCTTCACGACCGGCAGCATCGGCATCAGCTGTTCGCTGGAAACCCACGGATCGTCAGCGTTAACCACGGCGATCAGCAGGCGAGGGGCCTTTGCCGGCACCGCAATACCGGCGGCTTCCAGCATTGCCGACGGGCTTTTACCCACCAGCTTCTTGTTGGCCTGGCCTTCCGGCAGGCAGACGGCCCGCAGCTTATCGGTATCCGCCGGGCTGAGCAGCAGGGCACCGAAGTTCTGCATCTGCTGTACCAGGCGCTCCGCTACCGATTCCACCACGATCAGGCTCTTCTCGGCAATGCACGGCAGGTTGTAATCAAAGGACGCGCCGTTGATGATATCTTCCGCCGCCTTCACGATATCGGCGGTCTCATCCACGATGCAGGGCGGGTTACCTGCACCCGCACCGATGACCTTTTTACCGCTCTTCATGCCCATCGCCACGATGCCCGGCCCGCCGGTAATCGCCAGCAGGGCGATTTTCGGGTGCGCCATCATCTGCTGGGTGGCCTCAAAGGTGGGTTCGGCGACGGTGACCACCAGGTTGCGGATCCCGCAGCTGCGGAAGACGATCTCTTCCAGCATGGAGATGAGCTTCAGCGACACTTTTTTGGCACCCGGATGCGGGCTGAAGTAGACGGCGTTCCCCGCCGCCAGCATGCTGATGCTGTTATTGATGATGGTTTCCGTCGGGTTGGTGCTCGGCGCGACGGAGCCGATAACGCCGAACGGCGAGTATTCAAACAGCACCATCCCGCCGTCGCCGGTCAGGGCGGTGGTGGTGAGATCCTCGATTCCCGGCGTGTTGTCCAGCGCGGCCTGGTTTTTGAGGAACTTGTCCTCTTTATTGCCCATGCCGGTCTCGGCGGCGCTCTCCTCCGCCAGCGCCGCCAGGTGCGGCTTCAGCTCTTCGCGAATGGCGCTGATAATGGCGCTGCGGGTTTTCAGGGGACTTTGCTGATAGCGCAGAAAGGCCTGGTGCGCGGCATTAATGGCCTCGTCGACGCTGTTAAAAATACCGTTGCTCCGGGCACCGCTCGCGTCGCCTTTGGCCGGTGCCAGCTGCTCGCTCAGAATGTTGCGGATCAGTGTTTCGAGTTCAGATGTATTCATTGATGTGTTCTCACGTTAATTGCCGCAACGGCGGCCTGTGCAATGTCCATGTCCTGCTCAACGCTGCCGCCGCTGATGCCAATGCCGCCGACCAGGACGCCCTCGCGCCACAGCGGAAACCCGCCGCCGAAGGTGATCACTTTGCCCTGCATATGGCTTTCCAGACCGTAGAGCGGCGCGCCGGGCTGTACCGCCGCCGCCAGCTCGTGGGTGGCGGTCTTCATCGCCACGGCGGTCCACGCCTTCTTCGGTGCCAGCTCGCTGCTGACCAGCAGCGCGTCCGGCATCCGCCAGGCGATGCTCTCTGTGCCGTTGGCGTCAACGATGCTGATAACCACGGGAACGCCCAGCGCCCCGGCCCGGCTAATGGCGGCGCGGGTCAGCTGGTGAAGTTCCTGAAAGGTGAGCGGCCCCGCGGACTCTGTGACGGAGGAGGCGTCGGCGGAGGCCAGATAGCGTCGGGCGACCTCCTGAATAATTTTATTCTGCCGGGCGTCGTGATCTTCGGCGCGGGCCAGCGCGTACAGGCAGTCCGACAGGCGGTTGATGTAGCGCAACAGCACCTGCCTGACGGTCACCTCCGCGGCCAGTTCCACCAGACGCCGCTCGGCGCGGCGGGCCAGGGTGCGGGCGAAATGCAGGCGGCTGGCGGCCTCGCAGCGCCCCGGCAGAATAAAGCTGTGAACCGGCTCCACGCGCCCCATGGCGACGTCGATTGCGGTTTCCAGCGCGGCGATCTCTTCCGTGCTGATATAGCGTCGCCCCGGTGCGGGCTGCTCGCTTTCGCTGGCCAGCTCGGCGCTGAGCCAGAAAATCTGCAGCTGAATCGCCTCCAGCAGCTCGCGATGCTGCGTGTTGAGGGTGGCGCAGACGCAGAGGCTTAGCGCGGCGTTCAGCTCGTCGAGGGTGCCATAGGCCTCGACGCGCGGATGAGTTTTACTCACCCGCTGGCCGGTGAACAGCGCGGTGGTTCCCGCGTCGCCGGTTCGGGTATAAATCGCCATAACTCCCCCTTAGCGAGAAAGCGTGTCCACAATGCCGACCACCGCCAGATCGATGGCCTCATTGGGCGTGGAAAATACGTGTCTGGCGCTGGAGCCGCTGCTGAGCAGCACCAGCTCGCCAACGCCCGCGCCGACGGAGTCGACGGCCACCTCATCCCCGACGGTGGGCTGCGCGGCAAGCTCGCCGTCGGCGCTGACCCGCCGTACCAGCAAGAGCTTTTTCCCGACCAGAGAAGGGGATTTTTGCGTGGATACCACCGCGCCCGTTACACGTGCCAGATGCATGGTTCACTCCTGCTTAATGATGTGGATATCGCGCGCGGCGGCGGCTTCGCGCGCCAGCGCGGTCACGATGCATTTCCGGCGCAGCACCAGCGTGCCGCCGGAGAGCCGGGCGACGTCAGCGTAGCTGAGCACGCCGTCCGGATGCGGTACGACCTCCCGCCCCTGCTCGTCGTACAGCCGCAGCGGCAGGCGGGCGAGGGCCTTCAGCGGCAGCGCTCGCAGCAGCCGCTGCTGTAGCGACAGCCGCACCCGCACCCCGGCCGCCAGCGCCTCATGAACGATCCGCGCCGCGGCGTCCGATGACCGCGGCTCCGCCAGCTGAGCCAGCAGCGGCAGATCCGCCTGCAGCACGTGCAGGGTGGCGTGGCGACAAATCAGCATGCGGGCGTCGGCTTCCCGCAGCTGCGCGACGCTGAGCGTCGCCGTACTTTCAGCGCGCCGCGCCAGGCGGGAGACCACCTCCGCGACGATGCGCTGCAGCAGTTCGCCGTTCATCGCGGCGTCACCAGCCGGGCGGTGGCGCGTGGGTTATCCGCGCCCGCCGCGTTGGCTTCGTCGGTATCGATATGCATCTCCAGCCGCATATCCGGCGAAACGCGCACCGCCACGTTGTCGAAGATCAGACGCCGTTCGTCACCCTCAATAGCCACGGAAACTTTGTCACCGTGGGTCACCCGCAGGATCAGCGCGTCCAGCGGCGACATGTGGATATGGCGCTGGGCGACGATCACGCCCGACGTCAGCTCCAGCTCCGCCCAGGGGCTGACGAGCCGGATGCCCGGCGTTCCCTTGAGATCGCCGGACATGCGCAGCGGTGCCGCTACCCCCAGGGTTCGCGCGTCGGTACGGGAAATTTCCACCTGGCTTGCGCCGCGCAGCGGCCCCAGCAGGCGGACGTTCTTAAGCTGCCCCTTCGGGCCGACCAGCGTCAGGGTCTGTTCGGCGGCGTACTGGCCCGGCTGCAGCAGCGCTTTTTTCTCGCTGATAGGCTGGCCCGGAAAGAGCCGCTCATAGTCCTGCTGGCTGAGATGGATATGTCGGTTAGAGACGCCCAGCGGAATCGGACGCTCCCGCATCTCATCCAGCACCTTGCTGACCGCGGTTTCCAGCAGTTGTTTATCCATTACGCTTCACCTCGCTTGCCCGTATGCAGGCACGATGACCGGGGTTCACCCTTCTGGCGCGGGCAGGCCGGATCGAGGCATAAATTGCAGCTCACGATGGCGGTCTCCTGCGGCGCGTCGACGGCAGGTGCTTCCACGCCGACCCCGGTTTCAGGCGCTTCTGCTACCGGCGCGTCCACGCCGATTCCGGGTTCAGGTGCGGCGAGAGGGGCCGGCGCAGGCGCGGCTTCAGGTTCTGAAGGCACGCTGCGGGACAGTATCCCCTCGCCGGGCCTGGCGATAACCTTTTGCGCCACCAGGCCGTTCTGCTGGCTGGCGAAGCTGGCACCGGTCACGATGGCCGACTGAACCGAAGCCACGTCACCGGTAATTTTGATGACCGTCCAGCCTGAACCATTGGTCTTTTCAAGGCCAACCAGCGTGATGGAAGCGGCTTTGGCCATGGCATCCGCGCAAATAATGGCTAATGCCAGACCTTTCACCTCAAGTAATCCCAGTGATTGCTTCACGCTGTGCTCCTTATCCGCTGCGGCTTAGGCTGACTTCGGTAAAATGGCCTCGACGTCGCTGTGCGGACGCGGGATCACGTGGCAGGAGGCCACTTCGCCGACGGCGCGCGCCGCTGCGCTGCCCGCGTCAACCGCCGCCTTCACCGCGCCGACGTCGCCGCGAACCATGACGGTCACCAGGCCGGAGCCGATTTTTTCATAGCCGACCAGCTGCACGTTGGCGGACTTCACCATGGCGTCTGCGGCTTCGATAGCGCCGACCAACCCTTTTGTTTCAACCAGTCCCAGTGCGTTGTTCATACTGCTGTTCTCCTGTGGATTAAACTTAAAGGTCCCGGAAGGGGATACCTTTGACTAACCTTGCCGCGTTGTTACCAGCACTTCGCAGGGCAGGGTAATTCTGTTGATGCGTCAGCGTAAAAAGCGGCGCTGAAGCAGGTAAATTTTTGTAGTGCACCACCAGCCTTTCGCTGTCGCAGGCGATGCCGACCAGCAGCGGCGAGCGGTTTGCCGCCTGCCATGCGCTGTCGACGATCTCTCCTGAAGGCTGGTTCTGAATAATGAAGGGGATGCCTTCCTCCTCAATGCCGAGCAGCACTTCCCGCCAGCGGGCGACGCAGTCGCCGATAGCGGTGATGGCGATGGCGGGGAGGTTCTGCTTAGCGGTCATGGGCAAACTCCTTCAGCCAGGAGAGGATCAGCCCGGTAGCGACGGCGTTGCGTGGCCCTTCGCTGCCGCGGATATTGCCGCGCCCGGCCACCAGCCGGTAGTGCGCCAGCGCGTCGGTCACCAGCTGCGGCACCTCGAAGTCCAGGGAGGAGCCGCCCACCAGCACCACGAACGGAATATCGCGGATGTTGCCGGTCGGGCTGACCTGGCGCAGCGCCCGCAGCGCGTTGGTGACGAACACCCGCTCTTTGGCGCTGCGGCGAACGGCGCGAACTTTTTCCAGCGGCAGATCGCCGGGCAGGGGCACCAGCTCGTCGGGTTTCACCACGCAGACGCGGGCGAAAACCGCAGGCGGCAGCGGCTCGGGGAAAAATTGGACGCTGCCGTCCTCGTGGCGCAGATGAAACAGGCTCTCCACCTTGGCAAGCGGATATTTTTTGATCTCCTCCGCCAGGTAACGATCCTCAAGCCCCAGCTCCCGGGAGATGATCATGGTGACCATGTCCCCCGCGCCCGCCAGGTGGGTGGCGATGATCTCCCCCTGCGGATTGATGATCGAGGCGTCGGTGGAGCCGGCCCCCAGATCGAGGATCGCCAGCGGGCGCGTGGTGCCCGGCGTGGTCAGCGCGCCGAGAATCGCCGCTTCGGCTTCCGCGCCGCCTATCTGCACTTCTACGTGAAGTTTTTGCTTAATTTCACCGGCGATGGCCGCCATCTGCAGGCGATCGGATTTGACCATCGAGGCGATGCCCACCGCCTGCTCCAGCGAAAACTCGCCGGCCAGCCCGCCGGTGACGCTCACCGGAACGGAGGTATCGACGGCCAGCAGATCCTGAATGAAAATCTCGCCGCTGGGCTTGTTGGTCAGCTCGGCCATAGTCTGGCGTACGTGCTCCAGCATACCGCCGATATTGGTGCCCGCTTCGCCGGTCACGTTGTCAATTTTCGGGCATTCGCTCACCTTCTTCATGATGGCCGTCGCGCCGGCGGCGACGTCCACGCGCAGGGTGCGCCCCTGTGAGAGCAGCTCAATGTTCCCGGCGGGGATCGCCCGCGCTTTTACGTCGCCCGTGGGCGTTTTTACCACCACGGCGGAGCGGTTGCCGATCAGCGCGCGCGCCATCGGCACGATGTTTTTGGTTTCGTCGGCGCTGAGGTTAAAGACGGTGGCGATGCCGTAAGGATTGGAGAGGGTTTCAATGACTTTGCCGGGCACGGCGACCTCAATGGCGGCCAGCATACCCAGCGGAATGCGTTCAATGTAGCGAACCTCGTCAACGATGGGCAGCGGCTTTTCCAGCCGGTTGCTCACCAGCACGCCGTCGTCCTGCTGCAGGATCGCGCCGGTCAGCTGATAGCCGGCGCGAACCGAGGCGTTGATCATGGTGGCAACGTCGGCAAAATCAAACGCCGATGAGACCACCAGAATATAGGGCGTATCCGCCGGACGGGTGAGCAGCTCCTCCGGCGTAATCGTCATGCCGACGCCCAGACCGACCCCGCCCGGGGTTTTCGGGTTGTGGCCGATCATGGTTGACTCGGTGATGATGGTTTCGGTAATGGTTTCCATCGCGACGTCGCCAATCACCGGCGTGGCTTCGTTGATGCGGATAAGCGAAATATCGCTGACGTTGATGCCCGCGTTTTTGGCCGCCTGGGCCAGCGCCTCCTGAATGCCGAACACGTTACGCAACGTGCCCTTAATTCCGGTGGTCTCCGCCAGCGCGCTGCCGATGATGTTCAGCGCGCCAGCCTCATCAAGCCGCGCCAGCGCGACCTCCGTGGATGAGTTGCCGATATCAATGCCAGCTATGTATTGCATACCGAATCCTTTTCTCGTCGTACTTCACGCAGCCCCGGTCGGCTGCGCTTTTCACCCGGGGCGCAGGCTGTCGCCGGCGCGTCGGGAGCCATGCCTTCGCCGCCGTCAGGCGGCGTGAACGAGGTTGAGATTAATCATCGCCCTTGAGCTTTTTGCGCCCGACGTAGAGCGTTGCCGCTTCACGCACGAAAGCCGCGCAAATTTTGGCCTGATAGCGATTTTCGAGATCGTCAGCGATGGCCATCAGCTCTTCTTTCGTTGAGCGGTAAGGGCGCAGGGCGTTGTAAATCTCCAGAATGCGATCGTCGGGCACGGCGGTCAGCTCCGCCGCGCGCTCAAAGTTCATCGCCAGGCGGTCGCGCCCCGCATCCCGGGCAATGGCCGCCTGGATACGCAGGGTTTCCGGGGTGATGCGCATATCCTGCGCCGTCACCTTGTCGCTGAGGACGTTTTCCAGAGTGAACTCGTCGAGCGTCTTGTTGGTCGCCGTTTTTACCCACTCCGGATGTTTGTTCGCCAGCGGATAATCGGTGACTTTTGCGCTGTGGGGCGTGGCAACGGCCGCAGAGGAGGCCGGGGCAGGGGCGTCGCCCTGCAGGCTGTTCATGCGGCTTAACACGTCCCGAACCATCGATTCAATTGCATCGGTATTCATGAAGGTATCCTTTATTAAAGCGCCACGCGCAGTTCCTGCGGATTTTTACCGGTCACCACGTACTTCGTCTCTTTGATGTGCAGAATGGCGGATTTAGCCTGATATTTCGGGCGCGCCATCTGATCGTTTAAGGTCGGTACGGGCTGCGGTGATTCACGCTTCGCATAGCGGGCGGCGTTTTTGCCGATCTGGCGATAGGTCTCAAGGGTCAGCAGCGGTGCCTGCGGGAACAGCTCCAGGTTTGACAGCGGCGGCAGCCCCTGCTGGTGGATCACCGTAGTGCCTTTCGACTGGATGCCGATGGCGATGCCGGAGCCGCTCAGGCGGTTGCCCTCAACGGCGACGAAGGCCACGTCGGAGGATTTAAAGCAGCGGATCACCCGCGCCTTCACGCCCTCTTCTTCAATGCCGGCGATCACTTCGCGCAGAATGCTCTTGTGCGGCAGACCGACGATGTTGGTGGTCTGCGACAGGCCGAACGCCGGGCCGACGGCGATAATCACCTCGTCCTGCTGGGTGCCCGGTTTAGCCTCGCCGACTTCGGTCAGAAAGCTTTCGCCCTGAGGGGCGGCAGTGGCCGCGCTGGCGGTGCCCGGCGCGCGGAAGGAGACCGGCTTGTCGCTGGGCTGCATTTCAGCCAGCACCTCTTCAATTATCTGGCGCAGCAGTTTTTCATTAATTTCCATTTTTCACCCCTTAGCCAAGTTCGTTGGGATCGAGTGCGCCAGGGATGTTTTTCACCTCTTCCCAGCGTTCACCTTGCAGGCGATAACCTGTTGCCGGACCGGCATAATCGTTAACGTCGTTTACGGCGGAAAGCACCTGCCCATGGCCTACGATAATGGCGGAGGTGTGCAGATAATCCCCGGTCAGCTTGGCCTTCTGGATGTTGAGCATGTCCTGGGCAACGTCGGTAAATCCGCCCTTGGCCAGCGCTTTTACCACCTCCAGACCGTTACGGTTCTGGTTGATGATCTCCTGGGCAAACTTAAGGTCCTCGACGATGTTACGCTCCGGCATATCCTTCGACCCGTGGGCGTAGGTCGCGGCTTCTACCTCTTCGTCGGTGATCGGCGGCAGCCCCATTCCGGCGAACACGGCCTGCAGGGCGCGCGCCGCCTTGTTGCGAATGGCGATAACGTCCTCTTCGCGCACCGGACGCAGACCGCCGTCCACCTTCAGATCGCGCTGGAGAATGTTGTAGTCGTCAAAGTCCTCGGCGTCTTCGTTAGAGCCGGCGAACATGTTGTCGTAGTTCGGCACGGCGGAGTAGCCGGAGGAGATGAAGTCGGTGCCCGGCAGGAACTGCATCAGCAGGCGCGCGGTGCGGCGCATATCCGAGTGGGTGAAGGTCTGGTCGTTACTGGAGGCGCACTCCAGATCCAGCGCTGAGCAGATCAGGTTTTCCGCCAGTACGGCACGGATACCGGAGGGCACGGCGGACGGAATGCCGATGCAGCTGACGGAGCCGTTCTGCAGCCCCTGGACGCCGGCGGCTTTGGTGATGTAAATGCAGCGCGCTTCCAGATAGAGCATCGATTTGCCTTCGGCGTAGCCCATCTGCACCTCGGAGCCGGAGCCGGAGGTAAAGCGCATTTTCAGCCCGCGGGAGGCGTAGGAGGAGGCGAGGAAGCCCTTCGACCACGGGGTATCGTCACCGTCGGTAAACACCGGCTCGGTGCCGTAGACAGAGATGGTTTCGGCGTAGCAGGTGTGGCCCAACATGCCGAGCTTCAGCTCGGTGGCCTCTTCCAGCGAGCACTGGGTGAGCACGCCCGGGCGGCCTACCTGGGAGCCGACCAGCAGGGCGATGGCGTTGAACGGGGCGTAGCGCGCCACGGCGACCGTCGTCTCCTGCTCGTCAAATCCGCGCCATGCGCCCTCGGCGGCGTCGGCGGCAATCTGCACCGGGTTATCTTTAACGTTAGTGACGTGGGCCTGCTGGGAGGGCGTACGGCGGGCGCGCATTTTCTGCATCGCCATCATCATCTCAACCACGTTCATGTGCGACACTACTTCGACGATTTTCGCCGGGGTCATGGCGGTGGTCAGCGGCACGATGTCGCTGCGCCTGACGTTAGGATCGCACAGCATGTTGGCCAGCTTAACCGAATCCATCGCCATCACTTCTTCCGTACGCGCCAGGTTGATGCCGTAGCGGGCGATAAAGTGGTCGATAAGGTCAAACTCGTTCACCGGTTTGCCGTCAAGCTCGGTGACCGCGCCGTTGACGATTTTAATCGACGGCTTCGGATCCTGAGGGCTTTCCATCGCAATGAAGCCCTCTTCGATCCACTCTTTGACGAAGCCGTCCTGATTCACAGGGCGTTTCGCCAGTGCTTCAAATCTTTTCGATCTCATGAATCAGCCTCGCGGGTGTCAGATGTAGGACGGGCGATCGTTTTTCGGCTCTGCGCCGAGGGTCGCCAGCACGGTTTTGCCAATTTCCCTCGCTGACGTTACCGCCTGACGCACCGCGCCGGAGTCGCCAGAGATAATCAGGATGGCTTCGTTGCTGAAGCTGGTGCCGCTCGCCGGGGAGCTGTAGGCCACCACCTCAACGTTGGCGGATTTCAGGGCGGTATCGGCCATCAGCACGCCGACCGCGGCCGGCGCGCCGACGATCACCCCGCAGGCCCGGCCAACGGGCGCGCCAAAGGCTTTTTCCAGCGCATAGCTGGCGCGGGCGGTGTACTGCAGCTCGATGTGCCCGGCCTCGTTGGCGTAGACGTCGCCGAAGGTGCGGTCCAGCTCTTTCAGCGCCACTTCGATGCCGCGCTTAACGTCGGAAACGTCGTTGCCGCCTAAAATAATCAGCGAGCCGTGGCCGGCACCGCCCTTGGTGTCGCGGGGAAGCTCAATGCTCACCACTTCGGTGTTGGTCGCTTTTACCGCTTCGTCTGCGGCCATAATGTGCGGGCCTGCCCCGGTACGCGCGCCAAGAATGCCGATAGAGCGATAGCGTTTTTCCAGCTTCATCGCGTCCAGTAAGGCGCTGTCCACGTTGGCGATAACCAGACCGACGGTGTCGCCGATGGCGGTGCCAACAAATTCCGTTAAACTGCAGCTCTTTTCTGCCATAGCCGTCTCTCGTTGTGGGTGGGGGGTATCAGGGAGTGCCGACGGTTCCGGCGTCGACACGCGCGCGATTACCTGCGCCATGATCTGATCCACCAGTTCATTGCTGCTCATTGGTCAATTCCCTTGGGTAAGATTTTTTCTACATCGGTATGCGGGCGCGGAATGACGTGTACGGCTTTCACGTCGCCCACGTGGCGCGCGGCGGCCGCGCCGGCGTCCGTCGCCGCTTTTACCGCGCCTACGTCGCCGCGGACGATTACCGTCACCAGCCCGGAGCCAATTTTTTCGTAGCCGACCAGCATCACATTGGCCGACTTCACCATTGCGTCTGCGGCCTCTATGGCCGCAGTCAAGCCTTTGGTTTCTACCATTCCTAATGCTTCTTGTTGCATACAGACCTCGCCTGGGTTTATCCGATAGTCCCGACTATAAAAAGAAGCGAGGAAAAAGAATGGCTGAGTTAAAAATGAGGTGAAAAAAATAGTGGGGATTGAATGCGATAAAATTGTTTTTTGTTATTATATCTCGCTGTTTTTAAAGACTAATTTTTTAGTTATCGATGTGATAATTTAGCTATTGCCACTCCATATTTACACTTTTAGGGGTGACAAAAAATATTTCATTTGTTATATGGGCGGCGCAAATGTGACGCTGCCTGAAAAACAGAAATCTCGCCTGAGCAATATTTTATTATTTTAAAAAGTGGCTTGTAATAGCCAGAATACCTGTTGCAGAGCGCTCGCGAAATAATGGCAGAGCAAGAATTTGCTATTGCAGCACGATTTTGCGAAGCCGGCGCTTTGCAGATTGCCAACAATTTTCTGGCGGCAGTTTTTATAGTGGCGTTCGTTGTACTCTACCGCCAGCAGGGAATTCGCTGGTAAGACACGAACTCTTCTAATTAAGGTGTCACCATGAATGATTCACTAAAAGCGCAGTGCGTTGCCGAGTTTCTGGGCACCGGGCTGTTTCTGTTCTTTGGTATCGGCTGTCTGAGCGCGCTCAAGGTGGCGGGAGCCAGTCTTGGACTATGGGAAATCTGTATTATCTGGGGGCTGGGGATCTCGCTGGCGGTGTACCTGACTTCCGGTATCTCCGGCGCGCACCTTAACCCGGCGGTCACCATCGCCCTGTGGCTGTTTGCCTGCTTTCCCGGGCGCAAGGTCGTTCCTTATGCCGTCGCGCAGGTCGCCGGGGCGTTCGGCGGCGCGGCGCTGGGATACCTGCTGTACAGCAGCCTGTTTATCGAGTTTGAGACGACGAACTCAATGGTGCGCGGCAGCGTTGAGAGCCTGCAGCTGGCCAGTATCTTCAGCACCTATCCGGCTGCGGCGCTGAGCGTCTGGAAGGCGGCGCTGGTCGAGATGGTGATTACCTCCATCCTGATGGGGCTGATTATGGCGCTGACCGACGACGGCAACGGCGTGCCGAAAGGGCCGCTGGCACCGCTGCTGATCGGCCTGCTGGTGGCGGTGATCGGTGCCTCCACCGGTCCGCTGACCGGATTCGCCATGAACCCGGCGCGCGACTTTGGTCCGAAAATGTTCACCTGGCTGGCGGGGTGGGGAGATATCGCCATGACCGGCGGTCGCGACATCCCCTATTTTGTCGTGCCAATTATTGCGCCGATCGTCGGGGCCTGCATCGGGGCGGCAATCTACCGCTTCTGCATCGGTAAAAATTTACCCTGTAACAGCTGTAAGGCCACAGAAACGGATGCGTGATCGCACGGCGTGTCGGCAATATCACACTCTCTGATTTTAATTCGTGATCTGCCGTCATGAACCGAAGAAAAGGTCTCCCCAGGGGGGGAGACTTTTGTTATTGTCTTTTATACCCTTCATACTTCAAGTTGCATGGGTGTTGGCTGCACTCGCTCACCCCAGTCACATAGTTATCTATGCTGCTGGGGATTCGTTCCCTTGCCGCCTACAAGCAACTCGAATTATTTTGGGTATATATCCGCCGGGTTTCGGGCCGCACGGGCGCTGGCTAAAGGAGATATCCAGCTTCTCTTCCGGCCTCTTTCCTGCAGGCCAGTCGGGGCGCGTTTCATGGATGAGACGAGTAACCAGAAGCCAACGCACACGCAGCCTGAAGTATAACGGGTATAAAACGTGTTGCGTTTGATCATGCCGCCCCAATTAGCCGGGGTATATACTTACCGTTCGCCGGTAAACAGGCATGGTGGGAAATATGTGAAGAAGTTGTATTTAATTATAACAATGGATTAACTGAGGGATTTTATCATGATTTCTGCGAGCACCCTGAACTCAGAACTCATTAATAAAATCGCACAGGATTTTGCGCAAGCCACCAGCCTGGCGGTTGTGGTTGTCAATATTCATGGTGATGAAATTTCCGAATTATTTAATTTCACCCCGTTTTGCCAGCTGATGCGCCAGCATCCTCAGCTCAGCAGCCGCTGCCGTATGAGCGATCGCTGCGGCGGGCTGGAGGCGTCAAAATCAGATGGGCCGTGTATCTACCGCTGTCACGCCGGGCTGACCGACTTCTCTATTCCGCTGGTTATTGCCGGCCATCTGGTGGGCTTTGTGCTGTGCGGCCAGGTGCGGCTCTCCAATGACGTCGGGCTGGTTGATATTCTGAACGTCGACGACCGCTGGCAGTCCGATCCGCAGCTGTTAAACGAGTTCCGTAACGTGCCGGAAATGGACTACTCGCGGGTGATGGCCTCGGCGGATCTGCTGAAGCTGATCGTCGAGAACTGCCTGAAAAAGCAGCTTAACTTCGTGGTGATTAAAGACACGCCGCAGCAGGCGGAGCCGGCGCGTGCGAGTCGCGGCGTCAATCCCCATGACAGCAAAATGAAGAAGGCGCTGCGCTATATTGACGCCCACCTTTCGGACGATCTGCGTCTGGAGGACGTCGCCTCCCACGTCTATCTCAGCCCCTACTACTTCAGCAAGCTGTTTAAAAAATATCAGGGTATTGGCTTTAACGCCTGGGTTAACCGGCAGCGCATGGCCAGCGCCCGCGAGCTGCTGTGTCACAGCGACTGGAGCATCGCCAGCATTGCGCGTAATTTAGGCTTTTCCCAGACCAGCTATTTTTGCAAAGTTTTTCGCCAGACCTATCAGGTGACGCCGCAGGCTTATCGACAGCAAAATAGTAATAACGCCTCCGCTGAAACGGCGTAATGAGCAATATTTTGCTATTGGCTTGCGGCTCGGACGATACCTGTATCCGAAGGCATACGGGAAGAAATAAGCCCTGGCAGAGCAATAATTTGTTATCGTACAACGAAGCCGTGTTATTTACATAGAAAAGTGCGCCGGTTTTTATTTTTGTGATGAGATACAGTGTCAACACAAATTGATTTCATTATTCTTTGGCAACTGCTTCAAATGGAACGAGCCGGTTTGAAGTGAAAGACGGAATAATAAATCCGCGTCGCGGATAAATATTGCCGCGAATGTTGCCGACAGGTTTGCCACGAATGTGGCAGGGAAGGGGGTGAGAATCCCCCGCAGCCCCCGCTGCTGTGATGCTGACGACCCCGTAAATACCACTGATCGCAAGATTGGGAAGGGCGGGTGAGGATGACGCTAAGCCAGAAGACCGGCCTGTCGGTTATAACCAACAACTTCGGTGGGAAGTGGGTTGCGCAGATGCGGGCGGTCGCAGGACCGGGCGCGTTTACACCCCTACCACCCTGAACAGGATCAGGGTAATGGCAGCAGAGCATCGCGCGTTTATTGTTGCAGGCACCGGCAGCGGCTGCGGTAAAACCACCGTAACGCTCGGGTTGCTGAGCCTGCTGAAGAGACGCGGGCTGCGGGTCCAGCCCTGCAAGGTAGGCCCCGACTACCTGGATAGCGGCTGGCATACCGCCCTGTGCGGCACCCCCTCCCGCAACCTCGACGGCTTTATGCTACCCGAACCGACCCTCAACGCCCTGTTCTGCGAGCAGATGCAGCAGGCGGATATCGCGGTGATCGAAGGGGTGATGGGGCTGTACGACGGCTACGGCACCGACCCGAACTACTGCAGCACCGCCGCCATGGCGAAACAGCTCGGCTGCCCGGTTATCCTGCTGGTGGACGGCAGGGCCGTCTCCACCTCCGTCGCCGCCACGGTGATGGGCTTTTGCCACTTCGATCCCTCCCTGAATATCGTCGGCGCGATCGTGAACCGCGTCAACAGCGCCTCGCACTACCGGCTGCTGAAAACGGCCATTGAAAAATACTGCGACCTGCCGGTGCTGGGCTACGTCCCGCGCGTGGAGGGGGTGGCGCTGCCGGAGCGTCATCTTGGGCTGGTGACCGCCCGGGAGTCGCTGGTCAGCCAGCCGGCGTGGCAGATGTTCGCCGACACCCTTGAGCAGACGCTGGACATCGACCGCCTGCTGGCCCTGAGCCGGCTGACCTCCCTGCCGCAGGGGGCCTGGCCCGAGCTGCCCGCCGCGGATGAGGGCGCAGGCCTGACCCTGGCGCTGGCCGATGACGAGGCCTTCAACTTTTACTATCCCGACAACGTGGCGCTGCTGGAGCGAACCGGCGTTAACGTGGTGCGTTTCAGCCCCCTGCGCGATCGCCAGCTGCCCGCCTGCCAGATGATCTGGCTGGGGGGCGGCTACCCGGAGCTGCACGCCGCGAAGCTTGCCGGCAACAGCGCCATGCTGGAGCAGCTGCGCGCGGCGCACCGGCGCGGCGTGGCGATCTACGCCGAATGCGGCGGGCTGATGTACCTCGGCAGCAGCCTGACCGACGCCGACGGACGCCGCTGGCCGATGGCCGACATCATTCCCGGCCACAGCACGATGGGCAAACGGCTGACCCGCTTTGGCTACTGCGAAGCCCTGGCCCGGCAGCAGACCCTGCTGGCCGCCGCCGGCGAGGTGCTGCGCGGCCATGAGTTCCACTACTCCGATTTTCAGCCGGCCACTCCGGCGGTGCTGGACTGCCGTAAGGTACGCGACGGCGTCACGCTGCAGGCGTGGTCCGGCGGCTGGCAGGCCGGCAGCGCCTTCGCCAGCTATCTGCACGTCCACTTTGCCCAGCGGCCGCGGATGCTGCGCCACTGGCTGGCGGCGGCGAGGGCGGCGCTATGACGCTGTTGGCGTGGGGCCTCGCCTGGCTGCTGGATCTGCTTATCGGCGATCCCCAGGGCTGGCCGCATCCGGTGCGCTGGATCGGCAGCCTGATCGGCGTCGTGCAGCGCGCCGTTCGCCGCTGCTGCCGCAGCGACCGGGCGCTGCGCCTCGGCGGCGGCGCGCTGTGGCTGGTGGTGGTGGGGCTGACGTGGGCGGTCGCCTGGGGCGTTCTGGCGCTGGCGCGGTCGCTGCATCCGTGGCTCGGCTGGGCGGTGGAGGTGTGGATGATCTTCACCGTGCTGGCCGGGCGCTGCCTGGCCGACGCCGCCCGCGAAGTGGAGCGCCCGCTGCGCCAGGGCGATCTCGCGGCCAGCCGGGAAAAACTCTCCTGGATCGTCGGGCGCGACACTTCGCAGCTGCGGCCTGAGCAGATTAACCGGGCGGTGGTGGAAACCGTCGCGGAAAACAGCGTGGACGGCGTTATCGCCCCGCTGTTTTACCTGGCGATCGGTGGGGCACCGCTGGCGATGGCCTACAAGGCGGTCAACACCCTCGACTCGATGGTGGGCTACAAGCATGAAAAATACCGCGCCATCGGCATGGTCAGCGCCCGGCTGGACGACGCGGCCAATTTTATTCCGGCCCGCCTGGGCTGGCTGCTGCTGAGCGCGGCGGCGTTTTTATGCCGCAACGACGGCGCGGCGGCGCTGCGCATCGGCTGGCGCGACCGCTATCGCCACAGCAGCCCCAACTGCGCCTGGGCGGAGGCACCGGTGGCCGGGGCGTTAGGCATCCGGCTCGGCGGCCCTAACGACTATTTTGGCGAGCGCGTGGAGAAACCGTGGATCGGCGACGCCCGGCGCGATATCGCCGTAGATGATATTTCACAAACGATTCGACTGATGTGGGTGGCATCAACCCTGGCCCTGGCGCTGTTTATGGCGGCGCGGTGGCTGGCGGCTGGCGCGCTCTGAGGATAACGATCATGCATTACATTCAGCAGCCCCGGGCCATTGAGGCCAAAAGCTTCGACATCATCGGCGAGATCGTCAGTGAAACCCGCCCGGAATACCGGTTCGCCAGCCCGCTGCACGAGGCGATTATCAAGCGGGTGATCCACACCACCGCCGATTTTGAGTGGCTGGATATCCTCTGGTTTTCCGACGACGCCCTGCAGCGGCTTTGCGCGGCCCTGAGCCGTCCCGGCGTTATCTATACCGACACCACCATGGCGCTCTCCGGTATCAACAAGACGCTGCTGGCGACGTTCGGCGGCGAGTGCCGCTGCTATATCAGCGATCCGCGGGTGGTGGCGCAGGCGAAGGCGCAGGGGATCACCCGCTCGATGGCGGCGGTGGATATCGCCGTTAACGAAGCGGGCGAGAAGCTGTTTGTCTTCGGCAACGCGCCGACGGCGCTGTTCCGGCTGCTGGAGCACGACGTGGCGGTCAGCGGCGTGGTGGGCGTGCCGGTGGGGTTTGTCGGCGCGGCGGAGTCCAAGGAGGCCCTGACGCGCAGCGGCCTGCCCGCCGTCGCGGCGCTGGGGCGCAAGGGCGGCAGCAACGTGGCGGCGGCCATCGTCAACGCCATCCTCTATCACCTGCAGGGGGCGCGATGAGCCAGCCAGCCTTTGACGCCCCGGTCTGGCACCACGGCAAGGCGCTGCGTAAGGGGTACACCACCGGCTCCTGCGCCACGGCGGCGGCGAAAGTGGCGGCGCTGATGGTGCTGCGCCAGCATCTGATCCATCAGGTGTCCATCGTCACCCCGTCGGGGGTTACCCTCAACCTCAGCGTTGAGTCGCCGCACATTGAGGGCCAGCAGGCGATTGCCGCAATCCGCAAGGACGGCGGCGACGACGTGGACGCCACCCACGGTATGCTGATTTTCGCCCGCGTCACCCTGAACGACAGCGGCGCAATAACCCTGACGGGCGGCGAAGGCGTCGGCACCGTCACGCGCAAGGGGGTCGGCCTGCCGGTGGGCAGCGCGGCCATCAACCGTACTCCGCGCCAGACCATTGAAATGGCGGTGCGGGAGGCCATCGGCCCGACCCGGGGCGCGGAGGTGGAGATCTTCGCCCCGGAGGGCGAGGCGCGGGCGCAAAAAACCTACAACTCGCGGCTCGGCATTCTCGGCGGTATCTCGATTATCGGCACCACCGGCATCGTTACGCCGATGTCGGAGGAGAGCTGGAAGCGCTCGCTGTCGCTGGAGCTGGAGATCAAGCGCGCCGCCGGGCTGGAGCGGGTGGTGCTGGTGCCGGGCAACCACGGGGAGCGCTTCGTTCGCCAACGGCTGGGCATTGAGGGTGATGTGGTGGTCACTATGAGCAACTTTGTCGGCTACATGATCGAGGAGGCGGTGCGTCTGGGATACCGCCAGATCGTGCTGGTCGGCCACCCGGGCAAGCTGATTAAAATCGCCGCCGGGATCTTTCACACCCACAGCCATATTGCCGATGCGCGGATGGAGATCCTGGTGGCGCACCTGGCCCTGCACGGCGCGCCGCCGGAGCTGCTGGCCCTGGTCGCCGACTGCGATACCACCGAGGCGGCGATGGAGCACATCGCGGCGTTCGGCTTCCAGCATATCTATGACGTGCTGGCCGGGCGCATCTGTCTGCGGGTCGGGCAGATGCTGCGCTTTACCCGCACCCCGCCCACCTGCGACGCCATCATGTTCTCCTTTGACAACGAGGTGCTGGGCAGCAGCCGACCGCTCCCTGAAATCGTCCGGGAGATGCAATGCTGACCGTGGTGGGAATGGGGCCGGCGGGGCTGCACCTGATGACCCCCGCCGCGCGGCAGGCGGTGGCGGAGGCCCAGGCGCTGGTGGGGGGCAGCCGACACCTGGCGCAGTTTCCGGCGTTCGGCGGCGAGCGGTTCGCCCTCGGGGCCAATATTCCGCAGCTGCTGGCCTGGCTGGAGGCGCGGCAGGATAAAACGGTGGCGATCCTCGCCTCCGGCGATCCGCTGTTTTACGGCATCGGCACGCGGATCGTGGCCCACTTTGGCCGCCAGCGGGTGCGCATTATCCCCGGCATCAGCGCGGTGCAGTATCTCTGCGCCCGGGCGGGCATCGACATGAACGAGATGTGGCTGACCAGCAGCCACGGCCGCAGCGTCAGCTTTGACGAGCTGGCGCGCCATCGCAAGGTGGGCATGGTCACCGACGCCCGCTGCGGGCCGCGGGAGATCGCCGCCGGGCTGGCGGCACGCGGCAAGGGCCACTGCTGGATGGTGATCGGTGAAAACCTGGCGATGGACAACGAACGGATCCGCTGGCTGCCGGTCAGCGAGGTTAACGACCAATACGACATGAACGCAGTGGTGATCCTGGATGAAAGATGAGCTTTTTCTGCGCGGCGAGAAGGTGCCGATGACCAAAGAGGCGGTGCGCGCGCTGGCGCTGGCCAGGCTGGAGCTGCACCGGGCCGGTCACCTGATTGATATCGGCGCGGGCACCGGCAGCGTCTCCATTGAGGCGGCGCTGCACTATCCCGCCCTGCGGGTGACGGCCATCGAGCGCAATCCCGCCGCGCTGCGCCTGCTTGAGGAGAACCGTCGGCGCTTCGCCTGCGGCAATATCGAGATTGTGCCGGAGGCGGCCCCGGTGGCGGTGGCCGAAAGGGCCGACGCCATCTTTATGGGCGGCAGCGGCGGTAGCCTGACGGCGCTTATCGACTGGTCGCTGAACCAGCTGCGCCCCGGCGGTCGGCTGGTGATGACCTTTATCCTGCAGGAGAATCTCGCCGTCGCCCTGGCGCATCTGGCGCAGCTCGGCGTGCCGGACGTTGACTGCCTGCAACTGCAGGTCTCATCGCTTAACGCGCTCGGCAGCGGCCACTACTTCAAACCGAATAATCCCGTTTTTGTTATCGCCTGTCAGAAGGAAGAGAACGATGTCTGAGACCTTTGATCCCCGCTGCGTATGGTTTGTCGGCGCAGGGCCGGGCGACCGCGAGCTGATTACCCTCAAGGGCTATCGCCTGCTGCAGCAGGCTCAGGTGGTGATTTACGCCGGATCGCTGATTAACACCGCGCTGCTGGAATACTGCCCGCCGGGGGCCGAGCTGCACGACAGCGCAACGCTGCATCTGGAGCAAATTCTCGACCTGATGGAGACCGGCGTCAAAGCCGGGAAAACGGTGGTGCGTTTACAGACCGGGGACGTTTCGCTGTACGGTTCGGTGCGCGAGCAGGGCGAGGAGCTGGCCCGGCGCGGCATTCCCTGGCGGGTGGTGCCGGGCGTCAGCGCGTTTTTAGGCGCGGCGGCGGAGCTGGGCGTGGAGTACACCGTCCCGGAGGTTTCCCAGAGCCTGATTATTACCCGCCTGGAGGGGCGCACGCCGGTGCCGGCCCGCGAACAGCTGGAGTCCTTCGCCAGCCATCAGACCTCTATGGCCATCTACCTCTCCGTCCAGCGTATTCACCGGGTGGCGGAGCGCCTGATTGAGGGCGGCTATCCGGCGACCACGCCGGTGGCGGTGATTTATAAGGCGACCTGGCCGGAGAGCCAGACCGTCCGGGGCACCCTGGCCGATATCGGCGACCGGGTGCGCGACGCGGGGATCCGCAAAACGGCGCTCATTCTGGTCGGGAATTTCCTCGGGGATGAGTATCACTACTCACGACTCTATGCCGCGGATTTTAGCCATGAATACCGTAAAGCCTGAATCCATCGCCCTGTTCTGCCTGACCCCCGGCGGCGTTGCGCTGGCGAAGCGGCTGGCGGCGATGCTGCCGGTTACCTGCTTCACCAGCGAAAAGCTGCTGGAGGAGGGGTTTCTTCCCTTTGAGAACGGCTTCGCCAACTGCGCCCGCGAGGCGTTCGCCAGCTACTCGGCGCTGATTTTTATTGGTGCCACCGGCATTGCGGTGCGGGTGCTGGCTCCGCTGGTCAACGACAAGTTCAGCGATCCGGCGGTGGTGGTCATCGACGAGCGCGGGCAGCACGTTATCAGCCTGCTCTCCGGCCACGCGGGGGGCGCGAACGCGCTGACCCGCTATCTGGCGGGGATGCTGGGGGCCGATCCGGTGATCACCACCGCCACCGACGTTAACGAGATGGCGGCGCTGGACACCCTGGCCTTCCAGCTTGACGCGCGGATGAACGACCTGCGCGCGGCGGTAAAAATCGTCAATCAGATGCTGGTCAGCGGGCAGCGCGTCGGCCTGTGGTGGGACGCGGAGCTGGACGAAGAGGTCCGCCGCTGCGACCGGCGCGGATTTATCACCGTGGCCGATCTTGAACGGCTGCCGGAGCTGGACGCGCTGATCTGCGTCACCCTGCGCAGCGAGCTGCCGACGATTCCGCTGCGCCACTGGAAGCTGGTGCCGCAGCGGGTGGTGGCCGGCATCGGCTGCCGCCGCGATACGCCGTTTCCGCTGCTGGCCGCGCTGCTGGCGCGCCAGCTGGCGGCCCAGCGCTATGACCCGCTGGCGCTGAAGGCCATCGGCAGCGTCTCACTGAAAAAGGACGAGCCGGGTCTGGTTCAACTGGCCTCCTGCTGGCGGGTGCCTTTTGAAACCTTTACCGCTGACGCGCTGCGTGAGCATGAGCACCGTTTTCCGGTATCCCCCTTCGTGCGTAAAACGGTCGGGACGGGAAGCGTTTCCGGACCGGCGGCCTGGCTGCTGAGTCACGGAAAACTGTCCGGCGAGACCCTGCGCGAACAGGGCGTCACCATTACTTTGGGAGTAGCACACTGATGTTAAGCGTAATTGGAATTGGCCCTGGCTCGCAGGCGATGATGACCATGGAGGCCGTGGAGGCGCTGCAGGCGGCGGAGATCGTGGTCGGCTATAAAACTTACACTCACCTGGTAAAGGCCTTCACCGGCGACAAGCAGGTGATCAAAACCGGCATGTGCAAGGAGATTGAGCGCTGCCAGGCGGCCATTGAGCTGGCGCAGGCCGGCCATAACGTGGCGCTGATCAGCAGCGGCGACGCCGGAATTTACGGCATGGCGGGCCTGGTGCTGGAGCTGGTCAGCAGGCAGAAGCTTGACGTGGAGGTGCGCCTGATCCCCGGCATGACAGCCAGTATCGCCGCCGCCTCGCTGCTGGGCGCGCCGCTGATGCACGACTTTTGCCATATCAGCTTAAGCGATCTGCTTACCCCCTGGCCGGTTATCGAAAAGCGCATTATCGCCGCCGGCGAAGCCGACTTCGTGATCTGCTTTTACAACCCCCGTAGCCGCGGTCGCGAAGGCCATCTGGCGCGCGCCTTTGAGCTGCTTTCCGCCAGCAAAAGCGCCCGCACTCCGGTGGGCGTGGTAAAGGCGGCCGGGCGTAAAAAGCAGGAGAAGTGGCTGACCACCCTGGGCGGGATGGATTTTGAACCGGTGGATATGACCAGCCTGGTGATCGTCGGCAACAAAGCCACCTATGTGCAGGATGGTCTGATGATCACCCCACGGGGCTACGCGCTGTGAACCACGGCGAGGTGCTGGTGTTCGGCGGCACCAGCGACGCCCGGGCGCTGTGTCGGCTGCTTGATGAGGCGAAGGTCGGCTACACCCTGTCGGTGGCGACGCCGACCGGAGAGCAGCTGGCGGGCGATATTCAGGGGCGGGTGCGCTGCGGGCGGCTGGAGCGGGAAGAGATGATCGCCTGGCTGAAGGCTAACCGTACCCGCTGGGTAATTGACGCCTCGCATCCCTACGCCGAGGCGGTGAGCGACAACATACGGCGGGCCTGCGCAACGGCGGGGGTGCCGCTGAGCCGCTATCAGCGTCCGGATCAGCTGAGCGGGCTACGCCACCCGCTGCTGTTTTACGTCCGCAGTATAGAGGAAGCCTGCGAAACGGCGCGCCCCCTCGGCGAACGGGTGCTGCTGACCACCGGCAGCAAGGATCTGGCGCGCTGGCGCGCCGGGCTGGCGGAAAAAACGCTGCTGGCGCGGGTGCTGCCGGTTCCCGAGGTGATAGCACAGTGCGCCGGGCTTGGCTTTGGCGTCGGAGAGATCTTCGCCCTGTGCGGGCCGTTCAGCGCTGAGTTCAACGCCGCCTTTTACCGCCAGTGCCGGGCTGACGTGGTGGTGACCAAAGCCTCCGGTGCCGAAGGGGGCTACCGGGAGAAAGTACAGCCCTGTCTGGATGCGGGCATTCCCTGCATCGTCATCGCGCGCCCGGCGTCTGGGGTGACGGGCGAAGAATTACTGGAAAGTCTGGCGGCATTTGAGCAGCGCCTTGCGCGCTGGCTGGCCGCCACTTAAGGAGTAAACAATGAAAAAAGCGCTTCTGGTGGTCAGCTTTGGCACCAGCTATCACGACACCTGTGAGAAAAATATTGTGGCCTGCGAGCGCGAGCTGGCGGCCAGCTGCCCGGATCGCGATCTGTTCCGGGCCTTCACCTCCGGCATGATTATCCGCAAGCTGGAGCGGCGCGACGGCATTCATATCGACACGCCGCTGCAGGCGCTACAGCGGCTTGCCGACCTGGGCTACCGGGACGTGGCGATCCAGTCGCTGCACATTATCAACGGCGATGAGTATGAAAAGATCGTTCGCGAAGTGCAGGAAATGCGCCCGCGCTTCGCCCGCCTGACGCTCGGCGCGCCGCTGCTCAGCAGCCATGACGACTACGCGCAGCTGATGCAGGCTCTGCGCCAGCAGATGCCGCCGCTGGCGGCATCGGAGAAGGTGGTGTTTATGGGCCACGGGGCCAGCCATCACGCCTTTGCGGCCTACGCCTGCCTCGATCATATGATGACCGCCCAGGGGTTTCCGGCGCGGGTCGGGGCGGTGGAGAGCTACCCGGAGGTGGATATCCTGATCGACGGCCTGAGCAGGGAGGGGGTTAGCGCCGTCCACCTGATGCCGCTGATGCTGGTGGCCGGGGACCACGCCATTAACGACATGGCTTCGGACGAAGAGGATTCATGGAAAACCCGCTTCAACGCCGCGGGCATCCCGGCGACGCCGTGGCTGAGTGGCCTGGGGGAGAACCCGGCGGTGCGCGCGATGTTCGTGGCCCACCTGCGCCAGGCCCTGAGCGCGGCGATGGAGGCGGCGGCATGAGCGGCAGACTCTATGCCCTGAGCACCGGGCCGGGCGCGGCGGACCTGATTACCGTTCGCGCCGCCAGGGTGCTGGGGGCGCTGGATATTCTCTACGCGCCGGCCGGTCGCAAGGGCGGCGACAGCCTGGCGCTGTCCATCGTGCGCGACTATCTCGGCGAGCGCACTGAGGTGCGCTGCCGCCACTTTCCGATGAGCGCCGACGGTGCGGAGAAAGAGGCGGTGTGGAACGCGGTCGCCGACGAGCTGGCGGCGGAGGTGGCGTCCGGAAAGCAGGTTGGCTTTATTACCCTCGGCGACGCCATGCTCTTCAGCACCTGGGTTTTTCTGCTGCAGCGCATCGGGCGGCAGGAGTGGCTGGAGATCGTCCCCGGCGTCACCTCCTTCGCCGCCATCGCCGCGCGCTCGCAGACCCCGCTGGCCATGGAGCAGCAGTCGCTGGCGGTGGTCTCCTGCACCGCGCCGGAGGCGGACATCGCCCGGGCGCTGGCGCAGCACGACAGCCTGGTGCTGATGAAGGTTTACGGCCGCTTCCCGCGCATTAAGGCGCTGCTCAGAGAGGCCGGGCTGCTGGATCGCGCGCTGATGATGTCCGAGGCCACGCTGCCCGGCGAGCAGTGCTGGCGCAATCTGGATGAGGTCAGCGATGAGCGGCCGCTGCCCTATTTCTCAACCATTCTGGTCAATAAACGTCTGGAGAGTGAGCAATGAAGAGTGAACAACGGCTGAAACGGCTGTCGCTGAGCGGCCTGGCGGCGGCGCTGCTGCTGATGGTTATCCCGGAGCAGGCCTTTGCGATGCACATTATGGAGGGCTTTCTGCCGCCGATGTGGGCGCTGGCCTGGTGGCTGCTGTTTTTACCCTGCCTGTGGTACGGGCTGGTGTGCCTGCGGCGCATTGTGCTGGAAGACAGCCATCAGAAGGTGCTGCTGGCCCTGTGCGGAGCCTTTATCTTCGTCCTGTCGGCGCTGAAGATCCCCTCCGTCACCGGCAGTTGCTCCCACCCGACCGGGGTGGGGCTGGCGGTCATTCTGTTCGGGCCGGGGATTGTGTCGGTTCTTGGCGCGATTGTGCTGCTGTTCCAGGCGCTGCTGCTGGCGCACGGCGGGCTGACCACCCTTGGGGCCAACGGGATGTCGATGGCGGTGATTGGGCCGCTGGTCGGCTACGCCGCGTGGCGGATCGCCTGCCGGGTGGGGCTGCGCCGCGACGTTGGCGTCTTCCTCTGCGCCATGCTGGCGGATCTGGCGACCTATTTTGTCACCTCGCTGCAGCTGGGCGCGGCCTTTCCGGACCCGCAGGCGGGGGCTGCCGCCTCCATCGTCAAGTTTATGGGCATTTTCTGTCTGACGCAGTTCCCCATCGCCATCGCCGAGGGGCTGCTGACGGTAATGATCTATGACCAGCTGACCAAACGACGGCTGATTGCCGCATAAGGAGGCGAAGATGAAAAAGACGCTGATACTTCTGGCGATGGTGGTGGCGCTGATCGTACTGCCGTTTTTCATTAACCACGGCGGTGAATATGGCGGGTCGGACGGCGAGGCGGAGAGCCAGATCCAGGTCATCGCGCCGCACTACCAGCCCTGGTTCCAGCCGCTGTATGAACCGGCCAGCGGCGAAGTTGAGAGCCTGCTGTTTACGCTGCAGGGCTCCCTTGGGGCGGCGGTGATTTTTTACATTCTCGGCTACGCGAGGGGCAGACAGCGTTGTGATGACCGGACTTGATCGGCTCAGCTACCGGAGCCGCTGGCTGCGCGTCGCCCCGGAGCGTAAATTTCTGCTCTGGCTGACGCTGATGGTGCTGGCCTTTGTCCTGCCGCCGCTGGGGCAGGGCATCGAGCTGGCGCTTACCGCCGGGCTGACCTGCTGGCTGCTGCGCATCTCTTTGCTGCGCTGGTGCCGCTGGATGGCGCTGCCGTTCGGCTTTCTGCTGATCGGCGTGGCGACCATTCTGTTCAGCGTCAGCCGCGATCCGCACGCCCTGCTGGCGGCAGTGCCGGTGGGCCATTACTGGCTGGGGATCGCCGCGTCGGGCATGACCACCGCCGTCGAGACCTTCTGGCGCAGCCTGGCGGCGCTGGCGGCGACCCTCTGGCTGGTGCTGAACCTGCCGTTTCCGCAGCTGATCGCGCTGCTGAAGCGGGCGCGGGTGCCGAGGCTGCTCACCGAGCAGATCCTGCTGACCTGGCGCTTTATCTTTATTTTGCTGGACGAAGCGCTGGCCATTCATCGCGCCCAGACGCTGCGCTTTGGCTACCGCAGCCTGCCGAACGGCTATCGCTCGCTGGCGATGCTGGTGGGGCTGCTGTTTACCCGGGTGCTGATCCGCTACCAGCAGATGACCACCGTGCTTGACGTCAAACTGTATCAGGGTGACTTTCACCTGTAAGGAACCACATGCTTGCCACCACCGATCTCTGGTTTCGCTATCAGGACGAGCAGGTGCTTAAGGGGCTGACGCTGGACTTTTCCGCACACGCCGTCACCGGGCTGGTGGGGGCGAACGGCTGCGGAAAGTCCACGCTGTTTATGAATCTCAGCGGCCTGCTGCGCCCGCAGCGGGGCGCGGTGCTGTGGCAGGGAAAGCCGCTGGACTACGGCAGGCGTGGTCTGCTGGCCCTGCGCCAGCGGGTGGCGACCCTGTTTCAGGACCCCGATCGGCAAATTTTTTATACCGATATCGACAGCGATATCGCCTTCAGCCTGCGCAACCTGGGGGTGGCGGAGGCGGAGATTGCCCGCCGGGTGGAGGAGGCCCTGACGCTGGTTGACGCCCACGCCTTCCGCCACCGACCGATCCAGTGCTTAAGCCACGGGCAGAAAAAGCGCGTGGCCCTTGCCGGGGCGCTGGTGCTGCAGGCGGAGTACCTGCTGCTCGACGAGCCGACGGCGGGCCTCGATCCGGCCGGACGCGCGCAGATGATTGAAATTATCCGGCGCATCGTGGCCCAGGGGAACCATGTGGTGATCTCCAGCCACGATATCGATCTGATCTATGAGGTCAGCGACACCGTTTATGTGCTGGGCCACGGCGAGGTGCTGGCCCACGGCGAGCCGGGGGCGGTGTTCGCCCGTAGCGAACTGATTGCCGACGCCGGGCTGACCCAGCCCTGGCTGGTGAAACTGCACGCGCAGGCGGGCCTGCCGCTGTGCAAAACCGAAGATGAATTTTTTCAGCGTATGCGCCGGGAGGCGCGGAAGGAGAGGTCATGACCCAGGCGATTATGCTGCAGGGGACGGCGTCGGACGTCGGCAAGAGCGTGCTGGTGGCCGGGCTGTGCCGGATTTTTGCGCAGGACGGCCTGCGCGTTGCACCGTTTAAGTCGCAGAACATGGCGCTCAACTCCGGCATCACGCCGGACGGCAAAGAGATGGGGCGGGCGCAGATTTTCCAGGCGGAGGCGGCGGGCATCGTTCCGGACGTGCGGATGAACCCGGTGCTGCTCAAGCCCACCAGCGACCGTAAGGCGCAGGTGGTGCTGATGGGCAAGGTGGCGACCGACATGGACGCGGTGAGCTATCACCAGTACAAGCCGCGGCTGCGCGAACAGATCCTCGCCGTCTATCACGACCTGGCGCGGCAGTATGACGTGCTGGTACTGGAGGGGGCGGGCAGCCCGGCGGAGATCAACCTGCGCGATCGCGACATCGTTAATATGGGGATGGCGGAGATGGCCCGCTGCCCGGTGATCCTGGTGGCGGATATCGACCGGGGCGGGGTGTTCGCCTCGATCTATGGCACCCTGGCGCTGCTGCACGAGCGCGAGCGGGCGCGGGTCAAAGGGGTGATCGTCAATAAGTTTCGCGGCGACGTGGCGCTGCTCTACTCCGGCATCGAGCAGATCGAGGCGCTGACCGGGGTGCCGGTGCTGGGGGTGATGCCGTGGCTGGACGTCGATCTGGAGGATGAGGACGGCGTCGCCCTGCAAAAGGGCAAGTACCCGCGCCGGGACCATCGCGACATCGACATCGCGGTGGTGCAGGTGCCGCATATTGCCAACTTCACCGACTTTAACGCGCTGGCGGCGCAGCCGGACGTGCGGGTGCGCTACGTGCGTCGGCCGGAGGAGCTGGCGGAGGCCGATCTGCTGATCCTGCCCGGCAGCAAGAACACCCTGGGCGATCTGACCTGGCTGCAGGAGAGCGGGATGGCCCACGCCGTGCTGCAGGCGCACCGTCGCAAGGTGCCGGTAATGGGCATCTGCGGCGGCTACCAGATGCTTGGCGAAACCATCATTGACGAGGTGGAGTCGGGCCTCGGCACCCGGCCAGGGCTGGGGCTGCTCGATACCGTCACCCGCTTTGCCCACCATAAAACCACCACCCGGGCGACGGCGACGCTTGCGGATGCGCTGCCCGGATGGCTGGCGGCCGCCTCCGGAATAGCGGTGAGCGGCTATGAGATCCACATGGGCGAAACGACGCTGCGGGAGGCGTGCCGCAGCGCGCTGGCGCTGCAGAAGAACGGCCAGCGGGTGGCCGACGGCGCGGTCAGCGCTGACGGGCTGGCGTTCGGCACCTATCTGCACGGCCTGTTCGACAGCGACAACTTCACCCGCGCCCTGGTGAACGGCCTGCGGCAGCGCAAAGGGCTGCCGCCGCTGGATCTGGCCTTTCAGTACGCGCACTATAAGGCGCAGCAGTTCGATCTGCTGGCGGAGGCCATGCGACAGCATATCGACATGGCGAAAATTTATACCATCATGCAGCAGCATCAGGAGCCTTTATGCTGACCCTTGTTACCGGCGGCGCGCGCAGCGGCAAAAGCCGCCATGCCGAAGCGCTGTTAGCCGACGCGCCGCGGGTGCTTTACATCGCCACCTCGCAAATTCTGGATGACGAAATGGCCGCCCGCGTTCGCCACCATCGCGACGGCCGCCCGGCGCACTGGCGTACCGCCGAGCGCTGGCGGCAGCTGGACGCGCTGATCGCGGCGGAGGGCGATCCCGACGAGGCCGTTCTGCTGGAGTGTATCACCACCATGGTCACCAACCTGCTGTTTGCCTTCGGCGGCGAAAGCGATCCGCAGACGTGGGATTTTGCGGCGCTGGAGCGGGCGGTCGACGACGAGATCGACAGGCTGATCGCCGCCTGCCGGCGCTGTCCGGCGCGGGTCGTGCTGGTGACCAACGAGGTGGGGATGGGCATCGTGCCGGAAAACCGCCTGGCGCGCCATTTTCGCGACATCGCCGGGCGGGTCAACCAGCGGCTGGCGACGGCGGCGGACGAGGTCTGGCTGGTGGTGTCCG
The DNA here is from genome assembly GCF_009711095.1 of Intestinirhabdus alba. GTDB lineage: Bacteria > Pseudomonadota > Gammaproteobacteria > Enterobacterales > Enterobacteriaceae > Intestinirhabdus > Intestinirhabdus alba. The sequence goes on from NZ_WMJZ01000019.1 coordinate 91,364, forward strand.
GCATTGGAGTGAAAATTAAATGATCGTACGGTTCTGGGCGATGCTGGGATTTATCAGCCGTCTGCCGGTCCCCGTCCGCTGGACCCGGGGGCTGGACTTTGAGCATTACTCCCGCGGTATCGTCACCTTTCCGCTGGTGGGGCTGCTGCTCGGCGGCCTGAGCGGGCTGGCGTTTGTTATTCTTCAGGCGTGGTGCGGCGTGCCGCTGGCGGCGCTGTTCTGCGTGCTGACGCTGGCGCTGCTGACCGGCGGTTTTCATCTGGACGGCCTGGCGGACACCTGCGACGGCGTTTTCTCCGCGCGCCACCGGGAGCGGATGCTGGAGATTATGCGCGACAGCCGCCTCGGCACCCACGGCGCGCTGGCGCTGATCTTCGTGCTGCTGGCGAAGGTGCTGGTCATCAGCGAGCTGGCGCTGCGCGGGACGCCGATGCTGGCCGCGCTGGCGGCGGCCAGTGCGGTAGGTCGCGGATGCGCCGTGCTGCTGATGTATCGCCATCGCTACGCCCGGGAGGAGGGGCTGGGAAACGTCTTTATCGGCCACGTTTCCGGCCGACAGGCGGGCGTGACGCTGGGGCTGGCGGCGCTTCTGGCCGCGCTGCTGCTGCCGGGAATGGGTGGCGTGGTGGCGATGGTCGCGGCGGCCGCGGCGATTTTTATCCTCGGACAGCAGTTAAAGCGCACCCTGGGCGGGCAAACCGGCGACACGCTGGGCGCGGCAATTGAACTTGGCGAGCTGATCTTCCTGCTGGCTCTGCTGTGAGTCGGCCAATACCATGAGGACCCTTATGCAGACGTTAACCTCTTTACTTGATGCTATTCCCGCGCCTGACGCCGGGGCGATGGCCCGCGCCCAGCGGCATATTGACGGCCTGCTGAAGCCGCCGGGCAGCCTCGGGCGGCTGGAGGCGCTGGCGGTGCAGCTGGCGGGAATGCCGGGGCTGAACGGTCGGCCGCAGGTCGGTGAAAAGGCGATCCTGGTGATGTGCGCCGACCACGGCGTCTGGGATGAGGGAGTGGCGATCTCGCCGAAGGCGGTGACCGCCATCCAGGCCGCCAACATGACCCGCGGCACCACGGGAGTCTGCGCGCTGGCCGGCCAGGCGGGGGCGCGGGTGCAGGTGATTGACGTCGGCATCGACGCCGATCCGATCCCCGGCGTGGTGAATATGCGCGTGGCCCGCGGCTGCGGCAATATCGCCGTCGGCCCGGCGATGAGCCGCTCTCAGGCGGAGGCGCTGCTGCTGCAGGTAATGCGCTATACCCGCGGGCTGGCGCAGCAGGGCGTGACGCTGTTTGGCGTCGGCGAGCTGGGGATGGCCAACACCACTCCGGCGGCGGCCATCGTCGGGGTGCTGACCGGCAGCGATGCCGAAGCGGTGGTGGGGATCGGCGCTAACCTGCCGCCGTCGCGCATCGGCAATAAGGTGGCCGTGGTACGGCGGGCCATTGCCGTCAACCGGCCCGATCCGCAGGACGGCGTTGACGTGCTGGCGAAGGTTGGCGGGTTCGATCTGGTGGGCATGGCCGGCGTGATGCTGGGGGCCGCCTCCTGCGGGCTGCCGGTGCTGCTTGACGGCTTTCTCTCCTATTCGGCGGCGCTGGCGGCCTGCCGGATCGCCCCGCAAATTAAGCCTTATCTGATCCCGTCGCACCTCTCGGCGGAAAAGGGGGCGCGGATTGCGCTGGCGCAGCTGGGGCTGGTGCCTTACCTCAATATGGAGATGCGCCTGGGCGAAGGCAGCGGAGCGGCGCTGGCAATCCCCATCGTCGAGGCGGCCTGCGCGATGTACGACACGATGGGGCAGCTTGCCGACAGCAATATCGTGCTGCCGGCGACGCCGGGCCGCTCCGCGTAACGTCCAGGCCCGGCTGCGGAGCGTGGGCGGCTCGTCCATCAGCCGGGTCGCTCACTTTTTGCAGTACGCTTTGACCTGCATTATCTCCTTCTTAAGATTTTCCTCCAGATAGTCGGTAAAACGGTGTCCCCAGCGGCTCAGCAGACTTTCCGCTTCGGGGAAATCCTGCTGTTCAATGGCGTGCTTGATTTGTACTTTCGCGAGATTAACCTCAATAATCTTGTTGTCTTTCTTGCGTTTAATAACGCTCTGAATATCTTTTAGCAGCTCCGCATACTGATAGTTCCGGCCTTTGGCGGAAAAGATTTCCAGTAAAGAGATCTTTAGCTGAATATTCAGCTGGGTGCTTTTGGATAACGAATCGAGCAGGGCGATATTTTGATTATCAACCAGCACATCTTTCATCTTTTCACGCACGTGGAAGAAGGTGGTGTTTTTCCGTTCATCCGCGATTTTTAATTTTTCCAGACACTCTTCTATTTTATTCACTAATGCGGTAGTGCGTTCCTGACGATACAGCGACAATAAGGCCCAGGCCTTGATGTCGAGGATGAAAGGGTTATCAACGTCGATCGACAGCGCTTTGTCGGCATAGGATATCGCCTCATCGAAGCGTTCATCAAAAGAGTAGATTGTGGCGATTTCCCGGAATACATGGGCATCAATATCTCTTTTTTCTTCGATCTTCATCAGGCACTTCAGCGCATCCTTCAGCCTGCCGTTTAGTCTGTATTTGAAGCCGTTGACAAAATTGTAGATGATATCTTTTTTGGGATGGTTGGGAATAGTTAAGTACTGTTCTTTGAATGAGGTAAAGGCTTTCTCATTGCCGGTTCTGGCGGAGGAGAGCCCGATCAGTCGCCAGGTCTCAATTTTTCCCTCAGGGCTTAATTTGGTTTGCCATTGGTTAGCATCTTGCGCCAGCTGCAGAGCGTCAGCGTATTCCCTTTCATTATAGCGTCGCTTTGCGGCCTTAATCAGCTGGATCGGCATGACAAAGTTTTTGAGATAATCGGGGAGGGGTTCGTCAGTCACTAAATGGGAGACAATCCTGGCATCTAAAATATCGATGGGGACGTAGGTGTCGCTGTCGACCTCGGAGTATTTTTGCAGGATGACTTTGATATGCGGTAACAGCTCCGCACGGTACATCTGCGCATATCTGGAGGCGGCATTTTGCAGATAGGTGGAAAGGCGATAATCATTTTTTTGATATTGTAAAAAACCAGAGTCAATCAGCTTTGATAAACCGTACTCAAAGTCTGGCCAGCTTTTACCGATCTCTTTTGCTTCGTTAAATGACACAATATCGGCCATGCCAAAAAAGCCGATGGCTTTTTCTAGCTTCACGTCATTTTTGACGAAATCCTGGATGAGTCTGTTTACCTCGGTTCTGACCTTTGAAACAATAGTGCCGTGCGTCTTGTTGATTTTATATCCAGGATTGGTTTTTAAATAGGTTGCCACCATATTTATTAAACCCGGATGGCCGATAACGCTTTGCTCTATAATATGTGTTTCTGATTTCGGGATATGTACGCTATAAAGATTGATAAGCATTCTGAACAGGTAGATAGAGTCATCTTCACTCAATGGGAAAACCTGGTAGGCGTATCCCTCTTTGAGATCGTCGAGATCCACATTTCTTTTAGAGATGAACACCACAAGTGGCCACGAATGCTTATTTAAGGCGGTAATAAAGGAAATGAAAAGTTCATTCAGGCGATCGTCATTGATCACATTGGAGTTGGATATATTAATGAGTAGTGCCTGCTTGCCGGGGATGCAAATACTATCAATCATGGCGCTGAGCTTTTCGAGCTGCTTCGGCTCGGTTAACTTATCAAATGACTTTCTTTGATCAAGATATTCGCCCGCTTTCCAGTTGGCAGTATATTGTAATAGCGAGTCGTGTATACTGCTTAAATCCGCAAATTCCCCGATATCAAGCTGAATAAAGCCATTTACCAGACGATAGAGCTTTTTATAGACTTCGCGGGCTAAGGTTCTTCTTCCGATACCGTCCGGGCCGCTGAGAAAAAGAAATTTCGGGTTCTGCTCCATCATGATCAGGTCACCGGTAATTTTCTTTACATCATCCTCCCGCCCATAGCACTCCTGCGTTTGATTTTTTACTAATGCCTGAAGTTCGTTGCGAATAGCGATGGCGATCTGAATGGGGTTGGGGATCGATTCCGCGCGGTACTGTTGAAAAGATTCAGGTAACTCGCTCCATTTTGTGTCATCTAATAAAAAAACCATTATCTTTTTAAGCGACTGGTTAAACAACAGCTCCTTGGCTAAGTTTATTTCCCCCTGTACCCAGCCGCTGGCCAGCGCGGATTTAGATAAAAACAATACAAAAATTTCACAATCAAGCATGCTTTCTCTGATTTCATCAATCAGGTAAGCATTAGACGGGAATGTTTTTTCATCAAATATGGCATGAGTTGCTGACAGATGTTCATAAACCTTTTTTACAAAGTCTTTATCGGCAAAGTTATGGGATAAAAAAGCTTTCATGCTGGCCTCCGTGTCACAAAATAAATATTAATGATAAGTGTGTAGGGCTGTATGACAGCGTGTTCAGGGCGATACCAATGTACTTATTTTTAAGGCAAATTACCATCTGCTTTTTCGGGGCTGGCGAGAGATAAAATTGAATGCCGTGAATATAAAATAAATTTATCATTTCCCGGTGATATGCGCGTGGTGCATTGGGTTCATCCTTAAGTGCTGTTACCGGCGGCGCTGGCTTATCAGATGCAATCATTTACGTTCGGTGAACCGCGCGCTCAGGCAGATGCAGGGGGATTTTCCCGGCGCGATGGCGCGGCGAAAACTGGAGTGGCTCTGTTCTGGATCCTGCCTTATTGCGAAGGGAAAGCGCGCTTTGCCTGTAACCACCGGGCGGTGTGTTTTCAGGTTAACCTGCAATAATTCTTAATATTTTCAGGGCATAATTAAAAGCCTGGCGCAGATCAAAAGATACAGCTGGCAAATAAACTCCGCGGTAAATGCAGGGAAAGCCGTGCCCCAATATAAAAAAGCTATAATTTCTGTCTACGGCTAAAACAGAGGAATAGAGAATGCTGCCTCCGGTGAAACTGCTTTGCTCTTTTATGATGCTGCTGATCGGCCACAGCGCGCTGGCGGTGAGCTATCCACTGCCGCCGGAAGGTAGCCGCCTGGTAGGGACGCCGCTGACCATCGCCGTCCCGCGCGGTAATACGCAGCCGCTGGAGGCCTTTGCCGCACAGTACGGTCAGGGACTGAGCAATATGCTTGAGGCAAACCCAAATGTGGACGTGTTTCTGCCCGCTTCTGGCTCTACCCTGGTGGTGCCGCAGCAGCTTATTTTGCCCGATACCGTGCGTGAAGGCGTGGTGATTAACGTTGCCGAGATGCGTCTCTATTACTACCCGCCCGGCGGCAACACCGTTGAGGTGCTGCCGATCGGCATCGGGCAGGCCGGCCGCGAAACGCCGCGCAGCTGGGTGACGAGGGTGGAACGTAAGCGGGAAGCCCCCTCCTGGACGCCCACCGCAAACACCCGGCGTGAGTATGCCAGGCGCGGCGAAAGCCTGCCTGCATTCGTGCCGCCGGGGCCGGATAATCCGATGGGGCTGTACGCCATTTATATCGGCAGGCTGTACGCGATTCACGGCACCAACGCTAACTTTGGCATCGGGCTTCGGGTAAGCCAGGGCTGTATTCGCCTGCGTAATGACGATATTAAATACCTGTTCGACAACGTGCCCGTGGGCACGCGGGTGCAGATTATCGACAGGCCGGTGAAGATGACGACCGAGCCGGACGGCAGCCGCTGGGTTGAGGTGCACGAACCGCTGTCGCGTAACCGGGCGGAGTTTGAATCTGATAACAGAGTGCCGCTGCCGGTTACGCCGGTCACCCGGGTGCTGATGAACGGTGACGGCGTGGACGGCGTCCGGGCGCGTGAAGCGCTGGAGCGCCGCTCCGGGATGCCGGTGAACATTACGCCGGGGCAGAGAGGCATTTAGCGCCAGGCCCGCCGGCTGCTGCCGTCGCGGGCCGTTTGAACGCGGCTCGCCTGGCGGTCATTCAGGTCAGGAGCAGGGCGCGAGCCGTCAGGTCTGGTGATTGCCGATGCGCGGCGAGCAGCGCGGCAGCGGCCCTGAATAGCCCCGGTCCTGCGGGATGCGAGCCACAAGCGCGTGCTCTGTGTTGCCAGGCTTGATTACGCGCTTGTAGCTTAGCGTCGACGCCACGCCCGGTGAAGGAACGCGGCCTAGAGATTGTCGAGAATAATTCTCTTTTTGCTATCAAACTCTTCCTGGGTCAGGATGCCTTCTTCGAGCAGGCTTTTTAGCATCCGCAGCTTTGCCTGCGGCTCCTGCTGCTGCGTGTCGACAGCGGTCTGCTGCGGCTGCAGCAGCGTTTTCCCCAGATCCAGCCCGGCCCCCAGCTGTAACCCCGCCGCGGCCAGCCCGGACTCATTTTTTGCCGCATCCCGCAGCGCACGCAGCCTTTCCAGCCCGACGTAATCCAGTCCGACTTCGCTGGCCGATGCGGCTTCCACCTTCATTTGCGCCAGCTGCCTGATGCGCGCCAGCGTATCTTCGCTGAAGGTCGTACCGGCAATGCGCATATCCGTCAGCCGCAGCCCCAGCGCATTATAGATCTGGTTGATGGCCGCTTTCAGTTGTGCGGAGAGGGCGGCGAGCTGCGCGTCAATTTGCGTGTAGGCATAGCCGGCCTGCGCCAGTAAAGCGGCGATTTCCGGCGCTATCCGGGAATTAATGATGCTCTGCAGATCCGCCTGCGTAAAGCTATCCCGGCTACCGACGATATTCTCAAAAAACAGTCGCGCATCCTCAATACGAAACGCATAGGTTCCGTAGGCCCCAAGCTCCATCGGCAGCTGGTGGTTCGGTTCGGTATATTTGACGGGGGAAGAGGTTCCCCACTGCTGGTTGACCTGCTCCGTTTGTCGCCAGAAGTAAAGGTACAGCTTATGTTCGCTTTCAAAGCGACGCAGCAGGCTAGCCAGTGAGGTAATAAAAGGTGTGTTAGCCGTCTTCAGATCGTGAATGCCCGGTTCACTGAGCACATCGATAATTTTTCCTTCATAGACCAGAACGCATCCCTGTCCGGGGGCGACAATGAGCTTGCTGGCGTTTTTGATTTCATCGGTTGGCGTGACCAGCCGGCTGAAAAGAACCGCGGGATCGTGATTTTTCCACTCGATGACCCCCGGCAGCTGTCTTTTAAATAAATTCCTTAACATAGATTATTCCTCATAGGTCAGCGTGTAGGTGGTTTGCGTTTTTCCGTCGGCATCGATGGTGTAGAGATGGGTGCAGTCCTTTTCCATTAAAAAGCCGTCGTCAAACGGGTAGATATCCTGTATTCCCGGCGAAGGGATGGTCCAGAGTACCGCGCCGCTATCAGGATCAAGCTTTTGCAGATTATAGGCTGCATCCGGGCTGGCGTTTTCTTTTACGGCAATAAACAAATTTTTCTGGTCATAATACATAATGACGGGTGAGAAATAGATGCGATCCGGATCGGTAAGATTCTTAAAATTAATGATGCGATATCGGTCAGCGTCATCCAGAACTCTTATTTTGGTCGCTGGTCCGACATAGGTTTTTGATTCAGGATCGTAGCCCTCATACCAGTTTAATCTCTGTGGAATAGATATCGGGCCACCGTTATTATTCAGGTAGGTAATTTTGATTAACTCCTTTTTGTCCCCTTCCTTAGGGAACTTCGGCCCAACAAATTTGTAGAGGGTTGCCGGGCTGTGGTCAGGAAGCAGATTGCGCATAAAATGGCTGGCATTATAAATAGCATCATCGCCCGCATAAACTTTATCAATTACGGGATAATAGTACAGCCGTTTGCCATCATTGCTCAGAATGGTAAAGCCGCTGCCCTGGCTGTGGGAGACAAAATCAATGGTGGCAATGCCGGACTGAAACGCTTTGTGGCCGGAAAAAAACGTTTCGCCCACGGGATCTATCGACAACGTATCACTATTCAGCTGAAATAATTCACGCTGGAGTAGAATAAGATAAATTTTGCCATCCGCAAATTCCCGGATACTCCAGCTCTTCGAGGGTGTTCCCCATCTCGCTTTGGCGTGGGAGTTAATGCGCACCTTTTTTACAATTTTCTTTGTAGTAAGATCGGTAAAAACCGCGTAGAAGCCGCTTTCTGGATCGTCCGCCTGCTGCTGGACACCACTTCCCGAAACTTTTTCAACCACAGAAAGGTAGATTTTTTGCTGCGAATGGGGCAAAAACGAACAGACAAATGTGGTATAGCGGGCCGGCTTTTTTAGCTCCGATGTCGGAGACGCGGTAGTGCTGGTGCTGGACGAAGTGTGCTTTACCGGGATGGCCGCTTTTTCGAACCGGAAAAAAAGGGTCAGCGCGCCGGACAGTAACAGCAGGCCAACGACAATCAGGCCCAGCGTCTTCAGCAGCCTGATCTCATCCTCAGGGAGGCATTCTTTATGCGGCGGCGGTTCATGATGGCGGATATGAACGTTAATATCGTCATTGTCCAGATAATACTCGCTATGACAGCTCTGACAAAGATAGTGTTCGGCTGCAAGCGCTGTTTTTTGCGTGCTTCCGCATTGCGGACATTTAATTGTTTTTAGCTGTTTTGCCATATTGAAATAAAACCATAGGTTCCCCGTCAGGCACCTGCCGCAGAGAAAAAGTGACGTTTAAGGAGAGCGGAACGCTTTCCAACCGATGCGCGGGATTAAATAAAAAGCGCGCGATATGCGGATGATTTGAATATCGGTATCGGTAAAAAATAATTATTTATATTCATGTAACCTTCCTTAGTATTTATGAAAATTATAGATTTGCGTTTATTCCCTCCCGATGGCGGCGATCGGCGCTGCCGGTGGGGCTGCCACGATAAATTCATCGCTCGACGCCCGGAAAGTGGCAGATAAAAACGCAATTAACGGCACTTCCGGGGCGATGTTACTTGAAACCCTGGATGAGATAAAGCCTGCGGTCCGGACGTTCTGTTCCGAATTTTGCTATGGGAGGTTTTTTAACGGTCGGGCAAGGGCTGGCGCGCCCCGGGGCGGACTGGAGAACGTCTGGTGTAACCACTTTTACGTTACCGAACGAGTCTGACTGGATTTTATTGGTTGAGGAATTCAGGTCATATGCCTTATCCAGGCATACAGAGCGTGGGGGAAATAGCGAGATGTGTTGTCACGCTGGAAACAGAGTGGCCGCGCTCAACAGCCTGTTTTACCGCTTTGATTTTAAACACTTTGAATCGTCACTGGTTTTTACAAACATCGCTTTTAAGGCAAATTGAAAAATGGACGGGGAGAGGCAGAGATCCCGTAGAGGTTGCCAGGGAAGAGTACGCAGCCAGAGTCGTTGCAGAGCGAGAAGCGGAGGAAAAACGACTGGCGGAAGAACGTGAGCGTAATCGTGTCTTTGCCAAATCCTGCCTTCGTGGTGAAGGTTGTAATGATGCCGGAGAAGAGCAGGAACCTCATACTAATTTTGCGGCAATGGCATTTTATCAGGCAGTTCCATCAGCTGATCCAGCTTTCGAGACTGATGTTCCCCAACATGCTCAGACTGCCAGGAAAAAGAAACCAGCAGAGGAGATCCCGGAACCCAGGAAGCGAAGCTCCTTTTATAAAT
>NZ_WMJZ01000002.1 GCF_009711095.1 Intestinirhabdus alba
CCACAAGGAGTCTGGCGAGGTGCCGGTAACCGTGGCCCAGCCAACCGGCTTTGGTATGGTGAGTCGGGTGGCCCTGACGGCCAGCGTCAGCAACCTGAAGGCGGGGCAGACAACGGTCCTGAAGGTCACGGTGGAGGATGGCTATGCAAACCGGGTCACCGGACTAAGCAGCGATGATATTACCATCACGGGCGCGCTGGAGGGGCAGAGCTTATCTGAACTTTCCTGGAGGGCGGCGGCGGATGAGGCCGGCGTCTACATCGCAACTGAGCTGACCATGACGGTCGTGGGGGAACATCCGCTGAAGGCAACGGTGAATGAGGTGGACTCTCCCGCGCTGCGCGTGGAGGTTGGCAACCCCGCAGGAGCGGGCAGCGTTGAGACGTTAACCCTGTCAGCATCACCGGCGACCCTCTTGCAGGACGGAAGCACGGTGCTGAGTATTGTCGCAACGGATCGGTACGGTAACCGGGTCACGGAGCTGACGGATGATGAGATCGCCATATCGAGCAATATCCCAGGCCTGGCGACCGACGGGCTGCGCTGGACTGAGGGGGGCGGGGCGAACACAGGTGAATATACCGCATCCGAGCTGACGATGACCGTACCGGGAAAACATCGCCTGACGGCGACGGTCGGCCAGAAGGAGGCGACGAAGGAGGTAACGGTATTGGCGGTATTAAACGTCAGCGGCACCGTGCTGAGTATTGAGGATGATGCGCCGATCCCGAACGCCACGGTAACCCTGAATACCGATGCGGGGGAAACTCTTGCTTCGGCGGTATCGGGCAGCGACGGGCGGTTCACTATCCGCATTGCCGAAGGGCAGTACGTGCTCAAGTCAAAAGCGAATGGTTACCTTGCTACCCGACAGTCGACGTCGGATCCGGTGAACGACGCCAGGGTTGTGTATATGGCTCCCGGTATATACGGCGGTCGAGTAATCTCGATCCGCGCCACCGGGCCCCACTCCCTAAAAGAGAATGGCGATCCAATTATGGACTACGGCATTAGTATGCGAAGAACGACCGATAACAATTATATTGATGCGCCCAGCCCCGATACGGCTGCCTCCGGGGGAGGGGGTTATCTTGAGATGATAAGCGGCTCGCTGGCCTCTACAGGGATGACACGCGCCGAGATAATGAACCAGAATGGGCAGAGCGGTGAGTGGCGGTATTCGATACGGGGAATTGCCAGAGCATTAGGTAAAGAGGTTAGCGTCGTTGCCTATATCATCAATCCCAACGGCGGGGGCGAAGTGCGCCGGTTCAACGTAAACCTGAATTGTCAGGGATACAAAAGGGTGCTGTCTATCGTCAGAACCTCAGCGACGGAACCCGCCGTGGTAACCAATATTACCGAGTCAGGCTGCTCGGGCCGCTAACGGTGCGGGCCGTTCTCCCCGACGGGCGCTTGCCGCCGGGGGGACAACCATTACCGGGATCGCTGTTCCGTAACGGAATGTGCCGCGCTTTCCAGGAGGGCGACACTTTCGGGCAGCGCCGCAGAGGCGGAAAAGGGCGTTCCCCAGAGCAACGCGAACGACAACGCGGGGGTTAAACGTCGCTAACGGGGAGTCCGGTCGATCTGTATCCGACGGTTTTAAGTTCGCCATCGCCATTGGGGCTATCAAAACCGGGCACCGACAGGTGGCGACGAGGAATTAAACGCTAAAAGGCGGCGAAAACTATCGCCGCCTTTTTTATCACTCAATAGCTGCGCCGAACATCGCGGCACCTGCCGTTTAATGACCTGGAGTATAGGTTGTTCCTGAATCGTGGCGATCATATTCCGAACGGCGTTGACTGAGCATCCCGCGACGGCTTTCATTATGGCCCGGCTCCGAACATCAGTTGGAAAAGGCGGGATAATCACTCTGTCATTCTTCACGTTGAGGTCTTAAAAATTGCCATAACACAAATAAAATTCCATGGGATGAATCACTTAGTAGAGCAATAGGGCGGTTTAGTATGGCGAAAAAAGGTGAATGGCGTCATCGCTAACTGCCGTATGAAGGAAAGGGGGCGACTCAACGGCAGGGCGGTCCGGGCGCTGTAGAGCGCTAAAATATCGGCGTTTGCGCCTGTTGTTGGCGTAGCTGAAATCTTTCGGAGGCGGCGCAGGGCACCGTGCGGCGCAGAATAAGCCATTCCGCCGGGCGATGTCGGATAGCGGCTGCGCCTTAGCCGACAAACTACACGCTATTTCTTCAGCCCGGCGAACGCCGCCCGGATCGCCTCCTCCGGCAGTTGAATGCCGATAAATACCAGCGTGCTGTGCGGCGTCTCGTCGCCCCAGGGGCGGTCCCAGTCGGCGCTGTAGAGGCGCTGCACGCCCTGAAACAGCAGGCGATTCGGCTCGCCGTCGATCCACAGCATTCCCTTGTAGCGCAGCAGCCTGTCGGCGAATTCCAGCAGCAGGTTCTCCATCACCCGCGACACCTCGTCAATCGCCACCGGATAGTCCAGCTCCACCACGATGGAGGCGATATCGTTCTGCCCGTCGGCGATAAAGCGGAAGCGCGGTCCGGCGTTGACCACGCTCTCTTCCAGCATAAAGCCGTTGGTGTTAAACAGCAGGGCGAGATCGATATCGCCGTGGGTGACGGTGTACACCGGGGCGCGGGCGTTGATGCGCGCCAGCCGCGCGCGCAGCGGCTGGCTCTCGCCGGCGACATCGGTTTTGGTCAGCAGGATACGATCGGCATAGCCGACCTGCGACTGGGCAAGAGTGAACTGGTTCATCTGCGCGTCGGCGTGCACCGCGTCAACCAGCGCGATCACGCCGTCCAGCAGATAGCGTTCGCACAGCGTCTCGTGAGAGAAAAAGGTCTGAATAATCGGGCCGGGATCGGCCATGCCGGTGCACTCGATCACCAGGCGGTCAAAGTCGATAGCCCCCTTGTCGAGGCCGTCGAGCAGATCCAGCAGCGCGTTCTCCAGCTCGTTTGAGCGGCTGCAGCAGATACAGCCGTTGGTCAGGGTTTTTATCTGGGTCGCGCGATCGCCAATTAATTGATCGTCAACGGCCGCTTCGCCGAACTCATTTTCGATAACGGCAATTTTGTAGCCGTGCTCTGCGTTAAGCATATGGCGCAGCAGGGTGGTTTTGCCCGCGCCCAGAAAACCGGTAATCAGGGTGACTGCAATCGGGGTCATCAGCATCTCCATTAACAGCAGCGTATGCCGCCTTTACCGTCGCCGCCGTAGCGCGCCTGCTGGCGCTCGCGGAAGAACTCTTCGTAGGTCATGTACGGCTGGTCCGGATGGTTGGTCTGCATATGCTCGACGTAGTTGTCGTAGTCCGGAATGCCGATCAGCATCTTTGCCGCCTGGCCAAGGTATTTTTTTGCCTGCCCTAAGTTACCAAACATACTCTTATCCCGGTATCACCGTCGTTTTTCAGGCCGCTGACTGCGGAAATTCGCGTACAGCCTGAAATTGCTCAGGAGGACGAATAAAACCGGAGGGCGACTGACGCCCGATCCGGCCTGCGTTAAACCTCGTTTACGGAGGCCGGGCAGGCGTTGCTCCCCGGCCATCCGCTTTTAGTGGTGTGAAGCGGTCTTCACGCCGCCTTCCGGCACCGGAACGTACGGCGTCTCTTTATCGGTGCGGCCGCTGGCGGCGCGCGCTTTCTGCCAGGTGCGGAAGCCATAGAAAATGATGCTGTATACCACCACCAGGAACAGAATGCTCAGGCCGGCGTTGGTGTAGTTGTTCACCACGATATGGTTCATGTTAGCAATCTGCTGGGCGGTCAGCTCGCCGCCGTTGGCCACCTTCTCTTTATACAGGTTGGCCATATAGAAGAAACCTTCCATCTGCGGATTGGCGCTGAACAGCTTCAGGCCCAGCGCCCAGGTGGTGCAGATCAGCAGCCATACCGCCGGGATCACGGTCACCCAGATGTATTTGGTGCGCTGCATTTTAATCAGCACCACGGTGCCGAGCACCAGCGCCACGGCGGCCAGCATCTGGTTGGAGATGCCGAACAGCGGCCACAGGCTCTTCACCCCGCCCAGCGGATCGACCACACCCTGATACAGCAGGTAGCCCCACAGGCCGACGCAGCCCGCGGTGCCGACGATCCCGGCGGCCAGCGAGTCGGTTTTCTTGAGGAACGGCACGAAGTTGCCCAGCAGATCCTGCAGCATAAAGCGGCCGGAACGGGTGCCGGCGTCCAGCGCGGTCAGGATGAACAGCGCTTCAAACAGGATGCCGAAGTGATACCAGAAGCCCATATCCGCCATTGGCAGCACCTTGTGGAACACGTGGGCGATCCCCACCGCCAGCGTCGGCGCGCCGCCGGCGCGGTTCAGGACGGACGGCTCGCCAATGTCCTTCGCGGTTTGCAGGATCTGCTCCGGAGAAATAACAAAGCCCCAGGAGCTGACGGTAGCCGCCGCGTGGGCGGTGACCTCTTTTAGCTGCGCCATAATCAGCGGGGCGTTCTCGCCGCCCATCTCATGCAGATTCGGCATGGTGATACCGAGACCCGCCGGCGGAGTGTTCATCGCAAAGTAGAGGCCCGGCTCAATAATCGACGCCGCCACCAGCGCCATAATTGCCACGAAGGACTCCATCAGCATGGCACCATAGCCGATAAAGCGGGCGTCGGTTTCGCAGGCCAGCAGCTTCGGTGTGGTGCCGGAGGCGATCAGCGCGTGGAAGCCGGAGACCGCGCCGCAGGCGATGGTAATAAACAGGAACGGGAACAGGGCACCTTTCCACAGCGGGCCGGTGCCGTCGACGTACTGGGTTAACGCCGGCATTTTCAGCTCAGGGTTGAGAATGACGATCCCCAGCGCCAGGCCGACGATAACGCCAATCTTCAGGAAGGTTGCCAGGTAATCGCGCGGCGCGAGGATCAGCCAGACCGGCAGCAGCGCAGAGATAAAGGCATAGCCAATCAGCGCGAAGGTGATGGTGGTATCTTTAAAGGTCAGGGCCGGACCCCAGTATGGGTCATGCGCAATCACGCCGCCAAAATAGATAGACGCCACCAGCAGCACGATGCCGATGACCGACACTTCCCCTACGCGGCCGGGGCGGATAAAGCGCATGTAGATCCCCATAAACAGGGCGATCGGCACCGTCGAACAGACCGTAAAGACTCCCCAGGGGCTTTCGGCCAGCGCTTTCACCACGATCAGCGCCAGCACGGCGAGGATAATGATCATGATTAAGAAGCAGCCGAACAGGGCGATAGTGCCGGGCACCGGCCCCATCTCCTCTTTGATCATCTCGCCGAGAGACGCGCCGTTACGGCGGGAAGAGATAAACAGCACCATAAAGTCCTGCACCGCACCGGCCAGCACCACCCCCGCCAGCAGCCACAGGGTGCCCGGCAGATAGCCCATCTGCGCGGCCAGCACCGGGCCGACCAGCGGACCGGCACCGGCGATGGCGGCGAAGTGGTGGCCAAACAGCACGTAGCGGTTGGTTGGCACATAGTTCAGGCCGTCGTTATTGATAACCGCCGGCGTGGCGCGCGTCGGATCAAGCTTCATCACCTTCTGGGCGATGTAGAGACTGTAGTAGCGGTAAGCCACCAGATAAACAGAAACGGAAGCGACCACGATCCACAGGGCGCTGACGTGTTCACCCCGGCGCAGGGCCACCACCGAGAGGCAGAAGGCCCCGACGATCCCAAGGATCGCCCAGGGGATGTGTTTGAGTAACTTTTTCGTATCCATAATAGAGCCTGGTTGTTGGTTTACTTATCAGCCGGAGCTGGCCCGATATCTTGCGCCCTGCAGTGTCCCTTAATGGCCCGTGGCGTTGAGGCTGAATCAGAAAAGCATTATCAGGGCGCGTGACCGGCCTGGAGGGACAGAGCGACGGCGATGTTGGAAGCGATCGTGCCAGAGTTACAGGCATGTAAAGAAAGTAAATCAGCAAGCGGTTATATGTTCGCGTAAGCGGTCAGTAGCGTCGATAAGCGGTTAAATACGGGGCCGGATGGTAATTTTATGTGATTGAGATCACGGATAAAAGTGACTTAACCGGGCGGAGACCGCGGATTTTACTCAAATTTGTAACGTTATAAGTATAAAGTTTTTCTATTTTTGGTCGACAAATATAACATCAGTCAATCGGAAATAAGAAAACATGTTAAAAAATATAAAGATTGTTACCAGCCTGGTGCTGGTGCTGGCGCTGTTTGGCCTTTTACAGTTGACCTCGGGCGGTCTGTTCTTCAGTGCGCTGAAAGGAGATAAGGAAAACTTCTCACGTTTACAAACCATTCGTCAGCAGCAGTCCACGCTGGGCAGCAGCTGGGTTTCGCTGCTGCAGACACGTAACACCATTAACCGTGCCGGCATCCGCTATACCATGGATCAGACCAATACCGGCACCGGCGCTACCCTCGCTGAACTGATGAAGAGAGCGCAGGATACATTGAACGAGGCGGAAAGTAGCTGGAAACAATATGAATCGCTGCCGCACGATCCGGGCCAGAGCGAGGCGGTATTACGCGATCTTAAAAGCCATTACGAGAACTATCACCGGGCCCTGACGGTGCTGCTTCAGCTGCTGGAAGCGGGTAAGATAGCTGAATTCTTCGAACAGCCGACCCAGGACTATCAGGACAACTTTGAAAAGCACTACGGCATTTATCAGCAGGAGATCGCTCGCCTGTATAACGGCGTGGTGGAGGCCAACGACGAGGCCTACAGCCATGCCCTGTGGGTGGTCATCGGCGTGGTGGTCGCGGTGCTGGTGGTAATGTGCGCGGTCTGGGCGGGCATCAAAATGACGCTGATTGCGCCGATGCATCGTCTGGTTGAGAGCATTCGCCATATCGCCAGCGGCGATCTGGTCAGGCCGATTGATGTGGATGGCTCCAATGAAATCGGCCAGCTGGCACAAAGCCTGCGCTATATGCAGGGCGAGCTGGTACGCACCGTCGGCGACGTGCGTAACGGGGCGAATGCGATTTACAGCGGTGCCAGCGAAATCGCGATGGGCAATAACGATCTCTCCTCCCGCACCGAGCAGCAGGCCGCTTCGCTGGAAGAGACCGCCGCCAGCATGGAACAGCTGACCGCCACCGTGAAGCAGAACGCCGAGAACGCGCGTCAGGCCAGCCAGCTGGCGCTGAGCGCCTCAGAGACCGCAGAAAAGGGCGGTGAAGTGGTGGACAACGTGGTGCTTACCATGCGTGAGATCGCCTCCAGTTCGCAGAAAATTGCCGATATTATCAGCGTGATTGACGGTATTGCCTTCCAGACCAATATCCTGGCGCTTAACGCGGCGGTTGAAGCGGCGCGGGCCGGCGAGCAGGGCCGGGGCTTTGCGGTGGTAGCCGGTGAAGTGCGTACGCTGGCAAGCCGCAGCGCCCAGGCGGCGCGCGAGATCAAGAGCCTGATCGAAGACTCGGTGAGCCGGGTGGATGCTGGCTCCTCGCTGGTTGAAAGCGCGGGTAACACCATGGGTGAGATCGTTAACGCGGTCACCCGCGTGACCGATATTATGGGCGAAATCGCCTCCGCTTCCGACGAGCAGAGCCGCGGCATCGATCAGGTGGGCCTGGCCGTCGCCGAGATGGATCGCGTCACCCAGCAGAACGCCTCGCTGGTGGAGGAGTCCGCCGCCGCCGCCGCCGCGCTGGAAGAGCAGGCCAGCCGCCTGACCCAGGCCGTCGCCGTGTTCCGCATTCAGCAGGAGCAGCAGCGCGCCAGGGAAAGCGTGGCCGTGAAGGCCGCCAGCGTCCCGGTGAAGCCGCGCAAGGTTGCGGAAGCCAGTACCGGCGATAACTGGGAAACGTTTTAACCCTCCGGGCGGCGGCCGCGTGGACCGACAGGTCGCCGCCGTCGCTCAGCTTAGGCTGTGTCCCGTAACCGTTCGTGAGCGTCGCTGGCGGTCATTCAGGTCCGGGGCAAGGCGCGAGCCGTAATATTTGGTTATTCCAGATGCACGGCGAGTAACGCGGCAGCGGGGCTGAATGGCCCCAGCCCTGCGGGACGCGAGCCAGAAGCGCGTACTCTGTGTTGTCGGGCTTGAACGTAGTTCACTACGTCCTGCGCCCTCCGCCTTGATTACGCACTTGTGGCTCAGCGTCGACGCCACGCCCGGTTACGGGACACAGCCTAACTTCAGGCCCATGGCACAGCGTGATATATACGCCAGGCCATGGGCCGCTTCTTCTTCTCTTTTCCGGCGCGCGGCTCAGCTCTCCGTGCTGGTGATTTTTATTTCCACCATTCCGATACCGAGCCTGCGGGGCGAATGGCCAAGAATATTCCCCTCGTTGGTGGCTTGTGGCGCGGGCGGGGCGATGGTCAGCGTGCTGGCGGCCGCGGGGTTATCAAAATGCAGCGTGGTGGTGGTGACGTCATGGCCCAGCACCAGCGTCTGCTCGACGTCGCCGACGCGCACCGGAATGGGTTGATTGGCGTTGTTGCCGTAGGCCTTCGCGACGATCGTCAAATCAAACGACTTCGGCAGCGGCTGCCGGTATTCGATTTTCACCTTATCGCCGAGCCGGGCGTTGGACCAGCGGCCCCAGGATTCCGGGCGTGAGATGCCGCTGAACTGCTTCACCTCTTCCGGCGCGCCCGCCACGTTAAAAATAAAGCGGTCGGCCCTGTAGCGAATGTCGTTGTCTGCGATCTTCAGCATGGCGACGTTGGCCTGATAACGCGCCGTGTCGATGACCGTCTCCTTAATGCGGGTCTGGCCCTGCCACCGGGCCTTGTCGACGTGCTGAACGCGCTGCTCCCCGCCCAGCTGCCCCTCGGAAACGCACCAGTCGGTAGAGAGCGCCAGCTCTGTCGCCCACAGCTGCGCCATTTTGTAGCAGCGATCCACCCAGACGAAGTTATCGCGCGGGGCGAAATCCGCCAGCTGGAAGCGCAGCGGAGCCGAGTATTCGCTCTCCGGCAGCGGCTCGACGCGCTGCGCCGATACCCGCAGCAGCAGCGGCAGACGGAAGCGGCTGCCGGAGAAGGCGATAGTGTTTTTCTCCGCGTCGACGGTAAATGTGCCGATCTCTTTGGGGAAGTTCCACAGACGGATGACGTCCGGCTTCCACGCCAGCACCTTCTCCTTCAGGTTAAGAAACACCTGCGACAGGGATTCGCCGGAGAGGCTGCTGCGCCCGAGGCCGAGAAAGTTATCGCCGCCGAGAATGTCCAGCACCGTGGCCCCGTTGTCCATGGTGTTGCGCTTCACCGCCAGCGTCTCCCGGCCGGGCCGATCGCCGCGCAGAATAAAGAACAGGTTGTTGCGCTCCTGCTGGTTGAGATAGCTCCACGCGGTGTTGTTCATCGCCAGATGATCGGAAGAGACCACGATAACGGTATCCTTAAACCAGGGCGACGCTTTGATCTTATTGATAAAGGCGGCGATATGCTGCTGGCTACAGCTGACGGCGCTAAACGAGCGGTTGGGTTTGCCGTCAATGTCGTAGCGCTGGCGGCTGCAGGTGCGGGAGATAAAGCCGTCCGGGTGGTGGGTGTCCACCGTCAGGGTAAACAGCGAAAAGCGCTGGCCGGAGCGGGAGAGGGTTTCAAACTTCTCCCACGCCTGATCCAGCACCGTGTCGTCGTAAAAGCCCCAGTCGTTGCGGTAGTCGGGATCGTCCACCACCTTTTTCAACTCTTCCGCGCCGTACAGATGATCGAAGCCGTGGGACTTCAGGAACACGTCCTTCCCGGCAAAGCGCAGGTTCGCCCCCTGCACAAAGTAGTTCTGATAGCCGGAGTTTTTCAGGATGTCGCCCAGGCAGACGGTCTGCGGAAAAAAGCTGGAAACCGAGGCCGAGGCGTTGCCCTCGAACGGCGCGAACAGCGGAATGCCGCACTGGGAGGCGACCATCCCGGCGATGGTGTAGTCGGTGCCCGGCAGCTGCATGGTGTGGCTGAAGTCCAGCCCTTCGTCCTTCAGCGCGCCCAGTTCCGGGGTCAGATCCGGAAAAGCGTCATTATTAAAATAGGTGCGCTCCAGGCTTTCGCCGTAGATATAGACCAGGTTGAGCTTCGGCGCGGGTAGGGTTTTTGACGGCGCTTTATACCAGGCCGAAAAATCGGGATCGCCGTCGCGCGACTGCGACCTGACCAGCTCGGCTATCTGACGAAACGCCGGGCTGGCATCCACCGACGCCAGCGCCAGCAGCAGGGCCAGCAGGCTATAGCCGAAGTGGTGGGGATGATGCCGGCGGCGGCGCAGCACCCAGCCCAGAGCGGCGAAAACGGCGGTGAGCGTCAGCACAATGCCGATGCCCGGCAGGATGTATTTGCTGACTCCCGCGCCGGTCAGACTGTTGGTCAGCGTATAGAGCACCGCATCGTTAATGCCGTCGCCGGTAAAGTAGTCGCTGGCGTAGAGTGTAAGGTTTAACACGACAAAAAGCCCCAGCGCCGCCAGGGTGGCGGCGAACCACCAGGCGTTGCGACCCGCCTTCCATGCGTAAATCAGCACGGAAGCAAGAAACAGGGCGTAGGAGAGCAGTTCAGACAACGGTCAGTCCTCAATATCCCGGCCCGGAGACCGGCAGGCTATCTTTTTTAGGGGGTACAATGTAAATGCGATGACATCTTGCTGCAATTATGCGGCTGTTAAAACGAATCGTGATTCAGAATTAGTTTAGAAATGGACTTTTTTGATCGCTGTCACTTCCCCTCCCTCGCCGGAGAGTGAGGAATAAAAAACGGGAAAAAAGGGCTTAACGCCGCGTTTATCGGAAAAGGGATAAAAACGCGGCTTTTTATCAGGAGATAAATTTCATGCCCTGCTTAAGCACCAGATCGCAGGCTTTGGTTTTAACTTTCTCCGCCAGCGGCGTGTTGCCGATGTTGTTCAGATTCAGCTGCTGGCCGTCCTGGGTTTTCAGCAGGCCCTGCAGCCCGTCCAGAAAGCTGGCGTCCTGCTGCTGTTCGGTGGTATCCAGTCCCAGCTTGTTCAGCACCTGGTTCTTCACCTTTTCTGCATCGGTCACGGAGGCCAGCTTCTGCTTCGCACAGTACTGCAGAATGCCGGCGGCGTTATTCATATTATCGGCGCTCAGCGCCTGGCCGCCGCCGTTGAGCAGGCCGGTGAGCGAGGAGAGCGACAGACCGCTCTGGGGTGAACCGGCGTTCTGCCTGCTCAGTTCGCTGGCCGCGCCGGAGAGGGTCTCCTGCCAGGAGGCGGCGACGGCAACGGTGGCCGTCAGCGCGCTGGCGACAACCGCGCAGCGCAGAAGGCGTTGTATTCTGTTCATAGTTAAAGTCCGTAATGGTGCCCGGCTGGCACAGTAGCGGAGTTTAGCCATTTACCCTGAATAATTCGAGCCGCATGACAGCGCCCGGCCGGGAACCGCCGGACGATGCGAGGCTTATGGCTGAACCCGGTGGTCATGTTGCCAACGCACGCGCCGCCCAAAGTATGATGGGGGTAAATGAAATCAAAACCGACAAAAAGGGGCTAAGCTTTTAAGCAGAGATGCCCGGCGGACAGACCATTCAGGGCAGCGTGAACGTTATTTGAAAGATGGGTTTTTGGCTAAAGCATTGAGATTAAACAATAATTATCACCGCGCTTGTCTGTTAATGAGATTTATTATCATTTTCTCTTTACAGGCATACTTTAAAGTTGCATTATAAATGCAACTTAAACAGTGGAGGCACTTATGAGTCATCAAAGAATTCCGGCACACTGGACAATTAAACGCTCAACGCCCTTTTTCACCAAAGAGACGGTGCCTGCGGCGCTGTTAACCCACCACAATACCGCAGAAGGCATTTTCGGCCAGCTGTGCGTGATGGAAGGGACCGTGACCTACTACGGGTTTGCTAACGCTGAGGCGACAGAACCCGAAGTTAAAGTCGTTATCGAGGCAGGAAGTTTTGCCACCAGCCCTCCGCAGTACTGGCACAGAATTGAGCTTACCGACGACGCCCGTTTCAATATCAATTTCTGGGCGGACGCCACCCACACGGGTGACAAGCTCTACAACAGCAGCAAAGAGTAATCATCCCGTCCTCTCAGGTCAGGCGGTGTCCCTTAACCGTTGGTGAGCGCTGCTGCCACGCCCGGTTCAGGGAGCCTGGCCAGGGGGTTTCGTTAACTATCAAGTAATGACGATAATGCTGACTCAGAACCGTACAACCCAGGTCGATTATGGCGAGCAGGAGGTCACAGGCCATGCCCTGCTGAGCCTGGGCGACTACCAGAGCGCTCTGGCTGGCGAAACGGCCGCTCCCTCACCGGTGAACCGCGTCGATATTTTGCGCTCTTTTTTCAGACTCTTTTGTAAATAGTTCGGGTTCCATAAAAACGGCAAGCGGGCGCACATGCAGCTTGAAGTATGGCAAGTAGAAGGATTGCTGATGCGAATTATCGCTATTGAGGCCAATATTGCGGCCGGAAAAACAACGTTAATTGAGCCGCTGGCAAAAAAACTTGCAGAAACAACGGGCGTTTGCTGGAACGTCATTAAAGAACCGGTGGATGAAGATCCTGTTTTTCTTAATCTGCTGCAGCTTTTTGTGGATAATCCCCATGACGCCGATGCGCGGGTCGCCTTTCAGCTCTATATTACCCAGAGTCGGCAGAAGCTGTTGCAAAATATTCCTGACGGTAATTATATTATTGAGCGATCGCTATTTAGCGATATTGTATTCTGTCATGTTAATTTCCTGATGACCGAACAGCCGTCGGCTAAATATATGTCTTACTATTATAAAATAAAGGCGTTTCTGAAATCTTATCCGCAAATCGATCTGGTGGTGTACCTGAACCGGGATGCCGAGTCCTGCTTCCGGTCGTGCCAGATGCGCGGCCGGCCGGGCGAGAGTAAATATACCCTGGACTATTTCAGAGATATTAAGTCGTTTCACGAGGCCTGCCTGCCCCAGATTGTGCGGCAGTACAACTCCAGGCTGCTGGAGCACGCCACCGGATCGAACTACGCCGACCCTGCGGCATTAGCCAGCGACATTGCGGGGGCGATCAACGGGATTCGCTAAAGATCCCCTCGCGGCTTATTAAGCCATCTTCTTCCAGATGCTTTAAGGCTTGAGAAAGCATTTTTTGTGACAGCGCCTGATGCTTTCGCAGAAGCAGGTTGAAGCGGCAGGGGGCCGCAAAGAGATCCGCCAGCAGCATCAAAAACCACTTATTTGATAGTCTGTCCAAAAGAATCGATCGGCTTTATCCGGACTATCCGGTACGCATCTGTCCGGAGTATGGCGCGCGTATTCTGAAGGATCGCTACGTCTGGCCCGGCGACTGGCCGCTGTCGCTGCGTAATGCGTCGCCAGGATTCTGAATTTTATCCCCGCCTGCCGACGGGCAGGCGGGACACAGCCTAATACTCTTTGCCGGTGACCCGGCTGCGATAGCTTTCCCAGTTGAAAATCACCCACAGGCTATTGCCCAGCCGCATCCGATCCATAACCCGCTCCCCCAGCAGTTTGTTCATCTCTTCCATATTGCTGTTGGTCAGCATACCGGTTGGTCGTTTGGAAGAGGAGCGGCGATCGACGATCTGGTTGATAATCACCTTTTCATAGCGTGATTCGGTCTGCACGCCGATTTCGTCAATCACCAGCAGATCGACGTTGCTCAGATCGTTGAGCAGTTGCTCTTCGCTGGTTTCGCGATTGCTGAAGGTGTCCTTCATCGCCGACATGATGTCGGCAACGGTAATGATCAGCACCGACCTGCCGCGCAGCAGCAGTTCGTTGCAGATGGCCGCCGCAAGATGATTTTTACCGGTGCCGGGTCTGCCGGAAAAGATAAAGCTGGCGATGTTGCCGTCAAACTCCTCAACGTACTGCCTGGCCTTGCTCAGGGCGTTCATCTGGCCTTCGCACTCAACGCGATAGTTCTCAAACGAGCAGTTCTGATGCAGCGGGCGAATGCCGGAGCGGTTAAAGGTGCGCTGCATCTTCATCGCCCGGTTCTCCCGCGCCAGCGCGGCGGCGTGAATTTCCCCCTGCTGCTTCTGCCAGGCCAGCAGCTCTTCGCCCGTTTTAAATGCCGGTTCGATATGCGGCGGCATCATTTTTTGCAGACGTTTCATCAGGTCGCCAACGTTTTTCATCGCAATGCCCCCTGAAGACCTTGCCCTGGGGGGCGATGAGGAAAGGGGATGCCAGCTGCTCTTTTGTTGATCACTACCAATACCTCTCACATTTTCCGCGTATTTTGCGAGGCCATAAAACGCGCCCGGCAATACAAATTTTGCCCGACGCTCGCTCGGGCTGCGCCTTTAGCCTGACGCCCGGCTTGTCTGCCTATCCTCTGAAGCCGGGCGGAATATGATTGTCGGGTTCGCTGACGGCGTTGACGTCTCGCTTTGGCAGGCCGCCGTTGCCGGCGCGGCCGAACTGTACGCTGCGCGCCAGCTTTTGCTGCCACTGCACGTGATTAAAGATTTTCCCCTCGGCCTGCCACCAGGCGATGAACGCGGCCAGCTCTTCGGCGGTAACCGGCTCTTTTAGCGCTATGCCCCACAGGGCCGCCTGACGCTGGAAGTCGTCGTCCGGTCGCCAGCCGGGGTACATGGCGAATTTCCCCGGCGGCACGGGGAGCGGCTCGGCGTCGGGCATCTCTTCATACAGTCCGGCGTCCAGAGCGACGTCGCAGCCGGGACGGGCCAGCGTCTCCTCAAGCGCCAGCAGCTGCGCCATGCGCGCGGGCGTAACGGCGTAAAAGGCCGGGGCGTTGTTGGCGAAAACCGCCACCACGCCGGCGGCTGACTTTTCCAGCACCGTATGATGATCGTGTAACAGGGCGTCAATACCGATGACGTCCGGGGTTAAAATTCTGCAAGACATAGCGTTTCTCAATACCGACTACTACCGGGAGGGACTCTTTTTTTATAGTAACACACAGACCTCACAGATCGGCAGGGCGGAGCCTGCCGGGTGGGTCAAACGCGCGGTCGCTTGCGGTACAGCCACAGCCCTGGCACCGACAGGCCGATCGAGAGCGCGCCGACAATCGACGAGGCCTTGAGAAAGTTGGTCAATAGCGCGATCATCAGCGGCTCGCTGTAGCCGAAGTGACTGATTTTTACCGCAGAAATCATCGCGGTATAGGCGGAAATACCGGGAAACATCGGGATCACCGCGGCCACGGTAAATACTTTCGGGTGCGCCAGATACCAGCGCGACCACTGAATGCCGATGCAGCCGACCAGCAGCGAGGCCATAAAGGTCGACCACTCAATATTAAGCCCGACGCTCATCATTACCGTGCGCGAACCGTGGCCCAGCGCGCCGAGCAGGGCGCACCAGGGCAGCGCCCGCTGCGGCACGTTGAACACCATCGCAAACCCGACCGCCGGGATAGCGGACAGCACCATGTCCTGTATCAGCGCCAGAATAAAATCGATTACACCCATCCGCGCAGCCCCCACAGGGAGGATGCCATCACCACCCCCACGCAGGTCGCCAGGGTCAGCAGGCTGGCAATTGCCCAGCGCGCCAGGCCGGTGTTGATATGGCCTTTAAACATATCGGCCACGGCGTTAATCAGCGGAAAGCCGGGCACCAGCAGCAGCACGCTGGCGGCCATCGCCACCGACGACGTCTGGCTGAAGGCCGGTAACTGCAGCCAGAGACCGGAGAGGGTGGTGGCCACAAACGCGGTAATACAGAAGTTGAGCTGCGGATGTAAATGGATGCCCGCCAGCATCTGGCGGATATACATCGCCACCATGCTGGCGAAAAAGGTGATTAGCGCGCCGTCCCAGCCGCCGTTGTTAAGCCGGCAAAAGCAGGCGCAGGAGAGGCCCACCATCAGCGAGACCAGCCAGCGCGGGTAGCGCAGCGGCCTGAGCTGGTTAAAGCGCTTTTCGACACCTTTCGGGTCCAGCAGCCTGTGCTCCACCAGAATCACAATGTGCTGCACCTCGGTGACGACGTGCATGTTGATTCCCCGATCCTGATTCTTGCGGGTGGAGGTCAGGCACTGTCCATCCTTAATGGTGGTCAGGACGATGGCGTTAGGGGAGATAGCGCTCTCCACGCTGTCCATTCCCAGCGCCCGCCCGAGGCGGGCGGGAAGCTCCTCAACCAGCGCGCTTTCCGCACCGTGCTGTAAAAGAAAAAGGCCGCACTGAATACACAGCCGGGTAACCGTTCGCTGTAACGACTGTTCTGCTTGCATGGCTCGCTCTGAGGAAAAAGAGGTGTTGCGTTGCTGCCGAAAGCGTCTTTGTAACATGAAGCGCGCGTTTTCTGGCTCCTGCTGAGATCAATCTTTGGGTGAAAAAAGAGGCGGCCGGCGAGGGGGAAAACATGCGCTGCGCCACACTTTTGCCAAATCGGTGAAAAGTGCAAATTTTCTGTGCATTCTGACCTTCTTTTTCCCCTTCAGGTTATCAAAAATGCACATTGAAACTTTAAATAAACAAGATTTATACAAATAATTAACCAGGCGTGCGGGAGAGGCGATGAAAACTCAGGTTGCGATTATTGGTGCCGGGCCTTCCGGCCTGCTGTTAGGCCAGCTGCTGCATAAGGCGGGGATCCGCACGCTGATTATTGAACGCCAGACGCCGGAGTATGTGCTGGGGCGGATCCGCGCCGGTATTCTGGAGAGCGGAACCGTGGAGCTGCTGCGCGAGGCCGGCGTGGCCGGGCGGATGGAGCAAGAGGGGCTGGTGCACCATGGCGTGGAGTTTATTTTCGACGGCCAGCGAATTCCCGTACCGCTGAGCGAGCTAACCGGCGGCAAAAGCGTGATGGTCTATGGGCAGACCGAGGTGACCCGCGACCTGATGCAGGCGCGCGACGAATGCGGCGCGCCGATAATCTACGGGGTAAGCCAGGTGCAGATTAACGATGCGAAAAGCGATCGGCCATCGGTGGAGTTCGAAAAGGAGGGCGAGCGCTGCCGCATTGAGTGCGACTTTATCGCCGGCTGCGACGGCTTTCACGGGATTTCGCGAAAGAGTATTCCCCGGGAGGTACTGCGCGAATATGAGAGCGTCTGGCCCTTTGGCTGGCTGGGGCTGTTGGCCGATACGCCCCCCGTGAACCCGGAGCTGATCTACGCCCATCACGAGCGCGGATTTGTGCTGTGTAGTCAGCGTTCACTTACTCGTAGCCGCTATTATCTGCAGGTGCCGCTCAGCGATCGGATCGAGGCCTGGAGCGACGATCGCTTCTGGGATGAGCTGAAACGGCGGCTACCGTCAGATCTTGCCGGCAGGTTAGTGACCGGTCACTCACTGGAGAAAAGCATTGCTCCCCTGCGCAGCTATGTGGTGGAGCCGATGCAGTACGGCAGGCTGTTTCTGGTCGGTGACGCCGCGCACATCGTGCCGCCGACCGGGGCTAAGGGGCTGAATCTGGCGGCCTCTGACGTGAACTATCTGTGGCGCATCCTGAGCGCCTACTACCGGCAGGGGCGCAGCGACCTGCTGGCGAGCTACTCGCATCTGGCCCTTAACCGCGTCTGGAAAGGCGAGCGTTTCAGCTGGTTTATGACCCATCTGCTGCATGACTTTCAGGAAAAAAGCGCGTTCGACCGCAAGATGCAGGAGGCCGACCGCCGCTACTACCTGGGATCTGAAGCCGGTCTGACGACCATCGCCGAAAACTACGTGGGGCTGCCCTTCGAGAACGTGGGGTAAATTTGAGGAGAGATGATGCAAACTGCTGAAGCCATTCCCGTTTTTCAGCTCTATGGTGAACAAAAGGGATGGCCCACCCCCGAGCTGCTGCACTGTGAGTCGATTCATCAGCGCAGCAGCCTGTATCAATGGCATATCCGGATGCACCAGCATGCCGAGCTGGCACAGCTTCTTTATCTGCAGCGGGGCCAGGCCGAAATTGAAATTGAAGGGCAGAAGCGGCTGGTGCGCGACGCCTGTATCCAGATCGTGCCCGCACTGTGCGTTCATGGTTTTCGCTTTTCGCCGGGTGCGCAGGGCTACGTGCTCTCACTGGCGCTGCCGCTGATCCATCGTCTGGAGGCGCAGTTTCCGCAGCCGCTTGCGCTGCTCAACGCGCCGCGCTGCGTTCCGGCGGCGGACTCCCGCCTGCATATCTCGACGCTGTTTTCCACGCTGCAGAAAGAGTACCAGGCGGATAATGAGGCGCGAGAGATGATGCTGTTTTCGCTGTTAAGCGCGCTGCTGGTCTGGCTGCGCAGGCAAAGCCCCCAGAGCGCACCCCCTAAGGACGCCACCGAGCGCCGGCGCAGCGTTATGCGCCTGTTCGCCAGGCAGATCGAGAGCCACTATCGCGAACATTTGCCGCTTTCCGAATATGCCCGGCGGGTGGGCCTTTCCGTGAATTATCTGAATCAACTGTGTCGGGAGTTTTATAATTGTAGCGCATTAATTATGCTGCATCAGCGGATAATGTTAGAGGCAAAGCGGAGCCTGCAATATACCGGAATGACTATTGGCCAGCTGTCGGATTATTTGGGTTTTAGCGATGTAACTTATTTCTCACGCTTTTTCAAAAAACATGCTCAGATGTCGCCAACGGCTTTTCGCGAAACCGTTAAAAAAGTTAATTGACTAAGAATAACCAAAAAATATATTAAGATATCTTAATTTACCGCATTTTTGTCATGAAAGCGCATTGACAACGCCAGCTTGCGTTATATTATGCGAAGTGTTAGATAATCAGTTTTGCGCTGACAAATAATTAACCCATGGATAGAATTCATTGGATCTATTATTCCCTTGTCGTTATTTTGTTAATTGTATGTATTAGTTAGCAGGCTAAGGAATAGTGTGGTTGGTGAATATGGAGGATGGTATGTTGCCAGGACGCTACAAGAAAGGAATCATCATCAGTAAGATACCCCTTATTCAGGCAGGATTAAAAGGGGTGATGTCATCTCATTTCCCCAATTATGATTTAAAAATTTGTCACTCGGTAGAAGAACTCACTTTACTGCAGCTGCGCTGTGCCAATGTGGTTATTGCCGACATTACCGGCGATCAGGAGCGCCCGCGCGCGCTTTGCGAACAATATGATAACTTAATTTCACAATACCGTGATATTCACTGGGTATTTATCGTCTCCCGTTCTTATTATCCTCAGGCGGTTGAACAGCTGAAAACGGTCGGTTGCACTCTGCTTTCTGATGCTGAACCGATTGAAAAACTGGTCGATATACTGCATTCTGGTAATAATGGCTCTGCGCCAGGTGATAATTCCCCGCTGTCGCCAGGGGATTCCGGGGCGGCGAACGTTGACAACCGGTCGATTATTTTGACTATTTCGGAACGTAAGGTTCTGCGGCTGTTAGGT
The DNA here is from genome assembly GCF_009711095.1 of Intestinirhabdus alba. Classification (GTDB taxonomy): domain Bacteria; phylum Pseudomonadota; class Gammaproteobacteria; order Enterobacterales; family Enterobacteriaceae; genus Intestinirhabdus; species Intestinirhabdus alba. Next base: position 19,217 of record NZ_WMJZ01000002.1, read on the forward strand.
AAAGGTTGGGGAATAAATCAGATTGCGATGTTACTTAAGAAAAGCAATAAAACTATCAGTGCCCAAAAAAACAGTGCAATGCGTCGTTTGTCCATCCACAGCAACGCGGAGATGTATGCCTGGATTAACAGTTCTCAAGGAGCAAGAGAATTGAATTTGCCTTCAGTTTATGGAGATGCCACGGAATGGAAAAAAGAGCCACCAAGAGAAATGTCGCACTCGTAGAGAAGTGTGTGATGAGCAGTATCGGGATCCAGTGTTTATTCAACGCTATGCCCGACTGCCGCTTCAGGCTGCACATCTTTTCATCGGAAAACGCTTTGCAAAAGGCGCTATCGAAGACATCGTTTTCGGCCGTTATATTCTCACTCTCAGCCATCAGAAAGGATCGTCGTCAGGGGCTGGCATACCTGACAGCGCTGGAGGAGAACTTTCCTCGTCTGCGCCGCGTGGTTATCGCTGATGATGACGCGGAAGCCCATCTGATTGCCTCGCTGTCGCCATCGCCCTTTGACGGCGTGGTGAGCAAGTCCTCTCCGCTGACCCTCCTTCTGGAGGGGCTTTTTTCCGCGCTGAACGGCAACCGGCGAGGCAGAGAAAATGCCAGCAATCTCTGGTATCACAACCAGAGCCGTACGCTGAGCCCAACCGAGCGCGAAATTTTACGCTTTATGACTCACGGCTACTCCATGCCGGAAATCGCCGTTCAGCTGGAGCGGAACGTCAAAACGATTCGGGCGCACAAGTTTAACGTGATGTCCAAGCTGGGGGTCAACTCCGACGCCGGTTTGCTTAATGCGGCGGATATTCTGCTGCTGGCCCGCGAGTCCGGCAGCGGGCAGCAGTCAGCAGCATAGCTGCCCGGGCCGGGCACGCTCCGGTCACTGACAGACATCCACCCAGGTGGCGGCGGTAAGTTCAGCCATGCGTTCCGGGGCGATACGCAGCGCGCTGTGGGTCGCGCCTGCCGCAGGCAGCACCTCGGCGTAGCGTTTCAGGGAGATATCGCAGTAAACCGGCAGCGGCTGTTCCAGGCCAAAAGGACACACCCCACCCACCGGATGGCCGGTCGCGTTTACCACCTCGTCACTGCTTAACATTCGCACCTTTGCGCCAAAAGCTGTTTTCAGCTTTCCGTTATCCAGACGGGCGTCGCCTTTGGCGACCACCAGGATAACGCTGTCCTTTACCTTGAGCGAAAGCGTTTTGGCAATTTGCCCCGGTTCTACGTTGTGGGCTTTCGCCGCCTGCGCCACCGTTGCCGTGCTCTCATTTAACTCAATGATTTCGATATCGGGGGCATTCTCGGCCAGAAACTGCCGTACAGATTGCAGACTCATTAATTTCTCCTGACGCCATAAACACAGCCTGCCGTTGGGCAGAAAAGCTGCGGGGCGTAATTTGTCACAGGCCGCGCGTCGCTGTAAATATTTCCGGCCGGTTTTCTTATTTACGAAAAGCGTGGCGGGTCCTGGCGCAGGGCTTCAGCGCCAGGACCCGCCCGTCCGCAGGCGGCGCACGGCGGTATATACCCTAAATAATTCGAGTTGCATGACAAAACGCAGCGCGTTTTGAACAGCCCCTGGGCTGGCCCCGAAGGGGTGAGGCCCTCAGGCCGAATCACGCGGCAAGCGAGCGACAAATTCGTCAGGAACGAATTTGAACGGCCACAGGCCGCCTTCGGTGAGGGACAGGGATGTCCCTCATTTATCCCCGGGAGCATAGCGAACTATGTAACCGGGGTGAGAGAGCGCAGCCAACGCACATGCAGCTTGAAGTATGACGGGTATAAATGTGCGCAGGGAGAGCGGCCGGAGGCGAAGGCTAATGTTGAAACAGGGAGGGCGGGCCGCTTATTTCAGGGTGCAGTCGCCGCAGCGCTGGACGCCGGGCAGGCGGTAGCGCTGGCAGCAGGTCCGGCGTCCTGGCAGGCCGTCCCGCAGGATAACGGTGCGCCACAGCGGGTTATCCACGCCGCCGGGGAACCGTTTTTCATCGAAGCAGGCGTGGCGCAGGGCGTTCAGCAACGGCTCGCCCAGCAGCGGCTTCATCTCGTTCAGATACCAGTTGATCAGATAGCCGGTGTTGCTCCAGATAAGCCTGCCGTTAATCTCCCCGCTGGCCTCCAGCGCCTGAACAACCGGCATCAGTGCCCGGAGAGTCAGGGTTTCCATACGCTGCTGCGGTGAATGGGCGGCGGCCTCGCGATCTTCACGTACGTCGAGCCAGAAGCGGGCGGCGCGGCCGGTTTCGTGAAACTCGACGTGCATATGCTCAGGCGCAACGTCAATGGCGGTTTTGTGGGTAAGCAGGGCCAGCATCAGCGGCGGCACCATCAGGCCGATATACCACTGCGCCCAGAGGGAGAGCAGCGGCTTGCTTTCACGCGCCAGCTCTGGCCGGGCGTGATAAATATGGCTGGACCAGGCCGCCAGCAGCGCGCTGAGCGCCTCCGGCCTGCGCCACTGCGCCAGGGTCATGGCGTGCTGCGGCGCTGGCTCATCAAGGCGGATAAACTCAAGCAGATGCTCGCGGTTACGGGCGAGGGTTGCGCGCACGCTCTCTGCCAGCGAAGGCGCTTCTGACTGGAGCTGCTTTCGCCAGACAATGTTTTCAACGACGGGGGCAAAACGGTATGGCATAGCCTGGGTGATAATCTAAATGATAATAATTGCCAATACTGACAAAAGGTAAAACCGATGGCAAGCGCTTTATGCTTATTGGGCGGCAGGTTCCTGGTCCGTTTGCGGATCCTCGCTGAAAGGCGTGTGGTTGCGCCCCAGATGCCTGGCCTGACAGAGCGCCCTGTCTGCCCTGGCGATAGCTTCGGCCACGTCCTGGCGAGTTCACGGCGAGATGCTGATTACCCGTCTCATCCATGAGACTCGCCCTGACGGGCCGGCGCTGCGCGGCGTTCAAATCGGCTCCCGACGGGTTTGTCACGCACCCCGGTGGGGGATACATCAGGAGCCGAAGGCGGTCCGGGCCGTTTACATTTGTTACTGATAAATTTATCGCTCGCCTGCTGCATGTTTCGGCCACAGGGGGGCATCCCTTAGGGCTGTTAAACACGCGCTGCGTTTTGTCCCGCAACCCGAATTATTTAGGAATGGCGGAGAAATTTCTGTTGCTGACAAATGGATGAACCCGTCATATGATATTGGTTATCATTATCAGTTGCGAGGGGGTAAAACTATGTTGCAACGTGCGCTGGGGAGCGGGTGGGGAGTGCTGCTGCCGGGGATGTTTATCGTCGGGCTGGCGTGGGTCGGGTTGTCGCCGAACGCCTGGAAGGCGTTGATTATATCGGGATTATTGATGACTCTGCTGTTGCTGTCCCATAAAAATCTGCGCCATTTTGTCCTGTTGCCGTCGTTCGTCGCGCTGGTAAGCGGAGTCATGCTGATAGCAATGAGCGGGCATCAGGGATGAGTCAATCGGGAGGAAAAGCGGGAGAGAAAATAAGATATCTGGTGCGAGGGGGGGGACTTGAACCCCCACGTCCGTAAGGACACTAACACCTGAAGCTAGCGCGTCTACCAATTCCGCCACCTTCGCACAGTCATCTTACTTATTTTGATATCGCCTCGTTGGTGCGAGGGGGGGGACTTGAACCCCCACGTCCGTAAGAACACTAACACCTGAAGCTAGCGCGTCTACCAATTCCGCCACCTTCGCCCAGTGCGAGCAATATCAACGTGGTTTTTGGTGCGAGGGGGGGGACTTGAACCCCCACGTCCGTAAGGACACTAACACCTGAAGCTAGCGCGTCTACCAATTCCGCCACCTTCGCATACCGTCGATTCTTAAAAAGAATCACCACCACGGAGGCGCATTCTAGTGATTTTCAGATTTTCGTCAACAGTTAATTGCCCAGGATAACGCGATTGCTGCAAAAACGGCCGCCTGCGCGGGCCGATTTTGCCGACGGTGGGCGCGCTACGCTTTCTTCGCGCGGTGCGTCATCACCGTGCGATAGACCCTGAAGCGCCCGGTCTGGGCGAGCGTCTCATGGAAGCCGAAAGCCTCGTCCAGCGCCTGCGGCCAGGGCAGAAAGGCGTTGGCGACAATGCGCAGTTCGCCGCCGATGTTCAGATGGCGAACGGCCCCGCGAATCAGCGCCTGGGTGGCGTCAAAGCTGGTCTGCAGCCCGTCGTGGAACGGCGGGTTGGAGATGATGAGATCAAAACGCCCTTTCACCTCCGAGAAGACGTTGCTGGCAAAAACCTCGCCCTCAATGCCGTTGGCGGCGAGAGTGGCGCGGCTGGCCTCAACCGCCGCGGCGCTGACGTCGCACAGCGTCAGGCGCACCTTCGGTGAATGGTGCGCGAGGGCGGCGGAGAGCACGCCCGCCCCGCAGCCCATGTCCAGCACCTTGCCTTTGGTGTGCGGCGTGAGGGTGGTAAGCAGCAGCCGGCTGCCCGCGTCAAGACCGTCGCGGCTGAATACCCCCGGCAGGGTTTTGATGGCCAGCCCGTCCACGCTGTACGCATCCCAGTAGGCGTCGACGGCAAAGGTCGGTCGCTTTTCCAGACGACCGTGATAGAGGCCGCAGCGGCGCGCGCTGTCGACCTTGCTCAGCGGCGCGTAGTCCATCAGCATCTGTTCGGCGCTGCGTACGCCGCTGCGGTTCTCACCCACGATGAAGATGTCGCAGCCGACCGGCAGCAGGGACAGAATGTTCATCAGCTGGAACTGGGCCTCCGGCTTGTTCTTCGGCCAGTAGTAGATCAGCGTATCGCTGTCGGCGACGTCGTCGGCCTGGGCCGCCAGCCCAAAGCGTGCGCGATCGTCCATCCGCTGGCTCAGGGCCTGCCAGTGGTGAAACTGCTGCGTATGCACGCGGGCGGCGGCGCTGTTGAAGCGCGCGGGCAGATCGTCCTGCAGATCGCCGGCAAACAGAATACGGCTTTGTGCGAAATCATCGCTGTGGCGCAGCAAGACTTCACTTGCCGGGGTAAAAGCGGACATGAACGGCTCCTTAATTTTTGCAGGCTGCGATTATACCCTAAATAATTCGAGGTGCGTGAAGGCGGCGACGCAGCGAATCCCCGGGAGCTTACTGGAGTAAGTGACTGGGGTGAGCGAGGACAAATCAGCTAAGCTGATTTGAACGCCGCTGGCGGCGGCCCTTCAGGGTGAGGCCCCAGGGCCGAATAAAGCCAATGCACATGCAACTTGAAGTATGACGGGTATACACACACAAAATCCTGTCGGCTGTATCGGCGGGATAAACCGACGGGCCTGTGCCGCCGAGTTACGGACGCCGCAGGGAGAGGTGCCGATCACCGAATCCCTGAACAGCACCCAGGCCGGCCGCCTGCCGTGGAACGAGCTGGCGTGGCGGGTGGAGGGGGGGCAGCGGCGAGGTGAAAATGCAGATGATTTTTCGCCCCGGCATCCGCGCCGAAAGCTGTTCCCCCTGGCATAACCGGGTGCAGGGCCGCCCGGTTTACCATCTTGACGATCTGATGGCGATGCTGCGCCTGACCGACGATGTCCGGGTTGAGCGCTGTGAGGATGAGATCTGCTTCGCCTCTTTTACCACCTCGCCCGGCGGCGGAAAAAATCGATGAACGTATCGAAACCAGCGATACCGCCTGGCGCGACTGGGTCAGCGGGCTGAGCTGGCAAGGGCCGTATGGCGATCGTGTGCGGCGCTCCGGCCTGGCGCTGAAGTTTCTCTGGTATGCGCCCACCACCTCGCTGCCGGAAGAGGATGCTCGCCACGCTGGCGCTGATCCAGCGCGAGCTGGGGACGGGGGGCCGATGCTCTGGCGCTACTCCGGAGCGGAGAAAGAGGAGGCCACCTTCATCGCCTGCGCGTTCTGGCGGATAGAGGTGCTGGCGGTGCTGGGAGAGCGTCGCCAGGCGTCCCGGACGATGGACGCGATTCTGGAGCAGCTGTGCAATCGTGGCAACGTCGAGACCTTTAACGAAATGTTTGATACCCAAACCCAGAGCTGGCTGAGCCATCTGTCGCTGGTCTGCGCCGCCCATGCGCTGGCGGAGGAACCTCCTGAATAGCGGGGCAAGGGCGCGGAGTTTGTTGGCACCGTTTCGATGAATTTGCTATATTTGCGCCCCTGATTACAGGAGCGATTCGCTATGACATCCCGACGAGACTGGCAGCTACAGCAGCTGGGTATTACCCGCTGGGCGCTGCGTCGCCCCGGCGCGCTGCGGGGGGAGATTGCGATTTCAATTCCTGCCCACGTCCGTCTGGTGATGGTCGGTGAGGCGCTGCCGGCCCTGAGCGAACCGCTGGTCAACGATGTGCTGCGCGCGCTGGGTCTTACCCCCGAACGGGTGCTGCAGGTGTCGCCGGAGCGCATCGCCATGCTCCCCGAAGGCAGCCGCTGCAACAGCTGGCGGCTCGGCGAGGAAGCGCCGCTGCTTCTGGATGGGGCGCAGGTATTCACCCCCGCGTTTGATGAGCTGCGGGCAAGCCCAGCGGCCCGCGCTGCACTATGGCAACAGATCTGCGCATATGAACACGATTTCTTTCCTCAGCCCGACTGATTTACCCGCCGCGTTTCAGATTGAGACGCGCGCCCATGCGTTCCCGTGGAGCGAGCAGACCTTCGCCAGTAGCCAGGGCGAGCGCTATCTCAACTATCAGTTGACGCAGGGGGGCAGAATGGCCGCCTTCGCCATTACCCAGGTTGTGCTGGATGAGGCCACGCTGTTTAACATCGCCGTCGATCCCGATTTTCAGCGCCGTGGCCTGGGCCGGGCGCTGCTGGAGCATCTGATCGGGGCGCTGGAGGCGCGCGGCATTGTGACGCTGTGGCTGGAGGTTCGCGCCTCCAACGCCGCCGCCATTGCTCTCTATGAAAGCCTGGGTTTTAACGAGGCCACCATCCGCCGTAATTACTACCCGACCGCCGACGGTCGCGAAGACGCCATCATCATGGCGCTGCCAGTCAGCATGTAAAGTAAGGGGTAACGATGAAGTGGGACTGGATTTTCTTTGACGCCGACGAGACGCTGTTCACCTTTGATGCGTTCAGCGGCCTGCAGCGGATGTTTCTTGACTATAGCGTGGCCTTTACCGCTGAGGATTTTCAGGACTACCAGGCCGTAAATAAACCGCTGTGGGCCGATTATCAGAACGGAGCCATTAGCGCGCTGCAGCTGCAGCACACCCGCTTTCGCAGCTGGGCCGAGCGTCTGAACGTGGAGCCGGGCCTGCTGAACGACGCCTTTATCAACGCGATGGCGGAGATCTGTGCGCCGCTGCCGGGAGCGGTGCCGCTGCTGAATGCGATTCGCGGCAGGTGTAAAATCGGCATCATTACCAACGGCTTTACCGCGCTGCAGCAGATCCGCCTGGAGCGCACCGGCCTGCGCGACTATTTCGATCTGCTGGTGATTTCCGAACAGGTCGGCGTGGCGAAGCCCGACCGGCGGATCTTTGACTACGCGCTGGCGCTGGCAGGCAACCCCGATCGCGCCCGGGTGCTGATGGTTGGCGATACCGCGGAGTCGGACATTAAGGGTGGCATCAACGCCGGGCTGGCCACCTGCTGGCTGAATGCCCACGGCCAGCCGCAGCCTGAAGGCATCGCGCCAACGTGGACCGTGGCCTCGTTAGAGGAGCTGGGGCAGCTCCTGTGCAAACACTGATTGCCTCCCCCTTATTGATGGGTAAAATAGCCGCAATTTTTCGTTTTTAACATGCCCGGCGCGACGCCGCGCTTACTAAGAAGAAGCCTTATGACGTTGTCTCCTTATCTGCAGGAGGTGGCTAAACGCCGCACTTTTGCCATTATTTCTCACCCGGACGCCGGTAAAACGACTATCACCGAGAAGGTGCTGCTGTTCGGACAGGCGATCCAGACCGCCGGTACGGTAAAGGGGCGCGGCTCCAGCCAGCATGCTAAATCCGACTGGATGGAGATGGAAAAACAGCGCGGGATCTCCATCACCACCTCGGTGATGCAGTTCCCCTACCACGACTGCCTGGTCAATCTGCTGGATACGCCAGGGCACGAAGACTTTTCGGAAGATACCTACCGTACCCTGACGGCGGTGGACTGCTGCCTGATGGTGATCGACGCCGCGAAAGGCGTCGAGGATCGCACCCGCAAGCTGATGGAGGTCACCCGCCTGCGCGATACGCCGATCCTCACCTTTATGAACAAGCTTGACCGCGACATCCGCGATCCGATGGAGCTGCTGGATGAAGTAGAAAACGAGCTGAAGATTGGCTGTGCGCCCATCACCTGGCCCATTGGCTGCGGCAAGCTGTTTAAGGGGGTGTATCACCTCTATAAAGATGAGACCTATCTCTACCAGACCGGCAAGGGGCACACCATTCAGGAAGTGCGCATCGTCAAGGGGCTGGATAATCCGGATCTCGACGCCGCCGTCGGCGAAGAGCTGGCGCAGCAGCTGCGCGATGAGCTGGAGCTGGTGAAGGGAGCCTCTAACGAGTTCGATGAGGAGCTGTTCCTCGCCGGTGAAATTACCCCGGTCTTCTTCGGCACCGCGCTGGGCAACTTTGGCGTTGACCATATGCTGGACGGCCTGGTGGCATGGGCACCCGCGCCGATGCCGCGCCGGTCCGACACCCGCGTGGTGGAGGCCAGCGAAGAGAAGTTCACCGGCTTTGTCTTTAAGATTCAGGCCAATATGGACCCGAAGCACCGGGATCGGGTGGCCTTTATGCGCGTGGTTTCCGGCCGGTACGAGAAGGGCATGAAGCTGCGCCAGGTGCGCACCGGCAAGGATGTGGTTATCTCCGACGCGCTGACCTTTATGGCCGGTGACCGTTCCCACGTGGAAGAGGCGTACCCCGGGGATATCCTCGGCCTGCACAACCACGGCACCATTCAGATTGGTGACACCTTCACCCAGGGCGAAATGATGAAGTTCACCGGCATTCCGAACTTCGCGCCGGAGCTGTTCCGCCGCATTCGCCTGAAGGACCCGCTGAAGCAGAAGCAGCTGCTGAAGGGGCTGGTTCAGCTCTCTGAAGAGGGGGCGGTGCAGGTGTTCCGCCCGCTCACCAACAACGATCTGATCGTCGGTGCGGTGGGGGTGCTGCAGTTTGATGTGGTAGTGGCACGCCTGAAGAGCGAATACAACGTCGAGGCTATTTATGAGTCCGTCAACGTGGCGACCGCCCGCTGGGTGGAGTGCGCGGATGCGAAGAAATTTGAAGAGTTCCGGCGCAAGAGTGAAACACAGCTGGCGCTGGACGGCGGCGACAACCTTGCCTATATCGCGCCCTCGATGGTGAACCTTAACCTGACTCAGGAGCGTTATCCGGACGTTCAGTTCCGTAAGACCCGGGAACATTGATCGCCCTGCAGGGCGCAGCCTGGCTGCGCCCTGGACTTTTCCTGCCTTATTAGCCCCTTGCGGAATGTTCTTAAATCCCTCTGTTTTACTTATGCCCGCCGATATTTTGCGCAATTCCCCAGGCGAGTTCGAAATTGTGATCTATATTTAACAAAGTGATGACATAAATATCCGCTTTAAATGCCGCTTGATGGGCTAAAGCCAGTTATTAAAGCTGATGTTTATTGTAATCACAATATTAATAACTGAATTAGCGTTACCAACGGCTGACCCGTTTCTCTCCCCGCAATAAGCGGTGAGTGTGATGGCTGGCATTGACATGCGCCCGGGTGAGTTCTCCCCATTCAGCAATGCAACCTTCGTGTTGCCTGAGCTCAAAATATTGAGCAAACCATACAGGAATAAATCGATGATGATGACAAGACTGAAGATTTCTAAAACTCTGCTGGCCGTCATGCTGACCTCCGCCGTGGCGACTGGCTCGGCATTCGCAGAATCCAGCGCGGCCGATAAGGCGCACTCCGGCGCTGAAACCGCAGGGCAGAAAATCGATAGCTCTATGAATAAAGTCGGTAACTTCATGGATGACAGCGCAATTACTGCGAAAGTAAAAGCGGCGCTGGTGGATCATGACACTATCAAGAGCACCGATATCTCCGTTAAAACTGAACACAAAGTGGTAACTCTGAGCGGCTTTGTGGAAAGCCAGGCCCAGGCCGAAGCGGCGGTGAAAGTGGCGAAAGGCGTGGAGGGCGTGACCTCCGTCAGCGATAAGCTGCACGTCCGCGACGGCAAATCCGGCTCGGTGAAAGGCTATGCTGGCGACGCGGCCACCACCAGCGAAATCAAGGCGAAGCTGCTGGCTGACGATAGCGTACCTTCCCGCAAGGTTAAAGTAGAAACCACCGACGGCGTGGTTCAGCTCTCCGGCACCGTGGATTCTCAGGCGCAAATCGATCGCGCTGAGAGCATCGCCAAAGCGGTTGACGGCGTGAAAAGCGTTAAAAACGATCTGAAAACAAAGTAATACAGGGTCATTTGTCCTCCTGACTCTGGTCAGGAGGCGCAATGGACACCCGTCTTAAATTATCGCAAATGAGTGGCCCGATGGCTCATATATACCCATAACAATTTAGGTTGCAGGCCAAAACGCAGCGCGTTTTGAACGGCCCCAGAGCTGGCCCTGGTGGGGTGGGCCGAATAAAGCCAACGCAGATGCAACCTGAAGGATGACGGGTGGAAAGCGGTCAACATTAACTATGGTAAAGGAGAGGGCTATGTTTCGTTGGGGTATTATATTTCTGGTTATCGCGTTAATTGCCGCAGCCCTGGGTTTTGGCGGTCTGGCCGGTACGGCCGCAGGCGCGGCGAAAATCGTTTTTGTGGTGGGTATTATCCTGTTCCTGGTCAGCCTGTTTATGGGCCGTAAACGACCCTAGCAGGCTATCAGCAAGAAGTATTTGTACCAGGCCAGTCCAGCGGACTGGCTTTTCTGGTTTTAGCCGCCGGCAAATTGCGCTACTTTGTTATTCTGATTATCGGTAAGGAAGGCAGAGATGGGGCAGAGAATTCCCGTGACGCTCGGTAATATTGCGCCGCTATCGTTGAGTCGCTTTAACCCCGGTCGCCTGGCGATTATATGTGAAGGGGGCGGGCAGCGGGGTATTTTCACCGCCGGCGTGCTGGATGAATTTATGCGCGCGCAGTTTAACCCTTTCGATCTGTTCCTCGGCACCTCGGCGGGGGCCCAGAACCTTTCCGCCTACCTGTGCAATCAGCCTGGCTATGCCCGCAGGGTGATTATGCATTACACCACCCGCCGCGAGTTTTTTGACCCGCTGCGCTTTGTGCGGGGCGGCAACCTGATCGATCTTGACTGGCTGGTGGCCTCGACCGCGGACAAGATGCCGCTGCAGATGGACACCGCGGCGCGGCTGTTTGACAGCGGAAAAGCCTTCTACATGTGCGCCTGCCGCGGCGACGACTATACGCCGGGCTACTTTTCGCCCACCTCGCAAAACTGGCTCGATCTGATCCGCGCTTCCAGCGCCATTCCCGGCTTCTACCGCAGCGGCGTGGTGCTGGACGGCGTCAACTACCTCGACGGCGGCATCAGCGACGCGATCCCGGTGCAGGAAGCGGCAAGGCTGGGGGCCCAGACGCTGGTGGTGATCCGCACCGTTCCCTCGCAAATGTACTACACGCCGCAGTGGTTCCGCCGCATGGAGCGCTGGCTGGGGGAAGGTAGCCTGCAGCCGCTGGTGAACCTGGTTCAGCATCACGAGGAGAGCTACAGCAAGATTCAGCGGTTTATCGAGAAGCCGCCGGGCAAGCTGCGTATTTTTGAAATTTATCCGCCGAAGCCGCTGCGCAGCATGGCGCTGGGCAGCCGTATTCCGGCGCTGCGTGAGGATTACCGGATCGGACGCCAGTGCGGCCGCTATTTTCTCGCCACCATCGGCAAGCTGCTGATGGACGTTCCACCGCTGACCCGGCATCTTCCGCGGATCGTCACCCCCGCGCCCGTTGTGGTGCCGCCGGCACCGGTAGCCAATGACGCCCACGCGGCGGCGGTGACCGACGCGCCGCAGGCCAACGACGCGACGCTCAACGATGAGGATCTGGCGTGAGCCGTCGTTTTATCGACACCCACTGCCATTTTGATTTTCCGCCGTTCGCCGGGGAGGAGGCCGACAGCATCGCGCGCGCCGCCCGGGTGGGGGTGGAAAAAATCCTTGTCCCCGCCGTGCAGGCCGCGCACTTTGCCCGGGTGCTGACGCTGGCGGAGCGGCACCCACCGCTGTACGCCGCGCTGGGGCTGCATCCCATCGTCACCGAAATCCATCGCGACGAGGATATCGATCGGCTGCAGCAGCAGCTGGCGCACCGCCCCCGCAGGCTGGTGGCAATTGGCGAGATCGGTCTCGATCTCTTTCGCGATAACCCGCAGTTTGACCGCCAGGAGCAGCTGCTGGCGGCCCAGCTTCGGCTGGCGAAACGCTACGATCTGCCGGTGATCCTCCATTCCCGCCGTACCCACGACCGGCTGGCGATGCACCTGAAGCGCCACGCTCTGCCGCGAACCGGCGTAGTACACGGCTTTGCCGGCAGCCTGCAGCAGGCGGAGCGTTTTGTGCAGCTGGGATACCGGATCGGCGTCGGCGGCACCATCAGCTATCCGCGGGCGGCGAAAACCCGCAGCGTGATGGCGCGGCTGCCGCTGAGCGCGCTGCTGCTGGAGACCGACGCGCCGGATATGCCGCTGAACGGCTTTCAGGGGCAGCCTAACCGCCCGGAGCGGGCGGCCGACGTGTTTGACGCGCTCTGCGCGCTGCGCCCGGAGCCGGCGGCGGAGATTGCCGATGCGCTGTACCACAACGCCACGACGCTGTTTAATCTCTGACGACAGAACTTCCCATCTTTCGCGCCCGCAGTGCGTCCGCCAGCAGCGCTCTGCAGGCTGGTCGTTGCTGTCCACAAGACGGCTCAGTGTCCCCGGCTGCGGATCGTCGATAAAGGCCAGCAGAGGCGACACCCGCTTCTGCCCGGTATTGGCGCGTAAAATAGCGCGGACAGGCGGGGCGTCGGCCGGGCCGATGTTAGCGTGGACAAAGGCGTCCGACAGGGGAGCAAGGATAGCGCCGGAAGCGTGCTATTCGAATGTCGATTGCTTGTTGTGTTAAAATTCTAACATGGCGTTGCAGCCGTGCATCAGGATGGCCAGAAAAGGGGCGTAGCCGGGAAGCCGCGTAGCGTGGCGGCCGTCACGCCCGTTGACAAAGCAGAACCTGTTGAAGTATGTCGCATTATAGTCCTGCAAAAATGCACTAAGTTTTCATTAACTGTGATGTATATCGAAATGTCACTGCGGGTCAATGTTAGAATAGTCACAGATCTGCCGGATAAACTATTTACGGCGATGCCGTTGGAGAACGATATGAGCGATTTAACCGCCAGCAGCCTGCGTGCGCTGAAGCTGATGGACCTGACCACCCTCAACGAAGATGATACCGAAGAGAAGGTGATCGCCCTGTGCCGTCAGGCGAAAACCCCGGTCGGCAATACCGCCGCGATCTGTATCTATCCGCGCTTTATCCCCGCTGCGCGTAAGGCCCTGGCGGAGCAGGGCACCCCGGAGATCCGCATTGCCACCGTCACCAACTTCCCCCACGGTAACGACGATATTGCGGCAGCGCTGGCCGAAACCCGCGCCGCCATCGCCCTGGGGGCCGACGAGGTGGACGTGGTGTTTCCATACCGGGCGCTGATGGCCGGTAATGAGCAGGTGGGCTTCGATCTGGTGAAAGCCTGCAAAGAGGTCTGCGCGGCGGCCAACGTGCTGCTGAAGGTGATTATTGAAACCGGCGAGCTGAAGGAGGAGTCCCTGATCCGCAAAGCTTCTGAGATCGCCATCCGGGCCGGTGCCGATTTTATTAAAACCTCAACCGGCAAGGTGCCGGTGAACGCCACCCCGGAAAGCGCGCGCATTATGCTGGAGACCATCCGCGATATGGGAGTGGAAAAAACCGTTGGCTTCAAGCCTGCGGGCGGCGTGCGCAGCGCTGAAGACGCGCAGACGTTCCTCGCTATCGCCGACGCGCTGTTTGGCGCTGAGTGGGCGGACGCCCGCCACTATCGCTTCGGTGCCTCCAGCCTGCTGGCGAGCCTGCTGAGCGCGCTGGGCCACGGCGACGGCAAGAGCGCCAGCGGCTACTAGTCCAGGGCGCGCCCGCTATGCCCCGGCATCGGTTCGCCGCGTCGGAGAGCTTAACCCGCAAAGCACCGGAGGTTTACCTTGTTTCTCGCACAGGAAATTATTCGTAAAAAGCGCGACGGCCATGCGCTCAGCGATGAAGAGATCCGCTTTTTCATCAATGGCATTCGCGATAACACCATCTCCGAAGGGCAGATTGCCGCCCTGGCGATGACCATCTTTTTTCACGATATGGCGGCCGGGGAGCGCGTCTCGCTGACCATGGCGATGCGGGACTCCGGCACCGTTCTCGACTGGAAACCCCTGCATCTGAACGGGCCTGTCGTCGATAAGCACTCCACCGGCGGCGTGGGCGATGTGACATCCCTGATGCTCGGCCCTATGGTGGCGGCCTGCGGCGGCTATGTTCCGATGATCTCCGGGCGCGGTCTTGGCCACACCGGCGGCACGCTCGATAAGCTGGAGGCGATTCCGGGCTTTGATATCTTCCCGGACGACGGCCGCTTCCGCGACATTATCCAGGAGAACGGGGTGGCGATCGTGGGCCAGACCAGCTCGCTGGCCCCGGCGGATAAACGCTTTTATGCCACCCGCGATATTACCGCGACGGTGGACTCGATTCCGTTGATTACCGCCTCCATCCTCGCCAAAAAGCTGGCGGAGGGGCTGGATGCGCTGGTGATGGACGTGAAGGTGGGCAGCGGCGCGTTTATGCCGTCCCTGGCCCTTTCCGAAGCGCTCGCCTCGGCGATCGTCAACGTGGCGAACGGCGCGGGCGTGCGTACCACCGCGCTGCTGACCGATATGAACCAGGCGCTGGCTTCCAGCGCGGGGAATGCCGTGGAGGTGCGCGAAGCGGTGCAGTTCCTGACCGGTGAGTACCGTAATCCGCGTCTGTTTGAGGTGACGATGGCGCTGGGCGTGGAGATGTTGATCTCCGGCCGGCTCGCCAGCGACGCCGACGAAGCGCGGGCGAAGCTGCAGGCGGCGCTGGACAGCGGCAGGGCGGCGGAAATTTTTGGCCGTATGGTCGCGGCGCAGAAAGGGCCGGCCGACTTTGTCGAGCGCTATGCGACCTATCTGCCCACCGCCACGCTCAGCAAGGCGGTGTATGCCGAGACGGAGGGCTTTGTCAGCGCGATGGATACCCGCGCGCTCGGCATGGCGGTGGTCTCCCTGGGCGGCGGACGTCGCCAGGCGTCGGATATCATTGACTACAGCGTCGGCCTGACGGACCTCGCGCGGCTGGGCGATCGGCTGGACGGGCAGCGCCCGCTGGCGGTGATCCACGCCAGAGATGAGTCCAGCTGGCAGGCGGCGGCGCAGGCCGTCAAAGCGGCCATGACCCTTGCCGATAGCGCGCCGGAGGCGGGGCCAACGGTCTATCGCCGCATCGCTGGCGCAGCCTGAGCTGCGGCGCGCATCGGCCCGCCATTTTTCCAAAAGGCTAACGGTTTGCGGTATACTGATCCGATCGCTTTTTTGCAGCGCAACATGTAGGAGAACAAGATGAAACGTGCATTTATTATGGTGCTGGACTCCTTTGGCATTGGTGCGGCTGAAGATGCAGAGCGCTTCGGCGACGCTGGCTCGGACACCCTGGGCCATATCGCGGAAGCCTGCGCCAGAGGGGAGGCGGATCGCGGACGTAGCGGCCCACTGAACCTGCCTAACTTCACCCGGCTTGGCCTGGCGAAGGCCCATGAAGGCTCCACCGGCCGCGTCGCCGCCGGACTGGACGGCAGCGCGGAGGTCATCGGTGCCTGGGCATGGGCGCAGGAGCTCTCCTCCGGTAAAGATACCCCCTCCGGACACTGGGAAATCGCCGGCGTGCCGGTGCTGTTTGACTGGGGCTATTTTACCGACCAGCAAAACAGCTTCCCCCAGGCGCTGCTCGATAAGCTGGTGCAGCGCGCCGGGCTGCCGGGCTATCTCGGCAACTGCCACGCTTCCGGCACCGAGATCCTCGACCGGCTGGGCGAAGAGCATATGCAGAGCGGCAAGCCGATCTTCTATACCTCCGCCGACTCCGTGTTCCAGATTGCCTGTCACGAAGAGACTTTCGGCCTCGATAAACTCTATGAGCTGTGTGAAATCGCCCGGGAGGAGCTGACCGAGGGCGGCTATAACATTGGCCGCGTCATCGCCCGGCCGTTTATTGGCGATAAGGCCGGCAGCTTCCAGCGCACCGGCAACCGTCACGATCTCGCCGTGGAGCCACCGGCACCGACCATCCTGCAAAAGCTGGTGGACGAGAAGCAGGGCCAGGTGGTTTCCGTCGGCAAAATCGCCGATATCTATGCCAACTGCGGGATCACGAAAAAGGTGAAGGCCACGGGGCTGGACGCGCTGTTCGACGCCACCGTTCAGGAGATGAAGACGGCGGGCGACAACACCATCGTCTTTACCAACTTCGTGGACTTTGACTCCTCCTGGGGACACCGCCGCGACGTGGCGGGCTATGCCGCAGGCCTCGAACTCTTTGACCGTCGCCTGCCGGAGCTGATGGCGCTGGTGGGGGAAGACGACATCCTGATCCTGACCGCCGACCACGGATGCGATCCGACCTGGCGCGGCACCGAGCACACCCGCGAGCACATTCCGGTGCTTATCTACGGGCCAAAGGTGAAACCCGGCTCTCTCGGCCACCGGGAGACCTTCGCGGATATCGGCCAGACCCTGGCAACCTGGTTTGGCACCTCCGCGATGGACTATGGCAAAGCGATGTTCTGACCATTCGGGCGGTTTTTTCCGCCCTTTTTTATTGATAATGAAAGGATATTACGATGGCTACCCCACATATTAATGCAGAAATGGGCGATTTTGCCGACGTTGTGCTGATGCCCGGCGATCCGCTGCGCGCTAAGCATATTGCCGACACCTTCCTCGAAGACGTCCGTGAAGTGAACAACGTACGCGGTATGCTCGGTTTTACCGGCAGCTGGAAAGGGCGCAAAATTTCCGTGATGGGCCACGGTATGGGCATCCCCTCCTGCTCCATCTATGTGAAAGAGCTGATCACCGATTTCGGGGTGAAGAAAATTATCCGCGTTGGCTCCTGCGGCGCGGTGCGCGGCGACGTGAAGCTGCGCGACGTGGTGATCGGCATGGGGGCCTGCACCGATTCGAAAGTCAACCGCATCCGCTTTAAGGATCATGACTTTGCGGCGATCGCCGACTTTGACATGGTGCGCAATGCGGCGGACGCGGCGAAGGCGCTGGGCATCGACGCGCGCGTGGGCAACCTGTTCTCCGCCGATCTGTTCTACTCGCCGGACGGCGAAATGTTCGACGTGATGGAAAAATATGGCATTCTCGGCATTGAGATGGAAGCGGCGGGCATTTACGGCGTCGCCGCCGAGTTTGGCGCGAAAGCGCTGGCTATCTGCACCGTCTCTGACCATCTCCGCACTCACGAGCAGACCACCTCAGCCGAGCGTCAGACCACCTTCAACGACATGATCAACATCGCGCTGGAGTCCGTTCTGCTGGGCGACAAAGCGTAACGCGCCCGGCGTCGGCCCGTCGCTGCAGGGCGCAGGGGCCAACCCGTCGCGGCGGGTGCCCTGCGCCTTCGCACAGGGCGCTTTTCCGGTGAATGCCCGCCCGTTACCCCGACGGCTACCGCACCGCTTCCGCCATCCACGCCGACAGCGCCTGCAGCTCTTTATCCTGTTCCGGGAACTCTCTGCGCAGCGTATCGCAGGCCTGCTGCAGGCTGTCCGCCCGGTAGAGAGAACCAGGCAGCCGCTCGGCCAGCGCCTCCAGCGGTGCCGGATTGAGGCTGTCGGTAAATATCTGCGCGCGGGTAATGCGGCCCTTTTCCACGTCAACGTGCAGCTCCACGCCGCCCCAGCTAAACCGTTCGTCCAGCTGGTGCGTAAAGGCGGGGGCCTGGCCGAAGTTCCACTCCCAGCTGCTCTGGCGGGCAAAGGTATCGGCGAAACCGGGCAGATCCGGCGCTTTATCCGGCGAGATAAGCTCCGCTTCGACGCGCTCGCCGTAGTGGGCAAAAAAGGCCTCGCTGACCGCGTGGCAAATCTGCTCGTGGGTCACGCCCGGCAGCAGCTCCGTCAGGTTGGTCACCCTGGCGCGCACCGAGGTAATGCCCTTGGCGGCGAGCTTCTTTTTATCGGGATTGAGGTAGTTGGCCAGCCGGCTGAGATCGGCGTTGAGCAGCAGCGTACCGTGGTGAAAGCCGCGATCGCGGGTTTCTCTATAGGCGGAACCGGAAACTTTGCGATCGCCTTCCGGGGTTTTCACCACCAGATCGTTGCGCCCGGACGCTTCGGCGGTCACGCCCAGCGCGTTCAGGGCGTCAAGCACAATTGCCGTGGAGATGGTTTTATCGTACTCCGGCTTACCCGCCATAAAGGTAAAGCAGGTGTTGCCAAGATCGTGGAATACCGCACCGCCGCCGCTGCTGCGGCGCGCCAGCCGGACGTGATCCTCCTCCATACGACGGGTATTGCACTCCTTCCAGGGGTTCTGCGCCCGGCCAATGACCACCGTATCGGCGTTGCGCCAGAGGAACAGCACGCGCTGGGTCGCGGGCATCTGGCGAAAGATAGTCTCCTCCACCGCCAGATTAAACCAGGGATCGTATGAATCAGAGATCAGCAGACGAAGCGTCGGCATAACGAATTTCCTTACCTGAATGAA
The DNA here is from genome assembly GCF_009711095.1 of Intestinirhabdus alba. Lineage (GTDB taxonomy): Bacteria > Pseudomonadota > Gammaproteobacteria > Enterobacterales > Enterobacteriaceae > Intestinirhabdus > Intestinirhabdus alba. Next base: position 37,902 of record NZ_WMJZ01000002.1, read on the forward strand.
GGGATTACTCTTTTTTGTCGCTCTCTTCTTCTTCCGGCACCGGGTTGCTGGCGGTGAGCAGGAAGGGGGACTGCTGCCAGCGGGTGCGCTTGCCCTGCAGCAGGGTGCGGGTCAGCACCACGCCCGTTGCCAGCGACAGCAGCAGCATCAGGCGTAAGATATTGGTGGTATTATCCACCTGTTTCGCCTCGGTGGCGAGGGTGTGGGTGTCGAGGGTCAGCCGCAGATAGCCCAGCGGGCCGTTTTTCCCCTGGATTGGCTCTACGAGCTGCCGGTTAAAATAGCCGCCCGCCTTTTTACCGTCCAGCGCCAGCCTGTCGCGAACCGCCACGCCTTCTCCCGCGCGGGCGATAATGTCACCCCGTTCGTCATAAACCCCGGCGTCGAGGATCCGGCTGCTGGCGGTCAGCGCATTGAGTACCGCCGCGATACGCTTCTCGTCCGGTGATTCGGTGCGCATCAGCGGCGCGACGTTCAGCGCCACCTGCCGCGCCAGGGTGCGGGCCAGTTCTTCCAGCTGCGGATTGCGCTGGCGCTGGTGGTTCTGGCTGAACCAGGAGGCACCCTGCATCAGCGCCACCAGCAGGGCGAGACAGAACAGTACAATCACTGCACGATGAAGCCGAAATTTCAGTTTTGCGCGAGCCATATTCCACCTGCTGAAAATTTGAGGCTTAATGTTGCCAGAAGCGCTGATTACAGGGTAGCCTCATGCGTTATTTTCCCCTGGATGATTCCCGGCCTGAACGATTTACAGGAGCTTTAATGCCTAACATTACCTGGTGCGATTTGCCTGAAGATGTCTCTTTATGGCCAGGTTTGCCCCTTTCCTTAAGCGGCGACGAGGTGATGCCGCTCGACTATCACGCCGGGCGCAGCGGCTGGCTGCTGTATGGGCGCGGGCTGGATAAACAGCGCCTCACCCGCTATCAGCGCAAGCTGGGGGCGGCAATGGTGATCGTCGCGGCCTGGTGCGTTGAAGATTATCAGGTGATCCGCCTGGCCGGCTCCCTGACGCCGCGGGCGACCCGGCTGGCCCATGAGGCCCGGCTGGACGTCGCGCCGCTGGGCAAAATTCCCCATCTGCGCGCGCCGGGCCTGCTGGTGATGGATATGGATTCAACGGCCATTCAGATCGAGTGTATTGATGAGATCGCCAGGCTGGCGGGCGTCGGCGAGCAGGTGGCGGAAGTGACCGAACGCGCAATGCGCGGAGAACTTGATTTTACCGCCAGCCTGCGCAGCCGCGTGGCGACGCTGGAGGGGGCCGACGCGGCGATTCTGCATCAGGTGCGCGAAAGCCTGCCGCTGTCGCCGGGGCTGACTCAACTGGTGCTGAAGCTCGAAACTCTGGGCTGGAAGGTGGCCATCGCCTCCGGTGGCTTCACCTTTTTCGCCGACTATCTGCGTGAAAAGCTGCGGCTGACGGCGGCGGTCGCCAACGGGCTGGAGGTGGTGAACGGCAGGTTTACCGGGCGCGTCACGGGCGACATTGTTGACGCCCGCTATAAGGCCACTACCCTGACCCGCCTGGCGCAGGAGTATGCGATCCCGCTGGCGCAGACGGTGGCCGTCGGCGACGGTGCCAACGATCTGCCGATGATTAAAGCGGCGGGGCTGGGCATCGCCTGGCACGCCAAGCCGAAGGTGAACGAAAAGGCGGAGGTCACCATCCGTCATGCCGATCTGATGGGGGTGTTCTGCATTCTCTCCGGCAGTATGAACCAGAAATAAAGAGGTAAACCGTGGCAAAAGCTCCTAAACGCGCCTTTGTGTGTAATGAATGCGGGGCCGATTATCCTCGCTGGCAGGGGCAGTGCAGCGCCTGTCACGCCTGGAATACCATCACCGAGGTGCGGCTGGCCGCCTCGCCCGCGGCGGCGCGCAACGAGCGGCTTTCCGGTTACGCGGGCAGCGCCGGGGTGTCAAGGGTGCAGAAGCTCTCGGAGATAAGCCTTGAGGCGCTGCCGCGGTTTTCTACCGGCTTTAAGGAGTTCGATCGCGTGCTGGGCGGCGGCGTGGTGCCGGGCAGCGCGATTCTTATCGGCGGAAACCCGGGGGCGGGGAAATCCACCCTGCTGCTGCAGACCCTGTGCCGGCTCGCCGGGCAGATGAAAACCCTCTACGTGACCGGCGAAGAGTCGCTGCAGCAGGTGGCGATGCGCGCCCACCGGCTGGGTCTGCCGACCGCCGGTCTTAATATGCTGTCGGAAACCAGCATTGAGCAGATCTGCCTGATCGCTGAAGAGGAGCAGCCGAAGCTGATGGTGATTGACTCCATCCAGGTGATGCATATGGCCGATATTCAGTCGTCGCCGGGCAGCGTGGCGCAGGTGCGTGAAACCGCCGCTTATCTGACCCGCTTTGCCAAAACCCGCGGGGTGGCGATCGTGATGGTCGGCCACGTGACCAAAGACGGCTCGCTGGCCGGGCCGAAGGTGCTGGAGCACTGCATCGACTGTTCGGTGCTGCTCGACGGCGACGCCGACTCCCGCTTCCGCACCCTGCGCAGCCATAAAAACCGCTTCGGCGCGGTGAACGAGCTGGGGGTGTTCGCCATGACCGAGCAGGGGCTGCGCGAGGTGAGCAATCCTTCCGCTATTTTCCTGAGCCGCGGCGACGAAATTACCTCCGGCAGCTCGGTGATGGTGGTCTGGGAGGGAACGCGGCCGCTGCTGGTGGAGATTCAGGCGCTGGTCGATCACTCGATGATGGCGAACCCCAGGCGCGTGGCGGTGGGGCTGGAGCAAAACCGGCTGGCGATTCTGTTGGCGGTGCTGCATCGCCACGGCGGCCTGCAGATGGCCGATCAGGACGTGTTCGTCAACGTGGTGGGCGGCGTGAAGGTTACCGAGACCAGCGCCGATCTCGCCCTGCTGCTGGCGATGGTCTCCAGCCTGCGCGACCGGCCGCTGCCTCAGGATCTGGTGGTGTTTGGCGAGGTGGGGCTGGCGGGGGAGATCCGCCCGGTGCCCAGCGGCCAGGAGCGGATAGCCGAAGCGGCGAAGCACGGCTTCCGCCGCGCCATCGTCCCCGTTGCCAACGTGCCGAAAAAGCCGCCGGAAGGTATGCAGATTTTCGGCGTGAAGAAACTCGCCGATGCGCTCGGCGTTTTTGACGATTTGTAATGAGATATCCGCAGCGGCGGCGGGGCAGAACGCTCGCCGCCGCGGGAGACTTTCTTTCGCTTCAGTAAAGCAGGAGACGCTTGTGTCCTTTGACTACCTAAAAACCGCCATTAAACAAAAGGGGTGTACGCTGCAGCAGGTGGCGGACGCCAGCGGCATGACCAAGGGCTATTTAAGCCAGCTACTGAACGCCAAGATCAAAAGCCCCAGCGCGCAAAAGCTGGAGGCGCTACACCGCTTTCTGGGGCTGGAATTTCCCCGCCAGCGGAAGAGTATCAGCGTGGTGTTCGGTAAGTTTTATCCGCTGCACACCGGCCACATCTACCTGATCCAGCGCGCCTGTAGCCAGGTGGACGAGCTGCACATCATCATGGGCTATGACGACGTTCGCGACCGCGCGCTGTTCGAAGAGAGCGCGATGTCCCAGCAGCCCACGGTCCCCGACCGGCTGCGCTGGCTGCTGCAGACCTTTAAGTATCAAAAAAATATCCGCATTCACGCCTTTAACGAAGAGGGCATGGAGCCTTATCCGCACGGCTGGGACGTCTGGAGCCGCGGTATTAAAACCTTTATGGAAGAGAAGGGGATACAGCCTGACTGGATCTATACCTCGGAGGCGTCCGATGCCCCGCGGTACCTGCAGCACCTTGGTATTGAGACGGTGCTGATCGATCCGCAGCGGACCTTTATGAGCATCAGCGGCGCGCAGATCCGCGCCAATCCGTTCCGCTACTGGGAGTATATTCCCACCGAGGTGAAGCCCTTCTTCGTGCGCACCGTGGCGGTGCTGGGCGGTGAATCGAGCGGTAAATCGACGCTGGTCAACAAGCTCGCCAACATCTTCAATACCACCAGTGCGTGGGAGTACGGGCGCGACTACGTCTTTTCGCACCTCGGCGGCGATGAGATGGCGCTGCAGTATTCCGACTATGACAAAATCGCCCTCGGCCACGCCCAGTACATTGATTTTGCGGTGAAGTACGCCAATAAGGTGGCCTTTATCGATACCGACTTTGTCACCACCCAGGCGTTCTGCAAAAAGTACGAAGGGCGCGAGCACCCCTTCGTGCAGGCGCTAATCGACGAGTACCGCTTCGACCTGGTGATTCTGCTGGAAAACAACACCCCGTGGGTGGCCGACGGCCTGCGCAGCCTGGGCAGTTCGGTGGATCGGAAAGCGTTTCAGTCCCTGCTGGTGCAGATGCTGCGCGAAAATAACATCAATTTTGTGCACGTGGAGGAGGCGGACTACGACGGCCGCTTTCTGCGCTGCGTGGAGCTGGTGAAAGAGATGATGGGCGAGCAGGGCTGAGCGCCGCCGCCCGCGGAGCGAATAATGGCCGGACGGGACGTCCGGCCTGCCGCAGATTAGCGGGCGATCCGCTTGTACTTAATGCGCTTCGGCTCCAGCGCGTCTGCGCCAAGGGTGCGCTTCTTATACTCTTCGTACTCGGTAAAGTTACCTTCGAAGAACTCCACCTTGCCCTCGTCCTGATAGTCCAGAATGTGGGTGGCGATGCGGTCAAGGAACCAGCGGTCGTGTGAAATCACCATCGCGCAGCCCGGGAACTCCAGCAGGGCGTTTTCCAGGGCGCGCAGGGTTTCGATATCCAGGTCGTTGGTCGGTTCATCGAGCAGCAGCATGTTGCCGCCCACCTGCAGCAGCTTCGCCAGGTGCAGACGGCCGCGTTCACCGCCGGAGAGTTCACCGACGCGCTTGCCCTGATCGACGCCTTTGAAGTTAAAGCGGCCGACGTAGGCGCGGCTGGGCATCTCGGTGTTGCCGATCTTCATGATATCCAGCCCGCCGGAAACCTCTTCCCAGACGGTTTTACTATTATCCATGCTGTCGCGGAACTGATCGACCGACGCCAGCCTGACGGTTTCGCCCAGCGTGATGGTGCCGCTGTCCGGCTGCTCCTGGCCAGACATCATGCGGAACAGGGTCGATTTACCCGCGCCGTTCGGGCCGATGATGCCGACGATGGCCCCCTTCGGTACCGAGAAACTGAGATCGTCGATCAGCACGCGATCGCCGTAGGATTTCCGCAGATTGCTCACCTCAACAACCTTGTCGCCCAGCCGCGGTCCCGGTGGAATAAACAGCTCGTTGGTTTCATTACGCTTCTGATATTCGGTGCTGTTCAGCTCCTCAAAGCGCGCCAGACGGGCCTTGCCCTTCGACTGACGGCCCTTCGCGCCCTGGCGCACCCACTCCAGCTCCTTCTCGATGGATTTACGGCGGGCGGCCTCCTGAGACGCCTCCTGGGCCAGGCGCTGATCCTTCTGCTCCAGCCAGGAGGAGTAGTTCCCCTCCCACGGAATGCCTTCGCCGCGATCCAGCTCAAGGATCCAGCCGGCAACGTTGTCGAGGAAGTAGCGGTCGTGGGTGATCGCCACGACGGTGCCCTCGAAGTCGTGCAGGAACCGTTCCAGCCAGGCCACGGATTCGGCGTCCAGGTGGTTGGTTGGCTCATCGAGCAGCAGCATGTCCGGCTTCTCCAGCAGCAGACGGCACAGCGCCACGCGGCGGCGCTCGCCCCCGGAGAGGTTGGCGACCTTTGCCTCCCAGTCCGGCAGACGCAGGGCGTCGGCGGCGCGCTCCAGCTGAACGTTGAGGTTATGTCCGTCGTGGGCCTGGATAATCTCTTCCAGCTTGCCCTGCTCGGCGGCCAGCTTGTCGAAATCGGCGTCCGGTTCGGCGTACAGCGCGTAGACCTCGTCCAGACGCTTCAGCGCGCCGACTACCTCGGCCACCGCCTCTTCAATGGATTCGCGAACGGTATGCTCAGGGTTCAGCTGCGGCTCCTGCGGCAGGTAGCCAATCCGGATACCCGGCTGCGGGCGCGCTTCGCCCTCGATGTCTTTATCGATCCCGGCCATGATGCGCAGCAGAGTCGATTTACCGGCTCCGTTAAGGCCCAGCACGCCGATTTTGGCACCGGGGAAGAAGCTCAGAGAGATGTTTTTAAGAATATGACGTTTCGGCGGAACCACTTTGCCGACACGATGCATGGTATAAACGAATTGGGCCACGTTGGACTTCGCCTCAGTTTTTATCCCGTCATACTTCAGGCCGCAGATGCGCTGGCCGCGCGGTTATCGCCGCGCCGCGTTCAACCGGCCAAACGCCGGCGGTGTTCCGGACCTGCACTCTGAATGATTCAGGGTTTATTAATAAATAGGCTGTGTCCCTTAACCGGGCGTGGCGACGACGCCGGGCGGGAAAGGCACGTCAAGGACGCGGGAGAGCGTGAGCCTCCTTCAGGCCCGCGGTGGTACGGCCCGCGCTTTGTTCCGGAGCGGAAGGGGGCAAGGCGATCCTGGCGACCGGTTAAGGGACACAGCCTGGTTTGCAAAGGCGAAGTGTAGCCTTTTTCTTTGCCCAAGCCCAGCCGACAGATTTCATTGTCCGTAAAAGTAAAAAAGCGCTCGCAACGTGGCGTAATTGCGGATGTCTGGTTAGCATAACTTCATTCTGCGGCACGATGCTGCACTGACGTAATATGACAAGAGGAAGAGCGTGTGGACAGAGTCAACCCATTTAGCTGGCGTCTTCTCACCGTCGGCGCGTGCCTGCTGGTGACAGGCCAGGCGGCGCAGGCCGACTCACTGGATGAACAGCGTAGCCGCTACGCGCAGATAAAGCAGGCCTGGGACAGCCGGCAGATGGATGTGGTTGAGCAGATGATGCCGGGCCTGAAAGCGTATCCGCTGTACCCCTACCTGGAGTATCGGCGGATCGTTGACGATCTAAAAAACCAGCCCGCCGTGGCCGTCAGCCAGTTTGTGCGCGCCAATCCGACGCTGCCGCCTGCCCGTACGCTGCAGTCGCGTTTTGTCAACGAGCTGGCGCGTCGCGAAGACTGGCGCGGGCTGCTGGCCTTTAGCCCGGACGAACCCGCCGCCACCGAGGCGCAGTGTAACTACTACTATGCGAAGTGGAGTACCGGGCAGGCGGATGAGGCCTGGGCTGGCGCTAAAACGCTCTGGCTGACCGGTAAAAGCCAGCCAGACGCCTGTAACCGCTTGTTCAGCGCCTGGCGCGACTCCGGCACTCAGGATCCGCTGGCGTATCTGGAGCGCATCCGCCTGGCGATGAAGGCGGGCAATACCAGGCTGGTGAAGCTGCTGGCCGGGCAGATGCCCCCGGAGTACCAGACCATCGCCGCGGCGATCGTCGATCTGGCGGATAATCCCGACAGCGTGCTGGCCTTCGCCCAGGCCACCGGCGCGACCGACTTTACCCGACAGATGGCGACGGAGGCCTTTGCCAGCGTGGCGCGCCAGGATGTCGAAAACGCCCGCCTGATGATTCCGGCGCTGGCGCAGGCGCAGCAGCTTAACGAGGAGCAGGTTCAGGCGCTGCGCGATATTGTCGCCTGGCGGCTGATGGGTAAGAGCGTCACCGAAGAACAGGCGAAATGGCGTGACGGGGCCATTATGCGCTCGCACTCCACCGCGCTGCTGGAGCGGCGGGTGCGAAAGGCGCTGGGGGAGGGCGATCGTCGCGGTCTGAACACCTGGCTGGCGCGCCTGCCGATGGAGGCAAAGGAAAAAGACGAATGGCGCTACTGGCAGGCGGATCTGCTGCTGGAGCGCGGGCGCGAAGCCGAGGCGAAAGAGATTCTCCATGCGCTGATGCAGGAGCGCGGCTTCTATCCGATGATCGCCGCCCAGCGGCTGGGCGAAGAGTATGTACTGAAAATCGACAGGGCACCCGCCAGCGTCGACGCGGCGCTGACTCAGGGGGCGGAAATGGCCCGGGTCCGGGAGCTGATGTACTGGAATATGGATAACACCGCGCGCAGCGAGTGGGCGAATCTGGTATCCAGCCGCACGCGGGCCGAACAGGCGCAGCTGGCGCGCTATGCCTTTGATAACCGCTGGTGGGATTTGAGCGTCCAGGCGACCATCGTCGGCAGGCTGTGGGATCATCTGGAAGAGCGCTTCCCGCTGGCTTACCAGGAGCTGTTCGACCGCTACACCAGCGGAAAAGCGATCCGCAAGAGCTACGCGATGGCGATCTCGCGTCAGGAGAGCGCCTGGAATCCGAAGGTGCGCTCGCCGGTGGGGGCCAGCGGCCTGATGCAGGTGATGCCCGCCACCGCCGCTCAGACGGTGAAAATGTTCTCGATTCCGGGCTACAGCGGGGCCGGGCAACTGCTGGACCCGGAGATGAATATCAATATCGGCACCAGCTACTTACAGCTCGTCTACCAGCAGTTTGACAATAATCGTATCCTCGCTTCAGCGGCCTACAACGCCGGACCTGGGCGGGTGCGCACGTGGCTTGGCAACAGCGCCGGGCGCATTGATGCCGCCGCCTTCGTTGAGAGCATCCCTTTCAGCGAAACCCGTGGCTATGTGAAAAACGTGCTGGCTTACGACGCTTACTACCGCCACTTTATGGGGCAAAAGGAGGCGTTGCTGAGCGATGAAGAATGGCAGCGCCGTTACTGATCGGATCGAGTATGTTATGCTATTGTACTCTTTAACGAGTACGAAAGGGGGAGGCGCAACGCTTCCCCCCTTAACTGATGGCGATCTGATATGACTCAACAATCACCCTATTCGGCAGCGATGGCAGAACAACGTCACCAGGAGTGGTTACGTTTTGTCGAGCTGCTCAGGCTGGCCTACTCCCGCGATTTGCACCTGCCGCTGCTCAATTTGATGATGACGCCGGACGAGCGGGAAGCGCTGGGCACCCGCGTGCGCATTATTGAAGAGCTGCTGCGCGGCGAGATGAGCCAGCGCGAGCTGAAAAACGAGCTGGGAGCAGGGATCGCCACCATTACGCGCGGTTCTAACAGCCTGAAGTCCGCGCCGGTGGAGCTGCGGCAGTGGCTGGATGCGGTGCTGCTGAAAAACGCCTGACGCCAGGCGGGGCTACCGGTATGCCTCATTATGGAGCGGGCTGAGCGCCAGGATCACCGCCTGATAGTAAACGCTGGCACGGGTCAACCTGCCGGCGGTAAAGACGCCGATGGCTCCCTCTTTACGGCCAATTTCGTCAATTCCCGTATACTGTGACATTACCTGGCCCAGGGCGTCGCCCTGGCGCACTTTCTCAAGAATGGCGGCCGGCAGCGGCAGCGTGGCGGAGCGGGCTTCACCACGCCGGATGCCGTCGTCGATCGTGACCCAGCTGAAGGTGCTGTCTTCGTCGATGCCTGCCTCAATGGCGACCCAAAAGTCGGCCTGCGGGCGCAGGCGGCGCGCGTTTGCCACCCGGTTTCGTGCGCCAGTGCGCGTTTCGTTACTGCCGATGGGCTGATCCGGCACGCCGCTCTCGACGGCGACCGGCTCGATATGGCAGGATTCTTCCCCAAAAATAGCGCGGAATGCCAGCAGAATCGCCTGGACTTTGGTGGGGTTAGCGGTGGCTGCGATGACGTGGTACATAATTTATGGCCCGGAAAAAACGTCATTGTAGTGTACGCTAAACGCTTTATCGCTGTCATATTGCCCGTGGTTGTGGCGCAGGCACCCTGGAATGCGCTTGCCTGGCGGGATTTGACCCCGCTATTTTGTTGGCGCAGCCAGTCCGGGCGCGGGCTGACCCCTTAGGGGGCGTCGCCGGGTCTCAGATAGCCGCTGACACCGACCGATAGCCGATATATCACGGCAGGAGGCCTTCGCCGGGGGGCTTAAAGCGGTTTAACATCTTTCGGGAGCCGCAGGGGCTTACGCCGCTGTGGTTCAGCACATAACACGTACAGAACGGATAAAAGCATGTTACAGGTATACCTTGTTCGCCACGGTGAAACGCAGTGGAACGCCGAGCGGCGCATTCAGGGTCAATCCGACAGCCCGCTGACCGCCACCGGCGAACGTCAGGCGATGCTGGTGGGGGCGCGCGTCAGAACTCTGGGCATTACCCACGTTATCAGCAGCGATCTGGGGCGCACCCGGCGCACGGCGGAAATTATCGCCGACGCATGCGGCTGCGATATCACCTTTGACGCCCGCCTGCGCGAGCTGGACATGGGCGTGCTGGAGAAGCGGCATATTGATTCCCTCACCCCGGAGGAGGAGGGCTGGCGTCGTCGGCTGGTGGACGGCACGGCGGACGGACGTATTCCGGGCGGTGAATCTATGCGGGAGCTGGGCGAGCGCGTTCATGCCGCCCTGGCGTCATGCCTCGCGCTGCCAGCGGGCAGCCGTCCGCTGCTGGTCAGCCACGGCATTGCGCTGGGCTGTCTGGTCAGCACCATTCTCGGGCTTCCGGCCTGGGCGGAGCGCCGCCTGCGCCTGCGCAACTGCTCTGTCTCGCGGGTAGACTACCAGGAGAGCCTGTGGCTGGCACCCGGCTGGGTGGTGGAAACGGCAGGGGATGTATCGCACCTCGACGTTCCGGCGCTCGACGAGCTGCAGCGCTAACGCCGAACCGGGATCAGGAACTCGCAGCGCAGGTTGAGCGGACGCTCGCTTGCCCTGGCGTTTTCTGCCGGGTAGTAGCGTTCGATATCCTGCCCTCTGCGGCGCGTCAGGTTCAGCATTGGCATACAGGTACCGTAAACCGTCAGGATAAACTCCTGCACGCCGCTGCCCGGGCCGTCGTAAATGAACATCATGTACTCTCCGCCCTGCAGCAGAACCGGCTGCGCCGACTGCACGTAGTCGCTGGCCAGCTCCTCGGCCAGCGCGGTCGTATAGAACACTTCCTGCTCGTCGTCTCTCTCCAGGCTTGGCCGCGTCTCGTTCAGCCCGTACAGTACCGGCGGAATGGCGGGCGCGTGGGCGAGAAAATCGTGCCAGAACTGGACGCGCATTTCGTGACGGAAGTCGGAGATTTGCTCCAGCGAGCAAAAATAGCTCTGGGTGGTGCCTACCAGCCGCGTATCCTGCAGGGTAACGAAGCGGTGCTCCGGCATAACAAATTCACCAAGGCGCAGGGGGGGGCGAAGGCCGAAGGCGCTCCATTCCGGCGAGCGGCGGTAGTGGGCCGGCGTCTGGGAAAACTGTTTTTTAAAGGCGCGGGTAAAGGTTTGCTGGGAGTCGAAGCGGTATTGTAAAGCGATATCCAGAATAGGCCGTGCCGTCAGGCGAAGCGCTACCGCAGATTTCGACAGACGGCGCGCGCGGATATAAGCACCGATTGCCTCGCCGGTGATCTCTTTAAACATCCTCTGCAGATGCCATTTGGAATAGCCCGCCTTCGCCGCCACGTTGTCCAGCGACAGGGGCTGATCCAGGTGGCTTTCCAGCCAGACCAGGAGGTCGCGAATAATGCTCGCCCGATCCATATATTATCCTCATCCTTCCAACAACCCGCACCCGACGTCAGGTAAGGGGATAATAGCATTTTTTGCTGTTTTAGCATTCGGTGTTTTTTTGCGTATATACCCTAAATACTTCGAGTTGCAGGACAAAACGCAGCGCGTTTTGAACAGCCCCGGGGCTGGCCCCGAAGGGGTGAGGCCCCCGGGCCGAATAAAGCCAACGCACATGCAGCCTGAAGTATGACGGGTATAAATGTTTTTTATAGCCTGAAGCCGACAGGCTTCTTATAATCCTGTGATCGGTAAACGCTTTCTTTTATAATGACCAATAATTGCGCGCTTTAGCATTTTAATAATGGTAAAAATATGAAATACAAGACTTTATCACTGTTTTTCCTGCTGCTTGCCCAGGGTTCGCTGGCCCACGCCGAACAGATCGGCTCTGTGGATACCGTTTTCAAAATGTTTGGCCCGGACCATAAAATCGTGGTGGAAGCCTTCGACGATCCCGACGTAAAAAACGTGACTTGCTACGTGAGCCGCGCAAAGACCGGCGGTATTAAGGGGGGGCTGGGGCTGGCGGAGGATACCTCCGACGCGGCCATCTCCTGCCAGCAGGTCGGGCCGATTACGCTTAGCGAACGCATCAGGAAAGGCAAAGCACAGGGGGAAGTGGTCTTTAAAAAGCGCACCTCGCTGGTGTTTAAGTCTCTCCAGGTGGTCCGTTTTTATGATGAAAAACGCAATACGCTGGCCTATCTGGCCTACTCCGATAAAGTTGTCGACGGATCGCCGAAAAATGCCATCAGCGCGGTGCCGGTCATGCCCTGGCGACAATAACTATTCCTGCAGGGAAGCACTATGCAACAGACTGTGGTCTGGCTGGTCGAGGATGAGCAAGGTATTGCCGACACGCTGATTTATATGCTCCAGCAGGAGGGCTTCTGCGTTGAGGCATTTGAGCGCGGGCTGCCCGTGCTGGAGCAGGCGCGCCACCGCCAGCCGGACGTGGCGATTCTCGACGTCGGCTTACCGGATATCAGCGGCTTCGAGCTGTGCCGAAAGCTGCTGGAGCGCCATCCGGCGCTGCCGATTCTCTTTCTCTCCGCCCGCAGCGAGGAGGTAGATCGCCTGCTCGGTCTGGAAATTGGGGCCGATGACTATGTGGCGAAGCCTTTTTCGCCGCGGGAAGTTTGTGCCAGGGTGCGCACTCTGCTGCGGCGGGTGAAGAAATTTGCCGCGCCTTCGCCGGTTATACGCACCGGCCATTTTGAGCTTAATGAACCGGCCGCGCGGATCGCGTGGTTCGATACCCCGCTGCCGCTGACGCGCTATGAGTTTCTGCTGCTGAAGACTCTGCTGATGTCACCGGGGCGCGTCTACTCCCGCCAGCAGCTGATGGACATCGTCTGGGCCGATGCTCCGGACACCTTTGATCGGACGGTGGATACCCATATCAAAACACTGCGCGCCAAGCTGCGGGCCGTCAATTCAGCGCTTTCGCCCATCAACACTCACCGCGGCATGGGCTATAGCCTGAGGAGCGACTGATGCGCATCGGTATGCGGCTGCTGCTTGGCTATTTTTTAATTGTGGCCGTCGCCGCCTGGTTCGTGCTCTCTATTTTCGTCCAGGAGGTGAAGCCGGGCGTGCGCCGCGCCACCGAGGGCACCTTAATTGATACCGCCACGCTGCTGGCGGCGCTGGCGCGGGACGATATGCTCTCCGGCGATCCGGCGCATGGCCGGCTGTCGCAGGCCTTTGCCCGGCTGCAGGGCCTTCCGTTTCACGCCAACATCGGCGGCATCAATAAGGTGCGCAATGAATATCATGTCTACATGACGGATGCCCAGGGGCGGGTAGTGTTTGATTCGGCAAACCGGGCCGTCGGAGAGGATTACTCCCGCTGGAACGATGTCTGGCTGACCCTGCGCGGCAGGTACGGGGCGCGCAGTACGCCGCAGAATCCGGACGATCCGGAAAGTTCGGTGATGTACGTGGCGGCACCGGTTGTCGACGGCGGCAGGATAATCGGCGTGCTGAGCGTTGGCAAAGCCAATGCGGCGCTGGCACCGGTCATCAGGCGCAGCGAGCGGCGGATCCTCTGGGCGAGCGCAGTGCTGCTGGGCATTGCGCTCGCCATTGGCAGCGGGATGGTCTGGTGGATAAACCGCTCGATCGCCCGCCTGGCGCGCTATGCGGATTCGGTTACCGGCGATCGGCCCGTTCCGCTGCCCGAGCTGGGCAGCAGCGAGCTTCGCAAGCTGGCGCAGGCGCTGGAAAGTATGCGTCAGAAGCTGGAGGGTAAGAACGAGATTGAGCAGTACGTCTATGCCCTGACCCATGAGCTGAAAAGCCCGATGGCGGCGATTCGCGGCGCGGCGGAAATTCTGCGCGAAGGGCCGCCAGCGGAGGTAGTTGTCCGCTTTACCAGCACGATTTTGACGCAAAATGCGCGAATGCAGGCGCTGGTCGAAACGCTGCTGCGCCAGGCGCGGCTGGAGAATCGTCAGGCGCTTTCACTTTCGCCGGTGGCGGTGGACGCGCTGTTCACCCGGCTTGGCGAAGCGCGCGGTGTCCTGCTGGCGGAAAAAAATATTACCCTGACGCTTCACGCTTCGTCGCTTGTCGTTCTGGCCGAGCCCGCGCTGCTGGAGCAGGCGTTGGGAAATCTGCTGGACAATGCCCTCGACTTTACGCCACCAGGGGGCGCAATCGAACTTAGCGCCCTGCCGCAGGAGGAACGGGTGGCGCTGCAGGTTATCGATACCGGCAGCGGAATTCCTGACTTTGCCCTGCCGCGGATCTTTGAGCGCTTTTATTCGCTGCCGCGTGAAAACGGTAATAAAAGCAGCGGCCTGGGGCTGGCGTTCGTTCGTGAGGCGGCGCGCCTGCTTAAGGGCGACGTGGCGTTAAGCAACCGCCCTGAAGGCGGGGTGCAGGCGACGCTGCTGCTTCACCGTTACTTCACATAGCTTCAAAATTTTCCCACATAGCCCGCTTATTCTGCAGCCCATGCAAAGGAGAAGGCTATGTTGAAATCCCCCCTGTTCTGGAAAAGCGTCACCCCTGTCGGCGTAATGTTACTGTTACTGATCCCGTTAATGATGGTGCGGGCGATGATTAATGAACGCGCGGATTACCGCAGCGAAGTGGAAAATGCGATCCGCCAAAGCACCAGCGGCCCGCAGAAAATAGTCGGGCCGCTGGTGGCCATTCCCGTTACGGAGCGCTATACCGTGCTGGAGAATGATAAAGAGATCCAGCGTAAGCGCAGTTTTATCCATTTCTGGCTGCCCGAGACGCTGCTGGTGGAGGGAAACCAGCAGGTCGAGGAGCGAAATATCGGTGTTTATACAGGACAGGTCTGGAATACGGGGGTGGCGATTAAGGCCACTTTTGATGCCGCCCGCCTGAACCTGCTGGATAAACCCAACGTAAGCCTGGGTAAACCGTTTATCGTTGTTGCCGTGGGCGACGCCCGCGGGATCGGCGCGGTAAACGTGCTGAAGGTGAACGGCATAACGCTGGCCGCCGAGCCGGGGAGCGGGCTTGCCGACGGGGAGGAGGGGATCCATTTTCCGCTGCCGGACAGCGGGTGGGCAACGCGCAGCCTCGACCTGGCCATGTCCCTGGATCTGAACGGCACCGGCAGTTTTTCCGTGGTGCCCGTTGGGCGCAGCAGCGAGCTGTTTCTTTTCAGCAACTGGCCGCACCCCGGCTTTCTGGGCGATGTTCTTCCTGTTCATCGGGAGGTGAGCGAGTCGGGTTTTCAGGCCCGCTGGCGCAGCAACTGGTTTGCTAACAACCTTGGCTCCCGGTTCGCCGACGCGCGAAAAGTAAACTGGCGGACTCTGCCTGCGTTCAGCGCTGCGGTGGTAACGCCGGCCGACAGCTATCAGCTGACCGACCGGGCGATTAAGTATGCCGTTCTGCT
The DNA here is from genome assembly GCF_009711095.1 of Intestinirhabdus alba. GTDB lineage: Bacteria > Pseudomonadota > Gammaproteobacteria > Enterobacterales > Enterobacteriaceae > Intestinirhabdus > Intestinirhabdus alba. Next base: position 53,195 of record NZ_WMJZ01000002.1, read on the forward strand.
TATCGCCCTGTCTTTTGTGTCGCTATTTGTCTTTGAAATCCGGGCGCAGCGACAGCTGCACCCGGTGCAGTATCTGCTGATTGGGCTGTCGCTGGTGATGTTTTATCTTCTGCTGTTGGCGCTCTCGGAGTATATCGGCTTCACAAAGGCCTGGATTGCCGCAAGCCTGGTCGGCGCGCTGCTGAACGGCGTTTATCTGCAGGCGGTGCTGAAAGGGTGGCGCAACAGCATCCTCTTTACCTTAGCCCTGTTGGCGCTTGACGGCGTAATGTGGTGCCTGCTGCGTTCGGAAGAGAGTTCGCTGCTGCCGGGAACCGGGGTTTTACTCCTGTCTCTCGGCGGCGTAATGTACCTGACCCGACATCTGGACTGGTATTCGCTTTCCCGTCCCCGGACGAAGCCCGCCGCGTCGCAGCGGAACCAGGAGGAAGCGCTGCGGCTGTGGAAGTAGCGCGCAGAAAAAGCATAAAAAAACGGCGCAATGAGCGCCGTTTTGAGTACCAAAGAGCGTCCGGTTAGTCCTGGAGATCGCCGCAGAAACGGTAGCCTTCACCGTGAATAGTGGCGATAATTTCCGGGGTATCCGGCGTGGATTCGAAGTGCTTACGAATACGGCGGATGGTAACGTCAACGGTGCGGTCATGCGGCTTCAGCTCGCGACCGGTCATTTTCTTCAGCAGCTCCGCGCGGGACTGGATCTTGCCCGGGTTTTCACAGAAGTGAAGCATCGCGCGAAACTCGCTGCGCGGCAGCTTATACTGCTCGCCGTCCGGTCCGATCAGGGAGCGGCTGTTGATATCAAGCTCCCAGCCGTTGAACTTGTAGCTTTCAACGCTGCGGCGTTCATCGCTGACGGTACCCAGGTTCATGGTACGGGACAGCAGATTGCGTGCGCGGATCGTCAGCTCACGCGGGTTGAACGGCTTGGTGATGTAGTCGTCTGCACCGATTTCGAGGCCGAGAATTTTATCGACTTCGTTATCACGCCCCGTCAGGAACATCAGCGCAACGTTAGCCTGTTCACGCAGTTCGCGAGCTAACAGAAGGCCGTTTTTCCCTGGCAGGTTGATATCCATAATCACCAGGTTAATGTCATACTCAGAGAGGATTTGATGCATTTCCGCGCCATCTGTCGCTTCGAATACATCATAGCCTTCCGCTTCGAAAATACTTTTTAACGTGTTGCGTGTTACCAACTCGTCTTCAACGATAAGAATGTGCGGGGTCTGCATGCTTGCTACCTAAATTGCCAACTAAATCGAAACAGGAAGTACAAAAGTCCCTGACCTGCCTGATGCATGTCGCAAATTAACACGATCGGCGTAACATGACTAAAGTACGTAATTGCGTTCTTGATGCACTTTCCATCAACGTCAACAACATCATTAGCTTGAGCTTGGTCGTGGGTACTTTCCCTCTGGACCCGACAGTGTCAAAAACGGCTGTCATCCTAACCATTTTAACAGCAACATAACAGGTTAAGACGCGCCGGACACCCAATAAAACTACGCTTCGTTGACATATATCAAGTTCAATTGTAGCACGTTAACAGTTCGATGAAATCAGCGTATCGAAATGCTAGCGTTCATCACGAAAATGCAATATTCGGACTGATTGCTTGTGCCAACTCATAAACATAATCAATTCAATGTATGCGGTTCATTCTAAATGAAATTATCATGAATAAACAGAAAGATATGTATACTCTGTTAACAAAATCACGAATAGTAAACCTGTGAAATAGTTTAGTATTATTTACATTAAATGAAGGGATTTTTCAATTTTTTGGTTAAGAAAATGTAAATTTATGGCGCGTATTATGTTGAGTGAATGCGCGCCACGCCTTGAGAATCGGCTTATAAGAGTGACAAAATGCATTTAACAATTATTCTGGTTGCTCCGGCCAGAGCGGAGAACGTTGGTGCCGCGGCCAGGGCCATGAAAACCATGGGGTTTACGGAGCTGCGCATTGTCGACAGTACCGCCCATCTGGAGCCAGCCGCGCGCCGGGTGGCGCATGGTTCCGGCGAGATACTTGATAATGCAACGCTTTATCACAAACTGGCCGACGCCCTGCACGATATTAATTTTACCGTCGCCACGACGGCGCGCAGTCGGGCGAAGTTTCACTACTATGCCACCCCTGAAGAGCTTCTGCCGATTTTGCGGGAAAAATCGGTATGGATGCCCCGGGCCGCGCTGGTTTTTGGTCGGGAAGATTGCGGATTAACGAATGATGAACTGGCGCTGGCGGACATCCTGACCGGCGTACCGATGGTGGCGGATTATCCTTCGCTTAATCTCGGGCAGGCGGTGATGGTGTATTGCTATCAATTAGCGGCTTTAATGCAACAGCCTGTTAAAAAAATTGTCGTCTCTGACGATGCTCAACTGCAGGCTTTACGTCTGCGGCTGATGGCGCTGCTGTCGACCCTTGGCGTTGCTGATGATGCCAAACTGGTGGACTGGCTGCAGCAGCGGCTGGGACTTTTACAGCAGCGGGATACGGCAATGCTTCATCGTCTGGTTCACGATGTCGAGAAATTTATCGCCAAATAAAACCTCGCTTTCATGCGTAGAACTGGATTTTAACGCTCTTTAGTGAGCGCTTTTTTCGTGATGCGGGTTGATAGTCAGCGTGGAAACAGCAGCTTATACAAAGGGTTTGTTGCGCGCGGCAGGTAAAAATTTATTGACTTAGGTCGGCGGATACTTTAACCAGTATAGCTATACGGCATAGACAAAATCCCTCCCTGACTGTGGGTTGCTTTTGCGCAGGCTGTTTTGTTTTCCTCCAGCACGCTATTTTTCGTGCGGTTGAGGAGCATAAACGGCCTGTTTTACTGCAGCGTGAGAACGGTCAGGGGAGTAATGACAGAGTACAGTCCATGAAATGCATCGGCACCACCATTACCACCACCACCACCATCACCATTACCACAGGTAACGGTGCGGGCTGACGCATACAGGAAACACAGAAAAAAGCCCGCACCTCAACAGTGCGGGCTTTTTTTTTCGACCAGAGATCACGAGGTAAAATTCATGCGAGTGTTGAAGTTCGGCGGTACATCAGTGGCGAATGCAGAGCGTTTTCTGCGGGTTGCCGATATTCTGGAGAGCAATGCCAGGCAGGGGCAAGTAGCGACCGTTCTCTCTGCTCCCGCAAAAATTACCAACCACCTGGTCGCGATGATTGAGAAAACCATCGGCGGCCAGGACGCATCGCCCAATATCGGCGAAGCTGAGGGCATCTTTACCGGACTGCTGAACGGCCTTGCCGACGCGCAGCCCGGCTTTCCGCTGGCGCGGCTGGAGACCCTGGTGGCGGAAGAGTTTGCCCGGATTAGGCACGTTTTACACGGTATCGGCCTGCTGGGGCAGTGTCCGGACAGCGTCAACGCGGCGCTGATTTGTCGCGGTGAAAAACTCTCTATCGCCATTATGGCCGGGCTGCTGGAGGCGCGTGACCATAAGGTGACGGTTATCGATCCGGTTGAAAAGCTGTTAGCCGTCGGACATTACCTCGAATCGACCGTTGATATCGCTGAATCCACCCGTCGTATTGCCGCAGGACGCATTCCTGCCGACCATATGGTGCTGATGGCGGGCTTCACCGCCGGAAACGAAAAAGGCGAACTGGTCGTGCTGGGCCGTAATGGCTCTGACTATTCCGCCGCCGTGCTGGCCGCCTGTTTGCGCGCCGACTGCTGCGAAATCTGGACCGACGTCGACGGCGTCTATACCTGCGACCCGCGCCAGGTGCCGGACGCCAGGCTGCTCAGGACGATGTCCTACCAGGAGGCGATGGAGCTTTCCTACTTCGGGGCCAAAGTTCTCCATCCCCGTACCATTACCCCTATCGCCCAGTTCCAGATCCCCTGCCTGATAAAAAATACCGGCAATCCGCAGGCTCCCGGTACGCTGATCGGTGCCAGCCGTGATGAAGATGAGCTGCCGGTAAAAGGCATCACCAATCTGAATAATATGGTGATGTTCAGCGTCTCCGGGCCGGGCATGAAGGGAATGATCGGCATGGCGGCCCGTGTTTTCGCCGCCATGTCCCGCGCGGGGATCTCGGTGGTGCTGATTACCCAGTCCTCCTCTGAATACAGCATCAGCTTCTGCGTGCCCCAGAGCGACCGCCAGCGCGCCCAGCGCGCGATGCAGGAGGAGTTTTACCTGGAGCTGAAAGAGGGGGTGCTGGAGCCGCTGGCGGTTACCGAGCGGCTGGCGATCCTCTCGGTAGTTGGCGACGGTATGCGCACTCTGCGCGGTATTTCGGCGAAGTTCTTTGGCGCGCTGGCCCGCGCCAATATCAATATCGTGGCTATTGCCCAGGGCTCTTCCGAGCGCTCCATTTCCGTGGTGGTGAATAACGACGATGCCATTACCGGCGTGCGCGTCGCCCATCAGATGCTGTTCAATACCGATCAGGTGATCGAGGTATTCGTTATCGGCGTCGGCGGCGTCGGCGGCGCGCTGATGGAGCAGCTAAAACGCCAGCAGGCCTGGCTGAAGGATAAACATATCGACCTGCGCGTTTGCGGCGTGGCCAACTCGCAGGCGCTGCTGACCAGCGTACATGGCCTGAATCTGGAAAACTGGCAGTCGGCGCTGGCGGAAGCGAAAGAGCCGTTCAATCTGCAGCGGTTAATTCGGCTGGTGAAAGAGTACCATCTGCTGAATCCGGTGATAGTCGACTGCACCTCCAGCCAGGCGGTGGCGGACCAGTACGCCGACTTCCTGCGCGAAGGGTTCCACGTGGTGACGCCGAATAAAAAGGCTAATACTTCATCAATGGATTACTACCACCAGCTACGCTATGCGGCGGCGAAGTCCCGACGTAAATTTCTCTACGATACCAACGTCGGCGCGGGTCTGCCGGTAATCGAAAACCTGCAAAATCTGCTTAATGCGGGGGATGAACTGCTGCGTTTCTCGGGGATACTTTCCGGATCGCTCTCTTTTATTTTCGGCAAGCTGGATGAGGGAATGAGCTTTTCTCAGGCCACCGGCCTGGCGCGTGAAATGGGCTACACCGAGCCAGACCCGCGCGACGATCTCTCCGGTATGGACGTGGCGCGCAAGCTGCTGATCCTCGCCAGGGAAACCGGACGCGATCTTGAACTGTCCGACATTGTTATCGAACCGGTGCTGCCGGAGGGGTTTGACGATTCCGGCGACCTGGCGACGTTTATGGCCAGGCTGCCGCAGCTGGACGATGCCTTTGCTGCCCGGGTGGCAAAAGCCCGTGATGCGGGCAGCGTATTGCGCTATGTTGGCAATATTGAGGAAGATGGCGTCTGCCGGGTAAAAATCGCCGAAGTTAACGGCGACGATCCGCTGTATAAAGTGAAAAATGGTGAAAATGCGCTGGCCTTCTATAGCCACTATTATCAGCCGCTGCCGCTGGTGCTGCGCGGTTACGGTGCCGGAAATGAGGTAACCGCAGCGGGCGTTTTTGCCGACCTGCTGCGCACCCTCTCATGGAACTCAGGAGTTTGATATGGTTAAAGTTTATGCTCCGGCCTCCAGTGCCAATATGAGCGTCGGTTTCGACGTGCTGGGGGCGGCGGTGACGCCAGTGGACGGCTCGCCGTTGGGTGACGTGGTGGCGGTTGAGGCGGCGGAGGATTTCAGCCTGCGCAACCTGGGGCGTTTTGCCGATAAGCTACCCCCGGAGCCGCGTAAGAATATCGTTTATCAATGCTGGGAGCGTTTTTGCCAGGAGCTGGGGAAGCCGGTTCCGGTGGCAATGACACTGGAAAAAAATATGCCGATTGGCTCCGGGCTTGGCTCCAGCGCCTGTTCGGTCGTCGCCGCGCTGGTGGCGTTGAACGAGCACTGCGGTAAGCCGCTCAGCGACGCGCGCCTGCTGGCCATGATGGGCGAGCTGGAGGGGCGTATTTCCGGCAGCGTTCATTATGATAACGTCGCGCCGTGCTTCCTCGGCGGCATGCAGCTGATGATTGAGGAAAACGGCATTATTAGTCAGCAGGTTCCGGCGTTTGAAGAGTGGCTGTGGGTGCTGGCCTATCCCGGCATTAAGGTTTCAACGGCGGAAGCGCGGGCAATACTGCCCGCCCAGTACCGTCGGCAGGAGTGTATTGCCCATGGACGACATCTGGCCGGCTTTATTCACGCCTGCTATTCCCGCCAGCCGGCGCTGGCGGCAAAGCTGATGAAGGACGTTATCGCTGAGCCGTACCGCGCGCGCCTGCTGCCGGGCTTTAGCCAGGCGCGGCAGGCGGTGGTGGAAGCTGGCGCGCTGGCCAGCGGGATCTCTGGCTCAGGGCCGACGCTGTTCGCGCTCTGCGACAGGCCGGACACGGCGCGGCGCGTCGCGGACTGGCTGGGTAAACACTACCTGCAAAATCAGGAAGGTTTTGTTCATATTTGCCGGCTGGACACGGCGGGCGCACGGGTACTGGGATAATTCATGAAACTCTATAATCTTAAAGATCATAACGAACAGGTCAGCTTTGCGCAGGCTGTTACGCAGGGGCTGGGCAAAAATCAGGGGCTGTTCTTCCCGCACGAGCTGCCGGAGTTCAGCCTGACGGACGTGGATGAGATGCTGAAGATGGACTTCGTCAGCCGCAGCGCAAAGATTCTCGCCGCGTTCATCGGGGATGAGATCCCGCAGGACGTTCTGGAGGCGCGCGTACGTCAGGCGTTCGCTTTTCCGGCTCCCGTCGCCAGGGTTACCGACGACGTAGGCTGCCTGGAATTGTTCCACGGCCCGACGCTGGCGTTCAAGGACTTCGGCGGCCGCTTTATGGCGCAGATGCTGGCGCAAATCAGCGGCGATAAGCCGGTGACGATCCTCACGGCTACCTCCGGCGACACCGGGGCTGCGGTTGCCCATGCCTTTTACGGCCTGAAGAATGTGCGGGTGGTCATTCTCTATCCGCGCGGCAAAATCAGCCCGTTGCAGGAGAAACTGTTCTGTACCCTGGGCGGCAATATTGAAACCGTGGCGATCGACGGCGATTTTGACGCCTGCCAGGCGCTGGTCAAGCAGGCCTTTGACGACGAGGCGCTGAAGGCGGCGCTGGGGCTGAATTCGGCCAACTCGATTAACATCAGCCGCCTGCTGGCGCAGATTTGCTACTATTTCGAGGCGGTGGCGCAGCTGCCGCAGGAGGCGCGTAACCAACTGGTGATTTCGGTGCCCAGCGGCAACTTTGGCGATCTGACGGCGGGGCTACTGGCGAAATCGCTGGGTTTACCGGTGAAGCGCTTTATTGCTGCCACTAATGTCAATGATACGGTGCCGCGCTATCTGCGGGACGGCCAGTGGGCACCAAAGGCGACGCAGGCCACCCTGTCTAACGCCATGGACGTCAGCCAGCCGAATAACTGGCCGCGCGTCGAGGAGCTGTTCCGGCGTAAAATCTGGCGTCTGGACGAGCTGGACTCTGCGGCGGTGGACGATGCCATTACCCGGGAATCCATGCGCGAGCTGAAGGCGCTGGGCTATCTCTCCGAGCCGCATGCGGCGGTGGCCTGGCGCGCGCTGTGCGATCGACTCAACCCTGGCGAGTATGGCCTGTTCCTCGGCACCGCGCACCCGGCGAAGTTTAAAGAGAGCGTCGAGGCCATACTCGGCGAGACGCTGGAACTGCCGGAAGCGCTGGCGAAACGGGCCGATCTGCCGCTGCTTTCCCACTCTCTACCCGCCGACTTTGCCGCGCTGCGTAATCTTTTGATGTCGCGCTGATAGCCGCAGAACCGGTAGCATAAGCGCTACCGGTTTTTTTATGCAAAGTGGGGCGAATCGCCCCGGCGCGAGGGATGACGGCGGCCTCGTCGGTTACCATATCTGCCTCATTAAAGCAGCCTACTGGCTGTCGGTGGACGTCTGGTGTTCGTACCGTTTAAACACCAGCTCGCCATTGACGGAGGCGGCGGCGTCAAAGAAATAGCCTTCCCGGTCAAAGCCGGTGAGCTGTTCCGGTTTCGTCAGACGATTTTCAATAATGTAGCGGCTCATCAGGCCGCGCGCTTTCTTCGCGTAGAAGCTGATAACCTTAAATTTGCCGTTCTTCTCGTCGAGGAAGACCGGTTTGATGAGCTCTGCGCTGAGCCTCTTTGGCTTCACTGATTTGAAATATTCATCCGACGCCAGATTCACGACCACCCGGTCACCCTGCGCTGCCAGCGCCTCGTTAAGCTGCTCCGTAATGATATCGCCCCAGAAGTGGTAGAGGTCTTTTCCTCTGGGGTTCTCCAGGCGTACGCCCATTTCCAGGCGATAGGGCTGCATCAGATCCAGCGGGCGCAGAACGCCGTACAGCCCGGAAAGTATGCGCAGGTGCCGCTGGGCGAAGGCGAAATCCGCTTCGTCGAAGGTTTCGGCCTGCAGGCCGGTGTAGACATCGCCTTTGAACGCCAGAATAGCCTGGCGCGCGTTTTCCGGCGTAAAGCCGGGCTGCCAGTCGTGAAAGCGGGTGGCGTTGAGGTCCGCCAGCCTGTCGCTGATGCCCATCAGCCTGCCCAGCCGTGGAGCAGAAAGTTCGCGTGCCGTATGGATAAGCTGCTGAGAATGATCCAACAGCGCCGGCAGGGTGTAGGTGGTGGTCGCCAGCGGGCTTTGGTAGTCGAGCGTTTTTGCCGGTGAAAGCAGAATCAACATATCATCCAGTCCTTGCAGGAAATTTACGCCGACTTTAACAAAAAATTGGTCGGCGTTGAGCGATGATTGCGATTGCCGTTAACTGCGCGGCGCTTTATCCCAGGTATCCTGCGCCAGCTGCGGGGCGAGATCCGGGTATCGTCCGGGGTTAAAGGTTGGCTGCACTCCCATCTTAAGCTGCCGCAGGTAGTCGGAGGCCAGCGTGTGCACCACCGGAGAAAGCAGCAGAATCGCCGTCAGATTGGTTATCGCCATACAGGCCATAATAATATCGGCCAGCTGCCAAAGCAGAGGAAAGCTCATCAGCGTGCCGGCGACTATCGTGATACAGGTCGCGATGCGCAGCAGCCAGATGGTTCGTCGGTTATCCAGTCCAAGGAAAAACAGGTTATTTTCCGCATAGATATAGTTAGCGACGATAGAGCCTAAGGCAAGTAAGGCCGTCATAATCGCCACAAACTCTGCGCCGCCGCCTGCGAGGGTGAGTATCGCCTTTTGCACCAGCTGTATGCCTTCTATTGGCGCGTTGGGTGTGCCGTTGCCCGCCAGCAGGATTAACATGGCGCTGGCGCTGCAGACCACCAGCGTGTCGATAAAAATGCCGAACATTTGCACGATGCCCTGCGCGACCGGATGAGGCGGCCAGGAGGCCGCCGCCGCCGCCGCGTTTGGCGTCGATCCCATTCCCGCCTCGTTGGAAAACATGCTGCGCTGAAAGCCGCTGGTTATTGCCTGGCTGAGGGTGTATCCGGCGACCCCGCCGGCGGCTTCCTGCCAGCCGAAGGCCCCTTTTATAATCAAAGAGAAAATAGTCGGCAGTTTTTCAATGTGCATAGCGCAGATAGAGAGGCTGGTGATAACCCACAGCAGCGCCGTAATAGGGATAAACCACTGCATCAGGCGGGCGACGCCGCTGATGCCATGAGTCACGATCGGTAGCACCACCAGCGCCATGACGATACCGGAAATCAGTGGAGGATAGCCCCAGGCGAAGTTCAGCGCTCTGGAGACGGTGCTGGCCTGAACGCTGTTAAAAATAAAACCGTAGGCGATAAGTAAAAAGATAGCGAACAGCACGCCCATCCAGCGCATACCCAGGCCCCGGGACATATACCAGGCCGGACCCCCGCGGAACTGGCCGTTGCGATCGCGCTCTTTATAGAGCTGCGCCAGCGCGCACTCGGCGAAGGAGATGGCCATGCCAATCAGTGCGGCAAACCACATCCAGAACACGGCTCCAGGGCCGCCCGTCGTAATGGCTAGCGCGACCCCGGCGAGATTCCCGCCGCCGATGCGTGCGGCAAGGCCGGTGCACAGCGCCTGAAACGGAGACAGGCCTCCCGGCTGGGCGCTAAGGCTGTTTTTCAGGCTTTTACCGAAATGGCGGATATAGCGCAGCTGCGCGTAGCCCGTCCGCCAGGTGAACCAGCAGCCCGCGCCGAGAAGCAGGTAGATGAGTACGGAACCCCAAAGTATGTCGTTGATGAAGGAGAAAAAATCAGGCATTAACACTCCTTTTGTTGCGCCGGTACGCTGAAAGAATAACGAAGCGTGACCAATAGTAATTAGCCTGTTATGTAAATATATTGTTAATTTGGGCGATTATAACCTACTCAGCGTCGGGGAACGACGCGCGGCGTCAAGAGAGGGGGAATTTAGCAAGGAAAAGTGCTGGACCGACCGCACTCCTGGCGATTGCGCGACCTTTGGGTCGTGCTATTATCAGGCTCGACCGGTTACATCCCCCTAATAAGCTGTTTAAAGAGAAACACTATCATGACGGACAAATTGACCTCCCTTCGTCAGTTCACCACCGTGGTGGCCGACACCGGAGACATCGCGGCGATGAAGCTGTACCAGCCGCAGGATGCCACGACTAACCCTTCCCTGATCCTTAACGCAGCGCAGATCCCGGAATACCGCAGGCTGATCGACGAGGCCGTGGCCTGGGCGAAGCAGCAGAGCAGCGATCGCGCACAGCAGATCGCCGACGCCGCCGATAAGCTGGCGGTGAATATCGGTCTGGAGATCCTGAAGCTGGTGCCGGGCCGCATTTCTACCGAAGTGGATGCGCGTCTGTCTTACGACACTGAAGCGTCCGTCGCTAAAGCAAAACGCATCATCAGGCTCTACAACGATGCGGGCATCAGCAACGATCGCATTCTGATCAAGCTGGCGTCGACCTGGCAGGGCATCCGCGCCGCCGAGCAGCTGGAAAAAGAAGGCATCAACTGTAACCTGACCCTGCTGTTCTCCTTCGCCCAGGCGCGCGCCTGTGCTGAAGCGGGCGTCTACCTGATTTCACCGTTCGTGGGCCGTATCCTCGACTGGTATAAAGCCAATACGGATAAGAAAGAGTACGTCGGTGCCGAAGATCCGGGCGTGGTTTCCGTCACGGAGATTTATCAGTACTACAAGCAGCACGGCTATGAAACCGTGGTCATGGGCGCGAGCTTCCGCAACGTGGGCGAAATTCTGGAGCTGGCGGGCTGCGATCGTCTGACTATCGCTCCGGCGCTGCTGAAAGAGCTGTCGGAGAGCGAAGGCGCTATCGAGCGCAAGCTTTCCTTTACCGGCGAAGTAAAAGCGCGTCCGCAGCGCATCACCGAATCTGAGTTCCTCTGGCAGCACAACCAGGACCCGATGGCGGTGGATAAACTGGCCGAGGGCATTCGCAAGTTTGCCATCGATCAGGAGAAACTGGAGAAGATGATCGGCGACCTGCTGTAATCCTCTCCTCGCGTGGCCGGGCCTCCGGTCACGCTTTTGTGCGTTACCCCTTCTGAAGCCTGTTTGCCAGCTCTTCCGCAGTGTATCATTCCGCCCAACGAGATTGTTTATACGGAATCATTATGAATACCTTACGCATCGGCTTAGTTTCTGTTTCTGATCGCGCCTCCAGCGGCGTATACCAGGATAAAGGCATTCCGGCGCTGGAGGCCTGGCTGGCTTCGGCGCTGATCACTCCCTTTGAAGTGCAGACGCGTTTAATCCCCGACGAACAGGAGATTATTGAACAAACGCTCTGCGAGCTGGTGGATGAGATGAGCTGTCATCTGGTGCTGACGACCGGCGGAACCGGACCCGCCCGCCGCGACGTGACGCCGGATGCAACCCTGGCCGTTGCCGATCGGCAGATGCCCGGCTTTGGTGAGCAGATGCGGCAAATTAGCCTGCACTTTGTACCGACGGCGATCCTCTCGCGGCAGACGGGGGTTATTCGTAAGCAGGCGCTGATACTTAACCTTCCCGGTCAGCCGAAGTCGATTAAAGAGACGCTGGAAGGGGTGAAAGATGCCGAGGGGAATGTGGTGGTGCACGGAATTTTTGCCAGTGTACCGTATTGTATACAGTTGCTCGACGGGCCTTACATTGAAACCGCCCCGCAGGTGGTAGCATCTTTTCGCCCTAAAAGCGCGATTCGCGAAATAAATTTCTGAAATTAGTCGTTTGTAAGCATAAGCTGTGATTCTGATGGCGTATTGAATGGTTTACGGTATAGTAATTTTTGTTTTACATACACCCTAAATAATTCGAGTTGCATGAAGGCGGCAACGCAGAGAATCCCCGGGAGCTTACTGGAGTAAGTGACCGGGGTGAACGAGGAAAGCCAACGCACATGCAGCTTGAAGTATGACGGGTATATATCGCTAAACGCTATCAATCACGTTACTGACTCATGGTTTGCTATGCCACATTACACCCGACCTCTGAATCGCCAGGATTATAAAACGCTGGCGCTGGCCGCTCTCGGCGGCGCGCTTGAGTTTTATGATTTCATCATCTTCGTCTTTTTCGCCGCCGTCGTCGGCGAATTATTCTTTCCTGCCGATATCCCTGAATGGCTTCGCCAGGTTCAGACCTTTGGTATTTTTGCCGCAGGCTATCTGGCTCGCCCGCTGGGCGGCATTATCCTTGCCCATTTCGGCGATCTGGTCGGGCGTAAAAAAATGTTCACCCTCAGTATCTTATTAATGGCCCTGCCGACGCTGGCCATCGGCCTGCTGCCTACCTATACCACGATGGGAATTGCGGCACCGCTGCTGCTGCTGTTGATGCGCATTTTGCAGGGCGCGGCCATCGGCGGCGAGGTGCCGGGTGCGTGGGTGTTTGTTGCCGAGCACGTTCCCGAACGGCGGACAGGCATCGCCTGCGGCACGCTGACCGCCGGGCTGACGGTAGGGATTCTGCTGGGTTCGGTGGTCGCCACGCTGGTGAATACCGGCCTGAGTCCGCAGGCGGTTCATGACTATGGCTGGCGCATTCCCTTTCTTCTCGGCGGCGTCTTCGGGCTGGTGGCGATGTATCTGCGCCGCTGGCTGCAGGAGACGCCCATCTTCCTCGAAATGCAGCAGCGCAAAGCGCTGGCAAGGGAGATGCCGGTAAAAACGGTGGTGCTTCGCTACCGGAAGGCGACGGTCATTTCAATGCTGCTGACCTGGCTGCTTTCGGCCGGCATCGTGGTAGTGATTCTGATGTCGCCGGTCTGGCTGCAGAAACAGTATGGCTTTGCTCCCGCCCTGACGCTGCAGGCCAACAGCGTTGCGACCGTGATGCTGTGCCTGGGCTGCCTGCTGGCGGGCCTGGCCGTCGATCGGGTGGGGGCCAGCAAAACGTTTATCGTCGGCAGCCTTCTGCTGGCGGGGTCCAGCTGGGCTTTTTACCATCTGGCAGGCGCGCAGCCTGAGCGACTGTTTTTACTGTACGGGACGGTAGGGCTTTGCGTCGGCGTCGTCGGGGCGGTGCCCTGGGTGATGGTTCGCGCCTTTCCGGCGGAGGTGCGTTTTACCGGTATCTCTTTCTCTTACAACGTGGCCTACGCCATTTTTGGCGGGCTGACGCCGGTTGCCGTTACGATGCTGATGGGCGTATCGCCAATGGCCCCGGCGTGGTACGTGCTGGCGCTGTCGCTGCTTGGGCTGGGGCTTGGCGTCTGGCTGCGGCAGGATATCGCTTGCCGCGACGGTGGCCCGTCGGCTGAATTACAGCGCCTGTAGAGGGGATCCCCCCACCGGGGGGAATCCCGTCGGTTAGTGCGCTTCGCCGATGGGCAGGATGGTGCGACCAAACTGCTCGTTCAGCAGCTCGCCCATCGCCAGATAGATGGCGCTGGCACCGCACACCAGACCGACCCAGCCCGCAGCGTGGATCGTCGCTTCGCTACCGCCGATGTTGCCAACGGCCAGCAGCGCGAACAGCACCGTCAGGCTTAAAAAGACAAACTGCAGCGCGCGTGCGCCTTTCAGGGAGCCGAAGAACATAAACAGGGTAAATACGCCCCACAGTCCAAGATAGGCCCCCAGGAACTGCGCGTCCGGCGCGTCGGTCAGCCCCATTTTTGGCATCAGCAGAATCGCGACCAGCGTCAGCCAGAAGGAGCCGTATGAGATAAACGCGGTTAAGCCGAAGGTGTTGCCTTTTTTATACTCCAGCAGGCCGGCGAGAATCTGCGCGATGCCGCCGTAGAAAATGCCCATCGCCAGAATAATGCCGTCCAGGGCGAAAAAACCTGCGTTGTGCAGGTTAAGCAGAACGGTGGTCATGCCGAAGCCCATCAGGCCCAGCGGTGCCGGATTCGCTAATTTAGTGTTGCCCATAGATCCTCAGAATCATCATAGGTTAAAGAGTGAAGTCATATTCCCGAAATCGGGCGCGGCATAATAATCAGGGGCGGGTAGGCTGTCCAGCGATCCGCGCCGGGAAACAGCAATTGCTTCTGTGATGGTCATCACAGCCGTCGGTCGTTTGCAGGATTGCGACGATAAAAATTTTTTTCTTCTGCCCTTGATGATGTGGCTATTGTCCCCATCTTGTAGACAACCGCAGTGAGTGGGTCTGAAAAAAAACGATTCAGGATGGTTGAAACCGCACGTTTCGCCCCTATTACAGACTCACAACCACATGATGATCGAATTTTTAGTGGAGACGTTTAGATGGGTAAAATTATTGGTATCGACCTGGGTACAACCAACTCTTGTATAGCGATTATGGATGGAACTCAGGCACGAGTGCTGGAGAATGCCGAGGGCGATCGCACAACGCCTTCTATTATTGCTTATACCCAGGATGGTGAGACTCTGGTTGGACAGCCGGCTAAACGTCAGGCAGTGACCAACCCGCAAAACACGCTGTTTGCGATTAAGCGCCTGATTGGTCGCCGCTTCCAGGATGAAGAGGTGCAGCGCGATGTTTCCATCATGCCGTATAAGATTATCGGTGCCGACAACGGCGACGCATGGCTTGATGTGAAAGGTCAGAAAATGGCACCGCCGCAGATCTCTGCCGAAGTGCTGAAAAAAATGAAGAAAACAGCGGAAGATTACCTGGGTGAACCGGTAACGGAAGCGGTTATCACTGTACCGGCCTACTTTAACGACGCTCAGCGCCAGGCAACGAAAGACGCCGGTCGTATCGCGGGTCTGGAAGTAAAACGTATTATCAACGAACCGACCGCGGCCGCGCTGGCCTATGGCCTGGATAAAGAAGTCGGAAACCGGACTATTGCGGTTTACGACCTCGGCGGTGGTACGTTCGATATTTCCATTATCGAAATCGACGAAGTTGACGGCGAAAAAACCTTCGAAGTTCTGGCGACCAACGGTGATACGCACCTGGGCGGCGAAGACTTCGACAGCCGTATGATCAACTATCTGGTTGATGAGTTTAAGAAAGATCAGGGCATCGACCTGCGTAACGATCCGCTGGCCATGCAGCGCCTGAAGGAAGCGGCAGAAAAAGCGAAAATCGAGCTTTCTTCCGCTCAGCAGACCGACGTGAACCTGCCGTACATTACCGCAGACGCCACCGGTCCGAAACACATGAATATCAAAGTGACCCGCGCGAAGCTGGAGAGCCTGGTTGAAGATCTGGTGAACCGCTCCATCGAGCCGCTGAAGGTTGCGCTGCAGGATGCCGGCCTGTCCGTGTCTGATATCAACGACGTTATTCTCGTTGGCGGTCAGACCCGTATGCCGATGGTGCAGAAGAAAGTGGCCGAGTTCTTTGGTAAAGAGCCGCGTAAAGACGTTAACCCGGACGAAGCCGTGGCCATTGGCGCAGCCGTTCAGGGCGGCGTGCTGACCGGCGACGTTAAGGATGTACTGCTGCTGGACGTAACCCCGCTGTCTCTGGGTATCGAAACTCAGGGCGGCGTGATGACCGCGCTCATCAGCAAAAACACCACTATCCCGACCAAGCACAGCCAGGTGTTCTCTACTGCGGAAGACAACCAGTCTGCGGTGACCATCCACGTGCTGCAGGGTGAGCGCAAACGCGCCTCTGATAACAAATCGCTGGGTCAGTTCAACCTGGACGGCATCAATCCGGCACCGCGCGGTATGCCGCAGATCGAAGTCACCTTCGATATTGACGCCGACGGTATCCTGCACGTTTCCGCGAAGGATAAAAACAGCGGTAAAGAGCAGAAGATCACCATTAAGGCTTCTTCCGGTCTGAACGAAGATGAAATCCAGAAAATGGTGCGCGACGCAGAGGCGAACGCCGAAGCGGACCGTAAGTTTGAGGAGCTGATTCAGACCCGGAACCAGGGCGACCATCTGTTGCACAGTACCCGTAAGCAGGTTGAAGAGGCGGGCGACAAGCTGCCGGCCGATGATAAAACGGCCATCGAGTCTGCGCTGAGCGCGCTGGAAACCGCCCTGAAAGGCGAGGATAAAGCGGCTATCGAAGCGAAGATTCAGGAGCTGGCGCAGGTTTCTCAGAAGCTGATGGAAATCGCCCAGCAGCAGCACGCGCAGCAGCAGGCTGGCGGTGCCGATGCTTCAGCGAACAATGCGAAGGATGACGACGTTGTCGACGCTGAGTTTGAAGAAGTTAAAGATAAGAAATAATCGCCCTGATGCAGGGTAATTAATCGGCACGGGCGTAGGAGTTCATACACTCAATTCTTCAGATAGCCAGAGCGATGAAAGCGTAAAAGGCCGGAAGCGTACATTGGTACGCTTCCGGCGTGAAAGAACGCGGGACGTCGGCTCGGCAGCATGAAGGATGACGTGTATACTCTGCGCCCGTGTTCGCATATTAAGGGCAGATAAAACGAGATGGCGAAGCAAGACTATTACGAGATTTTAGGCGTTTCCAGAACAGCGGAAGAGCGTGAAATCAAAAAGGCCTATAAGCGCCTGGCCATGAAGTATCACCCCGATCGTAACCAGGGGGATAAAGACGCCGAGACCAGGTTTAAAGAGATCAAAGAAGCCTATGAAGTATTGACCGACGCCCAGAAGCGTGCGGCGTACGATCAGTACGGTCATGCGGCCTTTGAACAGGGCGGCATGGGCGGCGGCGGCTTTGGCGGCGGTGCCGACTTCAGCGATATCTTTGGTGACGTCTTTGGCGATATCTTTGGCGGCGGCCGTGGTCGTCAGCGCGCGGCGCGCGGCGCAGATTTGCGCTATAACATGGATCTCACCCTGGAAGAGGCCGTACGCGGCGTGACCAAAGAGATCCGCATCCCGACCCTGGAAGAGTGTGATGTCTGCCACGGCAGCGGTGCGAAGGCTGGCACCCAGCCCCAGACCTGCCCGACCTGCCACGGTGCTGGCCAGGTTCAGATGCGTCAGGGGTTCTTTGCGGTGCAGCAAACCTGTCCGCACTGCCAGGGGCGCGGCAAGCTGATCAAAGATCCGTGCAATAAATGCCACGGTCACGGTCGGGTTGAAAAGAATAAAACCCTGTCGGTTAAGATCCCGGCAGGCGTGGATACCGGCGATCGCATTCGTCTGGCAGGGGAGGGCGAAGCGGGTGAGCACGGCGCGCCGGCAGGAGATCTCTATGTACAGGTGCAGGTGAAGCAGCATCCGATCTTCGAGCGTGAAGGCAATAATCTTTACTGCGAAGTGCCGATTAACTTTGCAATGGCGGCGCTTGGCGGCGAAATTGAAGTTCCGACGCTGGATGGCCGCGTCAAGCTGAAGGTGCCGAGTGAAACGCAGACCGGCAAGCTGTTCCGCATGCGCGGCAAGGGCGTGAAGTCCGTCCGCGGCGGCGTGCAGGGCGATCTGCTGTGTCGGGTGGTAGTCGAAACGCCGGTTGGTCTGAACGAGAAGCAGAAACAGCTGCTTAAGGATCTGCAGGAAAGCTTTGGCGGGCCGACGGGTGAGAATAACAGCCCGCGTTCGAAAAGTTTTTTTGACGGCGTTAAAAAGTTCTTTGACGATCTGACACGTTAGTTAACCTTATTATTATGAAAACCCGAAATTTTATTTCGGGTTTTTTTCTATTTCAGCTTTGCTAAATATACCCTAAATAATTCAAGTTGCATGTGCGTTGGCTTTATTCGGCCCAGGGGCCTCACCCCTTCGGGATCAGCCCTGCGGCTGTTCAAAACGCGCTGCGTTTTGCCCTGCAATTCAAATTATTCAGGGTATATACTTCTTAAAAACCGAGCTTTTTACCATGAATAATCTAATTTTAACGAGCTTTTTGCCAGGCTAAGATAGCTATCACGTTGTGTTCACCGGACAGAGGTATGTAGACGTGAAACATTTACATCGCTTTTTTAGCAGCGACGCCTCAGGTGGTGTTGTTCTTATCATAGCCGCAGCGCTGGCTATGCTGATGGCGAACGTCGGGCTGACCCGCGACGGCTACTTCGCTTTTCTCGATATGCCGGTCGCACTGAAGGTCGGGATGCTCGAGATTGATAAGAATATGCTGTTATGGATCAACGACGCGCTGATGGCGATATTCTTCCTGCTGATTGGTCTGGAGGTAAAGCGAGAGCTGATGCAGGGATCGTTGGCCAGCCTGCGCCAGGCCGCCTTTCCGGCCATTGCCGCGCTCGGCGGTATGATTGCTCCGGCGCTACTCTATCTGGCGTTTAACTATGCCGATCCGATCGCCCGGGAGGGGTGGGCGATCCCGGCGGCGACGGACATCGCCTTTGCGCTGGGAGTGCTGGCCCTGTTGGGAAGCCGGGTGCCGCTGGCGCTGAAAATTTTCCTGATGGCGCTGGCGATTATTGACGATCTGGGGGCAATAATAATTATCGCCCTCTTCTATACCCACGATCTCTCAATGATATCGCTGGGCGTGGCGGCAGCGGCCATCGCGCTGCTGGCGCTGCTGAACCTGGGCGGGGTAAGGCGCACCGGGATCTATATCCTCGTCGGCGCGGTGCTGTGGACCGCAGTGCTTAAGTCCGGCGTCCACGCTACGCTGGCGGGCGTTATCGTTGGCTTCTTTATTCCGCTGAAGGAAAAGCACGGCCGCTCGCCGGCGAAGCGCCTGGAGCACGTACTGCATCCGTGGGTGGCCTATCTGATTCTGCCGCTGTTCGCCTTCGCCAACGCGGGCGTTTCGCTGCACGGGGTAACCCTTAACGGGCTGGCCTCCACGCTGCCGCTGGGCATTATCGCCGGGCTACTGATAGGTAAACCGCTGGGGATCGGCCTTTTCTGCTGGCTGGCGCTGCGCCTGAAGCTGGCGCAGCTGCCGGAGGGAACCTGCTATCAGCAGGTTATGGCCGTCGGCATTCTGTGTGGTATCGGATTTACTATGTCGATTTTTATTGCTGGCCTGGCCTTCGGCGGCGTTGACCCGGCGCTGATTAACTGGGCGAAGCTGGGGATACTGATTGGCTCCCTGCTGTCGGCAGTGGTGGGGTACAGCTGGCTACGCGCGCGTTTAAATGCGCCTTTTTGACCGCTACAGAAGACGGGGGCGGCCGCGCGCGGTGCCCCTGACGATCCTGTTCAGGGAGAGAAAATGTCTCATATTAACTACAACCACCTTTATTACTTCTGGCATGTCTATAAAGAAGGCTCCGTCGTCGGCGCGGCGGAGGCGCTCTTTTTAACTCCTCAGACGATCACGGGCCAGGTTAAGGCGCTGGAGGAGCGGCTGCAGGGTAAGCTCTTTAAGCGCAAAGGACGCGGGCTGGAGCCCAGCGAATTAGGCGAGCTGGTGTTTCGCTATGCCGATAAAATGTTCACCTTAAGCCAGGAGATGCTGGATATTGTGAACTACCGTAAAGAGTCCAACCTGCTGTTTGACGTTGGCGTCGCGGACGCGCTGTCGAAGCGGCTGGTCAGCCGCGTGCTGGATGCGGCGGTAGTGCAGGAGGAGCAGATTCATCTGCGCTGCTTTGAGTCTACCCATGAGATGCTGCTGGAGCAGCTGAGCCAGCATAAGCTGGATATGATTATCTCCGACTGCCCCGTTGACTCCACCCAGCAGGAGGGGCTGTTCTCTATCAAGATTGGCGAATGCGGCGTCAGCTTCTGGTGCGCCAGCCCGCTGCCGGCCCAGGCGTTTCCGGCCTGCCTGGAGGAGCGTCGACTGCTGGTGCCGGGACGCCGCTCTATGCTGGGCCGCAAGCTGCTGAACTGGTTTAACTCCCAGGGGCTGAACGTTGAGATTCTGGGCGAGTTTGACGATGCCGCGTTGATGAAGGCCTTTGGTGCCACCCATAACGCCATTTTCGTGGCCCCGACGCTGTATGCCAATGATTTTTACGCCGATGCGTCAATCGTGGAGATTGGCCGGGTGGAAAATGTGATGGAGGAGTATCACGCCATCTTTGCCGAACGGATGATCCAGCATCCGGCGGTGCAGCGTATCTGCAACACCGACTATTCGGCGCTGTTCGCCGCGGCGAGCAAATAACTATCGTCAGCCTCCGGCGAAGGACGGGCATAAAAAAACCCGCGTTAGCGGGTTTTTTCACAAAGAGACAACGGCGGGCAATTAGGCCAGCTTGTTGATCTGCGCGGTCAGGTTAGCCTTATGACGCGCAGCTTTGTTTTTGTGGATCAGACCCTTAGCAGCCTGACGGTCCACGATCGGTTGCATTTCGTTAAATGCTTTCAGTGCAGCAGCTTTGTCGCCAGCTTCAATAGCTGCGTATACTTTCTTGATGAAAGTACGCATCATAGAGCGACGGCTTGCGTTGTGCTTACGAGCCTTTTCAGACTGAACGGCGCGCTTCTTAGCTGATTTGATATTAGCCAAGGTCCAACTCCCAAATGTGTTCTATATGGACAATTCAAAGGCCGAGGAATATGCCCTTTTAGCCTTCTTTTGTCAATGGATTTGTGCAAATAAGCGCCGTTTAACAGGCCAGCGCTCGTTACGTAGTGATGGCGCAGGATTCTACCAGCTTGCGGGCCGTGAATACAGCCTTTCCACGATAAAAATGCATGGCCGCAGCCTGATGCGTCCGATGGCGATGAAAAGCATCTTCTTTCTCTTTCGCCGCATGAATCGCCGGTTAACCTTGACCGCTGTACAAGGTATACTCGGACGATTTTCACTGTTTTGAGCCAGACATGAAGCTGATACGCGGCATACATAATCTTAGTCAGGCCCCGCACGGATGTGTGCTGACTATTGGTAATTTCGACGGCGTGCATCGTGGTCATCGCGCGCTGTTGAAAGAACTGCAGGAAGAGGGTCGCCGGCGCGGTTTACCGGTGATGGTGATGATTTTCGAACCGCAGCCGCAGGAGCTGTTTGCCACGGAAAAAGCGCCGGCGCGCCTGACCCGCCTGCGGGAGAAGCTGCGCTATCTGGCGGAATGCGGCGTAGACTATGTGCTTTGCGTGCGTTTCAACAGACGCTTTGCGGCGCTGACGGCGCAGGCCTTCATCGGCGAGCTGCTGGTGGAACGGCTCGGCGTGCGATTTCTGGCGGTAGGCGATGATTTCCGCTTTGGCGCTGGTCGCGCTGGCGATTTCTTGTTATTACAGAAGGCTGGCGCGCGGTATGGCTTCGATGTCGCCAGCACCCGGACCTTCTGCGAAAGCGGCGTGCGTATCAGCAGCACCGCGGTGCGCCAGGCGCTGGCGCAGGACGATCTGGCGGCAGCTGAAAATTTACTTGGCCACCCGTTTACCCTCTCCGGGCGCGTAGTGCACGGCGATGCGCTCGGGCGCACCATCGGTTTTCCGACGGCAAACGTCCCGCTGCGGCGTCAGGTTTCGCCGGTGAAGGGCGTCTATGCGGTTGAAGTCATGGGCCTCGGTGAAAAGCCGCTGCCCGGCGTGGCCAATATTGGCACCCGGCCGACGGTAGCAGGCGTGCGCCAGCAGCTGGAAGTGCACCTGCTGGACGTTGTAATGGACCTCTACGGTCGCCATATAGATGTAGTGCTGCGTAAAAAAATACGCAACGAGCAGCGATTCGCCTCGCTTGACGAGCTGAAGGCGCAAATCGCGCGCGATGAATTAACGGCCCGGGCGTTTTTTGGGCTATCAAAACCGGCGTAAGCCTACGAGTTAAATA
The DNA here is from genome assembly GCF_009711095.1 of Intestinirhabdus alba. GTDB lineage: Bacteria > Pseudomonadota > Gammaproteobacteria > Enterobacterales > Enterobacteriaceae > Intestinirhabdus > Intestinirhabdus alba. Next base: position 75,078 of record NZ_WMJZ01000002.1, read on the forward strand.
CGGAAACGAGAATCTGATGAGTGACTATAAATCCACCCTGAATTTGCCGGAAACAGGGTTCCCGATGCGCGGCGATCTCGCTAAGCGCGAACCGGGGATGCTGGCGCGTTGGACCGATGATGATCTGTACGGCATCATCCGTGCGGCCAAAAAAGGCAAAAAAACCTTCATTCTGCATGACGGCCCTCCTTATGCGAATGGCAGCATTCATATTGGTCACTCGGTTAACAAGATTCTGAAAGACATTATCGTGAAGTCCAAAGGACTCTCCGGATATGACTCGCCCTACGTTCCGGGCTGGGACTGCCACGGCCTGCCCATCGAGCTGAAGGTGGAGCAGGAGTACGGCAAGCCGGGCGAGAAGTTCACCGCCGCCGAGTTTCGCGCGAAGTGCCGCGAATACGCCGCCGCCCAGGTCGACGGCCAGCGCAAAGATTTTATCCGACTGGGCGTGCTGGGAGACTGGTCGCACCCGTATCTGACCATGGACTTCAAAACCGAAGCCAATATTATCCGCGCGCTGGGCAAGATCATCGGTAACGGCCACCTGCACAAGGGCGCTAAGCCGGTGCACTGGTGCGTCGACTGCCGCTCCGCGCTGGCGGAAGCGGAAGTGGAGTATTACGACAAAACCTCCCCGTCCATCGACGTGGCGTTCCACGCGACGGATAAAGCGGCGGTGCTGGCGAAGTTCGGCGTGGCCGACGCTACGGGTCCGGTTTCGCTGGTTATCTGGACCACCACCCCGTGGACGCTGCCGGCCAACCGCGCTATCTCTCTGGCGGCGGACTTCGACTATGCGCTGGTGCAGATTGACGGCCAGGCGCTGATCGTCGCCGGGGATCTGGTAGAGAGCGTGATGCAGCGCATCGGCGTTAGCGACTACACCCTCCTCGGCAGCGTAAAAGGTGCCGAACTGGAGCTGTTGCGCTTCAGCCATCCGTTTATGGGTTACGACGTTCCTGCCATTCTTGGCGACCACGTTACGCTGGACGCCGGCACCGGCGCGGTGCATACCGCGCCTGGCCACGGCCCGGACGACTACGTGATCGGCCAAAAATACGGTCTGGAAACCGCTAACCCGGTTGGCCCGGACGGCACCTATCTGCCGGGAACCTGGCCGACGCTGGACGGCGTGAACGTTTTCAAAGCGAACGATATCGTGGTGGCGCTGCTGACGGAGAAAGGCGCGCTGCTGCACGTTGAGAAGCTGCAGCATAGCTATCCGTGCTGCTGGCGGCACAAGTCGCCGATTATCTTCCGCGCTACCCCGCAGTGGTTTATCAGCATGGATCAGAAAGGCCTGCGCGCGCAGTCGCTGAAAGAGATCAAAGGCGTGCAGTGGATCCCGGACTGGGGCCAGGCGCGCATCGAGTCGATGGTCGCCAACCGCCCTGACTGGTGTATTTCGCGCCAGCGCACCTGGGGCGTGCCGATGTCGCTGTTCGTGCATAAAGAGACCGAAGAGCTGCACCCGCGCGCCGTTGAGCTGATGGAAGAGGTGGCGAAGCGCGTTGAAGTCGACGGCATTCAGGCGTGGTGGGATCTCGACCCACGGGAGATCCTCGGCGACGATGCCGACCGGTACGTGAAGGTGCCGGATACGCTGGACGTCTGGTTTGACTCCGGCTCCACCCACGCCTCGGTGGTTGACGTGCGTCCTGAATTTGCCGGCCACGCCGCCGATATGTATCTGGAAGGCTCCGATCAGCACCGCGGCTGGTTTATGTCCTCGCTGATGATCTCCACGGCGATGAAGGGTAAAGCGCCGTATCGCCAGGTGCTGACCCACGGCTTTACCGTTGACGGCCAGGGCCGCAAGATGTCCAAATCCATCGGCAACACCGTGTCGCCCCAGGACGTCATGAACAAGCTGGGCGCGGATATCCTGCGCCTGTGGGTGGCCTCCACCGACTATACCGGCGAGATGGCGGTCTCCGATGAGATCCTCAAGCGTGCCGCCGACAGCTACCGTCGTATCCGTAACACCGCGCGCTTCCTGCTGGCGAACCTGAACGGCTTCGATCCGCTAAAAGACAGGGTGAAGCCGGAAGAGATGGTGGTGCTGGACCGCTGGGCGGTAGGCTGCGCGAAGGCGGCGCAGGAGGATATCCTGAAGGCCTACGAGTCTTACGACTTCCACGAAGTGGTGCAGCGCCTGATGCGCTTCTGCTCCGTTGAGATGGGGTCGTTCTACCTCGACATTATCAAAGATCGTCAGTACACCGCGAAGGCGGAAAGCCGGGCGCGCCGCAGCTGCCAGACCGCGCTGTACCATATCGCCGAGGCGCTGGTGCGCTGGATGGCACCGATCATGTCCTTTACCGCGGATGAGATCTGGGGTTATCTGCCGGGCGACCGCGAGAAGTACGTCTTCACCGGCGAGTGGTATGAAGAGCTGTTTGGCCTTGACGCCGCCGAGCCGATGAACGATACCTTCTGGAGCGAGCTGCTGAAGGTGCGCGGCGAGGTCAACAAGGTCATCGAGCAGGCGCGCGCCGACAAGAAAGTGGGCGGCTCCCTGGAAGCGGCGGTGACGCTGTACGCCGGGCCGGAGCTGGCCGCGAAGCTGACGGCGCTGGGCGATGAGTTACGCTTTGTTCTGCTGACCTCCGAGGCCAGCGTTGCGGATTATAATGCAGCCTGCGCCGATGCCCAGCAGAGCGAGCTGCTTAGCGATCTGAAGATTGCCCTGAGCAAAGCCGAAGGGGAGAAGTGTCCGCGCTGCTGGCACTACACCACCGATGTCGGCAAGGTGGCGGAACACGCAGAGATCTGCGGCCGCTGTGTCAGCAACGTCGCCGGCGACGGCGAAAAACGTAAGTTTGCCTGATGAGTAAACCGATCTTTTCGACAGGAGTGCGCTGGCTGTGGCTGGTGGTGGTGGTGTTGATTATCGATCTGGGCAGCAAGTTCCTGATCCTCCAGAACTTTGTTCTGGGGGAGACGGTGCCGCTGTTTCCGTCGCTTAATCTGCACTATGCGCGCAACTACGGCGCGGCGTTCAGCTTCCTCGCCGACAGCGGCGGCTGGCAGCGCTGGTTTTTCGCCGGTATCGCGATCGGCATCTGCGTGCTGCTGGCGGTAATGATGTACCGCAGCAGGGCGACCCAGAAGCTGAACAACATCGCCTACGCGCTGATTATCGGCGGGGCGCTGGGCAATCTGTTCGATCGCCTGTGGCACGGCTTCGTCGTCGACATGATCGATTTTTACGTCGGCAACTGGCACTTCGCTACCTTTAACCTCGCCGACTCGGCTATCTGCGTCGGCGCGGCGCTGGTGGTGCTGGAGGGGTTTCTCCCCGCCGCCAAAAAACAGCGGGCGTAAGCGCTGATCCATAGCGAACCGGGGAGCCAGCGCCGTTCGAGGCTGGCTCCTTTCTCATTATCAGGGATGAAATAATAAGCGGAAATGGCGCAGCCGTTTCGTTATGTTCAGGAAGAGAGCGTCTGCTGACTGCGGGTTCAACCTGTATCCTGACGCTAACGGCGGACAGCCCGCAGCCGGGGCTGCCCGCATCGTTAATCCATCGATAAAAACATAGAGCAAACCTGCATGTCTAACTCTGTACAGAGCAACAGCGCGGTGCTGGTGCACTTCACCCTGAAGCTCGACGACGGCTCCCTTGCCGAGTCAACCCGCAACAACGGCAAGCCCGCGCTGTTTCGCCTGGGCGACGGCTCTCTGTCTGAAGGGCTGGAGCAGCATCTGCTGGGGCTGAAAGCGGGCGATACCACCACCTTTTCCCTGGAGCCGGACGCGGCGTTTGGCGTGTCGACGCCCGATCTGATCCAGTACTTCTCGCGGCGGGAGTTTATGGACGCCGGCGAGCCGGAAATCGGGGCCATCATGCTCTTTACCGCGATGGATGGCAGCGAAATGCCCGGCGTGATCCGCGAAGTGAACGGCGATTCCATCACCGTTGATTTCAACCACCCGCTGGCCGGGCAAACCGTTCATTTTGCTATTGAAGTGCTGGAAGTCGAACCGGCGCTGGAGGCGTAAAATGCAGATCCTGTTGGCCAACCCGCGCGGCTTTTGCGCCGGCGTAGACCGTGCTATCAGCATTGTGGAAAACGCGCTGGCCATTTACGGCGCGCCGATCTACGTCCGTCATGAGGTGGTGCATAACCGCTACGTGGTGGACAGCCTGCGTGCGCGCGGCGCGATTTTTATTGAGCAAATCAGCGAAGTGCCGGACGGCGCGATCCTGATCTTCTCCGCCCACGGGGTGTCGCAGGCGGTGCGCAACGAGGCGAAAAGCCGCGATCTTACCGTTTTCGACGCCACCTGTCCGCTGGTCACCAAGGTGCATATGGAGGTGGCCCGCGCCAGCCGCCGCGGCGAGGAGTCGATTCTTATCGGCCACGCCGGACATCCGGAAGTAGAGGGCACGATGGGCCAGTACAGCAACCCGAAGGGGGGCATGTACCTGGTGGAATCGCCGGAAGATGTCTTTTCGCTGAAGGTGAAAAACGAAGAAAAGCTCTCCTTTATGACCCAGACCACGCTCTCGGTGGACGATACCTCCGACGTGATTGACGCTCTGCGCCAGCGCTTTCCGAAAATCGCCGGGCCGCGTAAAGACGATATCTGCTATGCCACCACCAACCGCCAGGAGGCGGTGCGCCGGCTTGCGGAGCTGGCGGACGTGGTGCTGGTGGTCGGCTCGAAAAACTCGTCGAACTCTAACCGCCTGGCGGAGCTGGCCCAGAGAATGGGCACCACCGCGTTTCTGATCGACGATGCCGCGGATATTCAGACCGGGTGGGTGAAAGAGGCGAAGTGCGTTGGCGTTACCGCGGGTGCCTCCGCGCCGGACATCCTGGTGCAGAACGTCATCGCACGCCTGCAGGCGCTGGGCGGCGGCGAGGCGGTGCCGCTGGAAGGTCGGGAAGAGAACATTGTTTTTGAAGTGCCGAAAGCGCTGCGTATCGACGCCCGCGAAGTGTAACAGGCGTACTTTGCTGACGAAATGCCGATGCCCCTGGCGTCGGCATTTTTTTGTGCACAGAAAACCTCCAGCCAGGCTGGAGGTTCCGGAAAGCTTTCAGCTTTGAGCCAGCGATAAAAACCTTTTTTGACGGATTGCCGGTAATTAATCCGCCGGCATCCCGCGCCGGGCAGTTCGCTTGTTATCGGCGCTCCCGCCCGGCGGAGCCTTAGCGGACTTTCAGCCATATAACGGGCCGGGGTCCTTAACCGGCAAAAAGACCGGACGTCACGCCAGCGCAGTAGCAGCATCGTCCTGGCCGGCGAAACGCTTCTCTTCGCCATCAGACGCCAGGTGCCGGGCACCACCATCAGTTGTGGGAAGAGCCCGTTGAGCATCTGCTGAACGCGGATAGCCAATCCCTCATTATGGCGAATGCCGTTTAGTCATATTCAGGGTAATGACGAACCGCCACAGCGAATTATTCTTCCCCCAACGCTGATTGTGCGTGAATCGTGTGGTTTTCGCTGACGGCTATGTTTTTTACTGATATCTCAGACGGTTTATCATTAAATTCTAATTACCGGCGTTTTCGGCTGGCGGCCTTGTCGCAGGCTGGGTACTCTGAAAACGATTTACCTCATTTTAACGTAAGAGAATAACTATGCATGATGCACAAATCCGCGTAGCCATCGCGGGGGCGGGCGGCCGTATGGGTCGACAGCTGATTCAGGCCGCCCTGCAAATGGAGGGTGTGGCGCTTGGCGCGGCGCTGGAGCGCAAAGGCTCCTCGCTTATTGGCAGCGATGCGGGGGAGCTGGCGGGCGCGGGCAAGTGTGGCGTCACGGTTCACAGCGATCCTGAAGCGGTGAAAGAGGATTTCGATGTCTTTATCGATTTTACCCGTCCGGAAGGCACGCTCGACCATCTGGCGTTTTGCCGCCGGTACGGCAAGGGGATGGTGATTGGCACCACCGGCTTCGATGATGCCGGCAGACAGGCGATTCAGGACGCCGCCGGGGAGGTGGCTATTGTCTTTGCCGCCAACTTCAGCGTTGGGGTCAACGTGATGCTGAAGCTGCTGGAGAAAGCGGCAAAGGTGATGGGTGATTATACCGATATTGAGATTATTGAAGCGCACCATCGGCATAAGGTGGATGCTCCGTCAGGCACCGCGCTGGCGATGGGCGAAGCGATCGCCCACGCGCTGGATAAAGATCTCAGGGATTGCGCGGTCTACGCCCGTGAAGGACACACCGGCGAGCGTGTGCCGGGAAGTATAGGCTTTGCCACCGTACGCGCGGGGGACATCGTCGGGGAACATACGGCTATCTTCGCCGATATTGGCGAGCGCATTGAGATTGGCCATAAGGCCTCCAGCCGAATGACCTTCGCGAACGGTGCCGTTCGCTCCGCGTTATGGGTATCAAAGAAGAAAAACGGTCTTTTTGATATGCGTGATGTGCTAAATCTTAACAATTTATAAGAGATATCGTAAATTTTATCAGTAATAATGTCTTTTATTTTATTGAATTAAAAGGGTAATAATTTGTTACTCTTTTATTTTTAACGGGTAAGGGTGTTTTTAATTGTTAACCCGTTATTATTGCTATTTTTGCGCCGGGTTGTGACGCTGAAGCGGTGATTTTTGACCATCTGGTCCACTTTATGTGGGGCTGATGCATTTTTTTACGCTATTTGGCACAGGTAAGCGTTTTCCTCGCTAAGTTAGCCCTGCTTTTTAGCCATTAATTCATCACTTTTAAGCCTGGTGCGTGAAATAATAATAGAAATACCGCTCCGGAGTTGACTTTTACCTACCTTATCTGCAGAATGCCGCCGTTTGCCAGAAATTCAAGGGTAAGCAGATTTGCATTGCCTTGCACGATAGCGGTGCATTAGTATGCAAATAAAGTGAGTGAATATTCTCTGGAGGGTGTTTTGATTAAGTCAGCGCTATTGGTTCTGGAAGACGGAACCCAGTTTCACGGTCGGGCCATTGGGGCAACGGGTTCGGCGGTTGGGGAAGTCGTTTTCAATACTTCAATGACCGGTTATCAAGAAATCCTCACTGATCCCTCCTATTCCCGCCAAATCGTCACTCTTACTTATCCCCACATTGGTAATGTCGGCACCAACGAAGCCGATGAAGAATCTTCCCGGGTTCATGCTCAGGGGTTGGTCATTCGCGATCTGCCGCTGATTGCCAGCAACTTTCGCGATACCGAAGATCTCAGTACCTATCTGAAGCGCCATAACATTGTGGCGATTGCCGATATTGATACCCGCAGGCTGACGCGCCTGCTGCGCGAAAAAGGGGCGCAGAACGGCTGCATCATTGCCGGCGACCATCCGGATACCCGGCAGGCGCTGGAAAAAGCGAAGGCCTTCCCCGGACTGAACGGGATGGATCTGGCGAAGGAAGTGACCACCGCAGAGCCTTACGCCTGGACGCAGGGGAGCTGGTCGCTGACCGGCGGCCTGCCTGAGGCCCAAAAAGAAGAGGCCCTGCCTTTCCACGTTGTCGCCTACGACTTCGGTGCCAAGCGTAATATCCTGCGTATGCTGGTGGATCGCGGCTGCCGCCTGACGGTGGTGCCGGCGCAAACTCCGGCGGAAGCGGTGTTGAAAATGAACCCGGACGGCATCTTCCTCTCCAACGGTCCCGGCGATCCGGCACCGTGCGATTACGCCATCGACGCGATTCAGAAATTCCTCGAAACGGATATTCCTCTTTTCGGCATCTGCCTCGGCCACCAGCTGCTGGCGCTGGCCAGCGGTGCGAAAACGGTCAAGATGAAGTTCGGCCACCACGGCGGTAACCATCCGGTAAAAGATATTGACAATAACACCGTGATGATCACCGCCCAGAACCACGGCTTTGCGGTTGATGAAGCGTCTATGCCTGCCAACCTGCGGGTGACCCACAAGTCGCTGTTTGACGGCACGCTGCAGGGGATCCATCGCACCGACCGGCCGGCGTTCAGCTTCCAGGGTCACCCGGAGGCAAGTCCGGGGCCGCACGATGCCGCGCCGCTGTTCGATCACTTTATCGAACTCATTGAGCAGTACCGTAAAACCGCTAAATAATCAGAATCTGTTTAGGCTTTGCTCTGTTCAGGAACGCGACCTTAAACGCGCGCCTGCCGCTGGCTGCAGCCATAAACAGGTTCTCCGGAGAAGAGAACCATGCCAAAACGTACAGATATAAAAAGCATCCTGATCCTCGGCGCTGGCCCGATCGTTATCGGCCAGGCGTGTGAGTTTGACTACTCCGGCGCGCAGGCCTGTAAGGCGCTGCGTGAAGAGGGGTATCGCGTTATTCTGGTGAACTCTAACCCGGCGACCATCATGACCGACCCGGAAATGGCCGATGCCACCTACATTGAGCCGATCCACTGGGAAGTGGTGCGCAAAATCATCGAAAAAGAGCGTCCGGACGCGGTGCTGCCGACGATGGGCGGCCAGACGGCGCTGAACTGCGCGCTGGAGCTGGAGCGTCAGGGCGTGCTGGACGAGTTCGGCGTAACCATGATTGGTGCCACCGCAGACGCCATTGATAAGGCGGAAGATCGCCGCCGCTTTGACGTGGCGATGAAAAAGATCGGCCTTGAGACCGCGCGCTCCGGCATTGCGCACAGCATGGAGGAGGCGCTGGCGGTCGCCGCCGACGTCGGCTACCCGTGCATTATTCGTCCCTCCTTCACCATGGGTGGCTCCGGCGGCGGGATCGCTTACAACCGGGAAGAGTTTGAAGAGATCTGCGCCCGCGGCCTGGATCTGTCGCCGACCAGGGAGCTGCTGATCGATGAGTCGCTGATCGGCTGGAAAGAGTATGAAATGGAGGTGGTACGCGACAAGAACGACAACTGCATCATCGTCTGCTCCATCGAAAACTTCGACGCGATGGGGATTCACACCGGTGACTCTATCACCGTCGCGCCGGCCCAGACCCTGACCGACAAAGAGTACCAGATCATGCGTAACGCCTCGATGGCGGTGCTGCGTGAAATTGGCGTTGAAACCGGCGGCTCCAACGTGCAGTTTGCGGTAAACCCGAAAAACGGCCGCCTGATCGTTATCGAAATGAACCCGCGCGTCTCCCGCTCCTCGGCGCTGGCCTCAAAGGCTACCGGCTTCCCGATTGCCAAAGTGGCGGCCAAACTGGCGGTGGGCTACACCCTTGACGAGCTGATGAACGACATCACCGGCGGCCGCACGCCGGCCTCTTTTGAGCCGTCCATCGACTACGTGGTAACCAAAATTCCGCGCTTCAACTTCGAGAAGTTCATCGGCAGCAACGACCGCCTGACCACCCAGATGAAGTCCGTCGGCGAAGTGATGGCCATTGGTCGCACCCAGCAGGAGTCGCTGCAGAAAGCGCTGCGCGGCCTGGAAGTGGGGGCCACCGGCTTTGATCCGAAGGTCAGCCTGGACGATCCGGAAGCGCTGACCAAAATCCGCCGCGAACTGAAGGACGCGGGCGCGGAGCGCATCTGGTACATCGCCGATGCGTTCCGCGCGGGCCTTTCGGTTGACGGCGTCTTCAACCTGACCAACATCGACCGCTGGTTCCTGGTGCAGATCGAAGAGCTGGTTCGTCTGGAGGAGAAGGTGGCCGGGCTGGGCATCAACGGCCTCGACGCCGGCTTCCTGCGGGCGCTTAAGCGCAAGGGCTTTGCCGATGCCCGGCTGGCGGCGCTGACGGGCGTGCGCGAGGCGGAAATCCGCAAGCTGCGCGACCAGTTCGGACTGCATCCGGTCTATAAGCGCGTCGACACCTGCGCGGCGGAATTCGCCACCGATACCGCCTATATGTACTCCACGTATGACGACGAGTGCGAGGCCAATCCCTCGGTGGATCGCGACAAGATTATGGTGCTGGGCGGCGGACCGAACCGTATCGGCCAGGGCATTGAGTTTGACTACTGCTGCGTCCACGCCGCGCTGGCGCTGCGCGAAGATGGCTACGAGACCATCATGGTCAACTGTAACCCGGAGACCGTCTCAACCGATTACGATACCTCCGACCGTCTCTACTTCGAGCCGGTAACCCTGGAGGATGTGCTGGAAATCGTGCGCATTGAGAAGCCGAAGGGGGTGATCGTGCAGTACGGTGGCCAGACGCCGCTGAAGCTGGCGCGCGCCCTGGAGGCCGCCGGCGTACCGGTGATTGGCACCAGCCCGGACGCCATTGACCGCGCAGAAGACCGCGAGCGTTTCCAGCAGGCGGTAGAGCGCCTGAAGCTGAAGCAGCCGGATAACGCCACGGTGACCACTATCGAAATGGCGGTGGAGAAGGCGAAAGAGATCGGCTATCCGCTGGTGGTGCGCCCCTCCTATGTGCTGGGCGGTCGGGCGATGGAAATTGTCTACGATGAAGCGGATCTGAAGCGCTACTTCCAGACGGCGGTCAGCGTCTCCAACGACGCGCCGGTGCTGCTGGACCGCTTCCTTGACGACGCGGTAGAGGTTGATGTCGACGCCATCTGCGACGGCGAAACGGTGCTGATTGGCGGCATTATGGAGCATATCGAACAGGCGGGCGTCCACTCCGGCGACTCCGCCTGCTCGCTGCCGGCCTACACCCTGAGCCAGGAGATCCAGGACGTCATGCGCCAGCAGGTGCAGAAGCTGGCCTTTGAGCTGCAGGTTCGCGGCCTGATGAACGTCCAGTTTGCGGTGAAGAATAATGAGGTTTACCTGATCGAGGTTAACCCGCGCGCGGCGCGCACCGTGCCGTTCGTCTCCAAGGCGACCGGCGTGCCGCTGGCGAAGGTGGCGGCACGAGTCATGGTGGGTAAAACCCTGGCCGGGCAGGGGATGACTAAAGAAATTATCCCGCCGTACTACTCGGTGAAAGAGGTGGTGCTGCCCTTCAATAAGTTCCCCGGCGTCGACCCGCTGTTGGGGCCGGAGATGCGCTCCACCGGTGAGGTGATGGGCGTGGGGCGCACCTTTGCCGAGGCGTTCGCCAAGGCCCAGCTTGGCAGCAGCTCCACCATGAAGAAGCAGGGCCGCGCGCTGCTCTCGGTGCGTGAAGGCGACAAAGCGCGCGTTGTGGACCTGGCGGCGAAGCTGCTGAAGCAGGGTTTTGAGCTGGATGCCACCCACGGCACGGCGATTGTGCTGGGCGAGGCGGGGATCAACCCGCGGCTGGTCAATAAGGTGCATGAGGGGCGTCCGCACATTCAGGACCGCATCAAAAACGGCGAGTACACCTATATCATCAATACCACCGCCGGGCGGCGGGCGATTGAAGACTCCCGCGTGATCCGCCGCAGCGCGCTGCAGTACAAAGTACACTACGACACCACGCTGAACGGCGGTTTCGCCACGGCGATGGCGCTGAATGCCGATGCCACCGAAAAGGTGATTTCGGTGCAGGAGATGCACGCGCAGATTAAAAAATAGCGGACGATCTCTGCTTCACCCGATATAAAAACGGTTCCGCTTGCGGAGCCGTTTTTTTACGCGCCGGGTTTTAGCGCCGGCATATATTGCCTGATGAACCTTATTTCAATATGGCAAGCAAGATTTGGCTCACACTAATTACCCATTAAGTTGCATACTATCCAGAATACCCACGATTTCTACAGGGTCTTGTTTTAATTATTGTAAACGGGACGAAGCCAGAATTTTTATTTGTGAAATGGTGCGCTTATGTGTGAAAAATATGTTGATAAACCGCTTTATTTGTTGATTGCCGACTGGATCATGGGTGAAAACCGCTGGGTAAGTGCGAAGGAGATCGCGAAGCATTTCAATATGGATCATTGCAAAGCAATTAATACGGTCTCTTATATCCTTGCCGAGGTCGGAGAAATAAGCTGTGAAACAAAAAGTATTCCCAATCAGCTCGAGGGACGGGGATGCCAGTGTCAGCGGCTGGTCCGGATAACGCATATCGATCCTCAGCTGTATACCCGCCTGGGACACGGTCCGCAGGCGAAAGTGGTGAACAGAGCGCCGCGCCTGCCGGCGGTTCCTCCAGCGGAGCTTAACCGCGAGCAGAAATGGCAGATGATGCTGTCAAAAAGTATGCGGCGTTAGCGCTGTACTGCCGGAGCGGCGCGGGCACCCTCCGGCATCGTTTACTTTTCTGGTCGGGGCTGTACTATCGCCGTGCGCCTTCCGTTAGTGCGGGCTAACGGCCGCATTTCACACAGCGATGCCCGGTAGCGAATCGCGCCTGAGACTTCCTGGCGTTGAGCGGCTTCCGGCTCCGTTCCTCCTGCGTTGACGCCGGCCCCTGGCATCCCCCTTCAAAGGCGTGGCAACGCATACGCACTCAGCGTCCTTTCCAGACCGGCTCGCGTTTTTCGGCAAAGGCCCGCGGACCTTCAGCGGCATCCTCTGAGTGCAGCACCGCCGGGTAATGCTTCAGGGCACCGCTGCGTAGATAGCGATAGCCTTCCTCAACCGTCATTTCGCCGGTGGCGCGGTAAATCTCTTTCAGAGCGGCAATCGCCAGCGGGGCGCTTTGCACCAGCTGCTGCGCCAGCTCGCGGGCGCTGTCCATGAGCGCATGTTGACTGACGACGCGGTTTACGATCCCCCAGCGCAGCGCCTCTCCGGCGTCCATACGTCTGCCGGTCATAACCATTTCATTGACGATGGCCGGCGGTAGCCGCTTGGGCAGGCGCAGCACGCCGCCGCTGTCCGGGACGATACCCAGCTTTGCTTCCGGCAGCGCGAAACTGGCACCTTCCGCACACACGATAAAGTCTGCCGCCAGCGCCAGCTCGAAGCCGCCGCCGAAGGCATAGCCGTTAACCGCGGCGATCACCGGCTTGTCCAGGTCAAAAATTTCGGTCAGACCCGCAAAGCCGCCGGGACCAAAGTCGGCGTCCGGCGCTTCGCCTTCCGCTGCCGCTTTTAAGTCCCAGCCGGCGGAAAAAAACTTCTCGCCGCCGCCGGTAATAATAGCGACCCGCAGCGCCGGATCGTCACGGAAGTTGAGAAAAACCTCTCCCATTTCCAGGCTGGTTCTGGCATCGATGGCATTAGCTTTAGGGCGGTCCAGCGTTATTTCCAGAATCGGACCGCTGCGGGTTAAACGTAATGACTCACTCATTTTTTATCTCCATACATCGGGGGCTGACGGAAAAATATTCCGCCAGAGGGCTTATTTAAGATTCTTTTTGATTATTTTTCCTGAACAGTTTCGCGGCAGATCTTTTCTTATCTCCAGAAACGAGGGGACTTTAAATTTCGCCATATTTTGTTCACAGAAGGTAAAAAACTCTTCTTCACTCAGCGTTTCGTCTTCGTGCAGCACCACAAATGCTTTGATGGCTTCGTCGCGAATGGAATCTTTAATACCAACTACCACGATGTCCTGAATTTTCGGGTGAGCAGAAATAATATTTTCCAGTTCGCTGCAGGAGACGTTTTCGCCAGCGCGCTTGATCATATTGCAGCGGCGGTCCACGAAATAAAAAAAGCCCTCCTCGTCGCGGTAACCGGAATCGCCGGTATGCAGCCAGCCGTCTGGCCCGAGCGCTTTGGCGGTGGCGTCCGGCCGGGCGTAATACTCCCGAAACAGCGTTTTACCCGGCACGCCCTTAATACAGATCTCGCCCGTTTCACCGGGGGGCAGCGGACGGTTCTGCTCGTCGCGGATCTCCGCCTGGTAGCCGAATCCCGGACGGCCTATTGAGGGCCAGCGGCGCTTGTCGCCGGGACGGTCGCCGATAGCGCCGACGATGGTTTCCGTCATCCCCCAGGAGGTCAGCAGCCGGACGCCGAAGCGCCCGGTAAAGGCGTCTTTCTCCTGTTCTGACAGGTTGAGGTAGAACATGACCTCCCGCAGGCGATGCTCCCTCTCCTGCGGCGCGGCGGGCTGCGCCATCAGCGTTCGGATCATCATAGGAATGCACTCGGTCACCGTGGCGCGGTACTTTTGCACCTGTCCCCAGAAGGCGCGGGCGCTGTACTTCTCTATTAGCACAAAGGTCGCGCCTGCGGAGAAGGCCGCCATCGCGGCGGTACACTGACAGTCGATATGAAAAGCGGGCATGACCGTCAGATAAATATCGTCATCGCGCAGGGCGCACTGCCATGAAGAGTAATAGCCCGCAAAGCGCAGGTTATAGTGGGTGATCACCACGCCTTTCGGCCGGGACGTGGTGCCGGAGGTAAACAGGATCTCGGCGACGTCGTCAACGGACAGCGGCGGCGCATAGCGCAGGGTGGTCGGCTGGCTATTCTTCAGGCTGGAAAAATGGCTTACGTCCTCGTCCGCCGGAACGTCGTCGCCGATCAGGTAGATGCGCGTGAGGCCGGTCGCCTCCTCCTGGCGGATCTGGCGATACATGGGGTAAAAAGTGGTGCTGGTTACCAACAGCGAGGCCTGGCTGTTTTGCAGGATCCATGCGCTTTCTTCGCGCAGCAGGCGGGCATTAATCGGCACCATGATGGCACCTATCTTAGCCAGGCCGAACCAGCAAAAGAAAAATTCCGCGCAGTTATCCAGATGTAGTGCGACCTTATCGCCCTGGCGAATGCCCAGCGAATGAAAAAGGTTGGCCGTGCGAGTGATCTCCTCGTTAAGCGAGGCGTAGCTGAACTGCTGCACATCTCCTGTGCAGGATTCACAGATCAGCGCCGTCTTCTTACCATATGCCCCGGCCAGATCGTCCCACATCTGACGTAAATTTTGTCCGCCAACGATATCCATTGCACCTTAATCCGTCTTTACCGGCGACGCGCTGGCCGGAGGATCTGGCCAGCGCGTCGCGTTTAGTTCTCAACTTTGGCCAGGCCCTTGCTGACCAGTTCCTTAATATCTGCTTCGCTGTAACCGAGGTTTTTCAGAATGGCGGCGGTGTCCATGCCGTGCGTCGGCATACCCCGCCAGATTTTCCCCGGGTTGTTTTTGAATTTCGGCATGATGTTCGGGCCTTTGCAGGTGCGGCCGTCCATCGTTTGCCACTGGGTAATCGACTCACGGGCGACGTACTGCGGATTGCCTTCCAGCTCCGGTATGGTCAGCACTTTGGCGCAGGCGATTTTCAGCCCGGCAAAGCGCGCCTGCACTTCGGCGATGGTGCGCGCGGCCAGCCATGCATCCAGTTTCTCTTCCACCAGCGGTCCGTAGGGACACTCAATGCGGTGGATTAGCTGCGTCCCCTCCGGCACGTCCGGCGTGCCAGGAAGGTGCGCCAGGCCGATATCCTTAAGACATTCTTTAATCTGCGTTATGCCGACCAGCTCCATAACGATGTAGCCATCCGCGCATTTGTACAGCCCGCAGCCCGCATAGTAAGGATCTTTACCCTTTGTCATGCGTGGACAGATCTCGCCGCCGTTGAAATAGTCCATCATGAAGTACTGGCCCATGCGCAGCATGACTTCATACATGGCGACGTCAATGCTTTCGCCTTTGCCGGTTTCGCGCACTTTATGCAACGCCGCCAGCGCCGCGGTGGTGGCCGTCATGCCGGAGAAGTAGTCGGCGGTGTAGGGGAAGGCGGGCATCGGCTGGTCAACGTCGCCGTTCTGGATCAGATAGCCGCTGAACGCCTGGGCGATGGTGTTATAAGCCGGCAGGTTGGTGTACTCTTCGGTGCCGTACTGACCAAAGCCGGAGAGGTGGGCGATAACCAGCTGCGGGTTATGTTTCCACAGCACCTCATCGGTAATACCGCGGCGGGCAAACGCCGGGCCTTTACTGGCCTCAATAAAGATGTCGGTGGTCTCCATCAGCTTCAGAAACGCTTCCCGCCCTTCGTCTTTAAAAATATTCAGCGACAGGGCGTGCAGGTTACGGCGCGATAGCTGCGGATAGTTCGGCTGTACGCGGATGGTATCGGCCCAGGCGACGTTTTCGATCCAGATGACCTCTGCGCCCCATTCGGCGAACATCTGTCCGGCGAACGGACCGGCAATTTCGATTCCGGAGAAGACCACCCGCAGTCCGGAAAGCGGCCCGAAGGTGGGCATAGGTAGACGATTATTCATGGTATGACTCCTTATTGCCGGATAGCGCCGCGCGCTACCCGGCTGCCACTTAACGGTATTGCTTCAGCACGGCGCGGCCGAGCGTCAGGATCTGCATTTCATCAGAGCCGCCGGAGACGCGATCCACCCGCAGATCGCGCCAGAAGCGGGTGATGCGGTGGTTGCCCGCAATCCCTACGCCGCCCAGAACCTGCATGGCGGTGTCTACCACGTCGAACGCCGCGTTGGCGCAGAAGTACTTACACATTGCGGCATCGCCGGAGGTGATGGTGCCGTTGTCCGCCTTCCATGCCGCTTCCAATAGCATGTTTTTCATGGAATTTATCTTGATAGCCATATGGGCGAACTTCTCCTGGATCAGCTGGAAGCGGCCAATGGTTTCGCCAAACTGCACGCGCTGGTTGGCATAGCGCGCCGCATCTTCGAAGGCGCACATGGCGGTGCCGTAGTTGGTAAGGGCGACCAGGAAACGCTCGTGGTCGAACTCCTCTTTTACGCGATTGAAGCCATTGCCTTCCCGGCCGAACATGTCTTTCTCGTCCAGCTCAACGTCGTCAAAGCTAATTTCACAACAGCTGTCCATCCGCAGGCCAAGCTTCTCCAGCTTGGTTACCTTGATACCGGGCTTACTCATATCGACGAACCATTCGGTATAGATCGGCTTGTCCGGGGAGGCGTCGTCCCTTGCCATCACCACGATATAAGGGGTGTAGGCGCTACTGGTGATAAAGCATTTACTGCCATTGATATAGACCTTACCATTTTTGCGGGTATAGGTGGTTTTCAAACTCCCCACGTCCGAACCCGCGCCCGGCTCGGTAATCGCCGAGTTCCACATCTGCTTGCCCGTGCCGCGAAACGCCATGATCTTATCGATTTGCTCCTGGGTGCCTTCGCGCAGAAAGGTGTTGAAGCCCCCCGGCAGCTGATACAGCACGTAGGTTGGCGCGCCCAGGCGTCCCAGCTCCATCCAGACGGCGGCGACGGTAACAAAGCCGGCGTCCAGGCCGCCGTGCTCTTCCGGGATCAGCAGGCTGTCGATGCCCATGTCCGCCAGCGCTTTTACAAAGCGCTCCGGATAGACGCTGTCGCGATCGCACTCGGCAAAATAGGCTTCCCAGTTCTCACTGGCCATTGGTTCACGAATACCGGCGACAAACAGTTCTTGCTCGTCATTTAAATTGAAATCCATCTTCCAGCCTCTTGCTCTTTACACTCGCTCTTCAGGCCGCCTTAAGGCGTCCCGAATGATTGTGTGTAATGGGTTAACGAAATTTATTTGTCTTTCCAGTGCGCTTTGGCGTCTTTAATAAAGGAAAGCGTCACCATGATATTGACGAAGAACAGCGGACACCCCCCGGCGATAATCGCGGTCTGGATGGGTTTCAGTCCGCCAAGCGCCAGCAGAACGATACCGATAATCCCCACCAGCACGGACCAGCCGATACGCACCAGCAGCGGCGGCTCTTCGCCGTCGCGGACTTCGCGGCAGGTCGACATCGCCAGGGTGTAGGAGCAGGCGTTGATCAGCGTGACGGTGGCAATAAAGCAGAGGATAAAGAATCCCCACATCGTGGCGGTGCTGAGCGGCAGAGCGGCCCAGGTTTCGATAATGGCCCGCGCTACGCCGTGCTGCTCAATCAGCTGCGGGATATTGATAATGTTTTTATCGATCAGCAGCAGGGTGTTGCTGCCGAGTACGGTCCACAGAAGCCAGGTGGAAGCGGTCAGGCCCAGCACCATGCCGAAGCACAGTTCCCGGACGGTACGTCCGCGGGAGATACGCGCAAGGAAGATGCTCATCTGAATAGCGTAAATCACCCACCACGCCCAGTAGAAGACGGTCCAACCCTGCGGGAATCCGCCCTTGCCGATGGGGTCGGTATAGAACAGCATTCGCGGCAGGTACATCAACAGCATACCGACGGAGTCGGTGAAGTAGTTCATAATGAAGCTGGCACCGCTGACGATGAACACCCAGCCGAGCATCAGGAAGCTCAGGTAGCTGCGAACGTCGCTGGCGATTCTGACGCCTTTTTGCAGGCCGCAGGCCACACAAATGGCATTCAGCACGATCCAGCAGGTGATAATAATGGCGTCCAGCTGCAGGGTATGCGGGATCCCGAACAGGTATTGCATACACTCGGTCACCAGCGGCGTCGCCAGACCGAGGCTGGTGCCCATAGCGAAGATCAGCGCCACCAGGTAAAAGTTGTCAATGATCGTGCCAAATAGCCCTTTGGCGTGCCTCTCACCCACTAACGGCACCAGCGTGGAGCTGGGACGTATGACATCCATTTTGCGCACGAAGAAGAAGTAGGCGAAAGCCACGGAGAGGAAGCTGTAGGTGGCCCACGGCAGCGGCCCCCAGTGGAACAGGCTGTAGGCCAGGCCTATCTCTTTCGCGCCGGTGGAGCCGGCCGCGAGGTCAAACGGCGGCGTGGAGATATAGTAATAGATTTCTATCGATCCCCAGAACAGCACGGCGGCGGAGGTACAGGAGGCGAACATCATGAAAATCCAGCTGGCGGTGCTGAATTCAGGTTTCTCATCGCCTAATTTCTTTTTCGCGTAGGGGCCAAAGACCAGCCAGAACCAGCCGATGAGCATGACTACCATATACCATTCAAATGCCCAGCCCCAGACATTGGTGACATAACTGAATACTGCATTAATAACCACATTCGCCGCGTCGAGATCGCGAACGGTTAACCAACAAAGTATTCCAACTATTATTAATGGCGGAAAGAAAACCTTTGGTTCTATTCCTAACTTTCTCTTTTCATTTTTCATAAGTGAATTCCAGTGTGAAACGAAAATTAATTTTGCGTCACCATTTGTTCTATTTTTACTAATGTTTTGTTGAAAGAGTTTTGCCCTCTTAGCGCGCCGCCGATTACCTCATATTGGGTATTCAGTTGATGTTATTCTGTGATTTACATCACATTTTTCTCAGGGGGCTTGGTAGCGGATTTTTCTGTTAATGTTATTTTAAATCAATGGGTTGAATTATTTTGTGCTCGGCTGACATTCAATATTGGTGATCGAGAAAACAATATTGAAATTTTCTATTTTTTTACGCGCGGCATTCAATATTGGTGAGGTGCTTAACAATATTGAAAGTTACGAATATCAGGGTGTGACTTTTTTAATATTGGTGGGTAAGGTTTTATTTCCAAATGAAAGCGCGTGATATCTGTATATAACATCGCTGATATAGTCGACGTTTCCTTCATGATTTCTGGAGATGCAATGAAGATAATTACTTGCTACAAGTGCGTACCTGATGAACAAGATATTACGATCAATAATGCTGACGGCTCCTTAGATCTCAGTAAAGCAGATGCCAAAATCAGCCAGTACGATCTGAATGCGATAGAAGCCGCCTGTCAGCTAAGGCAGCAGATGGGCGACGCGCAGGTTATCGCTTTGAGCGTGGGCGGTAAGGCGCTGACCAACGCCAAAGGGCGTAAGGACGTGCTCTCCCGCGGTCCTGATGAGCTGGTGGTGGTGATTGACGATGGGTTTGAACAGGCTCTGCCGCAGCATACCGCGGCGGCGCTGGCCGCCGCCGCGCAAAAATCGGGTTTTGATCTGATGATCTGTGGCGACGGTTCTTCTGACCTGTATGCCCAGCAGGTGGGCCTGCTGGTGGGCGAAATGCTGAATATTCCGGCAGTTAACGGCGTTAACAAAATTCTCGCCCTGACGGAGAGCACGCTGACCGTCGAGCGCGAGCTGGAAGACGAAACAGAAACCCTGAGTATTCCCCTTCCCGCGGTGGTGGCGGTCTCTACCGACATTAACGCTCCGCAAATCCCCTCAATGAAGGCCATTCTGGGCGCGGCCAGAAAACCGGTACAGGTCTGGTCCGCTGCCGATATTGGCTTCAGCGCGACGTCTGCCTGGTCCAGCCAGACGGTAGCGGCACCGCAGCAGCGTGAGCGCCAGCGCATCGTTATTGAGGGCGACGGTGAAGAGCAGATCGCCGCATTTGCCGACAATCTGCGCAAAATGATTAATTAAGGGGGATGTTATGAGCAAATTTTCCAGTGTCTGGGTATTCAGCGATACCCTTTCTCGCCTGCCGGAACTGATGGGCGGGGCGCAGGCGTTAGGTGAACAGATTAACGTATTTGTCCAGACCGACGCCGAAGGCACCGCGGCCATCCAGATGGGGGCGCACCGCGTCTGGCAGCTAAGCGGTAAGCCAGACGATCGCATGGTAGAAGACTATGCCGGCGTCATGGCGCAGACGATTCAGCAGCAGGCCTCTGCCGGCCTGGTGCTGCTGCCCGCTACCCGCCGCGGTAAGCTGTTGGCCGCAAAGGTGGGTTTTCGCCTGGCGGCAGCCGTTTCTAACGACGCCAGCGCCGTAGTGCAGCAGGAAGGCAAGACGACGGTCACGCATATGGTTTATGGCGGCCTGGCCATTGGCAAAGAGACTATTTCGTCTCCCTTTGCGGCGATCACGCTCAGCAGCGGGGCGTTTGAGGCACCGCAACCGGACGCTTCCCGCAGCGGAGAAACGCACGTGGTGCAATGGCGCTCTCCGAACGTTGCCGTAACGCGCACCGCCATGCAGGCGCGCCGGAGCAACAGCGTCGATCTCGACAAAGCCCGCCTGGTGGTAAGCGTTGGCCGGGGCATCGGCAGCAAAGAGAATATTTCTCTTGCCGAAGCCCTGTGTCAGGCGATGGGTGCCGAGCTGGCCTGCTCGCGTCCGGTAGCGGAAAACGAGAAGTGGATGGAGCACGAGCGCTACGTTGGCATCTCCAACCTGATGCTCAAGCCTGAGCTTTACCTGGCCGTAGGGATCTCCGGGCAGATCCAGCATATGGTCGGAGCGAACGGGGCGCAGACCATTTTTGCCATCAATAAAGATAAAAACGCGCCGATCTTCCAGTACGCGGATTACGGCATCGTTGGCGATGCGCTGAAGATCCTGCCTGCGTTAACCGCCGCCTTAGGGCGCTAACCCCCTTCTGGCAGGACGCTACCCGCTCCTGCCGTTGAATGAGTGTAAGAGAGTAGGTATGTCCGAAGATATCTTTGATGCCATCATCGTCGGGGCCGGGCTTGCCGGAACCGTGGCGGCGCTGGTGCTCGCCCGAGAGGGTGCCCAGGTGTTAGTTATCGAACGCGGTAACTCCGCCGGCGCGAAGAACGTCACCGGCGGGCGCATCTACGCGCACAGCCTTGAACGTATTATTCCAGGCTTTGCCGCGCAGGCTCCCGTTGAGCGCTTAATTACCCGCGAAAAGATGGCCTTTATGACCGACAGCGGGGCGCTGTCGGTGGATTTTCACGACGGAGAAGAGGCGCAGCCTTCCCGGGCCTCATACTCCGTGCTGCGCAGCCGGTTTGACGCCTGGCTAATGGAGCAGGCGGAAGAGGCGGGGGCGCAGCCGATCGCCGGAATCCGCGTGGATAACGTGGTGCAGCGCGACGGCAAGGTGGTCGGCGTGGAGGCCGATGGCGATATTATCGAAGCGAAAGCGGTGATTCTTGCCGACGGGGTTAACTCTCTGCTGGCGGAAAAGCTGGGTATGGCGAAGCGCGTGAGCGCCGCGCACGTAGCGGTAGGCGTAAAGGAGCTTATTGAACTGCCTGAATCGGTCATTGAGGACCGCTTCCAGTTGCAGGGGAACGAGGGCGCGGCCTGTCTGTTCGCCGGCTCTCCGACGGAGGGACTGATGGGCGGCGGCTTCCTCTATACCAATAAAACCACCCTTTCCCTGGGGCTGGTTTGCGGTCTTCACTCTCTGAAGAATGCGAAAAAATCTGTCCCGCAAATGCTGGAAGATTTTAAACAGCATCCGGCGGTGGCCCCGCTAATCGCCGGCGGTAAGCTGGTGGAATATGCCGCCCACGTTGTTCCGGAAGCGGGAATTAATATGCAGCCTGAGCTGGTGGGAGACGGCGTGCTGATCGCCGGCGACGCCGCCGGAATGTGTATGAACCTTGGATTTACCATTCGCGGGATGGACTTAGCCGTTGCGGCAGGCGAGGCGGCGGCCAAAGCCGTGCTTTCCGCCATGCGAAGCAACGACTTCAGCCGGCAGGGGCTTGCGGCGTATCACCAGTACCTGGAAAAAGGCCCGATGCGCGATATGCGCATGTATCAGCGGCTACCGGCGTTCCTGGATAACCCGCGCATGTTCACCCGCTATCCGGAAATGGCGGTCGGTATCGCCCGCGATCTCTTTACCGTTGATGGCGGCGTTCCGGAGCCGATGCGCAAGAAGATTCTGCGTCACGCAGGGAAAGTTGGCTTCATCAATCTGATAAAGGATGGCATTAAAGGAGCGACCGTATTATGACTTCTCCTGTAAACGTGGACGTCAAGCTGGGCGTCAACAAGTTCAACGTTGATGAAGACAACCCGCACATTATTCTGAAAGCCGCCCCGGATGAGCGGGCGCTGGAGGTGTTGATCAACGCCTGCCCGGCTGGCCTGTACAAACGGCAGGATGACGGCAGCGTTCGCTTTGACTATGCCGGATGTCTGGAGTGCGGCACCTGCCGGATCCTTGGCCTCGATACGGCGCTGGAGAAATGGGAATATCCGCGCGGCACCTTTGGCGTGGAGTTCCGCTATGGCTGATTCTGTCGTTACACGTTCAGAACCGATAATCCTTAATTCTCCCTTATGCAGCCAGATATTCCCGGGCCGGATAACGACGCCAGCGCAACCGTTCCGGTCTGGCGGCGCATCCGGTAAGTTTGCCGATAAAACAGGAAAGCGTCATGCAGCAGCCCAGGCATTTTGACGACATAAAATCCTCATCTATTCACCGGAGGATCCTGCTGTGGGGAAGCGGCGGGCCGTTCCTCGACGGCTATGTGCTGGTTATGATAGGCGTTGCGCTGGAGCAGCTGACGCCCGTACTGAAGCTTGATGCCGGGTGGCTGGGGCTACTGGGCGCGGGCACGCTGGTTGGGCTGTTTGTCGGGACCTCGCTGTTCGGCTATATCTCCGACAGGGTCGGGCGGCGGAAAATGTTCCTTATTGATATCGTGGCTATTGGGGTGATATCGGTAGCGACGATGTTCGTCTCATCGCCGGTGGAGCTGCTGGTGATGCGCGTGCTGATTGGGATAGTGATTGGCGCAGATTATCCCATCGCGACCTCAATGATCACCGAATTTTCCAGCACCCGCCAGCGCGCCTTTTCGATAGGCTTTATCGCCGCGATGTGGTATGTGGGGGCCACCTGCGCCGATCTCGTCGGCTACTGGCTGTACGATATGGAGGGCGGCTGGCGATGGATGCTGGGGAGTGCGGCAATTCCGTGTATTTTGATCCTGATCGGCCGCTTCGATCTGCCTGAATCTCCGCGATGGCTGCTGCGTAAAGGTCGGGTTCAAGAGTGCGAGGCGATGATGATTAAGCTGTTTGGCGAGCCGGTGGCGTTTGATGAAGAACCACCGCAGGAAACACGCTTTCTGCAGCTGTTTAACCGCCGTCACTTCCCGTTTGTGCTGTTTGTCGCCGCGATATGGACCTGCCAGGTCGTCCCGATGTTTGCCATCTATACCTTTGGCCCGCAGATCGTCGGTTTGCTGGGGCTGGGGGTAGGGAAAAACGCGGCGCTGGGCAACGTGGTGATTAGCCTGTTCTTTATGCTGGGCTGTATTCCCCCCATGTTCTGGCTGAACAGCGCCGGACGGAGGAGGTTGTTGATCGGCAGCTTTGCAATGATGACGCTGGCGCTGACGGCCCTGGGCCTGATCCCCGAGCTGGGAACCTGGCTGGTGGTGGTGGCCTTTGCGGTGTACGCCTTTTTCTCCGGCGGGCCGGGAAACCTTCAGTGGCTCTATCCTAACGAGCTGTTTCCCACCGATATTCGTGCTTCCGCTGTTGGGGTGATCATGTCCCTGAGCCGGATCGGGACCATTCTGTCAACCTGGGCGCTGCCGATTTTTATCGCCAAATACGGTATCAATCAGGTAATGCTGATGGGGGCCGGGATTTCCCTGATCGGCCTGCTGGTCTCCATCGCCTTTGCGCCAGAAACGCGGGGGCTGACGCTTGCCCAGGCCAGCAGCATCACCATTCGTGGCGGAGTGACCAGATAATGTCTCGTTAAGAGTGTTCTGTATTTTCCTTAAAGCTCAGTTATTTAATCTATAGTTAACCCTGAAATGCATATTAAGTGACTAAAAATCAGGGGTAATCATGGAAAAACATCTACTACTCGCAACGGCCTTCGCCGCCGCGGCGCTGTTTACCGTCGCTGGCTGTTCATCTGACCAGGCGGTACGCACTACCGATGGTAAAACTATCGTGACCGACGGCAAGCCGCAGGTGGATGATGACACCGGCATGGTGTCTTATAAGAACGCAGAAACCGGGCGGACTGAGCAAATCAACCGCGACCAGCTGAAAAATATGAGCGAGCTGGATAACTAATCTCTGATGCCCGCAGCGCCGCCCGATCCCCCTCCGGGCGGCGAGAACCACTATGACCAGGCCGGGTTCCTAACCCTCCATGAGCGTTAACGCCTGGCCCGCTTAAAAGAGACGGCCTGTCCTGTTCAATTACTGACTACACTCTTTGGTAAAAGAGAGCGGTAAAACAACAGGCTAATCATGATCCTCATTATTTATGCGCACCCCTATCCGCAGCACTCCAGGGCGAATAAGCGGCTACTTGAGCGGGCAAAAGCGCTGGGCGGCGTGGAAATTCGTTCGCTCTACCAGCTTTATCCCGATTTCAATATTGATATTTCCGCTGAACAGGACGCGCTGCTGCGCGCCGATCTGATTGTCTGGCAGCATCCCATGCAGTGGTACAGCGTCCCGCCGTTGCTGAAGCTCTGGATAGACAAAGTGCTCTCTCACGGCTGGGCCTGGGGCCACGGCGGCACCGCGCTGCGCGATAAGCCGCTGCTGTGGGCGGTGACCACCGGCGGGGGAGAGGAGCATTTCACGCTCGGATCGCATCCGGGCTTTGACGTGCTCGCGCAGCCGCTGCAGGCGACGGCGCTGTACTGCGGTCTTCGCTGGCTGCCGCCCTTTGTCGTGCATAGCGCCTTCGTTTGCGATGATGAGACGCTGCAGGCGCAGGCGCGGCGCTATGGGCAGCGGCTGGCGGAATGGCGGGAGGCAGACAATGGATAGCCATACGCTGATTCAGGCGCTGATCTATCTGGGATCGGCGGCGCTGATCGTGCCCATTGCGGTACGGCTGGGGCTGGGAGCGGTGCCCGGCTACCTGATTGCCGGATGCATTATCGGCCCGTGGGGGCTGCGGCTGGTGACGGATGCGGAATCTATTCTCCATTTTGCCGAAATTGGCGTCGTGCTGATGCTGTTCGTTATCGGTCTGGAGCTGGACCCCCGGCGGCTATGGAAGCTGCGCGTCCCGGTGTTCGGCGGCGGCGCGCTGCAGATGGTGGTCTGCGGCGGGCTGCCTGGCCTGTTTTGTCTGCTTCTCGGCCTGCGCTGGCCGGTGGCGATGCTGGTGGGCATGACCCTGGCGCTCTCCTCCACCGCTATCGCCATGCAGGCGATGAGTGAGCGTAATCTGACCGTGACGCCGATGGGGCGCGTCGTGTTTGCCATTCTGCTGTTCCAGGATATTGCGGCGATCCCGCTGGTGGCGATGATCCCTCTGCTGGCGGTCAGCGGTGCGTCCACGACGCTGGCGGCGTTTGCGCTGTCGGCGCTGAAGGTGGCGGGCGCGCTGGCGCTGGCGGTACTGCTGGGGCGCTACCTGACCCGCCCGGCGCTGCGCTTTGTGGCCCGCTCTGGCCTGCGCGAGGTGTTCAGCGCCGTGGCGCTGTTCCTTGTGTTCGGCTGCGGCCTGCTGCTGGAAGAGGTGGGGTTGTCGATGGCGATGGGGGCGTTTCTGGCGGGCGTGCTGCTCGCCAGCTCCGAATACCGCCATGCGCTGGAGAGCGATATTGAGCCGTTCAAGGGGCTGCTGCTGGGGCTGTTCTTTATCGGCGTCGGTATGACCGTCGACTTTGGGACGCTGATCGATCGTCCGCTGCGCATTCTTACCCTGCTGGCCGGTTTTCTGGTGATTAAAACCGGCCTGCTGTGGCTGATCGCCCGGCCGCTGCGGGTGCCGGGAAAACAGCATCCCTGGTTTGCCGCGCTGCTCGGCCAGGGCAGTGAATTCGCTTTTGTGGTCTTTGGCGCGGCGCAAATGGCCGGGGTTCTGGATGCGGAATGGGCAAAGGCGCTGACCCTGACGGTGGCCCTCTCTATGGCGGTGACGCCGGTTTTACTGGTGCTGTTGGCGCGCCTGACGCAAGGTGCCGCCGCCGAAGCGCGCGCGGCGGATGAAATTGATGAGGAGCAGCCGCAGGTTATCGTCGCCGGATTTGGTCGTTTCGGGCAAATTGCCGGGCGTCTGCTGCTGTCGAGCGGCGTCAAGATCGTGGTGCTCGATCGCGATCCCGATCATATCGAAACCCTGCGCCGGTTTGGGATGAAGGTCTTTTATGGCGATGCCACGCGCACGGATCTGCTGGCTTCGGCCGGGGCGGCAAAGGCGGAGGTGCTGATCAACGCCATTGACGATCCGCAGACCAGCCTGCAGCTGAACGAACTGGTTCAGACCCACTTTCCGAACCTGCGGATTATCGCCCGCGCCCGCGATATCGATCACTATATTCGTCTGCGGCAGATGGGCGTCGCGGCACCCGAGCGCGAAACCTTTGAAGGGGCACTGAAAACCGGGCGGCTGGCGCTGGAAAGCCTCGGGCTGGGGCCGTACGAGGCCAGGGAGCGCGCGGATCTGTTCCGGCGCTTTAACGTCCGGATGGTTGAAGAGATGGCGAAAGGGGAAAATGACGCCCTTTCCCGGGCGGCGGTCTACAAGCGCACCAGCGCAATGCTGAGCGAAATTATCGCCGGGGACCGGCAATATTTGTCGCTGGTGCAGCGTCATGGCTGGCAAGAGCCGCAGCGGGAAAATCAACCGGACGCCGCCGCCGATACGTCGAACGGGCCGCCCGCGTAAAATTCAGGTCGGCTGTCGGGTAATCAGGCCTCCGCTGCGCTCTTTTTCAACTACACTACGATGGCGGTGCCGGGTCGTCAGACCAACGGCAGAGAAAGCTCTGCCAGGGCGCGGGGCTGGCCCGACGCCCGATGGGAGCCGCACAGGGGAACATGGCCCTGTCGCGCGCTCAGCGCACCGCCGCCCTGGTCGGTCATCAACGCGGGTAAAATGACAGGTAAAATAGTCCTGACAGACCTGGCTCTTGGTGTATAGTGGCGGCAATTTTTTTGTATCCGGGAAACTATCAATGATCAGTCTGATTGCGGCGCTAGCGGTAGACCGCGTTATCGGCATGGAGAACGCCATGCCGTGGAACCTGCCTGCCGATCTCGCCTGGTTTAAACGTAATACGTTAGACAAGCCCGTCGTGATGGGTCGTCTTACCTGGGAATCCATCGGACGCCCGCTGCCGGGGCGTAAAAATATCGTCATCAGCAGCCGGAAGGGGGATGACGACCGCGTGCAGTGGGTCGCCTCCGTGGATGAGGCCATTGCCGCCTGCGGTGAAGCGCCGGAGATCATGGTCATCGGCGGAGGGCGCGTGTATGAGCAGTTCCTGCCAAAGGCCGGGAAGCTCTACCTGACCCATATTGACGCCGAGGTGGAAGGCGATACCCATTTCCCGGACTACGATCCGGACGACTGGGAATCAGTGTTCAGCGAATTTCATGACGCCGACGCCCAGAACTCGCACAGCTATTGTTTCGAAATTCTGCAACGCCGCCAGGGCTGAGGTTAGGATCGCGCGCCGGGCGTTTAGCCCGGCCGCAGCGTGCTCAGGCGCTTGCCGCTTCTCCTGGCTCTACGTCCCGCTGGCGGTTCGACGGCTGCACGAAGTATTGCCGATCTTCCCAGCGCAGACAGGTCAGGTCGCCGCCCCAGCAGCAGCCGGTATCCAGCGCGTAAATGCCCTCCGGCGTGCCTTTTCCCTCCAGCGACGCCCAGTGGCCAAAAGCGATGCTGTACGCTTCGCTAACCGGGCCGGGAAGGGCAAACCACGGCTTCAGCGGCGGCGGGGCATCCTCCGGCGGCTCTTTGCTGTACATCTCCAGCTGGCCGTTCGGAAAGCAGTAGCGCATACGGGTCAGGGCGTTGGTGATAAAACGTAGCCGCGCCAGCCCCGTCAGCTCAGGAGACCAGCAGTTGGGCATATCGCCATACATGGCGTCGAGAAAGAACGGGTAGGAGTCGCTCGCCAGCACCGCTTCCACATCGCGCGCGCACGCTTTTGCCGTCTGCAGATCCCACTGGGGAGTGATCCCCGCGTGCGCCATCACCAGCTTTTTGTCTTCATCTATCTGCAGCAGCGGCTGACGACGCAGCCAGTTGAGCAGCTCATCGACGTCCGGCGCTTCCAGCAGCGGCGTCAGGCGGTCTTTAGGTTTATTACGGCCGATCCCGGCAAAAATGGCCAGCAGATGCAGATCGTGGTTGCCCAGTACCAGCCGGGCGCTGTCGCCTAACGATTTAACGTAGCGCAGCACCTCCAGCGAGCCGGGGCCGCGGGCGACCAGGTCGCCGGTCAGCCACAGGGTATCGGTTCCGGGGGTAAATTCTACCTGTTGCAGCAGGGCGATCAGCTCATCGTAGCAGCCGTGAACGTCGCCAATAAGGTATGTTGCCATAGGGATTGTTTTAGTGAATAAGGGTGGGAATAGCGAGTCGGAAGACGGGAATGTCAATGGTGAAGGCAACGCCATTTTCATCGATCATTTCGTAATGACCCTGCATGGTGCCCAGCGGCGTCTCCAGAACGGCACCGCTGGTGTACTGATACTCTTCGCCAGGCGCGATGTGCGGCTGCATGCCGACCACCCCCTCGCCCTGGACTTCGGTTTCCCGGCCGTTGCCGTTGGTGATAAGCCAGTAGCGCCCCAGCAGCTGCACCGGCGTTCGCCCCAGGTTGCGGATGGTTACGGTATAGGCAAACACGTAACGCTCATCTTCAGGCGAGGAGTGCGCTTCAATATAGACGCTCTGTACCTGAACACACACGCGGGGCGAATTGATCATGGTTAACTCTCCTTCGAAGGCGCGTTTTCCACCAGATAGTTTGCCATCCGGCAGTATTGCGCGACAGAGATATTTTCTGCCCGCATTGCCGGGTCAACCTCCAGTTCCGTCAGAACTCCGACGCTGAACAGGTTGCCGAGGCTGTTGCGGATCGTTTTCCGGCGCTGGTTGAAAGCCTCGGTGGTGATGCGGCTCAGCGTGCGAACATCCTTAACCGGATACGGCAGAGCGGCATGGGGCACGAGGCGCACCACGGCGGAATCCACCTTAGGCGGCGGCGTAAAGGCCGATGGCGGCACTTCAAGCACCGGGATCACCTGGCAGTAATATTGCGCCATGACGCTCAACCGACCATACGCCTTACTGTCCGGTCCTGCAACCAGGCGATTTACCACCTCTTTTTGCAGCATAAAATGCATATCGGCGATGGCGTCAGTATAGCTAAACAGATGGAACATCAGCGGCGTGGAGATATTATAGGGCAGGTTGCCGAACACGCGCAGCGGCTGACCCATGTTCTCCGCCAGCTCGCCGAAGTTGAAGGTCATGGCGTCCTGCTGATAAATCGTCAGTTTTGGCCCTAAAAACGGATGCGTTTGCAGGCGCGCGGCCAGATCGCGGTCAAGTTCGATAACCGTCAGCCGATCCAGGCGTTCGCCGACCGGCTCGGTCAGCGCGGCCAGTCCTGGCCCGATTTCGACCATCGCCTGGCCCTTTTGCGGATTAATGGCGGAGACAATGCTGTCGATGACGAAGCGATCGTTGAGAAAGTTTTGCCCGAAGCGTTTACGGGCTAAGTGGCCCTGATGGACTCGATTTGTCATTGCGTATTAACAATCATTTTGATGGCGAGATTAAGCGCCGTAATAAAACTGCCGACATCCGCTACGCCCTGGCCCGCCAGTTCAAGGGCGGTGCCGTGGTCGACGGAGGTGCGAATAAAGGGCAGGCCCAGCGTAATATTCACGCCGCGGCCAAATCCCTGGTATTTTAGCACGGGAAGGCCCTGATCGTGGTACATCGCCAGCACCGCGTCCGCAGAGTCGAGGTATTTAGGCTGGAATAGCGTATCCGCAGGCAGCGGGCCGCTGAGCCTCATCCCCCGGGCGCGCAGGGCGTCGAGAACCGGAATGAGGGTTTTGATCTCCTCGGTGCCCATATGGCCGCCTTCTCCGGCATGGGGATTAAGGCCGCATACCAGAATATGCGGATCGGCGAGGCCAAACTTACTGCGCAGGTCGTGGTGCAGGATACCAATCACCTCGTGCAGCAGCGCGGGCGTCACGGCGTCGGCGACGGCGCGCAGCGGCAGGTGGGTGGTGGCCAGCGCCACGCGCAGCTCCTCGGTGGCGAGCATCATCACCACTTTTTTGCTCTGCGAGCGCGCCTCAAGGAACTCCGTATGGCCGGTAAACGGAATGCCCGCATCGTTAATGACGCCCTTATGCACCGGGCCGGTAATCAGCGCCGCGAATTCGCCCTGCAGGCAGCCGTCGCAGGCGCGGGCCAGGGTATCGACGACGTAGTGACCGTTTGCCACCGTCAGCTGGCCCGGCGTCACCGGCGCGCGCAGCGCAACCGGCAGCAGCGTCAGCGTACCGGCAGCCTGCGGCCGCGGTGAACGCTGTGCCGCATAGGGGAGCAGGGTAAGGGGTAAACCGAGCAGAGCCGCCCGGTCGGCCAGCAGCGCGGCGTCGGCGCAGACGACAAGCTCAAGGGGCCAGTCGCGCTGCGCAAGTGAAATGATGAGATCGGGACCAATCCCGGCAGGTTCGCCGGGAGTGATAACAACGCGCCGGACCTGCATTAGTTGCCCAGGATTTTAACGTAGGCGCTGGCGCGCTGTTCCTGCATCCAGGTGGCCGCCTCTTCCGAGAACTTACGGTTCATCAGCATACGGTAAGCGCGATCCTTCTGCGCGGCGTCGGTTTTATCCACGCGGCGGGTATCCAGCATTTCGATCAGGTGCCAGCCGAAGGAGGAGTGCACCGGCGTGCTCATCTGCCCTTTGCTCAGGTGGGTCAGCGCGTCACGGAAGGCCGGATCGAAAATATCCGCTGCCGCCCAGCCCAGATCGCCGCCCTGGTTGGCGGAGCCGGGATCCTGAGAAAACTCTTTCGCCGCCGCGGCAAAGGTTGTTTTGCCACTCTTAATATCCGCCGCGATCTGCTCCAGCTTCAGGCGCGCCTGCTGGTCGGTCATGATCGGCGACGGCTTCAGCAGAATATGACGGGCGTGAACTTCGGTTACCGAGATGCTCTGGCTCTGGCCGCGCATGTCGTTTACCTTCAGGATATGGAAGCCAACGCCGGAGCGAATCGGGCCGATAATATCGCCTTTCTTCGCGCTGCTCAGCGCCTGGGCGAAGATGCCCGGCAGCTCCTGGATACGCCCCCAGCCCATCTGGCCGCCTTTCAGCGCCTGCGGGTCGGCGGAGTAAGCGATCGCCAGCTTGCCGAAGTCGCTGCCGCCGCGGGCCTGTCCGACGATGTCGCGGGCCTGCGCGTCCGCTTCGCTCACCTGATCCGCCGTTGGGTTCTCCGGCAGCGGAATCAGAATGTGGCTCAGGTTCAGTTCAGTGCTGGCGTCGTTCTGCTTGCCTACCTGCTGCGCCAGCGCGTCGACCTCCTGGGGCAGAATTGTTATCCGGCGACGCACTTCGTTATTGCGCACCTCGGCGATGGTCATCTCTTTACGAATTTGATTGCGCCAGGATGAGTAGCTCAGGCCGTCATAAGCCAGACGGCTGCGCATCTGATCCAGCGACATATTGTTCTGGCGGGCGATGTTGGCGATAGCCTGATCCAGCTGTTCGTCAGAGATCTTCACCCCCATTTTCTGCCCCATCTGCAGAATAATCTGATCCATGATGAGCCGCTCAAGGATCTGGTGACGCAGCGTGGCGTCGTCCGGAAGCTGCTGACCAGCCTGACCCGAGTTGAGCTTTACCGACCGCATCATGCCGTCAACGTCGCTTTCCAGCACCACGCCGTTATTGACAACGGCTGCGACTTTATCGACAACCTGCGGGGCAGCGAAGCTGGTATTCGCGACCATGGCGATACCGAGAAGCAGCGTTTTCCAGTTCTTCATACTTTTTCCATTTCAATTAACCGCAATGCGGATTACGTGGTAACTCAATCAGATCACAGTGAATTTTGGTACGGCAAAATGTTCGAGCGCAGCATCTCTTTCGTACCGAGCCCGTAGTTGGAGCTCAGGCCGCGCAGCTCAATGTTAAAGCCGATCACGTTGTCGTAGATTGAATGTTGCTTATCATCATCCCAGCCGTTCAGCTTACGCTCGTAGCCGAAGCGTATCGCGTAACAGCAGGAGTTATACTGCAGACCCAGCATCTGGTCGGCAGGTTTGTTGGCCTTGGTATCGAAGTAGTATGCGCCCACGATGGACCAGCGATCGGCGATGGGCCAGCTGCCTACCGCCCCCACCTGGTTTATGCCGTCTTTATACTGCGCGGCGTTAGGCAACGTGGCCTGAATATATTCCGGGCTGGCGTAGCGGTAGTTCAGCTGCAGCATCCGGTTTTCATCGCGGCGGTATTCAATACTGCTGCTGCCGGTGGCGACGCTGTCCAGCCGGGTGTCGTACTGAAGCCCGCCGCGCAGGCCCCAGCGATCGGAGATGCGCCAGTAGGTGTCGCCAGCCCACACCAGTGAGCCCGTGTTGTCGTTTTTCTCCCATTTAATGTCGTCATCGCCGGTGCGAGACTCCGTGAAATAGTAGATTTGACCCACGGAAACGTTAAAACGTTCAACGGCCGCGTCATCATAAATGCGCGAGGTGACGCCGGTGGTCACCTGGTTGGCGGAGGCGATGCGGTCCAGACCGCCGTAGGTGCGGTCGCGGAACAGGCCGCTGTAGTCGAACTGCAGCAGCGACGAATCGAAATTATTGATTTTACTCTGGTCGCGATACGGCACGTACAGGTACTGGGCGCGCGGCTCCAGCGTCTGGGTGTAGCCCGGTGCCAGCAGGCCCGCATCGCGCTCGAAGATCATCTTGCCGTCAACTTTGAACTGCGGCATGACGCGGTTGACGGAATCGTCATACTGCGGGTAGTTATCCAGGTTGGTCTGCTGATAGTGGGTCGCCAGCAGCCTGGCTTCGGTGTTCAGACTGCCCCAGCGGTTGGAGAGCGGCAGATTGATGGTCGGCTCCAGGTGAACCCGGGTCGCCTCCGGCATATCGTCCCGGGTATTGACGAAGCGCACCGCCTGACCATAAATCCGCGTATCGAACGGGCCAACGTCATTCTGATAATAGTTGACGTCCAGCTGCGGTTCGGCGGCATAGCTGCTTCTGTTTTGATTGCTGAAAATCTGGAACTGTTTGGTCGAGATGGTGGCGTCAAAGTTCTGCACCGCATAGCCGACGCTGAATTTTTGCGTGGCGTAGCTGTCGGTGCTGGAGCCGTACTTGTTGTCAAAGTCGTTGAAATAGTTAGGATCGCTGACCTTGGTGTAATCAACATTGAAGCGCCACACCTGATCCATCACCCCGCCGTGCTGCCAGTAGAACAGCCAGCGGTGCTTATCGCCCTCTTTGGGATTCTCGTGCCGATAAACGTCGTCGGAGGGCAGGTAGTCAAACTCCATCAGGCCGCTGCCCGCCCGGGTGAGATAGCGGAACTCGTTCTCCCACATCACGTTGCCGCGGCGGTGCATATAGTGCGGCGTAATGGTGGCATCGAAGTTTGGTGCGATGTTCCAGTAGTAGGGCAGCATGAACTCGAAATAGTTCTTGGTGGTGTATTTCGCGTTCGGAATAAGGAAGCCGGAGCGGCGCTTGTCGCCGACCGGAAGCTGCAGATAGGGGCTATAAAAGATCGGCACCGGGCCCAGCTTAAAGCGGGCGTTCCAGATCTCCGCCACCTGCTCTTCGCGGTCGTGGATGACCTCGCTGCCCACCACGCTCCAGGTGTCGGAGCCGGGCAGGCAGGAGGTAAAGCTGCCGTTTTCCAGAATGGTGTAGCGGTTCTGAGCGCGCTGCTTCATCAGGTCCGCTTTGCCGCGGCCCTGACGGCCCACCATCTGATAGTCGCCTTCCCAGATGTTGGTATCTTTGGTGTTCAGGTTTGCCCAGCCCTTCGGTCCCTTCAGGATGACCTGGTTATCATCATAATGAACGTTGCCGAGGGCATCCACGGTACGTATCGGATCCGGCTGGCCCGGTGCCGCTTTCTGATGGAGCTGCACCTCATCCGCCTGCAGGCGGCTGTTGCCCTGCATGATATCCACATTGCCGGTAAACACCGCGTCGTCAGGGTAGTTCCCCTTCGCGTGTTCGGCGTTGATAGTGACGGGAAGTTCATTCGTCTCGCCCTTTACCAGGGGGCGGTCATAGCTCGGCACGCCCAGCATACACTGTGAGGCGAGATCGGCGGCCAGCCCCTGCTGACTATAAAGGGCGCTGGCGACCATGGTGGCCAGGAGGGTGGGAATACGTTTTTTCATACGTTGTATTTATTGTTCCATCATCGGTAGCGTCGCGCGTGACAAACGGCCTCAGCCTAACGTACTCACCTTCGCTACGCTAGTGTTAATCCTGCCCGTTTTTTATCCGCCATTTCCAGGCTATCACAACCCAGGCCTTATGGGTCACCGCGGAGGCCGGGTCGATAAACGCCAGGGCTGGCCCCAGGGTCGACCTGCTGTAACCTGAAATCCTGCAGATATCGCGTCTGTGGTGTTAGGCACGGCATTGAATGACGGGTATGATAATGCAAATTATAGGCGATGTCCCACAATTGACCGAAGCCTTGATAAGCGTAAAAAACGGCTGAAATTGTGGGGGATTGCCTGAGGGTCTGGCTCCTTCGGCTGTTTTATTCGCCGTTCCGATCCGGGCGGCGGCCGCGCGCGGCCGGGGGATTCGCAAAACGAATATCCCCACGTACCGTAACATGCGTTTCGGCTGCGCGGCGCTGTCCGGGTTCAGACTGGCTACACCGGGCCGCACTCTTTAACCGCTCGGTTAAATGATGCGCCTGATATGCGTCCGGGGAGCCGGGCGCTGACTGACAGCATATTGATTTGGGGAGTTTATGCAGTACTGGGGAAAAATTATTGGCGTGGCCGTGGCTCTGATGTCGGGCGGCGGCTTCTGGGCCATCATATTGGGTCTGTTTGTCGGGCATATGGTTGATAAAACCCGCAGCCGTAAGATGGCGTGGTTTGCCAACCAGCGCGAGCGGCAGGCGCTGTTTTTCGCCACCACCTTCGAGGTGATGGGCCATCTGACCAAATCCAAAGGGCGAGTCACCGAGGCGGATATTCATATCGCCAGCCAGTTTATGGATCGGATGAATCTGCACGGCGCATCGCGAACGGCGGCGCAGAACGCCTTCCGGGTGGGTAAATCAGATAACTACCCGCTGCGGGAAAAAATGCGGCAGTTCCGCAGCGTCTGCTTTGGTCGCTTCGATCTGATCCGCATGTTTCTGGAGATCCAGATCCAGGCGGCGTTTGCCGATGGCTCGCTGCATCCGAACGAGCATGAGGTGCTGTACGTGATCGCCGAGGAGCTGGGGATCTCCCGCGCGCAGTTCGATCAGTTCCTGAGTATGATGCAGGGCGGAGCGCAGTTCGGCGGCGGTTCCCGGCACCGCGCCGGCGGCGACTGGCAGCAGGCGCAGCGCGGGCCGACGCTGGAGGATGCCTGCAACGTTCTCGGCGTGAAGCCGACCGACGATGCGGCTACCATTAAGCGCGCCTGGCGTAAGCTGATGAGCGAGCACCATCCCGACAAGCTGGTGGCCAAAGGCCTGCCGCCGGAGATGATGGAGATGGCCAAGCAGAAGACCCAGGAAATTCAGCAGGCCTATGAGCTGATTAAAGCGCAGAAAGGGTTTAAATAAAGCACGGGCCGTCGTTCAGATTACCCTGAACGACGGCCCGTGTGCGTCAGAATTCCGCCAGCGCCCTGAACGTCATGCTGTTGCCCCAGACGGGATGGGTGATGGTCAGGGACTCGGCGTGCAGCAGCAGACGCGGGGCCATTGCCAGCGCTTCCGGCGGAGCATAAAAGCGATCCCCCAGAATGGGGTGCCCCAGCGCCAGCATGTGCACCCGCAGCTGATGCGAGCGCCCGGTAATCGGCCTGAGCACCACCCTGGCGGTACGATCCGCCGCGAACTCCACTACCTCATACTCGGTCTGCGCCGGTTTTCCGCTCTCAAAACAGACCTTCTGCTTCGGCCGGTTCGGCCAGTCGCAAATCAGCGGCAGATCGACCAGCCCTTCGGCGGACGTAGGGTGGCCCCACACCCGCGCGACGTACTGCTTCTTCGGCTCGCGCTCGCGAAACTGACGCTTCAGCTCCCGCTCCGCCGCCTTGTTCAGGGCCACTACCATCACGCCGCTGGTCGCCATATCCAGGCGATGAACCGACTCCGCCTGCGGATAGTCGCGCTGAATGCGCGCCATCACGCTGTCCCGGTGCGCTTCAGGACGTCCCGGCACCGACAGCAGCCCGCCCGGCTTGTTGACCACCATAATGTGTTCATCCTGATACAGGATAACCAGCCAGGGTTCCTGCGGCGGACGGTAGATTTCCATGCCCATCGTTGGCTCCGTTACTGATGCGTTACGACGATAAGACGCAGGGCGTCCAGCCGCCAGCTGGCCTGATCGAGGCTTTCCAGCACCTGCTGGCGGTTGCTGTCGACGGCGGCCAGCTCGTCATCGCGAATGTTCGGGTTGACGGCGCGCAGCGCCTCCAGGCGCGACAGCTCGGCGGAAAGCTTCTCGTCCGCTTCGCTGCGCGCGGCGTCGATCAGCGCCCGGGCGGCCTGCGCTATCTGCGCCTCTCCCAGCTGCAGGATCGCGTGTACATCCTGCTGTACCGCGTTCACCAGCCTGCTGCCGGTGTGACGGTTTACGGCACTCAGCTGGCGATTAAAGTGCTCAAACTCCACCTGCGCGGCGAGGTTGTTGCCGTTTTTATCCAGCAGCATCCGCACCGGCGTTGGCGGCAGGAAGCGGTTAAGCTGCAGCTGTTTCGGTGCCTGGGCCTCCACCACGTAGATCGGCTCTACCAGCAGCGTGCCGACCGGCAGCGCTTTGTTCTTCAGCAGCGAAATGGTGCTGCTTCCGGTATCGCCGGAGAGGATCAGATCCAGGCCGTTGCGGATCAGCGGATGCTCCCAGGTAATAAACTGGGCATCTTCCCGCGACAGCGCCACGTCGCGCTCAAAGGTGATGGTGCAGCCATCTTCCGGCAGGCCGGGGAAGTCTGGCACCAGCATATGATCGGAGGGGGTCAGGACGATCAGGTTTTCGCCGCGATCGTCCTGATTGATGCCGACGATATCAAACAGGTTCATGGCGAAGGCGATCAGGCTGGTATCGTCATCCTGCTCCTCAATGCTTTGGGCAAGCCGCTGGGCCTTTTCACCGCCGTTAGAGTGGATCTCCAGCAGGCGATCGCGGCCCTGCTCCAGCTGCGCCTTCAGCGCTTCGTGCTGTTCGCGGCAGCGCTTAATCAGCTCGTCAAAGCCCTCGGTCTCTTCCGGCGCTGCCAGATAGTTAATCAGATCGTTATAGACCGCGTCATAGATCGCCCGGCCGGTGGGGCAGGTGTGTTCGAAGGCGTCCAGCCCTTCGTGATACCAGCGGACCAGCACCGACTGGGCGGTTTTTTCCAGCCACGGCACGTGGATCTGAATGTCGTGCGCCTGGCCGATACGATCCAGACGGCCGATGCGCTGCTCCAGCAGATCCGGGTTAAACGGCAGATCGAACATCACCAGGCTGCTGGCGAACTGGAAGTTGCGGCCTTCAGAGCCGATCTCCGAGCACAGCAGCACCTGGGCACCGCTCTCCTCTTCGGCGAACCAGGCGGCGGCGCGGTCGCGTTCGATAATCGACATGCCTTCGTGGAAGACGGCGGCGCGGATGCCTTCGCGCTCGCGCAGCACCTGCTCCAGCTGCAGGGCGGTGGCGGCTTTGGCGCAGATCACCAGCACCTTCTGCGAACGGTGGCTGGTCAGGTAGCCCATCAGCCACTCCACGCGCGGATCGAAGTTCCACCAGGTGCCGCTGTCGCCTTCAAACTCCTGGTAAATCTGTTCCGGATAGAGCATATCGCGGGCGCGATCTTCGGCGCTCTTGCGGGCACCCATAATGCCGGAGACCTTCATGGCCGTCTGGTACTGGGTTGGCAGCGGCAGCCTGACGGTGTGCAGCTCGCGTTTCGGGAAGCCCTTTACGCCGTTGCGGGTGTTGCGGAACAGCACGCGGCTGGTGCCGTGGCGGTCCATCAGCATTGCGCAAAGCTCCTGGCGCGCGCTTTGCGCGCCGTCGCGGTCGCTGTTGGCGGTTTGCAGCAGCGGCTCGATATCCTGTTCGCCGATCAGTTCGCCCAGCCTATTCAGCTCGTCGTTGCTGAGCCTGTTGCCCGCCAGCAGCATGGCGACGGCGTCGGCGACCGGGCGATAGTTTTTCTGCTCCTCCACGAACTGGCCGAAGTCGTGAAAACGGTTCGGGTCCAGCAGGCGCAGCCGGGCGAAGTGGCTCTCCATTCCCAGCTGTTCCGGCGTGGCGGTCAGCAGCAGGACGCCGGGCACGCGCTCGGCCAGCTGTTCGATCGCCAGATATTCACGGCTCGGCGCATCGGCGCTCCACGCCAGGTGATGGGCCTCGTCCACGACCATCAGATCCCATTCTGCGTCGCACAGATGCTCCAGGCGCTGCTTGTTGCGGCGGGCAAAGTCCAGCGAGCAGATGACCAGCTGTTCGGTTTCAAACGGGTTATAGGCGTCGTGCTGGGCCTCGGCGTAGCGCTCGTCGTCAAACAGGGCGAAGCGCAGGTTAAAGCGGCGCAGCATCTCCACCAGCCACTGATGCTGGAGGGTTTCAGGAACGATAATCAACACTCGCTCCGCCGCCCCGGACAGCAGCTGCTGGTGCAAAATCATCCCCGCCTCGATAGTTTTGCCAAGGCCCACTTCATCCGCCAGCAGCACGCGCGGCGCGTGGCGGCGGCCGACGTCGTGGGCGATATTTAGCTGATGGGGGATCAGGCTGGTGCGCTGGCCGCGCAGCCCGCTCCACGGCATACGGTACTGCTCGCTCTGGAACTTACGCGCCCGGTAGCGCAGGGCGAAGCGATCCATGCGGTCGATTTGCCCGGCGAACAGGCGGTCCTGGGGCTTGCTGAAGACCAGCTTGCTGTCGAGCAGCACTTCCCGCAGCGCGATGCCGCTCTCGCCGGTGTCGGGGCGGGTGCCGATATAGGTAAGCAGTCCCTTTTCTTCTTTTACTTCATCGATATGCAGCTGCCAGCCTTCATGGCTTGTAACGGTATCGCCGGGGTTGAACATCACGCGGGTTACCGGAGAGTCGCTGCGTGCGTACAGACGGTTTTCGCCGGTGGACGGAAAAAGTAAAGTGACAGTGCGCGCATCCGTTGCGACAACAGTTCCGAGTCCCAGTTCGCTTTCAGTATCGCTGATCCAGCGTTGACCAAGTGTAAAAGGCATATTTGTCAGGCTCTATATCTTTAATTGCAGGCAATACTCGTCATACTTCGCGCGGCAGGTGCGTTGGCGTTGCCCGGCCTGCCTGCAGCCCGAATGACTGGGAGTATACGACGTCGCCGCCAGGCTAACCTTGCGGCGGCGTGCATTGGGTCCAGGAATGGAAAGGGCGCTATGGTAATGGATGGCGACCCATTCGTCACGTGTCAAAATAGCCCCAGCTGTCCGGTGACCAGCGTCGAGAAATTATCTCCAATAAAAGGCAGGATGCCTTCCGCTACCGGCTGCAGCTGTCGGGTCAGATAGTGTTCGTAATCCAGCGGCGAAAGCCGGTAGTCGACCGGCTCAGGGCCGCCGGTGGTCCAGACGTACCGGATAGTGCCGCGGTTCTGGTACTGGAACGGACGCCCCAGCCTGTGATTTTGTTCGTCCGCAAGCCTTGCGGCGCGCACGTGGGGGGGAACGTTGCGCTGATACTCGCTCAGGGGGCGACGCAGGCGCTTGCGGTAGACCAGCTGGTCGTCCAGCTCACCCGCCATCAGTTTTGCAATGGTTTCGCGGATATAATCCTGGTACGGCTCGTGGCAAAAAATACGCCGGTAAAGCTCCTGCTGGAAGCGCTGCGCCAGGGGCGTCCAGTCGGTGCGCACCGTCTCCAGTCCTTTGAACACCATCCGCCGGGCGTTGCCCTCCTGAATCATTCCGGCGTAACGCTTTTTGCTGCCGGTGTCCGCGCCGCGGATGGTGGGCATCAGGAAACGGCAGAAGTGGGTCTCATACTCCAGCTCCAGCGCGCTGGTCAGCCGCTGCTGTCCCAGGGTTTGCGCCCACCAGTCGTTGACGTGCGCCACCAGCGCGCGGCCGATTTCCGCCGCCGCCTCTTCGTCGTGGGCGCGCCTGAGCCAGACAAACGTGGAGTCGGTATCGCCATAGATCACGTCGTAGCCCTGCGACTCAATCAACGCCCTGGTCTGGCGCATAATCGCGTGCCCGCGCAGGGTGATCGACGAGGCCAGCCGGGGATCGAAGAAGCGACAGGCCGTCGTGCCGAGCACGCCGTAAAAGGCGTTCATCAGGATCTTCAGCGCCTGGGAAAGCGGTTGATTGCCGTGCCGCTTCGCCTCGTCGCGCCCCCGCCAGATGCGGGTGACGATCTCCGGCAGGCAGTGCTTCTCCCTGGAGAACCAGGCGTCAAGAAAGCCTTCAACGCTGTGCTCGGCGTCCGGCTGCGCCATTCCCTCCGCCAGCCCGACGGGATCGATAAGAAAGGTGCGAATGATCGAGGGGTACAGGCTTTTGTAGTCCAGTACCAGCACGGAGTCGTACAGGCCGGGACGCGAATCCATAACGTAGCCGCCGGGGCTGGCGTGGGGCGGCACCTCGCCCATATTGGGAGCCACATAGCCGGCGCGGTGCATACGCGGAAAATAGAGGTGGCTAAAGGCGGCAACCGACCCGCCGTGACGATCGGCGGGCAGCCCGTTGACCGACGAGCGCTCCAGCAGAAACGGCATGATATCGGTTTTATGAAAAATTCGCGTCACCAGCTCGCAGTCCTGCAGGTTATAGGCGGCAAGCGCGGGCTTGTCCTCGGCGAAGCGGCGGTCGATTTCGTCCATTCGATCCCAGGGGGTGTCAATGGCTTTGCCTTCGCCCAGCAGCGTCCGCGCCACGTTCTCCAGCGAGAAGGAGGAGAAGCTCCAGAAGGCGGATTTGAGCGCTTCAATACCGTCAATAATCAGCCGCCCCTTTGCCTGGGCGAAAAAAACGCCGTTTTTAAAGCCGTGTTCGCGCCACTCCAGCTCGCTGCCGTCGCGGCCGAAGCGTAGCGGGGTCCGGTAGCGCCCGGCGTGTTTTTGCAGCATACGCAGATCGAACTGCACCAGGTTCCAGCCGATGATAACGTCGGGATCGTGGCGGGCGATCCAGGCGTTGAGCCGCTCCAGCAGCTGTGGGCGACTCGCGACATACTCCAGCTGAAAATCCAGCGCTGAAGCATCGCCGTTTGCCGGGCCGAGCATGTAAACCACCCGCTGCCCGCAGCCCTCAAGGCCAATGCAGTACAGCTCGCCGTGCCGCGTGGTTTCAATATCCAGCGACAGCCACTTCAGGGGCGGACGGTAGTCCGGATGCGGCTTCAGGCGGGCGTTGACCAGGGTTCCGCCGCGCGGTTCGCCCTCCACCCATACCGGGGAGGTGATAAACCGCTCCATCAAATAGCGCTCTGGCGGGCGCACGTCGGCCTCATAGACCGTAACGCCGCCTTCGCGCAGGATTTTTTCCAGCCGCATAAGCTGGCGG
Organism: Intestinirhabdus alba; assembly: GCF_009711095.1. GTDB lineage: Bacteria > Pseudomonadota > Gammaproteobacteria > Enterobacterales > Enterobacteriaceae > Intestinirhabdus > Intestinirhabdus alba. The sequence goes on from NZ_WMJZ01000002.1 coordinate 116,812, forward strand.
TGGGAGCGGCAGTAAAGCCCGGAAACCGGCTGGCGCTGGAAGTTACACAGATGAAGCGGCGTCAGGCGAACGTTCTCTTCGCCGTCGAGCAGCGCAGCGGCGCGCGTGGCCTGGTGAGTGGGAATAAACGCGACTGACTCCTGCGGGGCAAGCGTGACCTGGAGCGGGCCGTCGTCCGTCGCCAGCCAGAAAGAGACTTCCGTACCCTGCGGCGTATCCCGCCAGTGCCGGGTTAAGATAAAACCTGCCTGCGCCACGCTGCACTCCATTAACCATAACCGGCTAATAATAGCCTGGTTCAGGTCCGGATACTGGCATTTTGTACAGCCGGAGGATGAAAAAGGCGGTAGGTGCTGTAGTAAAAGGATTCACGCAGCAGAAAACGGGCCTTCGGCAGCCACGATTGGTAGCGGGTGAAGGGGGTTGGCGAGGATCTTCCGTCAATGCCGCTGTCGTTGGCTATGCGCTTCAGGCGCAGCATATGCAGCGGATCGCTGACCAGCAGGGCCGTGCGCCATCGCTGCTGTAGCAGAATCAGCCTGGCGTAGCGGATATTCTCCCGGGTGACCGTTGAGCGCTCTTCGATAAAAACGGCGTCGGCGGGAACGCCTTTCGCCAGAACGTACCGGCGGGCCGCTGCGGCATCCGACTCCGCCGCGCCGGGAGCGTAGCCGCCCGTCAGCACCAGCGCGCGAACCAGTCGCTGCTGGTAAAGGCGAACGGCATGGTCCAGCCTCGCCTGAAATACCGGAGAAGGGCGGCTTTCCGTTACGCCCGCCCCGGCGACGATGGCGCAGTCAGCCGGCTGCGTCTCATCCTGCTGACTGAACTGATATATGGCGATAGCATGATAAATAATAACGGCAGTGAAGGCCGCGAAGGGAATAATAATAAATTTTCCGATGCCTTTATGCTTCACTGAATCACCCGTTGCGTACATTATGGTGCGTTATGCTAACAAAAAACGGCGTCGCAAACGAAGCGCGTGTCGAATAAATATTCAAAAGATAAATATGTCGCCGCTGATTTGACGGGAGGTTTTATTATATCATTATTAGCTTTATATTGTTTTTTTCTGTCGTCATGGATTATTGTTTGCCGGAATAATCTTATCTGCGCGGGCGTCGCCGCAGATTTTTAGGATATTTACTCGCTCATTTCTGGTATTTATTGTCGAAGCTCTAAAAAAGTGAAATTTTTGTTTGTCTTAATTAAGAGAAAGTGTAAAAATTTCCTTCGGAAACGCCTTAACTTATGAGTGAACATAATATAAACCCGGATCATAACAGTGTTTAAAAAATGTGTTGCTCAGATCTCGTCTGAGTGATTTTTTGAACGGCTGCAGGAAGATCGGCAAGTGAGTCAGGCATTTGTCCAGGATGATTCAGGCGGTTGAATAAAATACCCGGAGGCTACTGAACGGTGCCGTGACAAATAAGAGAGGCCGATGCACCGACAGGGAGGTCACATTCATTAATCATGACGTTGACCCGCCGACAGGCCGCAGGGAAGGAGATCCAGAAGAGGGGGGGCCGCTGTGCCTGTGGCTGTCAGTGATGTGGAAGTAATCTGACGGTGCCGCGCAGGGGGCAGAGACAGACCGGATGCAGCCAGAATGATGACGGGTATATACCCTAAATAATTCGAACTGCAGGACAAAACGCAGCGCGTTTTGAACAGCCCCCGGGCTGGCCCCGAAGGGGTGAGGCCCTCAGGCCGAATCACGCGGCGACGCACATGCAGCCTGAAGTATGACGGGTATAAATAATTTATAAGGAAGACGTTTCCGGGTTAATCAATACCTTTGGTGTTAGTTAATGAGGCTTGTATGACTATTTATACTCAGACACTGCAGGTGGGATTTGAAAATTATATGTTTGTCACCACTCAGCTGGCTAATCCCGCCATAAAGACAGTAAGCAAATATATTGAGTACAAAACGTGGGCAGGACAAATCTGGCGTAGTGAAATTATAGAAAGCGGTAATGCGTTCTTTCACTGGCAAGGAAATGATAAGCGAAACGGTCATCGTGATACGGTGATTAATTATCTGCTTAACGGGCAGAGGTGGCAGTCGGCGATTGCTGATTATATGTTTTTTCACTCTCTCGAAGGTGCCGAAGCGCACGGCTACTACGATAATATGATTGAATATATCAGCGCAAATGATTGTCGATATCAAAGTACCTTCGCTGAATATATACCCTAAATAATTCGAGTTGCATGACAAAAAGCAGCGCGTTTTGAACAGCCCCTGGGCTGGCCCCGAAGGGGTGAGGCCCTCAGGCCGAATCACGCGGCAACGCAGCGACAAATTCGTCAGGAACGAATTTGTCGTTCCCTTGCCGCCTACAGGCAACCCGAATTATTTTGGGTATATAAGGATGACGTTAAACAGGCCGCTCGCTTTGCGCTCAATAGCGGAAACAGAGCGATCGATCCCGGCGTGAAGTCGCGACGGCCGGCGGTTATTTTATACGCTGAGGACTTGACGAAGGGACCGGGGGTTTGCAGAATCCCAGCTTCGTAAACCTGACGAGCGCATTATGCAAGCATTGCTGGAACACTTTATTTTGCAGTCAGCCATGTACTCTTTGATTGCCGTGGCGCTGGTCGCTTTCCTCGAATCGCTGGCGCTGGTCGGGCTGATCCTGCCCGGCACGGTGATGATGGCGGGGCTGGGGGCGCTGATCGGCGGCGGAGAGCTTAATTTCTGGCATGCCTGGCTGGCGGGGATCGTCGGCTGCCTGCTGGGGGACTGGATCTCCTTCTGGTTGGGCTGGCGTTTCAAAAAGCCGCTGCACCGCTGGTCCTTTGTGAAAAAGCATAAGGCGCTGCTGGATAAAACCGAGCATGCGCTGCATCAGCACAGCATGTTCACCATCCTGGTCGGGCGCTTTGTCGGGCCGACGCGCCCGCTGGTGCCAATGGTCGCGGGAATGCTCGATCTGCCGATCGGCAAATTTCTTACGCCGAATCTTATCGGCTGCGTGCTGTGGCCGCCTCTCTATCTGCTGCCGGGGATTCTGGCCGGGGCGGCGATCGACATTCCGGCCGGGATGCAGAGCGGCAGCTTCAGGTGGCTGCTGCTGGCGGCGGCGCTGCTGCTGTGGCTGGGCGGCTGGCTGGGCTGGCGTCTGTGGCGCAGCGGGAAGGCGGCGGCGGATCGCTTAACCCCGTATTTGTCGCGGGGACGCCTGCACTGGCTGGCTCCGCTGGTTCTCGGTGCTGGGATCGTGGCGCTGGTGGCGCTGATTCGCCATCCGTTGATGCCAACGTATATCGATATTCTGCAAAAGGTGGTGGGTTATCCGGCGGCCTGAGGGGATGCTCCGATCTCCTGCGTTTACTGGCCTGGCGGCGCGATGCCTAGCAGCGAGGAGGCGCTGGCCCTGCCGCTAATCAGCTCGGCCGTGTCGCCCTGCCAGGCGACGCCGCCGTTCGCCACCACGACGGCGCGTGGGGTGATACGCGCCGCATCCTCAATGCTGTGCGACACCATCAGCAGGGTAAGCCGCCGCTCGCGGCAGACCTCGCTGACCAGCGTCAGCATCTCCTCGCGCAGGGCGGGGTCGAGGGCTGAAAAGGGCTCGTCAAGAAGCAGCACCGGCCGCTCGCGCACCAGACAGCGCGCCAGGGCTGCCCGCTGGCGCTGGCCGCCGGAGAGTTCGCCGGGCAGGCGCTCCAGCAGGCTACTCAGCCCCATCTGCCGCGCGATATGGTCCATTTTTTCCCGCTGCGCCGCGCTAAGTCTTAGCCCCGGATCGAAACCCAGCCCGATGTTCTGCCGGAGGCTCAGGTGGCTGAAGAGATTATTTTCCTGGAACAGCATCGAAACCGGACGGCGGGCGGGCGGGGTCGCGGTGTGATCTTCACCAGCGATGGCAATCGTACCGCTGACGGGGGCCAGAAAGCCGGCGATCAAATTTAACAGCGTGCTTTTCCCCGCGCCGCTGGGACCCAGAATCGCCACCTGCTCGCCGCGCGCTATCGACAGGGTGAAGCGCATCGGTAGATCCTGATACTGCCAGGTGACATCAGTCAGCGTTAACATTTTTCCCCGGTAATTTTTCAATGGCGGTAAACAGGATAAAGCAGAGCAGCAGCAGCAGCAGGGCGGTGACCGCGCCGTCCTCGCTACGATAAGAGCCAATCTGCTGATAGAGATAAAAGGGCAGCGTGCGGAAATCTTCATTGCCGAACAGCGCCACCACGCCGAAGTCGCCGATCGACAGCACGCAGGCGAAGGCCAGCGCCTGGGCCAGCGGACGTCGCAGGGCGCGTAGCTCCACCACCTTCAGACGCGACCATCCCTCAAGCCCCAGCGCCTGGCAGAGCCTGCCGTAGCGGACGGCGATGTCGCGCATCGGGTTTTCCAGCACCTTCAGCGCCCAGGGAATAGCCATCAGCGCATTGGTGAAGATAACGATCCCGTCGGCCTCTTCCGGCAGCCCGACGCTGTCGTTGAGCAGCAGGAAGAAGCCGGTCGCCAGCACAATGCCCGGCATGGCGAGGATCAGCATACCGCTCAGCTCCAGCGCCTGTCCGGCCAGCCGTCGCCGCACCCGCAGCTCGCGGCTGCTCCACAGCAGCATCATGCTAAGGGTAATGCAGAGCAGGCCCGCCGCCAGGGCGATGCGCAGCGAGGTCCACAGCGCCTGCCATAGCGCCGGCTGCGTCAGTACGTCGGCCAGTTGTCGGTTAACCCCACCGACGATCGTTGCCAGCAGGGGGGGCAGCAGCAGCAGCAGCGCCATCAGGATAAGCAGGGTGTCCGCCACGCGGCTGTACAGACGATCGTCCGGATCGCGCCAGCCCTGCACCAGCGAGGCCCCGGGGGCCACGGCCCTGCTCAGCCGTTGGCTGAGCAGCACCAGCCCCAGGCAGCAGAGCATCTGAATGAGCGCCAGCATCGCCGCGCGGGCGGGATCGTAGTCGTAGCTGAGGGCCTGGTAGATGGCCAGCTCGATGGTCGTCGCCTGCGGCCCGCCGCCCAGCGACAGGACGGTCGCAAAGCTGGCGAAGCAAAGCATAAAGATCAGCGCCGCCACGGGCGGGATCTGACGGCGCAGCCATGGCCATTCAACAAAGCGGAAGAAGGACCAGCCGCGCAGGCCTAACTGCGCCGCCAACTGCCGCTGCTCGCCGGGAATATTTTCCAGCGTCTGTAACAGCAGGCGGCTCGCCATCGGCAGATTAAAAAAGACGTGGGCCAGCAGAATCCCCTGCAGGCCGTAGGGGGAGAAGGTCCACTCCAGGCCCATCAGCCGCCAGAGGGAGGCCAGCCAGCCCTGGCGTCCGTAGACGCTGAGAATACCAAAAACGGCCACCAGCACCGGCAACACCAGGGTCATTGCGCACAGGCGCAGCAGGAGCAGGCGGCCCGGAAAGCGCCGTCGGTACAGCGCCCTGGCAAGCAGGATCGCCGGTGCGACGGAGAGCGCCGCCGAGAGAAACGCCTGCCAGAAGGAGAAGCGCACCACGTGCCAAAGATAGCTGTCCTGCCAGAGCGACATCCAGTCGCCCTGCGGCGCGTTCAGCCACAGGGCCAGAAACGCCGCAAGGGCCACCGCCAGGATTAGCGTCGCGGCACCAAGGCCGGGAAGTAGCCAGCCGGGAATCAGCGGCTGACGGCGCGTTGCCATTCGCTAATCCACGCCTGGCGCTGGGTCGCCACTTCCTTCGGAGTAAACTGTAGCGTCGCGGTGGGCCTGGCGAGCGCGGCAAAACCGGCGGGCAGCGGAACGTCGGTAGCCGGGTACATCCAGTTACCGGTCGGGATCGTGTTCTGGAAGGCGGGCGTAAGAATAAACTGCAGGAACTTATCCGCCAGCTCCGGCTGCCTGCTGGCGACGGTGCGCGCCGCCACTTCCACCTGCACATAGTGGCCTTCGCTGAAGTTTGCCGCCGCGTAGCGCTCTTTTTTCTCCTCAATAAGGTGATACGCCGGCGAGGTGGTGTAGCTCAGCACCATATCGCCTTCGCCCTTTAAAAACAGCCCGTAGGCTTCGCTCCAGCCTTTGGTGACGGTCACCGTTTTTGCCGCCAGCGCCCGCCAGGCCTCCGGCGTCTTGTCGCCATAGACCTTTTGCATCCACAGCAGCAGCCCCAGCCCCGGCGTGCTGGTGCGCGGATCTTCATAGATGATGCGCCATTTTTGCGGGCTTTCCACCAGCTCCTTCAGGCTGCCGGGCGGGGTTTTCAGCTTCGTTTTATCGTAAACAAAGGCGAACCAGCCGTAATCGTAAGGAACAAAGGTGTCGTTACTCCAGCTGAAGGGAAGCGTTACGGCATCCGTGGCAATAGACGTTCTGGCGAACAGCCCGGTTCGCATGGCGGCCTCCAGCAGGTTGTTATCCAGGCCCAGCACGACGTCGGCTTTGCTGTTCTTTCCTTCCATGCGCAGGCGGTTAAGCAGCGAAACGCCATCCTCCAGCGCTACATATTTCAGCTCGCACTGGCAGTCGGCCTCGAACGCCTTTTTTACCGCCGGACCCGGTCCCCACTCAGCGGCGAAGGAGTCGTAGGTGTAGACGGTAAGAACGGGTTTAGCGAAGATGGGGGCCGCGCACAGCAGCAGCAGGGAAAGACATTTTTTTAACACTTTGCACCTCGGGCGATAGGGGGCAAAGGATTTTGAGTAGGGCCTCAAATCCCTTCGCCGGCGTTATCCGGATCAGGTTCGACGGGTATCTCTCAGCACGCGCGCAGGCGCAGCACCCCGTTGAGAACGGCGTTAGTGTAGTGACTTTGTTGCGACACGGCAATCGGGAGCCGGGCGTTAAGGGTCCGGCGGCGCGAACCACGCCGATTTAAAATCAAACCAGCCGAGCGTGTTCATGCGTAAACCGCGCATACTGCGCTGTCCCTGGATGATCAGCCAGTGATGGATCAGCGGAACAATCGCCCTGCTGGCCAGCAGCTGCTGACACCACGCCGCCAGGTCCATTTCGCCGGTGCGCCAGCGCGCGGCGTCGGCCTGCCAGTCCTGCGGGATGCAGTGCTGCAGCAGCGGAACCTCGCACAGATGCGCGAACAGCGAGAAGTCGAGCGGCAGGGTGAAGTTGGCGCTGTTGAGCCAGATATCGCTTTCAGTTTCACCGGCGTGCCAGCGATCGTAGTCAAGCTCCTGAATCTCCAGCTTTACCTGATGCTCCGCCAGCAGCCGGCACATGATCTGCGCGATGGCCCGGTGCTCAATGTGGTCGTGATAATAGGTCAGCCTGAGGGTTTCCAGCCCGGCAGGCTTGTCGCCATGTCCGGGCTGCGTATGGTGCCAGCGGGGGAGCAGGCCGTAGGCCGGAAACCAGTGGCGCTGGTACTGCTCGTCGGCGTAGTAGAGCAGGTTGACGGGAGAGCACACGCGGCTTATCCACTCTCTGACCTCCGGGCTGGCCCCCCGGTGGGTCCGGGCGTCAAACAGCAGATAATAACAGCCCTCTTCCGCCCGGCTCTCGATCGCCTTTTGGTCTTCGGTCGGGCCTTTTAAGGTCAGGCCACCGTTTGGCTCGTCGCCGATATCCGGCAGCACCCAGACGTTCACTTCGTCAATTAAGGCCCGATAGCCAAAGTAGTCGTCAAAGGCGTGAATTTTCAGCTGGTTGCGGGTGTTACGCGCGACAGCGTAGGGGCCGGTGCCGATGGGATGGCTGGCAAAATTGCTCAGGGTTTCCCACTCGCGGGGCAGGATCATTGCCGGAACCTGGCCCAGCAGAAGCGGCAGCCAGCGATCGGGCTGCGACAGATGGATGTCCAGCGTCCAGGCGGTGGGAGAGACAATTTTTGTGATATGCGCGTAGAGCGGCAGCGCGTTAATGCGCGTGAGTGAGGCGATGACGTCCTCCATTTCCAGCTCGCGGCCGTGATGGAAGTGAATCCCCGGACGCAGAAAAAAGCGCCACTGCAGGGAGGATATCTGCTGCCAGTGGTGGGCGATATCCGCCTCCAGTTCCCCATTTTCCTCATTTACGCGGGTCAGGGCGCTGAAGATTTGTCGGGCGATATGGGTTTCCGAGCGTCGCAGGGCGGTACCCGGCAGCAGATTGTGCAGCGGGCGATAGTAGAGCACCCGCAGAATATGCCGCCCCTGGCGGAAACTGCGCCCCAGGTGAGATACCAGCATCTGCCGGACGGCGGCCTTATCGCCCACCAGCTGTACCAATTGATCGATGCGATCCTGCTCCAGCAGGTCTTCCGCCCGCTGCTGCTGTAGCGCCAGGCCGGTATAGAGAAAGGTCAGGCGCGAGCGTTTTCCTCGCCCCACTTCGGCCTCCCACGTTAACCAGCCGCGCTCCTGCATAGTGTTTAGCAGGGTGCGCATATGGCGGCGGGAGCAGCTGAGCAGCTCCGCCAGCTCGTTGAGGGTGGTGTCCTGCGTTTTGCCGTCACAGCACTGCCACAGGCGGATGAACTGTTGTTGCAGACGACCTGAAGACATAAAAGGGGAACTCCCGCGTAAAACTCAGCAATTTTATAATCCCTATATTAGGCCAATAATCGTCAGCGATGAAGCAACGGGAAACGAAAGGGGTCAATTATGCGTCGGTTTTACTTGCAATACTTTACCGCAACTGAAGGGGCGTCCTGGCTGAGCGCGCCGCGGCGCGTGAAGATGCTTGAGGAGCTGATGCAGTGGGAGGAGAGTGCCTGATCCCCCTTTCCCTTTGCGGATATCACGTATGACTGAGTATTGGTGCAGGCTTCGGCCTGATATTGACCGCCAGCAGATAACCTCTGCTGGTTTTTTTGCGGCGGCGCGAGCCTCTGGCTGCGCCGCCGACAGGGTGTCGATCAGCGCATAAAGGCCGGCTGCTTCTCTTCCCAGGCGGCAATTACCGCCTCGTGCTGCAGCGTCAGCCCGATGCTGTCGAGGCCGTTCAGCATGCAGTGGCGGCGGAAAGCGTCAATGTCAAAGGGATAAACCTTGCCGCCGGCTTTAACCACCTGCGCCTGCAGATCCACCTCAAAGCGGATGCCGGGGTTGGCCTGCACCAGCCTGAACAGCTCATCGACCTCCTCGTCGCTCAGCCTCACCGGCAGCAGCTGGTTGTTGAAGCTGTTGCCGTAGAAGATGTCCGCAAAGCTCGGGGCGATCACCACCTTAAAACCGTAATCGGTCAGCGCCCAGGGGGCGTGCTCCCGGGAGGAGCCGCAGCCGAAGTTTTCCCGCGCCAGCAGGATTGATGCGCCCTGATACTCCGGGAAATTCAGCACAAACTCCGGATTCGGCTGCTGGCCCTTCTCATCGAGAAAGCGCCAGTCGTTGAACAGGTGGGCACCAAAGCCGGTGCGGGTGACCTTCTGCAAAAACTGCTTCGGGATAATAGCGTCAGTGTCGACGTTGGCGGCATCCAGCGGCACGACCAGACCCTGATGTTGAATAAATTTCTCTGCCACGGTGGTCTCCTTATTTAATGCTGCGAATGTCGGCGAAACGGCCGGTGACGGCGGCGGCGGCGGCCATCGCCGGGCTGACCAGATGCGTGCGCCCGCCGCGGCCCTGACGTCCTTCAAAGTTACGGTTGCTGGTAGAGGCGCAGCGCTCGCCTGGGTTCAGGCGGTCGTTGTTCATCGCCAGGCACATGGAGCAGCCCGGCAGACGCCACTCAAAGCCGGCGTCGATAAAGATCTTATCCAGCCCTTCCGCTTCCGCCTGGGCTTTAACCGGGCCGGAGCCGGGAACCACCAGCGCCTGTACCCCCGGTGCCACTTTACGTCCGCGGGCGATCTCCGCCGCCGCGCGTAAATCTTCAATGCGCGAGTTGGTGCAGGAGCCGATAAAGACCTTATCGATCGTCACGTCGGTTAACGGAATACCGGGACGTAAGCCCATATAGGCCAGCGCTTTTTCCGCCGACGCGCGCTCTACCGGATCGGTAAAGCCGTCCGGATCGGGGATCGCGTCATGGATGGCGATCACCTGGCCGGGGTTGGTGCCCCAGGTCACCTGCGGGGCGATCTCTTCGGCCCGCAGGGTGACCACCGTGTCGAAGACCGCGTCGTCGTCGCTTTTCAATGTTTTCCAGTACGCCACCGCGTCGTCGAAGTCCTGTCCCTTTGGCGCATGGCGGCGGCCCTTCACGTAGCTGAAGGTGATCTCGTCCGGGGCCACCAGCCCGGCCTTGGCTCCCATCTCAATGGCCATGTTGCACAACGTCATCCGACCCTCCATGCTCAGGGCGCGGATCGCCTCGCCGCAGAACTCAACGACGTGGCCGGTGCCGCCGGCGCTGCCGGTTTTACCAATGATGGCCAGCACGATATCCTTGGCGGTGATCCCCGGCGCGGTGCGGCCCTGCACCTCTATTTTCATGGTTTTCGCCCGGCCCTGCTTCAGGGTTTGCGTTGCCAGCACGTGCTCCACTTCGGAGGTGCCGATACCAAACGCCAGCGCGCCAAATGCGCCGTGGGTGGCGGTGTGGGAGTCGCCGCAGACGATGGTCATTCCCGGCAGGGTAACCCCTTGCTCTGGCCCCATCACGTGGACGATGCCCTGATACGGATGGTTCAGGTCATACAGCTCAACGCCGAACTCGCTGCAGTTTTTGATCAGCTCCTGCATCTGAATGCGTGCCATCTCGCCGCAGGCGTTGATGTCTTTCGTCTGGGTGGAGACGTTATGGTCCATAGTGGCGAAGGTTTTTCCCGGCTGACGAACCGGCCGCCCGTGGGCGCGCAGGCCATCAAACGCCTGTGGAGAGGTCACCTCGTGCACCAGATGCCGATCGATATAGAGCAGCGGCGTTTCCTCTGGGGCCTCGTAAACCACGTGCGCATCAAATAACTTTTCGTATAACGTTTTCGCCATGTTTATGCCCCTTCTGCCACATAGCGGGCGATAGTGTCGCCCATTTCATCGGTGCTGACTGCGGCCGCGCCGCGGGCCAGGTCGCCGGTGCGAATGCCCGCCTCCAGCGCTTTATTAACGGCGTTTTCAATCGCCGTCGCCGCCTTATCGGCGTCGAGGCTGTAGCGCAGCAGCAGCGCCAGCGACAAAATCTGCGCAATCGGGTTGGCGATATTTTTTCCGGCGATATCCGGCGCAGAGCCGCCCGCCGGCTCGTACAGACCGAAGCCCTGCTCGTTAAGGCTGGCGGAGGGCAGCATTCCCATTGAGCCGGTGATCATCGCGCATTCGTCCGACAAAATATCGCCAAACAGGTTGGAGCACAGCAGCACGTCAAACTGCGACGGATCTTTAATCAGCTGCATGGTGGCGTTGTCGATATACATATGCGTCAGTTCGACGTCCGGATAAGCGGCGGCGATCTCATTGACAATTTCACGCCACAGAATGGAGGACTGCAGAACGTTGGCTTTGTCAATTGAGGTGACCTTACGACGGCGCTTGCGGGCGGATTCAAAGGCGATGCGTGCGATACGCTCGATCTCGAACCGGTGATAAACCTCGGTATCAAACGCCTTTTCATACTGGCCGCTGCCTTCGCGCCCCTTAGGCTGGCCGAAATAAATGCCACCGGTCAGCTCGCGCACGCACAGAATATCGAAGCCGCTGGCGGCGATATCGGCGCGCAGGGGGCAGAACGCCTCCAGCCCCTGATACAGCTTTGCCGGGCGCAGGTTGCTGAATAACTTAAAGTGCTTACGCAGCGGCAGCAGGGCACCGCGCTCCGGCTGCCGATCCGGCGGCAGATGCTCCCACTTCGGGCCGCCGACGGAGCCGAACAGGACGGCGTCGGCCTGTTCGCACCCTTCAACCGTGGCCTGCGGCAGCGGCTGGCCGTGAGCGTCGATGGCGGCACCACCCACGTCGTAACGGCTGGTGGTAATGCGCATATCAAAACGGTGGCGAACGGCTTCCAGTACCTTCAGGGCCTGAGCCATCACTTCCGGGCCGATTCCGTCGCCCGGTAAAACGGCAATATGGTAATTCTTCGACATCACACGGTTTCCTTGTTGTTTTCTTTATTCTGCGCTTTACGCTGCAGCTCTTTTTCCACTTCTGCGGCGCGCCAGATGTTGTTCAGCACATGCACCATCGCTTTGGCGGAGGATTCGACGATATCGGTCGCCAGGCCGACGCCGTGGAAGCGTCGCCCGTTGTAATTGGCGACGATATCCACCTGACCCAGCGCGTCTTTGCCGTGGCCTTTTGCCGACAGAGCGTATTTCTCCAGCTCAATGCTGTAGCGGGTGAGGCGGTTAATTGCCTGATAGACCGCGTCAACCGGGCCATTGCCGTTTGCGGCTTCGGCTTTGATCTCATCGCCGCAGGCCAGCCTGACGGAGGCGGTGGCGATATCATTAGAGCCTGACTGGACGCTGAAATAGTCCAGACGAAAATGCTCCGGCTCCTCCTGCTGCTGATTAAAGAACGCCAGCGCTTCCAGATCGTAATCAAATACCTGGCCTTTTTTATCCGCCAGCTTCAGGAAGGCGTCGTACAGATTGTCCAGGCTGTAATCGCTCTCTTTATAGCCCATTTCATCCATACGATGTTTCACCGCCGCGCGCCCGGAACGGGAGGTCAGGTTCAGCTGTACCTGGTTGAGGCCGATCGATTCTGGCGTCATGATTTCGTAGTTTTCGCGGTTCTTCAGCACACCGTCCTGGTGAATGCCGGAGGAGTGGGCAAACGCACCGCTGCCGACAATCGCCTTGTTCGCCGGGATCGGCATATTGCAGATCTGGCTGACCATCTGGCTGGTGCGCCAGATCTCCTGGTGATTAATGCGGGTCTCCACGTTAAGGAGATCCCGGCGCACCTTGATTGCCATAATCACCTCTTCCAGCGAACAGTTGCCGGCGCGTTCGCCGATGCCGTTCATTGCGCCTTCAACCTGACGCGCCCCGGCGTGGACCGCCGCCAGCGCGTTGCCGACGCCCAGCCCCAGATCGTCATGGGTGTGCACGGAGATAATCGCCCTGTCGATATTGGGCACCCGCTCGTACAGGCCGGAAATAATCCCACCAAACTCAAAGGGCAGGGTGTAGCCAACGGTGTCGGGAATATTGATGGTTTTGGCCCCGGCGTTAATGGCCGCTTCGACCACGCGCGCCAGGTCCGCGATGGGGGTACGCCCGGCGTCTTCGCAGGAAAACTCCACGTCGTCGGTGTAATTTCGCGCCCGCTTAATCATATACACCGCGCGCTCGATCACCTCATCCAGCGTGCTGCGCAGCTTGGTGGCAATATGCATGGGCGAGGTGGCGATAAAGGTATGAATGCGGAAGGCGTCGGCGACTTTTAAAGATTCCGCCGCCACGTCGATATCTTTTTCCACACAGCGGGCTAAGGCGCAGACGCGGCTGTTTTTTACCCGGCGGGCGATGGACTGCACCGATTCAAAGTCGCCCGGCGACGAAACGGGAAAACCCACTTCCATCACGTCGACGCCCATCCGTTCGAGTGCCAGAGCGATTTGCAGCTTCTCTTTCGCGCTCAGGCTCGCCTGTAACGCCTGCTCACCGTCGCGTAACGTCGTATCAAAAATAATGACTTGCTGGCTCATATGTTAGGTCCTTGTCTCTCAGAGAGCGCCTTGCTTCGAGCATAAAAAAACCCGCGCAACGGCGCGGGTTTTCGTTCGGACTGTGGGCTGACTTAATGCTGAATGCCGCTCACCGGTCTACCGCGCAACGTGGATGCGTTTAGTAGTAGTAGGCCGTCAAAGCGAGCGATACGGATCATTAATCAACTCCAGAAGAATGCGATGTGCTTTTAGTGGTACTGGATACGTCTGCTGATGTCAACCCCGGCCCCGGTAATTTACCGCCGGGGCGAAGGGAGCGGCGCGCGGTTTAACAGTCTATTGTGCTTAAGCTGGCGGGAAGAAAAAGATTATCATCGGCTGGCTGATGATGATTCTCAAACGTGACTTTATTTAAAGCAAATTATTTCAGATAACAGGAAAATATTATCGGATAAATCCCGACGGCATCAGATATACCTATATGGTTTCTCTATCATTATATGCGTAGTGAATGGTTGTCGCTCGCTGAAAAGGAAGAAATGATAAATTTTGGTTATGTTTTGGCAAACTGATAATTTATAAATCTAATTAAAATCAAAGAACCATTGGTTTTATGTATGGTTTTGTATTCACAGCAGCTATTTTTACATAAGTTACGTTAACTGTGGTGTATTGATTTTCATCTTGCTCCTGGAATAAGGCGCGTTCTCGCCGTTTTTTTGCGCGATTGCAAAAATGCCTTTACGTTTTCCGAATTTTTGTATTTTCTCTTTTTCTTATTTTATATGCATGGTAAATGATATTTTCAGTATTTATTTTCTGCATACCGGCAAGAAAAGGGAGTGATGTATGACAGGGGAGTTAAGTATGCCAGAAGTGAAAAAAGATAAGCCGAACGCCGGCGCTTTAGAAGCGGGAAAACCGCAGCTTCGCATGGTCGATTTGAATCTGTTGACGGTATTTGATGCCGTGATGCAGGAGCAAAATATTACCCGCGCGGCGCATGCGCTGGGGATGTCTCAACCTGCGGTAAGCAACGCCGTGGCGCGCCTGAAGGTGATGTTTAATGATGAGCTGTTTGTCCGCTATGGCCGGGGAATTCAGCCGACGGCGCGCGCTTACCAACTGTTTGGCTCCATTCGTCAGGCGCTGCAGCTGGTGCAAAATGAGCTGCCCGGCTCCGGTTTTGAACCCGCCAGCAGCGAACGTGTTTTCCACCTGTGCGTCTGTAGCCCGCTGGACAATATTCTGACCTCAATGATTTATAACCGCGTGGAAGAGATTGCGCCAAATATACAGGTTGTCTTTAAATCTGCGTTAAATCAAAACACTGAACACCAGCTGCGCTATCAGGAGACGGAATTCGTTATCAGTTATGAAGAGTTTCGCCGGCCTGAATTCACCAGCGTGCCGCTGTTTAAAGATGAAATGGTGCTGGTCGCCAGCCGGAAGCATCCTCGTATCGGCGGTTCGCTAACGGAAAGCACGCTTTATCGGGAGCAGCATGCCGTCGTTTCGCTGGAGCGCTTTGCCTCCTTCAGCCAGCCATGGTACGACACGCCGGATAAGCAGAGCTGCATCGCCTATCAGGGAATGGCATTGATCAGCGTGCTCAACGTGGTTTCTCAAACCCATTTGGTGGCCATTGCGCCGCGCTGGCTGGCGGAAGAGTTTACCGGCTCGTTGGATCTTCAGCTTTTACCGCTGCCATTAAAGTTGAACAGCCGCACCTGCTATCTCTCCTGGCATGATGCAGCAGGGCGGGATAAAGGCCATCAATGGATGGAGGAGCTGTTAATATCGGTCTGCAAACGGTAATGAGATATACCCGTCATACTTCAAATAGCATGTGCGTTGGCTTTATTCGGCCCTGGGGGCCTCACCCTGAAGGGCCGCCGCCAGCGGCGTTCAAATCAGCTAAGCTGATTTGTCCTCGTTCACCCCGGTCACTTACTGCAGTAAGCTCCCGGGGATGAATGAGAGACATCCCTGTCTCTCACCAGAGGCAGCCTGCGGCCGTTCAAATTCGTTCCTGACGAATTTGTCTCTGCGTCGCCGCGTGATTCGGCCTGATGGCCTCACCCCTTCGGGGCCAGCCCCGGGGCTGTTCAAAACGCGCTGCGTTTTGTCCTGCAACTCGAATTATTTAGGGTATACAGAATAAATCGGGCAGGCATGTTCGATTTATTCTGCTTTTGTTCATATTACTGGTATTTTATTCTGAATTCGTCCTTTCATTCTCTTTCCTGGCGGCTAAAAATTAGATGAATAGCTGCTTGTCGTGAAATTTAAATCATTTCTTATTAGTTTTTGCCTTTGTTCTGGTGTTATGTAGCGTCCTTCGGCTCCTTTTGTTCTATTTATTCCTGTGGCTCCTGCGAGAAAGCGAACCGGGTGAATTGCCTGCCTCAGGGCGAGCGGTTAAGGTGGTCAAAATTCATTTTCGTCATACAGTGAGGTAAGCCATGGAGATGTTGTCTGGAGCCGAGATGGTCGTCCGATCGCTTATCGATCAGGGCGTCAAACAGGTGTTTGGTTACCCCGGGGGCGCGGTCCTTGATATCTATGATGCGCTGCATACCGTTGGCGGTATTGAACATGTTCTGGTGCGCCACGAGCAGGCGGCGGTTCATATGGCCGACGGCCTGGCGAGGGCAACGGGTGAACCTGGCGTGGTGCTGGTTACCTCCGGCCCCGGAGCCACCAACGCCATTACCGGCATCGCCACCGCCTATATGGATTCTATCCCCCTGGTTATCCTTTCCGGGCAGGTGGCGACTTCCCTTATCGGCTTCGATGCTTTTCAGGAGTGCGATATGGTGGGGATCTCCCGGCCAATCGTGAAGCACAGCTTTCTGGTTAAGCAAACGGAGGATATTCCGCAGGTGCTGAAGAAGGCCTTCTGGTTGGCGGCGAGCGGCCGCCCGGGCCCGGTGGTGGTCGATTTACCAAAGGATATCCTCAACGTGGCGCAGAAACGGCCCTACGTCTGGCCGGAGTCGATCGCTATGCGCTCCTACAATCCAACGACGGCCGGACATAAAGGCCAGATAAAGCGCGCCCTGCAGACGCTGATCGCCGCGAAAAAACCGGTAGTATACGTGGGCGGCGGCGCGGTAACGGCGGGCTGTCATGAGCAGCTGCGGCAGATCGTTACGACGCTTAATCTTCCCGTGGTGTCATCGCTGATGGGGCTGGGCGCGTTTCCGGGCACCCACTCCCAGGCGCTGGGTATGCTCGGTATGCATGGCACCTATGAGGCCAACATGACGATGCACAACGCCGACGTGATTTTTGCCGTTGGGGTACGTTTTGACGATCGTACCACCAACAATCTGGCGAAATACTGTCCGGAGGCGACGGTGCTGCACGTGGACATCGATCCGGCCTCTATCTCCAAGACCGTGACGGCGGATATTCCCGTTGTCGGCGATGCGCGGCAGGTGCTGGAACAGATGCTGGGGCTGCTTAGCCAGGAGTGCACGCGGCAGCCGCTGGATGAGATCCGCGACTGGTGGCGACAGATCGAGCGCTGGCGCGCGCGCCGGTGCCTGAGCTATGGCACCCAGGGCGAGAGCATCAAGCCCCAGGCGGTTATTGAGACGATCTGGCGGCTGACCCGGGGCGAGGCGTACGTCGCCTCGGATGTCGGGCAGCATCAGATGTTTGCCGCTCTCTATTATCCCTTCGACAAGCCGCGACGCTGGATAAACTCCGGCGGCCTCGGGACGATGGGGTTCGGCCTGCCGGCGGCGCTGGGGGTGAAAATGGCCCTGCCGGACGAAATAGTAATCTGCGTAACCGGCGACGGCAGCATTCAGATGAACATCCAGGAGCTGTCGACGGCGCAGCAGTATGCGCTGCCGGTGCTGGTGCTGAATCTGAACAACCGCTATCTGGGCATGGTGAAGCAGTGGCAGGATATGATCTACTCTGGCCGTCACTCCCACTCGTATATGCAGTCGCTGCCGGATTTTGTCCGCCTGGCCGAAGCCTATGGCCATATCGGCATACAAATTACCCGTCCGGAGGAGCTGGAAAGCCGACTGGCCGAGGCGCTGGAGCTGGTGCGCGGTCATCGGCTGGTGTTTGTTGACGTCATCGTTGACGGTAGCGAGCACGTCTATCCGATGCAGATTCGCGGTGGCGGAATGGACGAAATGTGGTTAAGCAAAACGGAGAGGACCTGACTATGCGTCGGATATTATCAGTTCTGCTGGAGAACGAGTCCGGCGCGCTGTCGCGGGTGATCGGTCTCTTCTCACAGCGCGGTTACAATATTGAAAGCCTGACCGTGGCGCCAACGGACGATCCTACCCTGTCGCGGATGACGATCCAGACGGTGGGTGATGAAAAAGCGCTTGAGCAGATCGAAAAACAGCTGCATAAGCTGATTGACGTTCTGCGGGTGAGCGAACTGGGGCAGGGGGCCTACGTTGAGCGGGAAATTATGCTGGTGAAGATTCAGGCCAGCGGCTATGGCCGGGAAGAGGTGAAGCGCAACACGGAGATTTTTCGCGGGCAAATTATCGACGTGACGCCGACCAGCTACACCGTCCAGCTGGCGGGCACCAGCGATAAGCTGGACGCTTTCCTGACGTCGCTGCGCGAGGTGGCGAAAATTGTGGAAGTTGCCCGTTCCGGCGTGGTGGGGCTGTCGCGGGGCGACAAAATTATGCGCCAGGAGTGATCCTGGCGGACGTGCCGTAAGCCCGACGCTATCCGTTGGGCTTTTTTTTTGAGAAATCAGCGGTAAGCCGAAGCAAAAGCGGTTGCCGCAGCCGCTATTCTGCGCTTAGATAGCCGGATTATGCCTCACACACAGTGGGAATTAATCTAATAAATTTAATCCATACCATTATAATGGCTATGGTTTGTACATTTTATGCAAGGGGCAACTGTGAAACTGGATGAAATCGCTCGGCTGGCCGGCGTATCACGTACCACGGCAAGCTACGTCATAAACGGTAAAGCGAAGCAATACCGGGTGAGCGACAAGACCGTTGAAAAAGTGATGGCGGTGGTACGCGAGCATAATTACCATCCCAACGCCGTGGCCGCGGGGCTGCGCGCCGGGCGTACCCGCTCTATCGGGCTGGTGATCCCCGATCTGGAAAATACCAGCTATACCCGTATTGCCAACTACCTTGAGCGACAGGCGCGCCAGCGCGGTTACCAACTGCTGATCGCCTGTTCGGAAGATCAGCCCGATAACGAAATGCGCTGTATTGAGCATCTGCTTCAGCGCCAGGTCGACGCGATTATTGTTTCCACCTCGCTGCCGCCGGAACATCCTTTCTATCAGCGCTGGGCCAGCGGCACTTTCCCTATCGTGGCGCTGGATCGGGCGTTAGATCGCGAGCACTTTACCAGCGTGGTGGGAGCCGACCGGGAAGACGCTGAGATGCTGGCGAGCGAGCTGCGTCAGTTCCCGGCCGAAACGGTGCTCTATCTTGGCGCGCTGCCAGAACTGTCGGTCAGCTTTCTGCGCGAACAGGGCTTTCGGGCCGCCTGGCAGGATGACCCTCGCGAGGTACATTTCCTCTATGCCAATAGCTACGAGCGCGGGGCGGCGGCGCAGCTGTTTGAAAAGTGGCTGGAAACGCACCCCATGCCGCAGGCGCTGTTCACCACCTCTTTTGCCCTGCTGCAGGGGGTGATGGACGTAACGCTGCGTCGCGATGGTCGGCTTCCCTCCGATCTGGCTATCGCCACCTTTGGCGATAACGAGCTGCTTGATTTCCTGCAGTGTCCGGTGCTGGCGGTGGCGCAGCGCCATCGCGACGTGGCGGAGCGCGTACTGGAGATCGTGCTGGCGAGCCTTGACGAGCCGCGTAAGCCGAAGCCGGGCCTGACCCGCATTAAGCGTAACCTCTACCGTCGCGGCGTGCTTAGCCGGGGCTAAGAGGCTTTTGTG
Source organism: Intestinirhabdus alba (assembly GCF_009711095.1). Classification (GTDB taxonomy): domain Bacteria; phylum Pseudomonadota; class Gammaproteobacteria; order Enterobacterales; family Enterobacteriaceae; genus Intestinirhabdus; species Intestinirhabdus alba. Next base: position 136,162 of record NZ_WMJZ01000002.1, read on the forward strand.
CGTCCGTAAGGGGGAGCTTTGCGAGTCATCCTTACGGACTACCCCCGTGCGCCGGTTGCTGCGCGCTGTTTGTGTTCAGCCTGCCCGCGTTAATTACGCCTGCCAGGACAGACTCCGCTTATCGTTTCCCCCTGGCCTCAAAAAGTTGCCTGACGCCCTCTTTTACACTTCTTTCAACGTTCCGCTGCGCAATTCGGAATATTCTTTAGTGGAATCTGAAAGGCATTTATTACGCAGACAATCAATACCTGTTGCTCCTGACGCGGGGCATAGAAAAGTAACGACGAGTTAGTTTTGTATTATTTTGTTACATGCTTCCTGCGCTTTGCTGAATTAGCAGACACTTTTCCTGCGGAAGGTGCAATTTTCTTTACAGGCGTGGCGCGGCGGGGCATCACGGGGAACAGCGGATGCTGTTATCCGCGGCAAATATGTCCTAAAATGCCGCCCGCGTCGCAAACTGACACTTTATATTCTTCGTGGATAATATTGAGGTGTTTTAAAAACGGTGATGAGTTTTGGGGTTTTTCTTACAACTATTCATAACCTTATTTTTGCTTCGCTCGCTGGCGGTAATTTAATCAACGCTGATATTAACCGAAATCATTGGGTTTTTGTTCCGGTGGGCTTCCCGACTTGCTTGACAAGCTTTTCCTCCGCTCCGTAAACTCCTTTCAGTGGGAATTTGTGGGATAAAGTGGTAAGAAGGGGAGAGGCTGGCATGTTCCGTGGGGCGACGTTAGTCAACCTCGACAGTAAAGGGCGCTTATCAGTGCCCGCCCGTTACAGGGATCGGCTGATCGAGAACGCTGCCGGTCAAATGGTGTGCACCATTGATATCCATCACCCGTGCCTGCTGCTTTACCCCCTGCCAGAATGGGAAATTATCGAGCAAAAATTATCGCGCCTGTCGAGCATGAACCCGATGGAACGCCGTGTACAGCGCCTGCTTTTAGGGCACGCCAGCGAATGTCAGATGGATAGCGCCGGTCGATTACTGATTGCGCCAATACTGCGGCAGCATGCCGGGCTGATGAAAGAAGTGATGCTGGTTGGACAGTTTAATAAATTTGAACTGTGGGACGAAACGACCTGGCATCAACAGGTCAGGGAAGATATCGACGCTGAGCAGTCGGCTACCGGTAGTTTATCGGAGCGGCTGCAGGACTTGTCTCTATAAGATGATGGAAAACTATAAACACACTACGGTGCTGCTGGATGAGGCCGTTAACGGCCTGAACGTGCGTCCGGACGGCATCTATATTGATGGCACTTTTGGCCGCGGTGGCCACTCGCGTCTGATCCTTTCGCAGCTGGGCGAAAAGGGGCGTTTGCTGGCGATCGATCGCGATCCGCAGGCGATTGCCGTGGCGCAGGCCATTAACGATCCCCGCTTCTCCATCATTCATGGCCCTTTCTCCGCGCTGGCCGACTACGTGAGCGAGCGCGCGCTCACCGGCCGGATCGACGGCATTCTCCTCGATCTTGGCGTCTCTTCCCCACAGCTTGATGATGCAGAACGCGGCTTTTCCTTTATGCGCGACGGCCCGCTGGATATGCGTATGGATCCCACCCGCGGACAGTCGGCGGCCGAATGGCTGCAGACTGCGGAAGAGGCGGATATTGCCTGGGTGCTGAAGACCTTTGGCGAGGAGCGCTTCGCCAAACGTATCGCCCGCGCCATCGTTGAGCGCAACCGCGAACAGCCGATGACCCGCACCAAAGAGCTGGCGGAGGTTGTCGCAGCGGCAACGCCGGTAAAGGATAAGTTCAAACACCCGGCGACCCGTACCTTCCAGGCGGTGCGTATCTGGGTAAACAGTGAACTGGAAGAGATCGAGCAGGCGCTAAAAAGCTCGCTCAGCGTGCTGGCTCCCGGCGGTCGGCTTTCCGTCATCAGCTTCCACTCGCTGGAAGACCGCATTGTGAAGCGCTTTATGCGCGAGCAGAGCCGCGGCCCGCAGGTTCCGGCCGGGCTGCCGATGACCGAAGCCCAGCTCAGGAAGCTGGGTGGGCGCGAGCTGCGGGCATTAGGGAAACTGATGCCGGGCGAAGAAGAGGTGGCTGAAAATCCCCGGGCCCGCAGTTCAGTGCTGCGTATTGCAGAAAGGACCGGCGCATGATCGGCAGAGTGACAGAAGCCCTTGATAAAATAAAAGGATCGACAGGAATCACCCAGCGCCATGTGTTACCTGGCGTGATCGGTGGCGATCTTTTACGTTTTGGGAAGCTGCCGCTCTGCCTGTTTATTTGCATTATCGCGACGGCCGTGACCGTTGTGGTCACGGTGCACCATACGCGACTGCTGACCGCGCAGCGTGAACAGCTGGTTCTGGAACGCGATGCGCTGGATATCGAATGGCGCAACCTGATTCTTGAAGAGAACGCGCTTGGCGATCACAGCCGCGTCGAACGGATCGCAACGGAAAAGATGCAGATGCAGCATGTCGATCCCTTACAAGAAAATATCGTAGTGCAAAAATAAGGATAAACGCGACGCATGAAAACAGCGGCTAAAACGCTATGCGCAAAATCATTCAGGGTGCATCAGTACGGCAGGCACAGGAACTTCCGTTTGCTTACTTCAGTAAGCGAGCGGGGGACGCATGGGCCGCTAAAGCAGAGGCAGCTTGAAGGATGACGCGCGTAAAACCAAAACGCCAGGAGGAACAGACCAACTTTATTCGTTGGCGTTTTGCGTTGCTGTGCGGCTGTATTTTATTGGCGATGGCGCTTCTGCTGGGCCGCGTCGCCTGGCTGCAGATCGTTGCGCCGGATATGCTGGTGCGTCAGGGGGATATGCGCTCCCTGCGCGTGCAGGAGGTCGCAACCTCTCGCGGCATGATCACCGACCGCTCCGGCCGCCCGCTGGCGGTGAGCGTGCCGGTAAAAGCCATCTGGGCGGATCCTAAAGAGGTCAATGAGGCGGGCGGTATCGTCGTTGACGACCGCTGGAAGGCGCTTTCGACGGCGCTGAATTTGCCGCTGGATCAGCTGTCGGCACGAGTAAATGCCAATCCGAAAGGGCGCTTTATCTACCTGGCGCGTCAGCTGAATCCGGATATGGCTGACTACATTAAAAAGCTGAAGCTGCCGGGAATACATCTGCGCGAGGAATCTCGCCGCTACTACCCTTCCGGGGAAGTAACCGCTCACCTCATCGGCTTTACCAACGTCGACAGCCAGGGGATTGAGGGCGTTGAAAAAAGTTTTGATAAATGGCTTACCGGCCAGCCCGGCGAGCGTATCGTGCGCAAAGACCGCTATGGGCGCGTGATTGAGGATATCTCCTCCACCGACAGCCAGGCGGCGCATAACCTCGCCCTGAGCATCGACGAGCGCCTGCAGGCGCTGGTTTACCGCGAGCTGAACAACGCCGTCGCTTACAATAAGGCGGAGTCGGGCAGCGCCGTGCTGGTGGATGTGAATACTGGCGAAGTGCTGGCGATGGCCAACAGCCCCTCCTATAACCCGAATAACCTGAGCGGCACGCCGAAAGACGCGATGCGCAATCGCACCATTACCGACGTTTTCGAACCGGGCTCTACCGTCAAACCGATGGTGTTAATGGCCGCCCTGCAGCGCGGCGTGGTGCGCGAAAATAGCGTGCTGAATACCATCCCCTATCGAATTAACGGCCACGAAATTAAAGACGTGGCGCGGTACAGCGAACTGACGCTCACCGGAATATTACAGAAGTCGAGTAACGTTGGCGTTTCCAGGCTGGCGTTAGCGATGCCGTCCTCAGCGTTGGTAGACACTTACTCACGTTTTGGGCTGGGAAAAGCGACCAACCTGGGGCTGGTCGGAGAACGCAGTGGCTTATATCCGCAAAAAAAACGGTGGTCTGACATTGAGAGGGCCACCTTCTCTTTCGGCTACGGGCTAATGGTAACGCCGTTACAGTTAGCGCGGGTCTATGCAACTATCGGCAGCTATGGCATCTATCGCCCGCTGTCGATTACTAAAGTTGATCCTCCGGTTCCCGGCGAGCGGGTCTTCCCGGAATCCATTGTCCGCACCGTGGTGCATATGATGGAAAGCGTAGCGCTGCCGGGCGGCGGCGGGGTAAAGGCGGCAATTAAGGGCTATCGCATCGCCATTAAGACCGGTACGGCGAAAAAGGTCGGGCCGGACGGACGCTATATCAACAAATACATTGCTTATACCGCAGGCGTCGCGCCTGCGAGTCGGCCGCGCTTCGCGCTGGTTGTGGTTATCAACGATCCACAGGCGGGTAAATACTACGGCGGTGCCGTCTCCGCGCCGGTTTTTGGTGCCATCATGGGCGGCGTACTGCGGACCATGAACATCGAGCCGGATGCGCTGGCGACGGGCGACAAAAGTGAATATGTAATTAATCAAGGTGAGGGAACAGGTGGCAGATCGTAATTTGCGCGACCTTCTTGCGCCATGGGTGCCTGCGCTACCCGCGCGGACACTGCGGGAGATGACCCTTGACAGCCGTACGGCGGCGTCGGGCGATCTCTTTGTGGCGGTGACTGGTCATCAGGCGGACGGGCGTCGATATATCCCGCAGGCGATAGCGCAAGGCGTGGCTGCCATTATTGCAGAGGCGAAGGGCGAGGCGAGCGACGGTGAAATCCGTGAAGTGCACGGCGTTCCGGTTATCTATCTCAGCCAGCTCAATGAGCGCCTGTCGGCGCTGGCCGCCCGCTTTTACAATGCGCCTTCGGAAAAAATGCGCCTGGTGGGGGTGACCGGCACCAACGGGAAAACCACCACCACGCAGCTGCTGGCGCAGTGGAGCCAGCTGCTTGGCGAAACCAGCGCGGTGATGGGCACGGTCGGCAATGGGCTGCTGGGTAAAGTCATCCCGACGGAGAACACCACCGGCTCTGCCGTTGACGTACAGCAGGTGCTGGCGGGGCTGGCTGCGCAGGGGGCGACCTTCGGTGCGATGGAGGTTTCCTCTCACGGTCTGGTTCAGCACCGCGTGGCGGCGGTCCGGTTTGCCGCCTCGGTCTTTACCAACCTGAGTCGGGATCACCTTGATTATCATGGTGATATGGAGCACTACGAAGCGGCGAAGTGGCTGCTGTACTCCACGCACCACTTTGGCCAGGCAATTGTTAATGCCGATGATGAAGTGGGCCGTCGCTGGCTGAGCCGCCTGCCGGATGCGGTGGCGGTGTCTATGGAAGATCGCATAAACCCGAACTGTCACGGCCGCTGGTTGAAGGCCGTCGACGTGAACTACCACGACAGCGGCGCGACCATCCGCTTCGATTCCAGCTGGGGCGAAGGCGAGATTGAGAGCCGCCTGATGGGCGCGTTTAACGTCAGTAATTTACTGCTGGCGCTGGCGACCCTGCTGGCGCTGGGCTATCCGCTTGCCGCGCTGTTGAACACCGCAGCCCGGCTGCAGCCGGTGTGCGGGCGGATGGAGGTCTTTAGCGCACCGGGAAAAGCCACGGTGGTGGTGGACTACGCCCACACGCCGGATGCGCTGGAAAAGGCGCTGCAGGCGGCGCGTCTGCACTGCCGCGGTAAGCTGTGGTGCGTTTTCGGCTGCGGTGGCGATCGCGACAAGGGCAAGCGGCCGCTGATGGGCGCTATCGCCGAGCAGTTCGCCGACGTGGTGGTGGTGACGGATGATAATCCGCGCACCGAGGAGCCGCACGCCATTATTAACGATATTCTGGCGGGGATGCTGGACGCCGGGCGAGCGAAGGTGATGGCAGGCCGCGCCGGGGCGGTGACGAACGCCATTATGCAGGCCCAGGAGAACGACGTGGTGCTGCTGGCGGGCAAAGGTCATGAAGATTATCAAATTGTCGGCACCCAGCGTCTGGATTACTCAGATCGCGTAACCGCCGCGCGCCTGCTGGGGGTTATCGCATGATTAGCGTAACTCTCAGCCAGCTGGCCGACGTTCTGCGCGGCCAGTTGAAGGGCGGCGATCTGACTCTTGACGCGGTCACGACCGACACGCGCAGGCTGACCCCTGGCTGTCTGTTTGTGGCGCTGAAGGGCGAGCGCTTTGACGCCCATGATTTTGCGGAGCAGGCCAGGGCCGGCGGTGCCGGTGCGCTGCTGGTTGAGCGCCCGCTGGCGGTCGATCTGCCGCAGCTGATTGTTAAAGATACGCGCCAGGCCTTTGGCGAGCTGGCGGCGTGGGTGCGTGCGCAGGTTCCGGCGCGGGTGGTGGCCCTGACCGGCTCCTCCGGCAAAACCTCGGTAAAAGAGATGACCGCCGCCATTCTGAGCCGCTGCGGAAATACCCTCTATACCGCCGGCAACCTGAATAACGATATCGGCGTGCCGATGACGCTGCTGCGGCTGAACCACGATTACGACTATGCGGTCATTGAGCTGGGCGCTAACCATCAGGGCGAAATCGCCTGGACCGTCGGCCTGACCCGTCCGGAGGCGGCGCTGGTCAATAACCTTGCCGCCGCGCACCTGGAAGGCTTCGGCTCGCTGGCGGGAGTGGCCAAAGCCAAAGGGGAAATCTTTACCGGCCTGCCGACAAACGGCGTCGCCATTATCAACGCCGATAATAACGACTGGCTGAACTGGCAGGCGGTTATTGGCGATCGCCGGGTCTGGCGCTTCTCGCCGCACGATGCCAGCGCCGACTTCTCGGCGGCTAATATTCGCCTGACTCCGCGCGGCACCGAGTTTTTACTGCAAACCCCGACCGGCGGCGTGGAGGTGTTGTTGCCGCTGCCCGGGCGTCACAATATCGCCAATGCGCTGGCGGCGGCCGCGCTGTCGATGGCGGTGGGGGCGTCGCCTGAGGCGATTAAATCCGGTCTGGCTGGCCTGAAGGCGGTGCCGGGTCGCCTGTTCCCGGTTCAGCTGGCGGAAAACCAGCTGCTGCTTGATGACACCTACAACGCTAACGTCGGCTCAATGACCGCTGCGGTGCAGGTGCTGGCGGAAATGCCGGGCTATCGCGTACTGGTGGTGGGCGACATGGCGGAGCTGGGGGCGGAAAGCGTCGCCTGCCATCGCCAGGTTGGCGAAGCGGCGAAGACGGCGGGCATCGATCGCGTGCTGAGCGTCGGAAAACAGAGCCAGACAATCGGCGAAGCCAGCGGCGTGGGCGAACATTTTGTAGATAAACCGGCGCTGGTTGCCCGCCTTAAGTCGCTGATAAATGAGCGGCAGATCGTTACAATTTTAGTGAAAGGTTCACGTAGCGCCGCCATGGAAGAGGTGGTGCGCGCATTACAGGAGAATGGAACATGTTAGTTTGGCTGGCCGAGCACTTGGTCAAATATTATTCCGGCTTTAACGTCTTTTCCTATCTGACGTTTCGCGCCATCGTCAGCCTGCTGACCGCGCTGTTCATCTCCCTGTGGATGGGGCCGCGCATGATCGCCCGTTTGCAAAAGCTCTCCTTTGGGCAGGTCGTGCGTAACGACGGCCCGGAGTCGCACTTCAGTAAACGCGGTACGCCAACTATGGGCGGTATTATGATTCTGACGGCGATCGTGGTCTCCGTCCTGCTGTGGGCCTACCCGTCAAACCCGTACGTCTGGTGCGTGCTGGCGGTGCTGGTGGGCTACGGCATTATTGGCTTTGTCGACGACTACCGGAAGGTGGTGCGTAAAGACACTAAGGGCCTGATCGCCCGCTGGAAGTATTTCTGGATGTCGGCGATCGCGCTGGGGGTGGCGTTTGCGCTCTACCTGGCGGGTAAAGATACGCCGGCGACGCAGCTGGTCGTGCCGTTCTTCAAGGACGTTATGCCGCAGCTGGGGCTGTTTTATGTGCTGCTGGCCTACTTTGTTATCGTTGGCACCGGCAACGCCGTTAACCTGACCGACGGACTCGATGGCCTGGCCATTATGCCGACGGTCTTTGTCGCCGGCGGCTTTGCGCTGGTGGCGTGGGCAACCGGCAATATGAATTTCGCCAACTATCTGCATATTCCCTATCTGCGTCACGCCGGCGAGCTGGTTATCGTTTGTACGGCTATCGTTGGCGCGGGGCTGGGCTTCCTGTGGTTCAACACCTATCCGGCTCAGGTTTTCATGGGCGACGTCGGTTCGCTGGCGCTGGGCGGCGCGCTGGGGATTATCGCCGTGCTGCTGCGTCAGGAGTTTCTGCTGGTGATCATGGGGGGAGTATTTGTGGTGGAAACATTGTCGGTGATCCTGCAGGTCGGCTCCTTTAAACTGCGCGGCCAGCGTATTTTCCGGATGGCACCCATTCACCACCACTATGAGCTTAAGGGCTGGCCGGAACCGCGCGTTATCGTGCGCTTCTGGATTATTTCGCTGATGTTGGTGCTGATTGGCCTGGCAACGCTGAAGGTACGTTAAACATGGCTGATTACCAGGGTAAAAACGTCGTTGTTATTGGACTCGGTCTGACCGGACTCTCCTGCGTGGACTTCTTTCTGGCCCGCGGCGTTACCCCTCGCGTGATGGATACCCGGCCAACGCCGCCGGGGCTGGATAAGCTGCCGGAGTCCGTGGAGCGCCATACCGGCGGCCTGAACGACGACTGGCTGCTGGCGGCGGATCTGATCGTCGCCAGCCCGGGGATAGCCCTGGCGCATCCCGCCCTGAGCGCCGCCGCCAACGCCGGCGTTGAGATCGTGGGTGATATTGAGCTGTTCTGCCGCGAAGCCCAGGCCCCGATCGTGGCGATCACCGGTTCTAACGGCAAAAGCACGGTCACCACCCTGGTTGGCGAGATGGCGAAGGCGGCCGGCGTTAACGCCGGCGTGGGCGGTAATATCGGCCTGCCCGCTCTGATGCTGCTGAATGAAGAGCGTGAACTGTACGTGCTGGAGCTTTCCAGCTTCCAGCTGGAAACCACGTCCAGCCTGCATGCGGCGGCGGCCACGGTGCTGAACGTAACGGAAGATCATATGGATCGCTATCCGTTTGGTCTACAGCAGTATCGGGCGGCAAAGCTGCGCGTTTATGAACAGGCCGGAGTCTGCGTCGTGAACGCCGACGACGCGCTGACCATGCCCGTGCGCGGTGCCGATGAGCGCTGCGTCAGCTTTGGCGTGAATATGGGCGACTACCACCTTAATCAGCAGCAGGGGGAGACCTGGCTGCGGGTGAAGGGCGAGAAGGTGCTGAACGTCAAAGAGATGCCGCTCAGCGGCCAGCATAACTACACCAACGCGCTCGCCGCGCTGGCGCTGGCGGACGCCGTCGGCCTGCCGCGCGCCAGCAGTCTGAAGGCGCTGACCACCTTTACCGGCCTTGCGCACCGCTTCCAGCTGGCGCTGGAGCACAACGGCGTGCGTTGGATCAACGACTCGAAAGCCACCAACGTTGGCAGCACCGAGGCGGCTCTCAGCGGCCTGCACGTTGAGGGCACGCTGCATCTGCTGCTGGGCGGTGACGGCAAAGCGGCGGATTTCTCCCCGCTGCTCCGCTATCTGAACGGCGATCGGGTGCGCCTGTACTGCTTCGGGCGCGACGGTGGGCTGCTTGCGGCTCTGCGTCCGGAGGTGGCTGAACGGACGGAAACCATGGAGGCGGCAATGCGCCTGCTGGCACCGCGCGTCAGGCCGGGCGACATGGTACTGCTGTCGCCGGCCTGCGCCAGCCTCGATCAGTTTAAAAATTTTGAACAGCGGGGCGAGGAGTTTACCCGCCTGGCCGAGGAGCTGGGCTGATGCGCTTATCTCTCCCTCGCCTGAAGATGCCGCGCCTGCCGGGAATGACTCTCCTGGCCTGGGTCTTTGCGCCGCTCAAAGGCTGGGTGATGGGCTCGCGGGAAAAGGACACCGACAGCCTGGTGATGTACGACCGCACGCTGCTGTGGCTGACCTTCGGCCTTGCGGCCATCGGTTTTATCATGGTGACCTCGGCGTCGATGCCCGTTGGGCAGCGCCTGGCAGGCGATCCGTTCCTCTATGCCAGGCGCGATGCGTTCTATATCTTCCTCGCGTTCTGTTTATCCCTGTTTACGCTGAGCCTGCCGATGGTGTTCTGGCAGCGCTACAGCGCCGTGATGCTGCTCCTTTCGATCGCGATGCTGTTGATTGTGCTGGTTCTGGGCAGCTCCGTGAACGGGGCGTCACGCTGGATTGCGCTGGGTCCGCTGCGTATTCAGCCGGCGGAGTTTACTAAACTGTCGCTGTTCTGTTATCTGGCCAACTATCTGGTGCGTAAGGTTGATGAGGTGCGCAACAACCTGCGGGGCTTCCTGAAGCCGATGGGCGTGCTGCTGGTGCTGGCGGTTTTGCTGCTGGCGCAGCCGGACCTCGGGACGGTGGTGGTGCTGTTCGTGACCACGCTGGCGATGCTGTTTCTCGCCGGGGCGAAGCTGTGGCAGTTCCTCGCCATTATCGGCATGGGGATTTCGGCGGTGGTGCTGCTGATCCTCGCGGAACCCTATCGTATCCGCCGCGTCACCTCGTTCTGGGATCCGTGGCAGGATCCGTTCGGCAGCGGCTATCAGCTCACCCAGTCGCTGATGGCGTTCGGCCGCGGTGAACTCTGGGGACAGGGGCTGGGCAATTCGGTACAAAAACTGGAGTATCTGCCGGAAGCGCATACCGACTTCATCTTCGCCATTATTGGCGAAGAACTGGGTTATATGGGTGTGGTATTGACGCTTTTGATGGTATTCTTCGTCGCTTTTCGCGCCATGTCTATTGGGCGTCGGGCGCTGGAGATCGATCAGCGCTTTTCCGGCTTTATGGCCTGCTCTATCGGCATCTGGTTCAGTTTCCAGACCCTGGTGAACATCGGCGCGGCGGCGGGCATGCTGCCAACCAAAGGCCTGACGCTGCCGCTTATCAGCTACGGCGGCTCCAGCCTGCTGATTATGTCGACGGCGATCATGCTGTTATTACGGATCGATTATGAAACACGCCTGGAGAAAGCGCAGGCGTTTACACGAGGTTCACGATGAGCGGTCAGGGTAAGCGGTTAATGGTGATGGCGGGCGGGACCGGTGGACACGTGTTCCCGGGGCTGGCGGTTGCGCACCACTTAATGGCCGAAGGCTGGCAGGTTCGCTGGCTGGGCACCGCCGATCGTATGGAGGCAGAGCTGGTGCCGAAGCACGGCATCGACATCGATTTTATCCGTATCTCGGGCCTGCGCGGCAAGGGCATAAAGGCGCTGCTGGCCGCGCCGCTGCGTATTTTCAACGCCTGGCGTCAGGCGCGCGCCATTATGAAGCGGTTTAAACCCGACGTGGTGCTCGGTATGGGGGGCTACGTCTCCGGACCTGGAGGGCTTGCCGCCTGGTCTTTAGGCATTCCGGTGGTGCTGCATGAACAAAACGGGATCGCCGGCTTAACCAACAGGTGGCTGGCGAAGATTGCCACCCGGGTAATGCAGGCGTTTCCCGGCGCTTTCCCGAATGCGGAGGTGGTGGGTAACCCGGTGCGCACCGATGTGCTGGCGCTGCCGGCTCCCCGGGAGCGCCTGGCCGGACGTGAAGGGCCGGTTCGCGTGCTGGTGGTTGGCGGCTCCCAGGGGGCGCGGGTGCTCAACCAGACGCTGCCGCAGGCGGCCGCCAGGCTCGGCGATGCGGTGACCATCTGGCACCAGTGTGGCAAGGGCGCGCAGCCAACGGTGGCGCAGGCCTATGCCGACGCCGGACAGCCACAGCATCAGGTGTGCGAATTTATCGATGATATGGCCGCCGCCTACGCATGGGCTGACGTTGTAGTCTGCCGCTCCGGGGCGCTGACGGTGAGCGAAATCGCCGCGGCCGGTCTGCCCGCGCTGTTTGTGCCGTTCCAGCATAAAGATCGGCAGCAGTACTGGAATGCGCTGCCGCTGGAGAAGGCGGGAGCCGCCAAAATTATCGAGCAGCCGCAGTTTACTGCGGATGCCGTAGTGAACGCGCTGTCCGGCTGGACGCGGGAAACATTATTAGCCATGGCGGAGCGCGCCCGCGCCGCATCCGTTCCGGATGCCACCGGGCGCGTCGCGAGTGAAGTCAGCCGGGCCGCCCGGACGTAAGTGTGGCGGTGCCTTTTGCACCGCAAGGTTTTTTACCTGAATTATTCGGGTTGCAGAAAGGCGTTGAGGCAGCGAGCGCCCTGTGCGTAGAGCGCCGGCCAACTGGCCTGGCCCGCTTGAAACGCCGTTGGCGCTGTCCCCGGCGGGGCGAGGGCCAGACAGAGCCAACCAATCTGCAATTTGAACTATGACGAGTACTGGAGTTAATGGCGTAAAACATGAATACACAACAACTGGCAAAACTGCGTTCCATTGTGCCCGAAATGCGTCGCGTTCGGCACATCCACTTTGTCGGCATCGGTGGTGCCGGTATGGGCGGTATTGCCGAAGTTCTGGCCAATGAAGGCTATCAGATTAGTGGTTCTGATTTGGCGCCGAATCCGGTCACCCAGCAGCTGGCGAGCCTGGGGGCGACGATTTTCTTTAACCATCGGCCGGAAAACGTGCGCGAAGCGAGCGTGGTGGTGGTTTCCAGCGCCATCTCTGCCGATAACCCGGAGATAGTGGCGGCGCATGAGGCGCGTATCCCGGTGATCCGGCGGGCGGAAATGCTGGCGGAGCTGATGCGTTTTCGCCACGGCATCGCCATTGCCGGCACGCATGGCAAAACCACGACCACCGCGATGGTCTCCAGCATTTACGCCGAAGCCGGGCTGGATCCGACCTTTGTTAACGGCGGGCTGGTGAAGGCGGCGGGAGTTCACGCGCGCCTGGGCCACAGCCGTTACCTGATTGCGGAAGCCGATGAGAGCGATGCTTCGTTTCTGCATCTGCAGCCGATGGTGGCGGTTGTCACCAATATCGAAGCCGACCATATGGATACCTACCAGGGCGATTTCGAAAATTTAAAGCAGACGTTTATTAATTTTCTGCACAATCTGCCGTTTTATGGTCGTGCGGTGATGTGCGTGGACGACCCGGTGATTCGTGAGCTGCTGCCGCGCGTGGGTCGCCAGATCACAACCTACGGCTTCAGCGACGATGCCGATGTGCGGGTGGATGATTATCAGCAGACCGGCCCGCAGGGGCACTTTACGCTGCTGCGCCACGACAAACCCGCGCTGCGGGTTACGCTGAACGCCCCGGGCCGCCATAACGCGCTCAATGCGGCGGCGGCCGTGGCGGTGGCGACGGAAGAGGGCATTGAGGACGACGCGATCCTGCGCGCGCTGGAAAGCTTCCAGGGAACCGGGCGTCGTTTTGATTTCCTCGGTGAATTTCCGCTGGCGCGGGTTAACGGCAGTGCCGGAACGGCGATGCTGGTTGATGACTATGGCCACCATCCAACGGAAGTGGACGCCACGATTAAGGCGGCGCGGGCTGGCTGGCCGGACAAACATCTGGTGATGATTTTTCAGCCGCATCGTTTTACGCGCACCCGGGATTTGTATGACGACTTCGCTAACGTGCTGAGCCAGGTCGACGCGCTGCTGATGCTCGACGTCTATCCGGCGGGCGAAGCGGCGATACCGGGGGCGGACAGCCGCTCACTGTGCCGGACAATCCGCGGCCGCGGCAAGGTGGACCCGATCCTGATTTCCGAACCGACGCAGGTCGCACAAATGCTGGCACCGGTATTAACCGGTAACGATCTGGTTCTGGTGCAGGGTGCGGGAAATATAGGCAAAATCGCGCGGACCTTAGCTGAAATCAAACTGCAGCCGCAAACTGAGGAGGAAGAGCAGCATGGCTGATAAAATTGCGGTGCTGTCAGGCGGAACCTCCGCGGAACGCGAAGTCTCACTGAACTCCGGCGCGGCGGTGCTCGCCGGGCTGCGCGAGGGCGGCGTGGACGCTCATCTGGTCGATCCGAAAGAGGTCGACATCAGCCGCCTGAAGGAGAGGGGCTTTAACAAGGTATTTATCGCGCTGCACGGCCGCGGCGGCGAAGACGGCACGCTGCAGGGGATGCTGGAACTTATTGGCCTGCCCTATACCGGCAGCGGCGTGATGGCGTCCGCTATCTCAATGGACAAGCTGCGCAGCAAACTGCTGTGGCAGGGCGCGGGCCTGCCCGTTGCGCCGTGGGTTGCGCTGACCCGCACCGGGTTTGAGAACGGGCTGAGCGAGGCGCTGCGGGCGCAGATCGCCGCGCTCGGACTGCCGCTTATCGTGAAGCCGAGCCGCGAAGGCTCCAGCGTGGGAATGTCGAAGGTAACGGAGCAAAGCGCTCTGCAGGGCGCGCTGGCGCTGGCCTTTCGCCATGACGATGAGGTGCTTATCGAAAAATGGCTCAGCGGGCCGGAGTTTACGGTAGCCATACTCGATCAAGAAATTTTACCGTCGATTCGTATCCAACCCGCCGGAACCTTCTATGATTATGAAGCGAAGTATCTCTCTGATGAGACACACTATTTCTGCCCTTCGGGACTGGATGCGGCGCAGGAGGCTCAGCTGAACGCCCTGGTGCTGAACGCCTGGACAGCGTTGGGCTGCAGGGGCTGGGGTCGCATTGACGTCATGCTGGATAGTGACGGCCAGTTCTATCTGCTGGAGGCGAATACGTCGCCGGGGATGACCAGCCATAGCCTTGTGCCGATGGCGGCGCGGCAGGCGGGAATGACCTTCTCGCAGCTGGTAGTGCGTATTCTGGCGTTGGCGGGCTGATATGTCGCAGGCTGCGCTGAACTCGCGAAACAGCGAAGAAGAGGTCTCCTCTTCCCGCCGGAGTAACGGAACACGCCTTGCGGGCATACTCTTTCTGCTGACGGTGCTGTGTACCGTGCTGGTCAGCGGCTGGGTTGTGCTGGGGTGGATGGAAGACGCGCAGCGTCTGCCGCTGTCGAGGCTGGTGCTGACCGGCGAGCGGCACTATACGCGCAATGATGACATTCGCCAGTCAATTCTGGCGCTGGGCGCGCCCGGCACCTTTATGACTCAGGATGTCAATATCATCCAGAGCCAGATAGAGCGACTGCCGTGGATTAAGCAGGCCAGCGTGAGAAAACAGTGGCCGGACGAATTGAAGATTCATCTGGTTGAATACGTTCCGGTAGCGCGTTGGAATGACCAGCACATGGTGGATGCCGAAGGGAGCATCTTTAGCGTGCCGTCCGATCGTATCGGCGGACAGACGCTTCCCGTGCTGCACGGCCCGGAGGGCAGCGCGAGCGAAGTGCTGCAGGGCTACCGGGAGATGGGCCAGGTGCTGGCGCAGGCGCGGTTTACGCTAAAGGAAGCGGCCATGACCGCGCGTCGATCCTGGCAGTTGACGCTGAATAACGACATTAAGCTCAACCTCGGCAGGGGCGACACGATGAAACGTCTGGCTCGCTTTGTAGAACTCTACCCGGTTTTACAGCAGCAGGCGCAAACCGATGGTAAACGGATTAGCTACGTTGATTTGCGCTATGACTCGGGAGCGGCGGTAGGGTGGGCTACCCTGGCTTCTGAGGAATCTAATCAGCAACAGAATCAGGCACAGGCAGAACAACAATGATCAAGGCGACGGACAGAAAACTGGTAGTTGGACTGGAGATTGGCACCGCGAAAGTTGCCGCTTTAGTAGGGGAAGTTCTGCCCGACGGTATGATCAATATCATTGGCGTGGGCAGCTGCCCGTCGCGTGGTATGGATAAAGGCGGGGTTAACGACCTGGAGTCGGTGGTGAAGTGCGTCCAGCGCGCCATTGATCAGGCGGAACTGATGGCGGATTGCCAAATCTCCTCGGTATATCTGGCGCTTTCTGGCAAGCATATCAGCTGTCAGAATGAGATCGGCATGGTGCCTATCTCAGAAGAGGAAGTAACCCAGGAGGATGTTGAGAACGTTGTGCATACCGCGAAGTCGGTTCGCGTCCGCGATGAGCACCGCGTTCTTCACGTTATCCCCCAGGAGTACGCCATTGACTATCAGGAAGGCATCAAAAACCCCGTCGGTCTTTCCGGTGTGCGGATGCAGGCAAAGGTGCACCTGATCACATGTCACAACGATATGGCGAAAAACATTGTTAAAGCCGTTGAACGTTGTGGTTTAAAAGTTGACCAACTGATATTTGC
This sequence comes from Intestinirhabdus alba, assembly GCF_009711095.1. Taxonomy (GTDB): domain Bacteria; phylum Pseudomonadota; class Gammaproteobacteria; order Enterobacterales; family Enterobacteriaceae; genus Intestinirhabdus; species Intestinirhabdus alba. Next base: position 152,084 of record NZ_WMJZ01000002.1, read on the forward strand.
CGGACTGGCGGCCAGCTATTCCGTACTGACCGAAGATGAGCGGGAGCTGGGCGTCTGCGTTGTGGATATCGGAGGTGGTACAATGGATATCGCCGTTTATACTGGCGGAGCGTTGCGTCACACCAAGGTGATTCCCTACGCCGGAAACGTCGTGACCAGCGATATCGCCTACGCCTTCGGCACGCCGCCGAGCGATGCGGAGGCCATTAAGGTTCGCCACGGCTGCGCGCTGGGTTCCATCGTTGGCAAAGACGAAAGCGTTGAGGTGCCGAGCGTGGGCGGACGCCCGCCGCGCAGCCTGCAGCGGCAGACGCTGGCGGAAGTGATTGAGCCACGTTATACCGAGCTGCTCAACCTGGTTAACGAAGAGATTTTGCAGCTTCAGGAACAGCTTCGTCAGCAGGGGGTTAAGCACCACCTTGCGGCAGGAATTGTATTGACCGGCGGCGCGGCGCAAATTGAAGGGCTTGCGGCCTGCGCCCAGCGCGTGTTCCATACGCAGGTTCGCATTGGCGCGCCGCTGAATATCACCGGACTGACGGACTATGCCCAGGAGCCGTACTACTCTACGGCGGTTGGGCTGCTTCACTACGGGAAAGAGTCCCATTTGAATGGTGAAGCGGAAGTAGAAAAACGGGTTACGGCATCAGTTGGTTCATGGATCAAGCGCCTGAACAACTGGCTGCGCAAAGAATTTTAATTTTTATGAGGCCGACGACGTTTACGGCCTCAGGCGACAGGCACATAACGGAGAGAAATTATGTTTGAACCTATGGAACTGACCAACGACGCGGTGATTAAAGTCATCGGCGTCGGCGGCGGCGGCGGTAACGCCGTTGAACACATGGTGCGCGAGCGCATCGAAGGTGTTGAATTTTTCGCCGTAAATACCGACGCCCAGGCGTTGCGTAAGACGGCGGTCGGCCAGACCATTCAGATCGGTAGCGGCATTACTAAAGGTCTGGGCGCTGGCGCTAACCCGGAAGTAGGGCGCAATGCGGCGGACGAAGATCGCGAAGCGCTGCGCGCCGCCCTTGAGGGGGCTGATATGGTCTTTATCGCCGCGGGTATGGGCGGCGGCACCGGCACCGGCGCTGCGCCGGTAGTGGCGGAAGTGGCGAAAGATTTGGGCATCCTGACCGTCGCCGTGGTGACCAAGCCGTTTAACTTCGAAGGCAAGAAGCGTATGGCCTTCGCCGAGCAGGGCATCACCGAGCTGTCCAAACACGTGGACTCGCTGATTACCATTCCGAACGACAAGCTGCTGAAAGTGCTGGGGCGCGGTATCTCCCTGCTGGACGCTTTCGGCGCGGCAAACGACGTGCTGAAGGGCGCGGTTCAGGGGATCGCAGAGCTGATTACCCGTCCGGGGCTGATGAACGTTGACTTCGCCGACGTGCGCACCGTTATGTCCGAAATGGGCTATGCGATGATGGGCTCCGGCGTGGCCAGCGGCGAAGACCGTGCGGAAGAGGCGGCCGAAATGGCGATCTCCTCCCCGCTGCTGGAAGATATCGACCTGTCCGGCGCTCGCGGCGTGCTGGTCAACATTACGGCGGGCTTCGACCTGCGTCTGGACGAGTTCGAAACCGTCGGCAACACTATCCGCGCCTTTGCATCGGATAACGCCACCGTGGTTATCGGTACGTCTCTGGACCCGGACATGAACGACGAACTGCGCGTGACCGTGGTGGCCACCGGTATCGGCATGGACAAGCGTCCTGAAATTACGCTGGTGACCAATAAGCAAGCTCAGCAGCCGGTGATGGATCGCTACCAGCAGCACGGCATGGCACCGCTGTCGCAGGAGCAGAAATCGGTGGCGAAAGTGGTCAACGACAACGCGCCGCAGACCGCTAAGGAGCCGGATTATCTGGATATTCCCGCGTTCTTGCGCAAGCAGGCCGATTAAGAATCGCCTTGAAGTTGGGTTCCGCGGCTCTTTGTGCTAAACTGGCCCGCCGAATGTATTGTACACTTCGGCTGGATAAGTAATTTGGCGAGATTATACGATGATCAAACAAAGGACACTTAAACGTATCGTTCAGGCGACCGGCGTCGGTTTACATACCGGCAAAAAGGTCACCCTGACATTACGCCCTGCGCCGGCTAACACCGGGGTCATCTATCGTCGCACCGACTTGAATCCACCGGTAGATTTTCCGGCCGATGCCAAATCTGTGCGTGATACCATGCTCTGTACCTGCCTGGTGAACGAGCATGATGTACGGATTTCCACCGTCGAGCACCTGAACGCGGCGCTGGCGGGATTAGGCATCGATAACATCGTTATTGAAGTCGATGCACCGGAAATCCCGATTATGGATGGCAGCGCCGCGCCGTTCGTCTACCTGCTGCTTGACGCCGGTATTGATGAACTCAGCTGCGCCAAAAAATTTGTACGCATCAAAGAGACCGTTCGCGTCGAAGATGGCGACAAGTGGGCTGAATTCCGTCCGTATAATGGTTTTACGTTGGATTTCACTATCGACTTTAACCATCCGGCGATTGACGCCAGCAGCCAGCGCTATGCGATGAATTTCTCGGCGGACGCCTTTATGCGCCAGATTAGCCGCGCGCGCACCTTCGGCTTTATGCGCGATATCGAATATCTGCAGTCCCGCGGTCTGTGCCTGGGCGGCAGCTTCGATTGTGCCATCGTTGTTGACGATTATCGCGTACTGAATGAAGACGGCCTGCGTTTTGAAGATGAGTTCGTTCGTCACAAAATGCTTGACGCAATCGGCGACCTGTTTATGTGTGGTTACAATATTATTGGTGCATTCACGGCCTATAAGTCCGGCCATGCGCTGAATAATAAACTGCTGCAGGCGCTGCTGGCGAAGCAGGAAGCGTGGGAATTTGTCACCTTCCAGGACGATGCGGAACTGCCGCTGGCGTTTAAAGCGCCTTCGACCGTACTGGCATAACGACGCTTCGTCATAAAAATTCGACTGGTTTATCTGGCACTCTCTCCGGCCAGGTGAGCCAGTCGTTTTTTTTGGATTTTTCGCCCGATGTGCGGCGCAGCGGGCGCAACCGCCGTTTTCTTAAACACTTTTGTCCGCTTCTTCTTATCAATACTGCTGTCCGGCATCGGCATTAATGATAAGATTTGTGCGCAAAAACGTAGCGAATGCGTATTCCGGGCATTCGGGAGCTAACAGGAAGGCGAAAACGTGAGTGGAATACTGACGCGCTGGCGACAGTTAGGCAGACGATATTTCTGGCCGCATCTCTTATTAGGGATGGTTGCGGCCAGCTTTGGTCTGCCCGCTATCGGCAACGCCGCCGAGCCCGCCACGCCAGCCAGAGCCGCTGCCAGCAGCCCCGACCGGGCGACGAAAGTTAATTTTAGCCAGCTTGCGCGCCTGGAAACGAGCGCTCGCCGGGCGAATTTTAGCGTCGACTACTGGCATCAGCATGCGATTCGCACCGTAATCCGCCATCTCTCTTTCGCCCTGGCCCCGCAGGCGCTGCCCGTTGCGGAAGAGCCGCTGCCGCTTCAGGCGCATCACCTGGCTCTGCTGAATACCCTCAGCGCGTTGCTGACCCAGAAAGCGGCCCCGCCCGCTATGCGGCGCGTGGCGTACACGTATTTTACCCCTCAGGCCACTTTCAGCACTCCCGTCTGGATAAGCCAGGCGCAGGGGATCCGCGCTGGCCCTCAACGCCTCAGCTAAAGAAACAAATTACCACTCACTTATTATGAAGACTCCGCAACGCGGGGCGTTTGAGATTTTATTATGCTAATCAAGTTATTAACAAAAGTATTCGGTAGTCGTAACGATCGTACGCTGCGTCGTATGCGTAAAGCGGTCAGCCTCATCAATGCCATGGAACCGGAGATGGAAAAACTCTCCGATGAGGCGCTGAAGGGCAAAACCAACGAATTTCGCGCGCGCATTGAAAAAGGCGAAAGCGTTGAGAGTTTGATTCCGGAAGCCTTTGCCGTGGTTCGTGAAGCCAGTAAGCGCGTGTTTGGCATGCGTCACTTTGACGTACAGTTGCTGGGCGGCATGGTGCTGAACGATCGCTGTATTGCGGAGATGCGCACCGGTGAAGGTAAAACCCTGACCGCAACGCTGCCCGCCTACCTGAACGCGCTGAGCGGGAAAGGCGTGCACGTGGTGACCGTGAACGACTATCTGGCGCAGCGCGACGCCGAAAACAACCGCCCGCTGTTTGAGTTCCTCGGCATGTCCGTAGGCATTAACCTGCCGGGAATGCCGGCACCGGCGAAGCGTGAAGCCTATGCGGCCGATATTACCTACGGCACCAACAACGAATACGGCTTTGACTACCTGCGTGACAACATGGCCTTTAGTCCGGAAGAGCGCGTTCAGCGTAAGCTGCACTATGCGCTGGTGGATGAGGTCGACTCGATTTTAATCGACGAAGCGCGTACCCCGCTGATCATTTCCGGCCCGGCGGAAGACAGCTCGGAGATGTACAAAAAAGTCAATAAAATCATCCCGCATCTGATCCGCCAGGACAAAGAAGATTCTGAAACCTTCCAGGGCGAAGGCCACTTTTCCGTCGACGAAAAAGCGCGCCAGGTCAACCTGACCGAGCGTGGGCTGATACTGATTGAAGAGCTGCTGGTCAAAGAAGGCATTATGGAAGAGGGCGAATCGCTGTATTCGCCGGGCAACATCATGCTGATGCACCACGTCACCGCCGCGCTGCGCGCTCATGCGCTGTTTACCCGCGATGTGGACTATATCGTGAAGGATGGCGAAGTCATTATCGTCGATGAGCACACCGGCCGTACCATGCAGGGTCGTCGCTGGTCCGACGGCCTGCACCAGGCGGTGGAGGCGAAAGAGGGCGTGGAGATCCAGAATGAGAACCAGACTCTGGCCTCCATCACCTTCCAGAACTACTTCCGTCTGTATGAAAAGCTGGCCGGTATGACCGGCACCGCCGATACCGAGGCCTTTGAATTCAGTTCTATCTATAAGCTGGACACCGTGGTTGTGCCAACTAACCGGCCGATGATCCGTAAGGATATGCCGGATCTGGTCTACATGACCGAAGCGGAAAAAATTCAGGCCATTATTGAAGATATCAGAGAGCGTACCGCCAGGGGCCAGCCGGTGCTGGTGGGCACCATCTCTATCGAGAAGTCCGAAGTCGTCTCGAACGAGCTGACCAAAGCGGGCATCAAACATAACGTACTGAACGCCAAATTCCACGCGAACGAAGCGGCGATCGTCGCCCAGGCGGGGTATCCGGCGGCGGTGACCATTGCCACTAACATGGCGGGTCGCGGTACGGATATTGTGCTCGGCGGCAGCTGGCAGGCAGAAGTCGCCGCGCTGGAAAACCCAACGCCCGAGCAGGTAGCGCAGATTAAAGCGGACTGGCAGGTGCGTCATGAGGCGGTGCTGGCCGCCGGCGGCCTGCATATTATTGGCACCGAGCGCCATGAATCCCGCCGTATTGATAACCAGCTGCGCGGTCGTTCCGGCCGTCAGGGCGATGCGGGTTCCTCCCGCTTCTATCTGTCGATGGAAGATGCCCTGATGCGTATTTTTGCCTCCGATCGCGTTTCCGGCATGATGCGTAAGCTGGGAATGAAGCCGGGAGAGGCGATTGAGCATCCGTGGGTGACCAAAGCGATCGCCAACGCCCAGCGTAAAGTTGAAAGCCGCAACTTTGACATCCGTAAGCAGCTGCTGGAGTACGACGATGTAGCCAACGACCAGCGTCGCGCCATTTACAGCCAGCGTAACGAGCTGCTGGACGTCTCCGACGTTAGCGAAACCATCAACAGCATTCGGGAAGATGTCTTTAAGGCCACCATTGACGCCTATATCCCGCCTCAGTCGCTGGAAGAAATGTGGGATGTTGTCGGCCTGCAGGAGCGGCTGAAAAACGATTTCGATCTTGATATGCCGATTGCCGAGTGGCTGGATAAAGAGCCGGAGCTGCATGAAGAGACGCTGCGCGAGCGCATTCTGGCTCAGGCCATTGAGGTTTATCAGCGTAAAGAAGAGATCGTCGGCGTTGAGATGATGCGCCATTTTGAAAAGGGCGTCATGCTGCAAACCCTGGACTCTTTGTGGAAAGAGCACCTGGCGGCGATGGACTATCTGCGCCAGGGGATCCACCTGCGCGGTTATGCGCAGAAAGATCCAAAGCAGGAGTACAAGCGCGAATCCTTCTCCATGTTTGCGGCGATGCTGGAATCGCTGAAGTATGAAGTGATCAGTACGCTGAGCAAGGTTCAGGTGCGGATGCCGGAAGAGGTTGAGGCCATGGAGCAACAGCGCCGTGAAGAAGCCGAACGTCTGGCGCAGATGCAGCAACTGAGCCATCAGAATGATGATGCCGCCGCTGCCGCCGCCCTGGCCGCGCAAACGGGCGATCGTAAGGTAGGACGCAACGATCCGTGCCCCTGCGGCTCCGGTAAAAAATACAAACAGTGCCACGGTCGCCTGAGCTAAGGGCGGAGTCGCAACCATAAGGCGCGGGAAACTGCGCCTTTTTTATGGATACAACAGGATGAAAACGCTGCAGATTGCCGTGGGAATTATCCGTAACCCGCAGGACGAAATTTTTGTTACCCGACGCGCCGCCGACGTTCATATGGCAAACCGGCTGGAGTTTCCCGGCGGTAAGATCGAACCACTGGAAACGCCGGAGCAGGCGCTGGCGCGTGAACTACGGGAAGAGGTGGGAATTACGCCCCTCGAGATATCGCTGTTCGAAAAGCTGGAGTATCAGTTTCCGGACCGGCATCTCACGCTCTGGTTCTGGCTGGTGGAGCGCTGGGAGGGTGAACCCTGGGGACGGGAGGGGCAGCCGGGGCAGTGGATTGCGCAACGCGCGCTGGATGCCGAAGCGTTTCCTCCCGCCAATAAGCCGGTTATCAATAGACTTATGGCGGGGCAGAGCGCGACTGGATAAATGGCGTTGCCTGGGTAACGTCGCCTGGCAACGTTACTCCTGATCTTCGCTCCAGCCGTCGCTATCCGACAGGTCGCCGCTGCTGGGAATACGCTTCTCTTCGGCGGCCCACTCTCCCAAATCTATCAGCTGACAGCGTTTGGAGCAGAACGGGCGGAACGGGCTAATTTCGCCCCAGACGACGGTTTTCCCACAGGTGGGGCAGTTAACGGTAATCGTTTCACTCATGTTGACTCCTTAGCAGCAGGCCAGCTCAAAGTCGAGACGTTCCGGCACCAGGCCGTGCTCGCTGTCCAGCGGTATAAAGCGAATGGCAAACCGGCTCTTATGCCCGGAAATCTGCGGATAAAGCTCCGAATCCAGCGTCAGCATCAGGCGCAGCAGATCGGCGTCTTCACCGTTATCCTGATAAAAACCGTTCAGGCTGGTTTGCCTGCGAAACGGCGCGGAGTGGCGAATCAGATCGAGAATGAGCGTCAGCGCCTGGCTGAGCGGCTCCAGGCTGGCAAGCCAGGCTTCGATCTGGGCGTTGCGCTTCGCCTGGGGCAGATGCAGCCAGATATGCAGCGTTGGTAAATCAAAGCTGCAGCAGCCGCCGGGAATGCTCAGCCGCTGGCGCACCAGAGCGATCAGCCGATCTTCGCGCAGCTGCTGCCCAGGGCGAGGTGCTGATATCAGAACGCTGCCTGCGGTTTTAAGCTGCTGATGCAGGATTTCAATTCGGCTCTGATCGACGCCGGGTACGGCCACCCACGCCTGAAGTTTGCGCTGCTGCCGCTCCAGCTCCTTAAGCAGTTCCGTGCGGACTTCACCACGCTCGAACACGTCCAATAAATCCCCGACATGGCGAAAAAAATGCAGCGCGCCGGCATGATTGGCGATGGGTAAGTTGGCGGAGAGCTGCTGGAGCAAGAACTCAATGCGCAGCCATGTGCGCATCTTCTCGTTGAGCGGGTGTTCAAAAAGGACCTGGGTGTGCATTACGGTTTTTCCTGTGAGACAAACTGCGCCGCCAGCGCTAAATAGCGGGCGTGCAGGCGGGCGACATCCGATGCGATGGCATCCGGCGCGCCATTATTATCGATAACATCGTCTGCGACGGCAAGGCGCGCTTCGCGCGTTGCCTGGGCGGCAAGGATCTGTTCAACATGCCTGCGCGAAACGCCATCGCGTAACATTGTCCTTTGGCGCTGCGTCTCGGGCGTGACGTCCACCACCAGAACGCGGTTCGCTTTTTTATACAGCGCGTTTTCAACCAGCAGCGGGACGACCCACAGCAGATATGGTGAGGAGACTCGCTGTAGCTGGCGCTGGGTCTCCTGCTGAATCAGAGGATGTAGCAGGGCATCCAGCCAGGCCTTCTCTTCCGGCTGTGAAAAGATGCGTTCACGTAGAAGGCGGCGCTGCAGCGTACCGTCTGCAGCAATAAGCTGGGGGCCGAAATGGTCCGCTATCGCCTTAAGGGCGGGCGTACCGGGCTCCACCACCTGACGTGCGATGATATCGGCGTCTATGACGTTAATTCCGAGGTCGGCGAATGCGTTTGCAACGGTGCTTTTGCCACTGCCAATGCCGCCGGTTAAGGCTACCGTATACCTCATAGGTGTAGATTCCGGGAATTAATACCCAAAGGGTTAAATTGTATGCGCGTCAGGCAGAGGCGGATACACTGCATATCCACTCTTCGTCAGGTAAATTTCTGAGATTGTATCGTAAAAAAAGAAAATTTCGCAGTCTTGCGCGGCATTGATTAGTGCGTATGATAGCGTCACTGGAGTTGTGAGTTTCGCTTTTTCGCCATTAACCCCAGGAATCTGCACATGCGTATCGAAGAAGATCTGAAGTTAGGTTTTAAAGACGTTCTTATTCGTCCCAAGCGTTCTACTCTCAAAAGTCGTTCCGAAGTTGAACTGGAACGTCAGTTTACCTTTAAACATTCAGGTCAGACCTGGTCCGGCGTACCGATCATTGCTGCCAATATGGATACCGTCGGCACCTTCGGTATGGCCGCCGCCCTGGCTTCTTTCGACATCCTGACCGCCGTGCATAAGCACTATTCCGTTGAAGAGTGGCAGGGCTTTATCAGCAGTGCCTCTGCTGACGTTCTGAAGCACGTGATGGTGTCCACCGGCACTTCCGACGCCGATTTTGAAAAAACTAAACGCATTCTGGCTCTTAATCCGGCGCTGAACTTCGTCTGCATTGACGTGGCGAACGGTTACTCGGAGCACTTCGTGCAGTTTGTCGCTAAAGCGCGTGAAGCATGGCCGACGAAAACCCTGTGCGCCGGCAACGTGGTTACCGGCGAAATGTGTGAGGAGCTGGTCCTTTCCGGTGCCGATATTGTGAAGGTCGGAATTGGCCCCGGCTCCGTATGCACCACCCGGGTGAAAACCGGCGTCGGCTATCCGCAGCTCTCCGCCGTTATCGAATGCGCGGACGCCGCCCATGGGCTGGGCGGCACCATCGTCAGCGACGGTGGTTGCACCATGCCGGGCGACGTGGCGAAGGCCTTCGGCGGCGGTGCGGACTTTGTCATGCTGGGTGGGATGCTGGCCGGTCACGAAGAGAGCGGCGGTAAAATTATTGAAGAGAACGGCGAGAAATTTATGCTGTTCTACGGCATGAGCTCCGAGTCGGCGATGAATCGCCACGTTGGCGGCGTGGCGGGCTATCGCGCTGCGGAGGGGAAAACCGTCAGGCTGCCGCTGCGTGGGCCGGTGGAAAATACCGCCCGCGATATTCTCGGCGGCCTGCGCTCCGCCTGCACCTACGTTGGTGCGTCTCGTCTGAAAGAGCTGACCAAGCGTACAACCTTTATCCGCGTGCAGGAGCAGGAAAACCGCGTTTTCAACAGCCTGTAGCCGTACCGTGCCGGCGCTGACGACGCGCCGGCCCTTATGAGCGTCAACGCCACGCCCGGTTAAGGGGCCGGGCCTTGCTTACCCCATCCCGCTCATCGCATCTCCCAGATGAAAAATCGGTAAATACATGGCGACCACCAGCGTGCCGATAATCACACCCGTAACGATCAGTAGCGCAGGTTCCAGCAGCGCCGCCAGATTATCCGCCAGCGCCAGCGTGCTTTCACTGTGATGGCGCGCAAGGCTGCTCAGCATGGTGTCCAGCGAGCCGGAGGCCTCTCCCGTTTTTACCAGCTGCAGGCAAAGCGGGCTGAACTCCCCGGCATTTTTCAGCGCCAGCCACACCGGCTGACCGGCGCTGATATCCCGCTGTACCTGCGTCAGCAGCTGCGACCAGTATGGGCAGTCCAGCGTCTCTCTGACGCTTTCCACTCCCTGGACAAAGGCAACGCCGGCGTTTTGAGTAAGGGCAAGTACAGTGAATATCTGGGTTAACTTTTGCCCGCGCATCAGACGACCGACGAGCGGCGTGCGAAGCAGCAGGCGCTGGCGCTGAATGAGCCACGCCGGCTTTCGCCGCAGCAGCCTGTTGGCAAGGGCCGCTGTCGCCCCGATGGGCAGTAGCAGCCAGCCCCAGCGGCCGCTGAAGGCGGCCAGCGCGATAATCCCCTGCGTCAGCGCCGGCAGCGGCGTGTTAAAGGTGCTGTAAATAGCGGCAAACTCTGGTAGCACAAAATGTAGCATGGCCAGCACCACCAGCAGCGCCATGGTTAAAATAATCAGCGGATAACGCAGCGCCTTCCTTACTTTAACGGCAAGCTGACGCTGGGCCTCCTGCTGACGGGCCAGCTCAAAACAGCACGTATCCAGCCCGCCGGTCAGCTCTCCGGTACGGATCATCGCCTGATATAGCGGCGGAAACACCTGAGGCCACTGTGCCAGCGTGCTGGAAAAGGGCACGCCCTGCTCCAGCTCTGAAACCAGCGTCTGCAGCAGCGCCTGCCATTGCCTGCTGGGATGCTGCCCGGCGAGCAGGGTCAGCCCTTCTGTGAGCGTGAGGCCCGCTTTCAGCAGCGTTGCCAGCTGATGTATTAGCGCGGCGCTTTTGTCAGTTGACCACAGGGCGGCTTTTACGCCCAGGCGCTTTATACGCAAAGGCGCAATCTGACGCCGTTCCAGCATGCTGGACAGCAGCTCGCGGTTTTCCGCCCACTGAGCGCCTTCGCAGGCTTCGCCTTCGCTGCCGATCCCCTGCCAGTGCCAGAGCTGCTTAGCGGGCATGAGGAATCCCCAGAACGCGGATTATCTCTTCAAACGTGGTTAGCCCCTGCGCGACGGCCTCACAGCCGTTGGCAAACAGCGTGCGCATACCTGTCTGCTGCGCGTGAGCCTCCAGCGCTTCGGCTTCGCTCCCGCTAGCAATCAGCTGACGTAGCGAGAGGGTAATTGGCATAACCTCAAACAGCGCCGTACGGCCATAAAAACCGTGATAGCAGCGTTCGCAGCCGCCCGCCCGCCAGCGCGGCAGCGGCGTGGCCCACAGGGCGGCGGGAAGCGTAATGGGATCGTCAACCAGATGGCGGCAGTGCGGGCAGAGCTTTCTGACCAGCCGCTGGGCCACCGTTAGCGTCAGCGCCGAAGAGAGCATCCAACTGGCGATCCCCATCTGCTGCAGACGCACCAGCGTTTCGCTGGTGGAGTTAGTATGCAGCGTGGAGAGGACCAGATGCCCGGTTTGTGCAGCTTTAATCGCGATTTCTGCCGTCTCGCCGTCGCGGATCTCGCCGATCATAATCACATCCGGATCCTGACGCAGCAGCGCGCGCAGTACGCCCTGAAAGGTGAGCCCGGCGCGCGGATTGACCTGCGTCTGGTTTAGCCCTTCAATGGGGATTTCAACCGGGTCCTCCACGCTGCAAAGATTGACCTCCGGCGTGTTGCGCGTCTGCAGCGCGCTATAGAGGGTGACGGTTTTACCGCTTCCGGTCGGCCCGGTTACCAGCACCAGGCCCTGGGGCTGTCGCAGTGCCTGGGTGAAGGCGGCCAACTGATCCTCCTGCATGCCCAGCGCTTTTATCTCCAGCGGCTGGGTAACCTGATGCAGCAGCCGCAGCACCGCCTTTTCTCCGCCCCGGCAGGGAAGGGTGGCGAGGCGAAAAGAGACCGGGCTGTCTGAAAGCGTGACGGTGAACTGCCCGTCCTGCGGGAGCCGATGCTCGGCGATATCCAGATTGCCCAGCACCTTAAGCCGGGCCGTCAGGGCCGCTCCCGTCTCTGGCGCGAGATCCGGCAGGGCGTGCAGCACGCCGTCCACCCGCAGACGAACCCGGTAGCGATGCTCCGTCGGTTCAATATGGATATCGGAGGCGCGCTTCGTCAGCGCCGTCTGCAGGATCTGATTCAGCAATACGGCTACGTCGGGACTCTGTTCCGGGATGACGCTGGCGAACGCTTTTCCCGGCTGCTGCGAGTGGCGCTCCATCTGCTGGCGGGTCCAGCAGTCGATTTTGATACGTCTTTGGGTGGCGAAACGCAGGGCATCCTGCAGGTTTACAGAGGGCGCATCCTGCACGGCGATGTGGACGGTCTCGCCGTCTGCGCTGAGGACAATTGCCTGATGGCGCTGGCATAACGCCAGAAGCTGTGCGTCTGTCATCTTCTCTCCTGCTCAGCGTTAAAGCGGAAGACATCTTCGCAGGCCTGCTGCAGCGCGCTATCGTTCTGGATGCGGCAGAGGCGCGTCCAGCCGGTAATACCGCTGGCGTTATCCCATTGCGGGGTCAGCTCGATGCTCAGACCGTTGAGGCTCTCCTGGCCGGTCAGCGTTACCGCGCCGTTCAGAATGCTTACGCCTGAGACATAGCGGGAGGTGGTCGCCGGCGGAATACCGTTGCTGCCCGCATTGCAGGAGGCGATGCCGCCATGATCCAGCGCGCACAGCTCAACGGCGGTGCGGTAAGGGACAAATATTTGCAGCATATCCGTCAGCGCCGCTTTGCGCAGGTAGTTCTGGTAAGCGGGGATACCGATCGCGCTAAGGATAGCGATAATGCCGATAACCACCATCAGTTCGATAAGCGTAAATCCGCGTTGTTTGTCCATAGGTTCGCTCCTTAAGTAGGGAGGCGTTACTTTGGCAAATGTGCGCGGCGCGCGGCGAGTGGAAAAACAGAAAGTAAGGAGCGCGATTCCACGAATATTTAATGAATTACACGATCAAAAATGCAAATTGCGGGGCGGCTCGGGAAAATGCGCCCGGCGAGAGGCTTTTGTCAGGAGGCGTCGCGAAAACGCATAGAGAGAGCCAGCGGGGGGAGATGTTCCGTCAGCGCGTTCACGGAGATAAAATCAACGCCGGTTTCCGCCCATTCCCGCAGCCTCTCGCGGCTGACGCTGGCGCTTACGGCCAGGCGCGCCCGGCCATAAGCGCGATGAACCGCTTCGCGTATCTGTGCCGTTTCGGCGCTGTTCAGCATGATGATATCCGCCCCCGCCTTCAGCGCCTCGTCCAGCCCGGCGAGATCGTTCACCGGGACCGCTATTGGTACGTCCGGGTGCAGCCAGAAGGCTTTTTCAACCGCCTGGCGAATCGAACCGCAGTCGATAATATGGTTCTCCGGGAGCAGATAGGTATCGGATAACGCCAGCCGACGGCTGCCGCAGAGGGCGGCGTATTGCAGGGCGGAGCGGAATCCGGGCCGGGGGCTGCGCCTGTCCAGCAGCTGGGTTTGCGTGCCCGTCAGCAGCCTGACGTAGTCGTGCACCGCGCTGGCAACGCCGGAAAGCGTCTGCGCGAAGCTGAGCGCGGAGCGTTCGCCAGCCAGCAGCAGGTGAGAGGGGCCTTCCAGTTCAAACAGCGGCTGATTCGCCCGGATAATATCGCCATCCTTAACGTGCCAGGTCATAACGACATCGTCGCCGGCCAGCTGGATAAAAACCTCTTCAACCCAGCGCTTGCCGCAAAATACACCCTTCTCGCGGGGGATAACCGTGGCCTGTGAGCGGGCGCTCTCAGAGAGCCGGGGGGCGGTGATAGCGCTACCTGTGTCTGCCTCTCCACCCAGGTCGTTACGCAGCGCCCGGGCGACGGCGGTGGAAATATCCAGACCGATCCGTTCCAGCAGGGCGTCACGTGGGTCATCAGGATTATAACGACGGGGCGGCATGGCTGGCTCCAGATAGCTGACGAATGATAAGGAAGAAATATGCTACTCTGAACCGGCTATTTGCACCATATACCCGTCATACTTCAGGTTGCATGTGCGTTGGCTTTATTCGGCACTGGGCCTTACCCTTCGGGGCCAGCGATACAGATATTTTAGCCCTCTCACGAGGTAGATAAGGAGATACTTCATGCTGTTGGATAAGGGCTGGCTGACGGAGGCGCGGCGCGTGCTCTCGCCGCATTACGACTGCCGTCCTGATGAGGAAGCCCCTTCGCTGCTGGTTGTGCATAATATCAGCCTGCCGCCCGGCGAGTTCGGCGGCCCGTGGATCGACGCCCTGTTTAGCGGAACCCTCGATCCCCACGCCCATCCTTTTTTCGCCGAAATTGCCCATCTGCGCGTTTCGGCCCATTGCCTGATTCGCCGGGATGGCGAAATTATCCAGTATGTTCCATTTGATAAGCGCGCGTGGCACGCGGGCGTTTCGTCCTGGCAGGGGCGTGAGCGCTGCAATGATTTTTCCATCGGTATCGAGCTGGAAGGGACAGATACGCTGCCCTATACCGACGTGCAGTATCAGCAGCTGGCCGCCGTAACCCGCGCGCTGCTAAAGCGCTACCCGGCCCTTGCCGATAACATGACCGGACACTGCAATATTGCCCCCGGGCGCAAGACCGATCCTGGACCCGCGTTTGACTGGGAGACGTTTCGCGCTCTGCTTGCCGCCTCGTCACACAAGGAGATGACATGACGCTGTTTACAACGCTACTGGTGCTGATCGTCGAGCGCCTTTTTAAGCTGGGAGAGCACTGGCAGTTCGATCACCGGCTGGAGGCGATTTTTCGCCGGATCCACCATTTCTCGGCGGCGCGTACGCTGGGAATGATGATCTTTGTGATGGCGATAACCTTTCTGCTGCTGTACGCGCTGGAAGGGGTGCTGTTTAACGTGCTGTCGCTGGTGGCGTGGATCCTGATCGGCCTGCTGTGCATCGGCGCGGGCAAGGTCCGCCTGCACTACCACGCTTATCTTACGGCGGCCTCCCGCGGTGATGCCCATGCGTACAAGGCGATGGCCAGCGAGCTGACGCTGATTCACGGCGTGCCGCCGGACTGCGGCGAGCGTGAGTTTCTGCGCGAGCTGCAGAATGCGCTGCTGTGGATAAACTTTCGCTTTTACTTGGCACCGCTGTTCTGGCTGATCGTTGGCGGGCCGTGGGGACCGGTGACCCTGGTGGGCTACGCCTTTTTACGCGCCTGGCAGTCATGGCTGGCGCGCTATATGACCCCGCAACAGCGCCAGCAGTCCGCCATTGACGCCGTGCTGCACGTGCTGGACTGGGTTCCGGTGCGGCTGGCGGGGGTGGTGTATGCTCTGCTGGGGCACGGTGAAAAAGCGCTGCCCGCCTGGTTTGCCTCGCTGACGGATCGGCATACCTCGCAGTATCAGGTACTGACCCGGCTGGCGCAGTTCTCTCTGGCACGCGAACCCCATACCGACAGCGTTGAAACGCCGAAATCTGCCGTCTCAATGGCCCGGAAAACGTCGTTCACGTTGGTGGTGATAATTGCGCTATTGACCCTTTACGGCACGCTGGTTTAAGCCTGGCTCCCCTCACCCGCGGTGGGGGAGGGGAGCGTCTCTTAACCACTCGTGAGCAGTTCGTCAGAAGCCGCTCCTCTGGCTCTCCACACAGCGTTTCTAATGTGCTTTTACCACTCCGGCGCTTTTCTGTTTGCACAGAAAGCCGATGCCCAGCACCACCAGCCAGACCGGGATCAGGTAGACCGAGATTGCCATGCCTGGCGTGATAAGCATAATCACCAGCACTGCCGCCATAAAAATCAGGCAGATCCAGTTGCCGACCGGGTAGAACAGCGCCGGGAAGCGCGGCGTCATTCCCTGCCGCTGCCTGGCGCGGCGAAACTTGATATGCGCCAGGCTGATCATGGCCCAGTTGATGAGCAGGGCCGATACCACCAGCGCCATCAACAGGCTGAAGGCGGACTGTGGCGCAACGTAGTTAATCAGTACGCACAGTGCGGTGACCAGCGCCGAAACCAGAATGGTGTTTACCGGTACGCCGCGTTTATCCACCGACATCAACGCCTTCGGCGCGTTGCCCTGCTGTGCCAGGCCGAACAGCATACGGCTATTGCAATAGACGCAGCTGTTATACACAGAGAGCGCGGCGGTCAGCACCACGACGTTGAGGGCATTGGCGACGAAGGTGTCGCCCAGTTCATGGAAGATGAGGACAAACGGGCTGGTGTCGGCGGTTACGCGGGTCCAGGGCAGCAGGGAGAGCAGGATCGCCAGCGAGCCTACATAAAAGATCAGGATCCGCCAGATAACCTGGTTGGTCGCTTTCGGAATGCTCTGTTGCGGATTATCGGCCTCGGCGGCGGTGATCCCCACCAGCTCCAGACCGCCGAATGAGAACATAATAATCGCCATCATCATCACCAGCCCCGTCAGGCCGTGCGGCAGAAAGCCGCCGTGTTCCCAGAGGTTGCGCACCGTGGCCTGCGGGCCGCCGCTGCCGCTGAACAGCAGCCAGCCGCCGAACAGAATCATCGCGACGACGGCGATTACTTTAATAATAGCGAACCAGAACTCCATCTCGCCAAACACTTTGACGTTGGTCAGGTTAACGGCGTTGATGAGTAAGAAGAACGCCGCAGCGGAGGCCCAGGTCGGGATTTCCGGCCACCAGAACTGAATATATTTACCGACGGCGGTCAGCTCCGCCATGGCCACCAGCACGTAAAGCACCCAGTAGTTCCAGCCGGAGGCAAATCCGGCAAAGCTACCCCAGTACTTATAGGCAAAGTGGCTGAATGAACCGGCGACCGGCTCTTCGACGACCATTTCCCCCAGCTGGCGCATAATCATAAAGGCAATAAATCCGGCGATAGCGTATCCCAGAATAATGCCGGGACCGGCGGACTGGATAACGGAGGCGCTTCCCAGGAACAAACCCGTCCCTATCGCGCCGCCCAGCGCGATAAGCTGAATATGTCGATTTTTAAGACCGCGCTTTAGCTGCTCGCCGTGCTGTTGACCTTCCATCATAAAACCTCGTGTGTGGTTTACTCTCGCCGCTTCGGGCCGCTTTGCCGCAAGGGACCGATCCGCGTGAGTCATTACTTTTTAAGCTACGCGGTGATGCGTGTGTAAGTGTGTTATTCCGTTTTTGTATTTTTTTCTTTACAGCGACTTTCATGGAAATGCTGATAAAGCTCTTTTACGTGGACAAGAATAATGGTATGCGGCGGCGAATGCACCTGCTTTATGAAGCGCGAAGAGCGGCTTGCCTAAAAAGAGAGCATGTGTAAATCAATTACAAAGCGCTGGTAACGGCGATATTGCTTATATTATTCATGTTTATTGAATATAAATTCATAATTGCCGCAGGTGAATCGGTTCAGATGAGATTTTTCTACGTTTCAAATTAGTTAAAACAAATTTTTTACAGGTAAATTTAACATTTGCAATAAGTTACATGTTTGGGGTGTTTGGCCTGGTTACTTGTTAAAAAGTGCCGGGTTTAGTGATTTCAATCAAAAGCTGTATGGACACAAGGTGAATACTTTGTTACTTTAGCGTCACAGATAAAGAATTGGTAAGACCAATTAACTCCAGGCAAATGGTTTAAGACAGGACCGCATGGCCTATAGCAAAATCCGCCAACCCAAACTATCCGATGTCATTGAGCAACAGCTGGAGTTTTTAATTCTGGAGGGGACCCTGCGCCCCGGTGAAAAACTCCCGCCGGAGCGCGAACTGGCGAAGAAGTTCGACGTTTCCCGCCCCTCTCTGCGCGAGGCGATCCAGCGTCTCGAAGCGAAGGGGCTGTTGCTGCGTCGTCAGGGCGGCGGCACTTTTGTTCAGAACAGCCTTTGGCAGAGCTTTAGCGACCCGCTGGTAGCGCTGCTGTCCGGACATCCTGAATCCCAGTTCGATCTGCTGGAGACGCGCCATGCGCTGGAAGGCATTGCCGCCTACTATGCGGCGCTGCGCTGCACGGATGAGGACAAAGTCCGCATTCGCGAGCTGCATCATGCGATTGAGCTGGCTCAGCAGTCCGGCGATCTGGATGCGGAGTCCGACGCGGTGCTCCAGTATCAGATTGCCGTTACCGAGGCGGCCCACAATGTCGTTCTGCTCCATCTGCTAAGGTGTATGGAGCCAATGCTGGCGCAGAACGTCCGTCAGAACTTTGAATTGCTCTATTCGCGTCGCGAAATGCTGCCGCTGGTAAGCAGTCACCGCACCCGCATTTTTGAAGCGATTATTGCCGGTAAGCCCGAAGAGGCGCGCGAGGCTTCGCATCGCCACCTTGCGTTTATCGAAGAGATTCTGCTGGACCGTAGCCGCGAGCAGAGCCGTCGCGAACGCGCTCTGCGCCGCCTGGAGCAGCGAAAAAATTAGTGATTTTTCTGGCAGCACGTTTACCAGAAGATGTTGTAAATCACGCGCATGAAAAGCGCGCGGCAACAAAAAGCCAGGTTCGCAGGCGATGTTATTCGCCGCCGAGGTCCGGAGAGCACCCGCTAACGCGCGCTGCGTTTAGCGCGCGCCGGCAGAAGGGCGTAGCGACCCGCGTGATGTAAGCGTCGGTCAGTTTACGCCGTTCAGGATCCGCGTGGGGTTGTAACAATTGCGCCTGATGAGCCAGGCTATACCCTTAATAATTCAGGTGGCATAAAGGCGGTAAACCAACGCACGTGCGGCCTGAAGTATAACGGGTAGATAACGCAGAACCTGTCTTATTGCGTTTTTCAGTTCCGACTGATGCAGGTTGTATGACAAGGCAAGTGAGCAAGCCTCCGGACGTAGAGCAAAGGATGCGGCCGGAACCCGGAATGGATCTTAACGCCGTGGAACGGCGACCCGGAAGGGTGAAACGCATGGAAGCGCCGGGCAGCCTGGCGGCCGGTCAGGATACAGCATGAAGCGCGGGGCGTGTGAAAACGCAATGGGACAGGTTCCAGATAACTCAACGTATTAGATAGATAAGGAATACCCCCATGTCAGAACGTTTCCAGAATGACGTGGATCCGATCGAAACCCGCGACTGGCTACAGGCGATCGAATCGGTCATCCGTGAAGAAGGTGTTGAGCGCGCTCAGTATTTGATTGACCAGCTGCTTTCAGAGGCCCGCAAAGGCGGCGTGAAGGTGGCGGCAGGTGCCGGAGCCAGCAACTACGTCAACACCATTGCCGTTGAAGACGAGCCGGAGTATCCCGGTAATCTGGATCTGGAGCGCCGTATTCGTACCGCCATCCGCTGGAACGCCATTATGACCGTCCTGCGGGCCTCTAAAAAAGATCTTGAGCTGGGCGGTCACATGGCTTCCTTCCAGTCCTCCGCCACGATCTATGAAGTGTGCTTCAACCACTTTTTCCGCGCCCGCAACGAGCAGGACGGCGGCGACCTGGTTTACTTCCAGGGCCATATCTCTCCCGGCATCTACGCGCGCGCCTTCCTGGAAGGTCGCCTGAGCGAAGAGCAGATGAATAACTTCCGTCAGGAAGTTCACGGCCACGGCCTTCCTTCTTATCCGCACCCGAAACTGCTGCCGGAGTTCTGGCAGTTCCCGACCGTCTCCATGGGGCTCGGCCCCATCGGCGCGATCTACCAGGCGAAGTTCCTGAAATATCTGGAGCACCGCGGCCTGAAGGATACCTCTAAGCAGACCGTTTACGCTTTCCTTGGCGACGGTGAAATGGACGAGCCGGAATCCAAGGGCGCGATCACTATCGCCACCCGCGAGAAGCTGGATAACCTGGTCTTTATTATCAACTGTAACCTGCAGCGTCTCGACGGTCCGGTCACCGGTAACGGCAAAATCGTTAACGAACTGGAAGGCATCTTCGACGGCGCAGGCTGGAACGTGATTAAGGTCATGTGGGGCTCCCGTTGGGACGAGCTGCTGCGTAAAGATACCAGCGGCAAGCTGATCCAACTGATGAATGAAACCGTTGACGGCGACTACCAGACCTTCAAATCCAAAGACGGCGCGTACGTGCGCGAGCACTTCTTCGGTAAATATCCGGAAACCGCCGCGCTGGTCGCCGACTGGACCGACGAGCAGATCTGGGCGCTGAACCGCGGCGGCCACGATCCGAAGAAAGTCTACGCGGCGCTGAAAAAAGCGCAGGAAACCAAAGGCAAAGCTACCGTCATCCTCGCCCATACCATTAAAGGTTACGGCATGGGCGACTCTGCCGAAGGTAAAAACATCGCCCACCAGGTGAAGAAAATGAACATGGACGGCGTTCGCTACGTCCGCGATCGTTTCAACGTGCCGGTAGCCGATGCCGATATCGAAAAACTGCCGTTCATTACCTTCCCGGAAGGGTCTGAAGAGCATACCTATCTGCACGCCCAGCGTCAGAAGCTGCACGGCTATCTGCCGAGCCGCCAGCCGAAGTTTACCGAAAAGCTGGAGCTGCCTCAGCTTGAGGACTTTAGCGCGCTGCTGGAAGAGCAGAGCAAAGAGATCTCCACCACCATCGCCTTCGTTCGCGCCCTGAACGTGATGCTGAAGAACAAGTCGATCAAAGACAGGCTGGTGCCGATCATCGCCGATGAGGCGCGTACCTTCGGTATGGAAGGCCTGTTCCGCCAGATTGGTATCTACAGCCCGAACGGCCAGCAGTACACCCCGCAGGACCGTGAGCAGGTGGCGTACTACAAAGAAGATGAGAAGGGTCAGATCCTGCAGGAAGGGATTAACGAGCTGGGCGCAGGCGCTTCCTGGCTGGCGGCGGCAACCTCTTACAGCACCAACAACCTGCCGATGATCCCGTTCTATATCTACTACTCGATGTTCGGCTTCCAGCGTATCGGCGACCTGTGCTGGGCGGCGGGCGACCAGCAGGCGCGCGGCTTCCTGATCGGCGGCACCTCCGGACGTACTACCCTGAACGGCGAAGGTCTGCAGCACGAAGAT
The DNA here is from genome assembly GCF_009711095.1 of Intestinirhabdus alba. Taxonomy (GTDB): domain Bacteria; phylum Pseudomonadota; class Gammaproteobacteria; order Enterobacterales; family Enterobacteriaceae; genus Intestinirhabdus; species Intestinirhabdus alba. Next base: position 172,991 of record NZ_WMJZ01000002.1, read on the forward strand.
GGCCACAGCCATATTCAGTCGCTGACCATCCCGAACTGTATCTCTTACGATCCCTCCTACGCCTATGAAGTCGCGGTCATCATGCACGACGGCCTGGAGCGTATGTACGGCGAGAAGCAAGAGAACGTTTACTATTACATCACCACGCTGAACGAAAACTACCACATGCCGGCGATGCCGGAAGGTGCCGAGGAGGGTATCCGTAAGGGTATCTATAAACTCGAAACCCTGGCAGGCAGCAAAGGTAAGGTTCAGCTGCTTGGCTCCGGCTCCATTCTGCGCCACGTCCGCGAAGCGGCAGAGATTCTGGCGAAGGACTACGGCGTTGGTTCCGACGTCTACAGCGTCACCTCCTTCACCGAGCTGGCGCGCGACGGCCAGGATTGCGAACGCTGGAACATGCTGCATCCGCTGGAAACCCCGCGCGTACCGTACATCGCTCAGGTCATGAACGATGCGCCGGCCGTTGCCTCCACGGACTATATGAAGCTGTTCGCCGAGCAGGTGCGCACCTACGTGCCGGCTGATGACTATCGCGTGCTGGGCACCGACGGTTTTGGTCGTTCCGACAGCCGTGAAAACCTGCGTCACCACTTCGAAGTTGACGCATCCTACGTGGTGGTTGCGGCGCTGGGTGAACTGGCTAAACGTGGCGAAATCGATAAGAAAGTGGTGGCAGAGGCTATCACCCGATTCAACATCGATGCAGATAAAGTTAACCCGCGTCTGGCGTAAGAGGTAAGAGAATAATGGCTATCGAAATCAAAGTGCCGGATATCGGAACCGATGAAGTTGAAATCACCGAGATTCTGGTCAAACCGGGCGATAAGGTTGAGGCTGAACAGTCGCTGATTACCGTAGAAGGCGACAAAGCCTCTATGGAAGTGCCCTCGCCGCAGGCGGGCATCGTTAAAGAGATCAAAGTCTCCGTTGGCGATAAAACCCAGACCGGCGCGCTAATCATGATTTTCGATTCCGCCGACGGTGCCGCTGATGCGGCACCTGCCAGGGCAGAAGAGAAAAAAGAAGCCGCTCCTGTAGCGGCGGCGAAAGACGTTCACGTGCCGGACATCGGCGGTGACGAAGTTGAAGTCACCGAGATCATGGTTAAGGTGGGCGACAGCGTGACGGCCGAGCAGTCGCTGATTACCGTGGAAGGTGACAAAGCCTCGATGGAAGTTCCGGCACCGTTCGCCGGCGTGGTGAAAGAGATTAAGGTCAATACCGGCGATAAAGTCTCCACCGGCTCGCTGATTATGATCTTCGACGTGGCGGACGAAGCCGGCGCAGCAGCACCGGCGAAAGCGGAAGCGGCTCCGGCTGCCGCAGCGGCACCCGCCGCCTCCGGCGTGAAAGAGGTTAACGTACCGGACATCGGCGGCGACGAAGTTGAAGTCACCGAAGTGATGGTAAAGGTGGGCGACAGCGTGGCGGCCGAGCAGTCGCTGATTACCGTAGAGGGCGATAAAGCCTCAATGGAAGTCCCGGCTCCGTTTGCCGGTACGGTTAAAGAGATCAAAATCAGCACCGGCGACAAAGTAAAAACCGGTTCGCTGATTATGGTCTTCGAAGTCGAAGGCGCTGCCCCGGCAGCCGCCCCGGCTAAACAGGCGGCGGCCGCCCCGGCTCCGGCGGCGAAAGCTGAAGCACCGGCCGCGCCGGCACCGAAGGCCGAGGGCAAATCTGAATTTGCCGAGAACGACGCTTACGTCCACGCGACTCCGCTGATTCGCCGCCTGGCGCGCGAGTTTGGCGTCGACCTGGCGAAGGTGAAAGGCTCCGGCCGTAAAGGCCGCATCCTGCGCGAAGACGTTCAGGCCTATGTGAAAGAGGCGATCAAACGCGCCGAGGCCGCTCCGGCCGCCGCCGCTGGCGGCGGTATTCCGGGGATGCTGCCGTGGCCGAAGGTGGACTTCAGCAAGTTTGGTGAAATCGAAGAAGTTGAGCTGGGGCGCATCCAGAAAATCTCCGGTGCGAACCTGAGCCGTAACTGGATAATGATCCCGCACGTTACCCACTTCGACAAAACCGATATCACCGACCTGGAGGCCTTCCGTAAGCAGCAGAACGCTGAGGCCGAGAAGCGCAAACTGGATGTGAAATACACCCCGGTTGTCTTCATCATGAAGGCGGTTGCCGCAGCCCTTGAGCAGATGCCGCGCTTTAACAGCTCGCTCTCTGAGGACGGTCAGCGCCTGACGCTGAAAAAATACATCAATATCGGCGTGGCGGTTGATACGCCAAACGGTCTGGTGGTTCCGGTCTTCAAAGATGTGAACAAAAAGAGCGTTACCGAGCTGTCCCGTGAGCTGACGACCATTTCTAAGAAAGCGCGTGATGGTAAACTGACCGCTGGCGAAATGCAGGGCGGCTGCTTTACGATCTCCAGCATCGGCGGCCTGGGCACCACCCACTTCGCGCCGATCGTCAACGCGCCGGAAGTGGCGATCCTCGGCGTGTCCAAATCCGCCATGGAGCCGGTGTGGAATGGTAAAGAGTTCGTACCGCGTCTGATGATGCCGATCTCTCTCTCCTTCGACCACCGGGTGATCGACGGTGCTGATGGTGCGCGCTTTATCACCATCATTAATACGATGCTGTCTGATATTCGCCGCCTGGTGATGTAAATAAAAAAGCCGGCCGAACGGCCGGCTTTTTGTCTGGTAACCTTATGATGTGGTTAGGGTTGCTAAGATAAAGAACCCTCGGCTGCCGTTTGTTGTTTCAAAATTGTTAACAGTTTTGTAAAATACGGACGAACAGAACGACCCGGCAAACGGTGGGCGGTTAGCTGCTCCGCATCGCCGGGAATAAATTACAGAGGTCATGATGAGTACTGAAATAAAAACTCAGGTCGTGGTACTTGGTGCAGGCCCCGCAGGTTACTCTGCAGCCTTCCGTTGCGCTGATTTAGGTCTGGAAACCGTCATCGTCGAACGTTACAGCACCCTTGGCGGTGTCTGCCTGAACGTCGGCTGTATCCCTTCAAAAGCGCTGCTGCACGTGGCGAAAGTTATCGAAGAGGCCAAAGCGCTGGCCGAGCACGGTATCGTTTTCGGCGAGCCGAAAACCGATATCGACAAGATCCGCACCTGGAAAGAGAAAGTCATCACTCAGCTCACCGGCGGTCTGTCGGGCATGGCGAAAGGCCGTAAGGTCAAAGTGGTTAACGGTCTGGGAAAATTCACCGGGGCCAACACCCTGGAAGTTGAAGGCGAAGGCGGCACAACCGTCATCAATTTTGACAACGCCATTATCGCGGCGGGTTCCCGTCCGATTCAGCTGCCGTTCATTCCCCACGACGATCCGCGCGTCTGGGATTCCACCGACGCGCTGGAGCTGAAGTCCGTACCGAAGCGTCTGCTGGTGATGGGCGGCGGCATCATCGGTCTGGAGATGGGCACCGTGTACCACGCGCTGGGTTCAGAAATTGACGTGGTTGAAATGTTCGACCAGGTGATCCCGGCGGCGGACAAAGACATTGTCAAGGTGTTCACCAAACGCATCGGTAAGAAGTTTAACCTGATGCTGGAAACCAAAGTGACCGCCGTCGAAGCGAAAGAGGACGGTATCTACGTCTCTATGGAAGGCAAAAAAGCGCCTGCCGAAGCGCAGCGTTATGACGCCGTGCTGGTGGCCATTGGCCGCGTGCCGAACGGTAAAAACCTCGACGCCGGCAGGGCGGGCGTTGAAGTGGACGATCGCGGCTTTATCCGCGTTGACAAACAGCTGCGCACCAACGTGCCGCACATCTTTGCCATCGGCGATATCGTTGGCCAGCCGATGCTGGCGCACAAGGGCGTTCACGAAGGGCACGTTGCCGCTGAGGTGATTGCCGGTAAGAAACACTACTTTGATCCGAAAGTGATCCCGTCCATCGCCTACACCGAACCAGAAGTTGCATGGGTCGGCCTGACGGAGAAAGAAGCGAAAGAGAAAGGCATCAGCTACGAGACGTCGACCTTCCCATGGGCGGCCTCCGGCCGCGCGATCGCTTCCGACTGCGCTGACGGTATAACCAAGCTGATCTTTGACAAAGAGTCTCACCGCATTATCGGCGGCGCGATCGTCGGCACTAACGGCGGCGAGCTGCTGGGCGAGATCGGCCTGGCCATCGAGATGGGCTGTGATGCAGAAGACATTGCGCTGACCATCCACGCGCACCCGACGCTGCATGAGTCCGTCGGCCTGGCCGCGGAAGTCTACGAAGGCAGCATCACCGACCTGCCAAACCCGAAGGCAAAGAAAAAGTAATTCAGGAGCGAATCCCGCTTTCTGACAGAACGGCTCTACGGAGCCGTTTTTTTACGGCGGTAGAAAACCCTGACGGAGTCCGTTGCGGCGCTGAAAGCAGACAATACCTCCGGCCGGCGGGGCGGAAGATAGCGAGCCGCCGCTGCGCTCCTGTTTAAATTGACGCCGTTTGGCTGAAAACGGGCAGGGCGGGAACGCTCCCGAAGAGGGCGTCCGTTCAGGCTAACGTCGGGGCAGAAATGCGCGTTCCGCTCTCCGCCCGGGCGGGGTCAACAGACGATAATTTGCTTCGCCCTGAAAACGCCCGCAACATTAGACCATGCTTAACGATTCAGCCACTTTTCTATGTTGCTTTTTTGTAAACACATTAACACCTCAATAAAATCCTGCTATTCTGCCGGTTGCGGTATCGGGCATTTACCCTACTAACTGCTGTCTCACAGGAGCGTGAAGAGAATCGCCTGCCGCACTATGACAATGAGAGCGAGGAGAACCGTCGTGCTAGAAGAATACCGTAAGCATCAGGCTTTACGTGCCGCCGAGGGGATTGTGCCCAAACCCTTAGATGCGACCCAAATGGCCGCGCTCGTCGAGCTGCTGAAAAATCCGCCCGCAGGCGAAGAAGCATTCCTGTCAGACCTGTTAGTCAACCGTGTTCCCCCCGGCGTCGATGAAGCCGCCTGGGTTAAGGCGGGCTTTCTTGCCGCCGTCGCCAAAGGCGAAACCTCATCCCCGCTGGTCAGCCCCGAAAAAGCCGTCGAACTGCTCGGCACTATGCAGGGCGGATATAACATTCACCCGCTGATCGACGCGCTGGACGATGACCGGCTGGCACCGCTTGCCGCTAAAGCGCTGTGCCATACCCTGCTGATGTTCGACAGCTTCTACGACGTGGTCGACAAAGCCAAAGCGGGCAACCGCTATGCGGAGCAGGTGCTGCGCTCCTGGGCCGACGCTGAGTGGTTCCTGAGCCGTCCGCCGCTGGCGGAGAAGCTGACCGTTACCGTTTTCAAGGTCACCGGCGAAACCAATACCGACGACCTGTCGCCGGCCCCTGATGCCTGGTCGCGCCCGGACATTCCGCTGCACGCCCTGGCCATGTTGAAAAACCCCCGTGAGGGCATCGATCCGGATAAGCCTGGCGCAGTTGGCCCAATCAGGCAGATCGAGGCGCTGCAGCAAAAAGGCTTTCCGCTGGCCTACGTCGGCGACGTGGTCGGCACCGGCTCCTCGCGTAAATCCGCCACCAACTCGGTGCTGTGGTTTATGGGCGACGATATTCCCAACGTACCGAACAAGCGCAGCGGCGGCCTGGTGCTCGGTGGCAAAATTGCCCCTATCTTCTTTAATACGATGGAAGACGCGGGCGCGCTGCCGGTGGAGGTGGATGTTTCCAACCTCAACATGGGCGACGTGATTGACGTTTACCCGTATAAAGGCGAAGTGCGCAGCCATGAAACCGGCGAGCTGCTGGCCAGCTTCACGCTGAAGACCGACGTGCTGATCGATGAAGTGCGCGCCGGCGGGCGTATCCCGCTGATTATCGGCCGCGGTCTGACCAGCAAAGCGCGTGAAGCGCTGGCGCTGCCGCCCAGCGACGTGTTCCGTCAGGTGAAGGACGTGGCGGAAAGCGCTCGCGGCTACTCGCTGGCGCAAAAGATGGTGGGTCGCGCCTGCGGCGTCGCCGGCGTGCGTCCCGGAGCCTACTGCGAGCCGAAGATGACCTCGGTAGGCTCGCAGGATACCACCGGCCCGATGACCCGCGACGAGCTGAAAGATCTGGCCTGCCTCGGCTTCTCCGCCGACCTGGTGATGCAGTCCTTCTGCCATACCGCGGCCTATCCGAAGCCGGTTGACGTCACCACGCACCATACCCTGCCGGACTTCATTATGAACCGCGGCGGCGTATCGCTGCGTCCGGGCGACGGCGTTATCCACTCCTGGCTGAACCGTATGCTGTTGCCGGACACCGTCGGCACCGGCGGTGATTCCCATACCCGCTTCCCCATCGGTATCTCTTTCCCGGCTGGCTCCGGTCTGGTGGCCTTTGCCGCCGCCACCGGCGTGATGCCACTGGACATGCCGGAGTCGGTGCTGGTGCGCTTTAAAGGCAAAATGCAGCCGGGGATCACCCTGCGCGATCTGGTACACGCGATCCCGCTGTACGCCATCAGGCAGGGGCTGCTCACCGTTGAGAAGAAAGGCAAGAAAAACATCTTCTCCGGCCGCATTCTGGAAATTGAAGGCCTGCCGGATCTGAAGGTGGAGCAGGCGTTCGAGCTGACCGACGCCTCCGCCGAGCGCTCTGCGGCCGGCTGCACCATCAAGCTGAACAAAGAGCCGATTAGCGAATACCTGAACTCCAATATTGTCCTGCTGAAGTGGATGATTGCGGAGGGCTACGGCGATCGCCGCACCCTGGAGCGCCGTATTCAGGGAATGGAAAAATGGCTGGCGGATCCGCAGCTGCTGGAAGCTGACGCCGATGCGGAATACGCGGCGGTGATCGACATCGATCTGGCCGATATTAAGGAGCCGATCCTCTGCGCGCCGAACGATCCGGACGACGCGCGCCTGCTCTCCGAGGTGCAGGGCCAGCGGATCGACGAAGTGTTTATTGGCTCCTGTATGACCAATATTGGCCACTTCCGGGCGGCGGGTAAGCTGCTGGACGCGCATCAGGGCCAGCTGCCGACCCGCCTGTGGGTGGCACCGCCGACCCGCATGGACGCCGCGCAGCTCACCGAAGAGGGCTACTACAGCGTATTTGGCAAGAGCGGCGCGCGTGTTGAAATTCCGGGCTGTTCCCTGTGCATGGGCAACCAGGCGCGGGTGGCGGACGGCGCAACGGTGGTTTCCACCTCGACCCGCAACTTCCCGAACCGCTTAGGCACCGGTGCCAACGTCTATCTGGCCTCGGCGGAGCTGGCGGCCGTGGCGGCGCTGACCGGTAAGCTGCCGACGCCGGAAGAGTATCAGAGCTTCATGGCCCAGGTGGATAAGAGCGCGATGGACACCTACCGTTATCTGAACTTCAACCAGCTTGCTCAGTACACCGAAAAAGCGGACGGCGTTATTTTCCAGACGGCGGTATAAACAGCAAAACCGTCTCCCCAGAGACGGTTGAGACTGATGACAAACCCCAGGCCGAACTCGTTCGGCCATAATCACCACAAAAATAAACAAGGAAAATCAATTCATTGATTTTCGGCTGCTAACCACGAAGAGGGAAAAACCACGTTTTTTCCCTCTTTGTCATCAACCTGAACCCTCTCCCCCAGAGACGGTTTTTTCTGTTTTGATCCTCTCCCGGTGGGGAAGGGGGCCAGATCGCAGGGGGTCACCCTCATCTTTTTTATTTCCATTCTTCCCGCCCCACACGCTTCTTTTCTTCCTCACTGCTGCGATAATTGCCGTAACGGCTTTGCAGAGGAAAACGCTATGGATTATGAATTTTTGCGTGATGTTACCGGACGGGTGCTGGTGCGTATGTCTATGGGCCATGAGGCGACAGGCCACTGGTTTAATGAAGAGGTAAAGACGAATCTGGCGCTGCTGGACGAAGTCGAACAGGCGGCGCGCGCCCTCAAAGGCAGCGAGCGCAGCTGGCAGCGGACGGGGCATGAATATACGCTCTGGATGGACGGTGAGGAGGTGATGATCCGCGCCAACCAGCTGGCGTTTACCGGCGACGAAATGGAGGACGGGATGAATTATTACGATGAAGAGAGCCTGTCCCTGTGCGGCGTGGAGGACTTTCTGCAGGTGGTGAAAGCATACAGAGAGTTTATGCAGCAATCCTGATCGGTTTCACTTCGACTGAATCGGGCGTCAGCGCCCGGTTTTTCTGCTTAAAAATGCTTCTTTGATTTTTATGGAGCCCGATCGGGGCCGTTACCCTGATGCGGATGCAGTCAGCGTAACGGCGATGGGTATTAAACGTTATATGCCTGGGATATTGCGCCCATAGTAAATTTCGCGCATCTCTTTCCACAGCGCAGCGGCAATCTCCTGGCGCTCCGCTTCCGTCAGATCTTCCGGTCTGGTATGGAACATATAGTGCTTAAGGTCGAACGCTTTCAGCAGCATTTTGGTGTGAAAAATATTCTCCTGATAGACGTTCACGTCCACCATGTCATACAGCGACTTGATATCCTTCGACATAAAGTTCTGGATGGAGTTGATCTCATGATCGATAAAGTGCTTCATGCCGTTGATATCGCGGGTAAAACCGCGAACCCGATAGTCGATGGTGACAATATCTGATTCCAGCTGATGAATCAGATAATTCAGCGCCTTCAGCGGTGATATAACGCCGCAGGTGGAGACCTCAATGTCGGCGCGGAAGGTGCACAGCCCTCCCTGCGGATGGCTTTCCGGGTAGGTATGTACGCAGATATGGCTTTTGTCGAGATGGGCAACCACGGCTTCCGGCAGCGGGCCGGGATGTTCGGTTTTGTCGATAAGCCGCGGGTCAACCGGCTCCTCGCTGACCAGAATGGTGACGCTGGCCCCCTGCGGCTCGTAGTCCTGGCGGGCGATATTGAGGATATTGGCACCGATAATCGAGCAGGTTTCCGACAAAATTTCGGTCAGGCGGTTGGCGTTGTAGAGTTCGTCAATATAGGCGATGTAACCATCGCGCTCTTCTGCGGTTTTGGCATAGCAGATATCGTAAATACAAAAACTCAGGCTTTTCGTCAGGTTGTTAAAGCCGTGCAGCTTAAGTTTTTTCAATTGAGTTCACCTCCTCAGAATTACCGTGCGGACAGCGCATCCTGCAGATATTGCGGTAGGGCAAACGCCGCGGTGTGGATAGCCGGGTTGTAGTAGCGACACTTCAGGCCGGACTTATGGAAACGCGCCTGAATAATCTCGCTGGAGAGCGCGCGCAGCGCCTGATTGTCCGTGGCCCAGGCGAAGGTCATAATGCCGCCGTAATAGGTGGGCACCGCGGCCTGGTAGAAGCTGACGTCAGCGAAGCTGCGGCTCAGCCTGCGGTAGCTGTTGAGCGCCTCGTCCTGCTGCAGAAAGCAGACGCCATTCTGCGCGACGAAAACGCCGCCGGGATTGAGACAGCGCCTGCAGCCCTCGTAAAACGCCGAGGTGAACAGGCTTTCGCCTGGACCGATAGGATCGGTGCAGTCGGAGATAATGACATCAAAGGTCCGGTGGGTCTGGCTGACGAAGTTGACGCCGTCGTCAATGACCAGCGTGAAGCGCGGATCGTCATAGCTGCCGGCGCTGTGGTTGGGTAAATACTGGCGACAGAACGCAACGACACCGGCGTCGATCTCCACCATAGTGATGGTTTCGATCTCTTTGTGCCGCGTTACTTCGCGCAGCATCGCTCCGTCGCCGCCGCCGATAATCAGCACGTGCCTCGCCCGGCCGTGCGCCAGCAGCGGAACGTGGGTCAGCATCTCATGATAGATAAACTCATCGCGTTCGGTGGTCTGCACCACGCCGTCCAGCGCCATAACGCGGCCAAAGGCGGCGTTTTCGAAGATGATCAGATCCTGAAGAGCGGTTTTTTCATGATACAGAACCTTGTCTACGGCAAAGTATTGCCCAAACTGATCGTGCAGCGTTTCATGCCACTGTGGATTTTTGGCCATCGGTTGTTACCTCCTTAGTTAACACCTCTATAAAAAGGCGCAGCGTCATAGCTAACAATGACCGCAGATGCACGGTCAATGTTTCATCAGTAAGGTAAAGGAATTATTTAACGTAGGCCAGCAGACTGAGAGAATCACGGGCCAGCGCCGTGCATTTCTTCGCCATCGGAATGCCGATGCCGCTCAGATCGCGGTAGCTGTCTTCGCCGAGGGACTTCATATCGAAGGCGTCGTAGTTGCTCAGATCCCAGCGGTTCTGCTGGGCGAAAAAAACCAGCGCGCGCCGGATCTGGCCGTTGGGCAGGTTCTGATAGCCGCAGTCGTTTTTCAGAAAAACAAAAACGGCCGTTAAGTCGGCCATATCTTCCGCTTCAGATTCGCTGAGCGCATAGCTGTTTGCGCATATGGCCAGCAGGCCGCCGAATAAAAGTGTGCTGAACAACGTCTTCATTGCTTCTACCACAGTGTAACGAGAATTAAACGTTAGCATACTGTGGGCAAGGCGACGACCTTTATTATTGCCTCGGGTGCGCTATGCAGCTCCCTGACGCCACGGGCAGGGTGGACTCCTCAAGCCGGCCCGCCGCCATGACCCACCGCGTCTGCGCCAGAAACTGTGTCTCTTGGGGCTCATGGGTAACCAGCAGGATCGTCACTCCGCGCCGCTGCAGGTTTTTTACCTTCTCCCATAGCTGGCGGCGGATATCCCAGTCCAGGCTGGAAAAGGGCTCGTCCAGCAGCAGCAGGCGGGGGCGTGAGATCATCGCCCTGGCTAACGCCGCCCGCTGCTGCTCGCCGCCGGAGATTTGCCGCGGATAGCGGTGCGCCAGGTGCGCGATACCCAGCTCGTCCAGGATTGCCATTTGCGCCCGTTTCGCCCTGGGCTGCCCGGCGGCGTACTGCGCCAGAGCCAGGTTTCCCGCCACCGTCAGGTACGGGAAAAGATATAACCGCTGGTTGAGATAGCGGCACGGGCGCTGCCAGGCGGGCACATTATCAATGCGGCGTCCGTCAATCGCGATATGTCCCTGACAGGGGATCGTTCCGGCGATGGCGTTCAGCAGCGTCGTTTTGCCGCTGCCCGACCGGCCGACGATGACGGTGCAACAGCCCTCCGCCGCATGAAAGCTCAGATCGCTGAAGGCCTGCGTGCTCAGGCGCTCAATGCGCAGCATGGGGAGTTTCCTTATCAAGGCGCTGCAGCTGGTGCAGCGCCAGCAGCAGGCTCCCTGCCAGCATAATGAGTAATAGCGCGCAGCCGATGGCGAGAGAAAAATCACCGCTGGCGATATTCAGATAGACGGCGACCGGCAGGGTTTCGGTTTTCAGGCGTATCGCCCCGGCCAGCATCAGCGTCGCGCCGAATTCTCCCAGCGCCCTGGCGAGGGCCAGCACGCAGCCTCCCAGCAGGGCGTGGCGACACAGCGGGATCTCCACCAGAAAGAGGGTGCGCAGCGGCGTCAGCCCCAGGTTCCAGGCGGTGTTGATATAAGCCTTATCGATTCCGGAGAAGGCCGCGCTGGCGGAGCGCAGAATAATGGCGCTCGCCACATAGGTTTGCGCGATCACCACGCCAAAGGGGGAAAACAGCAGCCCCGATAAGCCGGGCAGCACCGATGCCAGCGGCCCGCGCTGTCCAAGCAGCAGCAGCAGGCCGATGCCGACGATCAGCGGGGGCGTCACCAGCGGAATATCGAGCAGCGTATTGATAACGCCTTTGCCCCGGAAGGACATACGGGCCATCACCCAGCCTGCGGAAATGCCGATCGGCAGCGACAGCGTCAGGGAAAGCAGGGCGGTTCCCAACGAGAGCAAAACGGCAAAATGCAGCTCCGGATCGCCGAGAACCTGGATAAGCGTTGCCAGATCCAGTTCAAAGAGTAGCGATAAGAGCGAACCCAGCACCAGCGCCAGCAGCAGGCAGGGCGGCAGAAAAATCAGCTTAGACATCCGTGCACCTGTTGTGGAAGGTTATTTACTGACGGGCAGATAGCCCCTGTCCGTAAAGACCTTAATCGCCGGAGCCGCAGCAAAGTAGTCCGCCAGCAGGCGCGCCTCTTCGGGATGTTGGCTGCTCTGCAAAAGGGCCAGCGTCGCGATCTCTTGCGGAGTGCCGGCGGGCGTTGGCAGAATAACTAACGTATCGCTATTGTTTACGGCGTCTGTGCGACCAATAACGGCGGCGTCCACATCGCCGTTGAGCAGGTAAACGACCAGCTGTTTAATGGTGGCGGTTCTGACCACTACTTTTTCCCGCAGGGATTCTCCGTAGCCCGTAAGCGCCAGCAGCTTTTCACCGCTTTTCCCCAGCGCTATCGCCTTAGGATCGCCCATTCCGAGCTTCAGCTGGCTTTCGGCAAGCTGCGCAAAGGTGGTGATACCGGCGGCTTTATCTTTGCGAACCGCCATGACCGGCGTATGAAGCACGAGGGGAAAAGCGGCGCTGACCAGACCCTCCGCGCTGAGTTTATCCACGTAGTCAGCGGAGCCGGGCAGAAACAGATCGCCCCGCCGGGTGAGCTGAACGCGGGTGAGGATCTGCCCTGAGCCGCCGTATTCTACCGTGACGCGATGGCCGGTCTCTTTTTCAAAACGCGCGATAATTTCATCAACCGGCGCGCGCAGGCCGGCTCCCGCATAGAGATGTAAATCGGCGGCCGCGGCGAAAAGGCTACAGCAGAGGAGCAAACCGGTGAGAAGAGATTTTACGGGGATCATGAATATGTCCTTATACCCTAAATAATTCGAGTTGCATGAAGGCTGCCTGTGCGTTGGCTCTGGGCGAGCTACTGCTCGTCTCCTGCGTTTCAGGGGCTTCATCAGGAGCATCCCCTCTTACGCCAGGGTGCCGACCCGGCGCTCTCCAAAGCACTTTGGTTTTGTTATGTAACCCGAAGACTCCGGGAGACTCAGTTCCGCCAGCGCGGCGGGCGACTGGCCCCGACGTCGCCCACCTTCCGGTTACAAAATCGATATATACTGTGTTATATAACCATGTTCAAATCCGCCCCTCTTTTTCTGTTCGCAAAAATGTGATGACGATCGGCAATTTTTGCAGCCAGCGGCGGTTCATTGGCTACCGCTTCGCCAAATCAGAGAGATAAACAATGGTTTGCTATTAAAAATGCTGTGCCGGAGAAGTTCTGAAAGGGAGGTTTATTTCAGATTAAGCTGCCGTAATAAAGTAAATTCTCCCGTTTTTTTTGCCTGCTTATATCACGTTAAATGGAACTGACTTTTTTTATACCAGGCCAATCATAAATCATAGTTGTTTCCATTTTTTATCTATTTGACTGTAGTAAGAAACTTCGTTAAACAGTTGCATGAGAAGCCTGTCTATAAAATTTCTGTGTTATGGAGCAACGATGAAAATATCCACCACTATTATCTCTATTCCTCTTGCCATGATGCTTTGTGCAATTGCTTTTTCCGTTACTTCGCTCTCAATGGCGGATAAGACGGCTACCGCGCTACAAGTTTCTTCTGACATGAGTAACCAAACCAATAAAATTAACGAGATCAGATACAACTTATCTATGATGCGCGGGAGCATCAATACCCTTGATGCCGATATCGAGGCCTCAAGAAAACCAACGCAAAAATATATCGATGACTACCAGCGTAGACGAAAGCTGACCGAACAGGCACTCCTGGAGTTGGATCAGCTGCATAATACCCGTTATGACGACATCATTGACCGCTCTCAGGCGCTGATAAAAATTTATGACTTTTCCATGTCACAAATATTGAACCTGCAGAATGCCACCACCTCTACCAGCTCGAAATTATCTGAAATTACTAACCTTATCAGGGAGGAAATAGGTAAGGCTGAACGCGAAAGAATTGATTTTATTAATGGTGCTGAGCGCGCCGTATTTACATTGAAGATATTTGCCTTTATTTTTGTTCTTCTCTCGCTGTGCCTGTTTGGTTTCTCGTTGTATATTGCCAAAGCGAAAATTGTCCGCCGCCTTAACGCGCTTGCAGTAGATATTGGCAGAATCAGTAAAGGCGACCTGAGCAAAAAGTTAACCAACTTCGAGAAAAATGAAATTGGTGATATCTTTTCCCACGTGGAAGCGATGCGCCAGTCGCTGGTCACCATGATCTCTACCATCAAAGGAAACGTTTATACCATCGGCAACAGCTCCTCTGAGCTGACAACGGGCAATAACGATCTCTCGTCCCGCACCGAGGAGCAGGCCTCGGCGCTGCAGGAGACGGCGGCCAGCATGGAGCAGATAAAGATTACCGTTGAAAACAATACGGATAACGCGAAGCAGGCCAACGTGCTGGCCGCTGACGCCAGGCGAGCCGCGAATAACGGCGCGGAGGTGATGAAAAATGCGATTGCCTCAATGGAAAGAATTGAAAAGAGCGCCAGCCAGATCGCTGAGATCACGGATGTGATTAACGGCATCGCCAGCCAGACCAATATTCTGGCCTTAAACGCCGCGGTGGAGGCCGCGCGTGCCGGCGAGCAGGGGCGCGGTTTTGCGGTAGTCTCATCAGAGGTCCGTAGCCTGGCGGCGCGAAGCGCGGAGGCGGCAAAAGAGATCAATAATATTATTCGCACCTCGGTTGATGAGATCGAGCTGGGAACCGGGCTGGTGAATGAAGCGGGAGACGGAATGCAAAATATCGTGCAGTACGTGACCCAGTTCAGCGATCTGATGCAGGAGATCTCCCTGGCGTCAGAAGAGCAGAAAACCGGTATAGGGCAGGTCGCCGTGGCGATTAACCAGATGGACTCCACCACCCAACAAAACGCGGCGCTGGTGGAGCAGGCCGCCGCCGCGACCGCCAGCCTGGACGATCAGGCAAGGCATCTTAACCAGATGATCGCCGTCTTTAATACAGAAGAGGTGGATGAAGAAGAGTCTTCGTTTCCCTCCTTCGTCAGAAGACCGGAGGAAATAACGGCGTAAGCTTCACCAGAAGAGGGCGGCCCGGCGCGGGAATTCGTCAGCGTAGGGGCGGCTTCCCGGGCGTCTGAACGTTTATACCCGTCATACTTCAAGTTGCCTGTGCGTTGGCTACGGGTTACTCGTCTCATCCATGAGACTCGCCCTGGCGGGCCGCCGCTGGGCGGCGTTCAAATCTGCTCCGGGCAGATTTGTCACTCACCCCGGTCACATAGTTCGCTATGCTCCCGGGGATTCGCTCGCTTGCCGCCTTCATGCAACTCGAATTATTTAGGGTACATACCCGTCATACTTCAAGTTGCATGTGCGTTGGCTTTATTCGGCCCTGCGGCCTCACCCCTTCGGGGCCAGCCCTGAGGCTGTGCAAAACGCGCTGCGTTTTGTCCTGCAGCTCGAATTATTTAGGGTATATACTCCTCTGACGCTCAGGGGCTAACGGACTCCTTTATTTTATCAGGAGGCGCATAAGGTTCCCGCCTTAGCCTGCGCTATCCGGCAGGCTGAGTCAGAAGGAACCGGCCTCTGCCTTACCTGCCAGGCTGTGTCCCTTAACCGTTCGTGAGCGTCGCTGGCGGCCATTCAGGTCCGGGGCAAGGCGCGAGCCGTGAGGTCTGGTTATTCCAGATGCGCTGCGAGCAACGCGGCAGCGGGCCTGAATGGCCCCAGCCCTGCGGGACGCAAACCAGAAGCGCGTACTCTGCGTTGTCGGGCTTGAACGTCGTTCACTACGTCCTGCGCCCTCCGCCTTGATTACGCGCTTCTGGCTCAGCGTCGACGCCACGCCCGGTTAAGGGACACAGCCTAAAATAAGGAAGTGCTTATGCTACGACGTGATTTCCTGAAATATTCCGCGGCGCTCGGCGCTGCGCTGGCGCTGCCGCCGTGGAGCCGGGCCGCTCTGGCGGCCGAGCCCCCTCCGCTGCCCGTTCCTGAACTGCTTACCCGTGATTCACAAAACCGCCTGCGGCTTACCGTCCAGGCCGGCCACACCCGCTTTGGCGGAAAAGCGGCCGCCACCTGGGGCTACAACGGTAGCCTGTCAGGCCCGGCGCTGAAGCTGCGGCGGGGAGAAACCGTCACCGTCGCCATTCATAACCAGCTTGCTGAAGAGACGACCCTGCACTGGCATGGCCTGGAGGTGCCGGGCGAGGTGGACGGCGGCCCGCAGGGGATTATTCCGCCGGGCGGCACGCGCACCGTTACCTTTACCGTCGATCAGCGGGCGGCCACCTGCTGGTTCCATCCGCATCTGCATGGGAAGACCGGACGTCAGGTGGCGATGGGGCTGGCGGGGCTGGTGCTGGTCGAAGATACGGAAATCCGCCAGCTGCCGCTGCCGGGGCGGTGGGGCATTGATGACGTGCCGGTTATTGTTCAGGATCGGCGGTTCAGCGCCGACGGCCAGATTGACTATCAGCTGGATGCCATGACCGCTGCCGTCGGCTGGTTCGGCGACACCCTGCTGACGAACGGGGCGATCTATCCCCGGCATGCCGCTCCGCGCGGCTGGCTGCGCCTGCGCCTGCTTAACGGCTGCAACGCGCGCTCGCTCAATTTTGCAACCAGCGACCGGCGGCCGCTGTACGTTATCGCCAGCGACGGCGGGCTGCTGGCGGAGCCGGTGAAGCTTGAAGCGCTGCCGATGCTGACGGGAGAGCGTTTTGAAGTGCTGGTAAACGTCAGTGACGGCAGGCCGTTCGATCTGCTGACCCTGCCGGTCAGCCAGATGGGAATGACCCTTGCGCCGTTTGATAAGCCGCACCCGGTGATGCGTATTCAGCCGGTAGGGGTGGGTTCTTCCGGTGCCCTGCCGGATACCCTGACGACGCTGCCCGCGCTGCCGTCGCTGGAAGGGCTGACCGAACGGAGACTTCAGCTCTCAATGGACCCGATGCTCGATATGGTGGGTATGCAGCTTCTGCGGCAAAAATATGGCGATCGGGCGATGGCCGGGATGGAGCATGGCGGGATGAACCACGGCAGCATGGGCAATATGCATCATGGCGACGGCGCGTTTGATTTCCACAATGCCAATAAGATCAATGATAAAGCTTTCGATATGCAGCAGCCGATGTTCGCGGCGGAACGGGGCAAACCGGAGCGCTGGGTGATTTCCGGCGAGGGCGATATGATGCTGCACCCGTTCCATATTCACGGTACGCAGTTTCGCATTCTGCGGGAAAACGGCCAGGCTCCGGCGGCGCACCGCGCGGGCTGGAAGGATACGGTACGGGTGGAGGGCGGCGTCAGCGAGGTGCTGGTGAAGTTTAACCACCCGGCACCGAAAGAGCACGCCTATATGGCCCACTGCCATCTGCTGGAGCATGAGGATACGGGGATGATGCTGGGATTCACCGTATAAAAAATGCCGGACGGCGGTTGCGCCGTCCGTGTTCAGAGTGCCCGCGACAATGACGCCTGGTGGGCAAGTCTTAGTCGGTCAGGCGAAGGCGGCCTTACTGTCGCTTCAGTTTTTTCAGTTTGGTAAAGAGCTGCCGTCCACGATCTGACAATATAAAAACGCCTGCGGAGTAGGGCAGGCGTTTTTTGTCAGACGATTACCTGGCGTCGTCCGGCAGGGCGTAAGCAACGATATAGTCGCCCATCTTTGTACCAAACGAGCCGTGGCCGCCTGCGGAAACCACCACGTACTGTTTACCGTTCACCTCATAGGTCATTGGCGTCGCCTGGCCGCCCGCTGGCAGACGTCCCTGCCACAGCTTTTCGCCGTTGCTCATGTTGTAGGCGCGCAGGTAGTTATCGGCGGTGGCGGCGATAAACAGCACGTTGCCGGCGGTGGAAATCGGCCCGCCGAGCATCGGCATCCCCAGCCTGAACGGCACGGGTATCGGCATCGCAAACGGCAGGCTATCCTGGGGGGTGCCGATGCGTTTTTTCCACACCACTTTATGCGTTTTCAGATCCAGCGCGGAGATGTAGCCCCAGGCTGGCTGCTTGCACGGCAGGCCAAACGGCGACAGGAACGGGTTCAGCGTGACGCCGTACGGCACGCCGTACTGGGGCTGGATGCCCGCTTCGGTTCCGGTGCCGGTGGCGTCTTTCGGCTGCTCCATCGGATTGCCCGGCCCGCGGGGGATAAGCCTGGAGACAAAGGGCAGCGCCATCGGGTTGGCGATTGCCACCTGGCGATGCGGGTCGACGGAGATGCCGCCCCATTCGAACATGCCGAGGTTGCCGGGGAACACCAGCGTGCCCTGCTCGGAGGGCGGGGTGAAGATCCCCTCATAGCGCAGCTGGTGGAACATCACCCGGCAGACCAGCTGGTCAAACATCGTCGCGCCCCACATATCCGCGCCGGACAGCTTTTTCTGCGGGCGGAAGCTCAGTTCAGAAAACGGCTGGGTTTTGCTGACGTAGTCGCCTTTGGCGGCACCCTGTGGCACCGGCGTTTCCGGCGCGGGCACGATCGGCTGGCCGTTACGCCGGTCCAGCACAAAGATGTTGCCGGTCTTCGCCGGGGCGTAGATCGCCGGAACGGTCTGCCCGTTCACGGTAATATCCGCCAGCGTTGGCTGAGAGGGCATATCCATGTCCCAGAGATCGTGGTGAACCGTCTGGTAGCTCCAGGCCAGCCTGCCGGTGGTGGCGTTCAGCGCCAGAATCGAGCTGGCGTAGCGCTCCTGCTCCGGCGTGCGGTGTCCGCCCCAGATATCCGGCGTGCTCACGCCCATTGGCAGATAGACCAGATCCCGCTGCGCGTCATAGGCCGCCGGTGCCCAGGAGTTCGGCGAATTAAAGGTGAAGGTGTGCTCGTCGGACGGGATGGCGTTCGGCTCTTTGGCCCCCGGATCGAAGGCCCACAGCAGCCTGCCGGTATTGACGTCAAAGCCGCGGATAACCCCGGAAGTTTCGCGGGTGGAGAAGTTATCGGTCACTGAACCGGCGATCACGATGGTTTTATCGGTGACGATGGGCGGCGAGGTCGGCTCATAAAGCCCCGGCGTGGTGTCCGGCATATTGCTCTGTAGATTGAGCACACCTCCGCTGGCGAAGGTTTCGCACAGCCTGCCGGTGTCGGCGTTCAGCGCGATAAGGCGGCCGTCGTTAACCGGTAGCAGGATGCGGCGCGGACAGTCGGCCATCACCTCCGGCGAGGCGGTATCAGCCTTCGCCTCATGATAAGAGACTCCGCGGCAGGTCACATGCTGGAAGGATTCGTTGGTCTTCAACTGTGGATCGTAGTGCCATTTCTCTTTGCCGGTCGCCGCGTCGAGGGCAAACAGACGCTGGTGGGCGGAGCAGAGATAAAGCGTTTCGCCTACCTTAATCGGGGTGACCTCGTTGGTCAGCTCGCCCGGATCGTTTGGCTGTTTCAAATCGCCGGTGCGGAAGACCCATGCCTCCTTCAGATTGTGGACGTTATCCGCGTTAATTTGCCTGAGGGGAGAATAGCGCTGGCCCTCCTGATTGCGGCCGTAGGCGGGCCAGTCGCCGTCGGCGATCTGAGAGATGGCCGCCGCAGGGCTGGCGTCGGTTCGCAGGGTGCCGTTAATCTCCTGCGGATCGTTGAACCCGGCCCAGGTCAACATGCCGCCGCCGATCAGCAGCGCCGCCAGCAGCCCGGCGACGGCACCGCGGGAAGGGACGCGCAGACGATGCCAGACGAAGGGCAGGATGAGCCAGATGCCGAAGAAAATCAGAACGTCGCAGCGCGGCGTCAGCGCCCAGAAGTCGAAGCCGACCTCCCGGACGCCCCAAATCATCGTGGCGAGGAGCAGGACGGCATACAGCCATAGCGCGGAGCGCCGGCCGCGCCACAGCAGCACCGCCACGCCGAGCATTACCAGCCCGGCGATGGGGTAGTACCAGGAGCCGCCGACGGCCACCAGCCAGCCGCCGCCGATAAGCAGATAAAGCCCGCAGAGGGCGGCGAAGAGCGCCGTCAGCGCCACGAGCAGCCGTGGCGATGGTGAATGTTTTTCAGCCATAAAAGGATTCCATCCTGACCGGTTAATTTTTTAATCGCAGTTAATTATAGGTAGGCGTTGTGTGAGGATGATCACAAAATGAACTTTACTAACAGATGCCGCCAATAAATGTTTTTGCTGGTATACTGCGTGCCTTGCGCTTCAGCGCCCGCTTATTATGACCGGGCATGAGGTGCTTTGTTTTTTAAATCATATGGTTATAGACATGAAACATACTGTAGAAGTCATGATCCCCGAAGCGGAGATCAAAGCGCGTATTGCCGAACTGGGTCGTCAGATTACTGAACACTATAAAGACAGCGGCAGTGATATGGTGCTGGTCGGTCTGCTGCGCGGATCGTTTATGTTTATGGCGGATCTGTGCCGGGAAGTGCAGGTGTCTCATGAAGTCGATTTTATGACCGCTTCCAGCTACGGCAGCGGGATGTCCAGCACTCGCGACGTGAAAATCCTCAAGGATCTGGATGAAGATA
Organism: Intestinirhabdus alba; assembly: GCF_009711095.1. GTDB lineage: Bacteria > Pseudomonadota > Gammaproteobacteria > Enterobacterales > Enterobacteriaceae > Intestinirhabdus > Intestinirhabdus alba. The sequence continues at coordinate 193,210 of NZ_WMJZ01000002.1, forward strand.
TCCGCGGGAAGGATGTGCTGATTGTGGAGGATATTATCGACTCCGGCAATACGCTGTCGAAGGTGCGTGAAATACTCAGCCTGCGCGGGCCGAAGTCGCTGGCGATCTGCACCCTGCTGGATAAACCCTCCCGCCGGGAGGTGAATGTGCCGGTTGAGTTTGTCGGCTTTTCTATTCCGGATGAGTTCGTGGTCGGCTACGGTATCGACTACGCCCAGCGCTATCGCCATCTGCCGTACGTTGGCAAAGTGGTTATGCTGGACGAGTAGGACGGGTAGCCCGGCGGCGCGGCCTGCCGGGCCTGCAGAACGGCACGTCGGGTGCCGCGTTACTTATGGTTGATGTGCTTCAGGCCGATGCCGGAAACGCCCTGGCGATAGCGCTGCTCCAGGGTGTCTCGACTGGTGGCGGTGACCTCCAGATCGCGCAGCAGGCCGTCGTGGATGCCGTAGGCCCAGCCGTGGATCGTCACCTTCTGGCCGCGCTTCCAGGCAGACTGCATGATGGTTGAGTGGCCCAGGTTGTAGACCTGCTCCATCACGTTCAGCTCGCACAGGGTGTCCATGCGGCGCTCCTGGGGCATTTCGCTGAGCAGGTCGCTATGTTTGAACCAGATATCGCGGATGTGCAGCAGCCAGTTATTGATTAGCCCCAGCTCCGGGTTTTCTACCGCCGCCTGCACGCCGCCGCATCCGTAGTGGCCGCAGATGATAATATGCTCAACCTCCAGCACGTCAACCGCATACTGCACCACGGAGAGGCAGTTCAGGTCGGTATGAATTACCAGGTTAGCGACGTTGCGGTGAACAAAAAGCTCGCCGGGTTCCAGGCCGGTTAAGCGTTCAGCGGGAACGCGGCTGTCGGAACAGCCAATCCACAGGAAACGCGGTTTCTGCGCGTGTGCCAGCTTCTCAAAAAAACCGGGATCCTCTTCCACCAGCATTTTTGACCATAGTGCATTGTTGCTGATGAGTGTATCTATGTCTTTCATGGAGGTTAACGACCTGTAACCAAATAAGTGCGTTGGGCTAATATAGGGCAACTTCCACATTATTTAAACCATATATACCCTAAATAATTCGGGTTACAGGAAGGCGGCAAGCGAGCGAATCCCCGGGAGCATAGCGAACTATGTGACCGGGGTGAGTGAGCGTAGCCAACGCACATGTAACTTGAAGTATGACGGGTATAGAGTGCAAGAACGTAAGGTAAGTAAAAAACTATGACCATTGCTCTGGAACTTCAGGAACTTAGAAAGACCTATCCGGGGGGCGTACAGGCGCTACGGGGGATAAATTTACAGGTTGAAGCCGGTGATTTCTATGCGCTGCTTGGGCCTAACGGAGCCGGGAAATCCACCACCATTGGCATCATCAGCTCGCTGGTGAATAAAACCTCCGGGCGGGTCAGCGTTTTTGGCTACGATCTTGAAAAGGACGTGGTTAACGCCAAGCGCCAGCTGGGGCTGGTGCCCCAGGAGTTTAACTTTAACCCGTTCGAAACCGTCCAGCAGATCGTGGTCAATCAGGCGGGCTACTACGGAGTGGAGCGCAAAGAGGCGGTAACGCGCAGCGAAAAGTATCTTAAGCAGCTCGATCTGTGGGAAAAACGCAAAGAACGCGCGCGGATGCTCTCCGGCGGCATGAAGCGCCGCCTGATGATCGCCCGCGCCCTGATGCACGAGCCAAAGCTGCTGATCCTCGATGAGCCGACCGCCGGCGTCGATATTGAACTTCGCCGCTCTATGTGGGGGTTTTTGAAGGATTTAAACGACAAAGGCACCACCATCATTCTGACGACGCACTATCTGGAAGAGGCGGAGATGCTGTGCCGCAATATCGGCATTATTCAACACGGCGAGCTGGTGGAAAACACCTCCATGAAAAGCCTGCTCTCCAAGCTGAAATCCGAAACCTTTATTCTGGATTTAGCGCCTAAAAGCCCGCTGCCGAAGCTGGAAGGTTATCAGTATCGCCTGGTGGACACCTCTACGCTGGAGGTGGAAGTGCTGCGCGAGCAGGGGGTGAACAGCGTCTTCAGCCAGCTGAGCGCCCAGGGCATTCAGGTGCTCAGTATGCGTAACAAGGCCAATCGCCTGGAAGAGCTGTTCGTTTCACTGGTTCATGAAAAACAAGGAGATCGCCCATGATGCAGCTTTACTGGGTCGCGCTGAAAAGTATCTGGGCGAAAGAGATCCACCGCTTTATGCGCATCTGGATCCAGACGCTGGTGCCGCCCGTCATTACCATGACGCTCTATTTTATTATTTTCGGCAACCTGATCGGTTCGCGGATCGGGGAGATGCACGGCTTCAGCTATATGCAGTTTATCGTGCCGGGGCTGATTATGATGGCGGTGATTACCAACGCTTACGCCAACGTCGCCTCGTCGTTCTTCAGCGCCAAGTTTCAGCGCAATATTGAAGAGCTGCTGGTGGCACCGGTGCCGACGCACGTGGTTATCGCCGGTTTTGTCGGCGGCGGCGTGGCGCGCGGCCTGTGCGTGGGCATCCTGGTAACGGCGATCTCCCTGTTCTTTGTGCCGTTTCAGGTTCACTCATGGACCTTCGTCGCGCTGACGCTGATCCTGACGGCGGTGCTCTTCTCGCTGGCTGGCCTGCTCAACGCGGTGTTCGCGAAAACCTTCGACGACATTAGCCTGATCCCGACCTTTGTGCTGACGCCGCTGACCTACCTCGGCGGGGTGTTTTACTCCCTAACGCTGCTGCCGCCGTTCTGGCAGGGTCTGTCGCACCTGAACCCGATCGTCTATATGATAAGCGGCTTCCGCTACGGTTTTCTCGGCATTCATGACGTGCCGCTGGTTACCACTTTCGGCGTGCTGCTGGTGTTTATCGTCGGCTTTTATCTGCTGTGCTGGTATCTGATTCAGCGCGGTCGCGGACTGCGTAGCTGATACGATTTTTCCCGGCGCTGACGCCGGGAAAAGGACTTTTGACGATTATCACCCTTCGTTGGTGATTACCCTGATAAACTACTCGCCTGCTAACAACCTGGTTCGAAAAAAGGGAGCGCGCCCCCGCCCCTGAACCTGACGCGCTACGCTCGCCCTGACGGGGTGTAAAACGCTAACGTAAGGTGTCGGGCGCTGTCCGGATTCACGATGGTGGGCAACGTCGCCCGGATAGAGCAGACGCTAAGGAGGTAGGTTATGTTGGGTTGGGTCATTACCTGTCATGACGATCGGGCTGAGGCGCTGCTGGAGCGTCTGCAAAAGAGACACGGGCCGCAGGCGCAGTGCCGGGCGGTCAATTTCTGGTGCGGGCTGAGCGCCAATATGCTGAGCCGGATGCTGTGCGACGCGCTGCATGAAACGAACTCCGGCGACGGGGTGATTTTTTTAACCGATACCACCGGGGCCACGCCCTGGCGCGTGGCGTCGCTGCAGAGCCATAAACATCCCCAATGCGAGGTGATTTCCGGTATTAGCTATTCGCTGCTGGAAGAGATGCTCCCCTGGCGGAAGTCGATGAGCAGCGAAGCGTTTCGCGAGCGGATCGTGACGCTGGGCGCGCCGGAAACCACCAGCCTCTGGCACCAGCAGCAGAAGCATCCCCCCTTTGTGTTATTACATGACCGGCATGAGTAGCCGGGCGTGACGTCGACGCTGAGCCGGAAGCAGGCCGGGCCAGAGGGATAACCCGGCTGGCCGGCGACAAGAAAAGACAGACGGGGAAGGGGCGGATCGTCAGGCGGCCGATGGGCCATCGGCCGCGGGGAGGACGGCGTCAGGCAACCTGAACCGGAATCGCCTTTGCGGTGCGCTTCATGTGGTTATCGCCTTCAAAATAGGCCACTCTGGGCCGCCAGCTGCGCGCCTCTTCGTCGCTCATGGTGACGAAGCTGGCGATAATCACGATATCGCCAACGGCCGCGCAGTGCGCCGCCGCGCCGTTGACCGAGATGATTTTTGAACCGCGCTCGGCGGCAATCGCATAGGTGGAGAAACGCTTGCCGTTGCTCACGTTCCAGATATCAATCGCCTCATTTTCCAGGATACCGGCCGCGTCGAGGAAATCCTGGTCGATGGCGCAGGAGCCTTCGTAGTGCAGGTCCGCCTGGGTCACTTTTACGCGGTGCAGTTTACCCTGCAGCATCGTGCGAATCATAGGATCTACCTTTACTTTATTCTTCAGGCCGCCTGCGGGTTACATCGCCAGGGCAGCCTGAAGGTTGAGCATATTAACGAACCAGGCGCATCTGGCCTGATACAGGACATTTCCCGGGCAGTATTGCCCGGTTTTTAAGCCCTGTCTACGGCGTTAATGTAACGATCTGATTATCGATCAGACGCGCCTGGCCCAGCCAGGCGGCGATCAGGATCACCGCCCGGCGGCTGGTGTCGGTAAGTTCCAGCAGGGTATCCGCATCGCGGATTTGGATATCATCAGCACGGAACCCCTTTTCATTCAGCGCCTGGCCGGCGAGGGCGACGATCTCTTGCAGATCGCGCTCGCCCGCGAGGAGTTTTTCGCCGATCTCGCTCATCACCTTGTGCAGGCCCGGCGCGATTTTACGCTGCTCTGCGGTCAGGTAGCCGTTGCGCGAGCTGAGGGCCAGGCCATCTTTCGCGCGTACGATCGGTACGCCGACGATCTCAATGTCGTAGCCCATATCGGCCACCATTTTGCGGATCAGCGCCAGCTGCTGAAAATCTTTCTCCCCAAAACAGGCGATATCCGGCTGCACCAGGTTGAACAGTTTGCTGACGATGGTGGCGACGCCGCGGAAGTGGCCCGGACGGCTGGCCCCCTCCAGCATGGTGGACAGCCCCGGCACCTCGACCCAGGTCTGGCCTTCGGCCCCCTGCGGATAGATCTCTTCCGCCACGGGTGCGAAAACGATCTCCACTTTGCGCCTGTTCAGCTTTTCGCAGTCTTCCTGCAGGGTGCGCGGATAGCGTACCAGGTCGTCCGGGCGATCGAACTGCATCGGGTTGACGAAAATGCTGACCACCACCACGTCGGCGCGGGCTTTGGCCTCGTCCACCAGCTTCATATGGCCATCGTGCAGGTTGCCCATGGTTGGCACCAGCGCAATGCGTTTACCTTCCTGACGCGCTCTTCGGATGTGCTGGCGCAGCAGCGGCAGGGTTTCAATAATTAGCACAACGACACTCCTTAATGGAAACTGTGTTCATCGTCCGGCCAGACGCCGGATTCAACGTCCGCAATATACTGCCGTACGGCGGCGCGCATGTCGCCTGCCTGGCTCAGGAAATTTTTGCTAAATGAGGGAGTATGCCCGCCGGTAATGCCGAAGGCGTCGTGCATCACCAGAATCTGACCGTCCGTCACGTTCCCCGCGCCGATGCCGATGACCGGAATGGACAGCGCGTCGGTCACCTGTTTTGCCAGCGCCACCGGCACGCACTCCAGCACCAGCAGCTGCGCCCCCGCCGCCTCCAGCGCCAGCGCATCGTCGAGCAGCCCCTGACCGGCGTCGCCGCGCCCCTGGACCTTATAGCCGCCGAAGATATTGACCGACTGCGGCGTCAGCCCCAGGTGGCCGCACACCGGCACCGCGCGATCGGTCAGCATTTTTACCGTCTGCGTCAGCCAGCCGCCGCCTTCGATCTTGACCATATTGGCTCCGGCGCGCATGACCACGGCCGCGTTCTCAAACGCCTGCTCCGGCGTGGCGCAGGCCATAAACGGCAGGTCGGCGAGCAGCAGGGCGTGGGGCGCGCCGCTGCGGACGGCGCGGGTATGGTAGGCGATGTCGTCAACGGTGACCGGCAGCGTGGAGTCGTGCCCCTGAACCGTCATGCCCAGCGAGTCGCCCACCAGCATCACCTTAATGCCTTCGTCGGCGAACAGTTTTGCAAAGCTGTAATCATAGGCGGTAAGGGTGGCGAAGCGTTTGCTCTCCCGCTTATATTTCTGCAGCAGCGAGATGGTGGTCGGTTTCATAGCGTTTCCTGAAGGTGTTCCTGTAAACTCCGGCATTTTGGCAGTCAACCCCGGCGACGGCAACGGATTTAAACGGGCGTTTGACGCGGCCCGCTAAAAAGGCGCAGAGCGGGCGGGCGCTACCAGAGGGCAGGTTTTTCCGCACCGAGGCGGGCCAGAAGCTGGCGCAGGGGAACGCCGTCGGGGAAGGTGAGATCGGGCGCGATTTCAAACAGCGGCCACAGCATAAAGCCGCGGTTTTTCATGTCGTAATGGGGGATCGTCAGGCGCTCGCCGGCGATAACCTCATCGCCGAACAGCATAATGTCGAGATCCAGCGTGCGCGGCCCCCAGCGCTCCGCTTTGCGCTCCCGCCCCTGCTGCAGCTCGATGCGCTGGGTATGGTCAAGCAGCGCCTCCGGGGCAAGGGCGGTCTCCAGCGCCACGGCCGCGTTCAGGTAGTCGGGCTGATCCTGCGGGCCGAGCGGCGGCGTGCGGTAGAAAGAGGAGACGGCGACGATCCGGCTGTGGGGGATCTCGCCGAGGGCCTTAACCGCGGCGTTAACCTGCGCCAGCGGAGAGGCCAGATTGCTGCCGATGGCGATCCAGGCGATCGTCACGCGGTGCCTTCGCGACGCGGCGCGCGCTTGCGCGGACGGCGGCTGCGGCGGCGCTGTGCCGGCTCTTCGTCCAGCTCGTTGAGCATACCTTTCTGCTCCGGCGGCGCGGAAACCTGGAATTCGCTCCACCACTTCACCAGCCGTTGCAGCTCGGCGCTATGCTCCGCTTCCGCCCGCAGAGCCAGCAGATCGTAAGCGGCGCGAAACTTCGGATGCTCCATCAGCTTCCAGGCGCGCTTGCCCTGGCGGCGGGACATGCGCGGCTGCAGCTGCCAGATGTCGCGGGTCAGGGCGGTCAGACGTTTCGGAATCGCCAGCGAGCGGCACGCTTCGTCCAGCACGTCGTTCATCGCCAGCGCGAAGGCGTCGTGCCAGGTCAGACCGCTCTCCTGGGCGATTTTCTGCGCCGTTTCCATCAGCGGATACCAGAACATTGCGGCAAACAGGAACGCCGGATTGACGCGCATATCGTTATGAATGCGCTTGTCGGTGTTCTTCAGCACCAGCGCGATAATATGCTCCATCGGGCTGTCGCCGTTTTCGGTAAAATAGCGGGTGATGGTGGGAAACAGCGGCTGAAACAGGCTGTGCTCGCGCAGTTTGCGGTAGGTTTCGTAGCCGTAGCCCGCCTGCAGCAGTTTCAGGGCTTCTTCAAACAGGCGCGCGGGCGGAATGTCCTTAAGCAGGGTCGCCAGCCGCGGGATCGGCTCGGCGGTCTCCGGGCTGATGCGCATCTCCAGCTTCGCGGCGAAGCGCACGGCGCGCAGCATTCGTACCGGATCTTCGCGATAGCGGGTTTCCGGATCGCCGATCAGGCGGATCACCCCCTCCTGCAGATCTTTCATCCCGCCGACGTAGTCGCGTACCGTAAAATCGGCGACGCTGTAATAAAGGCTGTTGATGGTGAAGTCGCGACGCTGGGCGTCTTCTTCAATGGAGCCGAAAATATTGTCGCGCAACAGCATACCGTTCTGGCCGCGCTGGGAGGTGGTGCGATCGCTCTCGCTGCCTTCATGGTGGCCGCGAAAGGTGGCAACTTCGATAATTTCCGGGCCAAACATAATGTGGGCGAGGCGGAAACGGCGGCCCACCAGGCGGCAGTTACGGAACAGCTTGCGCACCTGATCCGGCGTGGCGTTAGTGGTGACGTCAAAATCTTTCGGCTTCTTGCCGAGCAGCAGATCGCGTACTCCACCGCCCACCAGCCAGGCTTCGTATCCCGCTTTATTGAGCCTGTACATTACCTTCAGGGCATTTTCACTGATATCTTTGCGGGAAATAGCGTGCTGCTCACGCGGGATTACCGTCATATGCGGACGGGCGGCGACGGCTTCGGCCTCGCTCCCCTCGCGGCTTAGCACCTTGCGGCAAAAATTAGCGACTCGGGTAAAAATAGGGCACCTCGGTAGTGTCAAACATCCATTCAGGATCAACGTTTCTCGATAGCTTCGTATTGGCGACCGGCCCTGTGGAAAACCGGTGTACTTCCGTGCCTGAAGCGAACAGGCGAAGGCGATGCCGCAGCATACGAAAGACAGCGAATAAAAAATAGCGGCTAATCATAGCTCAGCCTGGCGCATTTGAGAACGCTGAATTTACAGCGCCGCTCCTGGGCACCGCCGTCAGCGTCCAGTTATCGACCGCCTGCCGCAGCAGCGCCTCCAGCGAAATTTCGCGCCAGTCGTCGGGGCAGCGCTGGCCGAGAAAGCGCAGCGCCTCCGCCAGCACCGGGCGCGGATCGCCGGAGGGCAGCGCGGGAGCATGGTTCTGTTTGGAGAGCTTGGCTCCCTGGGCGTTAAGCGCCAGCGGCAGGTGCACGTAGTCGGGGGCGGGCCAGCCAAACTGCTGATAAAGCGAGATTTGCCGCACGGTCGGTTCAATAAGATCCGCGCCGCGGACAATCTCGCTGACTCCCTGGAAGCGGTCGTCCACCACCACCGCCAGGTTATAGGCAAACAGCCCGTCCCGGCGATGGATAATAAAATCTTCCCGCGCCAGCCGCGGGTCGGCCTGAACGTCGCCGCGCAGTCGATCGGTGAACCGCAGCACCGGCTGGCGCTGATAAAGACGCATCGCGGCCTGCTCCGGCCCGTTATGCCGGTCGCGGCAGCGGCCGTCGTAAAGGCCGCCGACGCGCTGAACGCGGGCGCGGGAGCAGGTGCAGTAATAGCTCAACCCCCGCTCGTGGAGCCAGGCGAGCGCCTCGCGGTAGGCCTCATGGCGCTGGGATTGCCACAGAACCTCGCCGTCCCAGTGCAGGCCGTAATGTTCCAGCTGGCGCAGAATGGCGTCTGCGGCACCGGGAACTTCACGAGGCGGATCGATATCTTCAATACGGACGCGCCAGATGCCGCGATGGGCGCGCGCCTGCAGGTAGCTGCCGAGGGCGGCGATCAGGGAGCCGAAATGCAGCTCGCCGGAAGGCGAAGGGGCGAAGCGGCCAGTATAGCGTGAGTGAGTCATTCTGCGGATAGTAAAGAATAAGGCGGGAGAAGCTCCCGCCTGGGGTAAAGGTGGTAGAATGGTCGGCTTAACCGGCCATCTGTTTTTCGCGAATTTCCGCCAGCGTTTTGCAGTCGATGCACAGATCGGCGGTTGGGCGCGCTTCCAGGCGACGAATGCCGATTTCCACACCGCAGGATTCGCAGTAGCCGAAATCTTCGTCTTCAACCTTCTTCAGCGTTTTCTCAATCTTTTTGATCAGCTTGCGCTCGCGGTCACGGTTGCGTAGCTCAAGGCTGAACTCCTCTTCCTGCGCGGCGCGGTCAACCGGATCGGGAAAGTTAGCCGCTTCGTCCTGCATATGTGTAACGGTGCGATCGACCTCATCCCTGAGTTGATTGCGCCATGCTTCAAGAATACGCCTGAAGTGCGCCAGCTGGGCTTCGTTCATGTACTCTTCGCCCGGTTTCTCCTGGTACGGCTCCACCCCAGCGATGGCGAGAATACTCAGGGACGATGTTTTACGGTTTTGCCCTTCTTGCATGTTGCTTCTCCTTAACACGCACTATCGATCCCCATGGTCGGGGGAAAATCAGGTCGCTATAAATAGCAGATGCTTTTCAGGATAGCAATTAACTCTATACAAGCCTTGACAACCCTGTGAAGAAAAGCGTATTTGCGCACGCGATCTGCCTATAAACTAACCCGCTGTTTTTGCCATTACAGCGTAATGGGTAAGGGTTCCTTAAGAGTCATACCTGCGGTGGAAAGTTCCGCTTTATAGGCCAGAATTTCCACCCCCTTCTGCTGCGCTTCATACAAGAGCTGCGCATACCTGACGTCAATATGACGGGCGGGTGAAAATCGCCCGATAGCCGAGTGCAGCACCGCGAACAGGAGCACCGCCCGTTCGCCGCCCGCCGCGACGCTCATCAGTTCCCGCAGATGCTTCTGGCCCCGTTCGGTAACGGCGTCAGGGAAATAGCCCTGCTCCTTTTCCGCCAGGGTAACCGATTTCACTTCAATATAGCAGTCGGGTTGCAACTCTGCCTGCAGCATAAAATCAATACGGCTGCGTTCCGCGCCATACTTTACTTCGCTTTTCAAAGAGGTGTAGCCAGAAAGTTCTGGGATTAGCCCGCTCAGGATCGCCTCCCGGGTCAGCCTGTTGGCCCACAGGGTGTTCACGCAGATCAGCGCGCCGCCCTGGGTCAGGGTAAGCTCCCAGGTGTGCGGATATTTGCGCCTGCCGTTTTCCGACGTGGAATAGAAGACGGTATCGCCCGGCGTGGCGCAGCCGGTCATGGCCCCGGTGTTCGGGCAGTGCAGCGTTAACTCATCGCCGTTCGGGGTCAGCACATCGGCCAGGAACCGCTTATAGCGGCGGACGAGAACGGCGCGCTGAAGGGGGGGAGAAAACTGCATCTGATCTCCTTAACTATTCGGTAAGCGTCCAGCGCTGCAGCTGGGTGTAGCGGGTTCGTCCCCGGCTGAACGCCGAAGCGTAGAGGGCGAATTCGCGGACCGGAAACGACCAGCTGAAGCCGGGAGGGGGAATCGCCAGCGCCTGCCCGACGTCGCGCAGCAGCGTAATATGCGGATGAAAGGGCCGCGGGCTTTGATAACAGCCGCTGCGCGCCGCCTGAGCGCGCAGCATATCGGCCAGCTGCAGCAGCCCGCGCGGCGACCGGCGCGGGCCAAGCCAGACGATGCCCGAGCGCGGCCACTGGCCCGCGTCGTCCAGCCGGAGGGTAAATCCGGGCTGGCGAATACGCCCGGCAAGTTGGGTAAGGGCCCGGCGTTTTTCCGCGCTTACCTCCCCCAGAAAGGCCAGGGTCAGGTGCAGATTGTCGGCGGCGACGGGACGCCCGGCCTCTGGCGGAAAGCATTCGGCCCGCCAGCGGATAATTTCTTCACGAGTGGCGTCCGGCAGCGCCAGCGCGAAGAACAGCCGTTGAGGCTCAGAAGGCATAGGGCGGCGCTCCTTAATGGATGATTAACGTGGCTGGCGGTTGCTCCGGGGGCCGGTCCGGCGGCTCCGATGCCCGCCGGGACTGACTTCGTCCGGGACGATACATTGCGCAGTTACGGAGGACGGGCGATACGATGCTACAATGCAGCGCGAAGAATGTTAACCCTCTGGAGCCATTTGTGACGTCGTTGCCCGTATCCGCCGTACTGTCTGACCTGCTCGCCGCCCTTGACGCCGCGCCGCAGGTGCTGCTGAGCGCCCCCACCGGGGCCGGAAAGTCAACCTGGCTGCCGCTGCAGCTGCTGGCGCATCCGGGCATCAACGGTAAGATCCTCCTGCTGGAGCCGCGTCGGCTGGCGGCGCGCAGCGTGGCGCAGCGGCTGGCGGAGCTGCTGGGGGAAGCGCCCGGCGAGACGGTGGGCTACCGGATGCGGGCGCAGAGCTGCGTCGGGCCGCAAACCCGGCTGGAAGTGGTAACCGAAGGGGTGCTCACCCGCACGCTCCAGCGCGATCCGGAGCTGAGCGGCGTGGGGCTGGTGATCCTCGATGAATTTCACGAGCGCAGCCTGCAGGCGGATCTGGCGCTGGCGCTGCTGCTGGACGTGCAGCAGGGGCTGCGCGATGACCTGAAGCTGCTGATTATGTCCGCGACCCTGGATAACGAGCGCCTTGCGCAGCGGCTGCCCGACGCGCCGGTAATTGTCTCCGAAGGGCGGGCGTTTCCCGTTGAGCGCCGTTACCAGCCGCTTCCGGCGCACGGCCGCTTTGAGGAGGGCGTTGCGGCGGCGGTGGCGGAGCTGCTGCGCCATGAGCGCGGCTCGCTGCTGCTGTTTCTGCCCGGCGTCGGAGAGATTCAGCGCGTGCAGGAAAAACTTAGCGAGCGGGTCGGCGACGACGTGCTGCTCTGCCCGCTGTACGGCGCGCTGGCGCTGAACGATCAGCGCAGGGCGATCCTTGCGCCGCCGCCGGGCAGGCGCAAAGTGGTGCTGGCGACTAACATTGCCGAAACCAGCCTGACCATTGAAGGTATCCGGCTGGTGGTGGACTGCGCCCAGGAGCGCGTGGCGCGCTTTGACGCGCGTACCGGCCTGACCCGGCTGATAACCCAGCGCGTCAGCCAGGCCTCCATGACCCAGCGGGCCGGACGCGCCGGGCGTCTGGAACCGGGCATCTGTCTGCACCTGTTGGCGAAAGAGCAGGCGGAGCGCGCCGCGGCCCAGAGCGAGCCGGAGATCCTGCAGAGCGATCTCTCGGGCCTGCTGATGGAGCTGCTGCAGTGGGGATGTCGCGATCCGGCGCAGCTTACCTGGCTGGACGCGCCGCCGGCGGTCAACCTGCAGGCCGCCGGGCGGCTGCTGGCGATGCTGGGCGCGCTGGAGGGCGATCGCCTGAGCGCGACGGGGCGGAAGATGGCGGCGCTGGGCAGCGATCCCCGGCTGGCGGCAATGCTGGTCGACGCCCGCAGCGGCGACGAAGCGACCACCGCCGCGAGGCTGGCGGCCATTCTGGAAGAGCCGCCGCGCTCGGGCAGCGCCGATCTCGGGGCGGCGTTTTCACGCGCTCATCCCGCCTGGCGGCAGCGCAGCCAGCAGCTGCTCAGGCGGCTCGGCGTGCGGGGCGGCGAGGCTGACGGCCAGCTTATCGCCCCTCTGCTTGCCCGCGGCTTTGCCGACCGTATCGCCCGCCGTCGCGGCCTGACCGGGCGCTATCAGCTGGCGAACGGCATGGGGGCGGCGCTGGACGCCGACGACGCGCTGGGCCGCCACGAGTGGCTCATCGCCCCGCTGCTGCTGCAGGGGAGCGCCTCGCCGGACGCGCGCATACTGCTGGCGCTGCCGCTGGATATCGAGGCGTTAACGCAGCGCTGCCCGCAGCTTCTGCAGCAGTCGGACACCGTCGAATGGGACGACGCGCAGGGCACCCTGAAGGCGTGGCGCAGGCTGCGCATCGGGGAGCTGACGATAAAAGTTCAGCCGCTGGCGAAGCCTTCGGAGGCGGAGCTGCAGCAGGCGATCCTCAACGGGATCCGCGACAAGGGCTTAAGCGTGCTGAACTGGACGCCCGACGCGCAGCAGCTGCGTCTACGGCTGCAGTGCGCGGCGAAGTGGCTGCCGGAGTATGCGTGGCCCGCGGCGGATGAGCCGACCCTGCTGGCGACCCTGGAAAGCTGGCTGCTGCCGCATATGGCCGGCGTGCGTTCGCTGCGCGACCTGAAGACGCTGGATGTGGGCCAGGCGCTGCGCGGACTCATGGCGTGGCCGGTGCTACAACGGCTGGATAGTGCGCTGCCCTCGCATTACACTGTGCCGACGGGCAGCCGGATAGCTATCCGCTATCATGAAGATAATCCGCCCGCGCTGGCGGTCAGAATGCAGGAGATGTTTGGCGAGGCGACGACCCCAACCATCGCCCAGGGGCGGGTGCCGCTGGTGCTGGAGCTGCTGTCGCCGGCGCAGCGGCCGCTGCAGATCACCCGGGACTTAAGCGCCTTCTGGCAGGGGGCCTACCGTGAAGTGCAAAAAGAGATGAAGGGACGCTACCCCAAACACCTCTGGCCGGACGATCCGGCAACTAGCGCCCCGACGCGGCGGACGAAGAAATATTCGTAAAAGGTGAGTGCGGCCCGATGCCCTCACCCCGGCCCTCTCCCTGGGAAGAGGGCGCAAACGCAGGCTTTCTTAATAAGAAAGCCTTGCTGTTTATTTTGAGAGAGTTCTTCTTCTGTTTTCTGACGGAAGCACAGAAAATCGGGCCATTGCGCCTGAACGTTGCGGAGAAAAAGCATGGCCGGGAATGACCGCGAGCCAATCGGACGTAAAGGGAGACCCTCGCGTCCGGCGAAACAAAAGGTGAGCCGTCGTCGCCTCAAAGACGATGAGTATGACGACGATTATGACGATGACTATGAGGATGAAAAGCCAATGCCGCGTAAAGGGAAAGGCAAGGGGCGCAAGCCTCGCGGCAAGCGCGGCTGGCTGTGGCTGCTGCTGAAGCTGTTGATTGTATTTGTGGTGCTGTTCGCCATCTACGGCGTGTATCTGGATCAAAAGATCCGCAGCCGTATTGACGGCAAGGTCTGGCAGCTGCCGGCGGCCGTTTATGGCCGCATGGTCAACCTCGAACCAGAGATGTCGGTCAGCAAAAATGAGATGATCAGGCTGCTGGAGGCGACGCAGTATCGTCGGGTAACGAAAATGACCCGCCCCGGCGAGTTTACCGTTCAGGCGAACAGCATTGAGATGATCCGCCGTCCGTTTGATTTCCCGGACAGTAAAGAGGGGCAGGTACGCGCGCGTTTGACCTTCGCCAGCGGACATCTGGAGACCATCGTCAACCTGGAGAATAACCGCCAGTTCGGTTTTTTCCGCCTCGATCCGCGGCTGATTACCATGATCTCTTCGCCGAACGGCGAGCAGCGCCTGTTCGTGCCGCGCAGCGGCTTTCCGGATCTGCTGGTGGATACGCTGCTGGCGACCGAAGATCGCCACTTCTACGAGCATGACGGCATCAGCCTGTATTCCATCGGCCGCGCGGTGCTGGCGAACCTGACCGCCGGGCGAACGGTGCAGGGAGCGAGTACGCTGACCCAGCAGCTGGTAAAAAACCTGTTCCTCTCCAGCGAGCGCTCCTACTGGCGTAAGGCGAACGAAGCCTATATGGCGCTGATTATGGACGCCCGCTACAGCAAAGACCGCATTCTTGAGCTGTATATGAACGAGGTCTACCTCGGGCAGAGCGGCGATAACGAGATCCGCGGCTTTCCGCTGGCGAGCCTGTACTACTTCGGTCGTCCGGTGGAGGAGCTGAGCCTTGACCAGCAGGCGCTGCTGGTGGGCATGGTGAAGGGGGCCTCTTACTACAACCCGTGGCGTAACCCGAAGCTGGCGCTGGAGCGCCGTAACCTGGTGCTGCGTCTGCTGCAGCAGCAGAAGGTGATAGATCAGGAGCTTTACGACATGCTGAGCGCTCGTCCGCTGGGCGTTCAGCCGCGCGGTGGGGTGATCTCCCCGCAGCCGGCCTTTATGCAGATGGTGCGCCAGGAGCTGCAGACGAAGCTGGGCGATAAGGTGAAAGATCTCTCCGGCGTGAAGATCTTCACCACCTTTGATCCCGTGGCCCAGGACGCGGCGGAAAAAGCGGCCGTGGAGGGGATCCCGGCGCTGAAAAAGCAGCGCAAGCTGAGCGATCTTGAAACCGCAATGGTGGTGGTCGACCGCTTCAGCGGCGAAGTGCGGGCGATGGTCGGCGGGGCGGAGCCTCAGTTCGCCGGCTACAATCGCGCCATGCAGGCGCGCCGGTCCATCGGTTCGCTGGCGAAGCCGGCCACCTACCTGACCGCCCTGAGCCAGCCAAAGCTGTATCGTCTGAACACCTGGATTGCCGACGCGCCCATCGCGCTGCGCCAGCCAAACGGCAAGGTGTGGTCGCCGCAGAATGACGACCGCCGCTACAGCGAGAGCGGCAGGGTGATGCTGGTGGATGCTCTGACGCGCTCGATGAACGTGCCGACGGTGAACCTGGGGATGGCGCTGGGGCTGCCCGCCGTAACCGATACCTGGGTTAAGCTGGGGGTGCCGAAGGAGCGGCTGAATCCGGTTCCGGCGATGCTGCTGGGGGCGCTGAACCTGACGCCGCTTGAGGTGGCACAGGCGTTCCAGACCCTTGCCAGCGGCGGCAACCGCGCGACGCTTTCGGCGCTGCGTTCGGTCATCGCTGAAGATGGCACGGTGCTGTATCAGAGCTTCCCGCAGGCCGAGCGCGCCGTGCCCGCCCAGGCGGCATACATGACGCTGTGGACCATGCAGCAGGTAATACAGCGCGGCACCGGCCGCCAGCTGGGGGCGAAGTATCCGGGCCTGCATCTGGCGGGGAAAACCGGGACCACCAATAACAACGTCGATACCTGGTTTGCCGGTATTGACGGCGGTCAGGTGACCATCACCTGGGTGGGGCGCGACAACAACCAGCCGACGAAGCTGTACGGGGCGAGCGGGGCGATGTCGATTTATCAGCGCTATCTGGCAAACCAGACGCCAGCCCCGCTGACCCTGACGCCGCCGGAGGATGTGACCGATATTGGCGTGGATTACGACGGCGGTTTCGTCTGTGGCGGTGGGGTGCGCTCGCTGCCCGTCTGGACCAGCGATGCCAACGCGCTGTGCCAGCAGAACGAAATGCAGCAGCAGCCGTCGGGCAATCCGTTCGATCACTCCTCTCAGCCGCAGCAGCAGCCGGCCCAGGAGCAAAAGGACGGTGACGGCGTGGCCGGCTGGATCAAAGAGATGTTTGGCGGTAACTGACCGTCGGACAGCGCAAACCCGCTTCGGCGGGTTTGCGTGCTTTTCCCTCCTGCGGCAAACAATGCAGCAGCCTGATATAGTAATCCATACTCTTTATGTGGCGTTTTGTTAACCCATTAGCCTGTCTGATGGCGCGTACCGCTTGCTAATCGCCGTTCACTTCGAATATTATCCTGCGATTATAATAATTCTCGTTTACGTTATCATTCACTTTTCATCAGAGATACACCAATGGCGCGTTTCCAAACTGCTCAGCCAACTCGCTCGCTGCGCAAACCCGCTTCGGCGGGTTTGCGTGCTTTTCCCTCCTGCGGCAAACAATGCAGCAGCCTGATATAGTAATCCATACTCTTTATGTGGCGTTTTGTTAACCCATTAGCCTGTCTGATGGCGCGTACCGCTTGCTAATCGCCGTTCACTTCGAATATTATCCTGCGATTATAATAATTCTCGTTTACGTTATCATTCACTTTTCATCAGAGATACACCAATGGCGCGTTTCCAAACTGCTCAGCCAACTCGCTCGCTGCGCAAAATCGCAGTCGTCGTAGCCACAGCGGTTAGCGGCATGTCTGTCTATGCACAGGCGGCGGTTCAACCGAAAGAAGAGACCCTCACCGTTACCGCCGCGCCCGCCGCTCAGGAAAGCGCCTGGGGGCCGGCCGCCACCATCGCGGCAAGACACTCCGCCACGGCAACCAAAACCGATACCCCGATTGAGAAGGTGCCGCAGTCTATCTCTGTGGTCACAGCTGAAGAGATGGCGCTGCATCAGCCGAAGTCGGTAAAAGAGGCGCTCAGCTACACTCCTGGCGTTGCGGTGGGAACCCGCGGCGCGTCATAATACTTATGACTACCTGATCATCCGCGGTTTCGCTGCCGACGGCCAGAGCCAGAATAACTATCTGAACGGCCTGAAAATGCAGGGCAACTTCTATAACGATGCGGTGATCGACCCCTATATGCTGGAGCGTGCGGAGGTGATGCGCGGTCCGGTTTCTGTGCTTTACGGAAAAAGTAACCCCGGTGGCCTGCTGAACATGGTCAGCAAGCGCCCGCTGAGCGAACCGCTGAAGGAAGTCCAGTTTAAAATGGGTACTAACAGTCTGTTCCAGACCGGTTTTGACTTTAGCGACGCGCTGGACGACGATGGCGTTTACGCTTACCGCTTAACCGGCCTCGCCCGTTCGGCCAATGCTCAACAGCAGGGCGCGGAAGAGCAGCGTTACGCCATCGCGCCCTCTTTCAGCTGGCGTCCGGATGATAAAACCAACTTCACCTTCTTCTCGTACTTCCAGAACGAACCGGAAACTGGCTACTACGGCTGGTTGCCGAAAGAGGGGACAGTGTCTAAATTGCCGAACGGCAAACGCCTGCCGACGGACTTCAACGAAGGGGCAAACAACAACACCTATTCCCGTAATGAGAAGATGGTGGGCTATAGCTTTGACCACGAGTTTAACGACACCTTCACCGTGCGTCAGAATCTGCGTTATGCGCAGAACAAAGTTGCGCAGAACAGCGTCTACGGTTACGGCATGTGCTCGGATCCGATGTATTCGAGCGATCCTGCGACCAGCCCGTGCGCCAGCGTTCCCCAGTCACAGTGGGGCCACACGCTGACCCGCCAGTACGTTATTGATAACGAGAAGCTGGAAAACTTCGCGGTGGATACCCAACTGCAAAGCAAGTTTGCCACGGGTTCTGTCGATCACACTCTGCTGACCGGCGTTGACTTTATGCGGATGCGTAACGATATCGACTCCTGGTTCGGCTATGCGGGTTCCGTTACGCCGTCTGATATCTATAACCTCGACCGCGGCGATTTCGACTTCGGCGCGCACCCTGAACCTTCAGGGGCTTACCGTATTCTGAATAAGCAGAAACAAACCGGCCTGTACGTGCAGGATCAGATGCAGTGGGATAAGGTGCTGGTAACCCTCGGCGGTCGTTACGACTGGGCGAAACAGGACTCCCTGAATCGTGTGTCTGGCATTACCGACTCGCGTGATGACAACCAGTTTACCTGGCGTGGTGGGGTTAACTATCTGTTTGATAACGGCGTAACCCCATACTTTAGCTACAGCGAGTCGTTTGAACCGGCTTCCCAGACCGGGGCGAGCGGTAATATTTTTGCACCGTCAAAAGGTAAGCAGTACGAAGCGGGCGTGAAGTATGTGCCGAACGATCGTCCGATCGTTATTACCGGCGCGGTCTATCAGCTGACCAAATCCAACAACCTGATGTCTGACCCAACGCCAGGCTCCTTCTTCTCAATTGAAGGCGGCGAAATTCGCTCGCGCGGTGTGGAAATTGAAGCGAAAGCCGCGCTGTCGGCCAGCGTTAACGTGGTGGGGTCGTATACCTGGACCGATGCGGAATATACCACCGATACCACCTACAAAGGCAACACGCCGGCGCAGGTGCCAAAACATATGGCCTCCCTGTGGGGTGACTACACCATCTTTAACGGTGCGCTCTCTGGCCTGACGCTGGGGGCGGGTGGACGTTACTCCGGCTCCAGCTATGGCGATCCGGCGAACTCGTTTAAAGTGGGCAGCTATACCGTGGTGGATGCCCTGGTGCGTTATGACCTGGCGCGCTTTGGTATGGCAGGCTCTAACGTGGCGCTTCACGTCAACAACCTGTTCGATCGTGAGTACGTTGCCAGCTGCTTCAACACCTACGGCTGCTTCTGGGGCGCGGAGCGTCAGGTTGTTGCAACCGCCACCTTCCGTTTCTAATTTTTCTTTGGGCGCGGCTTGCCGCGCCCGCTTTACAAGTTGGCCGCTATGCAGGAACACTCTCTCCAACCTGACACCACCTTCACGCTGCGTAATGTCTCCTTTCGCGTGCCGACCCGCACGCTGCTGTACCCGCTTACCTTAACGTTCCCGATGGGCAAAGTGACCGGCCTTATCGGCCATAACGGCTCCGGAAAATCCACGTTGCTGAAAATGCTTGGTCGCCATCAGCCGCCGTCGGAAGGCGCTATTCTGCTTGACGAACGGCCGCTGGAAAGCTGGAGCAGCAGGGCGTTTGCCCGCCGGGTGGCCTATCTGCCGCAGCAGCTGCCGCCGGCGGAAGGGATGACGGTGCGCGAGCTGGTGGCCATTGGCCGCTATCCGTGGCACGGGGCGCTGGGGCGCTTCGGCGTCGCCGATCGGGAAAAGGTGGAGGAGGCCATCGCGCTGGTGGGCCTCGGGCCGCTGGCGAACCGTCTGGTCGACAGCCTCTCCGGCGGCGAGCGCCAGCGGGCGTGGATTGCGATGTTGGTGGCGCAGGACAGCCGCTGCCTGCTGCTGGATGAACCGACCTCGGCGCTGGATATCGCCCACCAGGTGGACGTGCTGGCGCTGGTGCACCGCCTGAGCCAGCAGCGCGGCCTGACGGTGGTCGCCGTGCTGCACGATATCAATATGGCCGCCCGCTACTGCGATTACCTGGTGGCGCTGCGCGGCGGTGAAGCCATCGCCCAGGGGACGCCCGACGAGCTGATGCGCAGCGAAACGCTGGCGACCATTTACGGCATTCCGATGGGCATTCTGCCACACCCGGCCGGCGCTGCACCCGTGAGCTTTGTTCTGTAATGCATAATTTTGCTTTATTTTCTGTTACCCGTCGCCGTCTGCTGACGGCGATGGCGCTTTCCCCGCTGCTCTGGCGGCCGGGCCAGGCGCGCGCGGCGGCGATCGATCCGCAGCGCATCGTGGCGCTGGAGTGGCTGCCGGTGGAGCTGCTGCTGGCGCTCGGCGTTATCCCCTGCGGCGTGGCGGACCTGCCCAACTACCGGATATGGGTCAGCGAGCCGCCGCTGCCGGCATCGACTATCGACGTCGGGCTGCGCACCGAGCCGAACCTGGAGCTGCTGGCGGATATGCGGCCGTCGTTTATGGTCTGGTCGGCGGGCTACGGCCCCGCGCCGGAAAAGCTGTTGCGCATCGCGCCGGGACGCGGCGTTAACTTCAGCGACGGTAAAAATCCGCTGGCGGTGGCGCGGCGGTCGCTGCTGGAGCTGGCGCAGCTGCTGAATCTCGAACCGGCGGCGCGCCACCACCTGGCGGAATATGAGCGCTTTATCGAGCGCATGAAGCCGCGCTTTGCGCGGCGCGGGGCGCGGCCTCTGCTCATGATGACCCAGGTCGACGCGCGCCATATGCTGGTCTTCGGCCCGAACTGCCTGTTTCAGGAGGTGCTGGATGCGTTCGGTATTCCCAACGCCTGGCAGGGGGAAACTAACTTCTGGGGCAGCAGCATTGTCGGTATTGACCGGCTGGCGTCCTGGCGCGACGTTGACGTGCTGTGCTTCGATCACGGCAACGGTAAAGAGATGGAAACGCTGATGGCGACGCCGCTGTGGCAGGCCATGCCGTTCATCCGCGCCGGTCGTTTTCAGCGCGCGCCCGCCGTCTGGTTCTACGGCGCGACGCTGTCAGCCATGCGCTTTGTGCGCATCCTGGACAATGCGCTGGGAGGCCGGGCGTGAGTAAACGGACGACGCTGTTCCCGGCCTGTCTGCTGGCGCTGCTGTTCATCGCCGCCGCCTGGCTGAGCTGGGCTAACCTTTCCGTCGCGCTGCCGCGCGGCCAGTGGTTGCAGGCCATCCGGTCGCCGGACGTTAACGCGATCGAGCAGATGATTTTTCACTTCAGCCTGCTGCCGCGTCTGGCGATCTCCCTGCTGGTTGGTGCCGGGCTGGGGCTGGTTGGCGTGCTGTTTCAGCAGGTGCTGCGCAACCCACTGGCGGAGCCGGCCACGCTCGGCGTCGCCACCGGCGCGCAGCTGGGCATCGCCGTCGCCGCCCTGTGGGCGCTGCCGGGGGCGCTGACCGCACAGTACGCGGCGCTGGCCGGGGCCTGTCTTGTGGGCGCGCTGGTGTTCGGCGTCGCCTGGGGGAAACGCCTGTCGCCGGTCACCCTGATCCTCGCCGGCCTGGTGGTCAGCCTGTACTGTGGGGCGATTAACCAGCTGATGGTGCTCTTTCACCACGAGCAGCTGCAGAGCCTGTTTCTGTGGAGCACCGGTACGCTGACCCAGACCGACTGGCGCGGCGTCCAGCAGCTGTGGCCGCAGCTGCTCGGCGGGGGGCTGCTGACCCTGCTGCTGCTGCGCCCGCTGACCCTGATGGGGCTGGACGACGGCGTGGCGCGCAACCTCGGGCTGGCGCTGTCGACGGCGAGGCTGGTGGCGCTGACGCTGGCGATAGCCCTCAGCGCGCTGCTGGTCAACGCGGTGGGCATTATCGGCTTTATCGGCCTGTTTGCGCCGCTGCTGGCGAAAATGCTCGGTGCCCGGCGTCTGCTGGCGCGGCTGGCGCTGGCACCGCCCATCGGCGCATTGATCCTCTGGCTCTCCGATCAGATCGTTCTCTGGCTGAGCCGGGTATGGATGGAAGTCTCCACCGGTTCCGTCACGGCGCTGGTGGGCGCGCCGCTGCTGCTGTGGCTGCTGCCGCGCCTTAAGAGCATCAGCGCGCCGGACATGAGCGCGAGCGATCGGGTTGCGGCGGAGCGTCGCCACGTGGTTGGCTATGCCCTCGCGGGAGGCGCGCTGCTGCTGATTGTCGCCCTTGTGGCGCTCTCTTTCGGGCGCGACGCCCAGGGCTGGAGCTGGGCGAGCGGAGCGCGGCTGGACGATCTGCTGCCGTGGCGCTGGCCGCGCGTTGCGGCGGCGCTGATCGCCGGGGTGATGCTGGCGGCGGCGGGATGCATTATTCAGCGCCTGACCGGTAACCCGATGGCCAGTCCGGAAGTACTGGGGATCAGCTCCGGCGCGGCGTTTGGCGTCGTGCTGATGCTGTTTCTGGTGCCGGAAAACGCTTTCGTCTGGCTGCTGCCCGCCGGCAGCCTTGGGGCGGGGGCGGCGCTGCTGATTGTGATGATTGCCGCCGGGCGCGGCGGCTTCTCCCCCCAGCGTATGCTGCTGGCGGGGATCGCGCTCAGTACCGCCTTCACTATGCTGCTGATGATGCTGCAGGCGAGTGGCGATCCGCGAATGGCCTCGGTGCTCACCTGGATCTCCGGCTCCACCTGGAACGCCTCGGGTGGGCAGGTGGTGCGTACCGGAATAGTGATGCTTATTTTGCTGGCGCTCATCCCCCTGTGCCGCCGCTGGCTGATCGTCCTGCCGCTGGGCGGCGATACCGCCAGGTCGGTGGGTATCGCGCTGACGCCGGCGCGGGTTGGCCTGCTGCTGCTGGCGGCTTCCCTGACGGCGACCGCCACGCTGTCTATCGGACCGCTGAGCTTTGTCGGGCTGATGGCACCGCATATTGCGCGGATGCTGGGTTTTCGTCGCGCGATGCCGCATCTGGCGATCTCGGCGCTGGTGGGAGGAATGCTGCTGGTCTTTGCCGACTGGTGCGGCAGAATGGTGCTGTTCCCCTATCAGATCCCGGCGGGGCTGCTCGCCACGTTTATCGGCGCGCCGTACTTTGTCTGGCTGCTGCGCAGGCAGAGCCGCTAGCGTAAACGCCTCGCCCGCCGGGCGAGGCGTCAGAATCACAGCGAGGCAAACACCCGGCGCGCGGCGTCGATGGTGTTATTGATATCGTCCATGCTGTGTGCCACGGACATAAAGCCCGCCTCAAAGGCCGACGGTGCCAGATAGACGCCCTCCGCCAACATCAGATGGAAGAAGCGCTTAAAGCGCTCCACGTCGCAGGCCATCACATCCTGGTAGCAGGTGACCGACGGCGCGTCGGTGAAGAAGATGCCGAACATACCGCCGACGTGGTTTACCACCAGCGGAATCCCCGTCGCCTTCGCCGCCTCCCGCAGACCTTCCGCCAGGCGGGTGGTCAGCGCGTCCAGCGTCTGATGAATCCCCGGTCGGGCCACCTCGTTCAGGCAGGCGAAGCCCGCCGCCATGGCGATGGGGTTGCCGGAGAGCGTTCCCGCCTGGTAAACCGGCCCGGTGGGGGCCAGCGCGTCCATCACCTCGCGACGGCCGCCAAAAGCGCCTACCGGCATCCCGCCGCCGATAATTTTGCCCAGGCAGGTCAGATCCGGCGTCACGCCGTAGTAGTCCTGCGCGCCGGCCAGCGCCACCCGGAAGCCGGTCATCACTTCGTCGATAATCAACAGCGCGCCGAACTCGTCGCACAGGGCGCGCAGGCCCGGCAGGAATTCCGGCAGCGGTGGGATGCAGTTCATATTGCCCGCGACCGGCTCCACGATAATGCAGGCGATCTCCTGGGGGAACTGTTCAAACGCCGCGCGCACCGAGGCCAGATCGTTATAGGTGCAGGTCAGGGTATGCTTCGCGAAATCCGCCGGTACGCCCGGAGAATTGGGCTGACCGAGGGTCAGCGCGCCGGAGCCGGCCTTAACCAGCAGGCAGTCGGCGTGGCCGTGGTAGCAGCCTTCGAATTTGACGATCTTATCGCGGCCGGTAAAGCCGCGGGCCAGGCGAATGGCGCTCATGGTCGCCTCGGTGCCGGAGTTCACCATGCGCACCATATCCATAGTGGGCACCAGCTCGGTCACCAGCGCCGCCATTTTGACCTCCATCTCGGTGGGCGCGCCGAAGCTCAGGCCGCGCTCCGCCGCCTCAATCACCGCGTTGCGGATAGCCGGGTGGTTATGGCCCAGCACCATCGGCCCCCAAGAGCCGACGTAGTCAACGTAGGCCTTGCCGTCGACATCATACAGATACGCGCCGTCCGCTTTTTCAATAAACAGCGGCGTGCCGCCGACGCCGGTAAAGGCGCGTACGGGGGAGTTAACGCCGCCGGGGATCAGCTCGCGCGCTGCGCTGTAGAGGTGTTCAGACTTGCTCATGGAGGGTTCCTGATTGATGGAAAAAGTGAATGGCCGCTATTCTAAGGAAAGTGGACATCATTTGAAACAACACGATTTACAGGAGATTTTCTGGAAAAGGCGAGTAGAATGCCGTTTCCGGATTTTGTCATTTCCTTAAACGATCAACTGATGAAAACAGACTCTCCTTCCTTTGAAGCGCAACAGGTCGTCCGTTTACGGCGCGGCGCGCTGATTCGTCGTCTTCTTGAACGGGATAAAACGCCGCTGGCGATCCTGTTGATGGCCGCTGTGGTCGGCATTGTAACGGGCATCGTCGGCGTGGCGTTCGAAAAGGCGGTGACCTGGGTGCAGAATCTGCGCATCGGGGCGCTGGTCCAGGCCGCCGACAGCGCGTTTCTGGTCTGGCCGCTGGCCTTTGTGCTCTCTGCCCTCCTGGCGATGGTTGGCTATTTTCTGGTGCGTCGGTTTGCGCCGGAGGCCGGAGGATCGGGGATTCCGGAAATTGAAGGGGCACTTGAGGAGCTGCGGCCCGTGCGCTGGTGGCGCGTGCTGCCGGTAAAGTTCATCGGCGGAATGGGCACCCTCGGCGCGGGCATGGTGCTGGGGCGCGAAGGCCCGACCGTGCAGATCGGCGGCAACATCGGGCGGATGGTGCTCGATATTTTTCGTATGCGCAGCGCCGAGGCGCGGCATACCCTGCTGGCGACCGGCGCGGCGGCGGGGCTTTCTGCCGCCTTTAACGCGCCGCTGGCGGGCATTCTGTTTATTATTGAAGAGATGCGTCCGCAGTTTCGCTACAGCCTGATCTCGATTAAAGCGGTGTTTACCGGCGTCATCATGTCGAGCATCGTGTTTCGTATTTTTAACGGTGAAGCACCGATTATTGAGGTCGGCAAGCTTTCCAATGCGCCGGTCAATACCCTGTGGCTGTACCTGATCCTCGGCATGATTTTTGGCTGCGTGGGGCCGCTTTTCAACCATCTGGTGCTGCGCACCCAGGATATGTTCCAGCGCTTTCACGGCGGCAATATCAAAAAATGGGTACTGATGGGCGGAGCGATCGGTGGCCTGTGCGGGATCCTGGGGCTGATTGACCCGGAGGCGGCGGGCGGCGGCTTTAACCTGATCC
This sequence comes from Intestinirhabdus alba, assembly GCF_009711095.1. GTDB lineage: Bacteria > Pseudomonadota > Gammaproteobacteria > Enterobacterales > Enterobacteriaceae > Intestinirhabdus > Intestinirhabdus alba. The sequence goes on from NZ_WMJZ01000002.1 coordinate 218,347, forward strand.
CCATCGCCGCGGCGGGCAACTACAGCGTCGGGCTGCTGCTGTTTATTTTCATTACCCGTATTGTCACCACGCTGCTGTGCTTCTCCTCCGGCGCGCCGGGGGGAATTTTTGCGCCCATGCTGGCGCTGGGCACCCTGTTCGGCACCGCCTTCGGGATGGCGGCGGCGGCCACCTTCCCCCACTATCATCTTGAGGCCGGAACCTTTGCGATCGCCGGAATGGGGGCGCTGATGGCGGCCTCGGTGCGCGCGCCGCTGACCGGCATCGTGCTGGTGCTGGAGATGACCGACAACTATCAGCTCATTTTGCCAATGATCATCACCTGCCTCGGCGCGACACTATTGGCGCAGTTTCTTGGCGGAAAACCGCTATACTCCACCATCCTGGCGCGCACGCTGGCAAAGCAGGATGCGGAGCAGGCGGCGAAGCGACAGGACGCCTCTGGCGAGAATACTTGAACGAATAACCAGGGTATTAGATAATGGCCCGACTATTGGGTCAGAATTTGCCCAATTGCCGATGTCGTTTGGAGCAAAAATATGAGTGATGACGTAGCGCTGCCGCTGCAGTTTACCGAAGCCGCAGCCACTAAAGTAAAGAGCCTGATCGCTGACGAAGATAACCCGAACCTGAAGCTGCGCGTCTATATTACCGGCGGCGGCTGCAGCGGTTTCCAGTATGGCTTCACCTTTGATGACCAGGTCAACGAAGGTGATATGACCATTGAGAAACAGGGCGTTGGTCTGGTGGTTGATCCGATGAGCCTGCAGTACCTGGTGGGCGGTGCCGTCGACTATACCGAAGGCCTGGAAGGGTCCCGCTTTATTGTGACCAACCCGAACGCGAAAAGCACCTGCGGGTGCGGATCGTCCTTCAGTATCTGATCGGCGGGCGCGGATTCCTGGCGGACCTGCGGGTTCCGCCAGGCAGTATTTCCTTAACGCCCGCTCTCATCCAGGGCGAACGTCGGTAGCTTCAGACGCCAGCGTATGGCGGCCAGCCGAATGATCAGCGTTACCCCCATTCCCAGCATACTGGCGCTCTCCAACGGTAGCCCAAAGCTGTAGTGCGTCGTAGCGTGTACGATCCCGCCGATAATGCAGGCGGTGGCGTAAATCTCGGTACGCAGAATCATCGGCACCTCGCGCGCCAGCACGTCGCGAATAATGCCGCCGCCGACGCCGGTAATCACTCCCATACAGATCGCCACCAGCGGGCCGGTGCCGGCGATAAACGCCTTGTTGACGCCGATGCCGACAAACACCGCCAGCCCCACGGCGTCCAGCACCGGCAGCATCCATTTCGGCAGCCGCCTGGGCTGACGCACCAGCAAAATAGTGAACATACTGGTGACCATCGCCACCACCAGATCGGTGGGATCTTTAACCCAGAAGACCGGGCCGTTATCCAGCGCCATATCGCGAATGGTGCCGCCGCCCACGGCGGTGACCACCCCCAGCACAAGAACCCCGAACGGGTCCATGCGTAATTTTCCGGCCAGCAAAACCCCGGAGATGGCAAATACGGCCGTGCCTACAATATCCAGCCAATAAACGAGCATTGTTAAATCCCCACGGATACCCGTCATACTTCAGGCGACATGTACGTTGGCCTGTGTCCGTCTCATCCTTAAGGCTCGCCCCGCAGCCTGCGTAACCCGTTGACGGGGCAGACGCTATTCCGCCTGTGCCAGCGCGCTGCAGAGCTGTTTTGCGGCGAGGATAATACGCGGGCTTGCCCGTTCAAACCAGTCGCTGTTAAGAGAAATAACCGGAATTTCCAGCTGTTTTCCCCAGTATTGTTTAATTTTGCGAATTTCGTCAGAATTTCCCGTTACCACGATGGCCTGAGGCGCGCGCGCCAGCACCTGCTCGCGGCTGACCTGCGGCCAGGGCACCCGGCTGGCGGCAAAAATATTTTCACCGCCGCACAGCTCCAGTATCTGGTTCTGGATGGTGCCTTTTGCGCTGGTAAAGGGCGGATTGACGCCAAACTGCAAAAAGACGCGCTTTTTCGGCCGTCCGGCGCGTTCGGCACGCAGGCGGGCGGCGTCGTCCAGCAGCGACTGAGCGGCGGCCTCGGCCCGTTCCGGCTGCGGGCTCCAGGCGGCCAGCTGGCGCAGCGCATCGGCGATCTGTTCAATGCTGACGGCGTCCACCCACATGACTTTGATTCCCAGGGCGCTCAGCTGGTTGACCTGCCGTTCGGCGTTGCCGCCGCGCCAGGCGATAACCAGATCCGGTTTCAGCGCCACGATGCGCTCCAGGTTCATCCCCTGCCAGGTGGAAACCTGCTCAATGTCCTGCGCCTGCGGCGGATAGTCGGAATAGCTGCTGACCGCGATCGGCACGATCCCGGCCGCGAAGGCAAGTTCGGTGTTGGCGGGGGAGAGGGAAATTACGCGCGGCGCGGCGACCAGCCACGCCGGCAGAATGAAAAGCAGGGCGGCCAGCGCCCTGAAGCGTGGTTTAGCCATTGGCCAGCTTCTGCACCAGCGTTTCAACCATCAGGCTGGACTGGCGGGCGGCTACCGCCAGGAACTCCTCAAAGCTGAGGTGGGACTGCTGGTCGGCAACGTCGGAGATGGCGCGTACCACCACGAACGGCACGTTGAAGTTATGGCAGACGTGGGCGATGGCGGTCGCTTCCATCTCTACGGCAATCGCCTGGGGGAAGCTGTGGCGGATCTTCGCCAGCCCCTCGGCACCGTTGATGAAGGCGTCGCCGCTGACGATGAGTCCGCGCACCGCGTTGAGGTTTAGCGCCGCGATGCAGGATTCAGCGGCGGCGATCAGGGCGCTATCGGCCTTAAAGCCGGCCGGGCAGCCCGGCAGCTGTCCAAATTCGTAGCCAAAGGCGGTGACGTCGGCGTCGTGATAGCGCGCCTCGTCAGAGACTACGATATCGCCCACCTTCAGCGTCGGTGCCAGGCCGCCCGCAGAGCCGGTATTGATGATGACGTCCGGCCGGCAGCGCTCCAGCAGCAGCGTGGCACCCAGCGCCGCCGCCACCTTACCGATACCTGATTTCAGAAGCGCAACCCCGGTGCCGTTCAGCTGGCCGGTATAAATCTCACAGCCGCCGAGGGCGTGGGTCTGACGGTTTTCGATTTTGTCACGCAGCAGCGTAACTTCTTCTTCCATTGCACCAATGATGCCGATTTTCATAGATTTACTCGCGATAGGACCGATTTGAAGGCATAGTTTATCATGCGCTTAAGGGGAAGCGCATTTCTCAGGCGGGAGAGGCCATGGCACAGATTGATTTTCGCAACAAAATAAACTGGCGTCGTCGTTACCGTTCACCGCAGGGCGTAAAGTCCGAGCATGAGATCCTGCGCATTTTTGAAAGCGATCGCGGGCGGATTATTAACTCCCCGGCGATTCGTCGGCTGCAGCAGAAAACCCAGGTTTTTCCGCTGGAGCGCAACGCGGCAGTGCGCACTCGTCTGACCCACTCCCTGGAGGTGCAGCAGGTCGGGCGCTATATCGCCAAGGAAGTGCTGAGTCGTCTTAAGGAGCTGAAGCTGCTGGAGCGCTACGGCCTGAGCGAGCTGACGGGGCCTTTTGAGAGCATCGTCGAGATGTCCTGCCTGATGCATGACATCGGCAATCCGCCGTTTGGCCATTTTGGCGAAGCGGCGATCAACGACTGGTTCCGCCAGCGGCTGCATCCGGCAGATGCGGAAGGCCTGCCGCTGAGCGGCGATCGCTGCGTGGTGGTGGCGCTGCGGCTGAGGGAAGGGGAAGATGCCCTTAACGAGCTGCGGCGAAAGGTGCGCCAGGATCTCTGCTATTTTGAAGGCAATGCGCAGGGCATTCGTCTGGTGCAGACGCTGATGCGCATGAATCTGACCTGGGCGCAGGTGGGCGGCATCCTGAAATATACGCGGCCGGCATGGTGGCGCGGCGAGCCTCCCGCCTCCCACAGCTATTTAATGAAAAAACCCGGCTACTATCTTTCTGAAGAGCGTTATATTGCGCGGCTGCATAAAGCGCTGAACCAGGCCCCTTACAGCCGGTTTCCCTTAACGTGGATTATGGAAGCCGCCGACGATATCTCTTATTGCGTGGCCGATCTTGAGGATGCGGTTGAGAAAAAAATCTTCAGCGTTGAGCAGCTTTATCATCACCTCCGCGAGGCCTGGGGAGAGCAGGAAAAAGGATCGCTGTTTGCGCAGGTGATAGAAAATGCCTGGGAGAAATCGCGGGCGAATACCTTAAGCCGCAGTACGGAAGATCAGTTCTTTATGTATTTACGGGTCAATACGCTGAATAAGCTGGTGCCTTACGCCGCCCAGCGCTTTATTGATAATTTACCGCAGATCTTTGACGGAACCTTTAACCACGCGCTGCTGGAGGACGCCAGCAGCTACAGCCAGCTGCTGGAGCTTTACAAAAACGTCGCCATTAAACATGTGTTCAGCCATCCCGAGGTGGAGCAACTGGAGCTGCAGGGCTATCGGGTCATTGGCGGGCTGCTGGATATCTACCGGCCGCTGCTCGCGATGACGCTGGCGGACTTTAGCGAGCTGGTGGCAAAAGAGCGCCTGCAGCGGTTTCCTATTGAGTCGCGTCTTTTTCAGAAGCTCTCTACGCGCCACCGGTTGGCCTATGTAGAGGCGATGGGTAAAATAGCTCCTGACGCCGTGGAATATCCGGTTCTGGAATACTATTATCGCTGCCGGCTGATCCAGGATTATATTAGCGGGATGACCGATTTATATGCGTGGGATGAATACCGGCGCTTAATGGCGGTTGAATAATAACGCTGGCTTATGTTTCCCGGATCGATCGCAGAACCGGTGCCGGCGGCATTCTGCTGAGTGCGGCCAGAGCTATTTAACGCGCCCGGGCTTTTGTAAAGATGGACAATATTTTTTTACTTTTTCCAGAAACTTCCGCCCGGAACTTCACGCTATAAAATGACTCTGACCTACACAGCAATTTTACGTTACCTGATAATCGAGATCGAAACAGATGAAAAAATCCACGTTAGCAATGAGTGCACTGGCTCTGAGTTTAGGTCTGGCGTTATCTCCGCTGGCCGTCTCTGCCGCTGAGACTGCTTCTTCAGCAACGACTGCCCAACAAATGCCAAGCCTGGCACCGATGCTTGAAAAAGTTATGCCCTCGGTGGTGAGTATTAACGTTGAAGGAAGCACGACCGTTAATACGCCGCGTATGTCGCGTAACTTCCAGCAGTTCTTCGGCGACAACTCGCCGTTCTGCCAGGACGGCTCGCCGTTTATGGACTCCCCGTTCTGCCAGGGTGGTCCGGGTGTCGGCAGAAACCAGAAACAGAAATTCATGGCGCTCGGCTCCGGCGTCATCATTGACGCTGCGAAGGGCTACGTTGTAACCAACAACCACGTGGTGGATAACGCCACGGTGATTAAGGTTCAGCTGAGCGACGGGCGCAGGTTTGACGCCAAAATGGTGGGCAAAGATCCCCGTTCCGATATTGCGCTGATCCAGATCCAGGAGCCTAAAAACCTGACCGCTATTAAAATTGCCGACTCCGACGCGCTGCGCGTAGGCGACTATACCGTGGCGATCGGCAACCCGTTTGGCCTCGGTGAAACCGTCACCTCCGGCATTGTTTCCGCGCTGGGGCGCAGCGGCCTGAACGCGGAAAATTATGAAAACTTTATCCAGACGGATGCGGCGATCAACCGCGGTAACTCCGGCGGCGCGCTGGTGAACCTGAACGGCGAGCTGATCGGTATCAACACCGCGATCCTTGCGCCGGACGGCGGCAATATCGGCATCGGCTTCGCTATTCCAAGTAACATGGTGCAGAACCTGACCTCCCAGATGGTTAAATATGGCCAGGTGAAGCGCGGGGAGCTGGGGATCATGGGCACCGAGCTGAACTCTGAGCTGGCGAAAGCGATGAAGGTCGACGCCCAGCGCGGCGCGTTCGTCAGCCAGGTGATGCCGAACTCTTCCGCCGCGAAGGCGGGGATTAAGGCCGGCGATGTGATCACCTCGCTGAACGGCAAAACCATCGGCAGCTTCGCGGCGCTGCGCGCCCAGGTCGGCACTATGCCGGTCGGCAGCAAGATCAGCCTCGGCCTGCTGCGCGACGGCAAGCCGGTTACCGTTAACCTGGAGCTGCAGCAGAGCAGCCAGAACCAGGTGGACTCCAGCTCCATCTTTAACGGCATCGAAGGTGCTGAGATGAGCAATAAGGGCCAGGATAAAGGCGTGGTGGTGAACAACGTGAAGGCGAACACCCCGGCGGCGCTGATTGGCCTGAAGAAAGGCGACATTATCGTCGGCGCTAACCAGCAGCCGGTGAAAAATATTGCCGAACTGCGCAAAATTCTCGACAGCAAGCCGTCGGTGCTGGCGCTGAATATTCAGCGCGGTGACACCTCTATCTACCTGCTGATGCAGTAATTTCACCCTACGGCCCCTTCCCGCCGCGGGAGGGGCTGCTCTGTTTTACCTCCCGCCTCAGAGCCGACAATATATTTTGTGAACCTGGCCACAACTCCATACTTCTCCCCTCGGCTTTGTGCGTTTGCACAATGGTGCCCGCTATTATCTTCCCTATGCTTGGGATCTGCTCAGAGGAGGGATTATGGCTGGCTGGCATCTTGATACTAAAATGGCGCAGGATATCGTGGCGCGCACGATGCGCATTATTGATACCAACATCAACGTAATGGATGACCGGGGGCGCATCATCGGCAGTGGCGATCGCGAACGTATTGGTGAATTGCACGAAGGCGCGCTGCTGGTGCTCTCTCAGGGGCGGGTGGTGGATATTGACGACGCGGTGGCGCGCCATCTGCACGGCGTGCGGCAGGGGATTAACCTGCCGCTGCGCCTTGAGGGGGAAATTGTCGGCGTGATCGGGCTCACCGGCGAGCCGGAGCACCTGCGCAAGTATGGCGAACTGGTCTGTATGACCGCCGAAATGATGCTTGAGCAGTCGCGGCTGATGCATCTGCTGGCCCAGGACAGCCGCCTGCGCGAGGAGCTGGTGATGAACCTGCTCCAGGCCGAAGAGCATACCCCCGCGCTGACGGAGTGGGCGCAGCGGCTCGGCATCGATCTCAACCAGCCGCGCGTGGTGGCGGTGGTGGAAGTGGACAGCGGGCAGCTTGGCGTCGACAGCGCGATGGCGGAGCTGCAGCAACTGCAGAACGCGCTGACCACGCCGGAGCGCAATAACCTGATAGCGATTGTGTCACTGACCGAGATGGTGGTGCTGAAACCGGCGCTGAACCAGTTTGGCCGCTGGGACGCGGAGGATCACCGCAGGCGCGTTGAGCAGCTGATTGCGCGAATGAAAGAGAACGGCCAGCTGCGCTTTCGGGTGGCGCTGGGCAACTATTTTACCGGCCCCGGCAGCATTGCCCGCTCCTGGCGCACCGCGCGCACCACCATGATGGTCGGCAAGCAGCGGATGCCGGAGAGCCGCAGCTACTTTTATCAGGATTTGATGCTGCCGGTGCTGCTCGACAGCCTGCGCGGCGGCTGGCAGGCCAATGAGCTGGCGCGTCCGCTTACCAGGCTGAAGGCGATGGACAACAACGGCCTGCTGCGGCGAACGCTGACGGCGTGGTTTCGCCATAACGTGCAGCCGCTGGCGACCTCAAAGGCGCTGTTTATCCACCGTAATACGCTGGAGTACCGTCTCAACCGGATTTCTGAACTGACCGGCCTGAATCTGGGAAATTTTGACGATCGGCTGCTGCTGTACGTGGCGCTGCAGCTGGACGAGCAGCATTAAGGGACACAGCCTAAGGCCAGGCCGAAGCCCCCGGATCGCGTCGTTGCCCGACGCAGAGGCCGGTAAGCAAAGCGCGCCGGGCGGCAGGGCGCTTATTTGCGCGTCAGCTTTTCCAGATCGGACTCAATTTCGCTGATTTTGTTGGCCACTACGCTTTCCAGGTGGTGCAGGTCGTCGAGGATCTTACGCTTCAGTTCAATATCGCTGCGATCGCGCTGGCTAATTTGATCCAGCTCGTCGATCACGTAGCGCAGATTGGGGCTGATCTCCTGTACCTCCTTGTAGCCCTGGCCAACGCCGTCGGCGGCCACGGTTTTACGCTGGCGCGGATATTTGAACTTGACGCTCTTGGCGAAGAATTCGCCTTTATCCTTTTGGAAATAGATTTTCAGAATGTCGTTGTTGGCTTCCTGCCGCAGGCTGTACCGGTCGATTTCTTCCGGATTGGTAATGCCCAGACTTTTCAGGTTGTCATACATAGCGGTACCTCAAACAGAGAGTCAGTGAATTTTACTTATGGCATCTTAGCTGCTGGCCTGGTTTTCAGGGATGCCGCTTCCTTCTGCATTCTTACTGCATTTTATAATGGCGTAAAAACGGGAAAGTTACCTGTTTTATCCTGACGATAGCTCTGGCGGCGGGTTTAACCGGCGGCGGAGGTCGGGTGCGCGGCCTGGGTCAGATGAGCCAGGTGACCTCCGGGCGGCCGTTCAGGCGCAGGCCGTAAAGGCTGCCGACGCCCCGGGTGGTGTAGATCCTGCGGGTGCCAAAGGCGTTTAAGCCGGCGGCGTGCCTTTTATCGTTAACCAGCGTAAACGGTAGACCGATAAGGGGAATATGCATCTGGCCGCTGCGCAAGGGCGTGCGTCATGGCCCGGGCAATCAGGGGCAGGGGAACATTGCGGGAATAGGGTAAGTCGGAGAAGAACAGCGTCTGCGCCGGGCTGAGTATGAAAGAAGGGAATATGCGGCGCGGAGACCGCAAATCACTCTGGCTCCAGCTAGTGCATATAACCCGTTCCGGCAGCGCCCGGTAACAGACCTCTTCGTGAAATCATCTCTCATCCATTAGATGATGAAAATGGCCGGATAACGTCCCGTTACCCGGCCCGCAGCGTTAGTCGATAGAACGCAGCAGTTCGTTAATACCGACCTTGCCGCGCGTTTTGGCGTCGACTTTTTTCACGATGACCGCGCAGTACAGGCTATAGGTGCCATCTTTTGACGGCAGATTGCCGGAAACCACCACGGAGCCGGCCGGGACGCGGCCGTAATGCACTTCGCCGGTTTCGCGATCGTAAATGCGGGTGCTCTGGCCGATATAGACGCCCATGGAGATCACGGAACCTTCTTCCACGATCACGCCTTCCACCACTTCGGAGCGCGCGCCGATGAAGCAGTTGTCTTCAATGATGGTCGGGTTAGCCTGCAGCGGCTCCAGCACGCCGCCGATGCCGACGCCGCCGGAGAGATGAACGTTTTTACCGATCTGCGCGCAGGAGCCGACGGTCGCCCAGGTATCTACCATGGTGCCTTCATCAACGTATGCGCCAATGTTGACGTAGGAGGGCATCAGCACGGTGTTGCGGGCGATAAACGCGCCTTGGCGCACCGCCGCCGGCGGCACAACGCGGAAACCTTCCTTCTGGAAGCGCGCCGCGTCGTAGTCGGCAAATTTCATCGGCACCTTATCAAAATAGCGACTTTCCGCACCGTCTATCACCTGGTTATCGTTAATCCGGAAAGAGAGCAGCACCGCTTTCTTCAGCCACTGATGCGTTACCCACTGGCCGTCGATCTTTTCCGCCACGCGCAGCGCGCCGGAATCCAGCAGGGAAATCACCTGGTTTACCGCCTCACGGGTGACGGTATCCACATTGGCCGGAGTAATGTCGGCACGGCGCTCAAAAGCGGTCTCAATAACGTTCTGTAACTGCTGCATTGTTAATCTCTTTCCATATGAATAAACACGTTACCCTTTATCGTTTGGATTAAGGGCCTCTGTCAACCGTTGATGCACTTCCTGCTGCAGCGCGCTATTAAGGGCGCGCCGATCGGCGGTGGCGATTATAAATAAATCTTCTACTCGTTCGCCAATGGTTGTAATTCGGGCACCGTGCAGCGAAATTCCCAGATCGGCAAAAATTTGCCCGACCCGCGCCAGCAGCCCCGGCCGGTCGAGGGCGATCAGCTCAAGAAACGATTTCCTGTCGGTGTGGGTCGGCAGGAAGGTGACCGCGGTATCGACGGTAAAGTGGCGCAGCCGGGAGGGCTGGCGGCGCGGCTGCGGCGGTTGCCAGCTGCGCTGGGCGATCGCCTGCTCCAGCCCGGCGCGGATCGCCTCATGCCGATCCGGCGACAGCGGGCTGCCGTCCGGCTCAAGGACGATAAAGGTATCCATCGCCATTCCGTCGCGGGTGGTGAAAATCTGCGCGTCGTGAACGCTGAGGTTGCGCCTGTCCAGCTCGGCGCATACCGCCGCGAACAGGTAGGGCCGGTCCGGGCTCCAGATAAAGATTTCGGTTCCCCCGCGCGTGGCCTGCGGGCTGAGCAGAACCAGCGGCTGACTGAGGTCATGGCGCAGCAGATGACGCGCGTGCCACGCCAGCTGGCCCGGGCTGTGGCGTACAAAGTAGTTGGCCCGGCAGCGGGTCCAGATTTTATGCAGCGCCTCTTCGCTGATGTTGTCCATCCGCAGCAGCGCCAGCGCCTGAAGCTGATGATGCCGCACCCGCTCGCGCATATCCGGCGTGTTTTGCATGCCGAGGCGCAGTTGCTTCTCGGTAGCGAAATAGAGTTCGCGCAGCAGGCTCTGCTTCCAGCTGTTCCACAGCGTTTCGTTGGTTGCGCAGATGTCGGCAACCGTCAGGCAGACGAGGAAGCGCAGGCGGTTTTCGGTCTGCACCGCTTCGGCAAACTGCTTAATCACTTCCGGGTCCTGAATATCGCGGCGCTGGGCGGTGACCGACATCAGCAGATGATGGCGTACCAGCCAGACCACCAGCTGCGTTTCGCGTGAATTGAGTCCGTGCAGCTCGGCGAAGGCCTGCGCGTCCTCAGCACCCAGCACCGAATGGTCGCCGCCGCGGCCTTTGGCGATATCGTGAAACAGGGCGGCAATCAGAATCAGCTCCGGATGGGAGAGCCGCGGCCAGAGATCCACGCACAGCGGGTGGCGCTGACGGGTCTCCTCGTTGGCGAAGCTCTCCAGCTTCAGCATCACCCGGACGGTGTGCTCGTCCACCGTGTAGGCGTGAAACAGGTCAAACTGCATCTGGCCGACAATGTGCGACCACTGCGGCATATAGGCCCACAGCACGCTGTGTCGGTGCATGGGGAGCAGGCCGCGGCTGACGGCACCGGGGTGGCGCAGCATACTGAGAAATAGCCTGCGCGCCTCGGGGAGGTAGCACAGCGGCTGGTTCAGATGGCGGCGGGCGTGGCGCAGATGACGCAGGGTAGTCGAGTAGATGCCGCTAATGGCGCTGTTGCGCACCATGGTGTAGAACATCCGCAGAATCGCCTCCGGCTCGCGGATGAACAGCGTCTCATCGCGCAGGTCGATCAGGGTGCCGCGCAGCTGAAATTCGTCGTCAATGGGGCGCGGTTTTTCGTCGGCGGTCAGGGCGAGGATCGCCTCATCAAACAGCTGCAGCAGCATCTGATTCAGCTCGCTGACCCGGCGGGTGGCCCGGAAATAGTCCTTCATCATCTGCTCGACCGGCTCGTTGCCTTCGCCGCTATAGTTGAGACGCCGGGCGACGCTCAGCTGGCGGTCGAACAACAGGCGGTTGTCGTAACGGCTGACGACCAGATGCAGCGCGAAGCGGATGCGCCACAGGATATGCAGGCATTCGTTAAGCTCGGCGCGCTCCGCCTGGGTCAGAAAGCCGAAGCCGACCATTTCGTCCAGCGAGGTAGCGCCGAAGTGGCGGCGGGCCACCCACTGCAGGGTATGAATATCGCGCAGGCCGCCGGGGCTGCTTTTAATGTCCGGCTCCAGGTTATAGCTGGTGCCGTGGTAGCGCAGGTGGCGCTGCTTTTGTTCCTCGACCTTGGCGGCGTAGAACTTTGCGGAAGGCCAGAAGCCGTCGCTGAAAATGTGCTTTTGTAGCTCAAGGAACAGCGCTACGTCGCCAATCAGCAGGCGTGTTTCAATCAGGTTGGTGGCGACGGTTAAATCAGACAGTCCCTCCAGCAGACACTCTTCCAGAGTGCGCACGCTGTGCCCCACCTCCAGCCTTACGTCCCACAGCAGCGTCAGCAGTTCGCCGATCTTCTGCGCCTCGGCGTCGGGTAGCTTCTGGCGGCTGAGCACCAGCAGATCGATATCGGAAAGCGGGTGCAGCTCGCCGCGTCCGTAGCCGCCCACCGCCACCAGCGCCAGGTCGGCAAACTGGCCGAAACCGGCTTCAATCCACAGCCGCTGCAGCAGCTGGTCGATAAACTCGGTCCGGGCCTCGATCAGCTGTTCGGCGGAGATACCGTTGTCGAAGGCGTCGCCCAGCCAGCGCTGGAAGGTGTCGATATGCGCCCTGATGCCGGCGACGTTCAGATCGTCCGTCGGCCAGACGCCGGGGTTGTCCGGCTGATCGGGCAGGGCAGGGAGGGCCGTATTGGCGCGCTGTTCAGGAAGAGTATTGGTCATGCGCCCCCCAAAAGGACATGCTGTGCTATTAAAAAAGCCGGCGTTCGCCGGCTTCTTCTTATGCGTCGTGCGAGAGTATCGCCGGGATGGTGTCATCCTGGCGTAGCGTCAGGATTTCGCAGCCGTTGTCGGTCACTACGATAGTATGCTCGTACTGGGCAGACAAGCTGCGGTCTTTGGTTTTTACCGTCCAGCCGTCCTTCATGGTGCGGATGCGGTAATCGCCGGCGTTAAGCATCGGCTCGATGGTAAAGGTCATGCCCGGCTGCAGCACCACGCCGCCGTCGTCGGCGTCGTAGTGCAGCACCTGCGGCTCCTCGTGGAAGCCGCGGCCAATACCGTGACCGCAGTATTCACGCACCACCGAGAAGCCTTCGCCTTCGGCATACTTCTGGATCGCCGCCCCCAGCGTGCGCAGGCGAATGCCCGGCTTGACCATGCGGAGGGCCAGATAGAGGCTCTCCTGGGTTACGCGGCACAGGCGTTCGCCCAGAATGGTCGGCTTGCCGACGATAAACATTCTGGAGGTGTCGCCGTGGTAGCCGTCCTTAATAACGGTAACGTCGATATTAACGATGTCGCCGTCCTTTAAAAGCTTACCGTCGTCCGGGATGCCGTGGCAGACCACTTCGTTAATCGAAATGCAGACGGATTTCGGAAAGCCGTGGTAGCCGAGGCAGGCGGAGACCGCGTGCTGTTGATTGACGATATGGTCGTTGCAGATGCGGTCCAGCTCGCCGGTGCTGACGCCCGGCTTAATATGCGACGCGATCATCTCCAGCACCTCGGCGGCCAGACGGCCCGCGACGCGCATTTTTTCGATTTCTTCAGGGGTCTTGATTGAGATAGCCATGAATTCTGTCCACCAGCGTCGAACTCTTTCGACAATAAAATGTGTAAGTGACGTCAATGTTATCAGGCCCGCGCGGCTGCTGCCAAACTGTGAATCATTCTGAACTTCGTCTTTTGTGCCGCAGGCGGGACAAACGCTCTTCCGGGCGCGGCGGGGGAAGGGCGCGAAGCCTGTATAGCCCATCGGGCCGCCGTCCGGTTTCGCGCCGTGCGCCAACAATAATTGGTGTCTGCTGCGTATTTGTGGTATAAAGCGCGCCGGACTTCTGTTCCATTTGAAAACTACACAAGATGGACTGAAGCGACAAATCTCACTTTGTGTAACAACACACACGTATCGGCACATATTCCGGGGTGCCCTCAGGGTCGGTAATATGGGATACGTGGAGGCATAACCCCAACTTTTATATAGAGGTTTTAAACATGGCTACTGTTTCCATGCGCGATATGCTCAAGGCTGGTGTTCACTTCGGTCACCAGACCCGTTACTGGAACCCGAAAATGAAGCCGTTCATCTTCGGCGCGCGTAACAAAGTTCACATCATCAACCTTGAGAAAACCGTACCGATGTTCAACGACGCGCTGGCTGAGTTGAGCAAGATCGCCTCTCGCAAAGGTAAAATCCTTTTCGTTGGTACTAAGCGCGCGGCAAGCGAAGCGGTGAAAGACGCTGCTAACAGCTGCGACCAGTTCTTCGTGAACCATCGCTGGCTGGGCGGTATGCTGACCAACTGGAAAACCGTTCGTCAGTCCATCAAGCGCCTGAAAGACCTGGAAACCCAGTCTCAGGACGGTACTTTCGAAAAGCTGACCAAGAAAGAAGCGCTGATGCGCACCCGTGAGCTGGAGAAACTGGAAAACAGCCTGGGCGGTATCAAAGACATGGGCGGCCTGCCGGACGCGCTGTTCGTTATCGATGCTGACCACGAGCACATTGCAATCAAAGAAGCGAACAACCTGGGCATTCCGGTATTTGCTATCGTTGATACCAACTCCGATCCGGACGGCGTAGACTTCGTTATTCCGGGCAACGACGACGCAATCCGCGCCGTTAGCCTGTACCTGAACGCAGTCGCTGCAACCGTTCGTGAAGGCCGTTCCCAGGATCTGGCTTCCCAGGCGGAAGAAAGCTTCGTAGAAGCGGAATAATAAGGTTTGATAACTCCCCAGGAGTAGTTCGGGTTGCAGGAAGGCGGCAGGCTCGAAAATTTCCGGAAGCTTACATCGGTATGTGACCGGAACGAGTGAAGGCAGCGCGCCAGCGGCCCGAAGTATGAAGGGGGAGCCCCCTTATAAACCAGGTAGTATCACGTTTGGTTAGGGGGCCTTTTCGGCCCCTTTTTCACTTTTAAATCTGTACGGTCCCGTGCCGGGCAGATCACATCTTCCGAGGATTTTAGAATGGCTGAAATTACCGCATCCCTGGTAAAAGAGCTGCGCGAGCGTACTGGCGCAGGCATGATGGATTGCAAAAAGGCGCTGACCGAAGCGAACGGCGACATCGAGCTGGCAATCGAAAACATGCGTAAATCCGGCGCGATCAAGGCAGCGAAAAAAGCGGGCAACGTGGCTGCTGACGGCGTTATCAAAACCAAAATCGACGGCAACATCGCTTTCATTCTGGAAGTTAACTGCCAGACCGACTTCGTAGCGAAAGATGGCGGTTTCCAGGCGTTTGCCGACAAAGTGCTGGATGCCGCAGTAGCGGGCAAAATCACCGACGTTGACGTACTGAAAGCGCAGTTCGAAGAAGAGCGCGTGGCGCTGGTAGCGAAAATCGGTGAAAACATCAACATTCGCCGCATCGCCGCTCTGGAAGGCAACGTGCTGGGCTCTTACCAGCACGGCGCGCGCATCGGCGTTCTGGTTGCTGCTAACGGCGCAGACGAAGAGCTGGTTAAGCAGCTGGCGATGCACGTCGCCGCCAGCAAGCCGGAGTTCGTTAAGCCGGAAGACGTTTCTCCGGAAGTGGTTGAGAAAGAATACCAGGTGCAGCTGGACATCGCGATGCAGTCCGGCAAGCCGAAAGAGATCGCCGAAAAAATGGTTGAAGGCCGCATGAAGAAATTCACCGGCGAAGTTTCTCTGACCGGTCAGCCTTTCGTTATGGAGCCGGGCAAAACCGTTGGTCAACTGCTGAAAGAGCACAACGCCGACGTGACCGGCTTCATCCGCTTTGAAGTGGGTGAAGGCATCGAGAAAGTTGAGTCTGACTTCGCAGCAGAAGTTGCGGCAATGTCGAAGCAGTCTTAATCGTTTGAAAGCAGCCGCCTGAGGGCGGCTTCTTTTTATACCCCTCTTAAAAGTTAAGCCAGCTTCCACTCCGATCGTTCGGGGGCGGGCAGGCGGCAAATGAGTCCACACAGAGCGGAGACTCAGCGGCCGCTGCTTCAGTCCGAAGGATAGCGAGTAGCATGGCGGTGCTGTAAAACGACATCGTATGTCGTCGATATTAACCTATCTCAATCGTTGACAGTCTCAGGAAAGAAACATGGCTACCAATGCAAAACCCGTCTATAAACGCATTCTGCTTAAACTGAGTGGTGAAGCTCTGCAGGGTTCGGAAGGCTTCGGTATTGATGCAAGCATCCTCGATCGTATGGCTCAGGAAATTAAAGAGCTGGTGGAGCTGGGTATTCAGGTTGGCGTGGTGATTGGTGGCGGTAACCTGTTCCGTGGCGCTGGCCTGGCGAAAGCGGGAATGAACCGCGTCGTGGGCGACCACATGGGCATGCTGGCCACCGTGATGAACGGACTGGCGATGCGCGATGCGCTTCATCGCGCCTATGTGAACGCCCGCCTGATGTCCGCCATTCCGCTGAATGGTGTCTGCGATAACTACAGCTGGGCGGAGGCGATCAGCCTGCTGCGAAATAACCGGGTGGTGATCCTCTCCGCCGGCACCGGCAATCCGTTCTTCACCACCGACTCCGCCGCCTGCCTGCGCGGGATTGAAATTGAAGCGGACGTCGTGCTGAAAGCCACGAAGGTCGACGGGGTCTTCACTGCCGATCCGGCAAAAGATCCGACGGCGACCATGTACGAGCAGCTCTCCTATGGTGAAGTGCTGGAAAAAGAGCTGAAGGTGATGGATCTCGCCGCCTTTACCCTGGCCCGCGACCATAAGCTGCCGATTCGCGTTTTCAACATGAACAAACCCGGCGCGCTGCGTCGCGTGGTGATGGGTGAAAAAGAAGGCACATTAATCACGGAGTAATTCCCGTGATACACTCTGTCTTTCAGGTTGTTTTCGCGCGCGGCCCCCGGCCTGTCCCGTCTGCTCCGGCACCAGGAAGCTCCCTTCGCCGCCGCCCTGACACAACCTGAATGATTTTAGGTAGAAATAGAGGTAAGATTCTGCGTTAGTCGCGCGGGCTTGCCCGTAGCATGCATTAATCAGGGCTATACTTAGCACACTTCCGTCGTGTGTGACCGTCTGGTCTGACTGAGACAAGTTTTCAAGGATTCGTAACGTGATTAGCGATATCAGAAAAGATGCTGAAGTACGCATGGACAAGTGCGTGGAAGCGTTCAAAACCCAAATCAGCAAAATACGCACGGGTCGTGCTTCTCCCAGCCTGCTGGATGGCATTGTCGTGGAGTACTACGGCACGCCGACGCCGCTGCGCCAGCTGGCAAGCGTAACGGTAGAAGATTCCCGCACGCTGAAAATCAACGTGTTTGACCGCTCTATGAGCCCGGCCGTTGAGAAGGCCATTATGGCCTCCGATCTTGGCCTGAACCCAAGCTCTGCGGGCAGCGATATTCGCGTTCCGCTGCCGCCGCTGACCGAAGAACGTCGTAAAGATCTGACCAAAATCGTGCGTGCCGAAGCGGAGCAGGCGCGCGTCGCCGTGCGCAACGTTCGTCGTGATGCGAACGATAAGGTCAAAGCGCTGCTGAAAGACAAAGAGATCGGCGAAGATGAAGATCGCCGTTCTCAGGAAGACGTACAGAAGCTGACCGACGCCGCCATCAAGAAAGTGGAAGCGGCGCTGGCAGATAAAGAAGCGGAGCTGATGCAGTTCTGATTCTTCTGTACACAATAAGCATCATTCGGGCCGCTTTGCTGCGGCAGTCCGGTGAACTTTCGTCCGTATATACCCTAAATAATTCGAGTTGCAGGACAAAACGCAGCGCGTTTTGAACAGCCCCCGGGCTGGCCCCGAAGGGGTGAGGCCCCAGGGCCGAATAAAGCCAACGCACAGGCAACTTGAAGTATGCCGGGTATAGAACGCTATGCGGACGGGGCGAGCGGGTGCTGCCGGACAGGCGGCGATCTGAAGGGTGACGTGTAAAACGCCGCCAGGGGATCCTTACGGATCGGCTGGCGGCGTTTTGCTTTTTAACCTTTTATACCCCGGTCATTCGAGCTGCATGACAAAACGCAAAGCGATTTGAACGGCCGTAAAGCGGACCCCGAAGGAAGAAAGACCAGCGGGCCGAATCAGGCGGCAAGCGAGCGGCAAAGATGTGGACGCCGTTCAGCGCTGATCCTGACGGGGTAAGGCTTCAGGCCATCTAACCCTGTCGTCAACGCGCCTGTAGCTTACAGAACAACGGGTATACTTTTCTGGACGTCTCATGAAGCATTTAACCCTTCTCGGCTCAACGGGATCTATCGGTTGCAGTACGCTGGACGTGGTGCGCCATAATCCTGAACATTTTCGCGTCGTTGCGCTGGTCGCCGGCAAAAACGTCACCCGTATGGTGGAGCAGTGCCTGGAGTTTGCCCCGCGCTATGCGGTTATGGACGATGAAAGCAGCGCCGCCCGGCTAAAAACGGCGCTTCTGGAGCACGGCAGCCGCACCGAGGTGCTGAGCGGTCAGCAGGCGGCTTGTGAAATGGCCGCCCTTGACGAGGTGGATCAGGTGATGGCTGCCATCGTTGGCGCAGCGGGGCTGCTGCCGACGCTGGCCGCTATCCGCGCCGGTAAGACTCTCCTTCTGGCGAATAAAGAATCGCTGGTCACCTGTGGGCGGCTGTTTATGGAGGCGGTTAAACAAAGCCGCGCGCGAATTCTGCCGGTCGACAGCGAGCATAACGCGATTTTTCAGAGTATGCCCCAGCCTGTCCAACATAATCTGGGATACGCTGACCTGCAGCAGAACGGCGTACTGTCCGTTTTACTGACCGGCTCCGGCGGTCCGTTCCGGGAGACGCCGCTGGGCGCGCTGTCCGAAATGACGCCCGAACAGGCGTGCCGCCATCCGAACTGGTCTATGGGGCGAAAAATTTCCGTTGATTCCGCCACCATGATGAACAAGGGCCTTGAATACATCGAGGCGCGCTGGCTGTTTAACGCCAGCGCTGAGCAAATGGAGGTGCTGATCCATCCGCAGTCGGTGATCCACTCGATGGTCCGTTATCAGGACGGCAGCGTGCTGGCGCAGCTGGGCGAGCCGGATATGCGCACGCCGATTGCCCACACGATGGCGTGGCCGAACCGCGTGGCCTCCGGCGCGAAGCCGCTCGACTTCCGCCAGCTCAGCGCGTTGACCTTCAGCGCACCGGACTATCGGCGCTATCCGTGCCTTAAGCTGGCGATAGATGCGTTCGATCAGGGACAGGCGGCGACCACCGCGCTGAACGCGGCTAATGAGATCGCCGTCGCGGCGTTTCTGGCCGGTGAGATCCGCTTTACCGATATTGCCGATCTCAATCTGGCGGTGCTGGAGCAAATAGATCTGCAGGAGCCTGCCGCCGTTGAGGATGTGCTGAGGGTTGATGCCCACTCCCGGGAGGTCGCCAGAAAAGCGGTGACGCGACTCGCAAGTCAGGGATAAACCTGATACAGAAGAGCGTGCTATTTGTTAGCGTTGGGCTTCGGTGATATAGTCTGCGCCATCTGATTGCAGGAATCTGGTTCTATTTGGTCAGATAAGCCGTGGTTAGACACGGCTTTTTTGTGGATACACAAAATCATTCGAGTTGCACCGAGGCGGCAGGTGAAGGTGCCCAGGGAGCCTACCAGGCGGTATGTGACCGGGGCGAGCGCGCGGCCGGTAAAGAGGTAGCTTGAAGGATGAAGTGTAAAAGGCTTCTGTATTCCTGAGTACCGCTAAATCCTTTCAGGGACTAAAACGCGTTATGTTGTCTGCAACTCAACCAGTAAGCGAAAATTTGCCAGCACATGGCTGCCGTCATGTCGCGATCATTATGGACGGCAATGGTCGCTGGGCGAAAAAGCAGGGGAAGATCCGCGCTTTCGGGCATAAGGCCGGTGCCAGGTCCGTTCGCCGGGCCGTCTCTTTTGCTGCCAACAATGGTATTGATGCGTTAACGCTGTATGCCTTTAGCAGTGAAAACTGGAACCGGCCGGCCCAGGAGGTCAGCGCGTTGATGGAGCTGTTTGTCTGGGCGCTGGATAGCGAGGTTAAAAGCCTCCATCGTCACAACGTCCGCCTGCGCATCATTGGTGATACCAGCCGGTTTAACGCTCGTTTACAGGAGCGCATTCGCCGCTCAGAGCTGTTGACCGCGCAGAATACCGGACTGACGCTGAATATCGCGGCAAACTATGGCGGCCGCTGGGACATTGTCCAGGGCGTCAGACAGCTGGCGGAACAGGTGCAGCAGGGCCTGCTGCGTCCCGAACAGATTGATGAAGACGCCCTTGGTCAGCATATCTGTATGCACGAGCTGGCTCCGGTGGATTTAGTAATAAGGACTGGGGGGGAGCATCGAATTAGTAACTTTTTGCTTTGGCAAATTGCTTATGCCGAACTTTACTTTACTGATGTTCTCTGGCCCGATTTCGATGAACAAGACTTTGAAGGGGCGCTGCATGCCTTTGCTAATCGAGAGCGTCGTTTTGGCGGCACCGAACCCGGTGATGACAAAGCCTGATGGGGGTTGCTTTTGCTGAAGTATCGCCTGATTTCCGCTTTTGTTTTAATACCCGCTGTTATTGCGGCACTGTTTTTGCTGCCGCCGTCGGGATTCGCCATCATTACGCTGGTGGTATGTATGCTGGCCGCCTGGGAATGGGGACAGCTGAGCGGCTTTGCCGCGCGTACCCAGCGGGTCTGGCTGGCCGTGCTGTGCGGGCTGCTGCTGGCGCTGATGTTGTTCCTGCTGCCGGAGTATCATCATAATATTCGTCAGCCGCTGGTCGAGATCTCTCTCTGGGCGTCGTTGGGCTGGTGGTGTGTTGCGCTGCTACTGGTGCTCTTTTATCCTGCTTCCGCGGCGATCTGGCGTCACTCCAGGACGCTGCGGCTGGTTTTCGGCATCCTGACGATCGTGCCTTTCTTCTGGGGAATGCTGGCGCTGCGCGCCTGGCACTATGATGAGAATCCCTACAGCGGTGCGCTATGGCTGCTTTATATCATGATTCTCGTTTGGGGCGCGGACTCCGGTGCCTATATGTTTGGCAAACTGTTTGGCAAACATAAGCTGGCACCGAAGGTTTCGCCGGGAAAGACCTGGCAGGGCTTCCTCGGCGGGCTGCTCGTTGCCGCGGTGATTTCCTGGGGCTATGGGATGTGGGCGAATCTTGCCGTGGCACCGCTTACCCTGCTGACGTGTTCGGTGATCGCGGCGCTGGCGTCGGTACTTGGCGACTTAACCGAAAGCATGTTTAAGCGTGAAGCGGGCATTAAGGACAGCGGTCATCTGATCCCTGGACACGGCGGCATTCTTGACCGTATCGACAGCCTGACGGCGGCGGTGCCGGTTTTTGCCTGCCTGCTGCTGCTGGTATTCAGGACGCTATAACGGAAGACACTATGCTGAGTTTTCTCTGGGATCTGGCGGCATTTATTGTCGCGCTGGGCGTGCTGATCACCGTGCATGAATTCGGCCATTTCTGGGTTGCCCGGCGCTGCGGCGTTCGTGTCGAGCGCTTCTCAATTGGCTTTGGTAAAGCCCTCTGGCGTCGTACCGACAGACACGGCACCGAGTATGTTGTCGCCCTGATCCCGCTGGGCGGCTACGTCAAAATGCTGGATGAGCGCGCTGAACCGGTGATACCGGAGCTGCGTCGCTATGCCTTCAATAATAAAACCGTCGGCCAGCGGGCGGCCATTATCGCCGCAGGTCCGGTTGCAAACTTCATTTTCGCTATCTTCGCCTGGTGGCTGATCTTTATGATCGGTATACCCGGCCTTCGTCCGGTGGTTGGCGAAATAACGCCCAACTCCATTGCCGCACAGGCGCAAATTGCGCCCGACATGGAACTTAAAGCCGTTGATGGCATCGAAACCCCTGACTGGGATAGTGTGCGTTTACAGCTGACGGCTAAAATTGGCGAAGCGCGCACTGTTCTTAGCGTCGAACCCGTCGGCGGCGGCCAGCGCCAGGAGAAAACCCTGGATTTGCGCCACTGGAAATTTGTGCCGGACAAGGAAGATGCTGTATCTTCTTTAGGCATTTTGCTGCGGGTTCCGCGGGTTGAACCGGTGCTGTCGGAAGTGCAGGCAAAATCCGCCGCAAGCAAGGCGGGTTTGCAAGCCGGCGACAGGATCGTTAAAGTCAATGGTCAAACGTTAACGCACTGGATGTCGTTCGTGACGATTGTGCGCGATAATCCGGGCAAGCCGTTAACGCTGGATGTCGAAAGGCAGGGAAACGTCTTGTCTTTAACGCTGATCCCGGACAGGAAACCGGGCAACGGAAAGGTAGAAGGTATGGCGGGCGTTGCGCCTGTAGTCCCCCCTCTGCCTGATGAGTATAAGACTGTACGCCAGTACGGACCGTTCAACGCTATCCTTAAGGCCATGGATGAAACCTGGCAACTGATGACGATGACGACCCGGATGCTGGGAAAATTGATAACCGGTGATGTGAAACTGACCAGTCTCAGCGGGCCGATTGCTATCGCCCAGGGGGCTGGAATAACAGCGGAATACGGACCGATCTTTTACCTGAAGTTTCTTGCGCTTATCAGCGTGAACTTGGGGATAATCAATCTGTTTCCGCTGCCCGTTCTTGACGGGGGGCATCTGCTGTTCCTGGCGATTGAAAAGCTGAAGGGCGGTCCGGTATCCGAGCGGGTTCAAGACTTTAGTTATCGCATCGGCTCAATACTGCTGGTGCTGTTAATGGGGCTTGCACTTTTCAATGATTTCTCTCGGTTATAAGAGAGTTAGTTAGGAAGAATGCATAATAACGATGGCGATGAAAAAGTTGCTCATAGCGTCGCTGCTGTTTAGCAGCGCCACCGTATACGGTGCTGAAGGTTTCGTAGTGAAGGATATTCATTTCGAAGGTCTGCAGCGTGTCGCCGTTGGTGCGGCCCTCCTCAGTATGCCGGTGCGCACAGGCGACACGGTAAATGATGAAGATATCAGTAATACCATTCGCGCGCTGTTTGCCACCGGCAACTTTGAGGATGTTCGCGTCCTTCGCGATGGCGATACGCTTCTGGTTCAGGTAAAGGAACGCCCGACGATTGCCAGCATTACCTTCTCCGGTAACAAATCGGTGAAAGATGACATGCTGAAGCAAAACCTTGAGGCCTCCGGCGTGCGCGTTGGCGAGTCGCTGGATCGCACCACGCTTTCCGATATTGAGAAAGGTCTGGAAGACTTCTACTACAGCGTCGGGAAATACAGCGCCAGCGTCAAGGCGGTGGTGACGCCGCTACCGCGTAACCGCGTCGATCTGAAGCTGGTATTCCAGGAAGGCGTTTCGGCGAAGATTCAGCAGATCAATATCGTCGGCAACCATACCTTCAGCACCGAGGAGCTGATCTCTCACTTCCAGCTGCGCGACGAGGTGCCGTGGTGGAACGTGGTTGGCGACCGCAAGTATCAGAAGCAGAAGCTGGCGGGCGATCTTGAAACCCTGCGCAGCTACTATCTGGATCGCGGCTACGCCCGTTTTAATATCGACTCCACGCAGGTCAGCCTGACGCCGGATAAAAAAGGCATTTACATCACCATCAACATTAACGAAGGCGATCAATATACGCTTTCCAGCGTGCAGGTGAGCGGCGACCTTGCCGGCCACTCTGCAGAGATTGAAAACCTGACCCGAATCGAGCCGGGCGAGCTGTATAACGGCACCAAAGTGACCAAAATGGAAGAGGATATTAAGAAGCTTCTTGGTCGCTATGGCTATGCCTACCCGCGCGTGCAGTCGCAGCCTGAAATCAATGACAGCGACAAAACCGTTAAGCTCCACGTCAACGTTGACGCGGGGAATCGTTTCTATGTGCGTAAGATCCGCTTTGAAGGCAACGATATCTCTAAAGATTCCGTTCTGCGTCGCGAAATGCGCCAGATGGAAGGCGCGTGGCTGGGTAGCGATCTGGTCGACCAGGGTAAAGAACGCTTAAACCGCCTGGGCTATTTTGAAACCGTCGATACCGAAACGCAGCGCGTACCGGGGCGTCCGGATCAGGTTGACGTAGTCTATAAGGTGAAGGAGCGTAACACCGGCAGCTTTAACTTCGGCGTTGGCTACGGTACTGAGAGCGGGGTCAGCTTCCAGGTTGGCGTACAGCAGGATAACTGGTTGGGTAGCGGCTATTCCGTCGGTATTAACGGCACCAAAAACGACTACCAGACCTACAGCGAGCTGTCCGTCACCAACCCGTACTTTACCGTTGACGGCGTCAGCCTCGGCGGCCGCGTCTTCTATAACGACTTTGACGCCAACGACGCGGATCTCTCCGACTATACCAATAAGAGTTATGGTACGGATTTAACGCTCGGTTTCCCCATCAACGAAAACAATACGCTGCGTGCGGGCCTCGGCTACGTGCATAACAAGCTGTCCAATATGCAGCCGCAGGTGGCGATGTGGCGTTATCTGGATTCCATGGGCCAGAGCCAGGATACCACTAACGACAAAAATAGCTTCGCCGCCGATGATTTCACCTTCAACTACGGCTGGACCTACAACAAGCTGGACCGCGGCTTCTTCCCGACCCAGGGGACGCGCGTTAACCTGAGCGGTAAGGTCACCATTCCGGGTTCGGATAACGAATACTATAAGGCGACGCTCGACACCGCGACCTATGTACCGATCGACGACGATCACAAGTGGGTGGTTCTGGGTCGCACCCGTTGGGGCTACGGTGATGGCATTGGCGGTAAAGAGATGCCGTTCTATGAAAACTTCTATGCCGGCGGCTCCAGCACCGTGCGGGGTTTCCAGTCCAACACTATCGGTCCGAAAGCGGTCTACTTCCCGGCCAGCAGCCGTCATGACGACGATGACGACTACGATAACGAATGTAATAAAAACGCATCTGCGCCGTGTAAATCGGATGATGCAGTTGGCGGTAACGCCATGGCTGTCGCCAGCCTTGAGCTTATTACGCCAACGCCGTTTATCAGTGAAAAGTATGCTAACTCAGTCCGTACCTCCTTCTTCGTTGATATGGGTACTGTCTGGGATACAAACTGGGATTCCAGCGCTTATTCCGGCTATCCGGACTACAGCGACCCAGGCAATATCCGTATGTCCGCCGGTATTGCGTTACAGTGGATGTCCCCATTGGGGCCGTTGGTTTTCTCCTACGCCCAGCCGTTTAAAAAGTACGATGGCGACAAAGCGGAACAGTTCCAGTTTAATATTGGTAAAACCTGGTAACAGTTCTGGACAAAGGAATGGAAGAGTAGTGTAGCGATGACGTTAGGCGAGCCTGTCGGTTCGCCTGGCCACGCAAAGAACGGTACTTTCGGGTACATATGGGATGGTAAGGAGTTAATTGTGAAAAAGTGGTTATTAGCTGCAGGTCTCGGTTTAGCGATGGCAACGTCCGCACAGGCCGCAGACAAGATTGCAATCGTCAATATGGGCAGCCTGTTCCAGCAGGTGGCGCAGAAGACGGGCGTTTCCAGCACGCTGGAGAATGAGTTCAAAGGCCGTGCCGGCGAACTGCAGCGTATGGAAAGCGATCTGCAATCTAAAATGCAGCGTCTGCAGTCAATGAAGGCGGGCAATGAGCGCACCAAGCTGGAAAAAGAGGTGATGTCTCAGCGTCAGACCTTCGCTCAGAAAGCGCAGGCTTTCGAGCAGGATCGCGCGCGTCGTTCCAGCGAGGAGCGTGGCAAGCTGGTTACTCGTATTCAGACTGCCGTTAAATCCGTCGCCAGCAGCCAGAGCATCGATCTGGTTGTAGATGCTAACGCCGTTGCTTTCAACAGCAGCGATGTCAAAGATATCACCGCTGACGTACTGAAACAGGTTAAATAAGTAATGCCTTCAATTCGACTGGCTGATTTGGCAGAGCAGTTGGATGCAGAACTACACGGTGATGGCGATATCGTCATCACCGCCGTTGCGTCTATGCAGTCCGCCCAAACAGGCCACATCACGTTCATGGTCAATCCTAAATACCGTGACCGCTTAGGCTTATGCCAGGCTTCCGCCGTCGTCATGACCCGGGAAGATCTCCCTTTTGCCAGGAGTGCCGCGCTGGTAGTGAAGAATCCCTACCTGACCTATGCCCGGATGGCGCAAATTTTAGATACCACGCCGCAGCCGGCGCAGAATATTGCCGCCAGTGCGGCGATCGACGCGACGGCGACGCTGGGTAAGAACGTTTCGATCGCGGCCAATGCGGTGATCGAATCAGGCGTTGTGCTGGGCGATAACGTGGTTATCGGCGCAGGCTGCTTCGTCGGGAAAAACAGCAAAATCGGCGCAGGCTCCCGTCTGTGGGCCAACGTATCGATTTATCATGAGGTTGAGATTGGCGAGCACTGTCTGGTTCAGTCCGGTACGGTGATCGGCGCGGACGGCTTCGGCTACGCCAACGATCGCGGCAACTGGGTGAAGATCCCGCAGCTTGGCCGCGTTATTATTGGCGATCGCGTTGAGATTGGTGCCTGCACCACCATAGACCGCGGCGCGCTGGACGACACGATAATCGGCAACGGCGTGATAATTGATAACCAGTGCCAGATTGCACATAACGTCGTGATTGGCGACAATACGGCGGTTGCCGGCGGCGTCATTATGGCGGGCAGCCTGAAGATTGGCCGTTACTGCATGATTGGCGGTGCCAGCGTCATCAACGGGCATATGGAAATATGCGACAAGGTGACGGTAACAGGAATGGGGATGGTCATGCGCCCTATTACTGAACCCGGCGTCTACTCCTCAGGCATTCCGCTGCAGCCTAATAAAGTCTGGCGTAAGACCGCCGCGCTGGTGATGAACATTGATGAAATGAGCAAGCGCCTTAAGGCCGTTGAGCGCAAGGTTAATCACCGGGACTAAGTTTCTGTACGCATGTCCGACCGCTGTGCGCCGGAAGCGCTGCTGAACGGTAGCGCTATCAGAACTGGAACGTTCTGGAAGGGCGATCCGCTGGCAAGCCGGAGCGGTCGTGGCCCGGCGGCGGCAAGGTGGTATCTTGCAAGATAAAGTGTACGCACGCCAAACTTTACGGCCTGTCACATTCATATGATTGCGGCAGGCCGTGTTATTATTGCCTTTTATTATATTTGACAGGAAGAGTATTTTGACTACGACCACTCATACTCTGCATATTGAAGAGATTTTAGAGCTTTTGCCGCACCGTTTTCCATTTCTGTTGGTTGACCGCGTGCTGGATTTTGAAGAAGGGCGTTTTCTGCGCGCAGTGAAAAATGTCTCCGTTAACGAGCCGTTCTTCCAGGGACACTTCCCCGGCAAACCTATTTTTCCGGGCGTGCTGATCCTTGAAGCAATGGCGCAGGCAACCGGCATCCTGGCGTTTAAAAGCGTGGGCAAACTGGAGCCTGGAGAGCTGTATTACTTTGCCGGTATCGATGAGGCCCGCTTTAAGCGCCCCGTCGTGCCGGGCGATCAGATGATCATGGAAGTGACCTTCGAGAAAACGCGCCGTGGCCTGACCCGTTTCAAAGGGGTGGCGCTGGTTGACGGTAAAGTAGCCTGTGAAGCAACGATGATGTGCGCTCGTAGCCGGGAGTCCTGATACGTGATTGATAAGTCCGCCTTTATTCACCCAACCGCCATTGTGGAAGAGGGTGCCATCATTGGCGCTAACGTCCACATTGGTCCCTTCTGCATTGTCGGGCCCGATGTTGAAATCGGTGAGGATACCGTACTGAAATCTCACGTTGTCGTGAATGGCCATACGAAAATTGGTCGTGGCAATGAGATCTATCAGTTTGCCTCTATTGGTGAAGTGAACCAGGATCTGAAATATGCTGGCGAACCGACCCGCGTTTCCATCGGCGATCGTAACCGCATTCGCGAAAGCGTGACTATTCATCGCGGTACGGTGCAGGGGGGCGGAGTGACGAAGGTGGGCAGCGATAACCTGCTGATGATCAACGCCCACGTGGCCCATGATTGTGTCGTGGGCAACCGCTGTATTCTGGCAAATAACGCCACGCTGGCGGGCCACGTCACGCTGGATGACTTCGTCATCATCGGTGGTATGACCGCCGTGCATCAGTTCTGCACTATCGGCGCGCACGTGATGGTCGGCGGCTGCTCCGGCGTAGCGCAGGACGTTCCGCCGTATGTTATCGCCCAGGGCAACCACGCGACGCCGTTTGGCGTCAACATTGAGGGTCTGAAGCGCCGCGGCTTCACCCGCGAAGCGATTACCGCTATCCGCAATGCCTATAAGCTGCTCTACCGCAGCGGCAAAACCCTGGATGAGGCAAAGCCGGAAATTGCGCAGCTTGCGGACCAACACCCGGAAGTGAAAGCGTTCACCGGCTTCTTCGAACGCTCCACGCGCGGCCTGATCCGGTAATGGCCGAGCGTCGCCCCTTAACGATAGCCCTGGTCGCCGGAGAAACCTCCGGCGATATTCTTGGTGCCGGGCTGATGCGCGCCCTGAAGGCGCGCGTTCCTGACGTACGCTTTGTTGGCGTGGCCGGCCCGCGGATGCAGGCCGAAGGCTGCGAAGCCTGGTATGAAATGGAAGAGCTGGCGGTGATGGGGATCGTCGAAGTGCTTGGCCGCCTGCGCCGCCTGCTGCATATTCGCACCGATCTGACCCGGCGATTTACCGCGCTTCAGCCGGACGTCTTCGTCGGCATTGATGCACCCGATTTCAATATCACCCTTGAAGGTAATCTGAAAAAGCGGGGCATTAAAACCATTCACTACGTCAGCCCTTCCGTCTGGGCGTGGCGGCAAAAACGGGTTTTCAAAATAGGCAGATCCACCGATATGGTGCTGGCCTTTCTGCCTTTCGAAAAAGCGTTTTACGACAAATTTAACGTGCCGTGCCGCTTTATCGGTCACACCATGGCCGATGCTATGCCGCTGGAGCCGGATAAAAACGCCGCCCGCGACGCGCTGGGGATTGCCCATGACGCGCGCTGCCTGGCGCTGCTGCCCGGCAGCCGCGGCGCGGAAGTGGAGATGCTCAGCGGCGACTTCCTGCAGACCGCGCAGATTTTGCGGCAGACGTGGCCGGATCTGGAGGTGGTGGTACCGCTGGTGAATGCCCGACGCCGCGAGCAGTTTGAGCGTATTAAAGCCGGAGTTGCGCCCGATCTGCAGGTTCATCTGCTGGACGGCATGGGGCGCGAGGCGATGGTCGCCAGCGATGCGGCGCTGCTGGCTTCCGGCACCGCCGCGCTGGAGTGTATGCTGGCGAAATGCCCGATGGTGGTGGGATACCGGATGAAGCCGTTCACCTTCTGGCTGGCGAAGCGGCTGGTGAAGACCGACTACGTTTCGTTGCCCAACCTGCTGGCGGGAAGAGAGTTGGTCAAAGAGCTGTTGCAGGATGAGTGTGAACCGCGGAAGCTGGCCGATGCCCTGCTGCCGCTGCTGGCGGATGGCGAAACCCGTCATGCGATGCACGACACTTTCCGCGAGCTGCATCGGCAGATCCGCTGTAGCGCCGACGAGCAGGCGGCGGCGGCCGTTCTGGAGTTAGCGCAATGATCGAATTTGTTTATCCACATACCCGGCTGGTGGCGGGGGTCGATGAAGTGGGGCGCGGCCCGCTGGTGGGCGCGGTGGTGACCGCCGCGGTGATCCTCGATCCGCAGCGCCCGATCGTCGGGCTTAATGATTCAAAAAAGCTGTCGGAGAAGCGTCGCCTGGCGCTGTGCGCAGAGATCAAAGAAAAAGCCCTCAGCTGGAGTCTCGGACGCGCGGAGCCGCATGAAATCGACGCGCTGAACATTCTGCACGCCACTATGCTGGCGATGCAGCGCGCGGTGGCGGGTCTGCACATCGCCCCGGAGTATGTGCTGATTGACGGCAACCGCTGTCCCGCGCTGCCGGTGCCGTCGATGGCGGTGGTAAAAGGCGACAGCCGCGTGGCGGAAATCAGCGCGGCCTCCATTCTGGCAAAGGTGGCGCGGGACGCCGAAATGACCGTGCTGGATCGCGTTTTTCCGCAGTATGGCTTTGCTCAACATAAAGGTTATCCGACCGCTTTTCACCTGGCCGCGCTGGCGGAGCACGGCGCGACGGAGCATCACCGGCGCAGCTTTGCTCCCGTTAAGCGCGCGCTGGGCCTCGTTTCCTGACTCCCGGCGTAAAAACGTATTCGATTTTATGCACAATACGTCGGAGCGGCGAAAGTCCGCTGAACGCATACGGTCGGAAGACCGCCCGAAGAATAAAGAACAGTAGTGGGATCTGAAGATGTCTGAACCTCGTTTCGTCCACCTGCGGGTGCACAGCGACTACTCCATGATCGACGGGCTGGCGAAAACGGTGCCGCTGGTGAAAAAGGCGGCCGCGCTGGGCATGCCGGCGCTGGCCATTACCGATTTTACCAATCTCTGTGGGCTGGTGAAGTTCTACGGAGCGGGCCATAGCGCCGGTATTAAGCCCATCGTCGGCGCGGATTTTCACGTCCGCAGCGAGCTGCTGGGCGATGAGCTGACGCAGCTTACCGTACTGGCGGCCAACAACGTCGGTTACCAGAATCTCACCCTGCTGATCTCTAAAGCCTACCAGCGCGGCTACGGCGCGGCCGGCCCGGTTATCGATCGTGACTGGCTGATAGAGCTGAAGGAGGGGGTGATTCTGCTCTCCGGCGGCCGGATGGGCGACGTGGGGCGCAGCCTGCTGCGCGGCAACGAGGCGCTGGTGGATGAGTGTCTGGCCTTTTATCAGGAGCACTTCCCGGATCGCTATTTCCTGGAGCTTATCCGCACCGGCAGGCAGGACGAAGAGACGTACCTGCATGCGGCGGTCGCGCTGGCCGAGGCGCGCGGTCTGCCGGTGGTGGCGACCAACGATGTGCGTTTTATCGACAGCGACGACTTCGACGCCCATGAAATTCGCGTGGCGATCCACGACGGCTTTACCCTTGACGATCCCAAGCGGCCGCGCAACTACTCGCCGCAGCAGTATATGCGCAGCATCGATGAGATGTGCGAGCTGTTTTCCGATATTCCGGAAGCGCTGGAAAACAGCGTGGAGATCGCCAGGCGCTGTAACGTCACGGTGCGCCTGGGTGAATACTTCCTGCCGCAGTTCCCTACCGGGGAAATGACCACCGAAGATTTTCTGGTCAAAAAATCGAAGGAGGGGCTGGAGGAGCGTCTGGCCTTCCTGTTCCCGGACGAAGAGGTGCGAAAAAAGCGCCGTCCGGAGTATGACGAGCGTCTGGATATTGAACTGCAGGTTATCAACCAGATGGGCTTCCCCGGCTACTTCCTCATCGTGATGGAGTTTATCCAGTGGTCGAAAGACAACGGCGTGCCGGTAGGTCCCGGGCGAGGCTCCGGCGCAGGTTCGCTGGTGGCCTATGCGCTGAAAATTACCGATCTGGACCCGCTGGAGTTCGACCTGCTGTTCGAACGCTTCCTCAACCCTGAACGTGTGTCAATGCCCGACTTTGACGTTGACTTCTGCATGGAGAAACGCGATCGGGTGATCGAGCACGTGGCGGATATGTACGGACGTGATGCGGTATCGCAGATTATTACCTTCGGCACCATGGCGGCGAAAGCGGTTATTCGCGACGTGGGTCGCGTGCTGGGGCACCCTTACGGCTTTGTGGATCGTATCTCCAAGCTGGTGCCACCCGATCCGGGAATGACGCTGGCGAAAGCCTTCGAGGCCGAGCCGCAGCTGCCGGAAATCTACGAGGCGGACGAAGAGGTTAAAGCGCTGATCGACATGGCGCGCAAGCTGGAAGGGGTCACCCGCAACGCCGGGAAGCACGCGGGCGGCGTGGTGATCGCGCCGACCAAAATCACCGATTTCGCGCCGCTCTACTGTGACGAAGCGGGGCAGCATCCGGTAACCCAGTTCGATAAAAACGACGTGGAATACGCCGGTCTGGTGAAGTTCGACTTCCTTGGGCTGCGTACGCTCACCATCATCAACTGGGCGCTGGAGATGATCAACAAGCGGCGCGAGAAGAACGGCGAGCCGCCGCTGGATATCGCCGCGATCCCGCTGGATGATAAAAAAAGCTTCGACATGCTGCAGCGGTCCGAAACCACCGCGGTGTTCCAGCTGGAATCCCGCGGCATGAAGGATCTGATCAAGCGCCTGCAGCCCGACTGCTTCGAAGATATGATCGCCCTGGTGGCCCTGTTCCGCCCGGGGCCGCTGCAGTCGGGAATGGTGGATAACTTTATCGACCGTAAGCACGGACGTGAAGAGATCTCTTACCCGGACGTGCAGTGGCAGCATGAAAGCCTGAAGCCGGTGCTGGAGCCGACCTACGGCATTATCCTGTACCAGGAACAGGTCATGCAGATAGCCCAGGTGCTTTCCGGCTATACCCTCGGCGGCGCGGATATGCTGCGTCGTGCGATGGGTAAGAAAAAGCCGGAGGAGATGGCCAAGCAGCGCTCCATTTTTGAGGAGGGCGCAAAGAAAAACGGTATCGACGGCGAGCTGGCGATGAAAATTTTCGACCTGGTGGAGAAATTTGCCGGGTACGGGTTTAACAAGTCGCACTCCGCCGCCTACGCGCTGGTCTCCTATCAGACCCTGTGGCTGAAGGCGCACTATCCGGCCGAGTTTATGGCGGCGGTGATGACCGCCGATATGGACAACACCGAGAAGGTGGTCGGCCTGGTGGATGAGTGCTGGCGGATGGGGCTAAAAATTCTGCCGCCGGACATCAACTCCGGGCTGTATCATTTTCACGTCAACGATGACGGGGAGATCGTCTACGGCATTGGCGCGATCAAAGGGGTTGGCGAAGGCCCCATTGAGGCGATCATCGAGGCGCGTAACCAGGGCGGCTATTTCCGCGAGCTGTTCGATCTCTGCGCCCGCACCGACACCAAAAAGCTTAATCGCCGGGTGCTGGAAAAACTCATTATGTCCGGGGCCTTTGACCGCCTCGGGCCGCATCGCGCGGCGCTGATGAATTCGCTGGGTGACGCCCTGAAGGCCGCCGATCAGCACGCCAGGGCGGAGGCCATCGGCCAGGTCGACATGTTTGGCGTGCTGGCGGAGGAGCCGGAGCAGATTGAACAGTCTTACGCCAGCTGCCAGCCGTGGCCGGAGCAGGTGGTACTGGACGGCGAACGCGAAACCCTGGGGCTGTACCTGACGGGCCACCCCATTAATCAATATCTGAAAGAAATCGAGCGCTATGTCGGAGGGTATCGACTCAAAGACATGCATCCGACGGAACGTGGTAAAGTCACCACCGCCGCGGGGCTTGTTATTGCCGCAAGGGTTATGGTCACCAAGCGCGGCAATCGTATCGGCATCTGTACGCTGGATGACCGTTCCGGGCGGCTGGAGGTGATGTTATTTACCGACGCCCTGGATAAATACCAGCAGCTGCTGGAAAAAGACCGCATACTCATCGTCAGCGGACAGGTCAGTTTTGATGACTTCACCGGCGGGCTTAAAATGACCGCCCGCGAAGTGATGGATATTGACGAAGCCCGGGAAAAATATGCTCGCGGGCTTGCTATCTCGCTGACGGACAGGCAAATTGATGACCAGCTTTTAAACCGACTCCGTCAGTCTCTGGAACCCCACCGCTCGGGAACTATTCCAGTACATCTCTACTATCAGAGGGCGGATGCGCGCGCCCGGCTGCGTTTTGGCGCGACGTGGCGCGTCTCTCCGAGCGATCGCTTACTTAACGATCTTCGTGGCCTCATTGGTTCGGAGCAGGTGGAACTGGAGTTTGACTAATACAGGAATACTATGAGTCTGAATTTCCTTGATTTTGAACAGCCGATTGCAGAGCTGGAAGCGAAAATCGATTCTCTGACGGCGGTGAGCCGTCAGGACGAGAAACTGGATATTAACATCGATGAAGAGGTGCATCGGCTACGTGAAAAGAGCGTAGAGCTGACGCGAAAAATCTTCGCCGATCTTGGTGCATGGCAGGTTGCCCAGCTGGCGCGCCATCCGCAGCGTCCTTATACCCTGGATTATGTCCGTCTGGCTTTTGATGAATTTGACGAGCTGGCGGGGGATCGCGCCTACGCGGATGATAAAGCGATCGTCGGCGGCATTGCGCGCCTTGACGGGCGTCCGGTGATGATCATTGGCCACCAGAAAGGCCGTGAAACCAAAGAGAAAATTCGCCGCAACTTCGGTATGCCGGCACCGGAAGGCTATCGTAAAGCCCTGCGCCTGATGGAAATGGCCGAACGCTTTAAAATGCCGATCGTCACCTTCATTGACACCCCGGGCGCTTATCCGGGCGTGGGTGCGGAAGAGCGCGGCCAGTCTGAAGCGATCGCCCGCAACCTGCGTGAAATGTCGCGCCTGAACGTGCCGGTGATCTGCACCGTAATCGGGGAGGGTGGCTCCGGCGGCGCGCTGGCGATTGGCGTGGGCGACAAGGTGAACATGCTGCAGTACAGCACCTACTCGGTTATCTCTCCGGAGGGCTGCGCCTCCATTCTGTGGAAGAGCGCGGACAAAGCGCCGCTGGCCGCGGAAGCGATGGGCATCATCGCGCCGCGCCTGAAGGAGCTGAAGCTGATCGACTCCATTATCCAGGAGCCGCTGGGCGGGGCGCACCGTAACCCGGAGGAGATGGCCGCTTCGCTGAAGGCGCAGCTGCTTGCGGATCTCGCCGATCTTGACGTACTGAATAACGACGAGCTGAAAAACCGGCGCTATCAGCGCCTGATGAGCTACGGCTACGCATAACGCGCACGCCGTCAAAAAAGGGCCACGCTTGTGGCCCTTTTTTTTATCCGCGCGTCACCAGGCTATGATTAATGATGATTCTTCCAGGGGGACGTATGAATATCATTGCCATCATGGGGCCGCATGGCGTCTTTTATAAAGATGAGCCTGTTAAAGAGCTGGAGCTGGCGCTGCAGGCGCAGGGATTCCAGATCATCTGGCCGAAGAACAGCGTCGACCTGTTGAAATTTATTGAGCATAATCCGCGCATCTGCGGCGTGATTTTTGACTGGGACGAGTACAGCCTCGATCTGTGCAGCGATATCAACCAGCTTAACGAATACCTGCCGCTGTACGCTTTTATCAATACCCATTCGACGATGGACGTCAGCGTGCACGATATGCGCATGGCGCTGTGGTTTTTTGAGTATGCGCTCGGTCAGGCGCAGGATATCGCAACGCGAATTCGCCAGTATACCGAAGAGTATCTCGACAATATCATGCCGCCCTTTACCAGGGCGCTGTTTACCTACGTGAAGGAGGGAAAATACACCTTCTGCACCCCTGGCCATATGGCGGGAACCGCCTGGCAAAAAAGCCCGGTGGGCAGCCTGTTCTATGATTTTTTCGGCGGCAATATGCTGAAGGCCGACGTGTCGATCTCCGTTACCGAGCTGGGATCGCTGCTGGATCACAGCGGGCCACATCTGGAGGCGGAGGAGTATATCGCCCGCACCTTCGGCGCGGAGCAGAGCTATATCGTGACTAACGGCACCTCCACGTCGAATAAAATCGTCGGCATGTACGCCGCGCCGACCGGGAGCACGCTGCTTATCGATCGCAACTGCCATAAGTCGCTGGCGCATCTGCTGATGATGAGCGACGTGGTGCCGCTCTGGCTGAAGCCGACGCGTAATGCGCTGGGGATTCTGGGCGGTATTCCGAAGGAGGAATTTACCCGCGACAGCATCGGACGCAAGGTTGCGGAGACCCGCCGGGCGCAGTGGCCGGTGCACGCGGTGATTACCAACTCCACCTATGACGGGCTGTTGTACAACACCGACTGGATCAAACGGACCCTGGACGTGCCCTCCATCCACTTTGACTCCGCCTGGGTGCCCTATACCCACTTTCACCCGATTTATCAGGGAAAAAGCGGTATGAGCGGCGAGCGGGTGCCGGGGAAGGTGATCTTCGAGACCCAGTCAACCCACAAAATGCTGGCGGCGCTCTCCCAGGCGTCGCTTATTCACGTCAAGGGGGAGTACGACGAAGAGACTTTTAACGAGGCGTATATGATGCACACCTCAACGTCCCCAAGCTACCCGATCGTGGCGTCGACAGAGATGGCGGCGGCGATGCTGCGCGGCAATCCGGGCAGGCGGCTGATTAACCGCTCCGTGGAGCGGGCGCTCCATTTTCGCAAGGAGGTGCAGCGCCTGCGCGAAGAGTCCGACGGCTGGTTTTTTGATATCTGGCAGCCGGAAAAGGTGGATGAGGCCGAATGCTGGCCGGTCGCGCCGGGGGAAGCGTGGCACGGTTTTACCCGCGCCGATGCCGATCATATGTTCCTCGATCCGGTAAAGGTGACCATCCTGACGCCGGGAATGGACGAGCAGGGCAATATGAGCGAAGAGGGGATACCCGCGGCGCTGGTGGCGAAGTTCCTTGATGAGCGCGGGGTGGTGGTGGAGAAGACCGGTCCCTACAATCTGCTGTTTCTCTTTAGTATTGGTATTGATAAGACCCGGGCGATGGGGCTTCTACGCGGCCTGACGGAGTTTAAACGCGCTTACGATCTCAACCTGCGGGTTAAAAATATGCTCCCGGATCTCTATGCCGAAGATCCCGACTTTTATCGCACCATGCGTATCCAGGATCTGGCGCAGGGTATTCACCGGCTTATTCGTCAGCACAATCTTCCCGGCCTGATGCTGCGGGCGTTCGACGCGCTGCCGAAGATGGTGATGACGCCGTATGAGGCGTGGCAGCGGCAGATTAAGGGCGAGGTGGAAACCGTGACGCTCGACCGGCTGGTGGGACGGGTTTCCGCCAATATGATCCTGCCCTATCCGCCGGGGGTGCCGCTGCTGATGCCCGGTGAAGCCATCGATGAAGAGAGCCGGGCGGTGCTCGACTTTTTGCTGATGCTCTGCTCCATAGGTCAGCATTATCCCGGTTTTAAGACCGATATTCACGGTGCCAGGCAGGATGAAGAGGGGATCTATCGCGTTCGGGTGTTAAAAACGGCCTGACGCCCCGCCTGAAGGGGCGGCGTTAACAGACACAGGAGTAAAACGCTATGCTGGGGTTAAAACAGGTTCATCATATTGCGATTATTGCGACAGACTACGGGGTGAGCAAGGCGTTCTACTGCGATGTGCTGGGGTTTACCCTGCAAAGCGAGGTATACCGGGAGGATCGCGACTCCTGGAAAGGCGATCTGGCGCTGAACGGGCGGTATGTGATTGAGCTTTTTTCCTTCCCCTTTCCGCCGCAGCGGGCGAGCCGCCCGGAGGCCTGCGGCCTGCGCCATCTCGCCTTTAGCGTGGACGATGTGGTAAAGGCGGCGGCCTGTCTGGAGGCGCAGGGAGTGAAATGCGAGGCGGTCCGCATCGATCCTTTCACCGGTAAACGCTTCACCTTTTTCAACGATCCGGACGGCTTACCTCTCGAACTGTACGAACAGTAAGGCTTGTCATGGCGGTCGTTGCCCGGTAACGTGCCGGGCAACGCCACAGTAGGCAATGACCATGACGACACTTACGCTAAACACTTCTCTTCTGACTTCGCACCAGATTCTGGTGGCCTTCAGCGGCGGCCTTGATTCTACGGTGTTATTGCATCAGCTGACGCGGTGGCGGGATCGCCATCCGGACGTGCGCCTGCGCGCCATTCATATTCATCACGGACTAAGCCCGCACGCTGAAGAGTGGGTACGTCACTGCGAAGCGATATGTCAGGCGTGGCAGGTGCCGCTGCAGGTTGAGCGGGTAACGCTGGTGAATGAGGGGCTGGGCGTGGAGGCCCATGCGCGGCGGGCGCGCTATCAGGCTTTCGCCCGGGCGCTACGGCCCGGCGAGCTTCTGGCCACCGCCCAGCATCTTGACGATCAGTGTGAAACCTTCCTGCTGGCGCTGAAGCGCGGCAGCGGCCCTGCAGGGCTTTCCGCAATGGCGGAAAGCGCTCCGTTTTCCGGTACGCGGCTTATTCGTCCGCTGCTGTCTCAGACCCGGCAGGCGCTGGGCCGCTGGGCGGAAGCTTATGCGCTGCGCTGGATCGAGGATGAAAGCAACCAGGATGATGCCTGGGATCGCAACTTTTTGCGCCTGCGGGTGCTGCCGCTCCTGCAGCAGCGCTGGCCGCATTTTGCCGACGCGGCGGCGCGCAGCGCGGCGCTGTGCGCCGAACAGGAGAGTCTGTTGGATGAACTGCTGGCAAAAGATCTGGCCGACTGTATGACCATCCAGGGTTCCCTGCGGCTTGCGCCGCTGATGGTGCTGAGCGACCCGCGCCGGGCGGCTATTCTGCGCCGCTGGCTGGCATCGTTGAACGCGCCGATGCCGTCGAGAGACGCCCTTGGGCGTCTCTGGCAAGAGGTGGCGCTGGCGCGGGAAGATGCTTCTCCCTGCCTGCGCGTCGGCGAACATGAGATCCGCCGCTACCGGGAGCAGCTGTGGTGGGTTAAGTCCGTTTCCGGACAAACGGAGACGGTTTTACCCTGGCAGCACCTGGAGGCACCGCTGCCGCTGCCGGAGGGGCTGGGATATGTGCAGCTGCTCCCCGGCGGCGGGCTGCGGCCGCCCCGGCCTGACGAAGCCGTCAGCGTGCGCTTTAAGGCTCCGGGAGTGCTGCATATCGTCGGGCGCGGCGGCGGCGGCAGAAAGCTGAAAAAGATCTGGCAGGAGCTGGGCGTTCCTCCCTGGGAGCGGGATACCACGCCGCTGCTGTTCTATGGTGAAACGCCGATTGCTGCGGCGGGGCGTTTTATCACGGCCGAAGGCGCGGCGGTGGGAGAGGGCGTCAGGCTGGCATGGAAAAAGGACGGACGGTAAGAAACCGCCCGTCGGGGTTCAGGATTCGCCGATTACCACGGTGCCTGTCTGCGGGTGGCTGAAGCTGGCTATCCTGTCCAGGCGCAGCTCTCGCGATTCGCCGGCGACGTCGGCTAACAGGTATTCCACGTTTTTTCGGGAGATCAGGTCAGTCGCCTTTGCCTGCAGGGCTTCGCCATCCTTGAGCGTTAACGCCAACGTTAACTGCTGCTGGCAGGCGAGTTCAAGGTTGTCATAATCATCACAGTTGATAGGGTGGTACGCTTCATTCATTGACATAATCGCTCACCAGTAAGTTTGCGGCGGCACAGGCCGCCTTCTCCCTGACCGCTTCAGAAAGGGTGATATCTGCCGCTATTTC
This sequence comes from Intestinirhabdus alba, assembly GCF_009711095.1. Lineage (GTDB taxonomy): Bacteria > Pseudomonadota > Gammaproteobacteria > Enterobacterales > Enterobacteriaceae > Intestinirhabdus > Intestinirhabdus alba. The sequence goes on from NZ_WMJZ01000002.1 coordinate 256,974, forward strand.
ATTAAGCACCTTTAATACGCAGCCCAGCGCATCCGGAATATACCCCAGATCGCCGCTGGCGATCTCCGCGTACCGTTTGCGTATTAACTCACAATATTTTTCCACCTCTCCTCCTGTCAGCACTCTGGCTTAACCGTGAACGCACGACTACGCCCGGGAAGATAAATTCTGTTTAGCAAGGTGACTATATCATATCCATTCAAGCCGTATCAGCAGGGAAGTAGGCCCCGCCGGGATTCAGAATAACAGCCTTTTAGCCCCGATTTCGCTACAATACGCACCTGGTTTGAATGGAGCTTTCCCATGGCGCTTAAAGCGACAATTTATAAAGCCGTCGTCAACGTGGCGGACCTTGACCGCAGCCGGTTTCTTGACGCGACGCTGACCCTGGCGCGTCACCCTTCCGAAACCCAGGAGAGGATGATGCTGCGCCTGCTGGCGTGGATAAAATATGCCGACGAGCGGCTGCAGTTTACCCGCGGCCTGAGCGCGGATGACGAGCCTGAGGCCTGGCTGCGCAACGATCATCTGGGCATTGATCTGTGGATCGAACTGGGCCTGCCGGATGAACGCCGGATCAAGAAAGCCTGCAGCCAGGCCGCAGAGGTGGCGCTGTTTGCCTACAACAGCCGGGCGGCGCAGATCTGGTGGCAGCAGAATCAGAGCAAGTGCGCTCAGTTTGCGAATCTTACGGTCTGGTATCTGGATGATGCGCTACTGACCCGGCTCAGCGCGTTTGCCGAACGCAGCATGACGCTGCAGGCGACCATTCAGGACGGGGCCATCTGGCTGTCGGACGCGCAGAATAATCTGGAAATTCAGCTCGCCGCATGGCAGCCGCCCGCATGATAATTATCTGCGGAACGGTCTCGATTCCCGACAATGAGCTGGAGATCGCCGCCATTCGCGCCCAGGGCGCGGGCGGCCAGCACGTTAATAAGACCTCAACGGCGATACATCTGCGCTTTGACATCCGGGCTTCCAGCCTGCCAGAGTATTATAAGGCGAAGCTGCTGGCGGCCAGCCATCACCTGATAACCAGCGATGGCGTGATGGTCATTAAGGCGCAAGAATATCGTAGCCAGGAGCTTAACCGGGAGGCCGCGATTGCCCGCCTGACAGCGGTGATTAAAGAACTCACTGCGGAGCAGAAAAGCCGCCGCGCCACGCGACCAACGCGCGCGTCGAAGCAGCGGCGGCTGAACGCCAAGGCGCAAAAGTCCTCGGTGAAAGCGCTTCGCGGTAAAATCCGTCGTCCCGTGGACTGACGAGTGGAACAGCGCTTTGCAAAAGGAAATCAAATTGAAAAAAGCAATTGTCGCGGCGATGGCCGCCTTCTCGCTCTTTGCCCTGATCGGCTGTAATAACCGCGCTGAGGTTGAGAGCCTGCAGCAGACCCGTGCGGCGGAGCTGAAGCCGATGCCGCAGAGCTGGCGTGGCGTATTGCCCTGCGCTGACTGCGAAGGCATTGAGCTTTCCCTTTTTCTGGAAAAGGACGGCACCTGGGTGATGAATCAGCGTTATCAGGGGGCGCGGGCGGCAGGGGCAACCTTTGCGACGTACGGCACCTGGGCGCGTACCGCCGATAAGCTGGTGTTGACCGACAGCAAAGGCGATCGCTCGTACTATCGTGCGAAGGGCGACGCCCTTGAGATGCTCGATCGCGAAGGTAATCCGATTACGTCACAGTTCAACTATACGCTTAAGCCGGTAAAAGCCAGCCTGCCGGTTACGCCTATGCCGATGCGCGGTATGTATCTCTATATGGCCGATGCGGCAACCTTTACCGACTGTGCGACGGGCAAGACGATCCCGGTAGCCAATACGCTTGAGCTGGAGCGCGGCTATCTGGCGACCCGCGAAGCGCCGGAGAAGCCGGTGCTGCTGTCGGTTGAAGGGCACTTTATGCAGGATACCGGCATGGAGGAAGGCCAGCAGATAAAAGTGCTGGCCGTGGACAAAATGATTAAATTTATGCCGGGCAAGGGCTGCGGCGACTAAGAACCTGGCCCACCGGAGATCCGCCCGGGGGATCGGGCGGACTCAGGTTGGCCCTGTTGCGTCAGCCCCACCAGTCGCCTGGCGTTGATATAAATTCCTGGCTTAAGGTGACCAACATACCGCAGCCGGGCCTCCGGTTTAAACGCGGCCACATCGCCTTCGCGCATATGCAGCAGATCGGAGGGGGCAATCCACCCCGGCTCCGCCAGGGTTAATGGACGCCCGGCTTTAGCAAACGCATCGGTGACAAATTCAGAACAGAACCAGACCCTTTTCTCATCGCCCTCCCTCTTGCTGAGCTGCGCTTGGGCAAGCCCGTGGATGCACTGCTGGCGGAAATTCGCAGAGAAGGGATTCAGCGAACAGATCTGCTTCGTCAGCATAAAGGGAATAAACTTAACGATACCGCGGAAGTTATAGCGGCTGTTGGTGATGCGGTAAGCGAACGCTTTGATCTCTGCGGCCTGCTGCGAGGTCAGGTCGGGCACTCTCAGGGCGAAAAGCTTATCGCTGTGCTGCATCGCCTGCCTGAGCGAAACGATTTGCACCCCGGCACCGGTGGCTTCCGCTACCTCCTCGTCACCCAGATAAACGGCAACGTGGCTGACGGAGGAGGCGCTGAAGGCGCGAATGCCCAGTGAGGCGATCCCGACGCTGGAGGAAAAGAGCAGATCGCCTGCCTGTAGCTCCGTTTCGTCAATTTCAACCAGCGTGTTGGTGAGCAGCGAGCTTTGCCGCTGGAACCTGATGGCCCACGTACTGGACTCAGCCTCAGCCGTATCCGGCGGCGTCCGGGCAATGTCTAAGGTACAGGCGGTGAGTAAGAGCAGTGAGGGCAGAAGGAAATGACGGCGGTAGGCCGCTGGTTTTGCCATATGTTATCCCATCCATGGTTAAAAAAGGCCCTGAGTCCAGGCCTTTCAGGTTGATGACAAAGAGGGAAAAAACGTGATTTTTCCCTCTTTGTGGTTAGCAGCCGAAAATCAATGAGTTTATTTTTGTGGTGATTATGGCCGAACGAGTTCGGTCTGGGGTTTGTCATCAGTCTCAAAGGCCCTGAGTCCAGGGCCTTTCCGGCATCAGCCTTTGATTTGTTGTACCAGATAGCTGAGGATGTCGCCGGTTTTAATCAGCTGTTTTTCCCCGCTGCGGCGATATTTATATTCGATATCGTCATTATCGAGATTACGATCGCCGATAACCACGGTGTGCGGAATACCGATCAGCTCCATATCGGCAAACATCACGCCCGGGCGCTCTTTGCGGTCGTCCATCAGCACCTCAATGCCCTGGGCGCGCAGCTCGCCGTACAGTTTTTCCGCCAGCTCCCGCACGCGGAAGGATTTATGCATGTTCATCGGCAGAATCGCTACCTGGAACGGCGCAATGGCGTCAGGCCAGACGATGCCGCGCTCGTCAAAGTTCTGCTCAATGGCGGCGGCGACCACGCGGGTAACCCCGATGCCGTAGCAGCCCATAGTCAGGATCTGATTACGTCCGTCTTCACCCTGTACCGCGGCCTTCAGCGCTTCGGAGTATTTGGTGCCCAGCTGGAAGATGTGGCCCACTTCGATACCGCGTTTGATGAGCAGCGTACCCTGACCGTCCGGGCTGGGATCGCCGGCCACCACGTTGCGGATATCGGCAACGGCAGGCATCGCCACGTCGCGATCCCAGTTGATGCCGAAATAGTGCTTGCCGTCGACGTTGGCACCCGCGGCGAAGTCGCTCATCGCCGCCACGCTGCGGTCAATAATGACCGGAACCGGCAGATTGACCGGCCCCAGGGAACCCGGACCGGCGTTAACGACGGCGCGAATTTCCGCTTCGGCGGCAAAAGTCAGCGGGCTGGCGACCTGGGGCAGCTTTTCCGCTTTCACTTCGTTCAGCTCGTGATCGCCGCGAACCAGCAGGGCGACCAGCGGGCAGGCGCTGCCTTCCTCCGCTTTAACCAGCAGGGTTTTAACGGTTTTTTCGATCGGCAGGTTGAACTGTTCAACCAGCTCGGCGATGGTCTTCGCGTTCGGCGTATCGACCAGCGTCATCGGCTGGGTTGCCGCGGCGCGCGGCGTCTGCGGTGCAACGGCTTCGGCCAGCTCAATATTGGCCGCGTAGTCGGAGGTGTCGGAGAAGACGATATCGTCTTCTCCGCTCTGGGCCAGCACCTGGAACTCGTGCGACGCATTACCGCCAATCGAGCCGGTATCCGCCTGCACCGCGCGGAATTCCAGCCCGATACGGCTGAAAATTTTGCTGTAGGCGGCGTACATCGCGTCGTAGGTCTCCTGCAGCGACGCCTGAGAGGTGTGGAAAGAGTAGGCATCTTTCATCAGGAATTCGCGGGAGCGCATGACGCCGAAGCGCGGGCGCACTTCGTCGCGGAATTTCGTCTGGATCTGGAAGAAGTTCAGCGGCAGCTGCTTGTAAGAGCTTAGCTCATTACGCACCAGATCGGTGATCACCTCTTCGTGGGTTGGGCCGAGAACGAACGGCCGCTCGCCACGGTCGACAAATCGCAGCAGCTCCGGACCATACTGTTCCCAACGACCGCTCTCCTGCCACAGATCTGCAGGCTGAACCACCGGCATTGACACCTCGATCGCCCCGGCGTTGTTCATCTCTTCACGCACGATGTTTTCGACTTTTTTCAGGACGCGCAGGCCGGTTGGCAGCCAGGTGTATAACCCGGAGGCCAGCTTGCGGATCATCCCGGCGCGCAGCATCAGCTGGTGGCTGATGACCTCGGCGTCGGCAGGAGTCTCTTTCAGAGTGGAGAGCAGATATTGGCTAGTACGCATGTTGTTATGGTTCCAGTTGAACGATCGAACAGGCTCAGCGCGAGCCTGACACAAAAAGTGATTTAGTTTACCAGTGAGAAAGAAATGTCAAAAGAGAAGGGGGCGAAATTAGCGGGGTTCAAGCGCAAAGACTTCAAAACCGGCGTCGGTGACGCGCCAGCGCACGTTAAAATCGTACAGCCAGACGGCGTAAGCCCTGCCGCTCTCTTCGCTCTTGCGGTACGCCGGGCGCGGGTCCTGCGCCAGCACTTCGCGAATAAAGGTTCTGAGCTGCGGATAGCGTTTCTCCAGCCCGGCAAGCTGTTCGGTAACTTCATGGCTAAAGGAGACCGGCATTTCGGCGGCGGGGGCGTGCTGTGCATAGCTGGCGGCGGCGTTCGGCAAGGACTCGGCGAAGGGCAGATAGGGTTTAATATCCACCACCGGCGTGCCGTCGACCAGGTCCAGGCTGCCCAGCGTCAGGATCACCTGTTCCTTCCGGCAAACGATCCCCTTCAGCTCAACCAGCGACATACCGAGGGGATTAGGGCGAAACGTGGAGCGCGTGGCGAAAACACCCATTCTGGTATTACCGCCAAGGCGCGGTGGGCGAACGGTAGGACGCCAGCCGCCTTCCATTGTCTGGTGAAAAATGAAAATGACCCACAGGTGGCTGAATGCCTCCAGACCGCGTACCGCCTCGGCCTGATTATAAGGCGCAAGCAGATGAAGCTCGCCGTTGGCGCTTTTTACCAGCCCGGGCTGGCGGGGGACGGCGAACTTTTCTTTATAAGGGGAGCGAATGACACCGATTTGCTCAAGCTGAAAGTTGTTCATTTAGCCGTGATGTTCAGGGCAGAGCCGACGCATACCGCCTGTCGATAGCAGCCCGGCGTCCCGCTGGTTACTTCGCATCCGTGCAGCAGCACGGCGTTGGCCTTCATTTTCGAGGCATTAATCTGCATACGCTTGCGGGCGGTGGGGATGTTGGGCGGTGAATCCTGATTGGTGGCCTGGCAGGATTCTCCGCTGACTTCACCCAGATCGCGGAACGGCTTGCCGACTAAATCTTCCGCCTGGGTATAAATTTTAACCATTGGAGCCCGCGGCGCTTTGGTCTTTTCTGGCTCCACCTTTGGCGTGATTACAGTATCTTTAGCGGGTTCTGCTGGAGATCTACTTAGCAGAGTACAGCCGCTCAGCATGAGTGCTAATAAACAGATCGGTAAAGCACGCATAATTTTTCCTCAATAAATAATCTAATTGTCAGATATTGAATCAGGTGCAGGCATAAATGACAAGACGGGCAAGCGCCCGTCCTGAATGATATTACAGATTGAGAAATCAGCCTAAGAATTACCAGCCTTTCACCGCACCGCCGTTAAAGACCTTATTAGCGGCTTCATAGACTTCATCAGACTGGTAGGCCTGGACAAATTTCTTCACGTTCTCGGCGTCCTTATTGTCTTCGCGCGTCACAATAATGTTCACGTACGGGGAGTCTTTATCTTCAACAAAGATGCCGTCTTTTGCCGGCGTCAGATCGATCTGGCTGGCGTAGGTGGTGTTAATCACCGCAAGGGCGATCTGCGCATCGTCCAGAGAACGTGGCAGCTGCGGCGCTTCCAGCTCAACGATTTTCAGATTTTTAGGATTCGCGACGATGTCCAGCGCGGTTGGCAGCAGGCCAACGCCCTCTTTCAGTTTGATCAGCCCTACCTTTTCCAGCAGCAGCAGGGAGCGGCCCAGGTTGGTTGGATCGTTCGGGACGGCAATCTGGGAGCCATTCTGCAGCTCATCCAGGTTTTTGATCTTTTTGGAGTAGCCTGCGATAGGGTAAACAAAGGTATTGCCTGCGGCGACCAGCTTGTAGCCGCGATCTTTGATCTGCTGATCCAGGTATGGTTTGTGCTGGAAGGCATTGGCGTCGATGTCACCTTTGCTCAGCGCTTCGTTAGGCAGGACGTAGTCGTTGAAAGTAACCAGCTCAACGTCCAGGCCATATTTCTCTTTCGCCACCTTCTGGGCGACTTCCGCAACCTGCTGCTCTGCCCCGACGATGACGCCAACCTTAATATGGTTTGGATCTTTTTCTTCCTGGCCGCAGCCCGCCAGAGCCAGAGAACCAATCAGGGCACCTACCGCTACAAAAGTTTTAAATTTGAACGCCATGCTTATTTCCTTAATCAGTTATTTATGTTGTGTTGACTCGCTATACTTCAGGCTACCTGTGCTGCGGTTGTGCTAAAGCGTCGCGACATTTTGCCCTGCAACCCGAATTACCCAGGATAGATAATGTTATTTGTGGGTGACCACCCGAACAATGCGATCGCCAGCAAACTGAATGAGATAAACCAGAATTACCAGTAATACCAGCACCGTGTTCATCACGGTAGCATTGTAGCCAATATATCCGTACTGATAGCCGATCTGCCCGAGGCCGCCCGCGCCAACGGCACCGCCCATTGCCGAGTAGCCAACCAGAGTAATAAGCGTAATGGTCGCCGCGTTGACCAGCCCCGGCAGCGCTTCCGGCAGTAGCACTTTACCTACGATCTGCATCGGCGTGGCACCCATCGCGCGGGACGCTTCAATAAGCCCGGCGGGGATTTCCAGCAGCGCGTTTTCTACCATGCGGGCGATAAACGGCGCGGCACCTACGGTAAGCGGTACGATCGCCGCCTGCAGACCGATAGAGGTGCCGACAATGAGCCGGGTAAACGGAATCATCCACACCAGCAAAATAATAAATGGGATGGAGCGGAAAATGTTCACAAGCGCTGAGAGCGTACGATAAAGCTTTGCGTTGGCGATGATTTGCCCCGGCCGGGAGACATACAGCAGCACGCCTGCCGGCAGGCCAATGACAAAACCAAAAAAGCCGGATACGAAGGTCATTGCCAGCGTTTCCCATACGCCGCGAACCAGCAGCCACATCATCGGTTCAGACATAACCCAGTACCTCTATTTTTACATGGTGATCCTGTAGCCAGGCGATGGCGGCCTGCGTATCTTTCTGCGTGCCGTGCATCTCGGTCAGCATGATGCCAAACTTCACGCCGCCGGCGTAATCCATCTGCGCGCTAATAATATTGTTGTTGACGTTAAAACGGCGCGCCGTTTCTGAAAGCAGCGGCGCGTCAACCGACTGGCCGGTAAACTCCATGCGCAGCATCGGGACGCCGTCCGCAAAAGGCTCCGCTTTTAAGCGCGCAAGATAATCTTCCGGAATATCCAGATGCAGCGTGGACTGAATAAACTTTTGCGCCAGCGGGGTTTTCGGGTGTGAGAACACCTCGCTGACCGTGTCCTGCTCAATAAGCACGCCGTTGCTGATAACCGCTACGCAGTCGCAGATACGCTTAACGACATCCATTTCGTGAGTGATCAGCAGAATGGTCAGGCCGAGACGGCGGTTAATATCTTTCAACAGCTCCAGAATGGATCGGGTCGTGGCCGGATCAAGCGCGCTGGTTGCTTCATCGCACAGCAGCACCTTCGGCTGGCTGGCCAGGGCGCGGGCAATGGCCACGCGCTGCTTCTGACCGCCGGAAAGGTTGGCCGGATAGCTGTCGTGTTTTTCGGCAAGGCCCACCAGATCCAGCAGCTCCGTTACGCGGCGTTTAATCTCATCTTTCGGCGTATTGTCCAGTTCCAGCGGTAGCGCGACGTTGCCAAACACGGTCCGGGAGGCCAGCAGATTAAAATGCTGGAAAATCATGCCAATCTGACGGCGTGCCCTGGTCAGTTCGGCGCTGGAGAGGGCGGTCAGATCCTGACCATCAACCAGAACGCGGCCCTTCGTGGGGCGCTCCAGCAGGTTTACACAGCGGATCAGCGTGCTCTTACCGGCACCAGAGGCCCCAATGACGCCGTAAATTTGCCCGGCGGGAACGTGCAGGCTGACGTCGTTCAGCGCCTGAACGGTACGGGTCCCCTGCTGAAACACCTTAGTGATATTCGAAAGTTTAATCATTGAATAGTTATTATCGTCGTGAAGTTAGCCGTGGCATTGTTATCTGCCTGATACGGGCGTTGCCGTCAACAGAATGGATGGTAAGGCATCCAGACGTCTAAATCAATCAGGGTTTATACGATGAGCACTTTCTTGCCCGGTGAAACATGCGATACTAGCGCCACATGCTTTATTCAGGAGCTATAAAGGTGGCAAAGTCTGTACCTGCAGTTTTTCTCGATCGCGATGGCACAATTAATGTGGATCGTGGTTATGTTCACGAGATTGATGAGTTCGAATTTATCGAAGGCGTTATTGATGCGATGCGCGAGCTGAAAAAAATGGGCTATGCGCTGGTCGTCGTCACCAACCAGTCCGGCATTGCGCGCGGTAAGTTTACCGAAGCGCAGTTCGAAACCTTGACCGAATGGATGGACTGGTCGCTGGCGGACCGCGATGTTGATCTTGACGGTATCTATTATTGCCCGCATCACCCACAGGGCAGCGTGGAGACGTTTCGCCAGGTCTGCGATTGTCGCAAACCGCATCCGGGCATGCTTATCTCCGCACGGGATTTTCTGCATATTGATATGGCCGCCTCCTTTATGGTGGGCGATAAATTAGAAGATATGCAGGCGGCGGGAGCGGCTAATGTTGGTACAAAAGTGTTGGTTCGTACCGGAAAACCCGTTACGCCTGAGGCAGAGCAGGCGGCGGATTGGGTGATTAATAGTCTGGCCGACCTGCCGATGGCGATAAAGCAGCGGCAAAAGTAAGCGTTGTGCTTAAAAGGTAGGCGGTTGGATGGGATTTGCGTTTTTCCGCTTGTCTTCCCGAATCGACACCCTATAATGCGCCTCCATCGACACGGCGGTTGTGAATCACTTCACACCAACACAGCCGGAAAGATTGAAGA
>NZ_WMJZ01000020.1 GCF_009711095.1 Intestinirhabdus alba
AACCGCGTCGATCGCTTTATGGCCGCCTGGAAAAATGCGGGGTTCAGCGTTGTCGGCCACCTGGTGTTTACCAAAACCTACACATCGAAGGCCGCATATGTGGGCTATCGCCACGAATGCGCCTACATCCTTGCAAAAGGCCGTCCGCCCCTGCCGCAAAACCCGTTGAATGACGTAATTGCGTGGAAATATTCAGGCAACCGGCACCACCCGACCGAAAAACCCGTAACCAGCCTGCAACCGCTGATTGAGTCCTTCACACATCCCGGCGCGATTGTGCTCGACCCCTTTGCCGGCAGTGGCTCCACCTGCGTGGCCGCCCTCCAGGCTGGCCGTCGTTACATCGGTATTGAATTGCTTGAGCAGTATCACCGGGCCGGACAGCAGCGTCTGGCCGCCGTCCGGCGCGCCATGCAGTACCCGGCCGCTAACGACGAGTTCCCGGAGGCCGCGTAATGAACTATGCAGGACACGAAAAACTCCGCGCAGAAGTGGCGGAAGTAGCCAACAGCATGTGTGACCTGCGGGCGACGCTGAACGGGATGGAGCACCGCTATCGCTTTGACTCTGATGTGCTGGTCGAACGCCTGACCCGTCAGACCCTTTTTCGCATCAATGCCCTGTTTATGGCGGCATACAACGAAATGCTTGAGCTGGATGCCTGCTTTAAGGACTAAGGAGAAAAACATGTACGGAACCTGTGAAACCCTCTGCCGCTTGTTGCGTGAGCAGTATCCCGCAGAAACCCCGCTGAACCTCATTGTCTGGTCCCCGGCGGATATCGAAGCACTGGCCGACGGAATGGAATATGCCGTTTCGGAACAGGACACAAGGGCGGTACTGGCGCGTATGGACGCCATACCGGAAGAACAACAGCTTGAGTCGGGCGTGCCTGCCGGTGCAGTGATGGATCTGATTGAACAGGTGAAAGAGGCAGTTCCGGCGGTGATGGTGCCGGCGGATCTGCTTGAAACCCTGCTAACCACTGCCGAACAGGCGTTATGGCACAGGGAATGGACCGCCCGTGACAGCAATCATCCGGTCCCGGAAAGCGTTACCCGCCGCCTGGCTGATGCGGCGAAAGTTCGCGCATTACTGAAAAAATGAAATCAACACGCCGCCCGGGCGGCGTGTACTGACCCCGTTCAGAGGAACCCATTATGCAGGAAACCACCACGTTAAACGCCCTTGTGATGCGCCGTGCGCGCGATTTGATTGCTGATTATGGATGGCCTGACCATACCGATGTTGATCAGCGTGATCCGGTCAATAAACCGGGATGGATAAGCATTTATGTCCGTCTGGATGCGGCAAATATTGTTCATCTGCTTCCTTTACTTTGTAGCGGTGACATACCCGCAGAGCTGCAAAATGCCATGACAAAAATAGCCGGGACGTCAGCGCAGATTATTTTATCCGGCAGCCGCTATGCCGACGCGCCGCAGCTTCCGGAGGACGGAACACAGATAGCGTTCCCCTGGGCCGGGGAATGGCTGACGGAGCCGGAGATTCAGGCTGTAACGGATTGCCTGTCCCGCGCCGTGCGGGATGTATCCCGGCAGGTATGGGAGGATGCGCGCCGGATAAAGGCGGCGCTGACCACGCGCGGGGAAACGCTGTTTTATCGTCAGACCCGAAATTTCCGTCTGGTTGTGAAGGAAAATGATATGCCCTGCTGGCTGGACGATGATGACAATTTGCCGGTGGTGCTCGATGCCATCCTGAACAAATGGGCACGCTACAGCAGCGTCGAGTTCTTTGTTATCAGCGACAAAGTTGATCAAATCCTGGCATGTGGCCAGATGTGCGATGTGCTGCGTATTCCGGGCGAGCCTCCGCGCCGGTGGATGGATTTAACCCTGTTACATGAGGTCATGGCAGAAGCGCGTGGAGAAATCAGTCTTGTCCGCAATGCCCTGTCAGCAATCCGGCCAGTGTAGCGAACAGCAGGGGGCGGCGGCCCCCTGAATCTACCACGAAGGATGTCGCCGGCTCCGCTTTTACGGCTCTTCCTCCACGTTGTTCCGGCTTCGCGGTGAGTAACGTCCCGAGCGGTCTGCGGCTTACGCCGTGCCTCTACTCTAGCCCGAACGCTGCAAATGCAAGGGTTCACTGACGTCGATGCTTTCACCCGGTCGCCGTATGTTTAAATGCCTGTCGCGGTTCTTCCCGTCGTTATCTCGCTCAATATTCGCTCGCTAACCGTCCAGACCCTCTCCGCTGTTTACCGGCGCTGCGGCTTCATGCATCGCCCCTGCATTTTTCGCTCCCTGTCGGGCTGTCGTGTCGGCACGGCGTAAGCCGTAACTCAGACAACATCGACTATGGAGGATTTTTTATGCGCACTACGACCACCACACCGGCTGTTTATGTGGGTACGTATCACAAATACAACTGCGGCAGCATTTTTGGCAAATGGTTTGAACTGACGGAGTTTGACGGCAGGGAGGATTTTTACGAGGCCTGCCAGGCGCTGCACGCCGATGAATGGGACGCAGAATTTATGTTCCAGGACCAGGAAGGTATCCCGTCGCAGTTCGTCTCTGAAAGCGCCATTGACTGGGATTTTATCGCCGCTTACAAACGCGCCGAAGAAGAGGGCAGGGAAGCCGCTTTTATCGCCTGGGCGGAGTATACCGGCGAGTGTGACTATGACGCGTTTGATGTTGCATACCGCGGTGAGGCGGAAAGTGAGGAAGACTATGCGCAGGAGATGGTTGACGATAACGGCCTGTTAAATGAGGTGCCGGAGCCGCTGCGCAGCTACTTCGATTTTGAGGCGTATGCCCGGGATTTGTTCAGCAGCGGCTATGTGTTCCATGACGGTTATGTCTTCAGTAACTGATTTTCCCCGGCAGGCGGTTTAGCCGCCTGTCAGTCCGCGCGCAAAACCCTGGCAGGCTCTGCCTGCCGGCGAAGTACGCCGCGCCTGCGGCGCCGCGTATCTCCGCCAGTGCCTGATGTCCCGGTGGTGTCAGAGTATGAGTATCGATGTGTTGTAGCCGGTCTGCGATATTCCTGTTCTGTTGATAATCTCTGCGTTGTCGTTGTCGTTGTCGTTGTCGTTGTCGTTGTCGTTGTCGTTGTCGTTGTCAATAGTGGCCATACCGGTGGCGTACTGGCTGATATCGCTGTCCTGTCGGCTTTTCTTCCCGGGCGATATGACTGTGGGCGACTTCCCTGGCGGGAACCGGCGCTGTCGTAAACGGAGCCAGTAAACCGTCTCCGCCCTGTCGGGCTTCCATCGCACTGTCGCAGGTTCAACATCACGCTTGCGGCATCCGTAAACGGATGCGCCGCTCTCACCAGCCCGGCGGTAATGCTGCCGGGCTTCTTCGGGGCAACGCCGTTTCGCGCCCGCGCGTTCCGTCGTTGCAGCGGGTTCCTGCTCATTTTCTCCTGGTCATTTCACCCTTTTGAGTCCTTTCGCCGGGGCTGAGACAAGCACAGCCGCTGTCAGCTGTCCAGGGTAAATGGCACGCGGTAAACCGCGCCCTGGACATCCGCCATCGCCCGCGCTGGTTTACGCCCCTGCGGCGAACGGCTCTCAAACGGGTGAAGGTAACAACCAGCGGGGGCGTTCAGCAGGTCCCCGCAAAACGTCAAAACCGCGGCCCCGGCAACTCAACGGGTGATGGTTTTTAAAAGCAAAACAGGTTCAGAAGGAGGAGCAACATGAGCGAGGCGCTGGCGGTTTTACCCGACGACACCTTTACCCGCGAACAGGCTGAGGTCGTTGTGGCGCAGTACACCAACGTGGCAATTGAGGACGATCAGGGGGCGCATTTTCGCCTGGTTGTCCGTCAGAACGGTGAAATGGTCTGGCGCACGTGGAACTTTGAGCCGGGCGGCACGTACTGGCTCAACCGTTATATCGCGGACTACGGTATCCGCAAGCCGCAGTAAGAAAGAGGTGCCCTGCCGGAGCGCGAACTCCGCAGGGCCAGACAATCATCAATATCCAGTGAGGTATCAACTATGTCAGTAACCGATGTTAAAGCAAAAGCCCCCAAAAAAGCGAGCAGCAAAAAAATCACGAAGGCGCAGGAAGAAGCCCTGAAAGCCGCCCTTGAGGCCGCTGTCATCGAGTATGTTCCGCTGTCCAGTCTCGCTAAATCCCCGCTGAACGTGCGCACCATCCCGTATTCCGTGGACAGCGTTCGCGGTCTGGCTGACTCCATCGAGGCGCTCGGACTGCTGCAGAACCTGATTGTTCACACCCTCGCGGACGGACAATCCGGCGTGGCCGCAGGTGGCCGCCGACTGACTGCCCTGAATCTGCTGGCGCAGGAAGACCGTCTTGCGGCCGATCATACCGTCATGGTGAAGCGCGTCTCAGACGACATTGCGGCCCTCGCCTCGGTTGCCGAGAACGAGCAGCGCGCCGCCATGCATCCCGCCGAGCAAATCGCAGGTTTCCGTACGCTGGCAGAGCAGGGCAAAACCCCCGCGCAGATTGGCGATGCGCTCGGCTTCGGCTCCCGTCACGTGCAGCGCATGCTGAAGCTGGCAAACCTCGCGCCATCACTGATGGATAAGCTCGCGCAGGACGAACTGACCGTTGAGCAGTGTCAGGCGCTCTGTCTCGAGGACGATCCTGCCCGCCAGGTAGAGGTATTCGAAAGCGTAAAGGCCAGCTGGTCGAACGCGCCCGCACACCTGATTAAACGCGCCATTACCGAAACCGAGATGCGCACCGACAGCGCCAGATTCCGGTTTATCGGGCGCGAAGCGTATGAGGCGGCAGGGGGGTACGTCCGTGAAGATCTGTTCAGCCAGGACGAGGGCGACGGCACGGCAGACAGCGTGCTGGTTGAGCATCTGGTGCAGGAAAAGCTGGAGCGTATCGCCCTGGACATTCAGCAGCGTGAGGGCTGGGCATGGAGTCGCGGACGCGCAGCCCGCATCTGGTACCACGGCGAAGACGGTAAGGAGTTCGTGCAGCCTGTTGAACCCGATCCGGTGTACACCCCTGAGCAGCAGCAGCGTCTTGATGCGCTGCGGGAGCAGTACGATACATATGACAGCGTTTGCGACGAGTCAGATGCGATCGAAGCGGACATCCTCGCCATTCAGGCGGCGGCAGAAGCCAGCGCGTGGACTGACGACATGAAGTCAGGCGCGGGGGTGATGGTCAGCCTGTACGAAGGGCAGGTGTACGTGCAGCGCGGTGTGCGCCTGAAAGCGGATATGCCGGAAGAAACCGTAACCAGCAGCGTAACGGTGCCATTCACCTCACGCCAGCCCGACGCCGCAGAGGGGATCAGCGTTCCGCTGCTCAAGAAAATGACCTCCGAGCGTACGCTGGCAGTCCAGGCGGCGCTGATGCAGCAGCCCGAAAAGGCAGTGACGCTGATGGTCTGGCGCATGTGTACCTGTGTCTTTTCCGGCTGTCTGACCACGACGCACCCGTTCCGTATCAGTCTGACCGTGTCCCACGGCAGCCTGACGGAGAACGCCCCGTCCGGTAAGGATGGCGCAGCGTTTGAGATGCTCATGACCGAACGGGCAAGGCTGAAAGCTCTGCTGCCGGAAGGGTGGGAGAAGGACTTCACAACCTTCTTTGCCCTTGACGGCGGGGTGTTGATGTCGCTGATGGCCTTTTGCACGGCCTGTTCCGTTGACGGGGTACAGACCCGCGATATGGGACACACCTCGCGCAGTACCCTCGATGCGGTCGAGGCGGCAATCGGATTCCACCTGCGCGACTGGTGGCAGCCGACGAAGGACAACTATTTCTCCGGCCTGAAACATCCGCAGATTGTCGCCTCCCTGAAAGAGGCGGGGCTGACGGGCGCGGCGGGTGACGCGGAGAAGATGAAGAAGGGCGATGCAGCAGCGCATGCGGAGCACTTTATGCAGCACACCCGCTGGGTTCCGGCATGGCTCAAAGGACCGGAGTCAGCAGGTAAGGCCGATGCTGACGACGCTGCTTCAGATACCGACAGCACTGGCAACGACACCACCAACACGGCACATGCCGCCTGATAACGGAGAGCCGCCCTGCGGGGCGGCGATAAGGAGATACCCATGCGTACTATTCTGACCCCCGATGTACTGAAAACGATGTCCCTTGATGAGTTTGAGGACTGGCGGGACAGCGGCGAAGACTTTCGCCGCGAACTAACCCACGCCGTCATGCGTGACCTGTCCTGCCCTGAGAACTGGGATGTGAACGGCGAGTACCGCAGCGAGTTCGGCGGCTTCTTCCCCGTGCAGGTGCGCTTTACGCCCCCGCACGGCAACTACCATATTGCCGTGTGCAGTCCAGGTGCCATCAGTCCGGCGTGGATGGTGGTGTTCGTGCCCGCCAGAGGTCGCCCGTTCTCCGTCATTCGTACCCTGAACGGCTACCAGCCGGAGCTTGTCAGCCACACCGTCAGCCTGACGGCGCGTCTCGATGCGGACGGCTACAGTCAGGCCAGCATCATCAGCATTCTGGCAGCGGAGGGTGCGGCATGATCCCCTCACATCACTCTCTGGTCCCCTTCAGCCCTGAGCGACGCGCCGCGATGGAGGCCATCGCTGAGGTTGAACGCCGGCGATCGCGCGGCGCGGTGTCCACGATGTACCCGTATGCCAGCGCCTTTTTCCGGCGGCTCACGGGCAGCACGCGCATCTCACTCAGGGAAATCCATCATTTTGCGCCGGTGCTGACGGCGCGGGAGCTGCGGGGCAGCAGGGACAGCTGGCTCAGGGCCATCGATGCCCTGATTGAAAGTCGCGGGACGTGTTGCTGGCTGCCGCTTCCTGTCGGTGCAGGTCAGCGTCTCTTTCCGGAGGTGGCCTTTCAGCAGGCCGAGCGGGTTCGCTGTCAGGACGCCCTGCGGGATGAAAAATACATCCGCCAGCGCCACAAGGAACGGTGCCAGCGTGAGCGGGCGTACCAGGCGCTGGCGGGGCAGGCGGAGATTGAGCTGGCATTCCATACGCCAGAAACGGTCAGCAGCTGGAGCGCGCGCTGGTCGGGGACTGAACTGCGCCAGTACGACCTGGAGGAGATGTTCTGGCGCTGGAGCGAGCGCTTTCCTTCCTTGTCGGCGCTGGAGCGGGATGAATTTGCACGCGAACCGCTCTGGAGCATGGTGTTCGAGGCCGGATTGCTGACAGAAGAGGCTTCCGTTCCCGTACGACAGCTGGAGCACTGGATGGTACCGAACAAGCTGACGTTCCGGGAGGGGACATGAGCAGGAGAGCAAATCCGTACGGGCAGGAACTGAAAATTGCCCGCAGTCAATGTAAACGCCTGAAGACGATGATAAACAAGCTCACCGATATGTCGGTTGAGTGGGATGGCCTGAGTGGTGGTCTGGAGTGCGACTTCAACATGCTGGCCGAAGAAGTGGAGAAGCAGCTGGACGTACTTGATGCGCAGATTGCCGACTGGGCTGAGGGATACGGCGACGGCAGGGAGGTGGGGTGATGGCAACAGAACGGAATATGCGGGGAAACATCGTCTGCAGGGAGTGCGGAAGGGCGTTTTCCTTCCTGGCCCCGCATCTGCGTATGACACATGAGATGTCGGTAAGTGAATATCGCGAGCGCTGGGGTATAGCGAAACATGTCCCGCTTGCCAGTGCCGAACACTCAACCAGATGCCGGGACAACGTTATCAGACGTATCCGGAGCGGCGAGCTGGACCCTGACCTGCAGGTCAGAATGATGGCGGAAGGGTACGCCAGGATAAAAGACCGAAGCAGACCCTCAGCACTACAGCAAAAGTCGTCCTCCAGAACGGCGACCCTAAACCGGATATGGGAAACCTCCCCTGCCGTGAAAAGGGTCAGCGCAGAGATCCGGCGGGAGGCCGTGCGCAGAATGAAGGCCCGCAACGAAACGGGTGAAAATGTGCGGAGTATTGCTGATGAACTGAACCTGTCCCTGAGCTGTCTGTATCGCTGGCAGGCTGAAGATGGCTGACGGCCTGTCGGGATTTTTTTTGCACACATGCTTTTCGGATAACATCATTAAATGTCTGCGCAGAATGCCGGTGCTGGACACTTTTCTGGTTAACAGCCTGCTGCTGCTGCGGGCTAATGTACTGGATAAAAAACGGTATACGCTGGCGGGTCTGGCTAATGAACTGGCTGTTTTCACCGAAACGGCAACACACGGGCGTCGTCCCTGACGGGACACGGCTGTCGTGAACAGAGTCAGCAAGCTGTCTCTGCCCTGCGGGCGTCCATCCTGACGCAACGTCAACCCCTACGCTTGCTGCGTCCGTAAACGGACGCGCCGCTTCACCCTGTCGGCGGTAAAACTGCCGACAGTCCTCTGACGCCCCGTCGTTCCGCCGTGTCGGGTGTGTTCATCCTCTCCCCGTATCTCTGGCGAGCCCTCTCCCGTTAAGTCCCCGGGCGGAGGGCTTGTCGTAGCACCGTCGTGTCGTCATCCGAAGGGTGAAATGAACTCCGCCAAAACTTTTTGCGAAGGACCGCAAAAACTTTTGTCTTCGCCCTTCTCCTGTCGCCCCGCCGTTGCTCCTTTGCCCTTTGCCGCCAGGGAACTCACCGAGAGATGGATTAACCACCAGACAGGAGGAAAAGCAGGATGAACACACAGAACGTCAACGTCAAAACCGCCACCAAAGAATCTTCCGAAAGATGGGTGAAAACCTCGTCCCTGCGTACTGATGGCTTTGTGCGCAATATCTATTCCCGTAACCCGTTCGATGTTATTCGCGCGGACGTGGTGCTGGCCCGTATGGAAATACAGGCTAACCGGGGATGTGGCCTGCACTACGAGATTTATGAGTCCCGTCTGCTGGGTATGGCTATGCATTACCTGGCAGAACTGCCACTGAAAGACCGTCCGGCGTTTATGGGGGCGGCAGCGAAACGGGGTTACATGCTGACGACTGCGGAAGAAGAACGTGCCGATGGTGAATGTGCTGACCTGATGATCGAGCTGGCGGCGGATTACTGATTACTTAATCGGCTGGCGGCATCACCTGCCGCCAGCAACAACGGAGAAACATCATGAGCATCAGCAACGGTAACACGAACAGCACATCCAGCTTCGACGCATGGGAGAAAAGCGCGCTCAGCGAGCTTGATACCCTGCAAAACCACGTCAGTAAAGCCCTGATGAAGTACCAGAGCAATACGGACAAAACGGCGCTGGGCGAGTCTGCAAACCGCTATATGGGCGAACTCAGAACCGCTGTCACGCGCATCCAGAAAGCCACGCCAGCCATTCAGCAGAAAGTCGACGGGATTGCCGACATGCTGCACCTGATGGCGCATTTTTCCGGCACCACGTTTGACGAATAACCACCACGGCGAAATATCAACGCCATTAACCAGAAGGAGATAAGCCATGCACTTAAATCTGACCGAATCCAGTGCCGAAGCAGGTATTTACGCGACCAGTGAGGCCGAACGCGCGTACTGGCTGAGCCGCGAAAAGTCATACCTGACCGCGCCCGTCGAAATCGACGTGCACGCCTTCCATGATGCGCTGGGGCTGATGTACCCGATGAACTGGCGCAGCAGTGAAGACGGCGAGTGTGAAACCTTCATGCTGGCGGAAATGGTCTGCGGCAACGTGACCGAAATCTACGCGCGGATCGGTATCCGTTATTACCGGATGCGTGGCTACAGCAACCTTGACCACGCGGAGATTCTGGCACGCGTTAAGGAGGGAATGCAGCGCCAGAAATGAAAAAGGCAGACTTTCGTCTGCCATATCCCGCCGGATTTATTCGCCTTCAACGATAAATCCGGCCTTCACCAAAAGGAACAAACCAATGCAATTCAGTGAAGTTTCGATTGTTACACCGACCGCCCTGTATGTCCAGATGCTTGAGGCGGAAAACGCACCTGTCAAAAAACAGGTGCGCATTACACGCAGTGATATCGACCGTGACGAAATCAGCGCCGAAATGCGGGCGCTGGGGAGACATATCGCAAAGTGCCGCAGAAAGGGGCGCTCCGTTCGCATTCCTGCCATGCGCGGAAGCGAGTGGGGGCAAGTGTTACGCACGCTCGAACTGAAGCGCGCATTTAACTGACGGAGGTGCCGCCCCGCAGGGGGCGGCATTTAAGGAGGAAATATGTCTCAACTCAGTTTTTCCAGCTTCTTTGATCAGGCGAGAGAAGCCGCACCCTTAACACCCGCTAAACCCGTATTGCCCACCGTGAATGTGCAGCCGATACCGCACCGGATGATGACAATCGACCAGGCCCGCCGCCAGTTTATCAGCGTGTTCAGGGATACCGCCCGCAGCCTGCGCCGCTGGGAGGTGTTCAGCGACTTTATCACGCTGGCCGCCAGCGAGCTGGATATAACGCGGATAAGAACGCCGCAGAATATTGAGCAGAGCCGCAAAATCTGCGCGAAGTACAGCGAGAGCGATATCAGCAATCTGCATACGCTTTTCTGCCTGATGGTCTGCGCACTGGAGGCCAAATTCCACGACTTCCTCGGCGCGATCTTCATGGAGCTTGAGCTTGGCGACGACCGCAACGGACAGTATTTCACGCCGTATCACGTCCAGTCACTGCTGGCGAGGCTGCTGATGCCGGACGTCGACGAAACGATACGCCGTGAGGGATTCGTGACCGTCAGCGATCCGGCAAGCGGTGCGGCGGGAATGATTGTGGCGTATGCGGAATATCTGCTGGAGGCGGGCTATAACCCGTCTGAGCATATGTTCGGAAGCTGTATCGATATTGATCCTGTTGCGGCCGATATGGCGTTTATTCAGCTTTCCCTGCTGGGTATTCCTGCCGAGGTGGTCACGGGCAATACGCTGACGATGCAATTAAACAGGGTGCGGTATACGCCTGTGTACTACATCAACAACTTTGGTAAGCGGCTGGACGATCAGCGCCGTATCAGTGCCATGCGCGAATTTTTGCGCTGTATAAATGACACAGCATAGCTATCCAGAAGGGCAGGGGAGTGTCCTGCCTTTGGTGGCATCAAAGGCCGCGCGCCTGCGGCGCAGAATAAGCAGGCTGCGCTGACGCGCTGCCTGCGTTATTCCGGCGCGAGGTTGTCTGAAGTTCCTGTCTTTTGGTTAGCTGATTACTATTCTTCATTCTCCTGCTGGCGATGGTCTTTATTATTCTGCCGCTGATATGGATATTATCCTTTCTTTTCCAGGCGTCGTCCCTGAAGGGACACGGCTGTCGTGAACGGAGCCGGTAAACCGTCTCCGCCCTTCGGGCGTCCATCCTGACGCAAATTCAAATTCATGCTTGCTGCATCCAGAATGGATGCGCCGCTTTCACCGTGGCGGTAATAAATTACCGCCACTCTGATGGCCGTAACGGATATTCGTCCCGCGACGATTTTCCGTTACGGGATGTGTGCATTCTCCTGGTGTGACTATCGCCCGATTTCATCAGTTCGCGGAGGGCTGCTTTTAGCATCAGCCAGAAAGGAAATAAAGGGGTATATAAACGCTGCGCGCCCCTTTATTTCCTTTCTGTCAGCTGCTCATTGCCCTTCGCCGCTCAGTGATGAAGTCGAACGATGTAATAACTCAATGAGGAGAAAATTAGAATGCACACATTAAACGTCAAAACCGCCACTCGTGAATCAGCCGAACAATTTAAAGTCGATGAACGACAGCGCTATTGTGTTACAGATGGCGATGAACGTCTTGATTTTATTCCTGCGCTCTTTTTTACGCCTTCTGCTGATAATATGATTGCCAGCTGGTTACGTCAGCATTCAGATTATGATGGTGGTTTCTGGAGTTACTGGATTATTCCGCAGGGCACCGGAGGAAACGTGGCTCCGAACTGTGTCAGATTCACAACCGCGCAAACAGGATATATCGCACCGGAAGGAGAACAGCGCTATAACATGGTTATTCCTGGTAATTACTTTGAAGCAGAGGTCAGTGCCGATGCTGCCGGAATTATTGCGACCCTGATGATTATGAACTGGTTGTCCTGGCAGGTTGCCGATATGGGGCCTGAATATTCGAAAGTCTGTAAACACCTCGTCGCTCGTCAGGACGCACTGAAAGATTACATCAGTATCATAAAACACCCTGAAGCATATTTAATTTATCGGGCTATTGATTGACGACATAAATACTGGATGAATAAAAAGACCTCCTGTTGAGGTCTTTTTACTGTTTTGCAAGAGTCTGCCCTGAGTCTTTATTCTTTTTTATCGCCCGGTATGTTGCCTCAATTTTTCTGGCATAGATATATCTTCTCTGCGCCTGTTCTTCTGTTTTCCGGAAACCTGCATTATACGCCCCCACGGCCTGCCAGCTGACTCCCCACTTTTTGAAAGCTATTGCAAGATAGTAAGCCCTGGTGTAGATATTCATACATGGGTCGGTAATAAGGTGCTCCGGTTTTATTCCATAACGAGCCAGTTCGTTAAAGTGCTGGGAGTCCACCTGCATAAGTCCGGAGCCAAAACCCGAAACAGGATTGTGGCCTTTAACGTCTGTGCGGAAGTTCGATTCATTCCAGGAGATTGCCCGAAGCAGATCTGGATCTATATGATAATCTCTGCCCGCCATATCAAAACAATCTGCATTAGCATTCTGAGCGGCTATCAGGAGTAATGCTGCCAGAAGTAGATTCCTCACTATTATTTCCCTGTGATGTGTTTTAGATGCCCTGATGATCGCATTATTACCTGATCTCAGGCAAGCCAAATATGGCCGAGAATTACTCTATGGATGCCTGTGCTAATATGGTTCTCCGGTAGTTTCTGTCTCACACCCCACGCAAAATTTCATTTTGCAGGATTATATACTTAAATCATGTATTTACGATTGGATTATGAATGCAAGTTAGTGTTTTATCGCACAGAAGGGCACTGCCATAGTGCCGTAATGTCGCCTGTTTGTGGCTCTATTGTGGCTAATGTAGTGCTAAATGAGAATAATCATGCAATTACTATGAATGCCACACATTGCGGTGCCGCTAAATGTGTGGCATTGTAGTGCCTGATTATGGCCAGTTAGCACTGCAATAGTGCTGAATATTTATTGAGGCTATTTTTAAACAGTGCCAGTGTGGTGCTGTCAGGGCAAGAGGGAAATAAAGTTATGCCACGGCAGAATGTTTATATGAAGCAAAAAACAATTGATGGTATCCGACAAATCGTCGATATGAGAAGGGAAGAGGGCGCGACAGCTTCCGATGCCAATATCTCCAGTGTCTGTTCCGAAATGCTGGAACTGGGAATGCGTGTATACCTCAATGCCAAAAATAAGAAGGCATCAGATGCAGAAGCCGGTGAAGATGTATTTCAAAGTGCGCTTTTTGAAGAAGTAGTAAAATCAAGAATGGCATCACAGGAGATACTGGCACTGATGTTTTCTTTGCAGGATATAAAATCTGATAGTCGTAACAATTACGATAAATTGATCGACTCTCTAAAAGAGAAAACAGATTTACGGGTCAAAAAGGTACTCAACAGAGAGTAGAATTTTCTGGTTAAGGAAGCCAGCTAACAATAGTGGTATGGGATGATTGCTACTTTTCTATTTTCAGAAAAACCATGCAATATATATGATGAATTAGTTTTGTAAGTATATCTTTTTGTGGTATATTTTAAATACAGCATAAGGTTATGTTGTAGACAATAAGACTTCGCTCACACAGGGGGGTTCGAGCCCCCTGCATGAGCTAACCATTAACCAACCAACTTTCAGGAGTATGGTCATGGCTACGCACGATCGTATGGATCTGAATGTCAGATCTCAAGCGTTTTATCACGATTTTTCTCCCTATCTTAAAAAAAGTCATGAAGACTGGTACATAAAAGATGCAAGTCATAAGTATCTGGGTGCTAGTGCAACATTTGCGTCACGTTTTTTTCCTTCTGGAATCGTTTCTGTGATTGGTTTGGAGGATTCAAGTATCCCAGCTATTACAGCCAATGATATTAATATTATGTATGCCTTCGAGAATAAAGTAATTCAAACAAAAAAAGATATGACTATTTTTTCTTGTGGTTATTTTATCGATATTGAAGGTGCTAATTGTTTTGTTTTAAAAATGGCTCCTTATTCTTATCAAGGAAGAGATTCGGTACTTGTTGATGTGATAGATATTACATGCCATAGCTATATCCATGAATTGATACCATCAATTTTCACCGGAGAGCAAGTGGTCATGTCAAATGTATCTCTTAATAATTTTAAAGACTTCAATCCGTTGGGTAAAGTTACTAGCAAAGAGTGGGAGGTGGCATGGCTTATTATTTGTGGTTATTCATCAAGATGGATTATTAACTATCTTAATCTTAGCAAAAAAACAGTTGAGTCAAAAATAAAAAGCATCTATCAGAAACTACAGGTTTTTGATCAGGGAGGTTTATTGCGAGTGGCAAGGTTTTATGGATGGATTAGATTTGTACCTGAAAAATTTTCCTCAGACACTGTTATTTTAAAGGTTAAATGATATTTAAATCCGGTAATAGTGAATGTCAGTGATGATGTTCACTATCCGTATATGCAAACTGTAAATATTCCTCTCGACATATGTATGCTCAGAGAACGTTCGATATCGCTGTGAAGCTTCAATGATTTTATTTATTACCAATAAATTGATTCAGATCAACATAATGTTAACTTTTTTGATCCTTTTTTTGAGAGAAAAAACTAGTTTTCCTTATTTATTATTTGGTTATCAAAACCACTGTATTTTTAAACACCGGGCAGTTGCCCGGCTAGTCAAAAATTTTGCTTATGAAACAATTTATCTCAGTTTATGACGGAGAATTTTGTTGATGAGCAAGCTAACGACAACAGTCCCTATAAAGCGTCCCAAATCCATTACAGTCATCCTGACCGCTGAGGCCAGTGAGCGACTTACTGCACTGGCAAAAAAAGGTAAGCGTTCCCGCCAGCTTGAGGCCATGCTGCGTATTCATGACAGCCTGAAACGTGTACCTGAAATTACGGGAGACTATTGGGAGATCACCACGCTCTGATATTTCTGGACTGAAAGGGAATATCACCCGACCTGCATTATCGATATTCCCTGCCATTATGTCGGACTGACGCCAACGGTCTGATTTCAGTTTTTTTGTTTTGCCTTATCCGTTTTTTCTTCACCGATAAAACGGCGGGCATCCCTTTGCCCAAAATCCGTCGGGCGAGTTTCCCCCCACGACAGGTGTGACACCCTGGGGCGGTAGCGTGTCTGAAGACGTTTGTACAGATAATCCCCCGCGGCTTCTGCCTTGCGGGCGTCGCGGGGGCGTATCTGCCCGAACAACTTAATCGTTAATTAAAGGAAATAATATGGCTGATATTTCAGTGATAAATCAGGGGGCGGACGTTGTCTGCAAGGGGAATAAAAAGGGACTGCTCTCACGCATGGTATCTGCCGTGAAAGCGGTGCCGTCGCTGGTGAATAACCGTACCGCGAAGGCGCTGTTTAAGTATGTGGCAATGCCGCTGGCATTATTTCTGGCGGCACGCGGTATGGCGCATGCCGAAGACCTGACGGCGGCCGGCAAACAGGATGCGACTGATACCTTTGGTGAAGACTCCACCATGATGTACTACTTCATGATCGCGGAAGTGGTGCTGGTCTTCCTGCTGTACCTCAAATCACATAACCCGGCGACCTTCCTGCTCATCCCGGTGTTTATCGTGATTACCAAAATCATCTTCTCCATCATTTCTGCCCGCTCCGGGGGCTGATCGGCACGGAGACTAGTCAATGGATGAGGAACGCGCTTCGCGCTTCATGTTTCCTCAGACACTGACAGAGCAGACACGGCCCATCGGACTACCGATGGATGAGACAATAGCCCTGTTCGCACCGATGGGATGGGGCTTTTATACCGGTAAGTACGTTACCGGTCTGGTCATTGCCGTTCTGCTCTGGTTCTGTCTGAAGTATTTCAAAAAGGGGAGAGGGACCGACTGGCTGCTTAACGCCTGCTACTGGTACCTCCCGTCTTCACTCTTCAAAGGCATGTACAAAGTCATTCCCGATTCGTCATTCCGGCTGTGGCTGCGTTGATGGCCAGGAGGTATTCCCATGGACCTGAAGGCAAAGCGCCTGTCGGCCCGCTACACATCACTCATCTTTCTGCTGCTTCTGGTGTTCTTTGGTCTGAGTCTTGCCGGCAACCTGGTGGCCTGGTTGCGACTCGATACGCTGATTAACAGCCGTGAAGAAACCTATATCCCGATGGGGTTTGATACCCCGTTCACGCTGACGCGTAACCGGATGGATGCGAATTATCTGGAGCAAACCGCCGAGTCACTGGTCTTCCTGCGCTACAACGTGTCGCCGGAATCGGTGAAGGCCAATCACAAAGCGCTGCTGCGCTTCTTTGATAACGAAGAGCGTCCTGCCATGCAGGAAGTGCTGGCCAGCGAGGCGCAGCGCGTTATCGACAATAACGTGACGACCGCCTTTTATCTGTCCGGCTTCGATACGTACCCGGCTTCGGGGATTGTGGATATTCACGGGACGGTACAGCAGTGGATAGGCAATCGTAAGCAGCTGCCGGAAGACAAAACTATCCGGATGGCACTGCGCTATCACCGGGGTATTACCACCATTCAGGATTTCAGGGAGCAGGTGGATGAAAAGAAAAAATAACAGGCATGGCAGGCACCGTCTGGCATTGCTGGTCAGTCTGCTCTGTCTGAGCGGCACTGTGCTGGCAGAGCCGGTGGCGATGTTACCAGTAAAAATCCCCGTTTCGCCGGACAGCCAGGTCCGGGTTGCGCTCAGCAATACCAACCCGAATCTGCTGGTTGTACCTGGCGATAAGATTATCGCCGTGGACAGTGCGCAGGGGATGTTTCTGAATGACAACAAGGCGCTGGGGCAGGCCAACGGTGGCGTGCAGCTAATGACCGCCCAGACTACCCCGTTTACCTTCTATGTCCGCACGGAAGGTGGACTGACCGTTTCCGTTATTGGTGTTCCGCAGAAACGGGATGGCCGGGTGCTGCAGTTTATCTCCAGCCGTCCGGTACAGCATGATGATGCGCGGCGCTGGGAGCAGTCGCAGCCGTATGTGCGCACCCTGATCTCTGTTCAGCAGGCAGTACTGAGAGGCGGCGTACCGAAAGGGTTTACCGAAGCACCTGTCGTGGCGGTACCCACATTTTCCCTGCCGGGCTGGTTGTCGGTGACGCCTCAACAAATGTGGAGCGGTGGTGGGCTTCGGCTCTATCGCCTGACGGTGCGTAATCGTGGTGCCAGTGTGCTGGCTATACCTGAACGACTGTTTCAGGCACCTGGCGTACGTGCAGTGATGGTGTTTCCGTTCAGTACCACGCTGATGCCCGGTACCGATACGCAAGTGTGGGTCACGGTCAGCAACGACGGGGAGGGGCAGGCTAATGGCTAACATTAACGTGCTGACCCGTCGCAAGCAGATGGCGGTGCTGATCGCCGTGGCGCTGGGATTAAGCGCTATCGGCGGTGTCGCCTGGTATATCGGTGCACCATCAAAGGTGTCCCCCGGTAAGAGCCAGGCAAAAAAACCGGTACCGGATATGACCGGCGCGGTGACCTCCAGTACCTTCGGTAAAAAAGTCAGCGATACGGCGGTGGCTGACCTGCAGCATACCGCGAATCAAGCCGATAAAAAGCTGGCCAGCTTTGAGAATCAGCTCAATAAGCTCGCCAGTGAAAACAAGGCCTACCGGGACAAAATTCAGTCACAGGATGATGATATCAAACTGCTGCAAACCCAGATTGATGCGATGAACCAGACAGGGGATAGCAGCAGCGGTCATGCCACACCGGGTCCGGGAGCGCCCGCCGGCACCCTGCCTGTCGGTGGTGTTTCGGGGGCTGTTCCACCGCCGACTGCCTTTTATCCCGGCGTTCCCGGCAATCAGACGACGGTGAATATCGCTCCACAGCTGAATCAGGGGCTGTCCACCATGAGTATCGATTACGGCGAAAAAAAGGATGATGCGCCGGCGCTGCCGTATATTCCGTCGGGGAGTTTTGTCGGGGCGACGGTGATTGAGGGGGCGGATGCTAACGCCTCTGTCACGGGTGAAAGCGCCTCATCACCGATGCAGTTCCGCCTGACCGGGAAGGTGATTTTACCGAACGACGGGGAGTATGACCTGCGGGGCTGCTTTGTAACCGCAGCCGCTTACGGTGATATCTCCAGTGAGCGCGCGCTACTGCGTACCGACCGTCTGTCCTGCCGTGTTCATGGCCACGTTATCGACCAGCCCTTCAAAGGACACGTCTCCTTTATGGGGAAAAATGGCATCCGGGCCGAGCCGGTCATCCGCAACGGCAAAATTGTCGGCTATGCCTTTGCCGGTGGTGCCATCGATGCAATGGGCAGCGCCATATCGAACGTCGGCTCAACCAGCGTTGGCCTTGGTGCAGCGAATACCGTCAGCGGTG
The DNA here is from genome assembly GCF_009711095.1 of Intestinirhabdus alba. Classification (GTDB taxonomy): domain Bacteria; phylum Pseudomonadota; class Gammaproteobacteria; order Enterobacterales; family Enterobacteriaceae; genus Intestinirhabdus; species Intestinirhabdus alba. Next base: position 18,336 of record NZ_WMJZ01000020.1, read on the forward strand.
GCGATGTTGCTCGCGCCGGGTTCGGTGGTGGTACGTCACAGGCAGGCAAAACCCTCTCAGATTACTTCATCAAACGCGCCGAGCAGTACCACCCGGTTATCCCGGTCGGTGCCGGTGTGCAGGTTTCGGTCGTCTTCCAGGAAGGTTTCCAGCTGCAGTATGCCGACGTGAAGAAGGAGAAGAAGCCTGCTGTATCTTCTCAGGAAAAAGCGACCGGCAACGGGATCACCATCACCAAAGAAGCGCTGCGTAACCTCAATCTCGGGGACTCCGTGGGTGCCATGAAAGATCAGATACAGGCAGGAATGCAGGAGTCGATGCGATGAAAACGTTATGGACAGATATCAGAGAGGGATGGCGGGCGATGCAATATCACTACACTGGCCCCGGCGCTGCATTGCACTTAATAGCGCTGGCTGTCCGCTGCCTGCTGTGGTGGGTGATGGGCTGCATTCTCCTTTTTACGGTCTACGGCGGGTTACTGTTGTTTTATCTCGAACAGATGCCGGGACAGGTGGCATCAACGATCCCGGGTCTGCTGACGGTGGTTCATGAGGTGGTGGTTCTCTGGCAGTGGCAGTGCATCACGGTACTGAGCTCGGTCCTGCCGCTGTTCTGTTTGTGGGTGACGCTTGTTCATTTTATTTGGGTACGTCCCGCTAACGCTGACCGTACCCGTATTCCGTTCAACCCGCGTCGTTAATTTTTCTTCCCCACTCAGGAGATTGTATGCGTAAACCACAACGCCATCCTCTGGCTTCGTTGTCTTCCCCGGAGCTGGCGCAACACATTCTGGATAACTGCACTACGTTTATCACGCTGAACCAGCCCGCTCACCCATTCTGCCTGCAGGGTGAGCCGCAAAGTGGCCATACGATAGTTGTCGGGCGTACCGGTGGCGGTAAATCCGACCTCTGTGCCCGTGTCATGAATGATGTGCTTCGCCGTTCCGGTGACGGGCGCGCTGATGAGTGATAAGCGTCGCTTCTTCGGCGCACTGGCGGCCATAAAAACCTTCACCCGCTGAACCTCTTTTTCTCAGGATAAATCATGAATAAATTCATTATGCCTTTACTGGCAGGCGCTGGCCTGCTCTCCGGCTGTGCCGGAATGAACTCTGACTTTGACTGTAATACTGTGGCCCATGACCGCTGCATCACCATGGAGCAGGCTAATCAGCAGGCGGCAGGGCGTTCGCCGTCTTCCCCGGTGATGTCCGGCGTTGATGGTGATGCGGGAAAGACGGACGCGGCTGTTGAGACCCTGCCGCGCCTTGCACCGGTTCCGGTCTCACCTTCACCGCTGACTGGTATTCAGGCGGCCACCCGTGACGCGGGTACGCGATCAGTAAGAACGACGACGGGGAGCCTGCTGCTGCCCGCGTCGCGCCCGGTTCGTCCGGATGTGGGAGGCCCGGCAGTACCTTCTCACCGGCCAGCCGTTTCTCCTGCCTTGCCGGCGTCATCACCTGTCACTGAAGTCCAGCGCTATGCCGATACCGGGGTTAGTCAGCCTATACGGGTCAATCCAACCACGGCTCGACTGTGGATTGCGGGCTGGATTGACCGGGATGATGTTATGCATCAACCGTCGGTCGTGTCTTTCGTGGTGAAGCCTGACCACTGGGCCGGGAGCTGAATATGGCCCTGTATGATGAATTGTTTCGTCGCCTGATGACCGACTGGCAGCGGAAGGATGGTGCCGCGAAAGCCGGAGAGGCGCTGGATGATATGGACTACCCTTCTCTGGTCAGCGTGCTGCCTTACCAGCATTACGATAAAGACAGCGGCCTGTTTGTAAACCAGAACACCATGGGTTTTATCCTCGAATGTACGCCGCTGATTGGGGCCAACGACGGTATCGTGGAGGCCCTGGACAACTTCCTGCGTAACAAACTTCCCCGTGAACAGCCGCTGAGCGTGCTCCTCCTCGGGAGCAAGTGCGTCAGCCATCTGCTGGATAACGGTCTGTCAGACATGGCCTGGCAGGGGGAGCAGGCAACGCGCTTTGACCATATCACCCGCGCGTTCTATGAACACGGTGCACTGTACGGACTGCCCAACAACAAAGGCTACCCGCTGTCGCTGCGTAACTATCGCCTCTTTATCAGCTACGCCGAGCCGTTGCGTCGTGATGTTGATGAATTGTTTGCCTCTCTGGGCCAGACGCTAAGTATCGTGCAGCAGTCGCTGTTTGCTGCGAACCTGCAATCTGAGGTGCTGGATGACCGGGGGCTGGTCGGGCTGGTCCGTGAAATCGTGAACTTCCGCCATGATCGCATCACGCCACCGCCTGATGAGGTGGACCCGTATGAAGAGCTGAATGCCCAGTGTGTTGCCCGCTCCATCAATCTGAAAGTGACGCCGGATTGTCTGCACCAGAGCCAGTCCTCCGCAGAGGGGGGGCGGGTGAAAACCCGCATCATGAGTTACATGCCGGAGAAGAATCCGGTGAAGTTTGCGCTGTGGCAGGGCGGGAACAACCTCAGCAATCTGCTGGACCCGACGTCGACGGTGCCGTGCCCCTTTGCTATCACGCTGACGACAGAGCTGGATGTTCAGGCGAAGAGTCAGAACGAAGCGGTACGCAAGTTTGCCACCAACGATAAGCGGGCAAACTCCCCGTTCGGTAAGTGGGTGCCGGGGGTTAAAAAGGCCGCCCGTGAGTGGGACGGATTGCGTGAGCGACTGTCTACCGGGCAGTCGGCGCTGGCGCGCTACAGTTTAGGCGTCACGCTATTCTGCGAGGATGATAATGATAAAGCCCTGATGTGCGAACTGGCGCTGCAGAATACCTTCCGCGCCAATGGCATTTCGCTGTGTTCGCCCACCTTTATGCAGCTGCGTAACTGGCTGTCGCTGTTTCCGTTCATGATGCCGGAAGGGTTATGGAGTGATATGCGCCGCAGCGGCGCGACGCTCCGGGCTGAGTCCTTTAATGTCGCCAATCTGTTGCCGGTGGTGGCGGATAACCGTATCTGCCCGAAAGGCGTGCCCATTCCTTCGTACCGTAACCAGCTCTCGTATCTGGACCTGTTCGACAGCAAGTCAGGGCTGGGTAATGACAACTATAACCTCGGGGTGTGTGGCACCTCCGGAGGTGGAAAGTCCTTCCTGATGCAGACCATCATCCGGCACATCCTTGACAGCGGAGGGCGGGCCTGGGTGTTCGATATGGGGGATTCGTACAAAGCCCTGTGCGCCAACGTTGGCGGGGTCTACGTCGATGCCACCGACCTCAAGTTCAACCCGTTTGCCGGTATCGTCAATATTGTGGAATCGGCAGAGAGTATCCGCGACCTGTTGCTGGTCCTCTCCAGCCCGTCAGGCAAGGTCGATGATACCGCCAAGTCTATTCTGCTCAACGCCGTACAGGCGGTCTGGGAAGGGGAGGCACCGTCGAAACGTCGCGGCAACGCGGTACTGATAGACGACGTCTCCGACCTGCTCAACGTCTGGACCACAAGTGAGAAGTACCGGGACGCCACCACGGTACGTAATCTGATGGAGGAGATGGTGGTGTCGCTGCACAAGTACACCACCGGCGGTATCTACGGCGAATACTTCAACAGTCCGGAACCAGCGCTCGATGACAACGTTCGGTTCTGCGTGCTGGAGATGGGGCGCCTCAAAAACAAACCTGACCTGCTGGCGGCCATCATGTTCTCGATGATGATTTATGTCGAGCAGCGGATGTTCCTGTCACCCCGTAGTGAGCGTAAGGCGGCCATCATCGATGAGGCCTGGAAGCTTCTGGCGAGTGAAAACGGCTTTATTGGTGACTTCATCGAGAACGGCTACCGCACCGCACGTAAGTATGGCGGCGCCTATATCACCATCACCCAGGGGATTGAGGACTTTGACGGTGACAAGGCCAGCATCGCGGCGAAAGCTGCCTGGTCCAACTCGTCGTTCAAAATCATCCTCCGTCAGAACCGGGAAGCCTTCCGCAAGTACAACCAGAAGAATGAGGGGCAGTTCAGCTCATCGGAGCAGACCATCATTGAAGGTTTCCCTTCGGCCAAAGATGCGCTGTAGCGCGGCGAAATTTTTTGGACTGTTTCGCATACAATTTCGGACTGCATGACGCGCTGAAAAATGCGCATTTTGGACAGTCCGAAATATTATGCAAAAGATTTAAGCGGTACGAACCCAGATAGCAACCAGGATACTCTTATTCACTACGCTGAAGGCGGCCCCAGAGCCTGCAGAACCGGTCGCAGCAGGTAACGAATGGGTATGGGCTGGTAGTGTTACTGTATGTGTATGGGCACCTATCCCTACGCTATGACTGTGAGAACCTAGCGTAACCGAATGCGTATGGGCACCTATCCCGACAGTATGCGTATGAGCACCACTACTGGATGTGGTCCTGCTGGTATCAAAAGTACCCGACCATGTGCCGGTACTACCGGCTACAGCGGTTCCTTTACCATAAGCGAGTTGTTGATCTGCATATGTGTGAGTATGTGCACCGGATGAACTGCTGGTTTTGGTGCCATAATCGAACGAACTGGTGGTCTTGGCTCCGAGGTCGGTTCCTGACGATGTTTTGGTTCCGTAATCAAACGAGCTGGTCGTCGCATTTGCTGCTGCAAACTGACCTGTAGAACCACCGATGGTATGGGTATGCGCGGGAAGATTGGCAGTAACCAGTGTTACAGTATCCCCGCCTACAATTTTACCCAGATCGGAAAGGTCCGCTTTTGCCGTTCTGAGCGTCAGACCATCCCCCAGATATTCCCAGGTGGTATCCGGCCATTTATCGTTCGGGTTGGTTGTCCCTTTCGTAATGTACAGTTCACCGACATCAGGGACGTATTTCGCTTTTGTAACAGCGTCAGATATCAGCGACTGAATCGCCTTTAAAAGCTGGTCCTGTTTGGTTTTGTCCGGCTCTACACTGGCTGCATCCAGAACATTAATCAGCTCCTGTTGCGTGTCCCGTGTCGCTGCCTGGGAGTTATTCAACCATTCAGCGGTAACGATGGTTCCCTCAATGCCCTGAGTGGGATCGCCGTCGTGAAACAGATTGTCCGGTGTGGTAACCGGTGGCATCAGATTTTGCATTACTCGCCATCCTCATACGTGAAGTAACAGTCGGTAAAAGCGGGTTTCAGGTCTTTAAACGTGCTTTCCAGAATGGACTCGCCGAACGCCAGCAGCGGCTCGCCCGCTGCCGATGCGCCCGCTCTGAACCGGTATTTCGGGGTACTGGCCCCCATAACATTGACCTGCCAGACCCAGCGCATCCCCTCAACAAACAGACGGTCACCGGCGCGATTCACGCCAGCACGGAATGCCCGTGGCTCTGATATGGTGATGGTGTAGCCGAGACTGGCCGCCAGCCCGATGAAATACGGGATAGACAGACCGCCGGTAGCGGCCATCCTGACCAGAACGTTCTCGCGTCGCTCCTGCTGAGTTGCGCCGTCGCGAGGGGAAACTGCGTAAATGCGCTCCCAGTCTGACAGCGTGGTGGAGGCATAAAATGGGGTAATTGACGCCAGAACGCGCCCGGCAGACGCTCCAACGGCGTCCATCAACCGGGCTTCCGCTTTCAGTTCGGCCGAGAGGTGCTTCCCGTTCGGGTCATAGCTGACCGGCGGCAATAAGGCCCGGAATAAATCAACGGTTATCATTTGCCGGTATTCCCCTGCGGAAACGGCTTAACAGCTATATCGCCGGGGCGGAGCCATTCCCACGTCGTTTCATCAATGACCGCTTCAACGTTGGTGGATGGTGAAATGATTTTGCGGTCAGTCACGCCGCTGATTAGCGATATCTGGGTTTCCAGCTGGGAAATAACGAGTTCCTGCCCTGGCTCCAGACGGCTCATAAAGTCGGTAATCACGTCAGCGACCAGCGGTTTAACCTGCTCAATGGTCAGGCCGTTGGTCTTAATCTGTACTTCAAAATCCACCGGCTTTTTTGTCGGGGCCACGACCAGCGTATCTTTTGCCGTAACCGGGCGCCGGTCTTCAATATACGCCCTGACAGTCTCGATCAGCTCCTGCGACGGCAGGTCATTAGCCGAGGTGATCGCCACATCAACCGTACCCAGTCCACGACGTAGTGGTGCGACATATGCCGACGACACGCCGTCCACTTCCAGCGCCCAGCGCTTGTAATCGTATTGGTTGCCCCCCGCCGGAGGCTTGCGCAGAACTTCCAGATAACGCGCCAGCAGGTCAGTGTCAGTTTCCTGATCCGTTCCGCCAGTCAGTGGACCGACGATAACCGCACTGTTGATGCCTTCCGGCGGACTGACCAGTGTTGCGGCAATAGCGGTAGCCTTGTTGGTTGCGGACCCGGTAGCGGTATTTCTGACCGCGACAACGCCAGTTCCATCGTCACCAATCGTACAGACGGCGGTGGTGTTAACGCTGATCCCCTCGGCCCGAATTTGGGCGCCGACGGGTAACACCTTGCCTGCCGTGCCGGTGATGGAGGCAGAGCCAGCCGAACGGGTCGCTTTTTTGCGATAAATATTGCGGGTGCGGGCGTGTAGCTCCAGATTTTCTGGATCGGCGGTGTCAGGGAATATCTGACGAACAATCCAGCCCTGATAGGCGTACAGTCCGTCAGCCACGGCTGAAACGGTATTAGCCCGGACTGCGTAGTCGCTGTCTGTACCGGTATCGATACTTTCGCCCGGGAGCGCGTTCTGTATGTCACGCAGCTGGCGGGCAGTGCTTTCGGCAATTGTTGGAACCGGAAATGTCATTATGCAATCCTTACCGGGTGTGGGAACTGGTGAGGGGTTCCCGTGCCGTCCGTGACCGTTACCAGCAGAATCAGCCAGCCCTGTCGGCCCTCCCGGGTGTCAACGGTAACGGAATCAGCCCGACCGTCATCGAGCAGCGGCTGAAGCGCCTGAGAGGCATACTGGGAGGCCAGCTGGCGGATACGGGGTAAATCCTTTTCCCGGCGCAGTTCGTGGAGACGAGAACCCAGAGACGGATCCGCCCAGTAGCTCCCGAGCGGGGTCTCAAGACGCAGATACACCGCGTTTTGTAGCGAATAAATCCGGCTGTTGGTGTAATCGCCGGTAGAGGGGGAAATATTCTGGTCCATGCCGCCAGTCTGGCAGCATGGGGCTGTTATCAGGAGGTGAAGGGGTTCAGCGGTTAGTTTACGGGGATATCAGACATCCCGTCGGGGGTATTGTGTTTGTGGGTACCGATTTTAATCCCGTTAATGGTCACGTCAACCGATGTTATGGTGCCGCCGGTGTGGGTAACATTTCCGGTAAACGCTGTGCCTTCACCGCCACTGACCGCCATCCCGCCGTTACCGGTTATCTTCCCGGCGACAATAACCTCCTGGCTGGCGGTCACCTTCGGTGTGGTAAATCCGGCACTCTGTTCGGCTTCCACTTCGTAGGTTTTGCACTTCACGCGATAAATGTCGCATTCGGTTTCAATAATGCGGCCACGCTTCATGACGATTTTAGCGCCTTCGTCGGTATACAGCGCCACTTCCCCGGGTTTGAGTGCGGTCAGGCGATACGCGCCGTGCTCAGTGGCCACAATGACGGTGTGGGACGTGGAGCCATTGAGGGGGATTGCAATCCCCATCGACCCGGCCAGTGGATTGGAGGTAAAGCCGTAATGCTGGAAATATTCCGCCCCGTCCAGGTTTTCCCCGGCCAGCCCTTTCAGTTGCAACATCTGGACCTTTGTCGAACTGTCGGTCGCGCTGGTGATGGTCCGGAATGCCTGGCGTATATTCTGGAGTGCCTGCTGTATCCGCTGATTAACCTTATTCCACATTACGGACTCCCCACGTCAATAATTGCCACATCATTTTTTTGTTTCCGGCCCCGGCGATGGCGGCGCTTTTTATCCCGGGGGAATGCATCAGGGATCCAGACGCTGTCCTCTTTAAACCGGAGTCCCGTCGTCTGGCCATTTCGCCCACCGCTGAACTGGCGCCCCATCAGAAAAAACACGGCATCCAGTCCGTGCGGCTCGCTGACAATGCGGACACGCTGCCCCGGTGTCCAGAGAGTCCCGGCGGCGGTCCGGTGGCCGGGAACCTCGGCGCTGATATCCCAGCCGGACAGGCGGGCGTCGCTCATGGCCTTTTTGGCCCGATAATTCACCTGTTCCATATTGCTGGTATCGCCGATAGTAATAATCTGCGGGCGGTACCAGGTCACCGTCGGATCCGTTACCACTGCCCGCATATCATGCGTGCCGGTCTGGCCGCTCCCTGCTTCACTGGCAGCGCTGGCCAGCAGCCGGACGCTGCCGTCGTCGTTCCAGACATCAATCGGTGCTGTACTGGTCTTACTGTCTGCGTGGCGGGCGTGTCCCTGAGCCAGTGCCGTCAGTTCGGAGTAACAGCCGTTAACGGATCGGGTTTCCTCCAGTGACAGCAGATTATTACCCGTGCCGTCATTTCTGAGGACCAGCGTATCCACCGGATCCGCCGCGTAATCCGGCCCACCGACGACCAGCGTCCCATCGGGATCGAACCAGGGCCAGAGACCGCGACCAGCGGCCGCTTTCTCCAGGGCATCCCATGCCCGCATTCCCGGCTCAATAGTGACCTTGTCGTTACGCGGAGCGCTGCTGGCCTGAACCCGGATATTCCGGACTCCCAGCGGCCTGACGATTTTTTCTATAACTTCGTCCAGGGTGAGCTGGTTCGCGCTGAAAACCGGGGCGGCGCAGTCAACCAGAACGGCGGCATCGTCACGGCCGGTCAGCGCCAGCGTATAGTTCTGGCGGGAGACAATTCGGCGAACGGCATCAATCCGGCCACTGAGGACCGTCTCGTCGCCCACCTGCAGCCGGATAACGGCCCCCCGGACAATCTCCGCCGGAAAGACCTTATCCGGCAGTCCCAGCACCAGTTGCCAGCCGTCGGCGGGTTTCAGGAAGTCGCTGTCGATACGGTAGCTGCTCCAGTCTGAGTGGGCTTTTCCCGCAATCACCAGGCTGATTTTGTCCTGTTCGTTATCTGGCATAGGCATTCAGTACCATCCCGGCGGTAATCTGGTTGGGGTTGCGAATTTCAGGGTTCAGGTGCAGCAGCTCGGCGGAGCGATGATGGTCGCCATACCAGAGGTGCGCCAGCAGATGCAGGCAACTGTCAGCCTGTACCTGTCGGCGGGTGAGCGGCGGACGGCGGGCGAGAATCATCACGCCCAGATCCTGCAGCGTCAGCGCGATAGTCTTCATGCTGTCGACCAGCGTCAGCCACATAATCCCCACCGGCGCGGCGGTTTCCGTGACCGTTTCCCGCGTTGGCTCGTAACGATGGCGGAACAGGTCAATGGTGGTCTGGATCCGGATCCGTACATCGCTGACTAGCTTTCCGATATCGTTGGGGGTGAGCTGCGCCGTTTGCTCATCATCAGACAGGATCGCCGTGGCCGCGCTGGCCAGTTCGGTGACGGCCGCCACGGCATACGTCGTTTTAATATCCTGAACATCCTCCGGCGAGGCATCCGACGGCAGGTCCACCGTCGGGGCTGTATCACCATTAATGAAGGCCTCCGGCAGGCTGACCAGCGTATCCATATCCTTAACGACTTCATTCCAGGTAGAAATTACGGTCGATGACGTGGCCACGTCCGCCACGGTGTCAGCCAGACCGATGGCCGTCACCGGCGCTGTGGAGGCCAGCGCCGGAACAGCGCTGGCCATGTTGGCCACATGGGTCTCCAGAACCTCGCTGAGCGCCTGAACAAACTGAGCGGGGTTTTCAGCCAGCCCGACCATCTGATCCATCGTAAATGAGATATCGCTGTCATACGTCAGCAGCGTATTAATCAGCGTGGACTCCACCGTTTTAGCCCGTTTAATAAGGCTGTTAGCCGTATTTAAAGGGGCTGTAACAGCATCAAAAAATTCGCCCAGCTCTGCCGTCAGCGAGTCCAGCGTATCAAACAGCGACGCTCCGAACATTTCAGGCAGGGCCGCGCTGAACAGCGCAGTTCCGGTCCGGTTTTCCAGAAAACTCAGGTCAACCGTGCAGCTATCCGGGTTTTCGGCGTCATGATGGATCCCGTAGCCAGTAACGATAACAGACGGAATGGAGCCATAAACCGGGTGTATCAGCTCACCGTCTCCAGGCTCGTCCAGTGCGGCAATCAACTTCTGCAGGTGGTACTCGTAGGTGTCGCCCCATAACAGCGCTGTGAGCCGGAACGGCCGCGATTTGCGCCCCAGGTCTTTCAGGTCGGCGCCGTCAACGTGGGGATATTCATACGCGGCGTGGTCACGGCTGATTTCTTCATCGGTAGCGATGACGTCAAACGTCACCCCCCGGAATGATGCAGGTTGCATGTTTTCCCAGCCCATTAATTTGGTCCTCCTGTGCCTCTGTTGCCGTCCTGAATGTTGTGCTGATTCACCGACTCGGCCAGAACGTGGCCATCGACGAACAGTTGCGTGGTAACGTTCACCTGCTGTGGTGGGAGTGAAACCGTTCCACCGGCTTGCTGCGGTGAGGCGTTGCCGCTCCTGGAGGAAGAGGCAGGAACGACACCCGGCGCCCCTCCGGTCGCGCTGGTGACCTGTGACGGAGACACGCTGGCATTCGCGGCGCTGCTCTGTTCGTCGAGATAGCGGCGGATCCAGACCTCGTTCTCAGTCGAATACCCTTCGCCGAACTGATACCAGGGCTGGTATTTCTTTCGGGCGGCATCGATAAGTGACTGGGGATATTTGGCCCGGATAGCTTTCCAGCGCTCTTCGCTGCCATTGACGGCGGCGTCTTCCTCCGGGCTTGTCATGGTGGCCAGTGCGGTGACCGTGCCGCCAGCTCCCGCCAGTTTTCCCAGAAATCCCAGCAGGGAGCCGCCTTTTGCGGCCGTTGATGCGGCGGCTGTGGCTGCGCTGGCCGCGCCGGTGGTTCCGGCAGCGGCTCCGACTGCAGCACCGGCACCGCCCGCCAGAAATTTCAGCCCCGCAAAGGTCACCGCAGCGGCAGTCATGGACTGAATGGCTGTCGCTGCGCCTGCGGCTGCAGTGGTCAGCCCGGGGAACTCTTCGCCCAGTCGGCTGAGTTCACCGGCGGCAGAGCCTGCGACATCAGCCAGCTTTTTAACACTGTCCATCTGCGCAAAGTCGGCCGTGTTGCGGGCCTGCTCAAATTTGAAATCGTTGGTATCAGCAATAAAGGCGAAGTCTTCATCCCCGGCGCGTTTGCCTTCCGGCAGCGCACGCTGCTGGTTTATCTCCGCTTCGACCTGCTTCCGGTATGTGGGGTTGTTACGATAGGCCAGTAACGCCATCAGCGCCTGGCGGTCAGCAATCACCTTACCAACGCCGCTCCCTTCCAGGATCGTCGCCATCGACTCCATGACGGCGGAGCGCTCGGCGTTGTTTTTTGTTGCGCCCATGCGCTGCTGGAGCTGCTGGTATCGTTTGTCACTGCCGACAACCCGGTCGACAACCCGGGAGAACGCCTCGATGGGGTCGATCCCCTTTTCGCGGGCGTTGGCCAGCGTGCCTGGCAGGTCGATACCGTGACCGTTAACGATGATTTTTTTCGCCGCGTTCGCCGCGTCCGCGCTGGTGAGTTTGGCCAGCAGGTTAACGACGTTGTTCCCGGCCTCGTCGCTGCTGCCCGCCGTGACGCCTGCGGCCTCGTTCAGGGTCAGCAGTTTGGAAAAGTCGTCGATCCCCTTCATACCGGCAGAGCCTGCCGCCGCCATCTGTGGTGCCAGCCAGCGGGCCATGTCCTGCAGTTCGAAGTTGCCCGCTTTACCGGCGGCAATGGCCATATTCAGCGCGGTGGGTATGTCCGAATCCTGGAGGCCAAACGACTGTTTGCCCTTGATGGCCAGCGAGGCCAGATCCAGCGGTGATGCACCGGACGCCGTGGCGTATTTCATGAGGTCCGGTAACCATTGACTGGCTGTCTCATAAGAGACAACGCCGCTGGCCAGCATCTGGTTCATGGCCTCCGCCGCGTCTTCCTTCGTGCCTCCACCGTAGCCGACAGCCTGGCGAATGCTGGTATCCATTTTCTGGCGTCCTGCCAGTCGTCCCGCCTGTCCTTCACCACCGAACGCAGTATTAGCCATCATGCTGAGCTGGCGCTGATAGACCATCTGGCGGCTGACAGGCCGGGCCGCAACGGCAACACCGGCGGCGATACCGCCGGTTATCCCCATGATATTACCGCCAATGCGCCGGGCTTCTGCCATGCGGCTGTAGCCGCGCATTTCCTGATTTAGCTCACGCAGACGCCCACGCATGGAGCGATAAGCCCGTTCCTGCTCGCGGGCAGATGCGACACCGCTACGGGCCAGCCGGTTATAGCCAGCGATGGTCTTCGTGATTTCCCGCTGAATGGCCCGCTCAGAGCGAACGCCCAGGCTTTCCCGGGTCGTGGAGAGACGGCGGGCTTCCTCCGCCGCCGTTCTGGCGCTCCGGGCGGTCTGCTCATTGCTTTTCTTCTGCTCAGTGCTGGCATGGCTGGCGGCCTTAGTGGCATCGGTGGCCGCTTTGGTGGTGAGTTTTAACCCTTTAACCAGAACCGCCGACGCATCGTCTTTGGCGGTCAGGGTCATGCCTACTTTGAAGTTACCGGCCATTACGGGATTTCCCTTTTTTACGTTTCTTTCTGAGGGATTTAAACGACTGACGGGGGGATGAGTCTTTCCTGCCGGGCTTGTTACCGTTCAGCCTGCTGAGAGCCGCCAGATAGCTGTCCAGCTCCTGGCGGCTCATCTGCATTATTCGCTCTTCGGTAACGCCGTACTTTCCGAGGGCGAGGACGGCGAGTCGGTGTCCGGCGAGCCGGGATTCCCGCCGCTCCGCTTTGCCCGTAATTCCCCCTGGGCACCTGTCAGAATGTCGTAATCGTCATCCGTCAGATGTTCGTGAAGCAGCTCCGCCGTCAGCTCCTCCCGGGGAATGCTTCCCAGCCTGACCAGCGTACTGGCCAGAATGGCGCAACGGTACCAGGAATCAGGGATAAACCCCTCGACAGTGCCGTATTTTTCTTCGGTATCATCCAGGGCTTCGAAATTATGGCGCATGAGGGGAAGGCCGATTTCATAATCGACGTGAAGGGTATCCCCGAACGGGATCCCATCCATCAGCGTTCCGGTTTCAGTTTTCGCCTTAATCATGCGTTAACCTTCCTCAGTGCGGCCAGCTTGATGTCAATTTTGGCTTCGTTATCCACGGTGTACTTTTCCCCCACCTCAGTGGTGAAACAGTCCAGATATGAGGTCCGCTTGCCGGTATTGCCGAGCGGGTACAGGGTAACCTTGACGCCTTCCAGATTCTCCCAGTCCGGCTCGTCCGAATCCGGGATAACCGCCGAAACTGACAGTTCATACGTGGCGATACCCCGCGCAAATCCTTTCGCCCGGCCGGTTTTGTTCATCGTCTTGACGAGCTTACGGCCGGTGCTGTTCTGAACGTCCAGGTCGGTGATTTCGATTTCCTGGCTGTCAATCTCCAGGACAATCGAACCAATATATTCTTCCAGTGCCATTAACCGGCCCTCCTTACAAAATCATATCGATACGGCCAGCGAACACATGAAGGCCGTTCACCACATCCGCCGGGATGGTGGCATCAACGCGGTTTGCATCAACGCCGCTTTTCTGGGCCTTGAGTTTGCTCCGGTTGGCCTCGACGTTCTCGATGATTTCCGCGTCTTCGAGCTTCATCAGCACGTCGTACAGCTCACTTTCCACCTTCGGCGGTGTCCGGGTGCTGAGCTTGTCGCGGGGGAAGCGCAGCAAAATACGCTCACGACACGCCTTGCGGACATAATCCAGCGTCCGGATTGACGTAATATCCAGCAGCGACGGATCCGCCACGCCGGTGGCGTTGACGGTGTAGGTACTGACAGCGCGGACAATCTGTACGGTATTTCCGGGACCGACCTCTATCGGCGTCAGGCCGTTATGTAAGGCGTTTTCCTGTTCGTTGCGGCTTTCACGCTGCGACATATCCACGATATCCAGCCCGGTCAGCGCCAGCGTGTTCAGTGGCCGCGCCGGGTCTTCCTCGCTGGCCATCACCGCGCCATAAATCGCGGCCAGAATTGCAGGCAGCCGGGCCGAACCGCGATACCACGGGACAGAGACGCGGCCATCGTTCACACCACTGGCCAGCGTCGTTCCGGTCCCCAGACTGCCGGTCCAGCCAGCACAGCCCACGGCGCCGCGCTGCTCCATTGCGTTACCGGTGCTTGTCAGGTGCTCGCTGAGAGCGGCCAGCGCCTTGTCGGTGCTGAACGGGCAGATCAGAATGTTATGGCCAGCGGCAAACACCGCATCCAGCGCGGGCTGAATATCCGGATTCTTCTCGCCCCCGGCCATGGGGGTGACGGTCAGGGTCAGACCGGTAACGGTGGTACTGGCGGACAGCGCGATATCATTCCCCCATTCGCCGAAGGAACGCGCCGACAGGGTTAGCTGTTTGTTTTCGGTGTCATAGGCACCGCCAGCCAGCAGCGCCGGGATTTTCTGCATCGCAGCCACCAGAGCCGGAATAATGGTGGCTTCACCGTCACCGCTGGCCACGTTTATTGCGACCTCGTCTCCGGCAATCCGGAGCGTCAGGGTTCCGGCCCGCGTGGCTTTCCCTTCCACCTTAATGGATCCGCCAGCCGCCACCCCGGTGTCACCATCAGTCAGGCCGATAACGTCCAGCTGCAGATAGTTATTGGCCCTGATTGCCGCCCGGGCCATCGCGGTCGCCAGTGACCCCTCGCCGAAGAGGTCGGCGGCTTCATCGTCGGAAAAGACGCTAACGGGCGTCAGCGGCTCAGCGCGGCCAGTGGATAACATCGGACCAATAACAAGTACCCGCTGGGGATTCCCGGGCAGGGTGTTAACCGCCAGACGCGTATTAAACTCCAGATACGCGCCGGGCTTGCGGATACTGTTCGGGATAGTGTCAAACTGGATATCACTCATTTTCTGACGCCTTCTTGTTCGTTTTGCCTTTGACCGGCGCGGACGTTTTGGCGCTTTCCGCTTCGCTCTCGTTTCCCGCGTCTGTCAGTGTGGCGGGGGCTTCCGGTTTATCACCGACCAGAACCAGATCGCCATCGGTCAGTGCGCGGCGATAATAGGCCGAACTGTCGACCTCCACGGGTTCTCCAGCAATGTATTGTTTCGCGTTATGCTCCGTCGGGAATTTAAGCCCCGGCGCAGCCTGTACCTTTAGTTTTGCCATTTGCAGAATCCTCGATTAATTTCAGTAGCTCCCGGGTACGCACGATGAAGCGGGTGAATCCATACGCCCAGGCTATCCCGTAACGCCTGCGGTTATCCTGGAACAACATCCGGTCTTCCCAGTGCCACCATCGCCGCCCTTTAATGGAATCCGGCAGAAAAAGAGAAATAAGACTAATCACGCCCTGAATCATGGTCTGGCTCCTGCAGTTCGACCAGGTCTTCCGGATCGTCCTCCGGTCGGGTGCCTGGCTGGTGATAACGCATACCGACGCGCAGAAAATCCGGATCCGGATCGGACAGTTCGCCCCGGTAAATATTGAAGTCGGCATCCGGTGAGGCGGGGTCGCCTGAGCGCTCCGGCCATCTGCCATTCTCCAGCGCCAGCTCCACCCAGCGGGTATCGAATTCACACGCAAAGACGGCCAGCGCCTGGTCTTTCATCCGGGTGTTAAACAACGTGCGGACCCGGCCCGGCTCGAAATAGTCAATTTTCAGCCCCAAATCCTGCCCGGTGATAAGACGGCGAACCGACGTTACCAGGCGGTTGGTCCCGACTTCATTCAGATTAACGCCGCCGTGGCGGGCGCTTTCGTCGTCGCGGTCGTTGTAGTCACCCACAACCACCACAAAACGCCCGGTAGCGATGCGCTTCTGGCGTGAGGTGCTGTAACGCTCGGTTTTGACAATGCCGCCGAACGTGACCCACGCGGAGGGTAAACGGCGAACAATCTCGCCCGGATCGTCGTCCAGCTCCCCAGAGTAGGTGGTCACATCCAGCACCATCTCTCCCAGTCCACGACGCAGGCGCTCAACTATGGCCCGTTCAATGGACGTAATCAAAACGCACCGCCCCGGGTGGATTCCCGGCCGAACTGACGGATTCCCGAACAGATACGCATCTGGGACGATGACTGGATCACTGAGCCGGACGTATCGCGCCCCAGATTGACTTTTCCACTGGCCACGTCGCGCAGGAACTTGATCGCATCGTCATAGCGCAGCTTGATTTCGTCGGTCAGGCGTCGGTAATCCGTCGTCAGCTGATAGCGGGCAATATCGCAGCAATACCCAATCAGCACGCCCGGGGTATCCGGCCATGGGGTTTTGTAACGCCCCACCAGATAGCCGTCGATAAGAGAGCTGGCCCGCTCCAGGGCAAACTGCAGCTTTTCGTTATCAACCGTTCCCGTGCGTTGCTCGTCAGTCAGTGAGACTGCTTCGCGTTCGCTGAACGATTTAATAAACTGTTCTGGTGTGGCGTAGGCCATGGCTTATTTCCCTTTTTTGGTGGATTGTGCGGCGTCCTGCTGCGTGGCCACATCGGCGGCTTTCTGACGCTCCGCTTCCAGATCTGCCGTCAGGTCGGTAACCTTCTGGCGCTCTGCCTTCAGCTCTGCCGTCAGGTCTGTAACCTTCTGACGTTCAGCATCCAGCCCGGCAGTCAGTTCGCTGTTCTTTTTACGCTCGCCGTCCAGAAGGTCGGTCAGCAGTTTTACCTGCTGGTACAGCTCATCGGACTGACCAGACGGCTGGTCGTTTGCGTTGCGGATGGCCACGACCAGCATCGGCTCAGATTTAAGCTGCTCCAGCTGCTCTTTCGTAAAGCGGGACAGCGGGTAAGTCTGGGTTTTATCACTGTGAACCAGTCCCGCACGGCGGAACCCGTCACGTTTAGCGGTAATATCGATAACCTTTTCCATGGATTATGCCTCCGTTCCGGTGGAGCCATAGGCCAGCTGCCAGAGGCCATAGCCGCCAGCGGCGCGGGCTTCTGCCCCGTATTTAAATTTCTTACGGGTGAATACATCATCCGAATTAAGGTCGGTCTGTTCGACCAGATGCGGGGCTTTACGCTCCTGATAGAAGAACGGGGTAATCGCTTTTTTGGTGTCCAGCAGGAACCAGGCGGTGTCGCTGGTTAAACGCGGATCCACCACGACTTCCGCCGTGCCCTTATAGATATTGACTTTTCCATCTTCCAGTCGGTCCGACGTCATCAGGGCGTTGGCAATATCCTGCAATGCCACCGGGACCAGGAGAATATTCGGCGTAACGTTCAGAGCGCGGCCATCGTCATCTTTGACTTTTCCCATCTGTGTACGGGCAGCACCATAGGACGCCTTCGCTGCTGCCAGCGTGTCGATGGACAGCGCTTTAGTCCCTTTATTGGAAAAGACGCCATTCCCCACAGGATGGTCAGTGTCAAAAAAATACTGACCGTCATAGCAAAGTGAGGTAAACGCATTACTTACCAGCCCGGAGACAATCTCATCCGGAAGTTGCGCGGCAGATTCACCGGCGGATTTCGCCTGGATGGCGTAAATTCCGGTCTGGTCGTCTTCGAGGTCGTTACGGTCGACCTCAATGGTCGCTTCCCAGTCGTCGTTCTCAACGGAGTATTTGAACGCGGCCAGCGATTTAACGACCTTCTCACCAATCCACTTACGCATCTGAGGGAAGTTGGACAACCAGCCATAATCGTTTGATTTCCCGGTTGACGGAATTTTCATCGCAATCTTCTGCCACTGCGTCGGCGCGCCTTTTAACGCCCCGTTAAAAGTGGTTTTCAGATTGACGAAAAACGTCGCAATATTCGCCTTGTTAACAAGCATTTGTTACTCCTTAAGAGATGAAAACCCAGACGCCGTCCGGGGATACTTCCAGAACAGTTCCGGCAGTACGGTTTACGGTGCCATCCACACAGACTGTTACGCTGTCTTCCACCTGACAGCGCTTGCCAACTGCGACCTGCTCGACTGGTTTGGCTGAGCTGTTCGCCAGACAGAAGCCAGCGCCGCGCTGAACCAGAACCAGAGCGTCGCCGTCCGCGCCGTCGGTGTTATCGACACACTCATCGGCCAGCCCGATGACCGCCAGAGAGTCGGTATCAGTGCCTTTATCGGCAGGAACGGCAAACCCGTCGCTATTGATGGCGACCATGTTGCCCCCGTAGATGTTCACGCCGCCCGCCACTTTCAGGGGAATCAGCAGGCCGTCTTTACGCCAGATAGCGCGATCCATTTTTAATCCTCCAGTTGTCTGGCAATTTCCGCCGGGTCGTGACCAAACGCGGAACAGATGGCCAGCTGTTCCGCCGACATACTGGCGGTGTTGACCTTGTCTTCCGGTTTCGGCGGGATGAATGTTTTGGTCTGGGTCTGAGTCAGTGCAGCCAGTTTCGGCGCCTTATCCAGCCAGTCTTTGAACCCGGCCATATCCTTCTGGCCGTAATCCTTCGCCCACGACTCCTGAGCAGGCAGCAGACGGCCGTCAGAGAGCGCCGCCTGAATCAGCGTGTCGACTTCCTGAGTGGCTGAGGTCTGAGACAGGGCCGCATAACGGGCCTGCAGCTCAGTAAATGCCGCGACCGGAATATGTTTGGCCGGGTCGTATGCCTGAGCGGACAGGCTGGCGACCTGCTCGTCACGGGCGGTCAGGATGTCCAGCAAGCTGGAGGCGGCCGCCGTGCCGGATTTCTGCTGATTCTGGGTAATGTAATCCACCACTTTCTGCAGTTCGGCCTTAATGTCCTCTGGGGTTGATGTTTCGGGCAGGTTTAGCATCCAGCGCAGGCTGCGCAGTAGTTCCGCTAAATATTCTTCATCCACAGTGGTGGTCTCCGTTTGGGTTGACAGGTTAGCCAGACGGCTGGCTGCGGCCAGCATGACCGCGTCCATACCATCCAGCGCGGGGGTATTAGTGAGCGCGGCGTGCAGCAGCTGCGTGACTTCGCCGCGCTTGTTGTAGAGGAATACCGGGGAAATGTACTTATATTCACCGGCGGCAATCATGGCGGCGGCTTTGTCGGTCCATTCAACACCGACGGCCCATAGCCCGGACCCGTCGCGCCATTCCACCTGGCTGAACCAGCCCGCAGCGGGTGCAGGCTGGCCGTTTTTAGCGGCGTAAAGGGTCTGGTGCTCGTAATCAATCACCAGCGGCGTGGCCCGTGCGTCCACCGCAGAGACCAGACTGGCCGCCAGCTCCGCCGTCATGACCCAGCGACCGCCATCGACGTCGTCCGGCCGACCATCCACAGCGCTGAATTCCCCGGCGGGGAAAAGCTGGATTTCGTTATGGTTCGCTTTCGCGATTTCTATGGCTAACGCCGCGATACGTGTTTTCATACGCGGCATGATGGCAGGGACACAAAAACGGGAGAAGCTGAGGGGGTTCAGCGGTAGCAATAAGGAAGTAAGGGGAAAAGCAGGAAAGTAACCCCTGTTAAACCCCTTTTAAAAACGCCTGTAACGGGTTTTCAGGGGGGAGGTAACAGAACGGCGCCTCTCAGGAAGATAAAACGCGCACAGGGGATTACAGCGCGTTTGTCATCGACTAGTCAATAACGCGTTCAAAGTAGAGGATCGCGGTTTCTTCCAGGTCCCTGATATCGCTGTCGATTAACTGGAGGAACGGTCGGGCGGGCATATTCACCGTATAGGCGCCGACGGTCGCGCTCTGTACAAAATTGCTGTTGCGCTTTCTGACGAACTGGCGGCTGACACCGCCGCTTTTGTACTGTTTAAAATACAGGTTAGTCGTCCGGGCCGGATGCCTGATTTCGCCGCCCTCGTTGTGGATCCGGGCGTATCTGACATTGGTCCCGACAGTGGCGTCGTCATTCGTTACAGCGGCCCTAATGCTCGCCGCCAGTCGACCGGATTTCTGGAGGATCTGCCCCGGGCCGCGCCGCTTTGCATAGGCCGGACTCCAGCCCATCCATTTGGGGCGGCCTTCCTGCTGAAAGTTTTCCTCTACGACATCGAGCATTGTCCCGGCCAGCGCGGTCATCAGGTCATGGCGTTGGGTGGTGGAGCGGATCAGTTTGTCGAGCGTGGTGTTATACGCCGTTAAGTCGATTTTAATATCCAGTTTATCCGCTGCCATTACGCCCCCGGAGTGTCCTGTAGCGCCCAGCCTGTCAGCTCGCCACCCTGAACAGTGGCCACCGACCAGCGTTTGCCGTACTGCATCGAATAGCGCCACGCATTCCCGCTCTGCGTCATCGTCTGCGCATTCTCTATAGTCTGCTGGATCAGAACGTAATCGGACATCAGCGGCGGTGTGTCACGCTGCGCCAGCTGCTGCATGACCGGAGCCGACAGACTGACGGTCTGACGGTCTGCGCCAGTATGGCCCATCTGGTCGGGTGACAGAACGGCCAGCGGATAACGCTGGCGGGCGTCCAGTTGCGCAGTATTCCGCAATGCCCGGGCAAAGTCCGGCCCGGTCAGGGAGCCGGTGACGTACTGGCGGGCGGACGCATAATGATACTTATCCAGCTCCGGCTGCCAGGCAACACGCCCCGGGTTATAACCAAAGCCCGCATCAGCGGTATAGACAGAGCCATCCGGCATTCTGAGGCCCATCGTTTTGATGGTCTGTCCGGGCTGGCCGTATTCCTGTTCTACTTCGACCAGACGGCCCTCACTGCTCTGAACGGTAAGCCCGTATTTCTCCACGTCCGCCTGAGAGCGGGCACGAATACGACAGCGGCAGCCGTACCCGTCCGGGGGATACAAATATTCCCAGACCGGGTCGTCTGCTGGCGCCGTAAACCTGTTCAGGGCAGCATGTCTGGGCCGGGTGTGGGAGTCCATCACCGCCACGCGTTCAAAATAGGGCCGGTCGGCAACGTTGGCCATCTGTTGCTGATAGCGCCCGACGTTATAGCTGGACTGAATATTGGTATCAAAGATGGTCTGTAAGCGGCGTGGCGTCAGTTGTTTGCCCTGTAGTTCCCCGGTCTCCGGATCAGCGACCAGCCCTTTACCCATCCAGCCTTTAGCCTCCAGTAGAGGCAGCAACCCCTTAACGAACTCCTGCCAGGTGTCGCCATTCTCCAGCGCAGACTGGAGGGCGCCCCGGATATCCTGCAGCACGTCAAGCTTCATGACCCCCGCTACGGTAAACGAGCGGGCGTGGGCCACATCGCGGACGTCGAACCAGTTGAAGCCGATGGCGTACCCCTTTGACTCGAAGTAATTAATTGCTTCTTCCGGGGCCAGCGTGTAGGCATAACCCAGATCAACGTCGTCAGCTGTCGGCATTCAGACGCCCCCAGATATCCGAGACAAAAAACGCCTGGGTCAGCAGCTGCCGCAGCGTGTCGTCCGGCAGCGTGGGCCAGGCTTCCGCCAGGATGTTCATCGCCTCATCGGCGCTTTGTCCCTGCTGCAGCGCCTGCACCAGTGGCGCCAGCAGCTCCTGCATCCCCTGATTGATGGCACCGGCGGGCAGTTCTGCGCGATCGATAGCCTCCTGAGCCGGATCGTCATCGTCGGTTGTGCGGGTGTTGAGCGCTGCCAGATTCAGGGATTCATAGCGCTGTCTCAGGCTGACTGGCGCGGTCAGCGTGGCCACCGGCGGAACCTCCAGCACCGGCTCGCCGTCCTTCGGTGTCGGGATGCCAGTCTTCTTCCTGACCCACGAAACCGGAATATCCGACAGGCGGACCTGATTCACCAGCGTGGCCAGCCCGGTCGCCCAGTTGCTGATATCAATCTCTTCCTGGGTATCAAACACGAAACGGGGCAACCGGCGCGGATGGATTTCATCGTAGCCGTTCAGGGTAGCCAGCATGTGGGCCAGGTTATTAAACATCCCTTCCAGTTGCCGGGCATCGGCCGTCAGAAT
The DNA here is from genome assembly GCF_009711095.1 of Intestinirhabdus alba. Lineage (GTDB taxonomy): Bacteria > Pseudomonadota > Gammaproteobacteria > Enterobacterales > Enterobacteriaceae > Intestinirhabdus > Intestinirhabdus alba. Next base: position 40,140 of record NZ_WMJZ01000020.1, read on the forward strand.
ATCGTGGCGCACCTCGTTATGGACGTTCCCCAGCGCGTTAGTCGATGTTTTACCGTCGGCCTGGCTGGTCAGCGTACTGCCTAAAATCGCCTTTGAGGTGGTGCGCTCCGCCCAGTCAATCATGGCCATAAACGTGTCGGCGCCACCTGACGCGGCGTTTTCGAATTTGATTTCGTTCCCCTGGGGAATAGCGGCCACCGCTTCATGCCCCAGGGTGACCAGCGCCTCCAGTATCTGATCCCGGTCCTCGTCGCTGGTTCCCTGCGCATAATAGGCGATACGGGCCGGCAGACCGTATATCTCCAGGAACTCCGCCAGGTCACGCAGGGCAAAGTTTTTAAACAGATAGGGCCAGACCAGAACGCGGTACAGCCCCGACGAACCGATAAACCCGGAGCGGGCGTTATTACGATGGACCAGCCAGCCGAACGGCCACAGCTCGGACCCGCTTTTTCCGTCTTCATAGCTGCCATCGTCGAGGCGGATTTCGTCCCCGTGCTCCGGCGTGGTAATAAACCAGTGGTGCGGCTTTTTGGTCAGCGACGCCGGTAGCCAGGTCTTGTCGACCAGCTCCCAGACGATTTCCTGACAGCTGAAACCATAGCCCACCGCACTCATACCGTTGAGGATCACATCCTCCATATTGGGGATGCCGGTCATCCAGTCGGCCACGGCGGCGGTCAGGTTCAGCTCGTCGCGGGAGGCGTTAGCCGGTGGCTCTATGGACCAGTCCAGCGTAAGCAGCGCATTACGGCGCTTTTCCATTTCCGCGAACAGGTGACCATCGCGCTCTTCCATATCGCCGAACAGGCACGCCTGCGCCGACAGGTTTCCCTGTTCGGCGGCCTCCAGGATACGCGGCAGGCGGCGGATATTCAGACCGCGTGACGGGTGATCGGGATAGATGCGCAGGCGCTCGCTTAACTTAACGCTCTGCGTGGTTTTGAGCGTTTCGCTTTTCAGCGGTCGCCCGTACATATCAACAATCTGAGCCATTACCAGCCCCCTGTTCCAAAACGTCCGCGAGTGTCACGCCCCTGGCTTTTCGGGGTGTGGACCTGAAATTTAGCGCTGCGGGAGACCGCCAGCGTCCAGAGCATATGCAGGCAATCCGGCCCGTCGTCGTGGTCCGCTTTCGGATAGTGGCGGAGTTGGTCAATCAGCGTCTGGTGGGCCGGACTGATCCGGATCAGGCCGTTGGCCATATGCGGCTGCAGTGATTCAATGCGCAGCGCCTTATCATCCAGCGGAATGACCGGCAACGCCGGGACAGGAATGCCGAGAGCGGCGGAACGTTCAACTAACACGGTGCGTAAAAACTCCTGGAACTGGACAGACTCAAACGACCAGCACAGGCAATGCCATTCACGCTGGTATTTGATGACGTCCTCAATGATTTTATTCGGCAGACGGCGCCGGATATCGGCTTCCACCACATCCAGAATCCCGGTAAAGCGGTTAAAGCCACCGACCAGAATGGCCGACGGATCGCGCTTCTTGTTCTTCTTGCCGAGGCTGGGGTCGACGGCGCCATAGAAAACCCACTCATTCAGCCGGTTAACCCAGAAGTTAATACAGCCTGCAAACAGGGCATCCTCACCGCTGACCGGGTCGTTCTGATATTCAGAATCAAAGGTGTCGTGGCCGTCACGGACACGGATTTTCATCAGGGCCAGCAGCGGCCGCGCCGCCCACGATACGACGGCACCGGTCAGCATATCGGCTTCATTCTGCTGATAAAACGCCTCCGCGGCCTCCAGTTGCTTGTTACGGATCAGCTCTTCCCACTCGTCCCATAGTTTCATGTGTGCGGGCCACTGGATCACGGCCCTGAATCGGGCCGTTTTCCACATCGGATTATCCAGCGTTCGGGAGAGGACAGAGTCGTAATGGAGAATAGTCCCGATATAGACAATATCGGTCTTACCGCCAGCCTCGCCCAGTGGCATGACGGTTTTGGTCAGCCAGTCGTGCAGCTTGTCGCGCTGCTCCGGGTTGCGGACCATCTCGTCGTTCTCGATATCATCCAGAATAATGAGGTCCGGGCGATAGGGGCCATGACGCAAGCCGCGCAGCTTCTTACCACTACCGGCAACGGTGATTTTGATGTTATTGGCGGTGACGATGGTCCCCATTCGCCAGACACGCCCCTGGCCGCATACTGCCGGGAAATCGTTCTTTAAACGGGGGTTAAACTCCAGTTCTGCCTTGATGGCCTCCAGCATCGGATAGGCCTGGTCGATACTGTCCATAATGATGACCGGGTAATGCTTCAGGCCCAGAATGATGACCCACAAATTAAACAACTGACTGACCAGCGTCGATTTAGCCTCACCACGGGGTGCAGCGATGGCGTCATTCTCGCCGGTCTTACTGGCGATGACTTCCGGCAGCCGTCGGAATAAATATTTATGCAGCTCACTTTTGGCCGGATTTCGGACGTAATGGGGGAAATAAGTCTCAACAAAAAAATCATAACCCGTGACCGGGTCAGCCACGGCGGCGCGGCGTTCTTTCGTGGCCTGCGGGTCAACAGCGAACCCCAGACACTCGGCCTCGATGGTCTGGCGGAGGTTAGAAATATATTCCTGCAGGCTCTGCTGGAACGCTTTAAGGGATAATTTCCGCTTTGCCACGTTACACCCCAGCCATGGCCTGCGCCTTCTCGATGCGGTCGCAGGCAATATCAAAATATTCGTTAGTCAGTTCAATGCCGGTAAAGCGACCGCCCCGGGCCAGGACCGGGAGCGCGGTCGTTCCGCTCCCCATAAACGGATCCAGAACGCTGGCATCAGCGGCCAGCGGCTCCACCAGTTCCTGCATCAGCCGGACCGGTTTTGCGGTCATATGGAGCTTTTCCGCCGGGTTAACGCGTTCAGTGATTACGCCCGGGAACGGGCCACCATGCGGGCATTTCTCCAGCCTGCCCTGGCTGCCCCACACCACATATTCCGCCTGGTGGCGAAAATAGCCGGTATGTGGTGCGCGTGATGACAGGGTCTTATCCCAGACGACCAGACCACGCCAGAGTACGCCAGCGGCCTGGAGAACATCAGTCAGGGTCGGCAACTGCCGCCAGTCCGAGAAAATCATAAAGTAACCGCCCGGGGAGACCAGACGGGAGGCGGTGGTCAGCCACTGAGTACACCAGAACGCCCAGCTGCGCTGGTCGCGGTTATCGCCGCTGAATTCGGCATAACGGGGTGATTCGACATATTTTGCAGAGGGCGGAACGGCCCGCTGCCCCTTATGCAGCCCGCCGCTGCTGTAGGGCGGATCGGTAATAAGGGCATCGTAGGGACCATCAAGCCGGGGCAGCACGTCCAGAACATCGCCGCAATACAGCGTGGCATTACCAATGACCTCTTTTTGCATCCTTCCCCCAAATGAAATGGCCCGGGAGTCCGGGCCGTTAGTGTGATTAACGAAACTCATCTTCCAGAACGCTGGCGAACGACTCCAGCACGTCGACGAACTCGACATACAACGCCGGTTTATGCTCGCTGATAAACGCCCCCAGCTTCTGGACGACCTCCAGCGCCGTGGCCAGACGGTCGGTCTCCGGCAGGATTTTTTTACTGCTCGATACGGCTTTACTCAGGCTGTCCGCGAGGCTTGCCAGCAGCTCGACGGATTGCTGAGCTGGTACATCCGGGTTGTTGTTCAACTGGTCCATCGTTGCCTGACATTTGACGACCAGACTAATCAGGACCGTTCTGGCCACCGTCTCCAGCCCGTCACCCGCCAGCGTATGGGCGACACGCAGTTTGTCCCAGTCGTCACCGGTTTTTGCCGCCTGCATCTTCCACCTGCGGGCGGTGTCATACGGGACGCCGCACTTCAGCGCGACCATCTCCAGCGTGAGCTGGTCGAAGATATAACCGCTGCGGATTTTGTCCCGCATTTCCTTTGGCCAGGCCATCAATCAGTGCTCCTTCTGAGCGTCCTTCGTTAACAGGCTGCACTCAGGAGGCGGGGGAAGCGTTCGGCCAGTCTCCCCGCTGGTCCTGAGCTGTTCAATCTGCCGGATCAGCGCCTTATCGCAGTTATCCAGCCGTATCGTCTCCAGCAGGCCGACATTCCACTCCAGCGACTCGCCCCAACTGAGCCGCCCGGGATTATTCCCCGGCAGCGGCGGCAGACGTGACGCCGTCAGACTGGAGGGCATTGCCTGATACGGCGGCGGCGCGGGTTTCGGTTGTGAGCTGCCACAGGCGCTGAGCGCTGCTATCAGGAACAGGCTGACCGGCGCACGGCTCCCGAATAATTTGTTGATGTATTTCAATTCGCGTTTTCTCCTGCCTGTCCGCTTCCTGCTGGCTGTACGTTACCCCCTGCTGGCTGATAGCCTGCTCGGTGTTGTGCTGTGTGCGACTGACAGCCAGTTGCCGGGTCAGTTCGGCGTTATCATCCGTGAGTGTTTTCACCTGGTTCCGGGTAGTCATATAGCTGTCGAGGGCGAAATATCCCGCAACCAGGGCGGCCACTATCAGCAGGGGCTTAATCATGACGGACACGGCTCCAGGAATAACTGGCGTTCAGCGGTGCGGCGTTTCGTCAGACCCGGCATGACCTTACCGGCTGCCTTATCCCAGCGAAGAAACTCATCGGCCGCGCCGTCATAGTCCCCGATATTGAGTTTTTTCAGCAGCGTGGAGTCGGTGAAATTGCCGCTTCCGACGTTGAAAATAAATGAGCTGAGGGCATCGAACTGATTCTGGTTCAGGGCCACTTTGACGTTAGCAGTAATGGTATTGGCCACAATGGCCAGATCCTCAATAAGAAACTGCTCAGCCTGTTCCCGGGTAATCTGCTGCCCCGGCGTCACGCCTTTAGTGTGACCATACCCGATGGTCCAGGGGGCGGCTCCCGTTGCCGGATCCGGATAGGCCGTTAACTCCAGCCCTTCATGCTGCTGAATGAGGCGTCGGCCGTTATTGCTGGTTATCATTTTTCCCTTCCTGCGTATCAGTGCCGTTAATGCGGCGGTTAACAATGGCGTTTGCTATGTCACGCAGCTTGTCAGCCCCCAGAAAGCCAACAACCCCACCCACCAGTGAAGATGCATCTCCGGGCAAACCGAAATAAGTCATCATCCCGGACAGACTCATGGCAATAATCCCGCATACGAGGGAGCTGGTTACGGTGTATTTTTTGGGTTTACCGTCTTTGATGTTCATCAGCGACGACACTCCTATAGCTGCCAACCCCGACCAGATCGCGGGTGCATTTTCAGCAATCCATTTCAATGAACTCTCCCAGAACCCATGATTCATACGATGCTCGCGGGATGGAATGGGTGGCACAAGCCACGTTAAACAGTGGGGATATTGTGAATTGAGGGGAGGAAAATCAGCAGCTGAGGGGGTTCAGCGCTTCATGCCAGGGCGGCGATAACAGGATATTACGGACGGTTTATAAACGGAAGTGGGAAATAAAAACGCCCTCCAGTGAGGGCGTTTGAGGATTAGAAAGCCTGACCGCTAGTCTTTTTCCTCATCATCATATTTGCAGAAAAAAATCTCGAAAAGAAAAACCGTCAAATGCCTAACAAGCCATAAACATATAATCACAGCGATAACATTAAATATAATTTTAATATCAAACATATTGCCCCCGAATATTCAGCCCTGTCTGCGAATGGTAACAACCCACAAACCGTGCGGATAATTGGTTTGATAGATCAATACAAGATAATTGATCGTTGTTGGCGATCGATTTATTAAAACAGCCCGGGCTGCTCCCCAGCCTCCGAGCTGCTTCTGATTAACTTCCATCCCTGCCGGTCGCTGATTCCGTACTCAGGGCACAGCAGAGCCATAGCCTGACGAATCGACATTCCTTCGTCCTGCCGGGCGGCGATAGCCGCTATAAAGCGCGCGTTGCGCAGCTCCCGGAGCGCTGAATCACAGCGGGGAATGTAGAACTGGTCGGCACCCAGATAGCCGATCAGCTTTCGACTTTCGTCTTCGGTCAGTACCTCACGCAGCAGCGCATGGACACCGCCGGAACGTTCCCGGGCGGCGCCGCTCTTTGCCGCCAGCGTGACCCCACCAAACCGGTTAATCAGGCGGGAGGTGGCGCTGTAGCCGAGCACATGGATCAGCATTTTGGCGGACTCCGGAAGCAGGCGCTCAATCTGCGCCAGCTCGTCATGGTTTACGGTTATTTTCACGTTCAGCCCTCCGCTTTGCATCAATGGCCAGAGCCTGCATCAGCCGCGTCAGTTCGTCGGTCGTCAGCCAGTCCACACGCTCCCGGCTGAACATGCGTTTCGCCATGCTCTCAGCGTAAGACCACGGACGATCAGAATCAGCCAGCAGCGCCTCGACCTTACTCAGTAGCGCCCGGCGGCTACGGGCCACTGACGGGCGTCGGCCGTGTTTGCGTGACTGGCGGGGAAACCCCGCCGAATGCATGTACTCCTTAACGGTCTGGAGTTCGTCCAGACTGCAACGGGTGGCGCTGGTCTTGCCGGTCAGGCGCTCCAGCGTCTGGCGATACAGGGCATCATCCCAGCCGAGGAACGTCTGGCCAGCCTTGATAGCGCCGATAAGCTTTTTGGCGTTAGGTGTCATAGTTGACCACCTTCACCGCTGCGCAATTTCCTGGCAAACAGGAGCGCCTGTTTCCCTGCATAGACAATATCGTCGTCGTTCTCTTCCCGCCCGATAGCGATAGTCTCATGAGCGAATTTTTCAACGCCCTGCGCCTCTGCTTCTGTATTCTTCGCCGCCAGCGCCTCAATTCGGGCATTCAGATTTTGGACTGTCGTTTCATATGCATTAAGTTCGCGCAGGTGTGTTGTCTTCAGATTCTCTACGAGATTAATGGCGTAAATAAGGCGGGCAACCAGTTGATGGACGAGACTATGCTCCGGCCACGCCCGACGAATTGACTCCAGGTAGGTGATATTTTCCAGACTGGTGGCCCGCTGCGGGTCCGGTGCAAGATGGGAGATAGCCACACCGCCAGAAACCCCGGAGACGCGGACCACGGCATCACCGAGTCCCAGTTCCCATGCTTCGGAGAGCGTCACGACTTCAACGCCATCAGAAACGTGCATCGTGGAAAAGTAGACGAAGGCGGATCCCACTGGATACAGCTGATTAAATCGCTCTGCGGTGTAATGGCGCAGGCACTGAGAAGCATCAATTTTTGCCATTTTCTTTATCCTCATTGCGAACCAGAAACCGGGTGATGTTAAGGCTGAACAGGAAAGCAGCAGCACGATCGATACTGGTCCAGGACTTGTAATCGCCCCTGCGCTCCTGTAGAAGAAAGGAGACGCCCCGGCGGCGATTAGTGGCGAACATGTGATAAACGCCGTTACAGCGCTGAATAACAAATTCATCCACGCCGCCACTTTCTACCAGTTGCCTGAAAACCTTCATTCCGACTAATTTAATGTCCATTGCCATTCCGGTTATTTTGGTTCGCCAAAATGATTAATCTGGTCATTACCGACCGCTAAAGGATGAGGGGATATTGCTCCAGCCCCTGATAGCGGCGTTACTGCAAAACTCGGCACGATTCAGACAGTATTCCTCGTTGCGTGGTTTGACCGCCTGCCGGGCCGCGTTGAGCCACACCCTGGCGGCATCACTGAAACAGTCGGTACGCTCCAACTGAGCCGCTGCAATCGCGCTGGCCCTGAAAGGGCTGGTAAGTCCCATTGGTGAGCGCTGACGGCGGTTTACTCCGGCAATACCGTAGCTGCGAAAGGCACCAATCCTGCCGGGTTCAATTACGCCCCGATGCAGGCCGCGCTGTATCGCAATGGTGACCTGACGGGCCGACATACCAGTAAGCGCAACCAGTTGTTTGTGGGTCTGCGGGCCATGCTCCATCAGCGCCGAAATAATCGGATTCGGTTTCATACTTCCCTCCCGATACGCTGAACGCCAGTCGCGCCGTTAACGGCGTGGCTCAGTTTCGCCCGGCGCCCTGCCAGATATCCGGCAGTCCCGGCACTCTCACCGCCACGGCATTTACGGGCATCCCTGCAGGTCGCTGTCTGCATCCCCTGGTCAATCTGACGCTTACGGTATGCGGCCATTAGCGTGGCTTCTGACTCCGTGGGGGCCAGTTGCGCGACGACTTCCCAGACGCCAGCCGCCCAGCCTTCGCAAAACTGGTCCGCTCGGGCCGTTCTGGTTGCCGGTTTGGTGTTGCGGTGCAGACTCGCGATAAACTCACGGCGTGCGGCCGTCAGCTGCCGGGCCAGAACGTCAAAGGCATAGGCGGCAATCTGGGGGCGACAGTCCGGACCGTAAAACGTCACGATGCGGCGGGCGTCTCCGTACTTGCTGTAACGCCAGTCCAGCATGGCCTGAACGCCAAAGGCGCGATTGATGACATCAACCAGCCAGCCCATATAGCGGGGCGGTGTCTGCGCATTGCTGGGGGCGCCTTTGCTGCTGGCTTCGCTGATATTGATAAACGCCACGTCCTGCTCACTGACGTTGTGTTGTTTCATCAGGTTCTGAGCCTGACGCAGCGCAGCGGCGGCCTCGTTGGTGTTGGTCGACTTACGGGCCAGATTCAGCAGCTTTTTAATTTTGGCGAGGTATTTTTCTTTATTCATCGATGGCCACCATTTCATCAATAGAAATAAAGTCATTAAAAGTGGCATTACAAAAATGGCACTTAACAATAATGTCCAGTTGCTGTGCGTCATGCTCTGCAGCACCTGCTGATAGTTCCAGCGTGGCAGCGTGCTGACAGCGGGGACATTCAGAATCTAGCAATATGTTCATAATCAGTTCTCCAGAATTTGGCGTAAGCCAGCCCCGGCGGGTTTACGCCAATTAATTTAAAAGTGATTTATTTAATATCCGGTTAAGCCGGTTTTAAGTCCCGTGCTTTAGCGAAATACGGCTCGACATTGATTTCAACCACACAACCGCATTTGAAATCGTTAGCCCGTCCCACCGTTCGCACCAGGCGGCCACCGCGTACCGGTTGTGATGCCGATTCATGCCTGAGTATGGTCCCAACCGGATACAGCCGGTTAAATTCCGCTGCGTTCACTTATACCCCCGCCATATCCAGTGGGATCGGACGATACTCGTCAGAATCCCCAATGCGCTCATAGACGCGGATATACGTTTTGGTGCCAACAACCTGGACGGCCTCACCGATAGCCAGCATAGCGTTCTGCCAGCGTTCATCGTCGATTTCGAGCCGACGCAGGGCCAAAACGCGGCCCGTTTTAATATTGCCCTCTGAGTCGGTGGCGAATGCCGAGCTAATCAGCGCGTGAATCTCGGGGCGGGCGCCTTCCATCCAGTCAGATAAACACTCGTCTATCAGCGTCTTGGCCGCCTGCAGGCGTTCATCGAATTTGATGTTCTCAGCCATCTGGCGCTGGAGCTTGAAACGGCCGTCATAGGTGAACAGCGTCACGTTTCCTTTGGCGCCGCCGGTCTTTGTGCCGTACTTCTCGGCGGAAAGGTCAACGAACGCCTGAACGTCTGCAATTGCACGTTCTTTAAAGTCACGGAGCGCACTGGAGACCGATAAAGCCAGCTCCACCAGTTCGCCGACCAGCTGGTCGCGGTCCTGGTCGATCGGCTTAATCAGACTGACAGGGGTCAGAACGCCGCGAGCGTCGGTCCAGTAGCCTTCCGGTGCCTGTTCAGTGGTGTATTGTTTGGTGGTGGTATTAGTGGACATTGCTGTTTTCCTCACTGGTATTAACTTTATATTGGGTGGAATTGAATTTCGTCTTAAATAACCCATCAACGGTACTTTTAAGCCACTGAGCAAGGTCATTCTCGTGTTGCGTATAGCCGTCTTTGGCATACAAAATACTGGTGGAAGCCCCTATGGTTTCGCTATGTTCATCGCCCACAATGATGACTTCGAATTTAATGGCCATACTTACACTCCTTAATAACGGCCTCACCGGTATCTGCTGAAAGGCGTTGCAGTTCCATGAGGCAGGCCGCCGCCATGCTATCGGCCACCTTGTGCTCCAGAACGGCTGTCTGTTGACTGTCGTCAATCTGGATCGTAAAGCCGACTTTTCCTTCTCCCGTAGAGTTCACGGATACAATTAATTTCACTGACATAGTAATTACCTTGTTAATGTAAAGACTCAGACCAGACGACCTTACAGCCGCCGGTATAAAAGTGGCCCTGGCGATACCGACCGGTGGCGCCACAACCAAACTCCAGATAAGCAGCGCGGCCGTTATCAATCAGGCCATCGCACCAGCCGCAACGCTCCACGCGAATAACCGGGCGGGATTTCGTCAGCGTCACGCCTTTGATGGTTATCCCCTGAGCGCTGAGCGCCTTAATCACCAGGCTGACGGTGGCCATTGCCTGCAGTAATTCGTTGGTATTACGTCCGTTAACCATCGCAGCACCTCAGTTAATCAGCATTTCGGCAAAGTGACGGACCGCCCCGGCATCCACCCGGGTGTTGTTCAGCAGGCTGTAACGGTGTACGCCGCGCAGCAGCTTAAACAAACGGCGGGCATTGCCCCGGGAGGCATTGAACAGGGCGTCGCTGACGTTTTCATCCTGAGCATCAGTCAGAACGCTGGTCGCTATGGCGTCGATATCCTCACGCGGCAGCACTTCACCCAGCGGCAGCGCGAAGCCCACGCGGCTATACAACTGCTTAAACTCCCCGCGCTTACCTTTCAGGTTGATAATCAGCCTCGGCATACCGGCCAGCACCACGCCGATACCGGATTTGTCATGGATACGCCGGATAACCTCCAGCGCACGGTGCGGCAGGTTCTCCGCTTCGTCGACCAGCAGAACGCGGCCGGAATCGCGCAGGGCGTTAATAATGGCATCGCTCAGTTCATGCATATTCCCGCGCCGGTTCAGTCCCAGACGGCTGCACAGCTCTTCCAGGACCACGCGGGCGGTATAACCCGGATCCGCTTCAATCAGAACAGCGGAGCGGTTTTCGCGGGCATACTGGCGCATGACCATAGTTTTACCCATTCCGGCGTCGCCATAGATAACGTTAATCTCACCGTCCAGGTGGGCCATCTTGATAACCTCCAGGCACTTACTGGCGGTATAAGTACGGATGAAAGAGACGCTTAATTTCTGGCTTTTCTCTCTCTCCGCCTCGCGGTTAAGCAATTCCTGGATATCGCTTTCCAGACCGGCAACGTCACCGCGATATTTCCCCTGCAGGTACTGGTTAATCGCGGCCGGGCTTTTGCCGATAGCGCGGGCTACCTGCGTTTGTGACCAGCTACGGCGGGCCATTAATTCATTGAGTTGGTTAATCATGAGTCGTGTCCTTATTTACGGTCCCAGGTGCCGGTCTTCTGGTGGTGTTCCCGGTCAGCCTCTAAGAAGTGGTAGTTTTGTTGTTCGGCCTGCTGCAGCTCTCCCTGTAGGACCTGGCCAAAATTGAAATCCGGCAGTGTGGGGGCTTCCAGTACCGGGCGACCCTCGGCTTCGATTTCGCGGCGCTTCTGGTCGTTCAGGTTCAGGCGGCGCTGGCGGCGCTGCTCCATCGCTGTCTGTACGGCAGGAACAGGTACAGCGGCTCGGGTGTTACCGTTCCAGATAGCTTCACAGACGAACGAGCCATCCATCCGGCGAACGACCACGCGAGTGGCATCGTGAATGTCATAAGCGACCCGGACGTCCTCGCCATCGACGGCCAGCAGTTGCTCGCTGAAATAGCTGTTATTCTGCAGGTCTAGCCAGCCACGGCGGGCCTTACGGACCTGTTCCGGCATAAACATATCGCGCAGTTCAACGACGCTCAGATATTCGATTTCGTCGCCGCCTTCCTTAAGGGCTGCGCGATACGCTTCCATTGGCGTCATATGTCTGCCATCAACTTTGGGAAGGGAGCTATGGCGGTGCGTGTTGTTGTATTTCTCGACTTCCTCTTCGATTACGTCCAGCAGTTGCTGCCAGCTGGGGAGTTTCGCCAGAGCGTTACGCTGCACCGGGTTAAGCTCTTTGTTCTTTTCCAGCGCATTAATCGCGGAGTTAATGGCACGGCTGGTGATTCGCACATTCTCGCGGTCGGCGCCATAGCCGTTATACGTGCCGAATTTGATGGCCACGGAGCGGGGAATAACGGCGTTCAGACGTTCAATAATGCCGCGAGCCTGCGGATTGCCAGGGATGCCGGTCATATGCTGGATCCCCAGACGCGGGAAAATACCCGTAATATCCGCATCCAGCGTTTTGTTCTTCTCGCCGCCACCGTTATCTGAGTAAGTGAACAGCGGCTTACCGAAGCGGCTCATGGCATGGCGGTAAGCATCAGCAACGGCGATCACGTTTTCTGACAAGGCCAGACTCCAGCCCACCACAACGCGTGAACGGCCATCAATAACCATGGTCAGTTCTGGGGTAAAGGGGCGCCCGTGGATAGGATGCGCCACCTTCATATTCAGCGATTTACCATCTGATACCCAGCAGCCATTAACCGGCATCATGGACCAGTCGCGCTTAACGTAGGTTTCAAGCGCCCGGGCAGCAGAGGCGGAAACACGCCCCCGTGCGCGTTCGCGGCGGGGAAGCTTTTCCATCGCCCGACGGACGGCATGGTATGACGGGCAGGCCGCCTGCATAGCGGGCTGGTCCGCGTAATCTGCCTCCCACTCGTCACGGAATGAGTTATAAGCCGCCTGGAGGCTGGGGCCGTTCAGATTGCGCCAGTGAGCCAGGAACCGGGGAAGCCAGCCGATTTGCTCCGGTGCCCGTGATTTATGGTGACCGGGCGCCAGCATTTTCAGCCGCTCGGCGCTGTTCTCAGTGGCCATATAGATGGAGACCCACTCCTGCAGACTGCTTTTACCGATGCCACAGCGCTGACCCTTGCGGGCGCTGGCTATTTCAGCGGCCTGACGCAGCGATAACGGTAACGAGCCGTCGCGGGATGCGCTGACAATCTGCCGGACAGCTGCCGCACGGGATACGCCAGACTGGCACATAGTGACGACGGTCTGAGCCAGTACAGCCCGCGCATCTGAAATTTGGCGCTGTTTATCCGTCAGGGTGCTGACCTCGCGCTCCAGCAGGGCAGGACACTGACGAATGAGAGCCAGCTTATTACGCGGCTTGATAGTGTTTTTCGCTGCCGGAACGGCGGCGGGTTCAGCTGTCGCGCTCTGTTCAAGCAACTCGCTATAGTGGCGCTGACGAATGACTTCCTGAGCCTCGGCAGGCAGACAGTCAACATGATATTCAAAGGCTTTAGTCCCGGAACGGCGGCGGCGCAACAGCTCATTCTCTCCTGCGCGCTTGTTCAGGCTGTTGCGGATGTTGTGTTCTGTTCCCGGCAGCCCCGGAAGTCCGACGGATTCTTTAGCAGTTAACCAGATATTCATGGTTCCCCCGGCTACGCCGTCAGACGGTTGTCAGAAAAATAGCGGCTCGGCCAGATCATCGACGGGTCTATACCGATTTTTTGTGCGATGGCCTCTTCATAACGCCCACATTTGCGATAGAAGACGTTACGAATCGCATTCTTCCCCACGCCCAGTTCGTTCTCTAAATCGCTCAGGCTTACGCCCTGACGGTCAAGGGCAGCAATGATCGCTTTGCTTGACCAGTCCTGGCCTTCAACGACGAACAGGCTGGCCATGTCTTGTCTCAGCAATTGCATTGTTGATATGCTCCTCTGTTTATCTAAAACGATAATCAAAACCGGTTATCGTATTTACACAATCTAATCGCACAATAAACCGATTTCAAGTGGTTTATTCGCGCAATTGAGCGAATCTATAATTACTTCTTATATATCAAGGTGTTATATGGATAAAACCGCGAAAGCGACAATAAACCGCGATCGGTTTATTGCCATGCCGGGAATAAACTGTTTCCCGGAGCGTTTGAAAATTGCGATGGAAGGGATGACAAATGTAGCGCTTGCCAGTAAATGCGGCCTTTCCGAGTCTGCAGTCAGGGGGTATCTGAAGGGGCGCAGTTATCCAGGAATCGATAAGATCCAAGCAATAGCCCAGGCATGTAATGCGCCTATGGTGTGGCTAATAACAGGAGAGACTGTCGCAGAAAAGGACGAAAAAATCGCGCAAATGAGCGATAGTCTCGCAAGCGTTTTGGCAGTAATGACGCAAGAACAGCGTCACCAGCTCGCTATGGCTATCGTTCAGCATGGGATATCAGGCATCTTTAACGCGCTACAGGGAATTGAAGGAATCGCGGCGTTTGCTATGTTGCCTGAGAACGAAAGAGCGCGAGTTATGCGGCTTTATAGCGAAGTTAAAAAGGGGGCATCTTCGGGTGATAGAGACAACGAACTAGACAACCCCACACACAAACAGACAGGCTGATTTATCTACTGCATTATCGCCGTGGGTAGGGTTTTAGTGCATGATTTGCAAAAAAATTTACCTTATGCGATATCGGCTCCTTTTGAGGAAAAGCAAACATAGCACTTTCTTTTGCTTTAATTGTCATTTGTCGGTGAAATTTCGATAAATCAGGGGGATACATAGGCTATTTGATAGAATTACAAAAGAAAGCGCACTTTCTTTAGCAATCCCAGAGAAAGAAACAGATAGAAGTGTAGATCGTCCATGAAGGAAAGCGTTTAAAAGTCGTTTAAAACCGATTATTTGAATTGCTTTACAGTCCAAAATTGACCGCATAAAAAAGCGTTTTTGCTGATTTCTTGAGAATCGGTCCAAAATCGCCCCACTCCACATAAGCCGCGCCAGTGCTGGCATTGTCTTACGTTTCCGACGCTTCCCCATAGTCCAGAATTGATCACCTCCCCACAGCGCACTTCAGCGCCTTTATGCTGCGCGTGGCCGGACAGGTCTCGTATCACCGCTTGATCCTCGACCCGTTGAGCCGGGTGATGTTCTCGTCCGACGGCGATGACTTTGAGTTTCGTGAACAGTGCCTGAAAGAGGGGAAAACTGTCCATGAAGCGCTCTGGTTACTGGCCCGTAAAAAATACGCTAAGGAAATGGAGGTGCTGGAACAATGGCAGATACAGTCGTGAATCAACCGGAGTCCCCTGAATTACAACCTTCTGCGGACGTTACCCCGGCAGACGGAACGCGTCATAACGTCGCTTCAACATCATCCCATCAACGTCTTAGTCGCCGTCGCCGGCGCTGCCTGGTACCGGTAGCCTGTGTCACCGCTTTTATTCTGGTCATGAATGCCGGCATCTCGATGTTGCTGGCGCAATGGCAGCGACCGGAGACGGTGAGCTTCGATATGACCGGGACGGTGAATAACTTTATGGCTCAGGTGGCCGGGCGTCATCTCAGCGATGATGAGGTAAAAGCCACCACCGCGCGTTTTAATACCGCCCTCAATGCCTCGCTGACTGACTGGCAACGCCATCACGGCGCCATCATCCTGGTGGCACCGGCGGTGGTGGGTGGTACCCGCGATATCACTGCAGATGTTCAGGCAGAGGTGGCGAACCGGATGGCAGAGGGAGAGAGTCATGAGTGACGAAGTCGATGTGGCCCAGGACGTTGTTGAGCTGACGAATACCGTGGCGGTGCTGGCTATCCGCCATCAGTTGCAGGCAGCGGGGAGAGAATACTGCCAGTCGTGTGGTGAAGCCATCCCGGTAGCCCGGCGTCTGGCGGCACCGTGGGCAGACACCTGCACGCCGTGCCAGAGCGTACTGGAGCACCGAAATAAGGTGGGCTACTGATGCATAAACGATATCTGACGTTGTTGCTTCTGGTCTGTCCACTGGTCGGGCAGGCAAAAGATCTGGGCTCATGGGGAGATGTCTGGCCGGTGCAGGAGCAGAGCTTTCTGGCGCTGATTCAGGATCGCCTGCAGGGTTTGCAGGGTAACGGCCAGCTGGCGGAGCTGCAGCAACAGTTCCAGGACCGGGTGGTGGAGCACACGCTGCGCCCGACACCGGTAGAAGGGCTGGTTACAGACACGCAGGCACATACGTCCTGGTATGACCCGACCTTTGTGGTTGGCCAGACGCTGGCCGATGCGCAGGGTCAGGTCTTTGCGCGTCAGGGCGATACCCTGAACCCGCTGGATACGCTGGCGCTGAATACCACCCTCTATTTTATCGACGGTGATGATACGCGTCAGGTCGCCTGGATGAAGGCGCAAACCCCGCCCACGCCAACCTACAAGGTCATTCTGGTCAACGGCAACATCAAAACGGCAGCAGATGCGCTGTCAGAGCGTATCTACTTCGACCAGCAAGGCGTACTGACAAAGAAACTGGGTATTCACTACATTCCTGCAATGGTCAGTCAGGACGGTAAGCGCCTGAAGATCACCTCAGCCCCCATAAAGGAGGCCCGATAATGCTGTTCCCGCTTGTTATTACCCTGCTGTGTTTCACCGTCGGCGCGCTGCTGTTGGTGGTGATATTCCAGCGACGGGAATACCGTCGCCTGCGGGCGGATGCCGATGGGATCGTGATGCGCTATCTGGCGGTTGCTGAGCGGTTTGAGTCTCTGGTCCGTGAACTGACGGAGCCTTACGGCGGTGTATTGTATGATTTGATGGAGGTGGAGCAGCTTGCGGCCCGGATGAAGGCGTTGCCCGACCGTGAAATACGGGAGACCGCTGAGCGTATTCTTGAGCGCCTGAATGAACGAATGCGCATGTTACTGAAGCAGGTGTCAGACCGTTATCGCCTGTCTGATGCCGATCGGCAGCGCTGGCTGAGTGAACCGGAATACCCGGAGGTCGGCAAATGACATTCAGACTTTCTGCTTTTCTACTGGCCTGCGGTCTGACCATCGGTACCGGTACACAGGCCTCTGAACCCGAATGCCAGGGGCGATTTGTCAATCCGATCACCGATATCTGCTGGGAATGTATGTTCCCGATGTCCATCGGTAATGCGACGGTGTCGTCCGGTTCGCTGCCGGATACAGAGAACCCGTCGTCCCCCATCCAGTTCTGCCCGGTTCCGCCGCCTGTCTTTCAGCGTATCGGACTGGCGATTGGTTTCTGGGAGCCGTTTGCCCTGACCGATGTAACCCGCGCGCCATTCTGCATGGTCAATCTCGGTGGTGTGAGCATCAGCGCCGGCAAGCTCGGCAGCGGTGGCGGGAAACGCCAGGGGGCGGTCAATACCGGTGCCTTCTACCACGTCCACTGGTACAAATACCCTCTGACCTGGTGGCTCAATATTATTACCGACCTCGGCTGCCTGCAGGGTGGGGATATGGATATCGGCTATCTGTCCGAACTGGACCCGACCTGGGATGACAGCTCGCTGGCCTCGGTGCTGGCACCTGAAGCATTCCTGTTCGCCAATCCCATCGCGCAGGGGGCCTGTGCTGCTGATGCGCTGGCCAGCGCCGTTTCAAAACCCTTAAACCCGCTGTTCTGGTGTGCTGGTTCGCACGGCAGTATGTACCCGTTTACGGGGTTTGTCTCCAATCAGGCCAGCCCACAGGCCGCCAGCGTGCTGCTCTCCGAGCGAATGGACTACAAGTTGCACCGTCAGGGGATGATCCTGAACAGCGTCGGTGCCGATACCGCCGTCTGCTACGAGTATCCGTCCCCCATTATGCCGAAAGACCGCTACCGCTATCAGATGGTGAATATGTATCCGGATGCGAGGCGCTGTCACCCGTTTGGCCGTACCGTGATGGCGTGGGAGGCCGGACATGCCACGCCGGCGAGCCGACAGAACTTTGGTTACCTCATCTGGCGCAAGCGTAACTGCGTCTTCCTCTGATTTTCCGGAAACAATCTGATGAACCTTAAAATTTTTACCGTGCTGGTCGGTGCGCTGCTGGCGGCTGCCTGCGTACAGGCCGATGGCCTGACAGACGAGCAGCAGCTTTTTCGTGCCCTGCGGGAGCAGAGTGCAGCGATACGCCAGCTTCCGCAGAACGCTGCAACCATGCCGGACGTCAACGCCCTTTTGCAGGACAAACTCTCCGGGGCTGACCGGCAGTGGATAGGTGATATGCAGCGCCGGGTGCAGTCATCCGTCGCACCGGACAGTGAGGCCCGTCCGGACGCTTTGTATTTCCTGTCATTTTCCATCCCCGAGGAGGGGCTGAAGCAGATGGTCCCGGCGGCAACGCGCTTTCATATTCCGGCGCTGATTAATGGTCTCGTGGATAACAACTTCCGCAAAACTGTGGAATCGGTCTTTCGTCTGGCGCGGGAGAACAATCAGGGTGGGGTGCAGATAGATCCCCGTCAGTTCAGTAAATACGGTATCACCTCGGTTCCGGCCCTGGTGGTGACCTGTGATGCCGGATATGACCGCCTCACTGGCAACCTGAAGTTAAAAGAAGCGCTGGAGCGGATTGCTGCAGAAGGGGATTGTGCCGATACGGCGAAGAAGTTGCTGAAGGAGGGTGCATCGTGAAAAAACAGCTGATACCGGGCATTTTGTTGCTGGCAACGGCGGTATCCGTACTGGCCAGCCCGCAGTATGACGAGGCGGCAAAGTATGCCGGCAGCGTGAAGAATCAGGGGATGAATGTGATGAAGGGGACCGACCCGGCGGCGACGATCCCCGGCTACACCGCGAAACCGGATGAATCCGGTTATTACGGCGGGACCACCGCCACCAGTAATCCCGACCTGGAAAACGCCGGCAACAGTGAGATGCATAACGGAGAAGCCGGTAAGACCATCATGGAGGTCATTAAGAATCGCCCGAAGGATCTCATCTCCACCGACGCTCCCTTTATCAGCGGTTCGCTGGATATTGAGGATAAGGCTGAAACCATCATGTCTGGTACCGATACGCAGTGCAAGGATGTGAACGTGGATAAGACCCAAATCACCAATTACACCTGCGAACGTACCCCGGCGGTTGAACTGGCCTGTACACGCACCGCGGGTCCCGGAGGAGGTCATGAAGAAGATACAACAGAAGACAAGCGTTTCATTATCAGTCACGATCACTTCACGTTTTCCCGGAGTGGAAAACAGATAGTGTTTGGGTTTTCCCCGCCGGAAACCGGGGTCGTCCTCTCTGCCAGTCTCAACATCACTACTCAGGCATACCTGTTAAATTCAAAAGTCAGCTTCATGAACACTACCTTCAATGCAAGCGGAAGCGGCGATTTTACGCTGAATGCAGCAGGAATGCAGTTGAATGAGGGAACGGTAGTGCAGGGAACAAGCTGTTCGGGAAACGGTACCTGCATTGGCTCGGTGGATGACATCCTTTTCAGACAGCTTCAGCAGGGGCAAATACGTTTCACTCTGACGGTGATGATGAGAGTACCCGCCAAAAAATGGGTCCCGGACGTGGTGTGGTCAGAAAACTGTCCGTTCGACAAAACAGACCAGGTGCTGATCAATAGCGTCTGTACTGACCCTGGTGGCGATCGCACTTTTGCCATCAACGGTGAGAACTATGTTCTGCACAGCGACTGCTGGCAGTATACCGACACGTATGTCTCTCAGTCTGCCGATAACGGTACCTGTAACGACTATATGCAGAACCCCGCCTGTACCGTTGGCTCCACTGCCTGCCTCGACAGCCTGAATGGTACCTGTTTGCGTGAGCAGGTGGTCTTTTCCTGCGAGGAAAAAATGAGCGGCAGCGCGCAGCTGTGCGGTGGTGAACTGATCTGTACTGATGGCAGCTGCGACCAGCTGGATGACGGTAAGTCAAATGGATTTCAGTCAGCCGTTTCGGGGCTGGCCGCGCTGGCCGCTGCTGGTAAAGATATCGCCGCCCTGAATGGTGTCAACGTCTCCGCCTTTACCGGTGAGGGCCACAGCTGTCGTAAGGCGATGGCAGGTTTCAGCAATTGCTGCAAGGACAGCGGCTGGGGTAACGATGTCGGACTTGCCAGCTGCAACACCGAAGAAAAGGCGCTGGCGGAGGCCAAGAAGCGCAAGCTGAGTATCTACGTCGGGTCGTACTGTGCGCATAAGGTGCTCGGCGTCTGCCTTGAGAAGAAGGAAGGGTACTGCCAGTTTGAGAGCAAGCTCGCGAAAATCGTTCAGGACCAGGGGCGTCGCGGCCAGCTGGGTATTGGCTTTGGCAGCGGAAGTTCGCCGGACTGCCGTGGGCTGACGGTGCCAGAACTGCAGCGCCTGAATTTCGATAATATTAACTTTGCCGACTTTTATGATGACCTGGAGAACGGTGCCACGCTGCCGGCAGACCAGGAGCTGCTTGACCGCGTCAAAGAGCAAATTGCCGGTAAGGTGACGGGAGGAGGCCAGTGAAGCGAACACTCTCTATAGCTTTTCTGTTGCTTGTTACCGGGGCGCAGGCAGCGACCGTCAGTACTGAACCGTCACAAAGCGCATTTCCTCCGGCTGCCTTCTCATCCACCGGGACCTATGTGGATGCGCCCATTGTGGGCTGGCACTGGTACAACGAACCTCAGCCAGAAGAGGAGGATGAGCCGGAAGATGACACTGTCCCGCTTAGCGTCCTGCCGCCAAACCTGCAGATGTCACTTCTGCAGAAGCTGACAAAAGAAAAGCTCAACAGCGCCATATTGTCCCCTTCCCCGGAGAAAGCAGCGGACTACCTGCGCATGCAGTCCTATCTGATGAACCTGTCCGGGCAGTTTACGCAGTCAGCCAAAAAGGCGCTGCTGCTGTATCCGGACCTCGATTACAACCTGGAGCACAGCCGTTATAACGGCACCGCAACCCTGCAGCAGACGGCGGCCCGTCAGCAGCAGAATGATGCCATTCATAACCTGGGTCAGCGCTATGGCCTGTTTATGTTCTACCGGGGTAACAATCCGCAGGATCTGCAGATGGCGGCCACGGTGAACCAGTTCTCACAACAGTACGGACTGTCGTTGATCCCCGTAAGCATGGACGGCGCGCGCAGCGAAGCCCTGCCACAGACCCGGCAGGACAGTGGCCAGGCGGCGAAGATGGGCGTCAGCCAGTTCCCGGCCCTGATGCTGGTTGAACCGGGCAGTGAGCAGTATCAGCCGCTGGCCTGGGGCTTCATGACGCAGGACGACTTAGCCCGCCGCTTCCTCGATGTGGCGACTGATTTTAAGGCGCAATACTAAGGTAAGGGAAAATATGACAAAAGAAGGCATTTCTCATCATAAGCACGAACAACAGATCAGGCAGGAGAACCTGCTGATGTTTTGTGGCATGGCCTTTATGGCAGCGGGGCCAGTGTTCTGGTATCTGGCGGGGATGGCGCTGGATGCGCGGGCTATTAGTCTGGGGCCGGACAAGGTTGATGTTCTTGAGTGGGTCAGTATTGCCGTTTCGCTATTGCTCAGTCTCTGTGGTGCCGCCCTGGGTCTGGCAGGCTGGGGGCTGGCGTCATGGCATGCCTGGCGAGCGGTACGGCAGCCGGGGGGACTGTGATGAAAATCCAATATCCCAAAGTGGCGCTGGGGCTGGTACTGATGCTGAGCGGGTTTGTATTGATGGCGCACGCCTCGACGCTGGATGAGCTAAAGGCGCTGGAAGCCGGCAAGTCAGAACTGCAGCCCCGGGCAGAGCTAAGGTCAGTACCAGAGACTTCCACTACGCCTGCAGGGCGGGCATACCGTCTTCCGGATGGTCGTTCGATAAATACTGCCGATTATCGACTGGTGTTGTTTATGCAGTCTTCCTGTCATTTTTGTCAGCAGTTTGATCCGCAGCTTATCCAGTTGTCCACGCAGACGGGCTTTAAGGTGTTCCCCTATACGCTGGACGGAAAGGGCGATGTGAGTTTTCCGCAGGCGATCCCGGCCCCGCGTGCCGTTCTCGATCAGTTCTTTGGCCCCGGTAATAACGGCGTGACGCCCACGACCTGGCTGGTGAACGTGAATACCCTGCAGAGCTGGCCACTGGCGCAGGGGATAACAGATATGAACAGTCTGCTGCAGAGGATAAATCAGGCTCTGATGTTCCATCAGAGGTAGCGTCCCACTTACCGCTTCATATAACCCCTTTTATCTGTAACTTCCGGAGAACTTCAATGAAACAGGCATCTTTTCTGATGAAACTTGCTGTTGTCTTTTTTCTGCTGGCGATCGCCTGTGGCTTTGCTGGCTGGGGCGCATGGAAATACTGGAACGCCATGTTCAGCGCGCTCGGCTATGGCATTGTGGACTTTATGACGCTAAATGCGGAAAATCAGGCGATGAAAACCCCGCTCAATCTGACTATGTATGCCATGCCGGTTGGCTTCTGGTGTGCAGCGGCCGGCTTTCTTGCCGCATCCGGTGTGTCTTTTCTCCTTGATGTTGTTGGTGATATTAAAACGCATTTCGCTGATTTGTATTTAGCCATGCGTAGTAAGGAGGACAACCATGCGTAAAACGCTTCTGGCCGGGATACTGGCGCTGGTCTGTAGTGCGTCCGCGTATGCAGATGTGAATGGCGATCTTAATAACTACTTCAACAAGCTGGGTTTTGAAGGTAATGCCACCGGCGCTGCTGCCTGGCAGGGGCAGGCAGCAGGCTATATGACCGGCGGTAACCTGTTTCTCAGGAGCCCGGTCAAACAGATGCAGGTGATGTCGTTTACCCCGCCGTCACTGAATGCCGGCTGCGGCGGCATCGATGCCTACCTCGGGTCGTTCTCATTTATTAACAGTGACCAGCTGCAGCAGTTCATCAAAAACCTGATGGCCAATGCCCAGGGGTATTTCTTTGACCTGGCGCTACAAACCGTGGCACCGGAGCTGAAGGACGCCAAAGACTATCTGCAGAAGCTGGCGGCGGACATGAACAGCA
Organism: Intestinirhabdus alba; assembly: GCF_009711095.1. GTDB lineage: Bacteria > Pseudomonadota > Gammaproteobacteria > Enterobacterales > Enterobacteriaceae > Intestinirhabdus > Intestinirhabdus alba. Next base: position 62,757 of record NZ_WMJZ01000020.1, read on the forward strand.
TGAACATCTCCAGCTGCCAGGCGGCACAGGGCATCATCGGCGGCCTGTGGCCGAAGACCCAGGTCTCCCAGCAGAAGGTCTGTCAGGACATTGCGGGGGAAAGCAACCTCTTTGCCGACTGGGCTGCTTCCCGCCAGGGTTGTACGGTCGGTGGAGAGATGAACAGCGTGCTCGATAAAGCCGGCGACAAGGACAAGGACCGGGTGCTGCGTAATAAAAACCTGATGTGGGAACTGCTGGGGCGTAATGCCATGCTTGACGGGGACACTGAACTGAAAGAAATGGTGATGAACCTGACCGGTACGCTGATATTTGACCGCAATGGCGCGGCAAAATCTCTTATACCGGAGGTAAACCACCAGGGATTACTGGTAGCCCTGATGAAGGGCGGTAATGTTGAGATCCAGCGCTGCGTCTCGAGCGGCGACTGCCTGGAGCTGAAAAACGGGTCCGTGACTATCAGCAGTAACCGCGCCCTGATATCGCGGGTGAGAGACATGATTGGCAGTATCCGCGATAAATTGCGAACTGATGAACCGCTGTCAGCGGCGGAGAAAGGGTTTATCCAGAGTACCTCCATTCCAGTGCTGCGCTACCTGGTGGACCCGATGCAACTGAGCCTCAACGTTGACATGCTGTCCTCACTGTCGGATTACATCGCCTACGACATTATGCTGCAGTATCTGAAAGAGCTGATTGAACAGGCCAAACTCTCTCTGGCCAGCCGGAATTATGATGAAGAAGTGATGAAACCGCTGAGGGCCAACATCAGCGAATCCAGCCGTCAGGTGGAGGCCCTGCAGCAGGAAGTACAGGTGAAAAGCGACGCGCTGGCTGAGATGGACCGCCAGATGAGCTACCTGCGTCAGCAGACCTCAAGCCAGCTGCTGGACCGCTATCAGCAGAACTATCGCTTCGGCGGCAGCGAAGGGGGCCTGTGATGGATGCGGTTTATGTCCTGAGCGGCGGGGAGTTCCTGACGGCCATCTTTAACGGCGTGGCTGTCCTGATGGGGACCACCGAGTGGGCCTCGATGTTTCGTATTGCGGCGCTGATGTCGGTTATGGTGTTGTTTGCCACCTACATTCGCGGTCATGACCCGCTGGAGGTGCTGAAGTTTATTGCTTTCTTTATGTTTCTCACCAGCGTGCTCATCATACCCAAGCGAACGGTGCAAATCATTGACCGCAGTGACGCAACCAGTGTGCATACGGTCGCTAATGTGCCGCTGGGGCTGGCGGCACCGGCGAAGTTTATCACCGGCATCGGTACCGCCCTGACGGAAGGCTTTGAGACCGTATTCCATACCCCGGATTCAGCCACCTACAGTAAAACCGGGATGCTGTTCGGCGCCAACCTGGTGGGGACCGCAACCGACTTTGCCTTCCGTAATGGTGACCTGGCAGAGTTGTTTACCGCTTATGTGCGAAACTGCGTGGTAGGCGATATGTTGCTTAACCACAAATACTCCTTCCAGGAACTGATGAACAGCGAAGACCCGTATTCGCTGATATTCAGCAAACCCAGCCCACTGCGCGGTGTGATGGTGCCGTACGGTAATACGATGGCAAACCGGGAAGGGTTCTGGACCTGTCAGGAGCTGGCAACCGGCGTGCTGCAACCCCAGTTGACCACCGACACCCAGAATGGTGGTAAGACCTGGGACTACTATGTTGCCCGCCTTACCGGCGGAAAACCCAATGCCAGCGCGCTGTTTGGTACCCTGCTGGGTGACAGCTACAGCTATTACTACGGCGGTGGGAGTGGTGCCAGCCAGATTATGCGACAGACCGTGGTGATGAACGGCCTGAAGCAGGGCATTGCCTCCACCAGTGCGCAGAACGGTGATGCTGCCGGTCTGGTCAACCTGGCCTCGCAGTCGTCCTATACCAAGATGCGTCTGAGCCAGGCCACGTCAACCAGTATTGCCACCACCTACCTGCCTTTGCTCAATACCGTGCTGCTGGCGATGGTGATTGGCCTGTTCCCGGTAATTATCCTGCTGGCCTCCATTCATACCCTGACGATGGAAGTGCTGAAGGGCTACATTTTTACCCTGATATACCTGCAGGCCTGGGGGCCGATGTTCGCTATCCTTAACTATGCGGTCAGTATGTATCTCACGGGTAAAACAGGGACGCTGAGTTTTTCGCTGTCGAACCTATCGGTTATCCAGCAGACCCATGCGGATATTGGCTCGATTGCTGGCTGGCTGTCCCTCTCCATTCCGTTCCTCGCCTGGGGTATCGTCAAAGGGCTGGGTAGCGCAGTGTCGCAGGCCGGTAACTACCTGGGCACAGCAATGAACAGCACGGCCTCTTCTGAATCCTCCCGTGCCGGCGACGGCAGCTGGGCATTCAATAATCTGCAGACCGACAATGTTGCCGGCAATAAGTGGGACACCAATTACGCCAGCCGTAGTGGAATGGCAATGACCCAGATGGGCAACGGTGCCACGGCAACCCGGACACAAAGTGGTGCATCGGTCTACGATACCACCGGGGCGATTTCCCGGTTGCCGACCGATATTCAGCTGGACCGTTCGGCTGTCAGTGGATTCCAGCGTCAGCAGCGTGAGGCTGAGAGTCAGCTGCAGAGCCTGAGCAACTCGCTGAGTCACTCGGCCAGTACCGGGACCTCCCAGCTGTCGCAGTGGGCCAGCCAGCGAGGGAGCAGTGATACCGTCAGTCGTGGTGCTGATAACAGCATCAGCGCGAATGATGCCGCGGCTATCAGTAAACTACAGAGTGCCGTGGCACGTTATGCGCGTGACAATAATGTCAGCCAGGCTGATGCACTCAGAGCGGCAATGGAACAAAGCCAGAATGCTTCAATTAATGTCGGTGCAGGCGTGACGGCAGGTATTGATACCAGTAGGTCTATTGCAGGCAAGGCAGTCGAATGGACGACTGGGCTGAGTGGTAAGCTGGAAGGCCATATTAAAGGAGATTACACCGGTAACAATGGTTCTTCGCACGGTACCAGTTCGGATATGAGCAACCGGACCAGCCATACGAAGGACTTCAGCGCTCAGGATCTGAAAGATATCCGCCATGGCGTTGATGTGGTCGCCAGTCACCGAACCACCGAAAACAGCAGCCACACGGACAACGCATCCGGCTCGTTGCTTAACCAGATGGCGGCGACGTTCAGTGATATGCGTACCCAGGCCAGCCAGTACAGTGACACACAAAATCGCAGCCATGAATATGCGCAGATGGCAAGTTTTGTGGAGAACAATAGTGCGGCCATCCGTAGCAATGCCACTCAGGAGTTTGTTGAATATGCGAAACAGAATCATCCGGATGCTGAACGTGTGCTGACTGACGTATCCAGCCCGGAAGCGCGTGCCGAGCGAGAGGCACTGGCTGGTCGTTTTGTGGAAGAACGTATGATGCCGCAACTGGAAGCGCAGTTCCGGGCCAATCAGGGACGAGCTGCAGAAGGAATGGGCGATAAGGTTGCTGCCGGTGGGTTACAGGGTGTCAACCATAGTGATTTTGAAGGCCAGCAACAACATATGGCGCAGACGGCTGCCGGGCATGGTGTGAAAGCTGATGGTGAGGTGGCTGGTGAAGTCACACAATCGAGAGCGAATGCACAGCGAAGTGTTGATTCTGCTCAAGAAAAGGTCAATCATCAGCAGTCAGAGGTGAACAAACAGTATACTAATCTTGAGCAGGAACATCAGGTGCAGGGACGTCGCTTTGATGAAGCAAATAAGGCTGAACATACTCGTCAGGAAGCTTGGCCTGTCATAGACAAAGTGGACTCCGATAACGCGAAAAAGACACTTGATGAAACCATGAATAAATTTAAGGGTAAGTAAATGGTGAAACGAAGTGATATTGAAAATGATGTGAAAATGTTGATGCAGTCATTTAAAAACGATTACCGCATTCCTACCTCTGGAGAGATTATATCCCCAATAATTAAATTGATGTCAGTTGTTTATATGATGCATTTTGTGGTTATAACGGTAGGGTTGATCGTTTGTGATAAAAAAATCTGGTTTCCGGGGATTGCCATGTGGTTAGTTTTGTCTTGTGGAATTTTAACTGTTATGGCCATCATGATGGCCTATGGGAATCTTTCTTTGCTGATGTGTATCCCAAAGGAAGTGCGTGAAAAATCATTGCTTGTTAATTTGGCTAAAAAGAAACTAAGATTATATGGTCTAATTATGATTGTGTTTAATACTTTTGTCGCTGTTGTATTAATCAGCGAACGCTCATCTCTTATTATAGGCTATGGATTTTCTTGGTTTGCTTCTTTCCTAATTGGCGGGGTTGTTTTCAGCATGTCCATGAGTCGGTACATGACCCCTGCAGTGGTCGCAACACTCGATAAAATTCGCCAGGTGGTCTCCTCTCCTCAAATATCATCAAATAGCGAAGAAGTTTAATAATAAATTTTTGTGTGATTCTGGTTTATGGAGGGATGATAATGTTGGGGTTTAAATAGAATAAAAAGGAAAAGAAAGAAAAGCAGGCGAGTCCAGTTGATGTTAGCCTTGGAGTCAAAAAGCATTTATTTGCATTGATTGTCAATAGAACCAATAAAGAATGGTATGAAAAGAATGGGGCGATTGGTTTTATTAATTTCATTGGTTCTTATGATGGCGCGGAGTTATTGCCCGCTAATATAGAATACCCTTTTGTATACACATGGATGGACCTCGCTCATGAAGGTGGGATGCGTATGAGCTTTAATACGCGAGATATGAAGTTTTATTGCCAGGCCGTCATTGAATCTTTGGGTATTGACGAGGTTAATGAGAATTCAGATAGCATTGTTAATGAAGTGATTGACGATTTTGTGAAAATACACACAGAGACTTTCTTTAAATTGATTGAGGAAATCAATAAGGGTAATGTTTAATTGTCACTGCTGTGAATGTTCATTGTTTTGAGATTCAATGAATGTAAGTATGTTTTGATGAGGTTTATGCGTTGGCATTGAATTCTAGGTTAAGGGGCAGGATTCAGTCCTGTCCGAACTTACTAGGTTTGTTAAAAGCTATTTTCTGTTTTTTACTCCGAGACTCGATGTCGACCCGTTAAATATCTAATCCGCCATGCCATCGTGCTGTCACTCCCGGCAGTGCTTGCTGCTTCTATCTAAATTAAGGTTCAGCTATGAATTGTTCTGATAATGTCAGTTCTGATGCCGTATTGCCTGAAGAAAATATTTTGTCTTCGCGTCAGACAGGAATGGGATACGCCCATATAAACCAGCTTCTGCCCAGAATGAAATGGAATAATAATGACCTCATTATCATTTATGATCCGACTGCTGCATTTCGGGATGTGTTTTCTGATTCGCTGATTGTGTCAACGCCTTCATGTGAATATGCCGGGAGGGATAAATGAGTTCCACCAAGCATATTACCCAGGGCGGGCAGGTATTCAGCTATATGCTGAATATGTTTATGCAGGTCAACCGCCGTATTGCCTTCTGGTTGTTGAATCTTTTTTTTGTACTGACACCGTTATTTTTCTGGATGCGGGTGCCGTGGCAGGACATGCGCAACGGCGGGCTGTACTGGTGGTTATATCTTTCCGCTGGCGGTGAAAAAGCGTTGTTCAATGTACCGCCCGTATATGATGTTCCTTATGACGGGCAAATCCTGCATTTTACCTCTGCAGCCATTCTGAAAGACCCCTATATGACCTATGCAGGTCAGCTGACGCTGCAGGAACTGTTTATTGCGGTATTCCTGGCGAGCTGTGTGGTGCTGGCGGTGGCGTATGGCGTCTATTACCTCCTGCGCCGACTCGGTGAGAAGCAGGCTCAGGACGACATGGTGGGTGGCCGTTCGCTCACAGAGGACGTGAAGTCGGTGGCCAGAACCCTGCACCGCAATAATGAAGCATCGCCACTGCATTTTGACCAGTTACCACTGCTGCTCGACAGTGAGGTTAAAAACCTGTTGCTGCATGGTACGCCCGGCTCCGGTAAATCCAATGCCCTCAACAAACTGCTGCAGCAGCTGCGCGCACGCGGGGACATGGTGATTATCTACGACAAGGGCTGTTCGCTGGTTAAGCGCCACTTTAATGAAAACATCGATAAGCTGCTGAATCCACGTGATAAGCGCTGCGAAAACTGGGATTTGTGGCTGGAGTGTCAGACCACATCGGACTTTGATTCCATTGGCAATACGCTGATCCCCCAGAGTACTAAAGAAGATCCATTCTGGACGGGGTCTGCCCGGACCATTTTTACCTCGGTATCTAAACGTTTCCAGAATGACCCGCACCGTAGCTATAACGCACTGCTGCGTACCCTGCTGGCCATCAATCTGAAAGCACTGCGGGAATACGTGCAGGGGACGGAAGCCTCCAACCTGATGGAAGAGAAGGTGGAGAAGACCGCCATTTCTATCCGTGGTGTGCTGACCAACTACGTGAAGGCATTGCGCTACATGCAGGGGATTGAGCGCACCGGCAAACCCCGCTTTGCTATCCGTGAATGGATGAAGCAGGTGAACGAGCCGGGGCAGCGCAACGGCTGGCTGTGGATCACCTCCAATGCCCGGGAGCACGAGTCCCAGAAGCCGCTGATCTCGATGTGGCTGGCACAGGCGGCCAACTGCCTGCTGGAGATGGGAGAGAACCCGACCCGCCGGGTGTGGTTTATCTACGATGAACTGACGTCCCTGCATAAGCTGCCGGAACTTCCTGGCGTGCTGTCGGAGGCCCGTAAGTTTGGTGGCTGTTTTGTCCTCGGTTTTCAGAACAAACCGCAGCTGGATTTCACCTACGGTCGTGAATTTGCTGACGCGATGATGGATTTACTCAATACCCGCTTTTTCTTCCGTTCCCCGGATGAAGGTGTGGCGAACTATGTGATGCGTCAGCTGGGCCAGCGCCGGGCGAAGGTGTTTAACGAGCAGTACAGCTATGGTGCAGATACCGTGCGTGACGGGGTGTCGTTCAGCAAGCAGGAAGATGACCAGTATCTGGTCAACTACTCCGATATCCAGTCCCTGCCGGATCTGAACTGTTATGTGACGCTACCGGGGAATTATCCGGTGGTACGTATGAATATGACTTACGAAAAAATGGACTTTATCGCGGCAGAGTTCCTGCCACGGGAGCTGAATGACAGTCTGGACCCGGAAATCGAGGAGGAAATTACCCGTCGCGAGCTGGATGAAGACAGCATCGACAGGTTGCTTGCGGTACAGAGCAGTGAGCCTGCTGTACCGGCAACAACAGCATCAGCTGCTGCCGTATCTCCGGCCATTGCTGCAACCGAAACTATCAATTCATCCCCTCTGCCGCCGGCCGCTGTATCGTCCTCCGCATCTGACATCCAAGCAACGACCAGTCCGGTCCAGAACGGTGGCCGGGTGAAGGAATATGACGGGCTGCAGGTGGATACGCAGACCGGTGAAATTCTGACTGAGCCAGATCGTTACGAAGACTATGCGGCGTACGAGCAAGAGGCGCTGCAGGCGATGAAGGAAGAAGAGAAAAATATCCTCGTTCACCGTGAACATGACGAACCGGATAGGGAGTATGAGCCGGGGGACCGCTGGTAATGCTGACCGTATCATCGATTGCTGGCGGCGGAGCCAGCTACTACATGGCGAAAGATAATTATTACTTTCTCGGCAGTATGGAAGCGTCCTGGATGGGGAAAGCCGCAGAGCTGTTAGGGCTGGAAGGCCCCGTGGATGCGAAGACATTCGATGATGCCCTGGCCGGATATTTCCCGCAGGGCGTCGATCTCTCCCGGATGTCGGGCGGTCAGAATATTCACCGGCCGGGTTACGATCTGACGCTGTCGGCACCCAAAAGTATTTCCGTACTGGGTGTGGTACTGGGCGACAGCCGTATTCTGGAGGCGCATCAGCGTGCTGTCGGTGTGGCCATGGGGGAAATTGAACGGCTGGCCAGTACGCGTGTCATGGTAGATGGGGTCAGCCAGACAGAGATGACCGGTAAGTTGCTGGCTGCGGCTTTCCACCATGACACCTCGCGTGAACTTGATCCACAGCTGCATACGCACCTGATAGTGATGAACCTGACGGAGTATCTGGGGGAGTGGAAAACACTTTCCAGCGATAAGGTCGGCAACAGCGGGTTTATCGAGAACGTCTATGCCCTGCAGGTTGCGCTGGGCAAAATCTACCGTAACGAACTGCGTCAGGCCGTGGAGGAGATGGGATTCCGGACCGTGGTGACCGGCAAAAACGATCTGTGGGAAATCGAGGGTGTTCCGGTGGAGATATTTTCACAGCGTACGCAACAAATACGGGAGGCCGTCGGTGATGGCGCTTCTCTGAAATCCCGTGACGTGGCGGCGCTGGATACGCGTAAGGCCAAACAGAAAGATCCCGACCGGGTAGAACTGCTGACCGACTGGATGAACCGTCTGGAGCAGGAAGGATTCGATATCGGCGCGTTTCGCCAGGAAGCTGAAGCCCGTCTGAAGACAATGGACAGTGACAGAGCTGTACGGCCGGAGACGACCCCGGACGATGTCCGTCAGGCGGTAAGCCTGGCGATTTCTCAGCTCAGTGAAAAACGTACCCGCTTTACCTATTCCGATGTGCTGAACCGGACACTGAACAGTCTCGATGCGCGGGAGCAGATTGCGGTGATGGCGCGTTCGGCCATTGAATCGGCGATAGAGAGTCAGCAGCTGATACCGCTGGATCGGGAGAAAGGTCTGTTTACCTCCTCGATTCATCTGCTGGACGAACTGAGCCTGCAGCAGCTGGCCGGGGAGATGAAATCCACTGTGGTGATATCCGGTGGTGCCCCGGCCCGGTCTTCTTCGTCTGTGCCGGTAATGCAGCAGATTGAGGCAGACCGCCCGGCACTGGCGATTGTCAGCCAGCCCGGAGGCGCGGGCGGTATGCGCGAATCGGTGCTGGCCGGGGTGCAGCTGGCGCAGTCACAGGGACGGGAAGTGGTGGTGCTGGCTACCGACCGCAGCAGTGAACGCTGGCTGGCTGAACAGCCTGGTCTGGCGGATAAAGTGGTGACGCTGAAAGGGCTGTCAGAGTCTGCGTTGCCGGAGAACAGTACGCTGATTGTGACCGGGGCGGAAAAGCTCTCCGTCCGTGATGCGCTGACGGTCACCGACCAGGCGCTTCGTGCGCAGTCCCAGTTGCTTCTGATGGATAGCGGCGGGCGCAGCGGGACCGGCAATGCCCTGCAGACGCTGGAGGCGGCCGGGGTGTCCCGCTACCGGGCGGAAACGGAACGTACCGTGGCCGTCAGCGTGGTCAGTGAGCCGGACAAGCGGCAGCGCTATGCGGCTCTGGCCCGGGATTATGTGGTGATGGTGAGCCAGGGAGCGAATGTGGTGGCCCAGGCCAGCGGCGAGCGTGAACAGCAGACGCTGACGGCAGCGTTGCGGCAGGCGCTGCTGGAAAAGGGACTGCTCGGGGGAAAAACGGCGTCCATCGACACGCTGGTTCCGCAGTGGCTGGACAGCAAAAACCGCCGCCAGCTGGATACGTACCGGGAGGGCATGGTGCTCGAACAACGCGCTCCGGACAGCCGGGCACCTCAGCGCTATACCATTGACCGCGTCAGCGCGGAGACCCGCATACTGATGCTGGTCGGGGAGGATGGCCAGCGTCAGGGAATGAAGCTCAGTCAGGTGGACAGCAGCTGGAGCCTGTACCGGTCACAGACCGTTGATATTGCCGAAGGGGAGAAACTGACCTGGCTGGCGCGGCAGGGCAAACAGCGTTCCGGTGACAGTGTCACCGTTACGGCCGTGCGAAAGAACAGCCTGGTGGTGGAGCATGACGGGCAGAAGCGGGTTATTCGTACCGATGAACCGCTGAAGGCCGGGTACGGTTACGTCACCTCGCCGGGAAAACGCGTCAGCGAGCAGGGCACGGTGCTGGCAGCGGTCTCCGGTCGGGATACCGGGGCGACAATGCTCAATACCCTGGCCCGCAGCGGCGAGCACATACAGCTTTATACCCCGCTGGCGAACGATGAAGCTGAACGCCGGTTGTCCCGCTCACCGCTGTACCGTACCGCGCTGGCGCAGGTGAATCCGCAGAACGGTGAGCTGGCTGACGCGATGTCGGCGGCGCAGGATGCGCTGATGAGTCCGGCTGAGAAAGCGGTACGGCAGGCGGTGACGCTGACCCAGGGCAGTGAGGTGGTGTTCAGTCGCCCCGACGTCCTGGCGAATGCGCTGCCGTTGCATGCCTCCCTGCGTAAGGAGGATGTGGACCGTGAACTGGCCCGCCAGGTGCAGACCGGTGAACTCATCCCGGTACCGGGACAGAAAGGCATCGCACAGCAGCTGTATGTGACGGCTGCGAGCTATGAGGCGGAGAAACGCATCATCCGTCTGGTGGTGGAGGGGCTGGATACGCAGTCATCGCTTCTGAGCCACGCCGACCCGGCACTGTTTGCCGGGCTGACGGCCGGGCAGCAGCAGGCCTCCAGCCTGATACTGGAGAGCACCGACCGTTTCATCGGGATACAGGGCTATGCCGGTGTGGGGAAGACCACTCAGCTGAAAACCGTACTGGCGGCGCTGGAGACCCTGCCGGCAGACCAGCGCCCGGACGTCGTCGGGCTGGCCCCGACCCACCGGGCGGTGGGTGAGATGGCTGATGTCGGCGTCAAAGCGCAGACGCTGGCGAGCTTCCTGATGGATGTGGAGCGCCGGATTCAGGGCGGAGAGACGCCCGATTTCAGTAAGACCCTGTTCCTGGTGGACGAGAGCTCGATGGTGGGTAACCGGGATATGGCCGATGCGATGGGCTATATTGCCGCCGGTGGCGGGCGTGCGGTGCTGAGCGGTGACCGGGACCAGCTACTGCCGGTGGATAACGGCGCGCCCTTCACGCTGCTGCAGGAACGCAGCGCGTTAGATACCGCCATCATGCAGGATATTGTGCGTCAGAGTCCGGCACTGAAACCGGCGATTGAATCCGTCATTGCCCGCCAGGTCCCGGCGGCGCTGGATACCATCCGCAGCGTGACGCCGGATACGGTGCCGAGAACGCCGGGTTGCTGGTCACCGACACAATCCGTGGTGGCCATCCCCCAGACGAAAGAGCAGAAGGAAGAGCAGGGTGACCGGGTGATACAGGCCATCGTTGATGACTTTACCGGCCGTACCGCAGAAGCACGCGACAATACGCTGATTGTCACCCAGACCAACGCCGACAAGAACGCCATCAATACCGCCATTCATGCTCAGCTGCAGGAGCGCGGCGAGCTTGGCCGTGAAGTGACCATTACCGTGCTGGAACGGGTGAAAACGCAGACCGACAGGCTGAAGTCGGTGGCGGGGATGGCTGCGCAACACGGCAATATTGTGCTGATTAACGACCGCTATTATACCATCCGTGCCGGGCAGGACAGCCGCCAGAACGGTTATGTCGAACTGGTTGATGAGACCGGTCAGGCACAGGCGCTGTCGGCTTTTGAGAGCAGCCTGCGGGACATTGCGGTGTTTGAGCCCCGCGAGATAAAGGTATCGGTCGGCGAGAAAGTCAGCTTCTCCCGGTCTGACCGCGAGCGCGGACGCGAAGCGAACAGCAACTGGACCGTCACTGGCGTGACAAAAGAGGGCGAGCTGCAGCTGACTCAGGGGGAGGAGACCCGCATCCTGAATCCGAATGCCGACCTGGCCGACCGCCATCTGGACTACGGCTATGCCGGAACAGCGCACAAGGCTCAGGGAGCCAGCGCACTGTACGTCATCGTGCTTGCCGGCGTGGACGGCGGCAGAAAAGCGCTGGCCTCCCTGCGTGATGCGTATGTAGGCCTGTCGCGTGTAAAAGTGCATGTACAGGTCTATACCGACAATCTGGCTAAATGGCTGACGAAAGTCTCCGCGCCAGCAGAGCGGCAGACGGCCCACGATGTGTTGCTGGCAGACAGCGATCGTCAGGCGGCAACCGCACAGCTGTTATGGGAAAAGGCCACGCCGTTGTCTGACAGCGCCCTGGGGCGGGCGCTGGCAACACAGTTACCGGAGGCGGGTGAGGCCCGCTTTATCCACGGCAGCCGGAAATATCCGGCACCGCATGTGGCGCTGCCGGTGCACGATGCCAGCGGCGTACAGCGGGCAGTATTATTGCGGGAGGTACAGCTTGATGGCGATGGCCGGTTACGGGGCCTGAGTGATAACGCCCGCCTGCTCGGCAGTGAAGAGGCCACACTGGTGATATTCCGGCAAAGTGAAACCGGCCTGACCCGTCAGGCCACGGACCTGGCAGAGGCCCGACAGCTGGGGCTGCAGCATCCCGGTGACGGTATTGTGGTCGTCAGGGGTGAATCACCCACCGATGCCATCATGAAGCGTCTTAGCGGTGGTCTGGTTCTGCCGGACAGTCCCGACATTTCCCGTCACCCGGGAAGCAACACGGCAGACACGCCTGACCCGGTGAGCCTGAAAACGCCGGAAGAGCAGCGGATGGCGAAAGCGCTGGCTGAAGAGGCCCGACGACAGCAGAATCCGAAGGCCACCTCTCGTTTGCCTGGTGACCCGGAACGCCCTGATGCCCTGCAACAGGCGGAGCGCGCTGAATCCCGTGCGCTGCAGCGTGAGGCTGAACAGTCCCGGCAGCAGGAGCAGGCCGGGCTGAATCAGGTCATACAGCAGGATCGCCAACAGACGCGTCAGCGGGAAAGCGTGACCGACCAGCTTCACCGGGTTGAGCGCGAGATAGTGAAAGAGAAGGAAATTGGTGATTAAACACGGAGCAGTAAAATGACGATGCTGACAGCGTTAATTGATTACGAAAATACGGGTAGCCTGGAGGGAATTAACCTGTCTGGCTACGAGCGGATCATCATCTTTACCGGTCCACTGCAGGAGAACGTGCGTCTTCCGGTGGCTGCCTTATCTGGAGAGATACGGATTCAGGTCAGACAGGTCCCCGTAACGGCTAAAAATAACGTGGACTTTCATCTGGTACTGATGCTGGGCCAGCTCAGTATGTCAATGCCTCAGGAGGTCGGTTTCCATGTTATTTCCCGTGATAAAGGATTCGATGGTGTGATAAGCCAGATAAGGCTGTCCGGGCGCCGATGTCAGCGTGTTGAGCCGCAGATGACGCGAGATAAAATCCCGATTATATCATGGGTTGAAAAGATAGTGTCCCGCGCTAGGAAAAAACCGGCAAATTTGCCGGCGACGCCGAAGACGCTGGAAAACTATCTGAAGTCAGCGATAGGCCAGACAGGAAATGAAGAACTTATCCGTGAACTCCGGTGTGAGCTCATCAAGCGCGGGGTGATAACCGTCTATGAAAAGACGGTGACCTGGACGATATCAAAGCCGCGACCATCACGACTGTGAAATACTATGTTCCATCCTGTAACAGACATAATTCAGAAGACGAGCCCGATAATGAGTGATGATAGAACCCGTCCGCTTTTGAGCCTGAAGCGTAAGACCTGGTCAGCAGACACGTCCGTATCTGGTAGTGCGGTGGGGGTGGACATCACGGTCTCCCGGCGGAAAACGGTGGTGGTGAACACTAGGCCAAAACGCAATAAAAAGCCGCTGGCGGATGACCGACCGACCGCCTCCCGGATGCTCCAGCCGGGCAAAGGGTACCCCAAAAAGACAAAGGAAAAAAAACAACCAGCACTCTCACCCAACAAAGCAGTGGAGGTAATACCTCCTCCACCGAAGAAAAAGCCACGCCCTGGCCGTTCGGCGCGGCTGATGCGCCCGGCGGACGCCGTGCAGACGCTGAGTACACACTGGCCGGGCCTGTACGCTGGCGGTCAGCTGCGCCCGCTGGCCATCGGGGTAAGGGAACAGCTCTTTGCCGATGCTGAACGCCGGGCACTGCCGTTGTCGAAGAAGGTTATACGCCGCTGTCTGAAAACGCTGACGCGGACGGAAACGTATCTGAGCGGCCTGACGGCCGGAGTCGCATGCTACAACGCGGATGGCTCTGTTGAATCGCTCATTCCGCCTGAGCGTGAACGTGCAGCCACGGCAAAGCTTGCGAGGATACAGGCAGACAAACCGAAGAAACAGGCGGCAAAAGCACCCGCCACAGATGAAAAAAAGGAACATTAAAATGTTAGCAGTAAAGCGCACCGCACTGGCGATGCTGATGACCAGCGCTCTGTTGTCCGGTATGGCAAATGCGGCGGAGAAAGCCACACCTGTCTTTACTCCGGAGCAGGAAGCCCGCATTGGTGAAATCGCGAAAGACTACCTGCTGGCTCATCCTGAAGTGCTGGTTGAGGTCAGTCAGAAACTGCAGGCACAGCAGCAGGAAAAGCAGCAGCAGGCGATGACGGCGGCCGTGATTCAGCATCAGGCCGCGCTACTGAACGATAAAGGCACGCCGTCATATGGCCCCGCCGATGCAAAAGTAACGGTCGTGGAGTTCTTCGATTACCAGTGCATCTACTGTGCCCGTCTGGCCCCTGAACTGGAGAAGGTGATAAAAGCCAACCCGGGCATACGCTTTGTGTTCAAGGAACTCCCTATCTTCGCAAGCCGCTGGCCGGCGTCGCTGACGGCCGCTAAAACCGGCCTGCAGATTTACCAGCAAAAGGGCAGTGAGGCTTATCTGCAGTACCATAATGCGATGTATGCCACCGGGCATAATGAGGGCAAGCTGACGGATGCCGATATTACCGCAGCGGCAAAAGCCGTGAAGCTCGATGTGAAAACCGCGCCGGATGTTCAGGGTACCCTCGAGGGTATCGGTGCACTGGCACAGCAGCTGGGCTTCAGCGGCACACCGGCCCTGGTAATCATGCCGTCCAGTGGTGCCAGCGCGGACAATATGACTGTTATCCCTGGTTTCACTGACGGCGAAACCCTCAACGCCGCTATCCAGAAAGCGGCAGGTGGTATTCGCTGATTTCACCCTGGTGGTGGTCTTCCTGACCGCCGCCCGGCGACATCCGTCGTCGCGACGATCTGCGCTGACCCCCTCAGCGCCAACATGAATCCGACCGAACCAGACTTTAGTACCCGGCATCGCCGGGCACGATGACCTGCCGCCCTCACGCTGTTCGGTTGGCCAACCCCGGATGCGGGTAAAAGCGAGTTTTCCCCACATCCGGCGTTTCTTAGTTAATTCAGAGAAGATGAAATCATATGGCATGTTTTGAATGCAGCAGCGATGCAATGCTTATCAACCAGTTCGCCCCCTGGGTAACCGTCGGCATTTTGATAGTCAGTGCACTATTTTTCAGTCGTCTCCTGAAGCGCGATCATCGGATGTGGACATTCGTCGTCGTTACGCTGGTGTTGATGGAGGAGCTGGCTCTGAGCCTCTGGCTGCTGCTTGGTGATGTGCAGATAGTCTCCCCGTATTTTATGGGGAGCATGTAATGAGGATCGCAATGCGATTAAACCGTAGTGTCCGAAGATGGTGTCTGCCAGGTCTGCTCAGTCTGGCACTTTCAGCGCCTGTGCCGGTAGTTTGCGCAGCCAGTATCGAGGCGGGTTTTTCACCGGAAGGAACGGCGCTGCAGCTGGTCCTTAAGACCATTGACTCAGCACAGCAGGATATCCGCCTGATGGGCTATTCCTTCACCTTTCCGGAGGTGGTCAGGGCGCTTGTCAGAGCAAAACACCGGGTGGTGGATGTGAAGATAGTGCTCGATGAGAAAGGGAACCGGAACAAAACCAGCCAGGCGGCGATGAATATTGTGGTGAATGCCGGTATTCCGCTGCGTACCAACGGCCGCTACGCCATCATGCACGATAAAGTCATTATTGTTGATAATCATACGGTTGAGTCAGGCAGCTTTAATATGACCCGCTCTGCGGCCTTGAGAAATAGCGAGAATGTGCTGGTGATTAAGGACGTGCCGGAAGTGGCACAAGCCTACCTTCAGCACTGGCAGTCGCGCTGGGACGGGGGAACTGACTGGCATTCTTCATACTAATCAGCATCGTCATTTGATCCGCAATCTACATCCATTCAGGTGAGTCATGCGCCAACATGGCTCACACTTTCGCGTAAAGTTAAGTCGCTGATTTCACGAATCTGTAGTATCCTCTGCGAAACGATCCTTGCTTGATCCTTGAGGAGGCAAATATGTCGCAGGTCGGAAATGCAGTAACTTCCTCATCGAAACGCGCTTACAGAAAGGGTAATCCCCTTAGTGAAGCTGAGCGACAGAAAATTGCCTCGGCTAAAAAAAGGGCTACGCATAAAGAACTGAAAGTATTTATTAAGCCCGAAATCAAAGAGTATCTTTCTAACCTCTGTGAAGAAGATGGTGTTACTCAAGCTGAAGTTTTTGGCTGGCCACGCCGTAAGGTGGCAGGGAACTGGTTCTGATGAGGTGTCTACTCGGGACCAGAAAAGACAAAACCCCGATAATCTTCACAAGGTTTGGCGACTCAGAGAAGACTAACGGGGCTTACCTAAACTGTATAGAAGCTGTTGCTCTATGCAGGGAGTATAGTTTTATGCTCAGAAAAGTTCAATACCTGTTTCTGTGCCATTTGCTCCTTCCGTGCAACATAAGTGCGGGAAGGTGTGACTGACGCTCAGACCCTGTTCTCCCATTATCGTCAGGTCAAAAACCCGAATCCGGTATTCACGCCGCGCGAGGGGAAAAAGACCCTGCCGTTCTGTCGTAAGCTGATGGCGAAAGCTGAGGGCTTCACGTCCCGTTTTGACTTTTCCGTCCATGTGGCGTTCGTTCGCTCGCTGGGTAAACGTCATCGCATGCCGCCGTTGTTGCGTCGTCGAGCCATCGATGCGCTGCTCCAGGGGTTGTGCTTCCACTATGACCCGCTGGCCAATCGTGCACAGCGCTCTATTACCAATCTGGCCATCGAGTGCGGTCTGGCCACCGAGTCAAAAAGTGGCAATCTGTCCATTACCCGTGCCACACGGGCGCTGAAGTTCATGGCGGAGCTGGGGCTGATTACCTACCAGACCGAGTATGACCCGCAGATTGGCTGCAACATCCCGACCGATATCACCTTCACGCCGGCACTGTTCTCCGCGCTCGACGTCTCTGACGTTGCTGTTGTGGCCGCACGCCGCAGCCGCGTCGAATGGGAAAATCAGCAGCGTAAGAAGCAGAACCTGAAGCCACTGGAGATGGACGAGCTGATAGCGAAGGCCTGGCGTTTTGTGCGCGAACGGTTCCGCAGTTACCAGTCCGAGCGTAAGCTACATGGCCTGAAACGCGCCCGTGCACGTCGTGACTCGGACAGAACCCGTAAGGACATTGTGACCCTGGTGAAGCAACAGCTGACGCGGGAATACGCCAGCGGGCGATTCACCGGCGGTCTTGATGCCATGAAGCGGGAGCTAGAGCGGCGCGTGAAAGAGCGCATGCTGATGTCGCGTGGTAACAACTACACGCGGCTGGCCACCGTCCCCACATAACCCTTCCTGTGTGAAAAATCCGGCTGGCGCCGGAGGGGTTCGCTCGTCTGCAGCTCCCGGCTGACGGTTTTCTGCACGAAATGACGGCCGTCCTTCCTGACATTCACACCATTCCGCCATCAGAATGGCCAGAAATTGCATCAGAGTGGCCACATCTCGTCGCCAGATTCAGTTACCCACAAATAACTGCAAGGGATCTTTCCATAAGGTTACAACCGTTATGCTTACAGAGCGCCAGCCGACCTGATTTCAAAGTGCATGGTTTCCTTTAAAAACCTGCCCTGTACTTCTTTTAAATATCTTTTATTTCATTCATATAAATATATAACCTGTTCGTCGCCTGCCTGTGGACAGGCTCCTGAGAATGCCCGCCCTTGCAGCGGACTATGTCCGCGCCGGTTCGGCAACTACCTTAAGTAGCTCCCATCGCTGCGCGACGGGCCCCGACACAATACATATAGTTACAACATTCAAAATACTCACTCAAAAGCAGGAACCGTGCCTGCCTCAACCCTAACAGCCCCTCCCACCACTGAAAAGCGAGGCCGCCCCGGGCCGAAGGCCCGGAACAGTGCCGCTTTTAATGATGAATGATGTAACTAAGACAGTGCCATATGCTATTCAACTGGCTGTGGAAACTACTAACACGCTCGTAAGCGCCCCTACGGGCCGCTAACGCGGAGATACGCCCCAACTACGGCTATGCCTTGTTGTGACCACTCCGACCGCGTACAGAAGCTCCTGTGCCGCGAGAAGTCCTTTCGGCTTATCAGGAAGGGGGGGGGTGAACTACCGTACTTACCTACAGCCAAGTATTCGAATACCGTGCTCAATTCGCTTCTAAGCTGGAACAGAAGAACCCCGCGCAATACTGCGCGGCCGTATCGCTTCGCTCCCATGCGCTACGCGCATTAAGATCTAGTCAGCACGCCGTAATTAAGTTCCTGCTGTTATGTATGGGAACACGAAGGCTAAAAGTTCCTGCTGTGATGCAGATCTTGGAAAATAGGGGCCATAACCAGTTCCCGGTTACAGGGGTCAGTTTGGATATAGAGAATTATTGTACGGTAAGCCTGTTTTTTGAACAGGCTCACCTATAGCAATGGAGTGTACTCCCACGCTATACGCCGTTTCCCGTGGACTTTGTCTAATCGGATAACCTAAATGCGATACGGAATACGCGATAATTTAAAAGCGATAGCCATTGGCACTAAATCAATCCCTTACGGGTTGGTGTGATTAAATAATGCGCTAAACGTACAATAATTTCCGATCTCCAAACTGACCCCTTACATGCAGACTTAAGAAATCTGGAAACGAAAGTTCCCGCTATCATGCTAATTCGGGTCTTTAGACATAAAACACTGGAGGGGTGATGACATCAGAGCACATAGTGAGACGTGGGATATTACGAAAAGGTTCCTGCTAACATGCATTGAGACATGTTAGCAGGAACTTTTTATTCTGCCGGCAGAGGCTTTCTAGTAGGTTCGCCGAGGTCGGGATCGCGCTTAAGGATGTGAAAGTAGAACTCTCTTTTGCCATTAACCCGCTTAAACTTTTCCTCGTATGTTAAATACCCTATTTCAGTCAGTGTCTTGAGCGCCTTACGTATTATAAAAATCTGCTTTTTCTGCTCGGACTTGAGATCGAGACGGACCATTAACCTTGCAGCGGAAACGATCTGTATCTCTCCAGGCTTATTAGGTAAGCCTTCAAGGAAGGTGTAAATTGCTTTGGCCACTTCATTACGCTTCAAGCTATTGAGAACTTTTAGCTTCAGAATTCTTTTAATATCAAGTTTATAGAAGTCTGAGAGAAGGTTATCAAAAGCTAATTTTACTGTATTAGTTTCTGGGTCTGCGATGGATGAACCGATAAGATGGGTTGTTGCGATCGCATCACCTTCAGGGGTTTGTTTGGTAAACCGGATTGAAGTTGAGCTTAACTTAGAGACGGAGCGAGAAAGACGTTCCTTTAATCGCTTATTCACCTGTCTCGAGTCGATATCGCAGAACCTTGCCAGCTCTGCAAAACTCATAGTGATCACACCATTAACCGAGGGATAGTGTGTAAACGCAGAAACGACACCAACCCAAACTTTGAAATCAGTATCAAGGTCTAGCTTAGGGCCAGTGATAACTGCAGAGGTATATCCTTCTCTTTCGACAATCTCTAACTGTCTAAAGTCGTTGATGGCGTCGATGGGTGTCCTTGAATCATTTCCCTGCACTTTGCCCTTTTCTACCGCCTGTACAGGGGTAAAGACACTCAATCGAAGAAGAGATAAAGGCTGAATACTCTTCGTGGAGGAGGATATGATGTGTTCAACATCACCAGAAGACTGATTAATTTTTTCAATATGGAGATTTAAGTCACTGTCATATTTAGACATTTTTAATTTATCCACACCAAGTAAGTTTTACACTCTTCCAGAGTGTTATGCATGTAAGCAGGAACTTTTACTGCATAATAGTAGGAACCTTACAGCATGATAGCAAGCACCTTTCACATGCGAGAGGGAACTTTTTACATATTGGCGAGAACTTTTTGCATGATAGAAGTAACTTTCGACATGTTAGAAGGAACTTTTTATGATGTAACTCGTTGATTTAAATTAATAAACCCTCATCTAGATCCGTTATAGATCCGTGTAGTTCCATATATAGATCCTCTTAAAGATCCTTTATAGATCTTAATAATTAGATCTGGCCTGTGGATAACGGTAATAACTCTCTAAACAGGTTATCAGTAGCATTGGAGCGTTCAGTGATACCTGATAGTTTTATGCTATTGCGCTTCCTCGCTCACTTACTCGCTATGCTCGGACGTGAGACTGCGGCGAGCGCCTTAACCATACATAACCAGTTGTGGAATTTAGCAGAATTTTGTAAAAGCTCCCGACCGGGTAATTGAATGTGGCTTGGCAAGACAGCTGCATTTTTAATGCAGCTAAATCCTGTTGAGGTATTCCTAATTATTAATTTTTCTCCACCTCCATGGCTCCACCGGGTTAGGTCCGGACCAAAGCCCTAGTTTATGTAATCGAGCTTCTTTCTCTAACGCTTCATATTCAGCATTACTTGCTATTCCGTGGTAACGGTAAGCCCAGGCCATGCCATGCCGGATTTGCTCCGCGTTGATATCCCTGCCGTTCAACCATACAGTACCGAGTACACGTCCGTAACGGTCAGTTTCATCTCCGTGGATAGTCACCACCTGTAACGCGATCTGGTCGTTCAGAAATTGGCGCGAACGCTGACCAAAGTCTTGTTTTTTCTCAGGCGCATCGATGCCATTCAGTCTTATCCGGGTACGCTCATTGTTAACCTGCAGTACTTCAATGGTGTCGCCATCAAGTACTCTGATTACCCTTCCCTTAAGAGCTGCATCGGTATTTCCGGTCAGAAGTATCAGTAACGAGACGGCATACAGACTGCTCTTGATACGGCAGCGCATGGCTTTAAACATGCATCTGTTCTCCTTGAAAGTTGCCGGGGCCGCTATCAGTAGCCACAATTTTGTCAATCAGCATGCCGGCCAGGCTGATGTTTAGCGCAGTAAAATTTGTGTTAAGCATTTCGAGCATGCCTGCATGACTACAGGTCACCCAGCGGCGTAGCGCACCATTGTAAGCCTGGGAGGTAGCGATTTTCAGTTGCTGATCTGCGTTTCTCAGCGCCGGTATTCCTGCAAGGATATCGTCCTCGACGGCACTGAGATAAACAGGGGATATGGCAAAGACAAACTGGTCCAGAGGACGCCTGTGCATCAACTCAGCCAGTGTTGGGCAGGTGCATACGGCAGAGCGTGGAAGGTACATTCATAGGATACCGCGGGATCGTCGGCATGACGCAGCCCCAGCCCTGCTGATACTGCCCATAACTCGACGGTTGAATGGCGATGGGCAATGCCCCTGGCGCGATGCCAGTGCAGACCCTTGATGGTTAGGAAATTGGATCGCTCTTTTGCCTCTGTTTTCTGACCATAACTTTTGATATTGATGATTGATAATCCGTTTCACCGACAGGTCGGTGTCTACATCTTCACCGCACAGTCTATTTTTTGCACAATTATCTGGATTTCAGGCAGATTTTCCCTACACTGCCAATAGCCATCGCTGTCTTTCTAACTGCTGATAGCGCTGAGCCAGCAATACCTCAGCCCGCGAGCTGACTTCCGCACTCGAAAATACCATCCGATCACCGCACAATATGCACTGATAGGGATCAACATTGGTAAATTGTTTCATCAATGCGGCATAGCCAGGTTTAGCTGGCTTTGTCCTCACCGCCATCTCCAGAGTCGCATAAACTTTAGGCAGTAACCCACCCCGTTTACGGTTAGACAGAAAACCGTAATACCGAACCATTTTAAAATGCCGGCACGGGATGTGACTGATGTAGCGCAGTAACATCTCTTCCTGACTTAGCATCTGCCTTCGATGTTGCTGCGTACGGTGGTCATAATAGAGATGAACAACAGCGCCGCCGGTGTAATGGCGCAGCGCGGAGGCCGCCATTGGCGGCCGTTTCAGATAACGGCCAATATAGTTAACGTTTTGGCGGGCATGTTTGGTCTTTTTCGCAAAGTGGATTTTCCAGCGGCGCTGGAACTGAACCTCAAGGAACTGACACCATTCCCGACAGTCTCGATTATGCTCGTAGCCGGCAGCAAACAAATCCAGGGCTGCGTAGCTCTCCCGTAATAGTCCGATGGCGGCCTGGCGCCAGTAAGCCTCAACAACCTTCTTTTTGAAGTAAATAGGACGCCAGATGCCGTGTTTAAGGCAAAGCCCCCCGCGGGTCACTGACAGGTGAATATGCGGGTGCCGGTTAAGCTGTCGTCCATAGGTGTGTAGAGCCACAAACAGACCGATTTCTACGCCAAGTTTTTTGGCCCATTTCAGTAGGGTATTGGCTGCACAAGAAAATAACTGATTGAGCAGGGGCCAGTTGTTGGCGAAGAGAGGCCAGAGTTTGTCGGGCATGGTAAAGGTGATGTGTTGCCATTCGCAGTTGGGGAGGATGTGTTGCTGTTCGGCAATCCATTGCTCAGTGGCTTTCATACCGCAGGCGCTACAGCCTTTACCTTTACAGCTGTAGCAAATGTATTTGGTGTGTGTGCAATGGGGTGAAGCACAGCAGTATCGGCGCGATCCCATGGCGGGAGTGCCACAGACAAGCATGCGTTCGACGACCAATTGTGTCCATTCAGGAATGGCGTCACCGTGTTTAGCGAGTAGCTTGCCCCAGCCATCATCAATCTGGAAGAGGAGTTTTGCGGGTCTGGGAATATACATGCACAGGATTATAACGGGCTACGGCAGCTGAGAAAAACGTCTTCCTGACAGAGTCTTAGCTCCCACCGCAGGTGGGCTACTGTTCTAACCATCAAGAGCGGCATTGAGAAGGTTATCCATACCAGCATGGTCAGCGTCGGTTAGTTTTTTATTAGTCATGTTAATTTCCAGATGTATTGATGAGTGGAGTTAAAAATATTGGCATAAATCAGTGGGTTTCAAGGCAATAAGCGCGTCAAAATGTGCTAAAACCAGCAGTTCTGGACAGTATATAGGCTGTTTGTCTAAGTGCCTGGCGAATTACCCCGGAGCCGGGAACAGGCCAGCGCCGCTGGCGACCAGTGCGCGGGGATCTGCCCGGAGCGCCGTTAATCTTATTCAAAATATCTGGAGCGGTCGCAGTCGTTCCGGAAGCTGGCCATCGACATCGAGGCGCAACCGGCGCGAAGGTGATTTGTTGTTTTACAGTGGGTTAGGTTGTTTTCGGTGCAAAAAATATTGGTGAGTATTTTTGATGGAGTCAGTAATCTTTATTATATTGAATACTAAAGCCATAGACCGATGATGCAAGATGAACTTCACCTAACGTTAAGCGCCTTAGTCCCCCCTGACTTACAGGAGGGTAACTTATAGGTGATTCATATTCCATATAAAGCCCCCTTTTAAAAAGGTCATTATGCGGGATATACAGGGTATAAAAAATGCTCACTTGTAATAAAGTGAAAGTTTTTGTTATTGCTTATTTATGGGATTACTTTACATGCTGCCAGACTGACGCGGGAATTTTGTCATATAGTTTATTCATCGTCAATTCTGCAAGTCGATGATCGGCAGCAGAATTAAATTTCTCCAAATCATCGTCTGACAGGTCATAGCGATTTTTTTCTATCACTTTTTCTAACGTTTCCATACAGGCGCAACGCCGTAATTTTAGCAACCAGTCTATTTTTTCCATTAAAACTTCCCTATGCAGGTCTTTAGTCTGATGATTTTATCACTTGAACAGAAATACAGCTACTTCCACAGATGGACAACCACACAGTAAACATAATGAGTTGTATTCATTTTAAGCATTATCAACATGAGCAGAACTGGACAAAATTACCTGAATGTCCAATGTGGTACGGGAATGATGTAACAGAGGGATTTACCAGCAGCTCTATGAGAGCACCGACGCATATGCCTGCGATATTGCCATGAGGTACTGTAGTTGTTAGGACGGTGGCTAATCGGGAGGTAATAGAAATGCAAAAGCCCAGTTTTTCAACTGGGCTTCGCGGTCCCTCAAGGGGAGAAAATCTGAATGGCCTCTATGGGCTACATGGCTAGTTTAGCAAATCAGTAGTTTGTGTCAATAGTAAACTATTTTTCAGGCTCCTGCTGTGCTGGAACAAGCGCAGTTGCATTGATAGCTTTGATTACAGCCTTTTGTAGGTTTGTGACAATTTCACGTGAAAGCGTCTGCGTTATCCATCCCCTATCTACTTCCATAGGTCTGTTAAGTCGCTGATTACTTACGGTTTGTACCATGTCGCATTTAACCCAACTAGTTGTTTGAGGGAAATATTTTGCTGCTTTAATTATCCCTTCAGGTAATTCAACGTGAAGGCCGTTATTAAGTTTAGCAGGATCTTTTGTGGTCGAAATCGGGACCACAATACAAGCATTGCCATTCAGACGCCCATTTAATACCACGACGAGTCTACATTTAATCATTTCAGGGGGGATATGAGCATCGACAGCTGTCGAAACTACACCCCCGTTCTCATCTTTCAAGTAGTTTCCGTAATTGCAGGTGAGAATTTGCCCTACTTTAGGGGAGAAATTTATCGGCATATCAGAGCCTTCAGGTAGTCGAAGAATAGAACATACATTACTACACAGGAAAGGCTAGGTGCTACATGGCGTATCTAATTCTATGATCATGAGGGACGAAGTTGGCAAGATAAAACTGCTCTGACGCCGTAACCAGGGCTGGCGTATGGGCAAAATTACCTTCATAGACCAGCCTGCCTGTAATCTGACGGATGGCGTGTATCCAGAACCATTGTTCCGGGACGTAGCGCCAGGCGCTCCAGAGACCGGGCATCCTTGCCGGGCAAAAGAGAGACGTATCGGCCTGCGGTGCGCTAAAGAAAAGGCGGACATCTTCAGTTTTGCCGGCCAGCAGGATATCGCCGGGATGAAACAGAAAGGGCAGGCTTCCTTTTGGATCCCGGGCGAACCAGGAAGCATTAATGACCCGGTGACTGAAAACCTTAAAGGCCTCCTGTCTTGGAGGACCGGCATCCCTCAGGACATCCTGCTCAATCCGGTCAAGGAGTGCGCGGGAGGACAGCCATGTGTCCGTTCGCAGTTTTATAACCAGCGGACGGCTGGCTGCCTGCAGGCCTGCACGGGCTGAACACAACAGACGATTCAGGTTCGTTGTCCAGCGCCCGGAAATATCGTGGCCAGTCAGCGGCCCCGGATCATTACTCAGGATCAGACGTACCCCCATCCGCGCCAGGCGGGCGTTCAGCAGGGCATCTGTCGTCGGCGTGCTGTGCCAGGTGGATACAATGATTTCAGCGTCAGGGAACGTGTTGCGCGTTCGCTGCAGGTAAAGATACAGCGTGGAGCATCTCACGTCGGCCGGTCCCTGAAAGACAATACTGAGGTTATGCACTGGCCCTCCCTCGTCTCAATAATCGGCGGACAATATGTGCCGCTCTGCCGGCCGCCACCGGAGCCAGACAGCAAAGAACAAAGCGCAGCAGAAGTCTGCCTGCGGGAGGAGAGTCCGGGGTGGATAAGGCCAGGTATTGCGTCCACGCCTGATGTTGGATCTGGCTGTCATTTCCCGTCAGGATCAGGTTTATTTCCGGGGCATCTGCCGGTGTGGTGGCATAGAAATGAGCCAGTACGGGCCAGACAGTCTGAGGCGGCGTTGCTTTACCTGTCTGGTACAGCACGATAATACGTACCTGTGTTCCCTGTTGCAGGGCCTTCGACATCACGATACGGTTACCGCAAAGCGTCAGCCACAAACAGGCGGCATTCCGGTACCCCGGAAGTGTCCCGCTGGCTTCTGTGATGTTTAACCAGGCAGAGATCCGGGACAGTTCAGCCCGGAAAACCCGAATATCACTTAGTGTCATGAGTACTCTCCGTGATCCGGGGGGGACGGGAAGCCAGCTCGCGCCACAACGCAAAAACCGAAAGCCGGAGCCAGGTGTGCCTGCTGCCGTAGCGTAGCCAGAATGCACTGAGCAGGCTTCCCGCTATACGGGCCGCGCGGGGCGTCGGGCGAGGGGCATCCGGCTGAAAGGGGGAACTGAAGATGTTATTGAACACCTGCCGGATCAGCGTAGGATGACGCAGGAACGTCGTTTTCTTTTCCGCAGGCGTTATGGCGCTGTTGAGCGTGTCTTCCAGCATCTTTGCTTCATCCGGAACGGGGGATTCACAGAGGATTAACTGGTACCAGTCATTCAGCAGCGAATCGGTATTCCCTCTTGCTGCCCACAATAAACGGATAATGAGGCGATAACGCTGTATACCGGGCAGTGACGGAGGAATGCTGTCCTTCAGTGCATCGGTAGTATAGCGGGCCGCAAACTGACGTAACCGGTGATGTCCTTCGGCCTCCCGGACCGGAAGATGTGGTCGACGGGGTAGCAGGAATGTTCCCCAGGGGCGTTCCGAAACCGGCCGGCCGGAACGGGTGATCCCGCTCAGCCGCCCCATGTAGTGCATTACACTTCGGTAAGACAGGCTCTGCGTCAGGGTGTATGGATTGATCCGGGAAGGGATCCCCGCCTGTGCGGCACTGAAGGCCTGCTCCAGATCTTCATAGTCCTGCCAGAACAGTGCCTCGTTCTGCGGGATATGGGCCCATACGCTGCGCTTGCATAAATACAGACTACCGGTCAGATAATCCCGGCTGAAATCACTGCGGGCAGGGTGTTGGGCATATAAAGGAAGATCTGCAAGACAGGTTATCTCTTCCCTTGAGGGGCGTGTGGCTGGCCACTCCGGTGCCGGAAGTTGTGTTGCGACGCCAAAATCAGAATACCGTAATGGCAGCGTCTGTCCGGTACCGGCGAACCAGAACGACTGAAACCCGGTCAGTGGGAAATCATCCCCGAAGCGTTGCACCGCGGTATAAAAATTACGCGGGAGCAGCACCCTGTCGTGCAGAATGCACAGGTTCGGATAGCGGGCCGTGCGGGCCAGGAGATTTTTTTTCCGGGTAATGTGCAGTGGCGACGCTGCGATGTCCTCACCCACAATACGCACCTGAGACCAGTAGCGAAAACCGGCGGCAGGCAGGCCGCAGAGAATAATCTCGTAAACCGGCAGCGCCAGCTCGAGAATACGTGCGACACAGAGATTCAGCGCTGTGGGGTCTCCGTTACCTGTCGGGATACAAAAACTCCATTCCCCTAGACCGCGATCGGCCTCGGCCGGAAGAGAGGCTACCTTTGTAAAGCGTATCACTCCTCCGGGGGATCTTTTTTCTGCCCGGAATGCCTTTCGGTACCAGCTCCGTTCCAGGAGCCGGACGATACAGTCAGACTGCTGCAGGTACAGACAACGTCCCACAGCCATATGCAGGGCAATGTCCCAGAACAACAGCGCATACAGCGGCGTCGTGTCGAAATGGGTCAGTACCACGTCGCCGTCAGGGACCTCCTGAAGACGGCAGCAGGCATCCAGTTTTCGGGCCGGCGCCGGAGCCCGGGCAAACGTGATGACGATGGTGTCAGGCGGGCATTCGGCCGCCAGCACGTGCATATCAAGTGCTTCCCGGCAAGCGGGATAGCGCAGCGCTCGCCGGTGAGACAGGGCGATCAGATACATGCCTTCACCCTCAGCGGCGCCAGGGCCCGTGACAAAACTGGGTGGGCCAGGAAGGCGGTCAAATCCTCCGGGGTACCCAGTCCGTGCATCCCGTCACCGTCGCGACCTGTGCTGTAAATACCTATCCGGGCGCCTGTTTCCTGGTACATGCGGGTATATACGGGGGCGACATAAAATTCGCCCTGGCTGCGCTCGTTATCGTCCATCATTGCTCTGGCATAACGGCAGAAATCGCGGCCATGCCGGAAATTATAAATACCGGCCGTCGCCATTTCAGAGACCACTTCTTTTTCCACCACCCGGGTGACCAGACCCTGCTCATTCAGGCAGGCATAGGACCATTTTGGTGAAGACGCATGCATGGTCATCAACAGGCCCGACAAGTTCTGACGCGCCATAGTGGCAAGGTAGTCATTTATATCGGCAGAAAACCACTGATCGGCGTTGGCTATCATCAGGGGAGAGGCATTATCAATAAAAGGGGCCGCCTGCAGCACAGAGCAGGCCGCGCCCTCTGTCAGGCCGGATAGCCCGATAATCTTACAACCTGGAGCCAGTTCCTCCAGGCGGGAGCGGAAATGATAACGATCCAGATGCGCCTGCTGGCAGATAAAAATAAAACGGTGCGGACAGGCCGGGCGCAGGCTTGAGATAACCAGCTCGATCATCGGGACGCCGGCCACCGAAATGAACGGTTTGGGATCGACGTAACCTGCCTGCGAAAACCGGGACCCCAGCCCGGTCATCGGGATAACGATGTTCAGCATGTTGTTTCTCCGGCCAGGAACTTATCATTCAGCACGCCCGGGTGTTTCACCACCACGGTTCGGCAGTCTTCCAGGGCCACAAAAGAAGAGGGGGTGTTGGGGGCCAGCGTCAGAATATCGCCCGGAAACAGAAGTCTTCCGGCCATCCAGGCCCGCCCGGACAGCAGAAGAGTAATTTCCGTTGCCTGGCGGTGATAGTGGTATTCACCTTTGTATCCAGCCGGAAATGCCTGGACCGCGACCTCCACATCAGAAGTGTTATAGGATGCGGGCTGAAAGGCGCCGACAAACCAGCCGCCGATCATATCGTCCAGTCGGGACTGGGTGATGTTCCCGACCGGGGCATCAGTGTGTGGAAAAGGAGTCATAACGTTTTTCCTGAAAAGTAAGGGATGACGCAGTGTTGCAATGAAAACGGAGATCCTGAGGAAAGCTCAGGCACCCCCGGTACTGCCAGTAGCGGGTTGCCGTGAGCTGGCGCTGGTTCCGGGGGATTTGCATGAGCGTTGCCGTCAGGTTGGCATCGTTATGGCGCGCCAGCCAGATACCGGCCCGGGTGCGGAACTGCCGGATAAAGACCGGGTCCTGTGTCAGATTAAACGCCATTAAATCGCTGACGGCCTGATCGAACAGCAGCCGATCGGACTGGGCGTACGGATTAAGAAGCTGCCCGAGCGGGGTTGGATCCATCAGGCGGAATCGTTCAGCCTCCCGGAGCTTGCTGGCTGACTGCAGTCCGGTGGCCATAAAGATCCCACCGGCCACGCACAACAGACCACCGGTCAGAATCAGACCGGTGCGACGGTGTCTTCCCGTCCGGTAGCGCCCGAACGGACGGGTGACGCGTACGGGCAGGGCCAGCCAGAGCAGCACAACCAGCAAAAAACCGTGTATGGCGCTGACATACACAGGCAATTCAACCAGGATATGCAGCACCAGTGGCAGGAACAGCACCCCGCGACAGGCGGTTTTCCATCGCCGGGTCCGGGTAACGAGGGAAGCAAACGGCAGGGCCAGTACGCCTCCCCAGAGCAGCAGACCGGTCAGGGCGGCAATCCCACCCTCAGCCCACACGTAAGCGATTTCGTTATGTGGATGCGTGACGGTCACGGTAAAGGGATTTACAAGCCCGGCGCTGACCAGCGCATAAGGGAACTGTGTCTCGAAGGTGGACAGCCCGCTACCGGTAACGGGATGGGCGGCAATCATGGCCATCGACCCCAGTAACATGGCACGGCGCTCCTGGTTGGAGTGCTGGCGGTTCCATGCCAGACGCGTATCCGTCCCGGCGGGGCGGGTATCGCCGGCCTGCGGCGTCTGCCCTGCCGGCAGAAGCTGTGCCGGACGATAATGAAGCGATGCCTGTCCCAGTAGTCCGCCGATGATAAGTAAGAAGATAATACTTACCCTGCGGTATACGGCGGCCATTCGTGCACATGCCAGTAACATGAGCACAAATATCGCCGCGCCGGTACCCGTATAGAACAGCACCGGTATCACCAGTGGCAATTTCTTATGGCCTGCTTCCAGGTGCCGCTGCATGGTAGCCACTGCGTAGCGTATCAGGCGGAAAGCCATATGTTTTCCGGCGTTGACTGATGCTCAACCAGAACATGAATATACCCGTCACCGGTAGTGGTTTTCAGGCTGTAGATAACGTCGCTGAAATACTGGCGGAGATCAACTTCGACAAACGAACCAGACTCCAGTTGTTACCAACGGTGCGAAAGTGATCCATATCCGACGCCTGAAATCAGATCCAGGGGTTAATCTGCTCTCCTGATTCGGGAGAGCTTATGGTCACTTTTGAGACAGTTATGGAAATTAAAATCCTGCACAAGCAGGGTCTGAGCAGCCGGGCGATTGCCAGAGAACTGGGTATCTCCCGTAATACCGTAAAGCGTTATCTGCGTGCGCAGTCTGAGCCGCCAAAATATACGCCGCGTCCTGCAGTTACTTCACTTCTGGATGAATACCGGGACTATATTCGTCAGTGCATCGCTGATGCCCACCCTTATAAAATTCCTGCGACGGTTATCGCCCGCGAGATCACTGAGCAGGGTTATCGTGGTGGCATGACCATACTGAGAGAATTCATACGTTCACTCGCCACCCCTCAGGAGCAGGAGCCTGTTGTTCGCTTTGAAACTGAGCCTGGACGGCAGATGCAGGTTGACTGGGGCACTATGCGTAACGGTAAATCACCGCTTCATGTGTTCGTTGCCGTTCTGGGATACAGTCGAATGCTGTACATCGAGTTCACTGATAACATGCGCTATGACACGCTGGAAGCCTGTCACCGTAATGCGTTCAGCTTCTTCGGTGGCGTACCGCGTGAAGTCCTGTACGACAATATGAAAATAGTCGTGCTGCAGCGTGATGCTTACCAGACCGGCCAGCACCGGTTCCATCCATCCCTCTGGCAGTTCGGCAAAGAGATGGGCTTCTCTCCACGGCTGTGTCGCCCCTTCAGGGCACAGACTAAAGGCAAAGTGGAGCGGATGGTGCAGTACACCCGCAACAGCTTCTACATCCCACTAATGACTCGCCTGCGTCCGTTGGGGATAACCGTCGATGTTGAAACAGCCAACCGCTACGGCCTGCGCTGGCTGCACGATGTCGCTAACCAGCGAAAGCATGAAACTATCCAGACCCGTCCCTGCGATCGTTGGATCGAAGAACAGCAGTCCATGCTGGCTCTGCCGCCAGAGAAAAAACAATATCACGTACAGGTAGACGAAAGCCTGGTGACCTTCGACAGGCAGCCACTGCATCATCCGCTGTCCATCTATGACACGTTCTGCAGAGGAGCCGCATAATGGTTGAACTTCAACATCAACGGTTAATGGTTCTCGCCGAACAACTGCAACTGGACAGTCTTATCAGCGCAGCGCCGGCGCTGTCGCAACAGGCTGTGGATCAGGAATGGAGCTATATGGACTTCCTGGAGCATCTGCTTCATGAGGAGAAACTGGCGCGCCATCAGCGTAAACAGGCGATGTATACCAGGATGGCGGCCTTCCCGGCGGTGAAAACGTTCGAGGAGTATGACTTCACCTTCGCCACAGGAGCCCCGCAGAAGCAAATCCAGTCGCTGCGTTCACTGAGCTTCATAGAGCGCAACGAAAACATCGTGCTGCTGGGGCCATCCGGCGTGGGAAAAACGCATCTGGCAATAGCAATGGGCTATGAAGCGGTACGTGCGGGTATCAAGGTTCGCTTCACAACGGCAGCGGATCTGTTACTTCAGCTGTCCACCGTGCAACGCCAGGGTCGCTATAAAACAACACTTCACCGTGGCGTAATGGCGCCGAAGCTGCTCATCATCGATGAAATAGGCTATCTACCGTTCAGTCAGGAAGAGGCAAAGCTGTTCTTCCTGGTCATCGCCAAACGTTATGAAAAGAGCGCGATGATCCTGACCTCCAACCTGCCGTTCGGGCAGTGGGATCAGACGTTCGCCGGTGATGCGGCGCTAACATCCGCGATGCTGGACCGGATCTTACACCACTCACACGTTGTTCAAATAAAAGGAGAGAGCTATCGACTGAAACAGAAACGAAAGGCCGGGGTTATAGCGGAAGCTAATCCTGAGTAAAACGGTGGATCAATATTAGACCGTCGGTGGAGATATAAGTGGATCACTTTTTATCCGTCGTTGACACCAGTTTCAGCGTGCTGAGATCGCAGATGGCGCGCAGCTCTGCGGGCAGGTGGAGTTCCATAAAATCACGGGCAATATCCGGTTGCGTCAGGAACTGCCTGAACGTGGTATCGTGGGGTGTGGGTGTGCTGCTTTTCTTCTTCATCAGCCCTGGCTCTGAAAAATGCCCCTAAGATGTTATCACAGCTCGGAAAAAGCTAACATTGGCGGTGAACGGAATTGCCATTCCTTCAGTGGACTGTGCCGAGGGGGCCCTCTCCTCCCCTTGTATTTTTAAAACGATTTACAATATCTACGTTTGGATTTGGCAAGGCGTATGCAGCCCGATCTCCCCTGCACTGATTTTCCGTTGTCTGTTCAAGCGTGGAGACCCGACAGTAAGCATAAACTCGTGACATGGCATAATTTTCTGTACGAAATGGATGTACGAAACTAATTACACTAAGTTTTGAACAGGCTCTATGAACGGTGTACGAAACCGGTCATTTTGGTACATGCCGTTAATACTGCCAGACAACCACAAAAGCTGTAGCGTACTTTCATTGCCAAGACATCCCTTCAAATTTTGATATATCGTAAGATTTAGTTTTTTACTCATTTGAGTTTTTACTCATTAATCGCTAAAGTGAGTAAATGAGTTTTTGTGCAAATGTGTGTTTTTGTTTTTACTCATTTAACTCAGGTGATAAACTCAAAACTCAGAGGAGTAATTGAGTAAATACACAAAGGAGTTTTTGAGTGTGAAGGTGATTTCTTTTCTTAACCCTAAAGGCGGTTCAGGTAAAACCACGGCAGTAATCAATGTGAGTACTGCAATGGCTCGAGCGGGATACAACATCGCAGTTGTGGATACAGATCCTCAGATGAGTCTGACAACCTGGAGTAAATCTGGGAAGGCTGCATTTGATGTGTTTACAGCCGCTTCTGAAAAAGATGTATATGGCATTAGGAAAGACCTTACTGAATATGATTTTGTCATCGTTGATGGTGCCGGTTCGCTTTCCGTTATTACATCTGCTGCGGTAATGGTCAGCGATCTTGTTATCATTCCGGTTACTCCCAGCCCGCTTGATTTTTCTGCAGCAGGAAGCGTTGTCACTGTCCTTGAAGCGCAGGCATATAGCCGGAAAGTTGAAGCTCGTTTTCTCATTACCCGAAAAATCGAACAGGCAACCATGCTTAGTGTTCTAAAAGAAAGTATCAGGGACACTGGAGTTAAATCGTTCCGCACGGCTATTACCCAGCGTCAGATTTACGTCAAATCGATTCTTGATGGTGACAGCGTGTTCGAGTCTAGTGATGGAGCGGCTAAAGGTGAAATCGAAATCCTTACAAAAGAGATAGTTAGCATATTTGAGTAATTGTGTTTTTACTTATACACTCAAATGAGTAATTGATGATAGGAGTAAATATATGGCACTTGAAAAAGCCCATAGTGGTAGCAAAAAAATGACATTCGGTGAGAACAGAGACCTCGATAGGGTGGTTTCTGCGCCAGCCCTATCAGGAAAAGTTAAGCGTGTTAACGTCAATTTTGATGAGGATAAACACACCAGATTTAAAGCCGCCTGCGTGCGAAATGGAACTTCAATAACGGATGTCATCAACCAACTTGTAGATGGTTGGCTTAAAGAAAATGAATAACCGCCATTAAGCAGTAATGTACATCGGACTGTCAGTGTCGAGGGATACTGCTGGCGTCCTCTTCAGGCTGTGGGGCGCGACCAGGCGCATTGAACGTGATGGTGATGATCTTTCTGGCCAGCCCCTCATCGGAAAGGGCATCATCCACACTGACATCACGAATCAGTGGGCTTTCCTCTTCTATATGTTGGGCAATATCCCGCAGCCACTCAGCCAGCATTTCTCTGTCCATCCATTTCCGCTCCGGTTTTTTACAGTCAGTATCAACATACCACATCAGGAAAAGTGAAGTCTTCGTGGATGGTTAAAAGATAACCATTCTTGTCAGGCGTGCTGTCATCCGTGCTGGTAGCGACCTGCGCAGAATACCCTCACTTTATACACAGAATTGCCCACCGAAATTGTGGACAGCAACGATGAAAATACGATGTCGCTGCGCTCCTCATTCATACCGCTCTGCTATGAACGCCGTGCCGCTACTGTAGCCGGGCCGCTGTGCAGAAAAGGGAGGCTTCGCCACCACCCTCACCCGGTCGCAGTGATTTCAAAATGCATTTTCCGCTGTCTTCCCGTCGTTCTCCGGCTCAATTTTCGCCGTCAAATCGTCCAGTCAGCGTCTGCTTTTATCTGCGCTGCGGCTTGCGGTGGTGCCCTTGTCTGCTCCGTTTTTCGCCCGGCTGTCGTATCGGCACGGCGTAACTGGCGCCGCATTTGAGAAAGGAGAATGATTATGTCCCGTCTGATTTTGGGTGACTGTGTGCAGGTAATGGCTGGCTTTCCTGAGAAGGCCGTCGATTTCATACTGACTGACCCGCCATACCTCGTTGGTTTTCGTGACCGTCAGGGGCGTACCATCGCCGGCGATAAAACCGATGAATGGCTGCAACCC
>NZ_WMJZ01000021.1 GCF_009711095.1 Intestinirhabdus alba
ACGCAGGGGGTCGCGGGTTCGAGTCCCGTCCGTTCCGCCACCCTAATTAGGGGCGTAGTTCAATTGGTAGAGCACCGGTCTCCAAAACCGGGTGTTGGGAGTTCGAGTCTCTCCGCCCCTGCCAGAAAATAATCCTTAGCTAACGCTAAGGATTTTTTTTATCCAAAATCTCCGTTAACCCTCCTTTATCTTCTCGTAGGCTTCCATGCCTGGTCGCCGCCACCGATTAGTCATTTAAAATGGTGGTCGTTAAAAGATCGTGGATAAGCGCCTGTTTGTCGCTATTTTGCAGCCATATCGCATACAAGGGCCGTGAGAGCGTAGTGCTGTCAGCAACGGTATGCAGTCCCCCCTTCTCCCTGGCCCAGCAGACAGGAAGCCAGCTGCATCCCTTAAGCGCTGCAAGCTGCTGTCGGGCCAGTTCTGCTGAGCTGGTTGTCAGTACAGGTACTTCATCGGCAGCAATTAATCCGACTTCATGCTGTTGAAAATCTGGCCCCCAGTCCAGACGTAGATAGTTCAGTTCGTTTTTTAGGGTTGATGGCTTACTGCAATAAAGCGCTAATGTGAAATGTCCCAACAGCTGGCTGCTGAACTCATCCATTTTAGGTGCTTCGGTGGTGATCAAAAGGTCGAGCTGGCGTTCATGAAGCTGTTTTACCAGCGATTGACGCTGGGCTATCCGGGCCTCGAACTGCAGGCCGGTTTGCGTTTCTTGTTTCTGATACAGGCGCTCCAGCCAGCCGTTGAGCATACACTCCCATAGTGAGGCGCTGGCACCAATAGAGAACTCGTTATGCCGCGAGGAGTGCGCAACTTCCTTTCGTGCCGCCTGCCAGGTATTCATCAGCGTTTCCGCATAGGGTAAAAGCTTTTCGCCAGCGGTGGTTAAGCGAATATTATTTCTGTGACGGGTAAAAAGGTTAACACCCAGCTGATTTTCCAGTTGTCTGATGCGAAAACTCACCGCTGACTGGGTCAGATAGAGCGCTTCAGCGGCCCGGCCAAAATGGCGTGTTCTACTAACTTCCAGGAAAGTTTTTAGCAATTCCGTATCCACATGGCTCTCCGCAAAATTATTTGTCGTTATGATTTAAATGTTTTGTTTGACGCTCTGTCAAGCGTAACTAATACTCCGCGCCATAAACAGCTTGGCCAAAGAATTAGGAGCGTGCAGGATGGCGGAAAGCTTTACGACGACTAATCGTTATTTCGACAATAAACATTATCCACGCGGATTCTCTCGTCATGGTGATTTCACTATTAAAGAGGCGCAGCTACTTGAGCGTTATGGTTATGCCTTTAATGAGCTGGATCTGGGAAAACGTGAACCGATCACTGAAGAAGAGAAGCTCTTTGTCGCCGTCTGCCGCGGCGAGCGTGAGCCGGTAACGGAAGCAGAGCGCGTCTGGTCTAAGTATATGACGCGAATTAAACGGCCGAAGCGTTTTCACACGCTTTCCGGCGGCAAGCCGCAGATGGAAGGTGCCGAAGAGTACACCGAGTCTGATGATTAAAAAAAGGGCGTAAGCCCTTTTTTACATCAGCGCTTTTTGTAAATGGATCAGTAACCGGTCGATAGCACGATAGCTAACCGCCTCCTGAAGATGCTGACGTGTAATCTGCCTGGCGTGGCCGAGATCCGCTATCGTTCGGGCAACCTTAAGCAGGCGTTGCCAGGCGCGTATGGAAAGCCCCAGCTGGATAAGCGACTCTTCAAGCCATTGCACATCCTCTTCTGCCAGCTGGCAATACCGGCGTATTTCCCGATTATCCAGATGGGTGTTCAGCTTCCCCTGCCGAGAATACTGACGCTCCCTGGCGTCTGTAACGCGGCTTTTAACGGCCGCGCTGCTCTCCCCCTTAGCGCTGGCCTGGCTGAGTATTCCGGGCGGCGGCAGGGGGATTTCCAGCGACAGATCAAAGCGATCGAGGAAAGGGCCGGACAGCCTGCTGAGGTAGCGTAACGTCTGTTCTGGCGAGCAGCGGTTATGGTTGCCCTGATAGTGTCCCGTCGGGCTGGGATTCATCGCAGCTATCAGCTGAAAGCGCGCGGGATAGGCGATTTTAGCCCGGGAGCGTGAAATATGAATCTGGCCGGATTCAATGGGTTCTCGCAGCGCATCCAGCGTCCGACGTTCAAACTCCGGCAGCTCATCGAGAAATAAAATGCCGTTATGTGCCAGGGATATTTCACCAGGCAAAGGCATCGAGCCGCCGCCAACCATTGCGGCTAATGATGCGCTGTGGTGGGGGGAGCGAAAGGGGCGTTGCTTCCACTGTGTGGATACACATCCGCAGGTCACCAGGCTGAGAATAGCCGCGCTTTCCAGCGCTTCCTCATCGCTAAGCGGCGGCAGCAGGCCCCTAAGGCGGCTGGCGAGCATAGTTTTTCCCGTACCGGGTGGCCCAATTAACAGCAGGTTATGTCCTCCAGCCGCCGCGATCTCCAGGCTACGTTTTCCTTGTTCCTGGCCGATAATATCGCTGAGATCGTCGCATGGGGCGTGGTAAAGCGCTTTCCTGGCACAGGGGCGGGCCAGATCGTGTTTTCCTTCAAGGAAAGCACAAACGGCCTGCAGATGAGGGGCGATCAGGCATCCTTCGGCGCTTATTAATCCAACCTCAGATTCATTTTCCTGAGCGACGATAATTCCTCTGCCTGCCTGCAGTGCCTCCGTCGCGCTGGATATGACGCCTGGCACGCTGCGTAGCGCGCCTGTCAGCGCCAGTTCGCCCACCAGTTCGTAGTCGGCAAGCCTATCGGTTTTAAGCTGCTCCGACGCGGCCAGCAGCGCGACAGCGATAGGTAAATCATATCTCCCGCCCTCCTTAGGCAAATCTGCTGGCGCAAGATTTATGGTGATTTTCTTTGCCGGAAAGTCGTATCCGCTGTTAATGATTGCGCTGCGTACTCGATCCCGCGCCTCTTTTACGGTGGTTTCCGGTAGACCGACCATGGTCAGCCCCGGTAAACCGTTGCTGATATGAACTTCAATAGTAATTGGTGGCGCATTAATGCCAAGCGCCGCACGTGTATGAACAATTGCCAGCGACATAGCTCCTCCTCAAACCGCCATTATGTAGCGCTTATTACCCTTATCATTATCTGTTTTTTGTGAAATTAGACGCCTGTTCACTGCTTTTTACTTAACAACTATCGAACAACACGCTCGCTGGAAGGCGGCACGCATTTTCTGCGTCTGAGGAGGAATGAGTGAGCGAAAAACCGCTTTCAGGTTCCGGGAAGAAATATTTTTTTTCCTTCTTTTTACTATAAAAAACAATGGTTTTTATTTTGTTTTTCGCTGGTTTCAGAAAATTTAGCGTAAAAAAATATTGTGCTATCGATAAAAACTATGATAACTCTTTAGGCATTCCTTCGAGCAAGATACAAGAAAAGACGAAAATGACAGCCCTTCTACGAGTGATTAGCCTGGTCGTGATTAGCGTGGTGGTGATTATTATCCCACCGTGCGGGGCTGCACCTGGAAGAGTAAATACTTAGAAATCAAGTTATTGCCAACCAAGACCCCCGCACCGAAAGGTCCGGGGGTTTTTTTTGACCTTAAAAATACATCAGGCGATCGGAAAATTAATTTCAGCATAAAATTCTGTTTGCCAGCGATCATGACGGGGAAGTAACTATGAATGGAGCGCAGTGGGTCGTACATACTTTGCGGGCACGGGGTGTTGACATCGTTTTCGGCTATCCTGGTGGCGCAATTATGCCCGTCTATGATGCGCTGTACGATGGTGGCGTGGAGCACCTGCTGTGTCGTCACGAGCAGGGGGCGGTAATGGCTGCGATCGGCTATGCCC
Organism: Intestinirhabdus alba; assembly: GCF_009711095.1. GTDB lineage: Bacteria > Pseudomonadota > Gammaproteobacteria > Enterobacterales > Enterobacteriaceae > Intestinirhabdus > Intestinirhabdus alba. The sequence goes on from NZ_WMJZ01000021.1 coordinate 3,823, forward strand.
GTGCAACAGGTAAAACCGGGGTATGTATCGCCACCTCCGGTCCCGGAGCCACCAATCTGCTCACTGGCCTTGCCGATGCACTGCTGGATTCCGTCCCCGTTGTGGCTATCACCGGTCAGGTTGCCGCTCCGCTTATTGGCAGTGATGCGTTTCAGGAAGTAGACGTATTAGGACTCTCGCTGGCCTGCACTAAACATAGCTTTCTGGTGCCGTCGCTGGATGAGTTGCCGCGCATTATGGCTGAAGCTTTTGATGTGGCGAACAGTGGCCGCCCAGGCCCGGTACTGATTGATATTCCAAAAGATATCCAGCTGGCCTGCGGTGAGCTGGAGCCGTGGTTTACCACGGTGGAAAACGAGGCATCTTTCCCGTATGCAGAGATTGAGCAGGCGCAACAAATGCTGGCGCGGGCGCAAAAGCCGATGCTGTACATAGGCGGTGGCGTCGGAATAGCGCAGGCGGTTCCGGCACTGCGCGAATTTCTCCGGGAGACGCAGATGCCGGTGGCCTGCACCCTGAAAGGGCTGGGGGCGGTAAGTGCCGACCACGCATACTATCTTGGCATGCTGGGGATGCACGGTACTAAAGCGGCAAACTTTGCGGTACAGGAGTGCGATCTACTGATCGCTGTCGGCGCGCGTTTTGATGACCGGGTGACCGGCAGGCTGGATACCTTTGCGCCGGAGGCCAGCGTAATCCATATAGATATCGACCCGGCGGAAATGAATAAGCTGCGTCAGGCGCACGTGGCCCTGCAGGGCGATCTCAACGGACTGTTGCCAGCGCTGCAGCAGCCGATCGATATCGACCCGTGGCGGCAGCGCTGCGCGGGGCTGCGCGCTGCCCATGCGTGGCACTACGACTTTCCAGGTGAAACGATCTATGCACCGCTGTTGTTAAAACAGCTCTCCGATCGTAAGCCAGCCAACTGCGTGATAACCACCGACGTCGGCCAGCATCAGATGTGGTCGGCACAGCATATGGCCCATACACTTCCGGAAAATTTTATTACCTCCAGCGGCCTTGGCACGATGGGGTTTGGTTTACCGGCCGCGGTGGGCGCGCAGGTGGCGCGACCGGACGATATGGTGATCTGTATCTCCGGCGACGGCTCTTTCATGATGAACGTGCAGGAGCTGGGCACCGTAAAACGCAGGCAGCTGCCGTTGAAGATCGTACTGCTTGATAATCAGCGGTTAGGGATGGTGCGGCAGTGGCAGCAGCTGTTTTTTCAGGAGCGCTATAGCGAAACCATTCTTAGTGATAACCCCGATTTCCTTATGTTAGCCAGCGCTTTTGGTATTCCTGGCCAACACATCACCCGTAAAGACCAGGTTGAAGACGCGCTCGACGCCATGCTGAACAGCGATGGTCCCTACCTGCTTCATGTCTCAATTGACGCGCTTGAGAACGTCTGGCCTCTGGTGCCTCCGGGCGCCAGCAACTCAGAAATGCTGGAGAAATTATCATGATACAACATCAGGTTAACGTGGCGGCCCGCTATAACCCCGAGACATTAGAACGTGTTTTACGTGTGGTGCGTCATCGCGGTTTTCAGGTGTGTTCAATCAATATGGAAACGACCAGCGATGCACAGAACATAAATATCGAATTGACCGTTGCCAGCCCCCGACCGGTCGAATTACTGTTTAGCCAGTTAAAAAAGCTGGTGGATGTTGCGCATGTTGCTATCCGCCAGAACACAACCACATCACAACAGATCCGCGCCTGAGCGCAAAAGGGAAAAAAAATGTCGACAAAAAAAGCTGATTACATTTGGTTCAATGGCGAGATGGTTCGTTGGGAAGACGCAACGGTGCACGTCATGTCCCACGCGCTGCACTATGGCACGTCGGTATTTGAAGGTATCCGCTGCTATGACTCGCATAAAGGGCCGGTGGTGTTCCGTCATCGGGAACATATGCAGCGACTGCATGACTCAGCCAAAATTTATCGTTTCCCGGTTTCCCAAAGCGTTGATCAATTGATGGACGCCTGCCGGGCGGTGATCCGTAAGAACAACCTGACCAGCGCCTATATCCGCCCGCTGGTGTTTGTTGGCGACGTCGGCATGGGCGTTAACCCACCTGAGGGGTACACCACCGATGTGATCATCGCCGCGTTCCCCTGGGGGGCTTACCTGGGCGCGGAAGCGCTGGAGCAGGGGATCGATGCGATGGTTTCTTCCTGGAATCGCGCCGCGCCGAACACTATCCCGACGGCGGCAAAAGCGGGCGGCAATTACCTTTCCTCTCTGCTGGTTGGCAGTGAAGCGCGCCGTCACGGCTACCAGGAGGGCATCGCCCTGGACGTAAACGGTTATATCTCCGAAGGCGCGGGCGAAAACCTGTTTGAAGTGAAGGACGGCATCCTGTTTACTCCGCCGTTTACCTCTTCGGCGCTGCCAGGCATCACCCGCGACGCGATCATTAAGCTGGCGAAAGATCTGGATATTGAGATCCGCGAACAGGTGCTGTCCCGCGAATCGCTGTATCTGGCGGACGAGGTGTTCATGTCCGGCACCGCGGCGGAGATAACGCCGGTTCGCAGCGTGGACGGCATTCAGGTGGGTGAAGGGCGCTGCGGTCCGGTGACCAGGCGCATTCAGCAAGCCTTCTTTGGCCTGTTTACCGGCGAAACGGAAGATAAATGGGGCTGGTTGGATCAGGTCAATCGCTAATTAAAAAATGGGACGGTATGCACCGTCCCATTTGATAAATAAAAATAGGGAGTGAAAAGAGCATGCCTAAGTACCGTTCCGCCACCACCACTCACGGCCGCAACATGGCGGGCGCTCGCGCCCTGTGGCGCGCTACAGGAATGACCGACGCCGATTTTGGCAAGCCGATTATTGCGGTTGTGAACTCATTTACCCAGTTCGTGCCGGGCCACGTTCATCTGCGTGACCTCGGCAAGCTGGTCGCCGGACAAATCGAAGCTGCCGGCGGCGTCGCCAAAGAGTTCAACACCATTGCCGTGGATGACGGAATCGCGATGGGCCACGGCGGGATGCTGTATTCACTGCCGTCTCGCGAGCTGATTGCCGACTCGGTGGAGTATATGGTGAACGCCCACTGCGCCGATGCGATGGTCTGTATTTCCAACTGCGACAAAATCACCCCGGGAATGCTGATGGCCTCTCTGCGCCTGAACATTCCGGTGATTTTCGTTTCCGGCGGACCAATGGAAGCCGGGAAGACCAAACTGTCGGATCGGATCATCAAGCTGGATCTGGTTGACGCAATGATTCAGGGGGCGGATCCAACGGTTTCGGACGAGCAGAGCAACCAGGTTGAGCGTTCCGCCTGCCCCACCTGCGGCTCCTGTTCTGGTATGTTCACCGCCAACTCCATGAACTGCCTGACCGAGGCGCTGGGGCTTTCGCAGCCGGGCAACGGCTCGCTGCTGGCGACCCATGCCGATCGGAAGCAGCTGTTCCTCAACGCCGGCAGCCGCATCGTGGAACTGACTAAACGCTATTACGAGCAGAATGATGAAAGCGCCCTGCCGCGCAATATCGCCAACAAGGCGGCGTTTGAAAATGCGATGACGCTGGATATTGCTATGGGCGGGTCCACCAATACCGTGCTGCATCTGCTGGCGGCGGCGCAGGAAGCGGAAATCGACTTCACCATGAGCGATATTGATAAGCTTTCCCGTAGGGTGCCGCAGCTGTGCAAGGTTGCGCCGAGCACGCAGAAATATCATATGGAAGACGTGCACCGGGCGGGCGGCGTGCTGGGGATCCTCGGCGAGCTGGATCGCGCCGGGCTGCTGAATCGCGACGTTAAAAACGTGCTGGGCCTGACGCTGCCGCAGACCCTCGAACAGTATGACGTGATGGTCACCCGGGATGAGGCGGTAAAAACCCTGTTCCGCGCCGGTCCGGCGGGCGTGCGTACGACCCAGGCCTTTTCGCAGGAGTGCCGCTGGGATTCGCTGGATGACGATCGCGCCGAAGGCTGTATTCGCTCGCTGGAGCACGCCTACAGCAAAGACGGCGGGCTGGCGGTGCTGTACGGCAATTTTGCTGAAAACGGCTGCATTGTGAAAACCGCAGGCGTTGATGAAAGTATTCTGCGATTTACCGGCCCGGCAAAGGTCTATGAGAGCCAGGACGATGCGGTAGAGGCTATCCTCGGCGGTAAGGTTGTGGCGGGGGATGTGGTGGTGATCCGCTATGAAGGGCCGAAGGGCGGTCCGGGTATGCAGGAGATGCTTTATCCGACCAGCTTCCTGAAATCGATGGGGCTGGGTAAAGCCTGTGCGCTGATCACCGACGGCCGCTTCTCCGGCGGAACCTCCGGGCTGTCTATTGGCCATGTTTCTCCGGAAGCGGCCAGCGGCGGGAATATTGCGATCATTGAAGATGGCGACATTATCGCTATTGATATCCCCAATCGCGGTATCCACCTGCAGCTGAGCGATGCGGAAATTGCCGCCCGTCGCGAACTGCAGGAGGCCCGCGGTGACAAAGCCTGGACGCCGAAAGATCGACAGCGCCCGGTCTCGTTAGCCCTGCGTGCCTACGCCAGTCTGGCGACCAGCGCAGACAAAGGCGCGGTCCGCGATAAATCAAAGCTGGGAGGTTAAGAATGGCCGAATCACAGCCTCTTTCGGCGACTCCGGAGGGGGCGGAGTATCTCCGCGCCGTACTGCGTGCACCGGTATATGAGGCCGCACAGGTAACCCCGCTGCAGAAAATGGAGAAGCTCTCTTCGCGGCTCGATAATACCATCCTTGTCAAGCGCGAGGATCGGCAGCCGGTTCACAGCTTCAAGCTGCGCGGCGCTTACGCCATGATGTCCGCGCTGACAGAAGAGCAAAGAGCGCGCGGCGTGGTCACCGCATCGGCGGGCAACCATGCCCAGGGCGTCGCGTTCTCATCGTCACGCCTCGGCGTAAAGGCGCTGATCGTCATGCCGCTGACCACCGCTGATATTAAAGTGGATGCGGTGCGCGGCTTTGGCGGTGAGGTGCTGCTGCACGGGGCTAACTTTGACGAAGCCAAGGCGAAAGCGATTGCGCTGTCGCAGCAGCAGGGCTTCACCTGGGTGCCGCCGTTCGATCATCCAATGGTCATTGCCGGACAGGGAACGCTGGCCCTGGAGCTGCTCCAGCAGGACGCTCATCTGGACCGGGTGTTTGTGCCGGTTGGCGGCGGCGGGCTGGCGGCCGGTGTGGCGGTGCTGATCAAGCAACTGATGCCGCAAATTAAAGTTATTGCGGTTGAAGCTGAAGATTCCGCATGTCTGAAAGCCGCTCTGGAGGCGGGTCATCCGGTTGATTTACCCCGCGTCGGGCTATTTGCCGAAGGGGTGGCGGTTAAACGCATCGGCGATGAAACCTTCCGTCTGTGCCAGGAGCATCTCGACGATATTATTACTGTCGATAGCGATGCGATCTGTGCGGCGATGAAGGACCTGTTCGAAGATGTACGTGCGGTGGCGGAGCCTTCCGGGGCGCTGGCGCTGGCGGGGATGAAAAAATACGTCGCTCAGCACGCTATTCGCGGCGAACGCCTGGCGCATGTGCTCTCCGGGGCAAACGTCAATTTCCACGGTCTGCGCTACGTTTCTGAACGCTGCGAGCTGGGGGAACAGCGCGAAGCGCTGCTGGCGGTCACCATTCCGGAAGAGAAGGGTAGCTTCCTCAAGTTCTGCCAACTGCTGGGCGGTCGTTCGGTGACCGAATTTAACTACCGCTTCGCCGATGCGAGAAATGCCTGCATTTTTGTCGGCGTGCGCCTGAGCCGCGGTCTGGAAGAGCGTAAAGAGATCCTCAACCTGCTGCATGAAGGTGGCTACAGCGTGGTGGATCTTTCCGACGATGAAATGGCCAAGCTCCATGTGCGCTATATGGTCGGCGGTCGTCCGTCGCAGCCGCTACAGGAGCGTTTGTTTAGCTTCGAGTTTCCGGAATCACCCGGTGCCCTACTGAAGTTCCTGCATACGCTGGGCACCCACTGGAATATCTCTCTGTTCCACTATCGCAGCCACGGTACCGACTATGGCCGCGTGCTGGCGGCGTTTGAGCTGGGCGAACACGAGCCGGATTTTGAGACGCGGTTAAAAGAGTTGGGTTATGAGTGTCATGACGAGACGAATAACCCGGCATTTCGGTTTTTTCTGGCAGGTTAGTGATTATGATGACCGGAACTTACTCTTTGTACTTTCCGGCCATCGTTTGCCACGCTATTTCATAATCGTGTTGCGCACGTACCGATCGAGCCGATCGGATTCATAAAAAGCTATGCATTGTGCCAGCACGTTGTTCGCCTTTCCGCTTTCATTCTTCAGCGACATGGTCAGCTTGTCGAAGTCTTTAGTTTCTCGCTCAATGTAGCGCAGAAACGATTCCCACAGTCCGGCGTTAGCCAGCGCGTAGCCCTCTACCAGAAAAGAGGCGTCATGGTTGAAGGCCATAAAAGTCCCCTCAGGCGTCAGCGCGCGATAGTGAATATTGAGACACTTTTGCAACGCCATGTATTTGACGTCCTGAATGGTAATGTTTTTCGGCTTTGCCTGGGTGGTGCAGCATACCAGGACGAGGATAGCTATCGCCCAGCGTTTTATCGGCATTTTATTACTCCTTGTATTGGGTTATTTTCCATTAAAAAATGGCCGGCAGAATTTTCCAGAACGCATCAATGAGCGGTTCGTGCAGCCGCTTTTTCTGCGCGCAGACGCCCAGTTCAAACGGCGTTTTTTCATCGCTACGCTCTAAGATCATTACGCGGTTGCGCACCGGCTCCGGGCTGTTTTCCAGCACCACCTCAGGAAGCAGCGCCACGCCGCAGCCGAGCGCCACCATAGAGACCATCGCCTCATGGCCGCTAACCGTAGCATAAATTGACGGGTTGCTGATTTTATGGCGGCGAAACCACAGTTCAATGCGCCGCCGCACCGGCCCCTGGTCGGCCATAATAAACGGCACCGTCGACCAGTTGGGCTTCTCTGTTGAGACCTGATTACGCACCGGGCAGGGTAACGCTGGCGCGATCAGCACCACCGCCAGATTTTCCAGCATTGAAAAGGCCACCGCGCCGGGCAGGGTTTCCGGTTTGCCGGCAATGGCCAGATCCGCCTCGCCGGTGACGACCTTCTCCATCGCGTCGGCGGCGTCGCCGGTCGTGAGCTTGATCTCCACCGACGGATGTTCAGCGCGAAAGCGGTCGAGAATCGGCGGCAAATGGCTGTAGGCGGCGGTGACCGAACAGAAGATATGTAATTCGCCGGAGAGGGACGGCCCCTGCTGGTCAATAGCGTGGCGCAGCTGCTGATACTGCAGCAGCGTCTGCTGAGCGAAGATGCGCAGCTCCTCTCCCGCTTCGGTGAGGGTGACGGTGCGGTTATCGCGCACGAACAGCGGCTGGCCGAGATCTTCCTCCAGCCGCTGGATCTGGCGGGAGAGGGTGGAGGGGCTGACGTGTATCGCCCTGGCGCTGCGGCCAAAATGGCGGCTCTCCGCCAGATGCAGGAAGGTTTTCAGATCGCGTAAATCCACAGGCCGCATCCCTTAATTTTAAATTGCACAAAATGCAACGTGACGTTGTGAATATATCAATTTTCGCAATGAATTTCCTGTCATATAGTGATGCTATCTCGCAAAAGCGAATAACAAGACGCACAACTTCACGGAGTAACTTCACCATGGCTAACTACTTTAACACGCTGAATCTGCGCCAGCAGCTGGCACAACTGGGAAAATGTCGCTTTATGGGTCGCGACGAATTTGCCGATGGCGCAGGCTATCTTCAGGGTAAAAAAGTGGTCATCGTCGGCTGCGGTGCTCAGGGCCTCAATCAGGGGCTGAACATGCGCGACTCCGGGCTGGATATTTCCTATGCCCTGCGTAAAGAGGCGATTGCCGGGAAGCGCGCCTCCTGGCGCAAGGCGACCGAAAACGGCTTTCGGGTCGGCACCTATGAAGAGCTGATCCCGCAGGCGGATCTGGTGGTGAACCTGACGCCAGACAAGCAGCACTCGGACGTGGTGCACGCCGTGCAGCCGCTGATGAAAGACGGCGCGGCGCTGGGCTATTCTCACGGCTTTAACATCGTCGAGGTGGGCGAGCAGATCCGTAAAGACATCACCGTGGTCATGGTGGCACCGAAGTGCCCGGGCACCGAAGTGCGCGAAGAGTATAAGCGCGGCTTTGGTGTACCGACCCTGATCGCCGTCCATCCGGAAAACGACCCGAAGGGCGAAGGTATGGCGATCGCTAAGGCGTGGGCGGCGGCCACCGGCGGCCATCGCGCGGGCGTGCTGGAATCCTCCTTTGTGGCGGAAGTGAAATCTGACCTGATGGGGGAGCAGACCATCCTGTGCGGTATGCTGCAGGCAGGCTCCCTGCTCTGCTTTGACAAGCTGGTGGAAGAAGGAACCGATCCGGCGTACGCAGAAAAACTCATTCAGTACGGTTGGGAAACCATTACGGAGGCGCTGAAGCAGGGCGGCATTACGCTGATGATGGACAGGCTCTCTAATCCGGCGAAGCTGCGTGCTTACGCGCTTTCTGAGCAGTTGAAAACCATCATGGCTCCTTTGTTCCAGAAGCATATGGACGACATCATTTCCGGCGAATTTTCTTCCGGCATGATGGCCGACTGGGCCAACGACGATAAGAAGCTGCTGACCTGGCGCGAAGAGACCGGGAGAACCGCTTTTGAAACCGCGCCGCAGTTTGATGGTAAAATTAGCGAGCAGGAGTATTTCGATAAAGGCGTACTGATGATCGCGATGGTGAAGGCGGGCGTTGAGCTGGCGTTTGAAACCATGGTTGATTCCGGCATCATTGAAGAGTCCGCCTATTACGAGTCTCTGCACGAACTGCCGCTGATCGCCAATACTATCGCCCGTAAGCGCCTTTACGAGATGAACGTGGTGATCTCCGATACCGCGGAATATGGCAACTATCTGTTCTCTTACGCCTGCGTGCCGCTGCTGAAAGAGTTTATGACCACGCTGCAACCCGGCGATCTGGGTAAAGCCATTGCCGAAGGCGCGGTCGACAATGCCCAGTTGCGCGACGTCAACGAAGCCATTCGCAGCCATGCCATTGAGCAGGTGGGTAAAAAACTGCGCGGCTATATGACGGATATGAAGCGTATTGCCGTCGCAGGATAATAAAAGTCGGCTGATGCCCTTACCCTGACCCTCTCCTACAGGGAGAGGAGCCAACCTAAAAGGCCTTCTCTTCGGGAAGGCCCTGCTGTTTATTTCCGGTACAGCACTTTTATAATGTGGTAGCCGAACTGAGTGTGCAGCGGGCCGGTTGGTTCCAGCACCGGGCAGGAGAACACCACTTTATCAAACGCCGGCACCATCTGGCCCTGGCGAAATTCCCCCAGATCGCCCCCTCTTTTACCCGACGGGCAGACAGAGTGTTTCTTCGCCAGTTTGCCGAAATCGGCACCGTTTTTAATCTGTTCCAGAAGATCCACAGCCAGTTTCTCTTCTTTAACAAGGATATGCAGCGCTGCTGCTATTTTTGCCATGATCGTGCCTTGAGTGGGGTGGTTGAGGCTGGCTATACTACCACGCTCTAAATTCCCCCTCCCGTCTTTCATTGAGTAGCCGTCTTATGCGTTTAAACTCCGGACAACAACAAGCTGTCGAATTTGTCACCGGCCCCTGCCTGGTGCTGGCGGGCGCTGGCTCTGGCAAAACGCGCGTAATCACCAATAAAATAGCCCATCTGATTCGCGGCTGCGGCTATCAGGCGCGCCATATTGCGGCGGTGACCTTTACGAATAAAGCAGCGCGCGAAATGAAAGAGCGCGTGGGGCAGACGCTGGGGCGTAAAGAGGCGCGCGGGCTGATGATCTCCACCTTCCATACCCTGGGGCTGGAGGTGATCAAGCGCGAATATGCGGCGCTGGGGATGAAAGCCAACTTTTCGCTGTTTGACGACACCGACCAGACGGCGCTGTTAAAAGAGCTGACCGAAGGGGCGATCGAAGATGATAAAACGCTGCTTCAGCAGCTGATCTCGACGATCTCCAATTGGAAAAACGATCTGAAAACGCCGGCTCAGGCCGCCGCCGGGGCGCAGGGGGAGCGCGATCGCATCTTCGCCCACTGTTACGGTCTGTACGACGCGCATATGAAGGCGTGCAACGTCCTTGATTTTGACGATCTGATCCTGCTGCCGACTCTGCTGCTGCAGCGTAATGAAGAGGTGCGCGAGCGCTGGCAGAATAAAATCCGCTACCTGCTGGTAGACGAATATCAGGATACCAACACCAGCCAGTACGAACTGGTCAAACTGCTGGTAGGAAGCCGGGCGCGGTTTACCGTGGTCGGTGACGACGATCAGTCGATCTACTCCTGGCGCGGTGCCCGCCCCCAGAATCTGGTGCTGCTGAGTCAGGACTTTCCGGCGCTGCGGGTGATTAAGCTGGAGCAAAACTACCGCTCCTCCGGGCGCATCCTGAAGGCCGCTAACATCCTGATTGCCAATAACCCGCACGTCTTTGAAAAACGTCTCTTTTCTGAGCTTGGCTACGGCGCGGAGCTTAAGGTGCTCAGCGCCAATAACGAAGAGCATGAGGCCGAACGGGTTACCGGCGAGCTGATCGCCCATCACTTTATCAATAAGACCCATTACAAAGATTACGCCATTCTCTACCGCGGCAACCACCAGTCGCGGGTGTTCGAAAAATTTCTGATGCAGAACCGCATCCCCTATAAAATTTCCGGCGGCACCTCCTTCTTTTCGCGTCCGGAAATTAAAGATCTGCTGGCCTATCTGCGGGTGCTGACCAATCCGGACGACGACAGCGCCTTTCTGCGCGTTGTGAATACGCCGAAGCGTGAAATTGGCCCCGCCACCCTGCAAAAGCTGGGAGAGTGGGCGACGAGCCGCAGTAAAAGCCTGTTTACCGCCAGCTTTGATATGGGACTTAGCCAGACCCTGACCGGGCGCGGCTATGAGGCTCTGACCCGCTTTACCCACTGGCTGGGTGAGGTTCAGCGGCTGGCTGAGCGCGAGCCGGTGGCCGCCGTGCGCGATCTTATCCACGGCATTGATTATGAGTCCTGGCTATATGAGACCTCTCCCAGCCCGAAGGCGGCGGAGATGCGCATGAAAAACGTCAACCAGCTGTTCAGCTGGATGACCGAAATGCTTGAAGGCAGCGAGCTTGATGAGCCAATGACCCTGACTCAGGTGGTCACGCGCTTTACGCTGCGCGACATGATGGAGCGTGGCGAGAGCGACGAGGAGCTGGATCAGGTGCAGCTGATGACGCTGCACGCCTCAAAGGGGCTGGAGTTTCCCTACGTGTTTATGGTGGGCATGGAGGAGGGTTTTCTGCCGCACCAGAGCAGCATCGATGAGGATAATATCGACGAGGAGCGCCGCCTGGCCTACGTCGGCATTACCCGTGCCCAGAAGGAGCTGATTTTCACGCTCTGCAAAGAGCGTCGCCAGTACGGCGAGCTGGTGCGCCCGGAGCCGAGCCGCTTTCTGCTGGAGCTACCCCAGGACGATCTTATCTGGGAACAGGCGCGCAAAGCGGTCAGCCCCGAAGAGCGGATGCTGAAGGGCCAGGCCAATATTGCCAGTATCCGGGCAATGATGGCGAAAGCGAAAGAGAAATAAAGCGTGATGCGGTTTATAAGGGCCGGAGTCGCCCGGCTACAGCACGTCCAGCGGCCAGTGAACGTAGCTTTGCCACTGGCTCTCCTGCACGATAAGCTCATTGCCCAGCGGATGCTGTTCCAGCCAGCCCGGCGGCAGGATTAGCGTCAGCCGCTCGCCGCTCGCCCGTAGCTGTATATCCGGCAGCAGATCGTCACGACGGCGGCTGGCAAAAATAATCGCCAGCCGCAGCAGTCGGCAGAGATGCTCCGCCGCGCGCGGCGGCACCGCGTTTTGCTGGTGGAGCGAGGAGAGATCTACCGGATTGGTCTGGTTTAACAGCAGCGTGGCCAGCAGTGTCTTTTGCGCCGGGGTGAAGCCCGGTAAATCGAGATTCCGCACCAGATAAGCCCCGTGCTGCGGTGCCTGCTTAAAGTCGATGTTCAGGCCGATCTCATGCAGCTGGCTGGCGCTCTGCAGCAGGTCGCGGCTCACCGGCTCCGGGAGCCATTCGTCCTGCACCTGTTCAAGAAAGTTCGCCGCCAGATTTGCCACGCGCTGCGCCTGGTCGGTGTCGACCATAAACCGGCGCTGGATATTGCGCAGGGTGCGGCGGCGAATATCCTGATCCACCGTCAGATGAAGCATGCCGTAAACCAGCCCCTCCCGCAGCGCGCCGCCCGCCAGCGTCATCTCCTGGATATCCAGTTCGGTGAAAATGGCGATCAGGATGGCAAGGCCGCTGGGAAAGACGAGCGCCCGTTCGAGCGTCAGGCCTTCGATTTCCAGCTCTTCCAGGCGTCCGCAGAGGATTGCCCGTTGTCTCAGCTGCTGCAGCTTGGCCAGGGTGATGCGTTCATCCATCCCCTGCGCCATCATGATTTCCTGCAGCGCCTGCACGGTGCCGGAAGCGCCGACGCACGCCTGCCAGCCATGATAGCGAAGCTTGTCGGCCACCGGGCGCAGCACGTCGCGCGCGGCCTCTTCCGCCCGATCGAAGTTCTCGCGGGCCAGGTTACGGTCGCTGAAATAGCGTTCAAGCCAGGTAACGCAGCCCATCGACAGGCTGAACAGGGCGGTGGTTTGTGCGCCGGTTCCGGTGACCAGTTCGGTACTGGCACCGCCGATGTCGACCACCAGACGGCGATCCGCTCCGCCGGTGGTGTGGGCAACGCCCTGATAGATCAGGCGCGCTTCTTCTTCACCGCTGATAACCTGCACCGGGCAGCCGAGAAGGGTTTGCGCTTTGGCAATAAATTCCCCGGCATTGACGGCAATACGCAGCGTCGCGGTTGCGACCACGCGAATTTGCGCCTGGGGAATATCCTGCAGACGTTCGGCAAACAGGCGCAGGCACTGCCAGCCGCGCTCCATCGCTTCCGCTGAGAGAGTATTGTCGTCATTCAGGCCCGCGGCCAGCCGCACCTTGCGTTTAATGCGCGAAAGGGTCTGAATGCTGCCCGCCACCTCGCGTACGACCAGCATATGAAAACTATTGGAACCGAGGTCGATCGCCGCATACAGCGAGGTCGTCTTCATACACTTTATCCTTTAACCCGTTTCCGCGTTGGCCGGATCGCCCAGCCAGCGCGTACAAGACCGTGCCTGACCGCCAGGCTAACGGTATCCGAAATCAGCGGTTCGGGATACCTTCTCTTGCCGTTCTGATACGGGCCAAAGGATTCCGCGTATGGCATCACTTTATTAGCCCGGGCGGCGACGGTTACGCGGTGCGCCGGTGCGACGCGGGCCGTTGCCAGGGCGCGGGCGCGTCAGGCGCAGCGGCTTCGGCAGATCGGTCATCAGGGCGTCCGGGTTATATTTACTGACCGGAATCGAGTGGCCAATATAGGTCTCAATAGCGGGCAGGTTCAGCGCGTACTCTTCGCAGGCGAGGCTGATCGAATGACCGCTGGCTCCGGCGCGTCCGGTCCGGCCGATGCGGTGTACATAGTCTTCGCAGTCGTCCGGAAGATCATAGTTAAAGACATGGGTTACCGCAGGGATATGCAGACCGCGCGCCGCGACGTCGGTTGCGACAAGAATATCGAGATCGCCACGGGTAAACTCATCCAGAATGCGCAGGCGTTTTTTCTGGGCGACGTCGCCGGTCAGCAGGCCGACGCGGTGACCATCAGCGGCCAGGTGACCCCAGATATCTTCACAGCGGTGCTTGGTATTGGCGAACACGATGGCGCGATCCGGCCACTCTTCTTCGAGCAGCGTCTGTAGCAGGCGCATTTTCTCTTCGTTAGAGGGATAGAATAACTCTTCTTTAATACGGTGGCCGGTTTTCTGCTCCGGTTCTACTTCCACGTATTCGGCATTGTTCATCTGCTCGAAGGCCAGTTCGCGGACGCGGTAAGAAAGTGTGGCGGAGAACAGCATGTTCAGACGCTGGGTGACCGGCGGCATGCGGCGGAACAGCCAGCGGATATCTTTAATAAAGCCCAGATCGTACATCCGATCGGCTTCATCGAGAACGACGACCTGAATGGCACCGAGGTTAATATAGTTTTGTTTCGCGTAGTCGATGAGACGCCCGGTGGTGCCGATCAGGATATCGACGCCGCTTTCCAGCACCTTAAGCTGTTTGTCGTAGCCGTCACCGCCGTAGGCCAGCCCCAGCTTCAGGCCGGTGGTTTGCGCCAGCGGCTCGGCGTCGGCGTGGATCTGCACGGCCAGTTCGCGTGTTGGTGCCATAATCAGCGCCCGCGGCTGGTTTACCTGACGATCGGCTATCGCGGGATGAGAGAGAAGATAATGAAACGTGGACGTCAGAAACGCCATCGTTTTTCCGGTTCCGGTTTGCGCCTGACCCGCAACATCGCGACCCGCCAGCGTGAGCGGGAGGGCGAGAGCCTGAATGGGCGTGCAGTTATGAAAGCCTTTAGTTTCAAGGGCTTCAATGACCTGTGGGTGCAGGGCGAAGTCGGAAAACTTCTGTTCTGTTAAATGTGTTTTGCTCATAGTGGTGGTAGAATATCAGCTTACTATTGCTTTACGAAAGCGTATCCGGTGAAATAAAGTCAACCTTTAGTGGGTTAATGCTACACCAACACGCCAGGCTTAATCCTGTGGAGTTATATATGAGCGATAAAATTATTCACCTGACTGACGACAGTTTTGACACGGATGTACTCAAAGCGGACGGGGCCATCCTCGTTGATTTCTGGGCAGAGTGGTGCGGACCGTGCAAAATGATCGCCCCGATTCTGGATGAGATCGCTGACGAATATCAGGGCAAACTGACGGTGGCTAAACTGAACATCGACCAGAACCCGGCGACCGCGCCGCAGTATGGCATTCGTGGCATCCCGACCCTGCTGCTGTTTAAAAACGGCGAAGTGGCCGCAACTAAAGTCGGCGCGCTGTCCAAAGGCCAGCTGAAAGAGTTTCTCGACGCTAATATCGGCTAAGACAATCTCACGATCGGGCTCCATTAATCCTAAATTAGCCGGATGACTGGACGCCCGACCGGAGTCGTGCTAACTTAACGTTGACTTCGTTTTAAACATACCTTATTAAGTTTGAATCTGGTTATTTCCAGTGTTTCCCGTTTTTTCTTACGCGAGAAACAAACAGATTTCTGGCTTATCATTCAATCCGTCTTGTCGTTTCAGTTCTGCGTACTCTCCTGTGGCCAGACAGCGGACAGACATGAATTGATGGCCGTAAACAGGCATGGATGACCCTGCCATACCATTCACAACATAAGTTCGAGATTTACCCCACGTTTAAGAACTCACACCATTATGAATCTTACCGAATTAAAGAATACGCCGGTTTCTGAGCTGATCACTCTCGGCGAAAATATGGGGCTGGAAAACCTGGCCCGTATGCGCAAGCAGGACATTATTTTTGCCATCCTGAAGCAGCACGCAAAGAGTGGCGAAGATATCTTTGGTGACGGTGTGCTGGAGATATTGCAGGATGGATTTGGATTCCTCCGCTCTGCAGACAGCTCCTACCTCGCCGGTCCTGATGACATCTACGTTTCCCCCAGCCAAATCCGCCGTTTCAACCTCCGCACTGGTGATACCATTTCGGGTAAGATTCGTCCGCCGAAAGAAGGCGAACGCTACTTTGCGCTGCTGAAGGTTAACGAGGTTAACTACGATAAGCCGGAAAACGCCCGTAATAAGATCCTTTTTGAAAACTTAACCCCGCTGCACGCCAACTCGCGTTTGCGTATGGAGCGCGGCAACGGTTCGACGGAAGACTTAACGGCTCGCGTTCTGGATTTGGCCTCGCCGATCGGCCGCGGCCAGCGCGGTCTGATCGTCGCCCCGCCGAAGGCTGGTAAAACCATGCTGCTGCAGAACATCGCGCAGAGCATCGCCTACAACCACCCTGACTGCGTGCTGATGGTGCTGCTGATTGACGAACGTCCGGAAGAAGTGACCGAGATGCAGCGCCTGGTTAAGGGCGAAGTTGTAGCGTCCACCTTTGACGAGCCGGCTTCCCGTCACGTACAGGTTGCGGAAATGGTGATCGAGAAGGCGAAGCGTCTGGTTGAGCACAAAAAAGACGTTATCATTCTGCTTGACTCCATTACTCGTCTGGCGCGCGCTTATAACACCGTGGTCCCGGCGTCCGGCAAGGTGCTGACCGGCGGCGTTGACGCCAACGCCCTGCATCGTCCGAAACGCTTCTTCGGCGCGGCGCGTAACGTAGAAGAGGGCGGCAGCCTGACCATCATCGCCACGGCGCTGATCGATACCGGCTCTAAAATGGATGAAGTCATCTATGAAGAGTTTAAAGGCACCGGTAATATGGAGCTGCACCTCTCGCGTAAGATTGCTGAAAAACGGGTCTTCCCGGCGATTGACTACAACCGTTCCGGCACCCGTAAAGAAGAGCTGCTTACCACTCAGGAAGAGCTGCAGAAGATGTGGATCCTGCGTAAGATTATCCACCCGATGGGGGAAATTGACGCAATGGAATTCCTTATCAACAAGCTGGCGATGACCAAGACCAACGACGACTTCTTCGATATGATGAAGCGTTCGTAAGGACATTTCCGACCAGAAACGCCACGTTTTTACGTGGCGTTTTTTTTTAATCGCTGTAACCTTAACGATACATTAACCTCAACATGGCCACCTGGGCCGCTGCGCTGAGAGTGGTATCTTGCTGGCGTTCTTCTGGCCCGTAAGGTTTGGTGTTTCCAGACGCACGGCGAGTCATTCGATAATGGGCCTGAATGGTTCCGGCCCTGGGGGAGGCGAGCCGTACGCTGTACTGGCGGGCTTGATGAGGCGCTTCTGGCTCAGCGTCGACGCCGCGCCTGGTTAAAGAACAGGTCTGGTATCGAATGGTTGATTATTATACAAAAATGACGTTTCGGAATGGAGTTTCCCTTCTGCATAAATGTCTTCGTGGTTATACTTCTGCTATTAATTTTCTCTGAGAGCTTGCATTGTGAATTTACTGACAGCAAGTACTGATCTCATCAGTATTTTTTTATTCACAACACTGTTCCTTTTTTTAGCGCGCAAGGTTGCAAAAAAGGTCGGTCTGGTGGATAAACCCAACTTCCGCAAACGCCACCAGGGATTGATACCGCTAGTGGGAGGGATCTCGGTTTACGCGGGGATCTGCTTCACGTTTGGCATCGTAAATTATTATATTCCCCATGCCGCTCTCTATCTGGCCTGTGCCGGGGTGCTGGTATTCATCGGCGCGCTGGACGACCGCTTCGACATCAGCGTAAAAATTCGTGCAACCATTCAGGCCGCCATCGGCGTGGTGATGATGGCGGTGGGCAAGCTCTATCTCAGCAGCCTCGGCTACATTTTTGGCTCCTGGGAGATGGTGCTGGGGCCGTTTGGTTATTTCCTGACTCTCTTTGCGGTCTGGGCGGCAATCAACGCTTTTAACATGGTTGACGGCATCGACGGGCTGCTGGGAGGGCTGTCCTGCGTCTCCTTCGCGGCAATGGGGCTTATTCTGTGGCTCGATGGTCAAACCAGCCTCGCCATCTGGTGCTTCGCGATGATCGCGTCGATTTTGCCCTACATTATGCTCAACCTCGGTATTCTTGGGCGTCGCTACAAAGTCTTTATGGGCGATGCCGGCAGTACGTTAATCGGTTTTACCGTTATCTGGATTTTACTGGAGACGACCCAGGGCAAAACCCACCCTATCAGTCCGGTTACCGCGCTGTGGATCATCGCCATTCCGCTGATGGACATGGTGGCGATTATGTATCGTCGCCTGCGCAAAGGGATGAGCCCCTTTTCACCGGACCGTCAGCATATTCATCACCTGATCATGCGCGCCGGATTCACCTCCCGCCAGGCCTTTGTCCTGATTACGCTTGCCGCCGCGCTGCTGGCCTCCGTCGGGGTGCTGGCGGAGTATTCTCATTTTATCCCCGAGTGGGTCATGTTGGTCCTCTTCTTGCTAGCATTTTTTCTCTACGGCTACTGTATTAAACGCGCCTGGAAAGTGGCGAGATTTATTAAGCGCGTAAAGCGCAGGCTGCGTCGAGGCCGTGAAAATAACCCAACGTTAACCAAGTAAGCTGAGGAAGCGATGACGCAATCATTACCGGGAGCAGATGCCGTGAATGCGGAAAATGAACTGGATATTCGCGGCTTATTTCGCACTTTATGGGCCGGAAAGCTATGGATTGTCGGAATGGCGCTGCTGTTTGCCCTGATTGCGCTGGCTTATACCTTTTTTGCCCGCCAGGAGTGGAGCGCGACCGCCATTGCCGATCGCCCGACCGTCAACATGCTGGGCGGTTACTACTCACAGCAGCAGTTTTTGCGCAATCTGGATCTGAGGTCCAGCGAGGCCTCCGGCGATCGGCCTTCGGTGATGGATGAAAGCTACAAAGAATTTATTATGCAGCTGGCCTCCTGGGACACCCGCCGCGACTTCTGGCTACAGACCGACTATTACAAGCAGCGCATGGTGGGGAACAGTAAGGCTGATGCCGCGATGCTGGATGAGCTGATAAACGCGATTCAGTTTACCCCCGCGGACACCGCCCGCGCGACGAACGACAGCGTAAAGCTGATTGCGGAAACCGCGCCGGACGCGAACAACCTGCTGCGCCAGTACGTGGCTTTCGCCAGCCAGCGCGCGGCCAGCCATCTTAATGAAGAGCTTAAAGGCGCATGGGCGGCGCGCACCGTGCAGCTCAGGGCGCAGGTAAAGCGTCAGGAAGAGGTGGCTCAGTCGATGTACGCCCGCCGTCTTCACAGCATTGAGCAGGCGCTGCACATCGCGCAACAGCATAATATTTCGCGCACCACCACCGACGTTCCGGCGGATGAGCTGCCGGACTCCGAGCTGTTTCTGCTCGGACGGCCGATGCTGCAGGCGCGCCTCGAAAATCTGCAGGCCGCAGGCCCGTCGTTTGATCTGGATTACTTCCAGAACCGGGCCATGCTGAGCACGCTGAACGTGGGTCCGACTCTGGACCCGCGTTTTCAGACCTACCGTTATTTGCGTACGCCGGAAGAGCCGGTAAAACGAGACAGTCCCCGCCGCGCTTTTCTGATGGTCATGTGGGGCATTATCGGCGGGCTGATCGGCGCTGGCGTTGCGTTAGCCCGTCGTCGCACGATTTAGCGCTACTGCAGCGGGGGGCTGGGCCTTCGCTGACTATTCGAAGAGAATCGATGTGAAAGTACTGACTGTATTTGGCACGCGGCCGGAGGCGATTAAAATGGCACCTCTGGTGCATGCGCTGGCCGGCGATCCTGATTTTGAGGCAAAGGTCTGCGTGACGGCGCAGCATCGGGAAATGCTCGATCAGGTTCTGAAGCTTTTCTCCATCGTTCCTGACTACGATCTCAATATTATGCGGCCGGGTCAGGGCCTGACGGAGATAACCTGCCGGATACTGGAAGGGCTTAAACCCATTCTTGCCGATTTTAAACCGGATGTGGTGCTGGTGCACGGTGATACCACCACCACTATCGCGACCAGCCTGGCGGCCTTTTACCAACGCATTCCGGTTGGTCACGTGGAGGCCGGTCTGCGCACCGGCGATCTCTCTTCCCCCTGGCCGGAAGAGGCCAACCGGACGCTGACCGGAAGGCTGGCGATGTACCATTTCGCCCCGACGGAAAACTCCCGGCAGAATCTGCTGCAGGAAAATGTGGCCGACGCGCGAATTTTCGTTACCGGCAATACGGTGATTGATGCGCTATTCTGGGTGCGTGACCGCGTGCTGGCCAGCGATGCGCTGCGCCTGTCGCTGGCGGCGCAGTATCCTTTTCTGAGCCCGGAAAAAAAGTTAATCCTCGTGACCGGACATCGTCGCGAAAGCTTTGGCCGCGGATTTGAGCAAATTTGCCACGCGCTGGCGGAGATCGCCGCCGTCAGTGAAGAGGTGCAGATCGTCTATCCGGTGCACCTGAATCCTAACGTCAGCGAGCCGGTTAACCGTATTCTCGGCCGCGTGGCAAACGTATGGCTGATTGAGCCGCAGGACTACCTGCCGTTCGTCTGGCTGATGAATCACGCCTGGCTTATCCTCACCGACTCCGGCGGCATTCAGGAGGAGGCACCGTCGCTGGGCAAGCCGGTGCTGGTGATGCGTGAAATGACCGAGCGCCCGGAGGCCATCGCCGCGGGCACCGTGCGGCTGGTCGGCACCGATCCGCAGCGTATTGTGGCGGAGGTTACGCGCCTGCTGCACGATGAAAATGAATATCAGGCCATGAGCCGCGCCCATAACCCTTACGGCGACGGGCAGGCGTGCGAACGCATCCTGAATGCGCTAAAAAATAATCGGGTATCACTATGAGTTTTACGACCATTTCTGTTATTGGGCTGGGATATATCGGGCTGCCGACGGCGGCCGCCTTCGCGTCCCGCCGGAAGCGCGTTATCGGCGTGGACGTTAATACACATGCGGTGGAGACCATCAACCGCGGCGAAATTCATATCGTTGAGCCAGAGCTGAGCAGCGTAGTGAAAACGGCGGTGGAAGAGGGCTTTCTGCGTGCCACCACCGTCCCCGTTGAGGCCGATGCGTACCTTATCGCGGTGCCCACGCCGTTCAAAGGCGAGCATGAGCCGGATATGGCGTATGTCGAAGCGGCGGCAAAGTCCATTGCCCCGGTGCTAAAAAAGGGGGCGCTGGTGATCCTCGAATCCACCTCGCCGGTGGGGGCGACCGAGCAGATGGCGCAGTGGCTGGCGGAGATGCGCCCGGATCTGAGCTTCCCGCAGCAGGCGGGCGACCAGGCGGACATCAACGTAGCCTACTGTCCGGAGCGCGTGCTGCCGGGCCAGGTGATGGTGGAACTGATTAAAAATGACCGGGTTATCGGCGGCATGACGCCGACCTGCTCGGCGCGCGCCAGCGAGCTGTACAACATTTTCCTGGAAGGCGAATGCGTGGTGACCAACTCCCGCACGGCGGAGATGTGTAAGCTGACCGAAAACAGCTTCCGCGACGTGAATATCGCCTTCGCCAACGAGCTGTCGCTGATCTGCGACGAATGGCAGATTAACGTCTGGCAGCTAATTCGCCTGGCGAACCGCCATCCGCGCGTCAATATTCTGCAGCCGGGGCCGGGGGTGGGTGGGCACTGCATCGCGGTCGACCCGTGGTTTATTGTCGCCCAGAACCCGCAGCAGTCACGGCTGATCCGCACCGCCCGCGAGGTGAACGATGACAAACCGCGGTGGGTTATTGAGCGGGTGAAGGCGGCGGTAGCCGACTGCCTGGCGGCCAGCGACAGGCGCGCCAGCGAAATAAAGATCGCCTGCTTCGGGCTGGCGTTTAAGCCGAACATCGACGACCTGCGCGAAAGCCCGGCGATGGGCATTGCCCAGAGCCTCGCCCGCTGGCACGGCGGCGAAACCCTGGTGGTGGAGCCGAACGTCGAACGGTTGCCAAAAGCGCTGGAGGGGCTTTGCGTGCTGGCCTCGCTGGAGGAGGCGCTGGCCTCCGCCGACGTGCTGGTGATGCTGGTCGATCACCGTGAATTTAAGGCCGTCAGCGGCAACGCTGTCACCCAGCGCTACGTGGTGGATACCAAAGGAGTCTGGCGCTGATGAAACGGATCCTGGTTACCGGCGGCGCGGGGTTTATTGGCTCCGCGGTTGTGCGACATATTATCAACGGCACTCCCGACGCGGTGGTGGTGGTGGATAAGCTGACCTACGCCGGCAACCTGATGTCGCTCTCCCCGGTGGCGGACAGCGACCGTTTTGCCTTTGAGCAGGTGGATATCTGCGATCGGGCCACGCTTGACCGGGTGTTTCAGCGCTACCGGCCGGACTGCGTGATGCATCTGGCGGCGGAAAGCCACGTTGACCGCTCTATTGACGGCCCGGCGGCGTTTATCGAAACCAATATCGTCGGCACCTATACGCTGCTGGAGGCGGCCAGGGTATACTGGAACGCCTGCGGCGCTGAAGAAAAAGCGGCGTTTCGTTTTCACCATATCTCCACCGATGAGGTGTATGGCGATCTGCGCGGTGGCGATGATTTCTTTCGTGAAACCACGCCCTACGCGCCGAGCAGTCCCTATTCCGCCTCCAAGGCCAGCAGCGACCATCTGGTACGCGCCTGGCTGCGCACCTACGGTCTGCCAACGCTGATTACCAACTGTTCAAATAACTACGGACCTTATCACTTCCCGGAAAAGCTGATCCCGCTGACCATCCTTAACGCGCTGGCCGGAAAGCCGCTGCCGGTATACGGCAACGGGCAGCAGATCCGCGACTGGCTGTATGTGGAAGATCACGCCCGGGCGCTGTACCGCGTGGCGACCAGCGGCACCGTGGGCGGGACATGGAATATCGGCGGCCACAACGAGCGTAAAAATATCGAGGTGGTGGAAACGATCTGCGCGCTGCTGGAGGAGCTGGCACCGGAAAAACCGCAGGGCGTGACGCAGTACCGCTCGCTGATTACCCATGTCGACGATCGCCCCGGGCACGACCTGCGCTACGCCATCGACGCGACCAGAATCGCCCGCGAGCTGGGCTGGTCGCCGGAAGAGACATTTGAAAGCGGGATGCGTAAAACCGTGCGGTGGTATCTGGCAAATGAGGCCTGGTGGAGGCCCGTGCTGGACGGGAGCTACCGCAGTGAACGCCCGGGCCTGAAAGGCTGATCTCCCGGCTTTCAGACCGTTTTATTTGTCATTTTTAACCTGGATGCGCCCGCGCAAAGCGAATTTTCACGTACTGCGTTGCCGCGCGCGGTTTGCGTTCAGGCTGGCGGCGATGATGACGCCTGATAAATCAGGCTATCGGAGGAAGATCGCATGAAAGGCATCATTCTGGCGGGCGGCTCCGGCACCCGCCTGCATCCCATCACCCGCGGCGTGTCGAAACAGCTGCTGCCGGTTTACGACAAGCCTATGATCTACTATCCGCTGTCGGTGCTGATGCTGGCGGGGATTCGGGAAATCCTGATTATCACCACGCCGGAAGACCAGGGCTATTTTCAGCGTCTGCTCGGCGACGGGTCGGCGTTCGGCATCGCGCTGCAGTATGCCGGGCAGCCCAGCCCCGACGGGCTGGCGCAGGCCTTTATCATCGGAGAAACCTTCCTTGGCGGTGAACCTTCTTGCCTGGTGCTGGGGGACAACATTTTCTTCGGCCAGGGGTTCAGCCCGAAACTACGGCAGGTTGCCGCGCGCGGCGATGGCGCTACGGTGTTCGGTTATCAGGTTATGGATCCGGAGCGGTTTGGCGTGGTGGAGTTTGACGACGACTTCCGCGCCGTCTCGCTGGAAGAGAAGCCGAAGCAGCCAAAGTCGAGATGGGCGGTAACCGGACTCTATTTCTATGACCACAACGTGGTGGAGTACGCGAAGCGCGTGCGGCCCTCCGTACGCGGAGAGCTGGAGATCACCTCCCTCAACCAGATGTACCTGGAGGAGGGCAAGCTGACGGTGGAACTGCTCGGTCGCGGTTTCGCCTGGCTGGATACCGGCACCCACGACAGCCTGATTGAGGCCAGCACCTTTGTACAGACGGTGGAAAAACGCCAGGGCTTTAAAATCGCCTGCCTGGAGGAGATCGCCTGGCGCAACGGCTGGCTGGATGACGAAGGCGTGAGGCGCGCCGCCGGCGCGCTGGCGAAAACCGGCTACGGCCAGTACCTGCTGGATTTACTCGATGCCCGTCCGCGCCAGTATTGAGCCGCTTGGCTGGGAGAACGCCTTTTTTGGCATCAACAGCGCCCTTGTGCGTCCGGACCCGGCGGCCCCGGAGCTGACAATCGCCGCGCTGGAGGGCTGGACGCGGGTACAGGCCAAAATTGCCGCCGCCGAAACCGGTACGCTGGACGCGCTGCAGCGGCTGGGTTTTTCTCTGGTGGAAGGTGAAGTGGATCTGGCGCTGTCGGTTGCAGAGGCGGCCCCGATTTCTGGCGTGGAAATTGCAAATATTACGGATATCGCACCGCTGCGTCGGCTGGCCGCGCAGGCGTTTGCGCAAAGCCGTTTTCGCCCGCCGTGGTATGCTGCGGAGGCCAGCGCCCGGTTCTACGCCCAGTGGATAGAAAATGCGGTGCGCGGCACTTTTGATCATCAGTGCCTGCTGCTGCGCGCGGCGGACGGCACGATCCGTGGCTATGTTTCGCTGCGTGAACTGAACGACGCCGAGGCGCGCATCGGCCTGCTGGCCGGGCGCGGGGCGGGCGCTGAACTGATGCAGGCGGCGCTTGGCTGGGCCCAGGCGCGCGGCAAAAAACGACTGCGGGTGGCGACCCAGATGGGCAACACCGCCGCGCTTAAACGTTATATACAGAGCGGTGCGAATATAGAAAGCACGGCGTACTGGCTATACAGGTGACACAATGATTCCATTTAACGCCCCGCCGGTGGTGGGCAGCGAACTTGATTACATGCGGTCCGCGATGAGCAGCGGCAAGCTTTGCGGCGACGGCGGCTTTACCCGCCGCTGCCAGCAGTGGCTGGAGCAGCGCTTTGGCAGCGCGAAGGTGCTGCTGACCCCGTCCTGCACCGCGTCGCTGGAGATGGCGGCCCTGCTGCTGGACATTCAGCCGGGCGATGAAGTCATCATGCCGAGCTACACCTTTGTCTCCACCGCCAATGCCTTTGTGCTGCGCGGGGCGAAAATCGTCTTTGTCGATATCCGTCCGGATACCATGAACATTGATGAGACGCGCATCGAAGCGGCGATCACGGATAAAACCCGCGCCATTGTGCCGGTGCACTACGCCGGCGTCGCCTGTGAGATGGATATCATCATGGCGCTGGCGGAAAAGTACGGCCTGTACGTGGTGGAGGATGCCGCGCAGGGGGTAATGTCCACCTGGAAGGGCCGGGCGCTGGGCACCATTGGCCATATCGGCTGCTTCAGCTTCCATGAAACGAAAAACTACACGGCAGGCGGCGAAGGCGGGGCGACGCTGATTAACGCGCCGGAGCTGATCGAGCGTGCGGAAATCATTCGTGAAAAGGGCACCAACCGCAGCCAGTTTTTCCGTGGCCTGGTGGATAAATACACCTGGCGTGACATCGGCTCCAGCTATCTGATGTCCGATCTGCAGGCGGCCTGGCTGTGGGCGCAGCTGGAGGCGGCGGATCGCATCAATCAGCAGCGGCTGGCGCTGTGGCAAAATTACTATGACGCGCTGGCACCGCTGGCCCACGCCGGGCGTATCGCGCTGCCGGCCATCCCCGCCAACTGCGGGCAGAACGCGCATATGTTTTATATCAAGCTGCGCGATATCGACGATCGCAGCGCGCTGATTAACTTTCTTAAAGAGGCGGAGATCATGGCGGTATTCCACTATATACCGCTACACAGCTGCCCGGCGGGTGAGAAATTTGGCCACTTCGCCGGCGAGGATCGTTATACCACCAAAGAGAGCGAACGCCTGCTGCGCCTGCCGCTGTTTTACAACCTGTCGCCGGTGGACCAGCGTACGGTGATAACCACGCTGCTGAACTATTTTTCCTGATATGTCGCTTGCAAGAGCGTCCCTGTGGACGGCGGCCAGCACGCTGGTCAAAATTGGCGCAGGCCTGCTGGTGGTTAAGCTGTTGGCGGTATCGTTCGGTCCGGCGGGCGTCGGGCAGGCGGGTAACTTCCGCCAGCTGATCACCGTGCTCGGCGTGCTGGCGGGGGCCGGTATTTTTAACGGCGTGACGAAATACGTCGCTCAGCATCATGATGACCCGGCGCGGCTGCGCGCCGTGGTGGGCACCGCCTCGGCGATAGTGCTGGGATTCTCCACCCTGCTGGCGCTCATCTTCCTGCTGGCGGCAGCGCCCATCAGCCAGGGGCTGTTCGGGCATTCTCACTACCAGGGGCTGGTGCGGCTGGTGGCGCTGGTGCAGATGGGGATCGCGTGGGCTAACCTGCTGCTGGCGCTGATGAAGGGCTTTCGCGACGCCGTGGGCAATGCGCTGTCCCTGATTATCGGCAGCCTGGTGGGGGTGATCGCCTGGTACGTCTGCTTCCGCCTGGGCGGCTACGAGGGGGCGCTGCTTGGCATGGCGCTGGTGCCCGCCCTGGTCGTCGTGCCTGCGACGGCGATACTGGTTAAGCGCGGGGCGATCCCGCTGCGCGACCTGCGGCCGTCATGGGATAATGGCCTGGCGGGGCAGCTCAGTAAATTTACCCTGATGGCGCTCATTACCTCCGTAACGCTGCCGTTGGCCTACGTTATGATGCGAAATCTGCTGGCGGAGCGCTACGGCTGGGACGACGTCGGCATCTGGCAGGGGGTGAGCAGCATTTCCGATGCCTGGCTACAGTTTATTACCGCCTCGTTCAGCGTTTATCTACTGCCCACCCTGTCGCGCCTGACGGAAAAACGCGCGATTACCCGTGAGGTGGTGAAGTCGCTGAAGTTCGTTTTGCCGACGGTGGCGGCGGTTGGCTTTGCCGTCTGGCTGCTGCGGGATTTTGCCATCTGGCTGCTGTTCTCCGATAAATTTACCGCCATGCGCGATCTCTTCGCCTGGCAACTGGTCGGGGACGTGCTGAAGGTGGGGGCGTACGTTTTCGGCTATCTGGTTATTGCCAAAGCGTCGCTGCGGTTCTATATCCTGGCGGAAATTGGCCAGTTTGTGCTGCTGACGGCCTTTGCCCACTGGCTGATCCCGCTGCACGGCGCGCTGGGCGCGGCGCAGGCCTATATGGCGACTTATATCGTCTATTTCTCTCTCTGTTGTGGCGTATTTTTACTCTGGCGTAGGCGGGCATGACTGTTCTGATACACGTACTGGGATCGGATATCCCACACCATAATCAAACCGTGCTACGGTTTTTTAATGACGCCCTTGCCGCCACCAGCGAACATGCTCGCGTGTTTATGGTTGCCGGCAAGGACACGGGGCTTAGCGCCGACTGTCCGGCACTGTCGCTGCGCTTTTACGCCGGAAAAAAGGCGCTGGCGGCGGCGGTCATCGCCCTTGCTAAAGCTAATCGTCAGCAGCGCTTCTTCTTCCACGGCCAGTTCAACGCCGGCCTGTGGCTGGCGCTGCTCAGCGGCGGCATCAAGCCCGGGCAGTTCTTCTGGCACGCCTGGGGGGCCGATCTGTATGAGGTCTCCGGCGGCCTGAGGTTCAGACTCTTTTATCCGCTCCGCCGCATGGCGCAACGCCGCGTTGGCTGTGCGTTCGCCACCCGGGGCGATCTCAGCTATCTGGCCCGGCGACAGCCAAAGGTGCGCGGCGAGCTGCTCTACTTCCCGACGCGGATGGACCCGTCCCTTAATAACCTGGCTGATGAGCGTCAGCCGACGGGAAAATTAACCATTCTGGTCGGCAATTCCGGCGATCGCAGCAACGAGCACATTGCCGCGCTGCGCGCGGTGCATCAGCAGTTTGGCGACACGGTAAACGTGGTGGTCCCGATGGGCTATCCGGCAAATAACGAAGCCTATATTAACGCAGTGCGCGAGGCCGGTCTGGCGCTGTTCAGCCCGGAAAATCTGCAGATTCTCGGTGAAAAGCTGGAGTTTGACGCCTATCTGGCGCTGCTTCGGCGCTGCGATCTGGGCTACTTTATCTTTGCTCGCCAGCAGGGAATCGGCACCTTGTGTCTGCTGATCCAGGCGGGCATACCGTGCGTACTCAACCGGGAAAACCCCTTCTGGCAGGATATGGTGGAGCAGCAGCTGCCGGTGCTGTTCACCGGCGATACGCTGAACGAGCAGGTGGTGCGCGAGGCCCGGCGTCAGCTGGCGTCGGTGGATAAAAGCGCTATCGCCTTCTTCAGCCCGAACTATCTGCAGCCCTGGCTCCGGGCGCTGCGGATTGCCGCCGGGGAGGAAATATGAGCCTGATGCAGTTTAGCGGCCTGTTTGTGGTCTGGCTGCTGTCGACCCTGTTTATTGCCACGCTGACCTGGTTTGAGTTTCGCCGGGTACGCTTTAATTTCAACGTTTTCTTCTCCCTGCTGTTTTTGCTGACTTTTTTCTTCGGCTTTCCGTTAACCAGCCTGCTGGTGTTTCGCTTTGACGTCGGCGTTGCGCCGCCGGAAATTCTGCTGCAGGCGCTGCTCTCCGCCGTCGGTTTCTATGCCGTTTATTACGTCACCTGGAAAACTCGCTTAGGCAGGCGGGAGGGCGGCGCGGCGCGGCGGCCGCTGTTTACCATGAACCGGGTGGAGACCCATTTAACCTGGCTTATTCTGATGGGTATTGCGCTGGTGAGCGTTGGCATCTTCTTTATGCACAACGGCTTTCTGCTGTTCCGGCTGCACTCCTACAGCCAGATTTTTTCCAGCGAAGTTTCCGGGGTGGCGCTGAAGCGCTTCTTCTACTTTTTTATCCCGGCGATGCTGGTGGTTTATTTCCTGCGCCAGGACGGCAAAGCGTGGCTGTTTTTCCTGGTCAGCACCGTCGCCTTTGGCCTGCTGACCTATATTATCGTCGGCGGTACGCGGGCTAATATTATCATCGCCTTCGCTATCTTCCTGTTTATCGGCATTATTCGCGGCTGGATCTCCCTGTGGATGCTGGCGGTGGCGGGAGGGCTGGGTATTGTCGGCATGTTCTGGCTGGCGCTTAAGCGTTACGGCCTGAACGTCAGCGGCGACGAGGCGTTTTATACGTTCCTCTATCTTACCCGCGACACCTTCTCGCCGTGGGAGAATCTGGCGCTGCTGCTGCAAAACTATGACCAGATCGAATTTCAGGGGCTGGCTCCGATTGTCCGCGATTTTTACGTTTTTATTCCTTCCTGGCTGTGGCCGGGAAGGCCGGCTATGGTGCTGAACGCCGCCAACTACTTTACCTGGGAGGTGCTGAACAACCATTCCGGTCTGGCCATCTCCCCGACGCTGATTGGTTCGCTGGTGGTAATGGGCGGCGCGCCGTTTATTCCGCTCGGGGCGGTGGTGGTTGGGCTAATTATTAAGTGGTTTGACTGGCTCTATGCGCTGGGCAACCGTGAAACCAACCGCTATAAGGCGGCGATTTTGCACAGCTTCTGCTTCGGTGCCATCTTTAATATGATCGTGCTGGCGCGTGAAGGACTGGATTCCTTTGTCTCACGGGTGATCTTTTTTCTGGTCATCTTCGGTGCCGCGCTGCTGATGGCGAAGCTGCTGTACTGGCTTTTTGACAGCGCCGGGCTGATCCATAAACGCATTAAAAACCTGCCCCGGTCGCAGGTTGAAGGTGAGTCATGACAGATAACACAACGGCACCGGTTTACGCGCTGCGCGGCCTGCAGCTGATTGGCTGGCGCGATATGCAGCACGCGCTTAATTACCTGTTTGCCGGAGGGCTGCGGCAGGGGACGCTGGTGGCGATCAACGCCGAGAAGATGCTGACGGCGGAGGATAGCCCGGAGGTCCGGGCGCTTATCGACGCCGCCGAGTTTAAATATGCTGACGGTATCAGCGTGGTGCGTTCGGTGCGGAAAAAGTTTCCCCATGCGCAGATCTCACGGGTGGCGGGTGCCGATCTGTGGGAGGCGCTGATGGCGCGAGCGGGCAAAGAGGGTACGCCGGTGTTTCTGGTCGGCGGCAGGCCGGAGGTGCTGGCGCAGACCGTAGCAAAGCTGCGCGCGCAGTGGCAGGTTAACATCGTTGGCAGCCAGGATGGCTACTTTACCCCGGAGCAGCGTCGGGAGCTGTTCGAACGTATTCATGCCAGCGGCGCGCAGATTGTCACGGTGGCGATGGGCTCGCCAAAGCAGGAAATTTTTATGCGCGACTGTCGGCGGGTGCATGCTCACGCGCTGTACATGGGCGTGGGCGGAACCTACGACGTTTTTACCGGTCACGTAAAGCGCGCGCCGAAGGCATGGCAAAAGCTGGGGCTGGAGTGGCTCTATCGCCTGCTCTGCCAGCCGAGCCGCCTTACCCGACAGCTGCGCCTGTTGCGCTATCTGCGCTGGCACTATACCGGCGATATCTGATACCCCTTTTTTGTGCGCAGGTAGCGCATACAGCTTAATATGCCGCCTGCTACCCTACATATCTGCTGCTTTCTTCGCCATAACGATATTTTTTAATGCTTAGTTTGCCATTTAGCCAAATTTAAGAAACTATTCGCAACAATAGAACGTCACCATAACAATAACCGGCGCTGCCGGAACGCTTGCAAACAACACAGAGGATCTATGGCAGAGAACAAATCTGAGCTTCAGCGTGGGCTGGAGGCTCGTCATATCGAATTGATTGCCCTTGGCGGCACCATCGGCGTCGGGCTGTTTATGGGGGCCGCCAGTACCCTGAAGTGGGCGGGGCCGTCGGTGCTGTTGGCCTATATTCTCGCCGGGCTGTTCGTCTTTTTTATTATGCGCTCGATGGGCGAGATGCTGTTTCTGGAGCCGGTGACCGGCTCGTTCGCCGTGTATGCGCATCGCTATATGAGCCCCTTTTTTGGCTATCTCACCGCCTGGTCGTACTGGTTTATGTGGATGGCGGTGGGGATTTCAGAAATCACCGCCATTGGCGTTTACGTGCAGTTCTGGTTTCCGGAGATGGCGCAGTGGATTCCCGCGCTGATTGCCGTCGGGCTGGTGGCGCTGGCTAACCTGGCGGCGGTGCGGCTGTATGGCGAAATCGAATTCTGGTTTGCGATGATCAAAGTGACCACCATTATTGTGATGATCGTCATCGGGCTGGGGGTGATTTTCTTCGGCTTTGGCAACGGCGGTCAGGCCATCGGCTTTGACAATCTGACCGGGCACGGCGGCTTTTTTGCCGGAGGCTGGAAAGGATTCTTCACTGCGCTGTGTATCGTGGTGGCCTCCTATCAGGGCGTGGAGCTGATCGGCATCACCGCCGGGGAGGCGAAAAATCCGCAGGTGACGCTGCGCAGCGCGGTGGGTAAGGTGCTGTGGCGTATCTTGATTTTCTACGTGGGGGCGATCTTTGTTATCGTCACCCTCTTTCCGTGGAATGAGATTGGCAGCAGCGGCAGCCCGTTTGTGCTGACCTTCGCCAGGATTGGCATCACCGCTGCGGCGGGCATCATTAATTTTGTCGTGCTGACCGCCGCGCTCTCCGGCTGTAACAGCGGAATGTACAGCTGCGGGCGGATGCTCTACGCGCTGGCGAAAAACCGCCAGCTGCCGACGGCGGTGGCGAAGGTCTCCCGTCATGGTGTGCCGGTGGTGGGCGTGGCGCTGTCGATTCTGATCCTGCTGATTGGCTCATGCCTTAACTATATTATTCCCGACCCGCAGCGGGTGTTCGTATATGTCTACAGCGCCAGCGTACTGCCGGGGATGGTGCCGTGGTTTGTGATCCTGATTAGCCAGCTGCGGTTCCGTCGTGCGCACAGGCAGGCGCTCGCCGATCATCCCTTCCGCTCTATTCTGTTTCCCTGGATGAACTGGCTGACAATGGCCTTCCTGGCGTGCGTCTTAATCGGGATGTATTTTAATGACGATACCCGTATGTCGCTGTATGTTGGCATTCTTTTCCTCCTTGCCGTGACGCTTTTTTACCGCCTTTTCGGACTTACTCGCCGTGAGGCAACCCACCGGCCGGAGGGGTAAGCGTTAAAATGCGCAAAGCGTAACCAAATGCGCATTTTATTGAAAAAGGCACTGGACAGTCGGGGGTGAAGTCCGTATTATCCACCCCCGCAACGGCGCTAAGCGCCCGTAGCTCAGCTGGATAGAGCGCTGCCCTCCGGAGGCAGAGGTCTCAGGTTCGAATCCTGTCGGGCGCACCATATTGTCTACGGTGCTGGAGCTGCGGTGGTTTCAATACCGCGTAAAAAATGATTATCAGTGGTGGCTATAGCTCAGTTGGTAGAGCCCTGGATTGTGATTCCAGTTGTCGTGGGTTCGAGTCCCATTAGCCACCCCATTTTAAAAGTTGTGATACGCGAAGGTGGCGGAATTGGTAGACGCGCTAGCTTCAGGTGTTAGTGTCCTTACGGACGTGGGGGTTCAAGTCCCCCCCCTCGCACCACGACTTAATGAATTGAACTAGAAATTCAAAAAAGCAGTACATCGGCGAGTAGCGCAGCTTGGTAGCGCAACTGGTTTGGGACCAGTGGGTCGGAGGTTCGAATCCTCTCTCGCCGACCAATTTTGAACCCCGCTTGCGCGGGGTTTTTTGTTTTCTGCCGCCTTCCGGCGTTGTCTGATGGAGACAAGCGCCTGCTTCGATTGTCGCCAGCGGGTGACAGTTAACTCTTTGATATTAAAGCTATTAATTCCAGTCCCGTAGAGTTGTCTCCTGACGGCGACACGCCGGCCTCGTCTGCAGGGGAAAAGGGCGCAAGTCGTCGGTAACCCGCTGATTTCACAGTAAAGTAAAAAGTCCGAATACGAATTTTTATAGTGCAAATTTGGCACGCAATGTGCAATAATCTTGCTGTAGATGCTCATTCCATCTCTTATGTTCGCCTCCGTGCCTCATAAACCCAGGAATGATGCAGAGCCGTTTACGGTGCTTATCGTCCACTGACAGATGTCGCTTCGGCCTCATCAGACACCATGGACATAACGTTGAGTGAAGCACCTCTTTAAGTTGTCATACAGACCTGTTTTGACGCCTGCCCTGATGGAGCAGGCGTTTTTTTATGCCTCAATAAAGCGTTTTTTACGGCGCTCCGGCGTTATCGGCTGGGCGTTGAGGGCTGTACCCGATCGCGTACGGTGTTAACGGATTTCCGTCGCGGAAAAAAGAGACCGTTAACCCGCTCAGCAAGGCGCTGACAATCAGCAGAAAAAGATGCTAAACCGGAACGAGAGTTGGAGCACCAGGGCGGTGGACGCTCCTTTAATACCGTGCAAACATCACGCCTGATAAGGAGGCCAGAGCGACCTTATCAGGCTTAATATTACTGTGGCGGGTTGTTCTGTAGCGTCAGCATCAGGCCGTCGCGGCGCATCGAGGCGGCCTCTTCCGGCTGGTGCAGCCGGTCAAGCGCATCGGCAAGACGGGCGTAGTCATGAGCGTCCGGGCGCTGCTTCAGGGCGGCGCGGAAGGCGACGGTCGCCTCCTGCCATTCGCCGTGCTTCATCAACGACTGGCCGAGCGTGCTCCATAACAGCGGGCGATCGCCGACGTTTTTAATCTGCTGGCGCAGCACCTTTTCCAACTGTTCCGGATCGTTCGTTTTCAGGCGAACAATCGGCTGCAGCAGGCGATCGTCATACTGGCGCTTCAGACCGTCGATGATAATTTGCTGCGCCATATCGTGGTCGTCGCATTCGATCAGGTGCTCCGCTATGGCGACCTGCAGCGCGACCTGATGGCGGGTCTTACGGCTCTGGTTTTTCCACCAGGCGCGCAGACCTTCGCTGCCCCCATCGGCGCGCGCCTGATCCATCAGGCCAATCCACGCCTGCTGCTCCAGCATATCGCGATGCGCTTCATCGCCGACGTTAGCTTTCGCCATGGAGGGAATGATGTCAAGCAGCGAACTCCAGGCCCCGGTGCGAATATAGGCCTGCTCCGCCAGACGCAGCACTTCCGGATGACGCGGCGTGACCTCCAGCAGCCGGTCCACGCCGTGGCGCGCGGCGTGGTCTTCATTGCGGGCGAGCTGCAGGCGAACGCGGGTAATTTCTACCGGAATGGTGTCGTTGTCGGCAAGCTCTGTCGCGCGTTCCAGGTGCTGATTGGCGCGCGCTTCATCGCCGCGCTGCTGGGCGGCTTCGGCGGCCAGCAGATAGTTCACCACCGGCTGTTCCGCGTGATCGGCGTTTTTCGCCATCAGCTTTTCGACCTGTTGATAATCGCCTTCCGCCAGCTTCAGCAGCGCCTGCTCGGTCTGTTTGCGCGCGCGGCGGCGCTTACGCCCGACAAACCAGCCGTGGGTGTGGGCACCGGTACGGAAAA
Source organism: Intestinirhabdus alba (assembly GCF_009711095.1). Lineage (GTDB taxonomy): Bacteria > Pseudomonadota > Gammaproteobacteria > Enterobacterales > Enterobacteriaceae > Intestinirhabdus > Intestinirhabdus alba. The sequence continues at coordinate 37,639 of NZ_WMJZ01000021.1, forward strand.
GACGGCGCAGCAGCCACTCAATGGCGAACAATACCACCAGCGCGAGGATCAGGATAATCGTCAGTCCGGTGACGCTGGTTTCAATGTTGTAGCTGTCGGTCTGGATAAGCACGTAACCCTGGTGGCCCGCAATCATCGGGCCAACCACGATGCCTGCCAGCAGCAGCACAAAGAGCAATAATACTTTCAGCATCATTATTCTCCCTGCGGCGCGGCAGCCGGCGTTGTCGGCTCCGCCTGACGATCGGCCGCCGGCTGCGCCAGCAGATTGCGTACGCGGGTTTGTACCAGCTTCTCAAGCAGCGCCTGGCTCTGCAGCGTTTCCGGCAGATCCATTGAGATGCTTTGCTGACTCAGTTTATCCACCTCCTCAAGGAAGGTTTTAGTGGTTGAATCAGCGGTGTCGTAGTAGGCGCGCACCCAGGTAGAGACATTATCCAGCGCCTGGCGCCAGGTCTCTTCCTGATGACGCGGCACCGCCTGCGCGGCAATCAGCAGGCGGGAACGAATATTCTCCCGCAGGTAGATGTCCTGATTCGGTGCCAGCAGCGGCACGGCGGTGTCATCGCGGCGGCGAATGGTGATAAAGCTGTCCATAAAGCTCTGCCAGCTCTTTTGTAAATTGACGCGCCATTCGCGGATCGAGCTGGAAAGCTCGGTGCTGTCGGCATCCATCGGCGAATCGTCGGAATCATTGTCGGCCAGGCGCAGGTCATCCACCTGGTTGGAGAGCTGGTTGACCTTGAGGATCATGCCGTCGTAGTCGACCTGGACCACGGAGGAGAGGCTGGCGATATCGTTGGCGATGGCGCTGCGGGTGGCGATCAGGCTGGGATCGTTCATCTCCGCCAGGCTGGCGTCAGCGCTTTTCAGCAGCGCCGCGGCGGTGGTGACGTCCCGATCGCTCCATAGCTTGCGTCCGGCAAGCTTCACCAGGAAATCGGCCTGCGCCAGCAGCCAGGTTTTCGCGTCGCTGCCGGAGATGGCGGCCACCTTTTGCTGCATCTCATCCAACTGCTTCACCAGCGCCGTCTGCTGACGATTTGCCTCAGCTAACTGCGCGGCCTGCCGTTGGATAACGCCTTCCAGCTCGGCTTTCTGATTGATCTGCTCCTTCTGTAATACGGTCAGCTGGTTAGCGAGCGTAGTGGCGGTAACGACTTGCGCCGACACCTGCTGTTTTCCCCAGCCGTATAGCCCGACGCCGGTTGCCAGAGCAATGGCAATGGCGACGGCGCTGAGCACTAGCGCGGCGGCGTTGTTACTTTTCTTTTCAGCGGTGACTGGCTGTGGTGTGGTAACCACGGCCTCCCTGGTCTCTTCAACCACGGCGGAGGATTTTTCTTGTTCCGTCATTATGGCTTCCCGTCTATGAGAGTTATTGTAATGCGCGCAGCAGCGCATCGTTGTCGGCGTTATCAGCGACCTTAATATCTTGCCAGCCCAGTTCCCGGGCGAGGTGCACCAGACGCTCACTGACGACCAGCAGCCGACAGCGTAGTAACCAGTGCTCGCGATACCACTGCGGGATCAGCGACCAGAGCTGCTGCAGCATTTCGCCGCTGCTGACGACCACCGTCGTCACGCCGCGAGTCTGCCAGCGCATCGCCTCTTCCGCACCATCGTAGTATTTTGCACTGCGTTGATAACATTCACAAAAATTCACTTCGACACCGCGTTCCGCCAGGGTTTCACCCAGCAGCTCGCGCCCGCCGTTGCCACGTAAAATCAGCGCGCGTTTGCCTGCAATATTTTGTAATTCAGGTAATTGTAGCAAGACTTCGCTGATTTCCCGATCCTGAGGCCAGAGAATATCGCATCCGCTGACGGCATGTAGCGCCAGGGCGGTTGTGCGGCCAATGGCGAAATAACGAGGCGACGCGGGCCAGCGCCGCTCCTCCTGCCGTAGCCGGGCATCCGCGAAAGAGACCGCCTGCTTTGACAGGGCAAACAGCAGATCGCCTTCGCCCAGCGTTGTGAGATGCCCGGCCAGCGCGGCCAGCTCGCGGCCCGGCGTAAACTCAATAAGCGGGAAGCTCCAGGCCACCTGCCCCAGTGCGCGCAGACGGCTCACTAACTCTTCCCCGGCGGGAGACGGGCGGGTGACCAGGATACTCATGCGGGCGCTTCTCCGTTATAAATCTCAGTCAGAATGGCTCGCGCGCCGTTGTTCAGCAGCTCTTCCGCCAGCGATACGCCCATCTGCTCCGCGTTTTCCGGCGAGCCGCGGCGCTCACCGCGCACCATCAGCGCGCCGTCCGGCGCGCCCACCAGCGCCCGAAGCCATAGCTCGCCGTTAAGGATTTCGGCATAGCTGCCGATCGGCACCTGGCAGCCGCCTTCGAGGCGGGTATTCATGGCGCGTTCGGCCCTGACGCGCAGCGCGGTCTCATGGTGGTTTAGCGGGGCCAGCAGCGCCCGGGTGCGCGCGTCGTCGAGGCGGCACTCAATGCCAACCGCGCCCTGTCCTACGGCGGGAAGAGAGACTTCCGGGGACAGCGCACAGCGGATCCGCGATTCAAGATTTAAGCGCTTCAGGCCCGCTGCCGCCAGGATAATGGCGTCGTAATCGCCGTTGTCCAGCTTGCTCAGGCGGGTGCCGACGTTACCGCGCAGGGAGCGAATCACCAGATCCGGACGGCGTTCGGCCAGCTGGCACTGACGGCGCAGGCTGGAGGTGCCGACGACGCTGCCCGCCGGCAGCTCGTCCAGGCTGGCGTAGCGGTTAGAGACAAAGGCGTCGCGCGGATCTTCGCGCTGGCAGATGGTGACCAGGCCCAGCCCCTCGGGGAACTCAACCGGGACATCCTTCATGGAGTGAACGGCGATATCCGCGCGATTTTCCAGCAGCGCCACCTCCAGTTCCTTCACAAACAAACCCTTGCCGCCGACCTTTGCCAGCGGAGTATCAAGAATTACGTCGCCGCGCGTTACCATTGGCACCAGCTCCACGGCCAGCCCGGGGTGATGCGCGATCAGGGCGTCTTTGACATAATGTGCCTGCCAGAGAGCCAGCGGGCTTTGGCGTGTGGCAATTCTTAAAACATTGTCTAACATGCTTGTTACCGTCATTATCAATCATGGACCATCCTAACATCCTTGCCATTACGATGGCAGTGTTACGGTCAAAGGTGAGTAAGGGACAGGGTGCTCTATCGGCGGATAATCGCGTCAGATGGCCCGATCGTATTAAGGAATTTACGCGCAGCGAACGGTGCTACACTGCTATGTAGTGCATCTTTCTTTACGGTCAATGAGCAAGGTGTTAAATTGATCACGTTTTAGACCATTTTTTCGTCGTTATCCTGACGGATACCAACGAGAAAAGGTAACGGTTTTTTTGACATACGGTTTATCCCGAATGGTGAAGGCGGCGTGTCGGCCATCGTCAGCATGACGGGTAGCAACATCAGGCGATACGTCTTGTACCTCTATATTGAGACTCTGAAACAGAGACTGGATGCCATTAATCAGCTGCGCGTTGATCGCGCGCTTGCCGCGATGGGGCCTGCTTTCCAGCAGGTATACAGTTTACTGCCAACATTATTGCACTATCACCACCCGCTGATGCCTGGCTACCTTGACGGTAACGTTCCCAGAGGCATTTGCCTTTACACGCCTGATGAAACTCAACGCCACTACCTGAACGAGCTGGAGCTGCACCGCGGCCTGACGCCGCAGGACCCGCCCACGGGCGAGCTGCCGATTACCGGCGTTTACACCATGGGCAGCACCTCGTCGGTGGGGCAGAGCTGTTCATCGGACCTCGATATCTGGGTTTGCCACCAGTCCTGGCTCGATGGCGAAGAGCGCCAGCTGCTGCAGCAAAAATGCAGCCTGCTGGAGAGCTGGGCCGCCTCGCTGGGGGTGGAGGTCAGCTTTTTCCTGATCGACGAAAATCGTTTTCGCCATAATGAGAGCGGCAGCCTGGGCGGCGAAGACTGCGGCTCTACGCAGCATATTCTGCTGCTCGATGAGTTTTATCGCACCGCCGTGCGTCTCGCCGGCAAGCGTATTCTGTGGAATATGGTGCCGGGCGGTGAAGAAGAGCATTACGATGATTACGTCATGAAGCTCTACGCGCAGGGGGTGCTGACGCCGAACGAGTGGCTGGATCTGGGGGGCTTAAGCTCGCTCTCTGCCGAAGAGTATTTCGGTGCCAGCCTCTGGCAGCTCTATAAGAGCATCGACTCGCCCTATAAGGCGGTGCTGAAGACGCTGCTGCTGGAGGCCTACTCCTGGGAATACCCTAATCCGCGCCTGCTGGCGAAGGATATCAAACAGCGCCTGCACGACGGCGAAATCGTTTCGTTCGGTCTCGATCCCTACTGCATGATGCTGGAGCGCGTTACTGAATACCTGACGGCGATTGACGATCCGACGCGCCTCGATCTGGTGCGTCGCTGCTTCTACCTGAAAGTTTGCGAAAAGCTGAGCCGCGAGCGCGCCTGCGTTGGCTGGCGTCGCGAAGTGCTAAGCCAGCTGGTAAGCGAGTGGGGTTGGGACGACGAACGCCTGGCGATGCTCGATAACCGCGCCAACTGGAAGATCGATCGGGTGCGCGAAGCGCACAACGAGCTGCTCGACGCCATGATGCAGAGCTACCGTAACCTGATCCGCTTTGCCCGTCGCAATAACCTCAGCGTCAGCGCCAGCCCGCAGGATATCGGCGTGCTTACCCGCAAGCTGTACGCCGCATTTGAAGCCCTGCCGGGCAAGGTCACGCTGGTGAATCCGCAAATTTCACCGGATCTCTCTGAGCCGAATCTGACCTTTATCCACGTGCCGGCGGGCCGGGCCAACCGTTCAGGCTGGTATCTGTACAACCGCGCGCCGAATATGGACTCCATCGTCAGCCACCAGCCGCTGGAATATAACCGCTACCTGAATAAACTGGTGGCCTGGGCCTGGTTTAACGGCCTGTTGACCTCGCGCACCCACCTGTTTATTAAGGGCAACGGGGTTGTCGATCTGCCGAAGCTGCAGGAGATGGTGGCCGACGTGTCGCACCATTTCCCGCTGCGGCTGCCCGCGCCGACGCCGAAAGCGCTCTACAGCCCGTGCGAAATACGCCACCTGGCGATTATCGTTAACCTCGAATACGATCCGACGACGGCGTTCCGCAATCAGGTGGTTCACTTCGACTTCCGCAAGCTGGACGTGTTCAGCTTCGGCGAAGCGCAGAACTGCCTGGTGGGCAGCGTGGACCTGCTGTACCGCAACTCGTGGAACGAGGTCCGCACCCTGCACTTCAACGGCGAGCAGGCGATGATCGAAGCGCTGAAGACCATTCTCGGCAAGATGCACCAGGATGCCGCGCCGCCGGATAGCGTGGAGGTGTTCTGCTACAGCCAGCATCTGCGCGGCCTGATCCGTACCCGCGTGCAGCAGCTGGTGTCTGAGTGTATCGATCTGCGTCTCTCCAGCACCCGCCAGGAAACCGGTCGCTTTAAGGCGCTGCGCGTCTCCGGCCAGACCTGGGGATTGTTCTTTGAGCGCCTGAACGTATCGGTACAAAAGCTGGAAAACGCCATTGAGTTTTACGGAGCCATTTCACACAACAAGCTGCACGGCCTGTCGGTACAGGTAGAGACCAATCATGTGCAGCTGCCGTCGGTTGTCGATGGCTTCGCCAGCGAAGGGATTATCCAGTTCTTCTTCGAAGAGACCGGCGATCGGAAGGGCTTTAATATCTATATTCTTGACGAGAGCAACCGGGCGGAGGTCTATCACCACTGCGAGGGCAGCAAAGAGGAGCTGGTGCGCGACGTCAGTCGCTTCTACTCCTCGTCCCACGATCGCTTTACCTATGGCTCCAGCTTTATCAACTTCAACCTGCCGCAGTTTTACCAGATTGTAAAAAACGACGGGCGCGAACAGGTGATCCCGTTCCGCTCGCAGGCGATGGACGCCGCGGCACCGGTAAGCCCGGACCACGACGCGCCGCTGTTACAGCAATATTTTTCGTAGCGAGCGCCGGTCAGGCCGTGTATCACCCGCCCGGCCGTAACGCTTAACGGAAGCTCACCGCTTCCCCCGCCTGCTGCGTTGCCGCCCGTTCCAGCAGATCCCAGAAGGTTTCGCCGCTGCGGTCGCAGATCCATTCGTCGCCCTGCAGATCGAAGTGGTAGCCGCCCTGTTTGGTAGCCAGCCACACCTGGTGCAGTGGTTCCTGACGATTAATAATGATTTTGCTGCCGTTCTCAAAGGTGATGGTTAATACGCCGCCGTTGATTTCACAGTCGATATCCTGGTCAGAGTCCCGGCTATCCAGACGCTCTTCGATGGTCAGCCACAGCCGATCGGCAAGGCGGTGGAATTCACTGTCGTTCATTGTCATTTCTCGTGGTTTAGCGATGACGGCAGTATAAACGTAAAATCATTTTGGATGTATCTGTCGCGGCGGGCGACCGTCGGCATCGGCGCTGAACAAATCGCTTTTGTCGCCGTCAAAGAGTGGGCCTGCAGGAGGGCTCAGGAGAAATCACCGGGCTGTTTGTAGCCAAACTCTTGCTTTTACCTCTTCTCCTGCGATGATAGAAACAGAAAGCATGAACTTACGGGCAATCCACCATGAAAAATGTGTTCCAGGCACTCGCTGTCCTTTTTACTCTGTTCAGCCTGACGGGCTGTGGGCTGAAGGGGCCGCTCTATTTCCCGCCGGCCGATAAAAACGCGCCGCCGCCGACGCAAAAAGTTGATACGCAGACGCAGTCAACGGTGCCGGACAGGAACGATCGCGCAACGGGAGAGGGTCCTTCCCAGGTGAACTACTGACGGTCGGCTTCTGTCCCCCGCGTGAACGGAGTAAATAATGCAGTTCTCTAAAATGCATGGCCTTGGCAACGATTTTATGGTCGTTGACGCGGTAACGCAGAACGTCTTTTTTTCACCAGAGCTGATCCGTCGCCTGTCCGACAGGCATCTGGGCGTCGGCTTTGACCAGCTTCTGGTGGTTGAGCCTCCCTACGATCCGGAACTGGACTTTCACTACCGCATCTTCAACGCTGACGGTAGCGAAGTGTCGCAGTGCGGCAATGGTGCCCGCTGTTTCGCTCGCTTTGTCCGCCTGAAGGGGTTGACCAACAGGCGTGATATTCGCGTCAGTACCGCCAACGGCCGGATGGTGCTGAGCGTAACGGATAACGACCTGGTCAGAGTCAACATGGGCGAACCGAACTTTGAGCCTTCGCAGGTGCCTTTTCGCGCCAACAAAGCGGAGAAGACCTATATTATGCGCGCGGCCGAGCAGACGATCCTGTGCGGCGTGGTCTCAATAGGTAACCCGCACTGTGTGATTCAGGTTGATGACGTGGCGACGGCGGCGGTGGAAACGCTGGGGCCGGTGCTGGAAAGCCACGAACGCTTTCCGGAGCGCGCCAATATCGGCTTTATGCAGGTCGTAAAACGTGAGCTGGTTCGCCTGCGCGTCTACGAGCGTGGAGCCGGTGAAACGCAGGCCTGCGGCAGCGGCGCGTGCGCGGCGGTGGCGGTTGGTATTCAGCAGGGGCTGCTGGCCGCAGAGGTGCGCGTGGAGCTGCCGGGTGGACGCCTGGATATCGCCTGGAAAGGGCCGGGTCATCCGCTGTATATGACCGGTCCGGCGGCGCACGTTTATGACGGATTTATTCATCTATGAAACGGTCAGAGGAAGAGCTACAGGAAGTGCAGATGGCGCTTGATGACCGGGCTGTGGTCGATTATCTGTTGAAAAATCCTGAGTTTTTTATCCGCAACGCGCGCGCCGTAGAGGCGATTCGCGTCCCTCATCCGGTGCGCGGCTCGGTTTCGCTGGTGGAGTGGCATCTGGCCCGCGCGCGCAACCATATTCATCAGCTTGAAGAAAATATGTCGCTGCTGGTGGAGCAGGCCGGTGCCAACGAAAGCCTGTTTTATCGTCTGCTGAGTCTGCAAAGCCGCATGGCGACGGCCGACAGCCTGGACGATATGCTGATGCGTTTTCACCGCTGGGCGCGGGAGCTGGGGCTGGCCGGTGCGACGATCCGCCTGTTCCCGGACCGCTGGCGTCTGGGCGCGCCGTCAAGCTATACCCACCTGGCTCTCAGCCGCCAGGCCTTTGAGCCGCTGCGTATTCAGCGGCTGGGGCAGAAGCAGCACTATCTCGGGCCGCTCAATGGCCCGGAGCTGCTGGTGATGCTGCCGGAGGCGAAGGCGATCGGCTCGGTGGCGATATCGATGCTTGGGCGCGAAGGCGAGCTTGGGGTGCTCCTCTTTTACAGCCGCGACGCTCATCACTATCAGCCGGGGCAGGGCACGCTGCTGCTGCAGGAGATCGCCAGAATGCTGCCGGCTCTGATTGAGCGATGGATAGAACGGGTATGACGGATCTCTCCACGGCCGTTACGCGCTTTTTGCGCTACCTTAGCGTCGAGCGTCAGCTCAGCCCGATGACTCTGCTCAGCTACCGGCGTCAGCTTGACGCCATGATCGCTCTGGCCGGAGAGCGGGGCCTGAGAAGCTGGCAACAGTGTGACGTGGCGATGGTGCGCAGTTTTGCGGTGCACGCCCGCCGCCAGGGGCTGAGCCCCGCCAGCCTGGCGCTGCGCCTTTCCGCCCTGCGCAGCTTTTTTGACTGGCTGGTCTCCCGGGGCGAGCTGAAGGCTAACCCGGCAAAAGGCGTTCCCGCGCCAAAAGCGTCGCGCCATCTGCCAAAAAATATTGACGTGGACGATGTCAATCGCCTGCTGGATATCGACCTCAACGATCCGCTCGCCGTGCGCGATCGGGCGATGCTGGAGGTGATGTACGGCGCCGGGCTGCGTCTGTCCGAGCTGGTGGGGCTGGATAGTAAACATCTGGATCTCGACTCCGGCGAGGTGTGGGTGATGGGAAAAGGCAGCAAAGAGCGCCGCCTGCCCATCGGCCGCAATGCGGTGGAGTGGATCGCGCGCTGGCTGGATCTGCGCGGCCTGTTCGGCAGCGATGACGACGCGCTGTTTCTCTCGAAGCTGGGCAAGCGGATCTCCGCGCGCAATGTGCAGAAGCGCTTTGCGGAATGGGGGATCAGGCAGGGGCTGAACAGCCATGTCCATCCCCATAAGCTGCGCCACTCCTTCGCCACGCATATGCTGGAGTCAAGCGGCGATCTGCGCGGCGTCCAGGAGCTGCTGGGCCACGCCAACCTCTCCACCACGCAAATCTATACTCATCTTGATTTTCAACGGCTTGCTGCGGTGTACGATGCGGCGCATCCGCGCGCCAAACGGGGGAAATAATGCGTTTTTACCGGCCAACGGGCCAGATTGCTGCTCTCACCTTCGATCTCGACGATACGCTGTATGATAACCGTCCGGTTATCCTGCGCACCGAGCAGGAGGCGCTTGCCTTTGTGCAGAACTATCATCCGGCGCTGCGTACCCTGCAGAATGCCGATCTGCAGCGCCTGCGCCACGCGGTGCGCGAGGCGGAGCCGGACATTTACCACGACGTCACCCGCTGGCGCTGGCGTACGGTTGAGCGCGCGATGCTGAACGCCGGGCTGTCGGCGGCGGAGGCGGAGGCGGGGGCCAACGCGGCGGCGGTAAATTTTGCGAAATGGCGCAGCCGGGTGGAGGTGCCGCAGGCCACCCACGACACGCTGAAGCGGCTTGCCGCAAAGTGGCCGCTGGTGGCGATCACCAACGGCAACGCCCAGCCTGAGCTGTTTGGTCTGGGCGACTATTTTAAATTTGTGCTGCGCGCCGGCCCGGACGGCCGCTCCAAGCCGTTCAGCGATATGTATCTTCTGGCGGCGGAAAAGCTGAATCTGCCGATCGGGGAGATCCTGCACGTGGGCGACGATCTGACCACCGACGTGGCCGGGGCGATCCGCTGTGGTATGCAGGCCTGCTGGCTCAGGCCGGAAAATGCCGACCTGATGCACGCGGCAGACAGCCGCCTGCTGCCGCACCTGGAAATTTCACGGTTGGCATCTCTGACCTCGCTGATATAATCACCAGCGATTCTGTATAAATTCCCAGGTTTTTACTACGTGTCATTCTTTGGCCCGCAGGTGCGTTAACGGCTCTTATTTCTCCCGACGGCATAGCCAGTCTATGCTCCCGGCGAGCCGGTCGCCCTCTGCTAACCGGAGCGGTGCGCGTAGCGGTTCACTCTACTTTTACGCGGCGGTGCCAATGGACGTTTCTTACCTGCTCGACAGCCTCAATGACAAACAGCGCGAAGCGGTGGCCGCGCCGCGCAGCAATATGCTGGTGCTGGCGGGGGCGGGGAGCGGTAAAACCCGCGTGCTGGTGCACCGCATCGCCTGGCTGCTGTCGGTGGAGAACAACTCGCCTTACTCGATTATGGCGGTGACCTTCACCAATAAGGCGGCGGCGGAGATGCGCCACCGGATCGGGCAGATTATGGGCACCAGCCAGGGCGGCATGTGGGTTGGCACCTTCCACGGTCTGGCCCACCGCCTGCTGCGCGCGCACCATATGGACGCCGGGCTGCCGCAGGATTTCCAGATCCTCGATAGCGAAGATCAGCTGCGGCTGCTCAAGCGGCTGATCAAGGCCATGAACCTCGACGAGAAGCAGTGGCCGCCGCGCCAGGCGATGTGGTACATCAACGGCCAGAAGGACGAGGGGCTGCGCCCGCACCATCTGCAGAGCTTCGGCAATCCGGTGGAGCAGACCTGGCAGAAGGTCTACCAGGCCTACCAGGAGGCGTGCGATCGCGCGGGCCTCGTGGATTTCGCCGAGCTGCTGCTGCGCGCCCACGAGCTATGGCTCAACAAGCCGCATATTCTGCAGCACTATCGCGAGCGCTTTACCAATATCCTGGTGGACGAATTCCAGGATACCAACAACATTCAGTACGCCTGGGTCCGCCTGCTGGCGGGTGATACCGGCAAGGTGATGATCGTCGGTGATGATGACCAGTCCATCTACGGCTGGCGCGGGGCGCAGGTGGAAAACATCCAGCGCTTCCTCAACGACTTCCCCGGCGCGCAGACCATCCGTCTGGAGCAGAACTACCGCTCGACCAGCAACATTCTCAGCGCGGCGAACGCCCTGATTGAAAACAACAACGGGCGGCTGGGTAAGAAGCTGTGGACCGACGGCGTCGACGGCGAGCCGATCTCCCTCTATTGCGCGTTCAACGAGCTGGACGAAGCGCGCTTCGTGGTTAACCGCATTAAAACCTGGCAGGACAACGGCGGGGCGCTTGCGCAGTGCGCCATCCTCTATCGCAGCAACGCCCAGTCGCGCGTGCTGGAAGAGGCGCTGCTGCAGGCCAGTATGCCGTACCGTATCTACGGCGGAATGCGCTTCTTTGAGCGTCAGGAAATTAAGGACGCACTCTCCTATCTGCGCCTGATCGCCAACCGCAATGACGACGCGGCGTTTGAGCGGGTGGTCAACACCCCGACGCGCGGCATCGGCGATCGCACGCTGGATGTGGTGCGGCAGACTGCCCGCGACCGCCAGCTGACCCTGTGGCAGGCGTGCCGCGAGCTGCTGCAGGAGAAGGCGCTGGCCGGCCGCGCCGCCGGCGCGCTGCAGCGCTTTATCGAGCTGGTGGATGCGCTGGCGCAGGAGACGGCGGAGATGCCGCTGCACGTGCAGACCGATCGGGTGATTAAAGACTCCGGCCTGCGCACGATGTATGAGCAGGAGAAGGGCGAGAAGGGCCAGACCCGAATCGAAAACTTAGAGGAGCTGGTGACGGCGACGCGCCAGTTCAGCTACAACGAAGAAGATGAAGATCTGATGCCGCTGCAGGCGTTTCTCTCCCATGCGGCGCTGGAGGCGGGTGAAGGGCAGGCGGACACCTGGCAGGATGCGGTGCAGCTGATGACCCTGCACTCGGCAAAAGGGCTGGAGTTTCCGCAGGTGTTTATCGTCGGCATGGAGGAGGGCATGTTCCCCAGCCAGATGTCTCTGGACGAGGGCGGCCGCCTGGAAGAGGAGCGCCGCCTGGCGTACGTGGGCGTCACCCGCGCGATGCAGAAGCTGACGCTGACGTATGCCGAAACGCGCCGCCTGTACGGTAAAGAGGTCTACCACCGGCCGTCGCGCTTTATCGGCGAGCTGCCGGAGGCGTGCGTTGAGGAGGTGCGCCTGCGCGCCACCGTCAGCCGTCCGGTCAGCCATCAGCGGATGGGAACGCCGATGGCGGAAAACGATACCGGCTATAAGCTTGGCCAGCGGGTGCGCCATGCGAAGTTTGGCGAGGGCACCATCGTCAACCTCGAAGGCAGCGGCGAGCACAGCCGCCTGCAGGTCGCCTTCCAGGGACAGGGGATCAAATGGCTGGTGGCGGCCTATGCGAAGCTGGAGTCGGCCTGAATTTCGCCTCAGGCCGGTAGTATTCTGAAAAATAGCGGTTTAAATAACTCGGGCCGCGTGAGAAGACGTAAGGCGCTTTGACGCGCCGCCTGTCGCATCAGGCGTGAAGCATGGCTTTTCCCTGAGAGGAAACCGGCGCTGTTCTGGCCTGATAAGGGCGCAATCGCGCCGCGCGTCCGGCGTCTTCAAACTTTACGATCCGCGCCCTGCGTTTGCCCTCCCGATACTCACCAACGGTTAAGGACGACACCTGTTGCTTTTCGCATTTCGTTGCGTGTTGACGACAAATTTTTGCTGGCGTAACATGCGCGCACGATTACGTTAAGAGGACATTCGCCTTGGACACACCCAGTAGATACTGGCTCACTATCCTGTCATCCAGGATCAACTCCTAAGGCTATCCCTCTTTGCTGATAGCCTTAGCGGTTGTCAGCGACTTCTTCTGTTTCCCGTCGCGCTGAGTCAGGCTGTTTAATGGTCTGAAACCCAATGTGTTTCTGTGTGCCCACCGAACCGTCCGATATTTTTACGCATTGGGAGTCCCGGTCATGCTGAGCGCATTTCAACTGGAAAATAATCGCCTGTCCCGGCTGGAAGGCGAAGAAACACATCCCCTGGTCGATGCCGTATGGGTCGATCTGGTCGAGCCGGATGATGACGAGCGAATGCGCGTCCAGTCCGAGCTGGGCCAGAGCCTGGCGACGCGCCCTGAGCTGGAGGATATCGAAGCCTCCGCCCGTTTTTTCGAAGATGAAGACGGCCTGCACATTCACTCTTTTTTCTTTTTTGAAGACGCCGACGATCACGCCGGTAACTCGACCGTGGCGTTTACCATCCGCGACGGCCGCCTGTTCACCCTGCGTGAACGTGAGCTGCCCGCCTTTCGCCTGTACCGGATGCGCGCCCGCAGCCAGGCGATGATGGACGGCAACGCTTATGAGCTGCTGCTGGATCTGTTTGAAACCAAAATCGAACAGCTGGCGGATGAGATTGAAAATATCTACAGCGATCTGGAGCAGCTGAGCAGGGTGATTATGGAAGGGCACCAGGGCGATGAATATGATGAAGCGCTCTCCACCCTGGCGGAGCTGGAGGATATCGGCTGGAAGGTGCGTCTGTGCCTGATGGATACCCAGCGCGCGCTAAACTTCCTGGTTCGCAAGGCGCGTCTGCCGGGCGGGCAGCTGGAGCAGGCGCGTGAGATCCTGCGCGATATTGAATCCCTGCTGCCGCACAATGAATCTCTGTTTCAGAAGGTTAACTTCCTGATGCAGGCGGCGATGGGTTTTATCAATATTGAGCAGAACCGCATTATTAAGATCTTCTCGGTGGTTTCGGTGGTGTTCCTGCCGCCGACGCTGGTGGCCTCCAGCTATGGGATGAACTTTGAATTTATGCCGGAGCTGAAGTGGAGCTTCGGCTACCCCGGAGCCATTATCTTAATGCTCCTCGCAGGCCTGGCCCCGTATCTGTACTTCAAGCGCAAGAACTGGCTGTAGCATTGCGCTGCCGGGGGGCAGCGGTGGCTGCCTCCCGGATGTGATTTACAGACTCCAGTTATCGATGCCCTTTACCTTTTTTTCATAGAACCATTTGATGGTATTTTGCGCGATAAATACAGAATAGACTAACCCAACAATATAGCCATACCGACCAAGAAACATCGCGGGAATCGACAGGAGAATGGCTAACAAAAAAACCAGGATGGCTTTCCGCCACAGACCCAGGCAAAGTAAATAAATACAGCCAAAGACGTAGGCACGCAAACTGAATCTTACCTTGATTCTCTCCAGCCAGGGTAATTTATTGAATGCCTCTTTATACTCCTTCGGCGGCACAAGTTGCCAGAAGTCGAGAAACCCGTGCTTCTCGCAGAAATCAAAACGAGTTTTCCACTTTTCTGAAAGTGTACTGTCTTCCCTGTAGTTATAGCTCATGTTAACTCCATTTAAATATTTAACTTAAGAGGCGGTTGGTGCCATCATTAATATAACAAAGGTTAAAAAATACCAGCCAAGAAATACCGAGATGCCCGTTCCTCCGCAATCAAAACCTTCAATGCCGATCTCAACGATGGCGTAAAGATAGATCAGCAGGGTTACGGAGATATAGCTTTTTATATAACTGAAGCCGCTGTCTCTGAGGCGGAAACAGTTGAGCGTGATAATAAGGTAGTGCCAGACGATCGTTGCGATGAGCATCAGAAATCCGCTGTCTGTTTCCACCGCCTGAGTAACGATAACGCCGCTAACAATATTTATTAAAATAAATAACAGGGCGTAACGTAACCTGGCAATACCTCTTTTTCTTTTTATTGCTGGGGCTATAGCGATTATGTTTGTCACGGGTCGACATCCCTTGTCTGATTTTGCGCTCAGGATGGCAATATCCCCACATTCTGGCAAGAGAGGGGGATATTTTTCAGAATATAACCATCAGACTAACGTTTTATCCTGGGGTGGGTATATACCCGTCATACTTCAAGTTGCATGTGCGTTGGCTTCGGGTTACTCGTCTCATCCATGAGGCTCGCCCTGACGGGCCGCCGCTGCGCGGCATTCAAATCTGCTCCGGGCAGATTTGTCGCTCACCCCGGTCACTTACTCCAGTAAGCTCCCGGGGATTAATGAGAGACATCCCTGTCTCTCACCAGAGGCAGCCTGCGGCTGTTCAAATTCGTTCCTGACGAATTTGTCACTGCGTCGCCGCGTGATTCGGCCTGAAGGCCTCACCCCTTCGGGGCCAGCCCGGGGGCTGTTCAAAACGCGCTGCGTTTTGTCCTGCAACTCGAATTATTTAGGGTATAGACGGCATCCATGATAAAAATGGCCAGCGCCGCCCAGATGAAGGCGAAGGTGACCATCTTATCCGCTCCCGGCGTCTCGCCGTAGAAGGTCACCGCCAGCAGAAACATCAGCGTCGGTCCGATGTACTGGAAAAAGCCCAGCGTGGAGAGACGCAGCCGCGTGGCCGCGGCGGTAAAACAGAGCAGCGGAATGGTGGTGACAACCCCTGCGGCGATCAGCAGCAGATTCAGCACCATCGTATTGCTCCCCAGGTGGCTGGTCGGGCTGTCGGCAATACCAAACAGATAGAGTGCGGCAACCGGCAGCAGCCACAGGGTTTCAACCAGCATACCGGTTTGCGCCTCGACGGCGATTTTCTTACGCACCAGGCCGTAAAGGGCAAAGCTGAACGCCAGCCCAAGGGCGATCACCGGCAGCGAGCCGAAGGTCCAGAGCTGCACCAGCACGCCGCAGACCGCCAGAAACACCGCCAGCCACTGCATCCGACGGAAGCGTTCGCCAAGGAAGATCATCCCCAGCAGAATATTGACCAGCGGATTGATAAAGTAGCCGAGGCTGGCCTCCAGCATATGGTGGTTATTCACCGACCAGATAAAGAGCAGCCAGTTGCCGCCGACCAGCACCGCGGAGAGCGCCAGCAGCACGATTTTTTTCGGCGTTTGCCACAGCGCTTTGACCTGCGGCCAGCGACGGCTAAGGCTTATCAGCGCCACCATAAAGAAAAAGGACCAGATCACCCGGTGCGTCAGAATCTCATCGGCGGGAACGTAATCGATAAGCTTAAAGTAAGCGGGGGCGATGCCCCAGATAAAGTAGGCGGCCAGCGCGAGTAATATGCCCTGCCGAGTTTGCTTAGCGTCCATCAGAAGCACTCATCTTAAAAATGTCACCACAGATTACCTGTTTTTATCCGTCTACCCCACCATATACGTTGCGGTCGCGCTGGCGATATAGACCTGTTCTTCGTTATGCAGCTCCACCCGCGCGACGGCGACTTTATTTCCCGCCCGCAGCAGGCTGCCGGTAGCGGTAAAGCGGCTGCCGCGCCCCGGGCGCAGATAGTCAACGCGCAGATCGATGGTGCCCATCCGCGACAGCCGCTGGCGCAGCTCATCTTCGCTCATAGTTTCATGACGGGTTAACGTGCTGCCAACGCACACCAGCCCGGCGGCAACGTCCAGCGCCGACGCGATTGCCCCGCCGTGAAGAATGTTCTGCACCCGGTTGCCGACCATCATCGGCTGGTTATTAAAGGCCAGCTGTGCGAACCCTTTCTCATAGCGCTCCAGCTCCAGGCCCAGCGCCTGGTTAAACGGCATATGATAGACAAAAATTTCCCCTACCAGCTTCAGGGCCTCTTCAGCGGTTAATACGGCAGCCATACAATCCCGTGATATTTTTGGTTAACAAAATGTTGATATTATGCTTATTCTTTGTTGATTTCTACTTTCGGACAGGATGACTAACGACAGGGCACATAACTATGTAAAATGTCTGACACTTAATGACATATATTGAAAATGTTTCGTTCAGGAGAACAACACTAATGCGGGTGATTCAGGGTTGGTTGTTACCGGCGGTACTGCTGCCGCTGGCCGCGTATGCGCAAGAAGCGACGATAAAAGAGGTCCATGACGCACCGGCGGTGCGCGGCAGTATTATCGCCAATCTGTTGCAGGAGCATGATAACCCCTTCACGCTTTACCCTTACGATACCAACTACCTGATCTACACCTCCACCAGCGATCTGAATAAAGAGGCGATTAGCAGCTATAACTGGTCCGATAACGCCCGTAAAGACGAAGTGAAGTTTCAGCTAAGCCTGGCGTTCCCGCTCTGGCGCGGGATCCTTGGCCCCAACTCCGTTCTTGGCGCGTCCTATACGCAGCGGTCGTGGTGGCAGCTCTCCAACAGCGAAGAGTCATCGCCGTTTCGCGAAACCAACTACGAGCCGCAGCTGTTCCTTGGCTTTGCTACCGACTACCGCTTTGCCGGCTGGACGCTACGCGATGTGGAGATGGGCTATAACCATACTTCCAACGGCCGCTCCGAACCCACCTCCCGCAGCTGGAATCGCCTCTATACCCGCCTGATGGCGCAGAACGGCAGCTGGCTGGTAGAGGTGAAGCCGTGGTACGTCATCGGCGATACCGACGATAACCCGGACATTACCAAATATACGGGCTACTACCAGCTTAAGGTGGGCTATCATCTGGGCGACGCGGTGCTGAGCGCGAAGGGGCAGTATAACTGGAATACCGGCTACGGCGGGGCGGAGCTGGGCTTAAGCTATCCGCTGACGAAACACGTTCGCCTCTATACCCAGTTCTGGAGCGGCTACGGTGAATCGCTGATCGACTACAACTTTAACCAGACCCGCGTCGGCGTTGGCGTGATGCTTAACGATCTCTTCTAAGCGATGATTGCGTTTTATACCCGTCATACTTCAGGTTGCCTGTGCGTTGGCTGCGGGTTACTCGTCTCATCCATGAGACTCGCCCTGACGGGCCGCCGCTGCGCGGCGTTCAAATCTGCTCCCGACAGATTTGTTACTCACTCCGGTCACAGTGTTTGCTATGCTCCCGGAGATGAATGAGGGACATCCCTGTCCCTCACCGAAGGCGACCTGCGGTCGGGCAAATTCGTTCCTGACGAATTTGTTGCTCGTTTGCCGCGTGATTCGGCCTGAAGGCCTCACCCCTCCGGGCCAGCCGGGGGCTGTTCAAAACGCGCTGCGTTTTGTCTGCAACTCGAATTATTTAGGGTATAAACATTGCAGTTTCTCTCTCAGACGCTGAAAATAGCGCCTGTTTTGTTTGACGGCGAACGGGGTTAATGTGGCGCAGGCGGAAGTGTTAAATCTGGAATCCGGGGCTAAACAGGTTTTACAGGAGACCTTCGGCTACCAGCAGTTCCGCCCCGGCCAGCAGGCCATTGTCAGCACCGCGCTCTCCGGGCGCGACTGCCTCGTCGTTATGCCGACCGGCGGCGGAAAATCCCTCTGCTATCAGATCCCCGCGCTGCTGCTTAGCGGCCTGACGGTGGTTGTTTCACCGCTTATCTCCCTGATGAAGGACCAGGTCGACCAGCTGCTGGCCAACGGCGTGGCGGCGGCGTGCCTGAACTCCACCCAGAGCCGCGACCAACAGCTGGCGGTGATGGCGGGCTGCCGTAGCGGGCAGATCCGGCTACTGTATATCGCCCCTGAACGGCTGATGCTGGACAACTTCCTCGATCATCTGGCGCACTGGAACCCGGTGCTGCTGGCGGTGGACGAGGCGCACTGTATTTCCCAGTGGGGGCACGATTTCCGTCCGGAATACGCCGCGCTGGGCCAGCTGCGCCAGCGTTTTCCCGCCCTGCCGTTTATGGCCCTGACCGCCACCGCCGATGATACCACCCGGCAGGACATTATTCGTCTGCTGGGGCTGAACGACCCTCTCATTCAGATCAGCAGCTTTGATCGACCGAACATCCGCTACATGCTGATGGAGAAGTTTAAGCCGCTCGATCAGCTGATGCGCTACGTGCAGGAGCAGCGCGGCAAGTCCGGTATTATCTACTGCAACAGCCGCGCAAAGGTGGAAGACACCGCCGCGCGCCTGCAAAGCCGCGGCATCAGCGCGGCGGCCTATCATGCGGGCCTGGATAACGCCGTGCGCGCCGACGTGCAGGAGAAGTTTCAGCGCGACGATCTGCAGATTGTGGTGGCGACCGTGGCCTTTGGTATGGGCATCAACAAGCCCAACGTGCGCTTTGTGGTGCACTTTGATATTCCCCGCAACATCGAATCCTATTACCAGGAGACCGGCCGCGCCGGGCGTGACGGCCTGCCCGCAGAGGCAATGCTGTTCTACGATCCGGCGGATATGGCGTGGCTGCGCCGCTGCCTGGAGGAGAAACCCGCCGGGCAACTGCTGGATATTGAGCGGCACAAGCTGAATGCGATGGGGGCCTTTGCCGAGGCGCAAACCTGCCGACGCCTGGTGCTGCTTAACTATTTTGGCGAAGGGCGGCAGGAGCCGTGCGGCAACTGCGATATTTGCCTCGATCCGCCGAAACGGTACGACGGCCTGAAGGATGCCCAGATTGCGCTGTCGACCATCGGCCGGGTTAACCAGCGTTTCGGCATGGGCTACGTGGTGGAAGTGATCCGCGGGGCCAACAGCCAGCGTATCCGCGATCTGGGCCATGATAAGCTCAAGGTTTACGGCATGGGGCGGGAAAAAAGCCATGAGCACTGGGTCAGCGTGATTCGTCAGCTTATCCATCTTGGGCTGGTGACGCAGAACATCGCCCAGCATTCGGCGCTACAGATGACGGACGCCGCCCGCCCGGTGCTGCGCGGCGAAGCGCCGCTGCAGCTTGCCGTGCCGCGTATCGTCGCGCTGAAGCCGCGCGTAATGCAAAAATCTTTCGGCGGCAACTACGATCGCAGACTGTTCGCCAAGCTGCGCAAGCTGCGCAAGGCCATCGCCGATGAGGAGAATATTCCGCCGTACGTGGTGTTCAACGACGCGACGCTCATTGAGATGGCCGAGCAGACGCCGGTTTCCGCAGGCGAGATGCTGAGCGTCAACGGCGTCGGGATGCGTAAACTGGAACGCTTTGGCAAACCGTTTATGGCGCTGATCCGCGCCCACGTCGACGGCGAAGAGGAAGAGTAGTCAGCCGGATGAAAAGCTGCCAGGATGAGGGTTCTCTGAACCCTTCCCCCCGCGAGAACTATCGATCATGCTAACGTTATTTTTTTCCGTGGCCGTGATGCATCTCCTTGCGCTGATCAGCCCCGGCCCCGACTTTTTCTTTGTTTCTCAGACCGCCGTCAGCCGCTCGCGCAAAGAGGCGATGCTGGGCGTGCTGGGCATTACCTGCGGCGTAATGGTCTGGTCGGGCGTGGCGCTGCTTGGCCTGAATCTGATCGTTGAAAAAATGGCCTGGCTGCATACCATCATTATGGTCGGCGGCGGCATGTATCTGTGCTGGCTGGGCTACCAGATGCTGCGCGGGGCGTTGAAAAAGCGTGCTGTCGGCGATCCCGCCCCGCAGGTGGAGCTGGCCCAGGGGGGCCGCAGCTTTATTAAGGGGCTGTTAACCAACCTGGCGAACCCGAAAGCGATTGTCTATTTTGGCTCGGTATTCTCGCTGTTTGTTGGCGACAGCGTCGGTGCGGCCGCCCGCTGGGGAATTTTCGTCCTGATTGCCGTCGAAACCTTTGCCTGGTTTACCGTCGTCGCCAGCCTGTTTGCCCTGCCGAAAATACGCCTTGGCTATCAGCGGCTGGCGAAATGGATCGACGGCTTTGCCGGCGCGCTGTTCGCGGGTTTTGGTATTCATCTGATCGTGTCGCGCTAACCCTCCCGCCGGATCGCCGTCCGGCCGTTTTCAGACGTGTCGCGCCGATGCCAGCAGCCCGCCCACCAGGATAAACAGTGAACCAAACCCTCTGTTGAGGGCCTTCATCTGCTTCGCTCCCTTAATCCATCCGGCGATCCTTTGTGCCAGCGCGGCGTAGCCGATCATAACGATAATATCGACCACGATGGTGGTAACCCCGAGGAGGAGATACTGCATCAGCTGGGGCTGGTGCGGGATAATAAACTGGGGAAACAGGGCGGCGAGAAAGACGATGCTCTTTGGGTTAGTCAAATTCACCAGCACCGCCCGCCTGAACAGATTTCCCCGCGTCCGGACCTGGGCCAGGGTATTGAGGTCGATGGCTCCCGCGGCGCGCCACTGCTGGATACCCAGCCAAATCAGCCAGGTTGCGCCGGCCCATTTCAGCACCTCGAAGGCGAGCGCCGAACGGGAAAAGAGCGCGCCCAGGCCAACGCCGACCAGCACAATATGTATTGCCAGCCCGCTCTGCAGGCCAGCGATAGAGGCGGCTGCGCCGCGATAGCCGTGGTTAATGGAGGTGGTCATGGTGTTGATAGCGCCGGAGCCGGGGGAAAGGCTTAAAATCATCGACGTCAGCAGGTAGGCGAACCACCACTCAAAGGTCATAGCAAACTCCCTGATTGACTGTTTATTCGCGGCGGATGACCGGAGGGCCGCTCCGCCGGTCCCTTGAAGTATGCCGAGTATATGCCACAATACGCTTCTGTCGCAGCAAAGCGTTTGAAACGACCCTATCAGAGAAACGAGGATGGAAGCCGATGTTTCAGCAGCAGAAAGAGTGGGAATCACGAGAAGATGCTTTTGCTGCTTTTTCTATGGGGCCGCTAACGAATTTCTGGCGACGGCGGGAAGAGGCGGAGTTTACCGGCGTGGGCGATGTTCCCGTGCGTTTTGTCCGTTTTCGCGCAAAGGAAAATGACCGCGTCGTCGTCATCAGCCCCGGCCGCATTGAGAGCTACGTGAAGTATGCCGAAGTGGCGTACGATCTGTTTCATCTCGGTTTTGACGTGTTGATTATCGATCACCGCGGGCAGGGGCGTTCCGGGCGTATGCTGCCGGACCCGAACCGCGGGCACGTCGATCGCTTCAATGATTACGTGGATGATTTTGCCGCTTTCTGGCAGCAGGAGGTGCGGCCGGGGGCGTGGCGCAGACGCTACATTCTGGCCCACTCGATGGGTGGCGCTATCGCCACGCTGTTTCTGCAGCGCCACCCCGGGCAGTGCGATGCGGCTGCGCTCTGCGCGCCGATGTTCGGCATCGTGATTCGCCTGCCTTCAGTGATGGTGCGCCATATTCTCGACTGGGCCGAAGAGTATCCGCGCATTCGCGAAGGTTACGCTATTGGCACCGGGCGCTGGCGGGCGCTGCCGTTCGGTATAAATTTACTGACCCACAGCCGACAGCGCTACCGGCGCAACCTGCGCTTTTATGCCGATGAGCCTCAGCTGCGCGTCGGGGGACCAACGCTGCACTGGGTGCGGGAAGGTCTTCAGGCCGGCAGTCAGGTGCTGGCGGGGGCGGGCGGCGACGCCACGCCAACGCTGATAATCCAGGCGGAGGAAGAGCGGGTGGTGGATAACCGGATGCACGACCGCTATTGTGAAATTCGCGCCGCGGCGGGCCATCCGGTAGAAGGGAGGGTGCCGCTGGTGATAAAGGGTGCCTATCATGAAATTCTTTTTGAAAAAGACGCCATGCGCGCAGCCGCGCTCAACGCTATCGTTGAATTTTTCAACGGGCATAACTAACTCACTCAGCGAAAACCGCTTTGCTTAGAGGTTAAACCTTTTATGTATCAAATCGTTGCGTCTGACCTGGACGGCACGCTGCTTTCTCCCGATCATACACTTTCCCCTTACGCGAAAGAGACGCTGAAGCTGTTAACCGCCCGCGGCGTCAACTTTGTATTCGCCACCGGCCGCCACCATGTCGACGTTGGGCAAATCCGCGATGGCCTTGAGATTAAGGCTTACATGATCACCTCCAACGGCGCGCGGGTGCATGATACCGATGGGCGGCTGGTCTTCACCCATAATCTGGATAGTGATATCGCCAGCGACCTCTTCGGCGTGGTGGATGACAGCCCGGATATCATCACCAACGTCTATCGCGACGATGAGTGGTTTATGAACCGCCATCGTCCGGATGAGATGCGTTTTTTCAAGGAGGCGGTATTTAACTATTCGCTGTTTAAACCGGCGCTGCTGGAGCCGGAGGGCGTCAGCAAGATCTTCTTTACCAGCGACGCCCATGAGCGGCTGCTGCCGCTGGAGCAGGCGATTAACGCCCGCTGGGGCAATCGGGTTAACGTCAGCTTCTCCACCCTGACCTGTCTGGAGGTCATGGCCGGCGGCGTTTCGAAAGGTCATGCGCTGGAGGCGGTGGCGAAGGCGATGGGTTACGACCTGAAAGCGTGCATCGCCTTTGGCGACGGCATGAACGACGCCGAAATGCTGTCGATGGCAGGCAAGGGCTGCATTATGGCTAATGCGCATCAGCGGCTGAAAGATCTGTACCCGGAGCTGCAGGTGATCGGCGATAACGCTGAAGATGCGGTGCCGCGCTATCTGCGTAAGCTGTATCTTGTTTAACCTGTCCTTATGTGCTTAATTAGCGCGTGGGGATAAATTTTATACCTGTCATCACGAAGTATGACGGGTATATACAGTGCAGTGACTCACTCACTTAAGGCATGTCTGGTTTTATGCCTGCCGAAGTAAAGGAATACAATGAGCAACACTCTTCCTATAAGATTTAGCCATAATCACCACTCGCTTTCGGTAAAAGGGTGTGAGTCAGCGCTCGATGTACTGGCCTTTGAAGGAAATGAGGCCCTCAGTAAACCGTTCAGCTATCGTATTGAGTTCACCAGCGGTAACCATGCCATCAGCAAAGAGATGATGCTGATGAAATCCGCTTCCCTGACGCTGCAGGCCCCGGTTGACCGGGGTTACGGTATCAAAATACAGCAGCCGGTGCGGGTGATTCAGGGGGTGGTCACGGGTTTTGAACGCCTCGGCACATCAAAAGATGAAACCCATTACGCCCTGACGCTCCAGCCACGTCTGGCGCTGCTTGACCGTTCACACCAGAACGCTATCTACCAGGACATGTCGGTCCCGCAAATCGTGGAAAAAATCCTGCGCGAGCGTCACAACATGCACGGTCAGGATTTTCTGTTCTCACTCTCAAAAGAGTACCCGCGCCGTGAGCAGGTGATGCAGTACGGCGAGGATGACCTGCACTTTATTACCCGCCTGCTGGGCGAGGTTGGCATCTGGTTCCGTTTTACCATCGACACACGCCTGAATATCGACGTCGTGGAGTTCTGTGACGGTCAGCAGGGTTATGAGAAGGGCCTGACGCTGCCATCGGTTCCGCCGTCAGGACAGCATTCGGAAGGCGTGGATTCGGTGTGGGGAATGGAGAGCCGCCATAACGTGGTGCAGAAGCAGGTCAGTACCCGTGACTACAACTACCGTCAGGCTACGGACGACATGAACAGCCGGGTCGATGCGACCCGCGGGGATACCACCACCTATGGTGATGCATATCACTATGCTGATAACTATCTGACGCCGGGAAGCCCATATGACCGCGATCCGGCACCGGAGACGGGCGCGTTTTACGCCCGCATTCGTCATGAGCGCTACCTGAATGGCCAGACACAAACCCGTGCCATCACCAGCTGTCCGACCCTCTCTCCGGGTATGCTGCTGAAAGTCGTCGGCGGTTATGAAGTGGCAGACGTATTTGCTCAAGGCGTGGTCATCACGGCGATGCACAGTCATGCGCGGCGGGATGAAGATTTTGGCGTCAACTTCGACGGGATCCCGGACAGCACGGACTTTTGCTTCCGCCCGGAGCCAGGCCCATGCCCGGTGATGGCCGGCACATTACCGGCCCGCGTCACCAGTACCACCGAAAATGACACCTACGGGCATATCGATAAAGACGGCCGCTATCGCGTTAACTTGCTGTTTGACCGTGATAACTGGGAGACCGGGTTCGAGAGCCTGTGGGTGCGACAGTCCCGCCCCTATGCCGGCGACACTTACGGCCTGCACCTGCCGCTGCTGGCGGGGACCGAAGTGGCGATTGGCTTTGAAGACGGTAACCCGGACCGGCCATACATCTCCGGCGTGCTGCACGACTCGGCCCACGGCGACCACGTCACTATCCGCAACTACAAACGTAACGTGCTGCGTACACCTTCGAACAACAAAATCCGCCTTGATGATAATCGTGGCCAGGAGCATATCGAGATTTCGACGGAGTACGGCGGCAAGAGTCAGCTGAACCTCGGACACCTCGTCGACAGCGAAAAGCAAAAGCGCGGTGAGGGCTTCGAGCTCAGAACCGACTGCTGGGGGGCTATCCGGGCGCAGAAAGGGATATTTATCTCAGCGGACGGGCAGGAGAAGGCCCAGGGGCAGGTGCTGGAGATGCAGCCGGCGGTCAGCAATCTGGGCACCGCCCGGGAGCAGATGACATCCCTCTCCGATGATGCGCAGAAGGCGAGCGCGAACCCGGCCGATCTCCAGGCGCAAATTAACCTGCTGGAACAGCAGCTGACGGACCTTAAAAAATCGGTGCTGCTGCTCAGTGCGCCGGATGGCATCGCGCTGACCAGCGGACAACATCTGCAGGTATCAGCCGGCCAGAACCTGATTGCCACTGCCGGTAAAAATGCTGATGTCAGCGTGGTGAAAAATCTGTTTATCGGGGTTGGTAAAGCCCTGAGCGTGTTTGTCCGTAAGCTGGGGATCAGGCTCATCGCGAACCAGGGGTCGGTACAGATACAGGCACAAAACGATCTGATGGAATTGCTGGCTCGCAAAGAAATCAGTATTGTCAGCACGGAAGATGAAATCAAAATCATCGCGAGGAAGAAGCTGACGATAAATGGCGGAGGGAGTTATATCACTCTGGATGTCAATGCTATTGAATCAGCAACCCTGGGGGATTTCAGGACAAGAGCCGGGCATTATGCGAGACAGACGAGAGCGCAGCATAAGCCTGATATTTCACCTTTAGCGAATGCGATAGATGATGGCAGTTACAATATTCGCTACCTGTGTACAGATGATAATGGAACACCGATACTGAATACTCCTTACAAGGCATTTCTGGCAGATGGTTCAGTATTGGAAGGTGTTAGTGATGGTGAGGGATATACGAAGCTGTTTACCTCTGCGCAAACTCAGGATGTTCTGCTACATATGATGCCGGAGGCTATCAATGCCTAAATATAATATTTATACAAAAATTGAGTCTAATGTTCCAACATCTGATCTTTTTTACGACCTCAATGTGTATAAAACTGACGCTAATAATAAAAAGCATGTTCTGCTGTCAGTGACGCAACAACCAATAACTTCTGGTTATTATACCCAGCCTCATGAAACAAATGAGACTGATGATGATTTGTCAGTGATCTATATTATAGAGATGAACTTGTACCGTAAACACGGCGGTAAGCTGATTTCGGTGTTTTCCTCTCCGTCAAAGAAAATGTATACCCTTGGTGAAATGGTATCAGGACAAGCGTACTCTAAAAATAAACGCGAAAATGTCTGCTATTTTGAAACGAAAACGCAGACAAAACCCGTGAATGATAAGGGGGAGGATAATATACATCATGTGCAAATCACTTGTATGCCAAGGTTTTTTGTTTCACTAGAGCATCCAATAGGAGATCCATTAGACCCCTTTACGAAAAATAATATAAAAAGTGAACTTGATACCAGAAAGGCTGCTTCCCTGTTAGGGCCTGAAGGGGGATATTACCCAGATCAGTATTACTCGATGTTATGTGGACCGGCAGCTTTTTACTATTGTTTAATGATGGATCGATATGATATTTATGAACAACTGGTCTGGGAGCTATGGAGTCATGGTAAAGCCATGTTGGGGGATTTTTTATTTCAGCCAAGCACTAAGACGATGAAAGTGGATGATTTATTTGCAGGGGCAAGTCAACCTAGAGTTTCCGCAATTGATTGGATTACAATGGCTAGCTTGCGTGACTCATCTAATAATTTGTTAAGATATGAATCAGTTCGAGATAAAGTATCTGCAATTACATTGTGGGGTGATATTGAAAAATGGATGCTGAATACAGGTGCGCAGAAGATATTTAGTAATATAAGTTTGTATCACAGCAGTTTAAACGATATTTGTAAATTAAACTCATTAATGAGTAATGATGTCCATATTTTTAGTTTGATATCAGCGGGCATGCTCCAACAAGGTGCAGATGTTCCATTCAAAGATCACTGGATCGTTTGGGGAGGGAAATTAAAATTAGTAAACGGGGGAAGTATTACTAACGAAACGAGTTTAGAAGAACTTGTCTCGCTGAGACTTTTTTCATGGGGTGAAGTTAAAGATAATTCGCTTAGGGCTTCATTAACGTTGGGTGAATTTCTAAGGCATACTTTTGGGGGAATGGTATTTAAAAAAATACCATAATTTAAATGAATAAATGCAATATGATTTTTGTTCTTTCTATATTTTTGACTGCATGTAGCAATAATATTGTATTCGAGCCTGATCATTTGCCTGATGGGTATATTGGCCAGGACTATTATGTTCCTGTTACCATTACTGGAGGGACAGGACCGGTTGTCGATTTGAGTTATGGAATTCATCCATCAGATTCTGGGTTAAAACTGGTATTTTCTGAAAAAAAATATTACACAAAATATCTATATAATAATTTTACCATACAAGGTAAGCCTAAATTACAAGGAGTTGTAACAATTACTATTAAGGGCGGTGTTGTTGCTAGTGCTGGGCAATATTTTGAAAGAAAATATGAAATTAATGTTTTAAAATAAGTAATGATAAAAAAATAAGTCGCATGTTTAATAAGAGTACGGAGTCGTCACTCTCATATCTGCAGGGATGTTAAAAGAATGGGATAATGGTGATTCATCGTTAAAGAATCACCGGATCGTTTGGGATAAACCTGTTTGTAAGGTCGATGGCGGAGATATTACTACCAAAGATAGTAATCAATTAATTGAACTCAAGCTTTTCTCCTGGGGAAGAGTTGACTGGCAAATAAAAGACAGAAGCAGTCTCAACTACTTCGCTAAACATGTTTTTGGAGGGTTGGTTTTTAAACCAATAAAATAAGTATGAAAAAAATAATTGTTTTTATTATTTTTTTTCTTTTTGCCTGTGCAAATCCAGCGCCAAATTTTTCACCAGGAGGAAATAAGCTCCCTGATGGAACTGTGGGGCAAGCCTATTTTTCTGAAGTTGAAATAACTAATGCCGTTGTGTTCAAAGAGAATGTCGGCGTAAATATCTCACCTATGGATTCTGGCTTGAGATGGAAGCCTGAAGTGATTACCTTAGAAAGGGAGGGGCAGAAAAAAGAGGAGGAGGACTATCATCACATAATAATTAGTGGAAAACCTAAGAAAACCGGTGAAATACTGATTCATATTAATGGATACACTATGGGAACATCAACACCGGGAAGAAAAATTGATAAGGTATATAGAATAAAAATAAATAGGGCTGGAGATAATATTATGCACTGATACGCTAAATAAAGTTCTGGAATATGTCCGTAAACATGTTTTGGAGGCGTGGTATTCAAACCATTGAGCTAAATGAAATATTTAATTTATATTTTAATTCTTATTGTGTCTGGCTGCGCCGGTACGCATCCAACAGTTCTTCCTGAAAAAAATAATCTTAAAGTTGCAACAGTTAATCACAAGTACCGGGATGTCATTGATTTAAAAGGCGGGGCCGTTAATGAATCCAGCGTATCGGTAAGTATAACCCCGAACGGTTCAGGGTTAGTATGGGATCCGGAAGAAGTAAAATACGGTTTTGGTGGGGAAGATGGGATAAACAAAGATTACCATCGCATTATCATAACTGGTATCCCGAAAAAATCAGGAGATTATAGCGTAACTGTTTCTGGTTTTACTCTCGGCACAATGCATTCCGGTAAAGACTTTTATAAAAAATATAAGATAAAGATCAAGTAGTAACTAACTCATTTAGAGCCTGGCCCATTAGAACTATTTTACTTGCCATTTTGGACCAGGGCAGTGCCCGAAATCCCCACTACCACATATATGCTCCGGTTTCTGTGCGCTGTCCGTGCCTAAACTGGCTGCGCCAATAACGTCTGGTGGACGAGGCTCTAAACCAGAGTCACGACCCGGAATTCTGAATGCGCGCTCCGTGCCTGCGACCTGAAGTATGGCGAATGTCAGCATGGTGAAATTGAGCCAGGCACTGATAGCTCAGGTTCAGGAAAATGGATGTCTGTTATTTGTTCAGTCGTCAACCATAAAAAACATTACAATGGATACCTTTCAATCTGTGAGACATCCATTGTGGCGCTACTCATTATTACCACCATCCTGTGGGCCTTCTCCTTTAGCCTTTACGGCGAGTATCTGGCCGGGCACGTCGACAGCTATTTTGCGGTGCTGGTGCGCGTAGGCCTTGCGGCGCTGCTCTTTCTCCCCTTTCTGCGCACCTGCGGGCATGGCGTAAAAACCATCGGCCTGTATATGCTGGCGGGGGCGATGCAGCTCGGCATCATGTATATACTCAGCTTCCACGCCTACCTCTACCTGACCGTTTCCGAGCTGCTGCTGTTTACCGTGCTGACGCCGCTCTACATAACCCTGATTTACGATCTGATCAGCGGGCGTCGTCTGCGGCTGGGCTACGCCTTCAGCGCGCTGTTGGCGGTCATTGGCGCGGGGATTATTCGTTACGATCGGGTAACCGACCACTTCTGGGTCGGGCTGTTGCTGGTGCAGCTTTCTAACATCAGCTTTGCCATCGGCATGGTGGGCTATAAGCGGCTGATGGAGGTGCGCCCCATGCCGCAGCACAACGCCTTCGCCTGGTTCTACGTCGGGGCGCTGCTGGTGGCGGCGGCGGCCTGGCTTACGCTGGGCAACGCCCAGAAAATGCCGGCGACAGTGCTGCAGTGGGGCATTCTGGCGTTTCTCGGCGTGGCGGCCTCGGGCATCGGCTACTTTATGTGGAACTACGGAGCTACCCAGGTGGATGCGGGAACTCTCGGCATTATGAATAATATGCACGTGCCCGCCGGGCTGCTGGTCAACCTGGCGATATGGCACCAGCAGCCGCACTGGCAGAGCTTTATCACGGGCGCGCTGGTGATCCTGGCGTCGCTGTGGGTGCATCGCCGCTGGGTCGCTCCACGCCGCGCACAAACGGCAGGCGATCGCAGGCGTGTTGGCGCGCCGAGCGAATAAACGCCCCGGTTACCGGCTGGCGCTGCTCGCCGTCGCGTACCGCAGCATACAGGCGGCTCCACAGGCCGTCGCCCAGGGTTTTGGTGACCACCAGACCCTGGCGCTCCACGTTATCCACCACCCAGTGCGGCAGCGCGGCAATGCCCATCCGGGCCGCAACCATCTGAATCAGCAGCAGGGTGTTATCCACGCTTTTCAGCGCCGGGCTGACGCCCGCAGGCTGGAGAAAATGACGCCAGACGTCCAGCCGGGCGCGCTGTACCGGATAGATAAGCAGCGTTTCGTCGGCTAAATCTGCGGGCGTGATGCGTTTTTTGCCGGCCAGCGGATGGTCGGGGGCCAGCACCAGCCGTACCTCGAAATCGAACATCGGTGAATAGTGCAGGCCGCTGCGCGGCAGAATATCCGAAGTCAGCACCAGGTCCAGCTCGTCCTGCAGCAGAGCGGGCTGCGGATCGAAGGTCACGCCGGATTTAAAATCCATCTCCACCTGCGGCCATTTGACGCGGAAGTTCTCCAGCGCCGGGGTCAGCCATTGAATGCAGCTGTGGCACTCAATGGCAATGCGCAGCCGGGACTGCTGCGGGGCGTTACAGGCCTGCAGCGCCCGGCCTATCTGCGGCAGCACCTGATTTGCCAGCTGCAGCAGGATCTCACCCTGGGGGGTGAAGCGCAGCGGCTGGCTTTTGCGCACGAACAGACGAAAGCCGAGGCGCTGCTCCAGATCGCTGAACTGGTGAGACAGCGCCGACTGGGTCTGGTGCAGCGTCGTCGCTGCGGCCGCCAGCGACCCGCTGTTGCGCAGCGCCTGCAGCGTCTTCAGATGTTTAATCTCAATCATGAAAGTCCTTCACTTCGCCATGAGCAAATTGCGCTTGAGGAATATACAGTACCTGTCGAATATAGATGTGTAAACATCTGGACGGCTAAAACGTGCATGTTGCGAATTTATGGTGCATGGGCTTCGGGTTACTCATCTCATCCATGAGATTCGGCCTGACGGGCCGCCGCTGCGCGGTGTGCAAATCTGTTCCGGACAGATTTGTCACTCACCCGGTCCGCAATCCTGCGGATTACACATTATGAGGTTATAAAAATGACAATTATTAACCACACCCTCGGTTTTCCTCGCGTTGGCCTGCATCGCGAGCTGAAAACGGCGCAAGAGAGCTACTGGGCGGGGAAGACGTCCCGTGAGGCGCTGCTGGCGACAGGGTGCGAGCTGCGCGCCCGCCACTGGGCGCAGCAAAAGCAGGCGGGTATCGATCTGCTGCCGGTGGGCGATTTTGCCTGGTATGACCATGTGCTGACCACCAGCCTGATGCTGGGCAACGTGCCGGCCCGCCATCAGAACGACGACGGCTCGCTGGATATCGATACCCTGTTCCGCATCGCGCGCGGTCGCGCCCCGACCGGCGAACCGGCGGCGGCGGCAGAGATGACCAAATGGTTTAACACCAACTATCACTATCTGGTGCCGGAGTTTGTCAAAGGTCAGTCGTTCAGGCTTGCCTGGCGACAGCTGCTGGAGGAGGTGGACGAAGCGCTGGCGCTGGGCCACCGGATAAAGCCGGTGTTGCTGGGGCCGGTGACCTATCTGTGGCTGGGTAAAGTTAAGGGAGAGCCGTTTGACCGCCTCAGCCTGCTTGGCGATATTTTGCCGGTTTACCAGCAGCTGTTGGCGGAGCTGGCGGATCGCGGCATCGAATGGGTGCAGATTGACGAACCGGCGCTGGTGCTGGAGCTGCCCCAGGCGTGGCTGGAGGCCTGTCGCCCGGCGTATGAGGCGCTAACGGGGCGGGTAAAACTGCTGCTGACCACCTGGTTTGAGGGGGTCACGCTGAATCTTGACCTTATCAGTACGCTGCCGGTGCAGGGGCTGCACGTCGATCTGGTTCAGGGTAAGGATGACGTTGCTGAACTGCACCGCCGTCTGCCCGCCGACTGGCTGCTCTCCGCGGGCCTTATTAACGGGCGCAACGTCTGGCGCGCGAACCTGCCGGAAAAATATGCGCAGATTAAAGAGATCGTGGGCAAGCGCGATCTGTGGGTGGCCTCCTCCTGTTCGCTGCTGCACTGTCCTGTCGATCTGAGCGCAGAGACGGCTCTTGATGCGGAAGTAAAGAGCTGGTTCGCTTTTGCCCTGCAAAAATGCGAAGAGCTGGCGCTGCTGCGTGATGCGCTGAACGGCGGCGACACCGCCGCGCTGGCGGCGTGGAGCGCGCCGATACGGGCGCGGCATCGTTCGACGCGCGTTCATAACGCGGCGGTGGCCGGACGGCTGGCCACCGTCACCGACCGGGACAGCCAGCGTGCAAACCCCTGGCCGGTGCGCGCCGAAGCCCAGCGCGCCCGCTTTAAGCTGCCGCTCTGGCCAACCACCACCATCGGCTCTTTCCCGCAAACCACGGAAATCCGCAGGCTGCGGCTGGACTTCAAAAAGGGCAGTCTGGACGCCAGCGGCTACCGTACCGGCATCGCTGAACACATCAGACGGGCGATCGTTGAGCAGGAGCGTCTGGGCCTGGACGTGCTGGTGCACGGCGAAGCCGAACGTAACGATATGGTGGAATATTTCGGCGAACATCTGGACGGCTTCGTCTTTACCCGCAACGGCTGGGTGCAGAGCTACGGCTCCCGCTGCGTAAAGCCGCCGGTGGTGGTCGGCGACATCAGCCGGCCGCAGGCTATCACCGTGGAGTGGGCGAAGTACGCCCAGTCCCTGACCGATAAACCGGTAAAGGGAATGCTCACCGGCCCGGTGACCATCCTCTGCTGGTCGTTCCCGCGTGAGGACGTGTCGCGGGAAATCATCGCGAAGCAGGTTGCCCTCGCGCTGCGTGACGAAGTGGCGGATCTGGA
The DNA here is from genome assembly GCF_009711095.1 of Intestinirhabdus alba. Classification (GTDB taxonomy): domain Bacteria; phylum Pseudomonadota; class Gammaproteobacteria; order Enterobacterales; family Enterobacteriaceae; genus Intestinirhabdus; species Intestinirhabdus alba. The sequence goes on from NZ_WMJZ01000021.1 coordinate 70,279, forward strand.
GGCGGCGGGCATCGGTATTATTCAGATTGACGAACCGGCGCTGCGCGAAGGCCTGCCGCTCAGGCGCAGCGATTGGGAAGCGTACCTGAAGTGGAGCGTGGAGGCGTTTCGCATTAGCGCCGCGGTGGCGAAGGATGACACGCAGATCCACACCCATATGTGCTACTGCGAGTTTAACGACATCATGGATTCCATTGCGGCGCTGGACGCGGACGTGATCACCATTGAGACCTCGCGTTCGGATATGGAGCTGCTGGAGTCGTTTGAATCCTTTGAATATCCTAACGAAATCGGGCCGGGGGTATACGATATTCACTCCCCTAACGTGCCGGACGTGGCGTGGATCGAAGCGCTGCTGCAAAAGGCGGCGCGGCGCATCCCGGCCCGGCGGCTGTGGGTGAATCCGGACTGCGGCCTGAAAACCCGCGGCTGGTCGGAAACCCGGGCGGCGCTGGCGAATATGGTGCAGGCCGCCCGCAACCTGCGCCAGGCATAATGTGCTACGGAGGCTTTAGCCTCCGTCAGGTTGATGGCAAAGAGGGAAAAACGTGGTTTTTCCCTCTTTGTGGTTAGCCACCGAAAATCAATGAATTGATTTTCCTTGTTTATTTTTGTGGTGATTATGGCCGAACGAGATCGGCCCGGGGTTTGTCATCAGTCTCACGGAGGCCGGCGCNATCGGCCCGGGGTTTGTCATCAGTCTCACGGAGGCCGGCGCTGTCTCTTTCTTTTCGTGAGGGTCTGAATGTGTTTTTACTATTGCGCCAGCCCAGGATAAGTGCCTTTTCCGATATCTGAAATTCGGCATTTACTTATTCTGTATCTTGCTATGCCCTGTGTACGTTGCAAAACTGCAGTGGTATTTAGTGGCTCTGGCGTTGTGGCGTTGTTCTTATGTTTTTTCCGATTTGACTGAACTGGCAGTGATGAATTTCCGTAAGAGTATAACGCTCAGGGTTGTATTTTCCCTTCCCGTCAAGGGTGTTTTTTACTTACAGGAACGAAGTCATAATGGCAGAATTAAGCGGTCAAAATTGGGTATCGCGTTTTCCCGGAAGTAACTCCACGCAAACGTTAAGCCCTGTATTCAAAGCTAATCTGGAAGCGTTTTTAACAAGCCTTCGTAACGCTGGCGTCAGAGTCACGCTTTCGGCCACGCGGCGTCCGCCGGAAAGGGCTTATCTGATGCACTGGTCGTGGAAAATTGCTCGTGGTCGCGTTCAGCCAGAAAATGTACCAGCTAAATCAGGCGTCGATATTGACTGGGTACACAGGGGCGCTGGTGGGAAAGTTGATACCACCGCCAGTATCAACGCGGCAAAAGCGATGGTGCGCGCCTATGGCATGACGAATTTGAACGTGGCACCGGCATTAAATAGTAGACATACTGAGGGGAACGCTGTAGACATGTCTTTATCCTGGTCAGGGAACCTGGAAATAAAGAACAAACGGGGAGATACGGTGGTGATTAACACACTTCCTCGCGATGGTATGAATAGCCAACTTCATGAAGTAGGTAAAACCTTTGGCGTTATAAAATATCATGGCGGCTCCAATGATAAACCTCACTGGTCAACGGATGGTCGATAAAATGAAGCAAATTGCTCTGCTGGGCTCGATATTTTTTTTACTCTCCTGCGCTCAGGCTGAAGACAATTATCCAAAAGACGTTACGGCATTTTTGAATAATGCAGAAAGCTGCCAGCACTTAGCCGGAGAGTGGGATTCGCAATTACCCAAAGCGCAGCAGGAAAACATTGAGCGGCAGGTGAACATTGTTTGCCCGACGGCAAAAGAACAGCAGGCAGAGCTAAGAGCTCGCTATTCCGGGGAGCAAAACATTCTTGACGTTATCAACGGTTACGACTTTTAACTCTCCCACACGCTTTCAGCGCTGATGTTCAGGGCGGGCAGATATTGCCCGCCTTATTCAGGACATAGCCCATCAGCCTGCGTCGTTCCTGTCATACCGGGCAAACCATGCCAGCATCCGCTGCCAGCCCTCTTTCGCCGACGCTTCGTGATAGCCCGGCCGGTAATCGGCATTAAAGGCGTGTCCGGCCTCCGGGTAGACGATAATTTCTGCCTTTGCATCCGCCGCGCGCAGCGCCTGCCGCATGGCTTCAACGCTCTCCTGTGAAATCCCCATGTCCTGCCCGCCGTACAGGCCCAGCACCGGGGCGCTGAGGTTGGGGGCAATATCTACCGGATGCTGCGGCGAGTTCAGCGATTTTTCGCCGGTCAGCCTGCCGTACCACGCCACCGCCGCTTTCAGCTGCGGGTTATGGGCCGCGTACAGCCAGGCAATGCGTCCGCCCCAGCAGAAGCCGGTCATCATCAGACGGTGTGCATCACCGCCGTTGCGCGAGGCCCAGCTGGCGACGTGATCCAGATCGGCCAGCACCAGGGCGTCCGGAACTCTGGCGACCAGCCCGCTCAGCAGCGTCGGGATATCGGCAAAATCGTCAGGATTGCCTTCGCGAAAATAGAGTTCGGGCGCGATTGCCAGATAGCCCGCCAGCGCCAGCCGACGGCAGACGTCGCGGATATGTTCATGAACGCCGAAAATCTCCTGCACCACAATGACCACGGGCAGCGGGCCGTTGTTCTTTTCAGGTCGCGCGTGGTAAGCGGGCATCTCGTCACCCCGGGAAGGAATCGTGGTAAAGCCGGTGATAACGCCGTCTTCCGGAGTGTGTATCGTGGTGGCGGCGAGTGGGGAAGCGGCCGCTGCAAAACCGGTAGATGGGGTTGCTGTCATGGTATTCTCCGTGCCCTTAAAAAGAGTAAAACCTGGCGATCGGGGTGCATAGGAACGCCCGCCGGCAGAAGCCGGCGCTGAGCGCCACGTTAACTATAGCCAGCCTGCATGAAACCATCGGGTGCCGGAGCGGCGTATTTTTAGCCATCAGGATTTGTTTGTGTGATATGTGTCACTTATTGTGGGTAACGATATGCAATTCATATATTTCATAGTGATGAGCATCACGAAAATAGTCTCTTCCTTTCGGTAGAGTGTCTTTTTGCTTCTTCTGCCAAAACACCATTACAGAGGAGTTGTTATGTCCAGGTCCGATGTTTTTCATCTCGGTCTCAGCAAAAACGATTTACAGGGGGCCACACTTGCCATCGTGCCTGGCGATCCGGAGCGGGTGGCAAAGATTGCCGCGCTGATGGATAAGCCGGTTAAGCTGGCCTCTCACCGCGAATTTACCACCTGGCGCGCGGAGCTGGACGGAAAGGCCGTGATTGTCTGCTCCACCGGCATCGGCGGCCCGTCAACCTCTATCGCCGTGGAAGAGCTGGCGCAGCTGGGTATCCGTACCTTTCTGCGTATTGGCACCACCGGGGCCATTCAGCCGCATATCAACGTCGGCGATGTGCTGGTCACCACCGCCTCCGTGCGTCTGGACGGCGCGAGTCTGCACTTTGCGCCAATGGAGTTTCCGGCGGTGGCTGACTTTGCCTGCACCACCGCGCTGGTGGAGGCGGCAAAATCCATTGGGGCGACCACCCACGTTGGCGTTACCGCCTCTTCTGACACCTTCTATCCGGGCCAGGAGCGCTATGACACCTTCTCCGGGCGCGTGGTCAGCCGCTTTAAAGGCTCGATGGAAGAGTGGCAGGCGATGGGCGTCATGAACTATGAAATGGAATCCGCCACGCTGCTGACCATGTGCGCCAGCCAGGGCCTGCGCGCCGGGATGGTGGCGGGGGTGATCGTCAACCGCACCCAGCAGGAGATCCCCAACGCGGAAACGATGAAGCAGACCGAAAGCCACGCGGTGAAGATCGTGGTGGAGGCGGCGCGTCGCCTGCTGTAAGCCGAACAGCGAGTTAAGAGGCGGTAAATATGGCTTCATGCTGTAGGAGCCACAGCGTACCGCGGTCTAAAAGGCTGTGGCGACCTTTAGACGGCGGGTCATGTGCTTAGCGTCGCCTTAAGCGCCTCAATGGACGTTCGCAGACCCGCCTCTGTGCTCATGGTTAAATCCTCCATTTCCAGAGAGACTGCCCCGTTGTATCCCGTCATTTTTAACACGGAGAAAAATTCTTTCCACCACTGTAAATCTCGTCCACAGCCGACGGCAACGTAGTTCCAGGTTCGATTCAGCGTATCCGTCACAGGTCTGGGTTCTGGTAGTCCGTCAATATCGGCAAGGCCGCGTTCAATGCGGGCATCTTTGCCATGCACGTGATAAATTGCGCCAGCCAGTTTACGGACGGCGGCAACTGGCTCAGCGCCTATTGCGATCAGGTGAGAGGGATCCAGATTTATACCGATTATCTCGCCTATCGCCGTTCTGAGGCGTAGCAGCGTCGAGGGGTTATACACCAGCTGGCCAGGAAACGCCTCCAGAGCGATCTTCTCAATTTTATTCTCCTCTGCATGGCGTACAAAGCTGCGCCACCAGGGGATGGCTACCTTATTCCACTGGTAATCAACCACATCTGGCATGTTATCCGGCCATGATACGGTTGAGGTTATCCAGTTAGGGATCTTATCTCCTTCACCTCCTGCGGGTAAGCCGCTCATCATGACAATTTTTTTTATCCCAAGCTTTGCCGCGAGTTCAACGGTTCGGTAGCTGCTGGCTGCGTGCTGTTTCCCGAATTCACCCGGCGCAAGTGGGTTACCGGAACAGTTCAGCGCCACAATTTCCATCTCACGCTTTTCAAGCTCGTGGCGAAAGATGGCCAGCCTGTCAGGTGAGGAGAGAAGGGCGAGAGTATCGACATGAGGGCAAGAGGACCAGCCGCCGGCTGTCAGCTCAACTCCGTGAATACCATACTGCTGGACACGATCGAGCATGTCAGGAAAAGAGAGATTGCCAAAAATATCGGTGCAGATAGCCAGTTTCATCACTTTCTCCATTATGTTTTTGAACTAAAAATTCCATTATATTTTTTTTTGAAATATTAATTCTTGCTACAGCATCAAACTTTTGGATGACGTCTCGCAGAAAACAGTTTTCAAACTGGACGTTTATACAGCACAATTCTATTTTATGCGGGTAATGGATGGGCGCAGGGGGCGATGTGGCGGTTTCAATCATAATGTATGCCATGATAGCGCTGGCAGGCATGGCGATCGGCTGGCTGTTTGCCGGCTATCAGCATGCGTTACAAAAAGCCGGGCAGCTGGCCGAGCGTGAAGAGCTCGTCGCCGGGCTGAGCGCGGCGAAGCAGCAGCTGGCGCAAAACGTCCACTGGCGTGAAGAATGCGAACTGCTCAATAATGAGCTGCGAAACCTGCGCAGCATCAACACCTCCCTTGAAGTGGATCTGCGTGAGGTCACCACCCGCCTGCAGGCGACGCAGCAGCACGCGGAGGATAAAATCCGCCAGATGATCAACAGCGAGCAGCGGCTGAGCGAACAGTTCGAAAATCTGGCCCACCGCATTTTCGAACAGAGCAACCGGCGGATGGATGAGCAGAACCGCCAGAGCCTTAACGGTCTGCTGACGCCGCTGCGTGAGCAACTGGATGGCTTCCGCCGCCAGGTGCAGGAGAGCTTTGGCCAGGAGGCCCGGGAGCGGCACACCCTGGCCCATGAAATTCGCAGTCTGCAGGCGCTCAACGCGCAGATGGCGCAGGAGGCGATCAACCTGACGCGGGCGCTGAAAGGAGACAATAAAACCCAGGGCAACTGGGGAGAGGTGGTACTTACCAAGGTGCTGGAGGCCTCCGGTCTGCGCAATGGCTATGAATATGAGACCCAGGTCAGCATCGAAAACGACGCCCGCTCGCGGATGCAGCCGGATGTCATCGTGCGGCTGCCGCAGGGCAAAGACGTGGTGATCGACGCTAAAATGACGCTGGTCGCCTATGAGCGCTATTTCAACGCGGAGGATGACGCCGTTCGCGAGCTGGCGCTTCAGGAGCATATCGCTTCGGTACGCAGCCATATTCGCCTGCTGGGGCGCAAAGATTACCAGCAGTTGCCGGGGCTGCGCTCTCTGGACTATGTGCTGATGTTTATCCCCGTTGAGCCGGCCTTTCTACTGGCCCTCGACGGGCAGCCGGAGCTGATTAACGAGGCCCTGCGCCATAATATTATGCTGGTCAGCCCGACGACGCTGCTGGTGGCGTTACGCACCATCGCCAACCTCTGGCGCTATGAGCACCAGAGCCGCAATGCGCAGCAGATCGCCGATCGGGCCGGCAGGCTCTACGATAAAGTGCGGCTGTTTGTTGATGATATGACGGCGATAGGCCAGGGGCTGGAAAAGGCGCAGGAGAGCTACCGCCAGGGGATGAAAAAGCTCGCCAGCGGGCGCGGTAACGTGCTGGCGCAGGCCGAGGCGTTTCGCGATCTCGGCGTTGAAATTAAACGTGAGATTAATCCGGAACTGGTAGAGCAAGCCACCTCGCAGGACGAGACGTATCATTTACAATCGATAGCGGAAGCGCGCCGGAAGGCGGCTTATTTCGGGGATGAAGAGGCTAACCCGCAGCTGCGTTAGCCCGCTGTGGCCAGCCGGGCCAGTCAGACAGGTAGGGCAATTTGCCCCGATCTGTTACACTTCTTGAACAATTTTTTGATGAGCAGAGCAGGCACTGAGATGGTGGATAATTCACAGGAAACGACGCACTTTGGTTTTCAGACCGTCGCTAAAGAGCAGAAAGCGGATATGGTGGCTCACGTTTTTCATTCTGTGGCCGCGAAATATGACGTCATGAACGATCTGATGTCATTTGGTATTCATCGCTTGTGGAAGCGCTTCACCATCGACTGCAGCGGCGTGCGGCGTGGGCAGACGGTCCTCGATCTGGCGGGCGGCACCGGCGATCTGACGGCAAAGTTCTCCCGCATGGTCGGTGAAACCGGCAAAGTGATTCTGGCCGATATCAATGATTCGATGCTGCGAATGGGGCGCGAAAAACTGCGCAACATCGGCATTATTGGCAACGTCGAGTATGTGCAGGCAAATGCAGAAGCGCTGCCCTTTCCCGATAACACCTTTGACTGCATAACCATCTCCTTTGGTCTGCGCAACGTAACGGATAAAGAAAAAGCGCTGCGCTCAATGTATCGCGCGCTGAAGCCGGGCGGGCGTCTGCTGGTGCTGGAGTTTTCTAAGCCGATTATTGAGCCGTTGAGCAAAGCGTACGATGCCTATTCCTTCCATATTTTGCCGCGTATCGGCTCAATGGTCGCTAATGACGCGGAGAGCTACCGCTACCTGGCGGAGTCCATCCGTATGCATCCCGATCAGGATACCCTGAAGGCGATGATGCAGGATGCCGGCTATGAAAGCGTTGACTACTACAATCTGACGGCGGGCGTCGTGGCGCTACATCGCGGCTATAAATACTGACGGGAGAACGGGATGCCTTTTAAACCCCTGGTCACCGCGGGAATTGAAAGCCTGCTTAATACCTTTCTGTATCGTTCATCCGCGCTGAAACCCGCGCGGGCGCGCCTGTTGGGTAAGGTGCTGCGCGTTGAGCTAAAAGGCTTCTCCACTTCATTAGTACTGGTGTTTAGCGAGCGGCAACTCGACGTGCTGGGCGAATGGGAAGGCGAGGCTGACTGTACGGTAAGCACCTGGGCCAGCGTCCTGCCGAAGCTGCGCGATCGCCAGCAGCTCGCCGCGCTGATCCGCAGCGGCGAGCTGGAGGTTCAGGGCGATATTCAGGTGGTGCAGAACCTCGTGGCGCTGGCCGATCTGGCGGAGTTCGATCCCGCCGAGCTGCTGGCCCCCTACACCGGTGATATTGCTGCTGAAGGCATTAGCCGAAGCCTGCTCGGCGGTGCGGCATTTTTTCTCCACGGGATTAAACGCCAGCAGCGCTACTTTGCCGAAGCGATTACCGAAGAGTGGCGTCTGGCACCGGGAGCGCTTGAGGTTGCCTGGTTTGCTGAAGAAACCACCGCCGTGGCGCGTGCCGCTGATGCGCTTACCAGAAGGCTGGAAAAACTGGAGGTTAAATGACGCCAGGAGAAGTACGGCGCCTCTGGTTCATTATTCGTACCTTTTTAAGCTACGGACTTGATGAACTTATTCCCCAAATGCGTATTACGCTGCCGCTCAGGCTGTGGCGTTCAACGCTCTTCTGGATGCCGAACCGGCACAAAGACAAGCTGCTGGGAGAGCGGCTCAGGCTGGCCCTGCAGGAGCTGGGGCCGGTGTGGATTAAGTTTGGTCAGATGCTCTCCACCCGCCGCGATCTTTTTCCTCCGCAGATCGCCGATCAGCTCGCCCTGTTGCAGGATAAGGTAGCACCTTTTGACGGTCGCCTGGCGAAAGCGCAAATCGAGGAGGCGATGGGCGGCCTGCCCGTTGAGGCCTGGTTTGACGACTTTGAGATCCAGCCGCTGGCCTCGGCGTCGATTGCTCAGGTGCATACCGCGCGGCTGAAGGCCAACGGCAAAGAGGTGGTGATTAAGGTTATTCGCCCGGATATCCTGCCGGTGATTAAAGCGGATATGAAGCTTATCTATCGCCTTGCCCGCTGGGTGCCGCGCCTGTTGCCGGACGGCCGCCGCCTGCGCCCGGTGGAGGTCGTGCGTGAATATGAAAAGACGCTGATCGACGAGCTGAATCTGCTGCGCGAATCGGCTAACGCCATCCAGCTGCGGCGTAATTTTGAAAACAGCCCGATGCTGTACATTCCCGAAGTCTATGCCGACTACTGCAGTGAAAATATGATGGTCATGGAGCGGATTTACGGCATACCCGTTTCGGATGTGGCGGCGCTGGAGAAAAACGGCACTAACATGAAGCTGCTGGCAGAGCGTGGCGTGAAGGTCTTCTTTACCCAGGTGTTCCGCGACAGCTTTTTCCATGCCGATATGCACCCCGGCAACATTTTTGTCAGCCATGAACACCCGGAAAACCCGCAGTATATCGGCATTGACTGCGGCATCGTCGGCTCGCTAAACAAGGAAGATAAGCGCTATCTGGCGGAGAACTTCATCGCCTTTTTCAACCGCGACTATCGCAGGGTCGCCGAGCTGCACGTGGTTTCTGGCTGGGTGCCGCCGGACACCAACGTTGAAGAGTTTGAGTTCGCGATCCGCACCGTCTGTGAGCCGATTTTTGAAAAACCGCTGGCGGAAATCTCGTTTGGCCACGTGCTGTTAAACCTTTTTAATACGGCGCGGCGGTTTAATATGGAGGTACAGCCGCAGCTGGTGCTGTTGCAAAAGACGCTGCTGTACGTCGAGGGGGTAGGGCGGCAGCTCTATCCGCAGCTGGACTTATGGAAAACGGCGAAGCCATTCCTTGAGTCATGGATTAAAGATCAGGTCGGTATTCCGGCCATGGTGAGAGCGTTTAAGGAAAAGGCCCCCTTCTGGGGTGAAAAAATACCTGAACTTCCTGAACTGGTGTACGACAGTTTGCGCCAGGGCAAATATTTACGGCTCAGTGTTGATAAGATTGCGCGCGAGCTTCAGGTTAATCACGTGCGCCAGGGACAATCCCGCTATTTGTTGGGTATTGGCGCAACGCTGCTGCTGAGCGGGACGTTCCTGCTTATCAACCGACCTGAATGGGGTTTCATGCCCGGCTGGCTCATGGCGGGCGGCGTAATCGCCTGGATAATCGGCTGGCGGAAAACGCGCTGATTTTTTCATCGCCCAGGACAGGCCGCATGACGTATAATGCGGCCTTAATTATTCATCATCTATCACAGAGGAACATGTATGGGTGGTATTAGCATTTGGCAGTTAGTGATTATTGCCGTTATTGTCGTACTGCTGTTTGGTACTAAAAAACTCGGCACTATTGGTTCCGATCTTGGCGCGTCCATTAAGGGTTTCAAAAAGGCCATGAGCGATGATGAAACAAAGCAGGATAAAGCCGGCCAGGACGCCGATTTTACCGCTAAATCTATCGTTGATAAGCAAGCCGATGTAAAACCTGAAGTCGTTAAAACAGAAGACGCAAAGCGCCACGATAAAGAGCAGGTGTGATTCGTGTTTGATATCGGTTTTAGCGAACTGTTACTGGTATTCATCATCGGCCTCGTTGTGCTGGGGCCGCAGCGACTGCCGGTAGCGGTAAAAACGGTGGCGGGATGGGTTCGCGCCCTGCGCTCTCTGGCCACAACGGTTCAGAACGAGCTGACGCAGGAGCTGAAGCTGCAGGAGTTTCAGGACAGCCTGAAAAAGGTTGAAAAGGCGAGTCTGGAAAACCTGACGCCCGAGCTGAAGGCCTCCATGGACGAGCTGCGCCAGGCGGCCGAATCCATGAAACGCTCTTACAGCACCAACGAACCTGAGCAAGCCAGCGATGAAGCGCACACCATACATAACCCGGTGGTGAAAGGGAACGAAGCGCTGCACGAAGGGGTTACTCCGGCTGCCGCAGAAGCGCAGGCCAGTTCTCCGGAACAAAAGCCTGCCGCTGCCGCACCGGCGGAAAGCCCTTCCGTCAACGCGGCGGACGTGCTGCCAAAATCTGCTGCGCCTGCCGCCGAGTCTTCCCCTTCGTCGAGTGATAAACCGTAAACATGGCCGTAGAAGATACCCAACCGCTTATTACACACCTGATTGAGCTGCGTAAGCGTCTGCTGAACTGCATTATTGCGGTTATCGTGATTTTTCTGGCGCTGGTCTATTTTGCCAACGATATCTATCATCTGGTGTCTGCGCCGCTGATTAAACAGCTGCCGCACGGGGCGACGATGATCGCGACGGACGTTGCCTCGCCGTTTTTCACCCCGATTAAACTCACCTTTATGGTGTCGCTGATCCTGTCCGCGCCGGTCATTCTTTACCAGGTCTGGGCCTTTGTCGCCCCGGCGCTGTATAAGCATGAGCGCCGTCTCGTGGTGCCGCTGCTGGTTTCCAGTTCGCTGCTGTTTTATATCGGGATGGCGTTCGCCTACTTTGTCGTCTTCCCGCTGGCGTTCGGCTTCCTTGCCAACACCGCGCCGGAAGGGGTTCAGGTCTCGACCGATATTGCCAGCTACTTAAGCTTCGTCATGGCGCTGTTTATGGCCTTTGGGATCTCCTTCGAAGTGCCGGTAGCTATCGTACTGCTCTGCTGGATGGGCATTACAACGCCAGAAGATCTGCGTAAAAAGCGGCCGTACGTGCTGGTGGGTGCTTTCGTGGTGGGGATGCTGCTGACGCCGCCGGATGTCTTCTCCCAGACGCTGCTGGCGATACCGATGTACTGCCTGTTTGAGATCGGCGTCTTTTTCTCTCGCTTTTACGTCGGCAAACGGCGAACGCGGGATGAAGATAACGCTGCCGAGCAGCAGGCTGAAGAAGCCGATGAATAACACCAACCGCCCGTTTCAGGGCGGTTGTCATATGGAGGGAAGCATGTTTGATATTGGCGTTAATTTAACCAGCTCGCAGTTTGCCAGCGATCGGGATGCGGTGGTCGCACGGGCCTTTTCCGCTGGCGTGAAGGGGATGCTGCTCACCGGGACGAATCTGCGGGAAAGCCAGCGGGCGCTGGAGCTGGCGCGCCAGTATCCTCACTGCTGGTCCACGGCTGGCGTCCATCCCCACGACGCCAGCCAGTGGCAATCTGACACGGAAGAGGCGCTCATCGCCCTGGCCGGTCAGCCGGAAGTGGCGGCTATCGGCGAGTGCGGCCTTGATTTTAACCGTAACTTCTCCACGCCGCAGGAGCAGGAAAAAGCCTTTGAAGCACAGCTGAGGATTGCCGCCGGGCTGCGGATGCCCGTTTTTCTGCACTGTCGCGACGCACATTCACGCTTTCTGACCCTGCTCGATCCCTGGCTGGACAAACTGCCCGGCGCGGTGCTGCACTGTTTTACCGGCACGCAGGAGGAGCTGTGCGCCTGCCTGGACCGGGGGCTGTATATTGGCATTACCGGATGGGTATGCGATGAGCGTCGCGGAGTGGCGCTACGCGAGCTGCTGCCGTTGATTCCTGCTGACAGGCTGCTGGTTGAAACCGATGCGCCCTATCTGCTGCCCCGTGACCTGACGCCAGCTCCCGCCTCGCGGCGTAACGAACCCGCTTATCTGGCACATATTGTCGAACGCATTGCGCACTGGCGCGGAGAAGATGCGCGATGGCTGGCTGAAAAAACCAACGCTAACGTGAAAGCGCTGCTGGGTATTGCGCTCTGAGAAGAGACGTTAAATCTTACGGAAGCCTGTGTTATTCACAGCCTGCTTAACTTCTTTATTCAGCAGGTTGAGCAACAGCATAGAGCGCGCTTCGCCGTCAGGTTCGGTGAAAATAGCCCGCAGCCCTTCAAACGCCCCCTCCGTAATCAGCACGGTGTCGCCGGGATAGGGCGTTTGCGGATCGACAACCCCGTCGGGCTTATAGATAGAAAGCTGGTGAATAACGCTGGAGGGAACCACGGCCGGCCAGGCACCGAAGCGTACGAAATGGCTGACGCCGCGCGTAGCGCTGATGGTCGTGGTGTGGATCACCTCCGGATCGAACTCGACAAACAGATAGTTAGGAAACAGCGGCTCGCTCACCGCAGTACGCTTGCCGCGCACCATTTTTTCCAGCACGATCGTCGGCGTCAGGCAGTTAACCGCCTGTCTTTCGAGATGCTCCTGAGCGCGCTGAAGCTGCCCGCGTTTACAGTACAGTAGATACCAGGCTTGCATAATAACTCTTATCTGCTTGATCGGGGCGCAAGCATAGCAAAAGCGATGCTTGATGTTAATTATGCGCTCCGTATTTCTCCTGACCTGGCGTTGATGGCCGGCCTGCCGGGTAGGCCGGCTATCAAGGAGCGGCCGTTGCGCCGTATTTCACGCTAATTTAACAAAAAGACAGCAACAACAGGATGAACGCCGTATAATAAAGCGCTCACCAAGAGGCCATAATGGACGCCATGAAATATCATGATTTACGCGATTTCCTGACGCTGCTTGAGCGACAGGGCGAGCTAAAACGCATTACGCTTCCGGTTGATCCCCACCTGGAGATCACTGAAATTGCCGACCGCACGCTGCGCGCCGGCGGGCCTGCGCTGTTGTTTGAAAATCCCAAAGGTTATTCGATGCCGGTGCTGTGCAATCTGTTTGGCACGCCGAAGCGCGTGGCGATGGGAATGGGCCAGGAGGAGGTTTCGGCGCTGCGGGAAGTGGGTAAGCTGTTGGCCTTCCTGAAGGAGCCGGAGCCGCCGAAGGGCTTCCGCGATCTGTTCGACAAGCTGCCACACTTTAAGCAGGTGCTGAATATGCCGACGAAGCGGCTGCGCGGTGCCCCCTGCCAGCAGAAGGTGGTTTCAGGCGACGAGGTGGATTTACGGCGTATACCCATTATGACCTGCTGGCCGGAAGACGCCGCTCCGCTGATTACCTGGGGGCTGACCGTAACGCGCGGCCCACATAAAGAGCGGCAGAATCTGGGCATCTATCGCCAGCAGCTGATTGGAAAGAATAAACTGATCATGCGCTGGCTATCCCACCGCGGCGGCGCGCTTGACTATCAGGAGTGGCTGGCCGCCCATCCGGGGGAGCGCTTTCCGGTTTCCGTGGCGCTGGGTGCCGATCCGGCGACGATTCTGGGGGCGGTGACCCCCGTTCCCGATACTCTCTCCGAATATGCCTTCGCCGGGCTGCTGCGCGGCACTAAAACCGAAGTGGTGAAATGTCTCTCCAACGATCTTGAAGTGCCCGCCAGTGCGGAAATTGTGCTGGAGGGGTATATCGAACCGGGAGAGATGGCGGCGGAAGGGCCATACGGCGATCACACCGGCTACTATAACGAAGTGGATAATTTCCCGGTCTTCACCGTGACCCATATTACCCGGCGTGAGGATGCCATTTATCATTCTACTTATACCGGCCGCCCGCCGGATGAACCGGCGGTACTGGGTGTGGCGCTGAATGAAGTCTTTGTGCCGATCCTGCAAAAGCAGTTTCCGGAAATCGTTGATTTCTATCTACCGCCGGAGGGCTGCTCCTATCGCCTGGCGGTGGTAACGATTAAAAAACAGTACGCGGGACACGCCAAACGGGTCATGATGGGCGTCTGGTCTTTCTTACGCCAGTTTATGTACACCAAATTTGTCATCGTCTGCGATGATGACGTTAACGCCCGCGACTGGAACGATGTGATTTGGGCGATTACCACCCGTATGGACCCTTCCCGGGATACGGTGCTGGTAGAGAATACCCCCATTGACTATCTGGATTTTGCTTCGCCGGTTTCCGGGCTGGGCTCCAAAATGGGCCTCGACGCCACAAATAAATGGCCGGGCGAAACCCAGCGAGAGTGGGGGCGTCCGGTTAAAAAAGATCCCGCTGTTACCGCGCGCATTGACGCGATCTGGGATGAGCTGGCTATCTTTAATGACGGTAAAAGCGCCTGAGGCGCGATCGTTTTGCCCATAGACCCGACAGAGGGAGCGCATGACAACCTTAAGCTGTAAAGTGACCTCAGTAGAGGCGATTACCGATACCGTATACCGCGTTCGTTTAGTGCCGGACGCCCCTTTTTCCTTTCGCGCCGGCCAGTATCTGATGGTGGTGATGGATGAGCGGGATAAACGTCCGTTCTCTATGGCTTCTACGCCCGATGAGAAGCGCTTCATTGAGCTGCACATCGGCGCGTCTGAAATTAACCTCTACGCTATGGCGGTGATGGATCGCATTCTGCTGGATCACCAGATTAGCGTGGATATTCCTCACGGTGAGGCCTGGCTGCGCGACGATAACGAAGCGCGGCCGCTGCTGCTGATTGCTGGCGGAACCGGTTTTTCATACGTGCGTTCCATTCTGCTGACCGCTCTGGCGCGGAACCCCAATCGTGAGGTGGCGATTTACTGGGGCGGCCGCGAAGAGAAGCACCTTTACGATCTCTCCGCGCTGGAGGCGCTGGCGGTTAACCATCCCGGCCTGCGGGTGGAGCCGGTCGTGGAGCAGCCGGAAGCGGACTGGCGCGGTCGAACGGGAACCGTGCTGACGGCGGTGTTACAGGACTACGGCACCCTGGCGGAGCACGATATCTATATCGCGGGTCGTTTTGAGATGGCGAAGATCGCCCGCGACCTGTTCTGCAATGAGCGCAGCGCACGCGAAGACCGCCTGTTTGGAGATGCGTTCGCCTTTATTTAACGACGCCGGGAAAAATAACGTTCAGGGATGGAACGATGAATTCAACGCTACTTTATACCCTTCTGGCCGTTGCCTTATGGTGCGGCAGCCCGCTGACCGTAACGCCGGTGGCGGCACAGGCAGCACCTGCGCCGGTCTCCGACGTCGAGGCGCGGACCAACAGGGCGGTCGCGCAGGCCGCCAGGCAGCAGATCGGCAAGACCCTGTTTTACGATCCGGCCTACGTCCGGCTTGCGTACCCCGGCGGGGATCTGCCGCTGGAGAGGGGCGTCTGTGCGGATGTGGTTATCCGCGCCCTGCGTAGCGAAGGCGTCGATTTACAGCGGCTGGTGCATGAGGATATGCGCAAACATTTCTCTGCTTACCCGCAAAAATGGAAGCTAACCCGCCCGGATGCGAATATCGATCATCGTCGCGTATACAATCTTGAAACCTGGTTTAACCGGCATAATAAAGCGCTGCCGGTAACCGCCGTTTATAGCGATTATCAGCCGGGCGATATTGTCTCCTGGCGATTAGATAACGGTCTGGCGCATATCGGCGTTGTTGCCGATCGCTATGCCGCCGACGGCACGCCGCTCATTGTCCACAATATTGGCGCAGGAGCACAGTTAGAAAACGTGCTGTTCAGCTGGCGTATCATTGGCCACTATCGCTACTTTACGGATCGGACTGCGGGGAGTCAGCCCTCTTCAGCCTGTTTTCCGGCATCTCGTAGCCTTTCCCCCGTTTGCAGGTAAAACTGACCCCGGCAGGCTACTTTTAAGGACGCTTTTCATAGGGACGTTTTGCGCTTTTTGTTCCGTTTCCCCCTCATGCGGCTTTGCGCCGTGGGGAGGTTATTAAGCGTTACTTTATGGGCTATCGGACTGCTGATTGGACGCATTGCCGGAGGCTATCGCGTACGGGTGATTGACGATCGTGGCCGGGCGGTTACGTGGAGGTTATTCCCTGGACGGAGAAAAAGCCCGCCCCTGACAGGCGGGAAAACGGCAACTAAGCGTCCGGCCCACCGGGCAAATTCGTTGCCAAAAATAGCCAGCCGCTGCGATACAGGGCGAACGACTGGCGGCTCGTCCGGCGGTTAAACCCGCTCAAACACGGTGGCAATGCCCTGACCCAGCCCGATGCACATCGTCGCCAGGCCAAACTGCGCATCCTTGCGTTCCATCAGGTTGATGAGCGTGGTGCTGATGCGCGCCCCGGAACAGCCCAGCGGATGGCCGAGGGCGATGGCTCCGCCGTTGAGGTTGATCTTCTCATCCACCTGCTCCAGCAGCCCCAGATCCTTAATGCACGGCAGGATCTGCGCGGCAAAGGCTTCGTTCATCTCAAACAGATCGATATCGCTGACGGTAAGCCCCGCTTTTTTCAGGGCCAGCTTCGACGCCGGCACCGGGCCATAACCCATAATCGACGGATCGCAGCCGACCACCGCCATCGCGCGCACGCGCGCACGAGGGCGCAGCCCCAGCTCGCGGGCGCGGCTTTCGCTCATCACCAGCATGGCGGCGGCACCGTCGGAGAGGGCGGAGGAGCTGCCCGCCGTTACCGTCCCGCTGACCGGATCAAACGCCGGGCGCAGGGCAGAGAGCGCCTCGACGGTGGTTTCCGGGCGGATCACCTCGTCATGGCTGAACTGTCTGAGTATGCCGTCCGCGTCATGGCCGCCGGTGGGGATTATTTCGTTTTTAAACGCGCCGGACTGCGTGGCTGCCCAGGCGCGGGCATGAGAGCGGGCGGCGAAAGCGTCCTGCATGTCGCGGCTGATGCCGTGCATACGCGAGAGCATTTCGGCGGTCAGCCCCATCATCCCCGCCGCTTTGGCAACGCTGCGGCCCATGCCAGGGTGAAAATCCACCCCGTGGTTCATCGGCACGTGGCCCATATGCTCCACGCCGCCGACCAGGCACGCCTGCGCGTCGCCGGTCATAATCATGCGCGCCGCGTCGTGCAAAGCCTGCATCGAGGAGCCGCACAGGCGGTTGACGGTCACCGCCGGGACGGTATGAGGGATTTCTGCCAGCAGCGCGGCGTTACGGGAAATATTGAAGCCCTGTTCCAGAGTCTGCTGCACGCAGCCCCAGTAGATATCGTCGATCGCCGCCGCTTCCAGCGCTGGGTTACGCGCCAGCAGGCTACGCATCAGGTGTGCGGAGAGATCTTCCGCCCGCACGTGGCGGAATGCGCCGCCTTTTGAACGGCCCATCGGGGTGCGAACTGCATCGACAATGACAACCTGTTCCATTGTGACTCCTTAAGCCGTTTTCAGGTCGCCAACCGGACGGGCTGGCTCAACCTGGGGATAGTACGATTCGTTGTGGCGCGCCTTGTTGCGCAGCCCTTCCGGCACGTCGTACAGCGGGCCGAGGTGCTGATACTGCTGCGCCATATCGAGATATTTCGCGCTGCCCAGCGTATCCAGCCAGCGGAACGCGCCGCCGTGGAACGGGGGAAAACCCAGGCCATAGACCAGCGCCATATCCGCCTCCGCCGGGCTGGCAATAATGCCCTCCTCCAGGCAGCGCGCCACTTCGTTGATCATCGGGATCGTCATGCGGGCGATAATGTCGTCGTCGCTGAAGTCGCGCCCCGTCTGGCTGACCTCCGCCAGCAGCCCGTCGACCGCGGCGTCTGCTTCTTTTTTCGGTTTGCCCTTGCTGTCCGCCTTATAGCGCCAGAAGCCGAGGCCGTTTTTCTGGCCAAAGCGACCGGCCTCAAACAGGACGTCGACGGCGTCGCGGTAATCTTTACGCATCCGCTGCGGGAAACCCGCCGCCATGACCGCCTGGGCGTGATGGGCGGTATCAATGCCGACCACGTCCAGCAGCCAGGCCGGACCCATCGGCCAGCCAAACTGCTTTTCCATTACCTTGTCGATTTTGCGGAAGTCCGCGCCGTCGCGCAGCAGCTGGCTGAAACCGGCAAAATAGGGGAACAGCACGCGGTTGACAAAGAAGCCGGGGCAGTCGTTAACCACGATGGGCGTTTTACCCATCTGGCTTGCCCAGGCGACCACTTTGGCGATGGTCTCATCGGCGGTTTTCTCGCCGCGAATCACCTCAACCAGCGGCATCCGGTGCACCGGGTTAAAGAAGTGCATCCCGCAGAAATTTTCCGGGCGCTTCAGCACGCTCGCCAGCTCGCTGATTGGGATCGTGGAGGTATTTGAGGCCAGCACGGCGTCCGGGCGTATTTTCTCTTCGGTCTCCGCCAGTACCATCTTCTTCACCTGCGGATTCTCCACCACCGCCTCGACCACCACGTCCACGCGCTCAAAGCCGACGTAGTCCAGCGTCGGGTGAATGGTAGAGATAACACCAGCGAGCTTCAGGCCGTCTATTTTGCCGCGCTCAAGCTGTTTATTAAGCAGCTTCGCCGCTTCGGTCATGCCCAGCGTCAGTGACTTATCGTTAATGTCTTTCATCACCACCGGCACGCCTTTCCAGGCCGACTGGTAAGCGATGCCGCCGCCCATAATGCCCGCGCCCAGCACCGCGGCCTGCTTCGGCATCTCTACGCTTCTGGCCAGCGTCTTCGCCTTACCCTTCACATACCGATCGTTAAGAAAAATGCCGACCAGCGCCCGCGCTTCGCGGGTGTGCGCCAGCGGTACAAAGCTCTGGTTTTCCAGCTGCAGCGCCTTCTCGCGGCCAAAGCGGGCGGCGGCTTCAATGGTCTTTACGGCGGCCATCGGTGCCGGGTAGTGTTTGCCCGCCGTCTGCGCCACCATGCCTTTGGCGATAGTAAAACTCATCGCCGCCTCAATGTTGCTTAAGCGCAGCGGCTCCAGTTTCGGCTGACGCCTGGCCCGCCAGTCGAGGTCGCCGCTGATGGCCTGGCGGAGGATGGCAAGCGCGCCGTCGCGCAGTTTTTCCGCCCTGACCACCCCGTCGACGAGGCCAATTTTCAGCGCCTGCTCCGCGTCAACGTCCTTTCCGGCCGCGATGATCTCCAGCGCGCTGTCTGCGCCGATCAGGCGCGGCATTCGTACGGAGCCGCCAAAGCCCGGCATGATGCCCAGCTTCGTCTCCGGCAGGCCGATGCGCAGATCCGGCGTTGCCAGCCGGTAATCGACCGCCAGCACGCATTCACAGCCGCCGCCCAGCGCATAGCCGTTCACGGCGGCAAGGGTCGGCACCGGCAGATCCTCCAGCCGGTTAAAGACGCCGTTGGCGAAATGCAGCCAGCGGCTGAGCTGCTCCTCGGGGACGAGGAAAAGGGAAAGAAATTCGGTGATGTCAGCGCCGACAATAAAGGCGGCTTTGCTGGAGCGCAACAGCAGCCCTTTTACGCCCGGCTGTTTTTCCAGCGCGTCAAGGGCATGGCCAAGGCTGGCGACGGTGGCCGTGTCGAGTATATTGACCGGGCCGGGAGCATCGAACACCAGTTCGGCAATGCCGTCTTCCAGCCAGTCGAGGTACAGGGTATCGCCTTTGTAAAGCATGTCAGTCTCCTGAATCCGCAAGGGGATCTGGTCGTACCAGATGAGATGAAGTGTGAGTATTGTGTTAATGAAATGCAAACAAATGATTAACAAAATGCCGATGCGATCACGCTCAGTGGAAATCACGCTTGTCGGGGTGATGTGCTAAGATGCGGAGACTTAAGGTCAAAAAAAGAAGGACAGAAAATGGAGTCATTGGCCGCGCTTTATAAAAATCATATCGCTACCTTACAAGAGCGGACCCGCGATGTGCTGGCGCGCTTTAAGCTGGATGCGTTACTGATTCATTCCGGCGAACTGGTTAATGTTTTTCTTGACGATCACCCTTATCCGTTTAAGGTCAATCCGCAGTTTAAAGCCTGGGTTCCGGTGACGCAGGTGCCGAACTGCTGGCTGCTGGTGGATGGCGTAAATAAGCCTAAGCTGTGGTTTTACCTGCCGGTGGATTACTGGCACAACGTAGAGCCGCTGCCAACCTCCTTCTGGACGGAAGACGTTGAGGTGATCGCTCTGCCAAAGGTGGACGGTATCGGTAGCCAGCTGCCCGCGGCGCGCGGCAATATCGGTTATATTGGACCGGCAGCGGAACGCGCGCTGCAGCTGAGTATTGCGGCTGGTAATATCAATCCGCAGGGCGTTATCGATTACCTGCACTATTACCGGGCTTATAAAACAGACTATGAGCTGGCCTGTATGCGCGAGGCGCAGAAAATGGCGGTCAGCGGCCATCGGGCGGCGGAAGAGGCGTTCCGCTCCGGTATGAGCGAGTTCGACATTAACCTGGCGTATCTCACCGCCACCGGCCATCGCGACACCGACGTGCCCTACAGCAATATTGTGGCGCTTAATGAACACGCCGCGGTGCTGCATTACACGAAACTGGACCATCAGGCACCGTCGGAAATGCGCAGCTTTCTGCTGGACGCCGGCGCTGAATATAACGGCTACGCGGCGGATCTGACCCGCACCTGGTCGGCAAATGGCGATAACGACTATGCCCGGCTGGTGAAGGACGTGAACGCCGAGCAACTGGCGCTGATCGCTACCATGAAGGCGGGCGTCAGCTACGTTGATTACCATATTCAGTTCCATCAGCGCATTGCGAAGCTGCTGAGTAAGCACCAGATCGTCACCGGTATCAGCGAAGAGGCGATGGTGGAGAACGATCTCACCGGGCCGTTTATGCCGCACGGTATCGGTCATCCGCTGGGCCTGCAGGTGCATGACGTCGGAGGCTTTATGCAGGATGACGGCGGCACCCATCTCGCCGCGCCAGCTAAATATCCCTGGCTGCGCTGCACCCGTGTGCTGCAGCCGCGAATGGTGCTGACCATTGAGCCGGGTATCTACTTTATTGAGTCACTGCTGGCACCCTGGCGTGCTGGCCCGTTCAGTAAGCACTTCAACTGGCAAAAAATCGCCGCGCTGCAGCCGTTTGGCGGCGTTCGTATTGAAGACAACGTGGTGATCCACGAAAACAGCGTCGAAAATATGACCCGGGATTTAAAACTGGCGTAATGGAGAGCTGGTTAATCCCGGCGGCACCGGTCACCGTCGTTGAAGAGATCAAAAAAAGCCGCTTTATTACGCTACTTGCCCATACGGAGGGCGTGGAGGCGGCGAAGGCCTTTGTGGAATCGGTCAGAGTCGGGCACCCGGATGCGCGCCACCACTGCGTGGCGTGGGTGGCGGGTGCGCCGGACGATTCGCAGCAGCTGGGCTTTTCCGACGACGGCGAACCGGCCGGCACCGCGGGCAAGCCGATGCTCGCCCAGCTGATGGGCAGCGGCGTCGGGGAGATTACCGCGGTAGTGGTGCGCTACTATGGCGGCATTCTGTTAGGCACCGGCGGGCTGGTGAAAGCCTATGGCGGCGGGGTGAGTCAGGCGCTGCGCCAGTTAGCGACCCGGCGTAAGACGCCGTTAACCGCATATACTTTGCAGTGCGAGTATGGCCAGCTGGCGGGAGTGACGTCGCTGCTGGAGCAGTTTGACGGCAAAATCATCGCCAGCGATTATCAGGCGTTCGTCCGGCTCAGGGTGGCGCTTCCTTATGCAAAAGTGGACGACTTTAGCGCAAGGCTGGCGGATTTTAGCCGTGGTTCATTGCAATTGTTAGCGATTGAAGAATAATCCCCCTTCATTTTGAAGAACTGAGGAAGCGGCAGAGATGCATTTTCGCGCCATAACCCGAATCGTTGGACTGCTGGTCATCTTATTTTCGGGGACGATGATTCTTCCCGGACTGGTAGCACTGATCTACCGTGACGGCGCGGGCCGGGCGTTTACGCAGACTTTCTTTGTCGCGCTGGTGATAGGCTCTGTTTTGTGGTGGCCAAACCGTCGCGAAAAGGGCGAGCTGAAGTCCCGTGAAGGCTTTCTGATTGTGGTGCTGTTCTGGACCGTGCTGGGCAGCGTGGGTGCGCTGCCGTTTATCTTTTCGGAAAGCCCGAACCTTACCATTACCGACGCTTTTTTTGAATCATTCTCCGGGCTGACCACCACCGGAGCGACAACGCTGGTGGGCCTCGATTCCCTGCCGCACGCTATTCTCTTCTATCGGCAAATGCTGCAGTGGTTTGGCGGTATGGGAATTATCGTGCTGGCGGTGGCGATTTTGCCTATTCTTGGCGTCGGCGGGATGCAGCTTTATCGGGCGGAAATGCCGGGGCCGCTGAAGGACAACAAAATGCGCCCGCGCATTGCCGAGACGGCGAAAACGCTGTGGCTTATTTATGTCCTGCTGACCGTGGCCTGCGCTCTGGCCCTGTGGTTTGCCGGGATGCCGGCCTTTGACGCCATTGGGCATAGCTTTTCAACCATCGCCATCGGCGGTTTTTCCACCCATGACGCCAGCGTGGGCTATTTTGACAGTCCCACCATCAACTCTATTATTGCCGTTTTCTTACTGATCTCCGGCTGTAACTATGGTTTGCACTTCTCTTTACTGAGCGGCCGCAGCCTGAAGGTCTACTGGCGCGACCCGGAGTTTCGCATGTTTATCGGCGTGCAGCTGACGCTGGTGGTTATCTGCACCCTGGTGCTGTGGTTCCATGATATCTATGCCTCGGCGTTTACCACGCTGAATCAAGCCTTCTTCCAGGTGGTATCGATGGCGACAACCGCCGGGTTTACGACCGACAGCATCGCCCGCTGGCCGCTTTTTCTGCCGGTGCTGCTGCTGTGCTCCGCGTTTATCGGCGGCTGTGCGGGTTCCACCGGCGGAGGGCTAAAGGTTATCCGTATCCTGCTGCTGTTTAAGCAGGGGAACCGTGAGCTGAAGCGCCTGGTGCATCCGAACGCGGTTTACAGTATTAAGCTCGGCAATCGCGCTCTGCCGGAGCGCATTCTGGAAGCGGTATGGGGATTTTTCTCCGCCTACGCGCTGGTCTTTCTCGTCAGTATGCTGGCGATCATTGCCACCGGCGTGGATGATTTCTCCGCCTTTGCTTCCGTTGTCGCTACGCTTAATAACCTTGGGCCAGGGCTGGGCGTGGTTGCTGATAATTTCACCAGCATGAACCCCGTGGCTAAATGGATTCTGATTGCTAACATGCTTTTTGGTCGACTGGAAGTTTTTACCCTGTTGGTACTTTTTACCCCGACCTTCTGGCGTGAATAATGGAGCACACGTGAAAACACTGATTCTTTTTTCTACCCGGGATGGACAAACGCGCGAAATCGCCTCGTATCTGGCTTCTGAACTAAAAGAGCGGGGGATCGACGCGGACGTTATTAACCTGCATCGTACCGAGGAACCCGCCTGGGAAAACTACGATCGCGTGGTGATAGGTGCCTCTATCCGCTATGGCCACTACCATTCGACCTTCCTTGAGTTCGTGAAGAAACACGCCGCGCGGCTTAACGCAATGCCGAGCGCCTTTTACTCGGTCAACCTGGTGGCGCGGAAACCGGAAAAGCGTACTCCGCAGACTAACGTCTATGCGCGTAAATTTCTGACCAACAGCGAGTGGCGTCCCGATCGCTGCGCGGTGATTGCCGGCGCGCTTCTCTACCCGCGCTATCGCTGGTACGACCGTCTTATGATCGGGCTGATTATGAAGATGTCGGGCGGTGAAACGGATACCCGAAAAGAGGTTATCTATACCGACTGGCCGCAGGTGGCGAGTTTTGCTGGAGAAATAGCCCAGTTAACCGCAAAGTCGCCGGTAAAATCGGCGTAGAGAGTAAAAAAACGACAGTTGGAAAATTATTTTAAATTACCTCTTG
>NZ_WMJZ01000022.1 GCF_009711095.1 Intestinirhabdus alba
GAAATATTGCCGGAACCGGGCCGGGGGAACGCCCGTTCATTGTTGTTGGTGCCGTCAAAAAAACAGGCTGATATGCAGGCTTTTGCAGCAGGGCGTCACGTTGCTGAGACCGTTCTGCGCGTTCAGCGCCAGCTTGTGCTCCTTTTCCTCGCGATACTGGAGATCCACGTTGGCCTGCACCTGGTCCGCCGTATCGGGTAAACGACCCATCGCGGGGAAACAGGGGGGTGCCCACAGCGGGCTGGCATTTATTCCGGACATACGGCTGGCTCCTCCATTCTACGCGGCTCTTTTACCGGATGCTCCGGCCTGTTCGATCCCCAGCATGACGCAGTAACCTTAATCTGGTTACAGGGCAGAAAGTGCACCGTTAGCCCGCATTTCTCATTGCCATAGTCGGGTATATCGACGGTGGTCCGATGTTTCACCAGGCCATCCGTGTAGTTTTTTTCCCAGGCCTTATATTTCTCTCTGTCCACATAGCCGGGGAACTTCACAAGGCCAGCATGGGTGTTGACCACCCACTCCACGTCGGCCTTCAGACCGGGCCGCCACTTCTCCGGCAGGGAGATACAGCAGGCCCCCCCCCCTTCGCCAAACGCCCCGATATTCGGCCCCGGGCTGCCGTTGACGCTGAAACGAGGAATTGGATAGCGCGTATGGTTTACGCCGCGCAGGTCCCCGCCGCTCCAGCTTTCCGGAACCGGGGCGGCCGGCAGGTCACAGCCGGACAGCAGCGCGGTGAACAATAAAAGCGCCGGAGGGCTGCTCTTCAGATAACGCATCATTAAATTCATTCTCTCTCCTTATTCTTTTGACTGGAAATATTCCTCATTCAAATTCTTGTAACGGTTATTCTCAACCGGATTACTCCGTGGGCTGTTTTATTATTACGTTTTTAACACGGGGTAATCCGACAAGAGTGATGCTATACCCTAAATAATTCGAGTTGCAGGAAGGCAGCGACGCAGAGAATCCCCGGGAGCTTACTGCAGTAAGTGACCGGGGTGAACGAGGACAAATCAGTTTAGCTGATTTGAACGCCGCTGGCGGCGGCCCTTTAGGGTGAGGCCCCCGGGCCGAATAAAGCCAACGCACATGCAACTTGAAGTATGACGGGTATATCCGCTGTCAATATCCAGCGGTATTATATCATACCGCCGGGAAATATTGCCGGAACCGGGCCGGGGGAACGCCCGTTCATTATTATTGGTGCCATCAAAGAACAGGCTGATATGCAGGCTCTTGCAGCAGGGCGTCACGTTGCTGAGGCCGTTCTGCGCGTTCAGCGCCAGCCTGTACGCTTATTTCAATTTAATTATCGATAATAAAGATAAGTGCTCTGACCGCAGGCAACGCCCGGAACTGCGCAAAGCGTCACCATTAATGCGCGGCCATCCCGGCAGGCCCTGCCTGCCGGTTCTTATCCTTCCTGCGAATTGCCCACCCGCTTATCCTTCAGGAAAATTATCATCAGGAGCAGCCACAGGATGCCGCTCGCCAGGTTGAACAGGCTGAACAGCGCGTTGCCGCCCAGTAGCCAGGCGTGCTTGCTAAGCTCAATGCCGACGGTAAAAATCAGCATCTGCAGCATCCCCATCGCCGCCGACACCGTTCCTTTACTCATATCGCTGGCAAACAGGGTCAGACGCACCAGCCCGGCATTGGCCAGGCCGATACCGAAGGCGTAGACGCTCAGGCCCGCCGTCATCCACAGCCAGGCGTGGGAAGAGACCACCGTTGCCACCACCGCGATAAGCAGCCCGGCGACGATGGGCCAGCCGCCGCCGATAATCAGCGAGCGCACCGTACGCCGCGCGGTCAGACGCGCCAGCACCAGGTTGCCCGCGATCAGCGCGCCAAAAATCGGCACCTGCAGCAGGCCGTACTCATAGCTGCTGAGGTGCTCACCGCTGATAATAACGATCGGCGACTGGGCAATCCACGCCAGCAGCGGCAGGCTGAC
This sequence comes from Intestinirhabdus alba, assembly GCF_009711095.1. GTDB lineage: Bacteria > Pseudomonadota > Gammaproteobacteria > Enterobacterales > Enterobacteriaceae > Intestinirhabdus > Intestinirhabdus alba. The sequence continues at coordinate 1,967 of NZ_WMJZ01000022.1, forward strand.
AAACCCCAGCGCCAGCGCCCCGGCCATAAAGCGGCCGTTTTTCAGCACCAGCCGATAATCGCGCCCCAGCTCCCCCAGCGACAGCTTTTCGCCGATGCGCGTGGCGGTCTCCGGCATGGCGCGATGCAGGCCGAACAGGGCGATCGTCGCCAGCACGGCAAACAGGATGAACATCCCCTCCCACGGCAGAACGTGCACCCAGGCTGCGCCCACCAGCGGCCCCAGCAGCGGCGCGATCAGCGCCACGTTGGCCATGAGCGCGGTGATTTTGATACATACCGCCTCGGCAAAGGACTCCTGAATGGCGGCATAGCCCACCGCGCCGATAAAGCAAAGGCCAATCCCCTGCAAAAAGCGCAGCAGAGTAAACTGCTCGATGTTTTGCGCCAGCAGCGTGGCAAGGCAGGCGACGATAAACCACGCCGCCCCCGCCAGCATCACCGGCCGGCGGCCGATGCGATCCGACAGCGGCCCCAGCAGCCACTGCAGAAACATGCCGCCGGCCAGATAGGCGGTCATAGAGGTCGGCACCCAGTCGATTCCCGCCTGATACTGTTCCACCACCGCCAGCATGCCGGGTTGGATCATATCGTTGCCGATATAGGTTGAGAATTCGTAGAGCACCAGACAGAGAGGAAAAAGTAGCGCCTGGCGGCCAGACCGGGCGCGGGTTTTAAAACGGTTGTACATGCGGACTCTTCACCAGTAAAAATCGGGCAAAGTGTAATGAAACCGCCGCAGCGGCGACAGCGAATTATGGCGGCGACCGGCCAATTGCGCACATTTTTACAGGAACGGCGAAAAAATCCGCAAAGGCGTTAACCGCCCGGCCCGTACTCAAAACGGTAAATATCATGCCCCTGATGCAGCAGATTTTAAGGTTCATTTAACCTGACGACGGTATGATAGGCGCGCAGCGGCGGATTCGGGAAAAAGGGTCCGCCAGACAAGGAAATGAGATAAAACTGGTTTACCACCGATGAGCAGGCTTTTATCCTGCGCTTTGCCGCGGTCACTGATTAAACATATTGAGTCTGGACGCTATGCTGGAAAATTTGAACTACTCGCTGTTCTCTTTAATTAACGCCACGCCAGATTCGGCGTCGTGGATGATTACCCTGGCGACCTTCATCGCCAAAGATCTGATTAATATCGTGCCGCTGCTGGCGGTGGCGCTCTGGCTGTGGGGGCCGCGCGGGCAGGTCAGCGCCCAGCGCCAGCTGGTCATTAAGATAGCCATTGCGCTGGTCGTCAGCCTGGGCGTCTCCTGGCTGATGGGTAACCTGTTCCCCCACGATCGCCCTTTCGCCAGCCACATCGGCTATAACTTCCTGCACCACGCCGCCGACGACTCTTTCCCGAGCGATCACGGCACGGTGATTTTCACCTTCGCGCTGGCCTTTCTGTGTTGGCATCGCCTCTGGTCCGGCACGCTGCTGATGGTGCTGGCAACGGCCATCGCCTGGTCCCGGGTCTATCTTGGCGTCCACTGGCCGCTGGACATGCTTGGCGGACTGCTGGCGGGTGCCATCGGCTGCCTGAGCGCCCTGATGATCTGGCAGAAATTTGGCGCGGCTCTCTATCGCAGCCTGCAGCAGGGCTATCGCTTCTGCTTTGCCCTGCCTATCCGCAAGGGCTGGGTGCGTGACTAACTCAGGGGAAAAAGAGTAATATTAAGCGCCGCACAGAGCGCTTTTGCCCCCCCAGAGGAACTATGGAAACACGTCGTGACGAGCGTATCAACCAGCTACTGCAGGCGCTAAAACGCAGCGATAAGCTACATCTTAAGGAAGCCGCAGCCCTGCTTGGGGTTTCGGAGATGACCATTCGTCGCGACCTGAACAGCAACAGCGCGCCGGTGGTGCTGCTCGGCGGCTATATCGTGCTGGAGCCTCGCAGCGTTAACCACTACCTGCTGAGCGACCAGAAGTCGCGTCTGGTGGACGAAAAGCGCCGCGCCGCCCGGCTGGCGGCGGAGATGGTGCAGCCGCATCAGACGCTTTTTTTTGACTGCGGCACCACCACACCGTGGATCATCGATGCCATCGATAACGACCTGCCCTTTACCGCCGTCTGCTATTCGCTGAATACCTTTCTGGCGCTTCAGGACAAGCCGCTGTGCCGCGCCATCCTCTGCGGCGGCGAGTTCCACGCCAGCAACGCCATCTTCACGCCGCTCGACCCGCAGGATGCCCTCAACCCTATCTGCCCGGACATCGCCTTCTACTCCGCAGCCGGGGTGAACATCAGCAAAGGGGCGACCTGTTTTAATCTTGAGGAGCTGCCGGTCAAGCGCTGGGCGATGTCGATGGCGCAGTACCACGTGCTGGTGGTCGACCACAGCAAGTTTGGCAAGGTGCGCCCGGCGCGGATGGGGGAGCTGAAGCGCTTTGATGCGATCGTCAGCGACGCCTGCCCTGATGACGCCTTTATTGACTACGCCCGCGCCCGGGACATTAAGCTGGTCTATCCGACGGAAACCCTTAGCCGTTCATAAGGCCCCGCCGCCGGCGATGCCGAAGTCGCGGCCTGATCGGCGGCCCGCCGTCTCAGGCTGCGGGTTAAGCGAACCAGCCGCCGAACCACTGATGGAACTTCATCAGCACAAAGTCCCGGATCCGCCCAAAGAAGCCACCCTCTTTAACCTCTTCCATCACCATCAGGGGACGCTGCTCAACGACCTTGCCGTTCAGCTGGAAGTCGATGGTGCCGACCACCTGGCCCTTTTTCAGCGGTGCGGTAAGCTGCGGCTCGCTCAGGGTAAAGCTGGCCTTCAGGTTCTTCAGCTGGCCGCGCGGAAGGGTGATGGAACCGCCCTCGCCCGCCCCCAGGCCGACCTCGCTTTTATCGCCGAACCAGACGCGCTGAGAGACGAAGGTGGCGTCCGGCTTAATGGGGGTGACGGTTTCAAAAAAGCGGAAGCCCCAGGTCAGCAGCTTTTGCGATTCGTTAAAGCGGATGCGGTCGGTTTTCGCACCCAGCACCACCGAAATCAGCCGCATGTCGCCCTGAGTGGCGGAGGCCACCAGGTTATAGCCGGCCCCGGCGGTGGTGCCGGTCTTCATGCCGTCGACGTTAAGGCTGGTGCTCCACAGCAGGCGGTTGCGGTTGGGCTGGCGAATACGATTAAAGGTGAACTCTTTCTCTTTATGTATGGCGTACTCTTCCGGCACGTCGTGGATCAGCGCCTTGCCGAGCAGCGCCATATCGCGGGCGGTGCTGAACTGCCCCTCCGCGTCCAGGCCGTGAACCGTCCGGAAGGTGGTGTTGGTCAGCCCCAGCCTTTTCGCATAGCCGTTCATCAGATCGATAAACGACTCCTGGCTGCCGGCCACGTGGTCGGCCAGGGCGATACAGGCATCGTTGCCCGATTGAATAATCACCCCCTTGTTCAGATCGGCCACCGAAACCCGATCGCCGGGCTTCAGGAACATCACCGACGATCCGCGCAGCGCCGGGTTGCCCGTCGCCCAGGCATCTTTGCCTATGGTGACCATATCGGTCAGCTTGATTTTATCGGCCTTCAGCGCCTGGCCCACCACGTAGCTGGTCATTATTTTCGTCAGGCTGGCGGGGTCCAGCTTCTCATCGGCGTTGCCTTCGGCCAGCACCTTGCCGCTGGAATAGTCCATTAAGATCCACGCCCTGGCGTCAACGCCCGGCGCGGCAATATTCTGCTCCGCCGCCTGGGTCAGCGGCACAACCAGCAGCAGGAGCGCTGCGCCCGCGGCAAAACGATGAAGGGAAGAAGTATATTGCGTCATAAATACCACCCGAATATCCATTCCAGAAAACACGCCGTGTCAGCGTGCAAAGTTGCGCTGAGTAATAACCCACTCGCAGGCTTAAAGAAACCGCAAGTTGGTAAAGTTTTTAAAGTTTATCCAGGAATTTGCCCCCATGCCGGGCGGGCGATCGTTTTTTTAGCGACTGTTGCTAAAACGTTAATTTTATTCCACTCTACTGTGGCGTACGCGACCAACTACTGGAGGGTAAACGATGATTACACTGTGGGGCCGCAATAACTCAACCAACGTGAAGAAAGTGCTATGGACGCTTGAGGAGCTGGATCTACCCTGTCAGCACATCCCGGCGGGCGGCCGGTTCGGCCTGAACCACGACGCCGACTATCTGGCAATGAATCCCAACGGGCTGGTGCCGCTGCTTCGCGACGACGAGCGCGATCTGCTGCTGTGGGAATCCAATACCATTGTACGCTACCTGGCCGCCCAGTACGGTCAGGGCCGTCTGTGGATCGATGCCCCCGCCCGGCGCGCGGAAGGAGAAAAGTGGATGGACTGGGCTAACCAGACGCTCGCCCCGGCGCACGGCGTCATCGTGCTGAATCTGGTCAGAACTCCGCCGGAAAAGCGCGATCGGGAGGCGATCGACGATGCCGTCAGGCGCTGTGATGCGCTGCTCGCCATACCTGACGAGGCGCTGGCGAAACGGCGCTGGCTGTCCGGCGACGACTTCGGCCCCGGCGATATCGCCGTCGCCCCCTTTGTCTATAACCTGCTTAACGTTGGCCTGTCCTGGACCCCGCGCCCTCACCTGGCGCGCTGGTATCAGCAGCTCAGCGAGCGCCCGGCGTTCCGCAAGGTGGTGATGATCCCGGTCAGTTGAGGGTGCCCGGAGCAAAAACTGGAGAAAACGATCGCGGCGATAAGCGAAAAAGCCGCCCGCGTTGCGTATCCCTATAATCAGCGTAATGCATAGCCTGCAGGGTCGAAGCGGCCCCAATCGACCGAGAGGCCGCTTCCCCCACGTTTAAGCCCGTTCCAGCCCGGCGTTCGCCCGCAGGCTGTCGATACTCAGGGTTAAGGACGTCAGGCAATATTCCAGCTTCTCGGCGTTGACGGCGATAAACGTCGGGCAGTCATGGTGCCCGCTCATCAGGCAGACAGCGGCGGCGGCCAGCGCCTCTCCGGCGCGGTGCAGCGCATCCCACTCTTCCTTATCAAGATGCAGGTTGGCGCGTAGCGCGCGATCGCGCAGCGTCCGGTTCAGTGCAAAAAAGTCTTCGCGCAGGCGATCGCTTTCGCTGACTGACATATATCCTTTCGCCTTCCTTAGCTGCAGATAGGCAGCGAGGTCGAGCCTGGCGTCGATCAGCTGATTCAGCAGATCGCTTCTCAGTCTGTCAACGAACATTCTGGGTTCCTCCTCTCTCTGTAGCGGTGTAACTTAGCGGTCCGCCCGCGGTTGCCGTAAAGGCGGAGGGGCGCGCCGGGCCTGGTCTGAGTATAAGCCAGTATCGCCATATGCGCCGGGAGGGGAGATTGCGATACACCTTTCATGCGGAACTCTGTAAAATCCCTGCCCTGACCACTCCTATAACTGAACATTTTTTACGCTATGAGCAATGTAACCCAACCGCCGAAAATCGGCTTTGTCAGCCTGGGCTGCCCGAAAAACCTCGTCGACTCGGAGCGCATCCTTACCGAACTGCGTATCGAGGGCTATGAAGTGGTGCCGAGCTATGACAATGCCGATATGGTGATCGTCAATACCTGCGGCTTTATCGACAGCGCGGTGCAGGAGTCACTGGAGGCCATCGGCGAAGCGCTGAACGAAAACGGCAAGGTGCTGGTCACCGGCTGCCTCGGGGCGAATGAAGATCAGATCCGCGAAGTCCACCCGAAGGTGCTGGAAATTACCGGGCCGCATAGCTATGAGCAGGTTCTGCAGCACGTTCACCGCTATGTTCCTAAACCGAAGCACAACCCCTTTCTCAGCCTGGTGCCGGAGCAGGGCGTCAAGCTGACCCCGCGCCACTACGCCTACTTAAAAATTTCCGAAGGCTGCAACCATCGCTGCACCTTCTGCATCATTCCGTCCATGCGCGGCGATTTGATCAGCCGCCCCATCGGCGAGGTGCTGAGCGAAGCCAGACGCCTGGCGGACGCCGGCGTGAAAGAGATCCTCGTGATCTCTCAGGACACCTCGGCCTACGGCGCGGACGTCAAACACCGCACCGGCTTCCACAACGGCGAGCCGGTCAAAACCAGCATGGTCAGCCTGTGCGAACAGCTGGCAAAGCTCGGCATCTGGACCCGCCTGCACTACGTTTATCCTTATCCGCACGTGGATGACGTCATCCCGCTGATGGCGGAAGGTAAAATTCTGCCCTATCTGGATATTCCGCTGCAGCACGCCAGCCCGCGCATTCTTAAGCTGATGAAGCGCCCCGGCTCCGTCGATCGCCAGCTGGCGCGCATTAAGCAGTGGCGGGAAATCTGCCCGGATCTGACCCTGCGCTCCACCTTTATCGTCGGCTTCCCCGGCGAGACGGAGGAGGATTTCCAGATGCTGCTCGACTTTCTGCAGGAGGCGCAGCTGGATCGCGTCGGCTGCTTCAAGTACAGCCCGGTGGAGGGCGCGGCGGCCAACGCGCTGGCGGATCGGGTGCCGGAAGCGGTGAAAGAAGAGCGCTGGAACCGCTTCATGCAGCTGCAGCAGCAGATCTCCGCCGAACGCCTGCGGCAGAAGATAGGCCGGGAAATCCTGGTGATTATCGATGAAGTGGACGAGGAGGGCGCTATTGGCCGCAGCATGGCCGACGCCCCGGAGATCGACGGCGCGGTTTACCTGAACGGCGAAACCGGCGTTAAGCCTGGCGATATTATTCGCGTCAAGGTAGAGAACGCCGACGAATACGACCTGTGGGGAACGCGGGTGTAAGCTCTCCTCTGGCCCGACGAACGACGTCGGGCCGGTTTATCCCTTAATCTTCGGGTCCAGCGCGTCGCGCAGCCCGTCCCCCAGCAGGTTAAACGCCAGCACCGTCAGAAAAATCGCCAGCGCCGGAAACAGCGCCACGTGCGGGGCCATCACCATATCCGCCCGCGCTTCGTTAAGCATCGCCCCCCACTCAGGGGTCGGCGGCTGCGCCCCCAGCCCCAGAAAAGAGAGGCTGGCCGCCGAGATAATCGAGGTGCCGATACGCATGGTGAAAAAGACCACGATCGAAGAGATGGTTCCCGGCAGGATGTGACGAAAAATAAGGGTCGCGTCGCTGGCACCGATGCTGCGCGCCGACTCAATAAATGTCTGCTGCTTCAGCACCAGGGTGTTGCCGCGCACCAGGCGGGCAAAGGCCGGGATGGTGAAGATCGCCACGGCGACGATGACGTTGGCGATCCCGCTGCCCAGCACCGCCACCACCGCGATCGCCAGTAAAATTCCCGGAAAGGCGAACAGCACGTCGCAGAGGCGCATAATCAGCCGATCCCACCAGCCCTCATAGTAGCCCGCCAGCAGCCCCAGCACCGTGCCGATGGCGGTGCCGATCAGCACCGCCAGCACCCCCGCCGCCAGCGAGATCTGCGCCCCCACCAACACCCGGCTGAAAATATCCCGCCCCAGCGAATCCACGCCAAACCAGTGCACCATCGACGGACCGTCGTTAAGCCGGTCGTAATCAAAGTAGTTTTCAGCGTCAAACGGCGTTAGCCAGCGGGCGAAGATCGCCACCAGGATCAGCGCCAGCACAAAGAGCGCGGCGATCGCCGCCGCCCGCTGACGGCGAAAGCGCCGCCAGAACTCGCGCCACGGGGTGCGCACCCGGTCGGGAGCCATCTGCGGCATTGCCTTGAGCATCGCCTGACGACGCCAGTTAACTAATCGCATCCTTACCTGTACCTGATTGCCGGGTTGATGGCGGCATAGAGCACGTCCACCAGCAGATTAATAAGAATAAACTCCAGCGAAAAGAGCAGCACCTCGGCCTGAATCACCGGATAGTCGCGCAGCTCGACGGAATCCACCAGCAGCCGCCCAAGGCCGGGCCAGTTAAACACCTTCTCGACGACGATGGATCCGCCAAGCAGAAAGCCGAACTGCAGCCCCATCATGGTGACCACCGGGATCATCGCGTTGCGCAGGCCGTGCCTGAGCACCACCCGGGTTTCGCTGACCCCTTTAGCCCTGGCGGTGCGCATGTAGTCCTCCCCCAGCACGTCAACAAACGAGGCGCGGGTGAAGCGCGCCATTACCGCCGCCACGGCGGCACCGAGAGTGAGCGACGGCAGAATATAGTGCCGCCAGCCGTCGGCTCCGACGGTGGGCAGCCAGCCGAGATTTACTGAGAAAATCTGCATCAGTAGCATTCCCAGGGCAAAGGCCGGAAAGGAGATTCCGGTCACCGCCAGGGTCATGCCCAGCCGGTCCGGCCAGCGGTTGCGCCAGACGGCGGCCACAATGCCAACGCCCATGCCGAACAGCACCGCCCACGCCATGCTGGCGAGGGTCAGCCACAGGGTCGGCATAAAGCGGCTGGCGATCTCGTCCGCCACCGGACGCCGGGACGCCATCGAAATGCCGAAATCGCCCCGCAGGGCGTTGCTCAGATAGTGCCAGAACTGCTGGTGCAGCGGCTGGTCAAGGCCCAGCTGCTGGCGCACCAGCGCGATAACCCCGGCGTCCGCCTCCGGGCCGGCGATCAGACGCGCCGGATCGCCGGGCAGCAGGTGGACGAACAGAAACACCAGCACCGCCACGATCAGCAGGGTCGGAATCAGCCCCAGCAGACGCTTGAGAACATAGTTAAGCATCAGGCTCCCTCTGTGCGCCGCCGACCGGAGGCAGCCGGTCGCCCCCCGGCTTATTGCAGATCCGCATCGTCAAAGCTAAAGCCGGTGTCCGGCATGATCCAGAATCCGCTCAGCTTCTTGCTGTGCGCCGACACCAGCTTTTCCACCACCAGCGGGATCCACGGTGACGCTTTCCAGATGATGTCCTGCGCCTCTTTATACAGCCGCGCTTTTTCCGCCGGGTCGCTGGTCTTCAGCGCGGCGGCTAAATCTTCGTCCACCTGCTTGTTGCTGTAGAAAGCGGTGTTAAACAGGGTCGGCGGCCAGCTCTGCGAGGCGAACAGCGGCGACAGCGCCCAGTCCGCTTCGCCGGTCGAGGCGGACCAGCCGGTATAGAACATCCTGACGCCGCTCTCCTTCTGCCCCTTGCCTTCCACCTGCGAAGCGCGCTGGCCGGCGTCCATCGCCATCACCTGTGCCTTGACACCGACCTGCGCCAGCTGCTGCTGGGTAAACTGCAGCACCTTCTGCGCGGTACTGTGGTTATGCGATGACCACAGGGTGGTGCTGAAGCCGTTGGGATAGCCCGCCTCCTTCAGCAGGGCGCGGGCCTTCGCCGGATCGTAGGGCCAGGGCGCGTAGCTCTGGGCCGAGGCGATAGCCGGCGGCACCACCCCCGTGGCCGGCGTCGCGTAGCCGGCAAAGGCCACCTTCACCAGCGCCTGGCGGTTGATGGCGTAGTTCAGCGCCTCGCGCACCTTCGGATTATCAAACGGCTTTTGGGTCACGTTCATGCTGATATAGCGCTGCATGATGGAGGGGCTGGCGACCAGCTGCAGATTGTCGTTTTTCTCCAGCAGCGCCGCCTGCTCATAGGGGATGGGAAAGGCAAACTGCGCTTCGCCGGTTTGCAGCATCGCCGCCCGGGTATTGTTGTCGGTGACCGGACGCCAGGTGATGCTATCCAGCTTCGGCAGCCCCGGCTGCCAGTAGCCGGCAAACTTTTTCACCTTCACAAAGTCGGTCTGGTTCCAGGTCTCCAGCACGTACGGCCCCGTTCCCACCGGATGAAAGCCGATCTCTTTGCCATATTTTTTCAGCGCTTCGGGCGAAATCATCGCCGTGGCCGGATGGGCCAGAACGTTAATAAACGCTGAAAAGGGCTGTTTGAGAACGATTTTGACCGTGGCGGCGTCCACCACCTCGGTTTGCGCAATATTTCTGTAGAGGTTGTAGCGCTTGAGGTGGTTATCCGGATTGCTGGCGCGATCGAGATTCGCCTTCACCGCCGCCGCGTTAAAATCGCTGCCGTCCTGAAACTTCACCCCCTGACGTAGCTTCAGCGTGTACGTCAGCCCGTCGTCGGAGACGCTGTAGCTCTCCGCCAGCACGTTTTTCAGCTTCATGTCCTTATCCAGGCCAAACAGCCCCTGATAAAACGACCTGGCCACCGCCTGGGACAGCGTATCGTTGGCGTCATAGGGATCGAGCGTCGTGAAGTTCGATCCCACCGCGACCACCACGTCTTTGGCCGCCAGCGCCGAAAAGGCCGCCAGCACCGGAACCATGCCCAGTGCCAGCAGCCAGCGACGGGCTACACGTCTTGTCATGTTATTCTCCTGATCCTGTCTGTTAGTGTTGCGCAAGCGCGTTTTCCGCCAGCGGACGCGCGACGTAATGGTCCGGCCCAACCCGCTGCAGGGAAACGGGCGTTTGCTCTTCGCCACGTTGATAAATATTACCGGGCAGCTCCTCCGTCAGCAGAACCTGCTGCGGGCGCTGGCGGCCCGGATCGGCCACCGGCACCGCCGCCAGCAGCTTGCGGGTATAGGGATGCTGCGGATGCTCAAACACCGCCTGCCGGGAACCCATTTCAACGATCTGCCCACGATACATCACCGCCACGCGATGGCTGATGCGCTCCACCACCGCCATATCATGAGAAATAAACAGATACGCGATGCCCCGCTCCCGCTGCAGATCGAGCAGCAGGTTAATAATCTGCCCGCGAATCGACACGTCCAGCGCCGACACCGACTCGTCGGCGATAATGACTTTCGGATTCAGCGCCAGCGCACGGGCGATGCAGATCCGCTGCCGCTGGCCGCCGGAAAACTCGTGCGGATAGCGCCAGGCGTGCTCCGGCCTGAGACCGACGCGCTTCAGCAGCCCGGCCACCCGCGCCGCCCCATCGCCCTGCACCAGGCCGTGCACGCGCAGCGGCTCTATAATCGAGTCGCCCACCGTCTGACGCGGGTCGAGGGAGGCGAAAGGATCCTGAAAAATAAACTGGATATCGCGGCGCAGCGGCTGAAGCTTTCCGGCGGGAAGCCCGTCAATGCGCTGGCCGTTAAAGGTAATTTCGCCCGCCTGCGAGGCTACCAGCCGCAGCAGCGCGCGGCCGGTGGTCGATTTGCCGCAGCCGGACTCCCCCACCAGCGACAGAGTCTCGCCGGGGCGCAGATCGAAGCTGACCTTTTCCACCGCGTGAACTTCGCGGGTGACGCGGTTAAGCAGTCCGCTGCGCAGCGGAAAGCGCACCACCAGGTCGCGCACCCGCAGGATCGGCTCGCCGTCCACCACCGTATTCGGTTCGCTCTGCGGCCCAGGGCCATGCGGATCGCCGGGGACAAACAGCGGGAAACGACGCGGCAGGGGAAGGCCCTTCATCGCGCCAGGCTGCGGCACCGCGGCCAGCAGCGCTTTGGTGTAGGCGTGCTGCGGGGCGTGAAATATCTGCATAACGCTGCCGCTCTCCACCGCTTCGCCCTGGTACATCACCAGCACGCGATCGGCGATATTTGCCACCACGCCCATATCGTGGGTGATAAAAATCACCCCCATCGCCATCTCCTGCTGCAGCTCCCCGATCAGCTGCAGGATCTGCGCCTGGACGGTCACATCCAGCGCGGTGGTCGGCTCATCGGCGATCAGTACCACCGGGAGGCAGGAGAGCGCCATTGCAATCATTACCCGCTGGCGCATCCCACCGGAAAGCTGGTGCGGATAGCGGGACAGCACGGCCTTCGCTTCGGGGATACGCACCCGCTCAAGCATCCTCCGGGCCTCCTTCCGCGCCGCGTCGCGACCAACGCCCTGGTGAAGGCGAACGGACTCGGCGATCTGGTCGCCAACGGTGAAGACCGGGTTAAGCGAGGTCATCGGCTCCTGAAAAATCATGGCGATATCCGCCCCGCGCACGCGCCGCAGCTGCGAGGCGCTCAGCTCGCTCAGCTCCACGACCGCGCCGTCGCGTCGGCGCAGGCGCATTTCGTCGCAGCGAAGCTCGCCGCCCGCCTGCTCAATCAGACGCAGCAGCGCCAGCGCGGTCACCGACTTCCCGGAACCGGATTCACCCACGATAGCCAGCGTTTCACCGCGCTGCAGGCGAAACGACAGGTTACGCACCGCCTCCACGCGCTGCGCCTCCTGAATAAAGGTCACGTTCAGATTGCGCACCGCCAGCACCGCGTTCTGGTCAGGATTATCTCTGTGTGGCAACGCTATCCCCCTGTTCCCTGTAGATGCCGGTGGTGGGCGTGTCGCCCGCATAGCCCCAGGCGCGATACATGCCCTCGCTGTTGAACGGCAGCGCCACGTTCCCTTCGCGATCGACGGCGATTAGCCCGCCGCTGCCGCCGAGCGCCGGGAGCTTTTCCATCACCACGCGCTCGCTGGCCTCCGCCAGGCTGAGGCCGCCGTACTCCATCAGCGCGGCGATATCGTAGGCCGCCAGCGCCCGGATAAACACCTCGCCGGTGCCGGTGCAGGAGACCGCAACGCTGGCGTTATTGGCGTAGCAGCCGGCACCGACCAGCGGCGTGTCCCCCACCCGTCCCGGCAGCTTATTGGTCATGCCGCCGGTAGAGGTCGCGGCGGCCAGATTGCCGGCCAGATCCAGCGCCACCGCGCCGACGGTGCCCATTTTTTTGGCGTCGCTCAGCGGCGCACCGCCGCGATCGAGCGTTGTTTCACCCGCCGCCCGCGCCGCCAGCAGCTGCTGATAGCGCTCCGGAGTAGAGAAGATATCCGCGGAGACCCGCGCCATCCCCTGCGCAACGGCAAACGCTTCCGCCCCGGCACCGCACATCATCACGTGGGGACTTTTCTCCATCACCAGCCTGGCGGCAAGAATCGGATTGCGCAGATGGCTTACGCCGGCCACCGCGCCCGCATTCAGCGTGTTGCCGTCCATCACGCAGGCGTCCAGCTCGTGGGTTTCATCGCGGGTATAAACCGCCCCGATACCGGCATTGAATAACGGGCACTCCTCCAGCCGCCGCACCGCTTCCGTCACCGCCTCCAGCGCGCTTTCGCCCGCCTCAAGCATCTTCTGCCCGGCTTCGACAATTTCCGACAGCGCCCGGACGTAGCGTTGCTCCTGTAGCGGACTTATTCGCGCGCGGCTAACCGCCCCCGCGCCGCCGTGTATTGCAATCACTGCCTTGACCATAGTGCTATTCCTGAAACGGCGGCCCGCCATTTTTATACCCTGGCGCATCCGGAGCGCCGACGACGCCTGCGAAGTAAAGGATATATAAATATCAGAATTGCCGTGATTTATTGATTCGATTTTTGAATATAGAAAGTTGCAAACGGCATGTAAAGGCAACGACCCGCCGCCGGCGTGAGACGACATACAGTCTCCGCTGATTTTCTGACATAATAGACGGATTCGATTTTTTGCCCCTCCCAGGAGTTTTTGATGGAATTTACTGCCGGCCTCATGCCGCTTGAAACGGCGCTTGAGCAGATGCTTTCGCGTATTACCCCCCTCACCGCCGTGGAGTCGCTGCCGCTGACGCAATGCTTTGGCCGCATTCTGGCCGCCGACGTGGTTTCGCCGCTGAATGTGCCGGGATTTGATAACTCAGCGATGGACGGCTACGCGGTGCGGTTAGCGGATCTGGCCGCCGATCGTCCGCTCCCGGTGGCCGGGAAAGCCTTTGCCGGCCAGCCGTTTCAGGGCCAGTGGCCCGCGGGCACCTGCATTCGCATTATGACCGGCGCGCCGGTGCCGGACGGCTGCGACGCGGTGGTGATGCAGGAGCAGACCCTGCAGAGCGACGACGGCGTACGCTTTACCGCTGAGGCTGAAGCCGGGCAAAACATCCGCCGCTGCGGCGAGGATATTCGCCAGGGGGCGGTGGTTTTCCCCGCCGGTACGCGCCTGACCGCCGCCGAGCTGCCGGTGCTGGCCTCACTCGGCGTGGCTGAGGTTCTGGTGGTGCGCCGGGTGCGCGTGGCGCTGTTTTCCACCGGCGATGAGCTGCAGCTACCCGGCCAGCCCCTCGGCCCGGGGCAAATCTATGACACTAACCGCTTAACGGTGCATCTAATGCTGCAACAGCTCGGCTGCGAGGCGATCAATCTGGGCATTATCCGCGACGATCCCGAGGCGCTGCGGGCGGCCTTCATCGAGGCTGACAGCCTGGCCGACGTGGTCATCAGCTCCGGCGGCGTGTCGGTGGGCGAAGCGGATTACACCAAAACCATTCTCCAGGAGCTGGGCGAAATCACCTTCTGGAAGCTGGCGATCAAGCCGGGCAAGCCCTTCGCCTTCGGCAACCTTAAGAGCAGCTGGTTCTGCGGGCTGCCGGGCAATCCGGTCTCCGCGGCGCTGACCTTCTACCAACTGGTGCAGCCGATGCTGGCCAGGCTTGCCGGTAACGCCGCCAGCGGCCTGCCGCCGCGCCAGCGGGTGCGCGCCGCCTGCGACCTGAAAAAAACGCCGGGGCGTCTTGATTTCCAGCGCGGCGTGCTGCGACGCGCCGACGACGGCCTGCTGGAGGTTGTCACAACGGGGGATCAGGGTTCACATATCTTCAGCTCCTTCAGCCAGGGCAACTGCTTTATCGTGCTGGAGCGCGATCGCGGCAGCGTCAGCGCCGGAGAATGGGTGGACGTCGAGCCGTTTAACGCGCTGTTCGGAGGCCAGTGATGGCGGAACTCAGCGACCAGGAGATGCTGCGCTACAACCGGCAGATCGTGCTGCGCGGCTTTGATTTTGAAGGGCAGGAGGCGCTGAAGGCGGCGCGGGTGCTGGTGGTCGGCCTCGGCGGCCTCGGCTGCGCGGCGACCCAGTATCTGGCCAGCGCGGGCGTCGGCCAACTGACGCTGCTCGACTTTGACACGGTTTCGCTCTCCAATCTGCAGCGCCAGACGCTGCACAGCGACGCCACCGTCGGTCAGCCAAAGGTCGACTCCGCCCGGGAGGCGCTGGCGCGCATCAATCCGCATATCGCCATTACGCCGGTCAACGCCCTGCTGGACGAGGCGTCCCTCGGCGCGCTGATTGCCGAACACGATCTGGTGCTGGACTGCACCGATAACGTCGCGGTTCGTAACCAGCTTAACGCCGGATGCTTCCGGGCGAAGGTGCCGCTGGTCTCCGGTGCCGCTATCCGCATGGAGGGGCAGATCGCCGTCTTTACCTGGCAAGAGGGCGAACCCTGCTACCGCTGCCTGAGCCGCCTGTTCGGCGAAAACGCCCTCACCTGCGTGGAGGCGGGCGTTATGGCCCCGCTGATCGGCGTTATCGGTTCGCTACAGGCGATGGAGGCGATTAAGCTGCTGGCGCGCTACGGCCAGCCGGCAAGCGGCAAAATCGTGATGTACGATGCGATGACCTGTCAGTTCCGCGAGATGAAGCTGATGCGCAACCCAGGCTGCGAGGTGTGCGGAAGCTAACCCGGACGCCCCGTGCCTGCCCGGCCAGACCGCTGAAAGCCGGGCCAGACGCTAAGGCTCAGATAGCGCTGCGGCCAAAGGCGCTCTGCCAGTCATGTTCAAACTTCGCCACCGCGGCATCCACCGCCGGAGCGCTAATCAGCTGCTGCGCCACGTCCGGCGGCAGGGTGATCGACTCACAGCCGGCCAGCAGGCACGCCAGCGCCTGGCGCGGGGTTTTGAAGCTGGCGGCCAGCACCTTCGCGTGGGGCGCATGCATTTTCAGCAGGCGGTGCAGTTCGGTCACCGTCTGAATGCCGTCTCCGCCCTGGGCATCCACGCGGTTGACGTAAGGCGCAACGTATTCCGCCCCCGCCAGCGCCGACAGCAGCCCCTGCGCCGCGCCGTAGACCGCCGTTCCCAGCGTCGGAATGCCCTCCGCCTTCAGCAGTTTAATCGCCGCCAGCCCCTCCGCCGTGACCGGCACCTTAACCACCAGGTCCTCAACCATCGCCCGCAGCCTGCGCGCGTCGCTGACCATGCCCTCCGCGGTGGGGGCCATGACCTGGGCGAACAGGCGGCCCTGGTCGCCCAGCGCCTCACGCAGCCTCGGCAGCAGCGTCCCGACGGGCGTTTTCCCGGCGGCGACAATGCTCGGGTTGGTGGTCACGCCCGCCAGCGGAAAAATTCGCGCCAGGGTCTTCACCGCGGCAACATCAGACGTATCCAGATAGAGTTCCATTTTTGTTCCTCAAGCTTTGGCAATGGCAGCAACGATACCACGGCAAAAACCACCGCGAAGTTGACTCACGTCAAGATAACTTTCACTTGAAAGTTATTTAATCTTCAAACAAAAGAAAAGAGGCCGTGTATGATTTTCAATATTCAGCGCTACTCTACCCACGATGGCCCCGGCATCCGCACCGTGGTGTTCCTTAAAGGCTGCTCGCTGGGCTGCCTCTGGTGCCAGAATCCGGAAAGCCGCGCCCGCGGCCGGGAGCTGCTTTTTGACGCGCGCCTCTGCCTGGAAGGCTGCAATCTCTGCGCGCAGGCCGCGCCGGAAGCCATCGATCGCACCCTGAACGGCCTGATTATTCATCGCCAGAAGGTCACTGTCGCCCACCTCGACGCCCTCACCCACTGCTGCCCGACCCAGGCGCTGACCGTCTGCGGTGAGCTAAAAAGCGTGGAAGAGATTATGGCCGTCGTCCTGCGCGACAGGCCGTTTTATGCGCGCAGCGGCGGCGGCATCACCCTTTCCGGCGGCGAGCCGTTTATGCAGCCGGAGCTGGCGGCGGCGCTGTTCAGGGCCAGCCGTGAGGCGGGCATTCATACCGCGGTCGAAACCTGCCTGCACGTGCCGTGGCAATATATCGAACCGTCGCTGCCGTATATCGATCTGTTTCTTGCGGACCTGAAACAGGTGGCCGAGGAGCCCTTTAAACAGTGGACCCAGGGCCGCGCCTCCCGGGTGCTGGAAAACCTGAAAAGGCTGGCGGCGGCCGGTAAGCAGATGATTATCCGCGTGCCGCTGATCCAGGGCTTTAACGCCGACGAGGCCTCCATTATGGCCATTACCGATTTCGCCGCCGACGAGCTGCAGGTGCGCGAGATCCATTTCCTGCCCTACCACACGCTGGGCATGAATAAATACACCTTACTCAGCCAACCCTATTACGCCCCGGATAAACCGCTGAAGGCGACCGCGCTGCTGGAATTTGCGCAACAGTATGCCTGCAGGAAAGGTTTGACCGCCACCCTACGAGGATAATGCTATGACTCAACTGAAACTGGACACCCTCAGCGAGCGCATTAAGGCGCACAAAACCGCGCTGGTGCACATCGTCAAACCGCCGGTATGTACCGAACGCGCGCAGCACTATACCGAAATGTATCAGCAGCATCTGGATAAACCGATCCCGGTTCGCCGCGCCCTGGCGCTGGCGCACCACCTGGCGGAGCGCACCATCTGGATCAAGCATGACGAGCTGATTGTCGGCAACCAGGCCAGCGAAGTGCGCGCCGCGCCGATCTTTCCGGAATATACCGTTTCGTGGATTGAAAAAGAGATCGACGATCTTGCCGATCGACCGGGCGCGGGCTTTGCGGTCAGCGAAGAGAACAAGCGCGTGCTGCACGAGGTGTGCCCGTGGTGGCGCGGCCAGACGGTGCAGGATCGCTGCTACGGCATGTTTACCGACGAGCAGAAAAGCCTGCTGGAGAGCGGAATTATCAAAGCCGAGGGCAACATGACCTCCGGCGACGCCCACCTGGCGGTGAATTTCCCGCTGCTGCTGGAAAAAGGGCTGGACGGCCTGCGCGAAAAGCTGGCGGAGCGCCGCTCGCGCATCAACCTGACGGTGCTGGAAGACCTGCACGGCGAGCAGTTCCTGAAGGCCATCGACATCGTGCTTAACGCCGTCAGCCAGCATATTGAGCGCTTTGCCGGGCTGGCGCGCACCATGGCGGCGCAGGAGACGCGCGAAAGCCGCCGCCACGAGCTGCTGGCCATCGCAGAGAACTGCGCGCTGATCGCCCACCGGCCGCCGGAAACCTTCTGGCAGGCGCTGCAGCTGTGCTATTTCATTCAGCTGATCCTGCAGATTGAATCCAACGGCCACTCGGTCTCTTTTGGCCGGATGGACCAGTACCTCTACCCTTACTATCGCCGCGACGTGGAGCTGCAGGAGTCCCTGGCTCGCGAACAGGCCATCGAGCTGCTGCACAGCTGCTGGCTCAAGCTGCTGGAGGTAAACAAAATCCGCTCCGGCTCGCACTCGAAGGCCTCGGCGGGCAGCCCGCTGTACCAGAACGTCACCATCGGCGGACAGAAGCTGATTAACGGCCAGCCCATGGACGCGGTCAACCCGCTCTCTTACGCCATTCTGGAGTCCTGCGGCCGCCTGCGCTCCACTCAGCCCAACCTCAGCGTGCGCTACCACGCCGGAATGAGCGACGACTTCCTCGACGCCTGCGTGCAGGTGATCCGCTGCGGCTTCGGCATGCCGGCGTTTAATAACGATGAAATCGTGATCCCGGAGTTTATCCGCCTGGGGATTGCGCCGCAGGACGCCTGGGACTATGCCGCCATCGGCTGCATCGAAACCGCCGTCGGCGGTAAATGGGGCTATCGCTGCACCGGAATGAGTTTTATTAACTTCGCCCGCGTGATGCTGGCGGCGCTGGAAGGCGGCCGCGACGCCACCAGCGGCCGGGTGTTCCTGGCGCAGGAAAAAGCCCTCTCCGCCGGCAACTTCGCCAGCTTCGACGAGGTGCTGGCGGCCTGGGATACGCAGATCCGCTACTACACCCGCAAATCCATTGAGATTGAGTACGTGGTGGACACTATGCTGGAAGAGAACGTGCACGACATTCTCTGCTCGGCGCTGGTGGACGACTGCATAGAGCGAGCGAAAAGCATTAAGCAGGGCGGCGCGAAGTATGACTGGGTTTCCGGCCTGCAGGTCGGGATCGCCAACCTTGGCAACGGCCTGGCGGCGGTGAAGCGGCTGGTCTTTGACCAGGGCGTCATCGGCCAGCGGCAGCTCGCCGCCGCGCTGGCGGAGAACTTCGAGGGGCTGACCCACGAACAGCTGCGCCAGCGGCTGATCAACGGCGCGCCGAAGTACGGCAACGACGACGACGACGTTGACGCCCTGCTGGTTCGCGCCTATCAGACCTATATCGACGAACTGAAGCAGTACCACAACCCGCGCTACGGCCGCGGTCCGATCGGCGGCAATTACTACGCCGGCACGTCGTCTATCTCCGCGAACGTGCCGTTCGGCGCGGCGACCATGGCCACCCCGGACGGCCGCAAGGCGCACGCGCCGCTGGCGGAAGGGGCCAGCCCGGCCTCCGGCACCGACCACCTCGGCCCGACGGCGGTAATCGGCTCCGTCGGCAAACTGCCGACCGGCTCCATCCTCGGCGGGGTGCTGCTTAACCAGAAGCTCAACCCGACAACCCTGGAAAATACGTCCGACAAGCAGAAGCTGATGATCCTGCTGCGCACCTTCTTTGAAGAGCACAAAGGCTGGCATATTCAGTACAACATCGTCTCCCGGGAAACGCTGCTGGAGGCGAAAAAGCATCCGGACCAGTACCGCGATCTGGTGGTGCGGGTGGCGGGCTACTCCGCCTTCTTTACCGCCCTGTCGCCGGACGCCCAGGACGATATCATCGCCCGCACGGAGCATATGTTGTAATCAGCCCTGCCCCTTCACGCTGCGCCGCGCGGCGTGGAGGGGCGTCGGGTGAAGCCGAACGAAATAAAAATTTGTGGTTTATATCACACTATTATTAAAATGCTTCTGGTTGCAGTTTTGAGCCAGGCTTATCAGGCATTTCTGTCGCAGCCGGCCTGAACGCGGACAGCGCGCAGTATCCGGCGCGTATTCCCGGTACGTGCGGAGGTTTCGCCACGCTCACGCTTCGGGTTGCCCTGGTTCAACAGCGTATAAGTCTGGCTCCCGATCCAGGAGCTAAATATGACCGTTAACGTTATCGTCACCGATATGGACGGGACCTTTCTTGATGATGCCAAAAAGTACGATCGCCCGCGATTTATGGCGCAGTATCAGCAGCTCAAAGGACGGGGCATCGAATTCGTGGTCGCCAGCGGCAATCAGTACTACCAGCTGATCTCCTTTTTTCCTGAACTTAAAGATGAAATCTCCTTCGTGGCCGAAAACGGCGCGCTGGTCTACGAGCACGGCAAACGGCTGTTCCACGGCGAGCTGACCCGCAACGAGTCCCGCATCGTGCTCGGCGAGCTGCTCAGCGACAGCCGGCTCAACTTCGTCGCCTGCGGGCTGGAAAGCGCCTACGTCAGCGAAAACGCCCCGGAAGCCTTCGTGGCGCTGATGGCGAAACACTACCACCGCCTGCAGCGGGTGAAGGACTACCGCGATATTGACGACGTGCTGTTTAAATTCTCGCTTAATCTCCCGGATCAGCAGATCCCGCAGATGGTCGACAGGCTGCACGCCTCGCTGGAGGGCATTATGAAGCCCGTCACCAGCGGCTTTGGCTTTATTGACCTCATTATTCCCGGCCTGCATAAGGCCAGCGGCATCAGCCGGCTGCTGAAGCGCTGGGCGCTGTCGCCGCAGAACGTGGTGGCGATCGGCGATAGCGGCAACGATATGGAAATGCTGAAAATGGCGCGCTACGCCTTTGCCATGGGCAACGCGGCCCCCGAGATTAAGGCGCTTTCCCGTTACCACACCGACGACAACAACCACCAGGGCGCGCTGAAGGTGATTCAGGCCGTGCTGGACCGCACCCCGCCCTTTAACGATGCCTGACAACCGCGCCGGAGCGCCCGCTCCGGCTTCAGCCCGCCCGTCTGCCTACCCTCGAGCTTGCATTAACTTATTTTTAACTTATATTGTCATTTGCAACTACAAAAACTTTCAAATGAAAGAAAATGAGGTGGGTATGAGCGAAACCTTTACCAGCAACACGCTGCCGGCCGATCCTAAGTCAGCCATCCGCCGGATGAAACGGGCGCTCCGCGCGCAGATGGGCGACGTTCAGGCTATTTTTGATCCGCTTAACGCCGCCATCGCCGCCCGGGTGGCAGAGATTAACGCCCTAAAAGCCCAGGGCGACGCCGTCTGGCCGGTGCTGGAGTATGCTGATATCGCCGCCGGACGGATTACCCCCCGGCAGCGCGAGGCAATCAGGCGTCGCGGCTGCGCGGTAATCAAGGGGCATTTCCCACGCCAGCGGGCGCTGGAGTGGGACAGATCAATGCTCGATTATCTGGCGCGTAACCGCTTTGACGAGGTGTACAAAGGACCCGGCGATAACTTCTTCGGCACCCTGGCGGCCTCGCGTCCGGAGATCTATCCCATTTACTGGTCGCAGGCGCAGATGCAGGCGCGCCAGAGCGAAGAGATGGCCAGCGTGCAGTCCTTTCTTAACCGCCTGTGGACCTTTGAAAGCGAGGGCAAAAGGTGGTTCGATCCGGACGTCAGTGTGATTTATCCGGACCGCATCCGTCGCCGCCCGCCGGGCACCACCTCGAAAGGGCTGGGAGCGCATACCGACTCAGGGGCGCTGGAGCGCTGGCTGCTTCCGGCCTGGCAGCGCGTGTTTGCCGACGTCTTCAGCGGCGACCCGCAGCGCTACGATCCCTGGCGGGCGGCGCACCGCCCCGACGTAGAGGAGTACAGCGTCGATAACACCACCCGGTGCTCGGTGTTCCGTACCTTCCAGGGCTGGACCGCCCTTTCTGATATGCTGCCGGGCCAGGGGTTGCTGCACGTGGTGCCGATCCCGGAAGCGATGGCCTGGCTTTTATTGCGCCCGCTGCTCGACGACGTGCCGGAAGATGAGCTGTGCGGAGTGACGCCTGGCCGGGCGCTGCCGGTGTCCGAACGCTGGCACCCGCTGCTGATGGAGGCCTTAACCAGCATTCCACAGCTTGAGGCCGGCGACTCCGTCTGGTGGCACAGCGATCTGATCCACTCGGTGGCACCGGTGACGGATCAGCAGGGCTGGGGAAACGTGATGTATATTCCTGCCGCGCCGCTGTGCGAGAGAAATCTCGCTTACGCCCGCCGGGTCAAAGCGGCGCTGGAAACCGGCGCATCGCCGGCGGACTTCCCGCGCGAAGACTATGAGACGCAGTGGGAGGGGCGCTTCACCCTTAACGACCTGAACGCTCACGGCAGGCGGGCGCTGGGAATGGAATAGCGCCCTTTGCACGACGGAGGCGCTAATCGACCGACACGCCGGCCAGCTTCCACTGGCCGTCTTCTTTATGCATCATGATGTTAATCTCCCCGGTCGTACCATCTTTAAATTCCACGCTACCGGACAAATAGCCGACGTCGTTGGCCGAGCGCAGCTGAGTAAAGCTATAGTCGACGATATCCGGAAACCGCAGCGCCTCAAAGACCCGCATAAAGTCTTCGCGGGATATTTTTCGCTGCAGCGACGCGGCGCTCGCCTCCCAGGCCCCGGCGTAGTCCTCTCCGCGCAGCAGATCGATTTCCGCTCTTGCCGCGTCCTTCATGCCGCCCAGCAGGGTGTAAAGCAGGATCCCGACGCCGATAAACGCCGCCAGCACCGCCGCGATAACGCCGGCAATAATAAATTTACGCGACCGCCCGTTGGCCAGCACGCCGCGCACCTGCCAGCCGGCCTCCCGGACGACGTTAAAAACCCGATCGCTGATTTCCGTCGAGCTAAACCGATAGCCGGCAATCTTCCCGAAGTGGCCATCCTCCTTTACGCCCCAGACGCTGCCCGCCGAGAACTCCAGCCGCTTGCCGACGTGCACCGACTTTTGAACGCTCACGCTGCTGTAGTCGGCGTTCCACTCCAGATCCACCGTTTTTTCCCGATAGCTGACCTGCTTTTTGCTTTCATCAAAAAAGAGTCTCAGCTCATACTGTTTTTTCAGTCCGCCGTTACCCAGAATCGCCCGCCACCTGGCGTCTGCGATATTCCAGCTGGCAACGACTTCGCTGCCCTCTTCCCGCAGGATAAAGGGGCAATCATCGCTGGCGTTTAGATCGCACAGCTGCGCTTTAAGACGAGTTAAAGGCCAAGCTTCCGGCGTATGCATTATTTTCTTCCCTGAATTTCTGAACGTTAAGGCATCTTAGCCGCAACGACGCCAGAGGCGCATCCGCCGGGATGAATTTTCAGATTACCGCCTGAAAAGTCTGTATTTTTTCAGTTCGATAAATCGTGCAGCGCGCCGGCCTTATCGCCGCTGAGCCGGGCGCACCGCGGGCATTCCACCAGCGGTAGCCGGCACGCTGACAGAATCGTTACGGCAGAGAATCGTAAAGCCCCTCGCTTTCTACAGCGGTTCGGTCTTTTCCGGGGCGAATACGGCGCACCGACTGACGAAGGGCCGGAGTGCCGCTCAGCAGCAGCGTGCCCACCGGCGCATCCGGGCGCACCAGCCGCTGCTGCAGCATATACACCGCCTCCGCCGCCAACTCGTCGCGGGGCACCTGTACGGCGCTCAGAGGCACATCCTGTATCGCCGCCAGATTAAAGCCGTCGATGCTCATGACGGAGACGTCCTGCGGGACGCGCAGACCGTGCCTGGCCAGGGCGCTCATCGTTCCGGCGGCCATGAAATCGCCGCCGACGAGAAACGCCGTCGGCAGGTCGCTTTCCGCCGTCTGCGCCAGAAAATCGCTGACCCGCTGTTCCGTCTCCTTCGCGCTGAAGCCGGGCACCGTCAGCAGATGCTGCTGCTCGTTGAACGGCAGATTACGCGCCCGCCAGGCATCAACGATCCCCGCCAGCCGCAGCTCCATGGTATAGCGCCGCAGGCAGATCACGTTGACGATCTCCCGGTGCCCCATATCAAAAAGATAATCGGCGGCATATTCGCCAATCGCCCGGTGATCCGGCGCAACGGCGGGCAGGCGCATCCGCCGGTCCCGGCAGTTAATCAGCACACAGGGTTTACCCACATCGACCGCAAGGTCGTGGATGTGCGGGTCGTCGATGCCCAGCAGTATTGCCGCCTGGGTTTGCGGATCGTTCATTCGCGCCAGAAATCGCTGGGCGTCGCTGTCAAACTCCTCCAGCGCGCAGTAGCGTAGCCGGACCTCATAGGCGGCAAGGCATTTACTTATGCTCTGAATCACCCGGTGGTAAAAGATGTCAGACCGCTCGTCAAAAGCGCGCGCAGGGGCAAAAATCACCAGGTTATTGAGCAGCAGCCTTCCCGCTGCCATCCCCTCCATAACCCCAAGTTCCCGCGCGCATTCCAGCACCTTATGACGCGCTTTCTCGCTGGTATTGGCTTTGCCCGCCAGCACCCGGGAAACGGTACTGACAGAAAGCCCGGTGCGGGCGGCAATTTCAGCGATTCTGAGCCTTTTATTCATTTTGTGATCTCGCTCGATTTTACCAATGAAAAAAATTTCACAGCCAGAAAAGTAAATAACCCCGGCCTGTCGCTATACCATGCCAGAATTTTCCACAACTTTATGAGAAAACTTGCACAAAAATGACTGTCGCCGGCGTTTCTTCTTGCTTAGGCTGCATTTGTCACACAGCTACCATACTAGTGGTATAGCAACCTTAATAAAAAAACACTCCATTTTCAAAAGGTTAACTAAACATGTATGACATAAGTCTTTCACTTACCTTATACATCCACCTTAGGGAGAGAGATAAATGAGCCAGGACATTAACAATGTGACACCGGTTGGCAAAACGCGCCGGGTCATTAAGAATTTACGCTGGTATGTACTGATTTTATTTTTGCTTGGCGTAACCGTTAACTATATTACCCGCAACTCATTAGGTATCCTCGCACCGGAGCTGAAAGAGAGCCTCGGCATTACCACCGAGCAATATTCCTGGATCGTGGGTGCCTTTCAGATTGCCTATACGATATTTCAGCCGCTCTGCGGCTGGCTGATTGACGTGATCGGCCTGAAGCTCGGATTTATGATTTGTGCCGGGCTATGGGCGTTGATGTGTATCCTGCACGCCGGCGCAGGCAGCTGGCTGCACCTGGCGATCCTGCGCTTCTTTATGGGGGCCTCAGAGGCCGCCGCCACGCCCGCCAACGCCAAAACCCTGGGCGAATGGTTTCCGAAATCTGAGCGCCCTGTCGCCGCCGGCTGGGCTGGCGTAGGCTTCTCCGTCGGGGCCATGCTGGCACCGCCGATTATCTATTTCGCCCACGCCTCCTTCGGCTGGCAGGGCGCGTTTATGTTTACCGGCCTGCTGGCGCTGCTGTGGGTGCTGCTGTGGTGGATCTTCTACCATAACCCGGAAAAGCACCCGAACCTCGGGAAGGAAGAGCTGGCGTTCATTAAGCAGGATAACGAGCCGCCGGCCGTGAAGCTGCCCTTTCTTACCGCGCTGAAAACCGTCTCAAAGAACAAGCGTTTTTACGGTATCGCTATCCCGGCCTTTATGGCGGAACCGGCCTGGGCGGTGCTCAGCTTCTGGGTGCCGCTCTACCTTGCCAAAGAGCACGGCATGGATTTAAAGCAGATCGCCATGTTCGCCTGGCTGCCGTTCCTCGCCGCCGATCTCGGCAGCGTGGCGAGCGGCTACCTTACCCGCCTGTATACTCGTCTGTTTGGCTGCTCTCGCGTTAACTCCGTGGTGGCAAGCTCGGTGACCGGCGCGTTTCTGATGATCTCGCTGGCTATCGTCGCCGTTACCCGCGACCCGTATATCACCATCGTGCTGATCTCTATCGGCGGCTTCGGCCACCAGATTATCTCCTGCATGCTGAGCGCGCTGGTGGTGGAGTCGTTTGATAAAGGCCAGATGGCCACCGTCAACGGAATGCGCGGCTCTGCGGCCTGGATTGCCAGTTTCCTGTTCTCGCTTCTGATTGGGGTAACCGCCGACAAAATCGGCTTTAACCCGCTGTTTATCGCCATGGGGTTCTTTGACCTGGTTGGCGCTATTTTTCTGGTGGCATTTATTGCCGAACGCCGTACCCGGCGTAGCTAATCGTGGATGTATAGCCTATGAAAACGTTGAAAAACTGGACACTCAATAAACAGTCAGCGCATCACCTGGAGCTGCGGGTGGATGACCAGCACCTGCTGTGCCTTTACGTGCTGGAAGAGAATCTGTTCCGCGTACTGATCAAGCGCAAAGGCGAGCTGGCGCTGGATAAAACCTGGAGCATCGCCCCGGAAAAAGATGTGCCGTGGGAGGGCCGCGACCGTGAGGATCTGAGCGGCTTCACCTGTCCGGCCTGGACGCTGGATCGGCAGGATGACGCCCTGACCATCACCACCGCGCAGCTGCGCGTTACCATTCATCAGCCGCTATGGCTGGAGTGGCAGTACCGCAATGAGGCGGGCGAGTGGCAGCCGCTGGTCAATGACCGCCCCACCAGCGCCTATCTGCTTAACGCCCACGGCGACGGCGTCGCCCACTACCTGAGCCGCCGTCGGGATGAACGCTTTTACGGTCTTGGGGAAAAGGCCGGCGACCTGCAGCGCACCGGCAAGCGCTATGAAATGCGCAATCTGGATGCGATGGGCTATAACGCCGTTAGCACCGATCCGCTGTACAAACATATCCCGTTCACCATCGCCCGCCGCGACGACGTCAGCTATGGCCTGTTTTATGACAACCTGAGCAGCTGCTGGCTGGATCTCGGTAACGAAATAGACAACTACCATACCGCCTACCGCCGCTGGCAGGCGGAGGCGGGAGATATTGATTACTATATGTTTACCGGCAGACGGGTGCTGGAGGTGACCAAAGCCTTTGTGCGCCTGACCGGCAAAACGCTGTTCGGGCCGAAGTGGAGCCTGGGCTACAGCGGTTCCACTATGCATTACACCGACGCGCCGGATGCGCAAAATCAGCTGATGAACTTTATTCGCCTGTGTGAAGAACATGCGATTCCGTGCGATTCCTTTCAGCTCTCGTCAGGCTATACCTCCATTAACGGCAAGCGCTACGTCTTCAACTGGAATTACGATAAAGTGCCGCAGCCGAAGGTTATGTGTAAGGCGTTTCACGATGCCGGGCTGAAGCTTGCCGCCAACATTAAGCCGTGTCTGCTGCAGGATCACCCGCGCTACGACGAGGTGGCGCAAAAGGGGCTGTTTATTCGCGATTCTGAAAACGATATGCCGGAGCGCTCCAGCTTCTGGGACGATGAAGGCTCTCACCTCGATTTTACCAATCCGCAGACCATCCAGTGGTGGCAGGAGGGGGTGACCACCCAGCTTCTTGAAATGGGCATCGACTCAACCTGGAACGATAACAACGAGTTCGAGGTGTGGGACGGCGAGGCCCGCTGTCATGGTTTCGGTAAGACCATTGCCATCAAACATATTCGCCCGGTCATGCCGCTGCTGATGATGCGCGCCTCGCTGGAGGCCCAGCAGCGCTTTGCGCCGGAAAAACGACCGTACCTGATCTCCCGCTCCGGCTGCGCCGGGATGCAGCGCTACGTGCAGACCTGGAGCGGCGATAACCGCACCAGCTGGGACACCCTGCGCTACAACACGCGCATGGGGCTGGGTATGAGCCTTTCCGGGCTGTTTAACGTTGGCCATGACGTGGGCGGTTTCTCCGGGGATAAGCCGGACGCCGAGCTGTTCGTCCGCTGGGTGCAGAATGGCGTTATGCACCCGCGCTTTACCATTCACTCCTGGAACGACGACTGCACGGTAAACGAGCCGTGGATGTATCCGGGGGTGACGCCGGCGATCCGCAGCGCCATTGAGCTGCGCTACCGCCTGCTGCCCTATTTTTACACCCTGCTCTGGCAGGCCCATGCCGACGACGAGCCGATGCTGCGTCCGACCTTTCTCGATCACGAGCATGATGCGCAGACCTTCGCGGAGTGCGACGACTTCCTGCTGGGCCGCGACCTGCTGGTGGCCAGCGTGGTTGAGCCGGGCCAGCGTGAACGCCGCCTCTGGCTGCCGGATAACACGGCCGGCTGGTATGACTTCTACACCCACGAATGGTTTGCGGGCGGCCAGTGGATCGTTCGCGACGCGCCGCTGGAAACGCTTCCGCTGCTGGTACGCGCCGGGGCGGGTCTGCCCCTGAGCGAACGCCTGACCCACGTCGATCCGCAGAAGGACGACTCGCGCGAGCTGAAGCTATTCCCGCTTAAAGGCACGGGAACCACCTCCGGCCTGCTGTTTGAAGATGACGGCGAAAGCTGGGGCTATCAGCAGGGGAACGCCCTGTGGCTGGAGTGGGAAATGGCGTGCAGCGCAACGACCATTAATCTGAAGATCGGCACCCGCGGCGACTATCGCCCGGCCTGGCAGGCCCTGCGGATAACCCTGCCGGCCGGTGAAAAACGCAGGCTGCTGGTGAATGGTGAAGAACGCAGCGAGTGGTGCCTGAACCGCTGATCCCCTTTCCCGCCTCTCCTGCAAAAGAGGGGCGGGAAGCCCGGCGCGGCCGCCGGGCCAGCGGAGAGACTACTCGATACCTTTACTGCGCAGATAATCTTCGTAGTTACCGCTGAAGTCAACCACCCGCTCCGGCGTGATCTCCAGCACGCGGGTCGCCAGCGAGCTGACAAACTCCCGGTCGTGGGAGACAAAAATCAGGGTGCCCTGATACATCTCCAGCGCCATATTCAGCGACTCGATCGACTCCATGTCCAGGTGGTTGGTCGGCTCGTCCATTACGAGGATGTTCGGCTTTTGCATCATCAGCTTGCCGAACAGCATCCGCCCTTTCTCGCCGCCGGACAGCACTTTCGCCGGCTTTTTAATATCGTCCTGGCTGAACAGCAGCCGCCCGAGAATACTACGCACCGCCTGCTCGTCGTCGCCCTCCTGCTTCCACTGGCTCATCCAGTCAAAGACGCTGAGATCGTTATCAAACTCCTCGGCGTGATCCTGCGCATAGTAGCCGATACGCGCATTTTCCGACCACTTAACGGTGCCGGCGTCCGCCTCCAGCACGCCCACCAGGGTTTTCAGCAGGGTCGATTTCCCCACGCCGTTGGTCCCCAGCACCGCCAGCTTCTCGCCCACTTCCAGCAGCAGCTTGACGTTTTTAAACAGCGGGCCGTTGTCGAAGCCTTTGGTCAGGGCTTCAACCTCCAGCGCGTTACGGAACAGCTTTTTATCCTGTTCAAAGCGAATGAACGGGTTCTGGCGGCTGGAGGCTTTCACTTCATCGAGCTTAATTTTGTCAATCTGCCGGGCGCGGGAAGTGGCCTGGCGGGATTTTGAGGCGTTGGCGCTGAAGCGGCTGACGAAGGACTGCAGCTCGGCGATCTGCGCCTTCTTCCTGGCGTTGTCGGCCAGCAGACGCTCCCGGGCCTGGGTCGCCGCGGTCATATATTCGTCGTAATTCCCCGGATAAACGCGCAGCTCGCCGTAGTCGAGATCCGCCATATGCGTGCAGACCATGTTCAGAAAGTGGCGGTCGTGGGAAATAATGATCATGGTGCTGTCACGTTCGTTAAGCACCTGCTCCAGCCAGCGGATGGTGTCAATATCCAGGTTGTTGGTCGGTTCATCGAGCAGCAGAATATCCGGATCGGCAAACAGCGCCTGGGCCAGCAGCACGCGCAGCTTCCAGCCCGGAGCCACTTCGCTCATCGGGCCGTAGTGCTGCTCCACCGGAATACCGACGCCGAGCAGCAGCTCGCCCGCCCGCGACTCCGCCGAGTAACCGTCCATTTCGCCATATTTGACCTCCAGATCGGCCACCTTATAGCCATCCTCTTCGCTCATTTCCGGCAGGGCATAGATGCGATCGCGCTCCTGCTTCACCTCCCATAGCTCAGCGTGGCCCATAATCACGGTGTCGAGCACGGTGAACTCTTCAAAGGCGAACTGATCCTGCCGCAGCTTACCGATACGCTCATTGGGATCGAGAGAAACGTTGCCCAGCGTCGGCTCCAGGTCGCCGCCGAGGATCTTCATAAAGGTGGATTTACCGCTACCGTTTGCGCCAATGAGGCCGTAACGGTTGCCGCCGCCGAACTTGACGGAGATATTTTCAAACAGCGGTTTGCTGCCGAACTGCATGGTGACGTTGCTGGAAACTAACACTGACCTATCCTGAAAATTATGTGACGAACCGCTTATTATGCCATAACTCTTAAATAAGATCGCGCCCTGTACGAAGCGCTACACTGAAGCATAGAGGGGTTAAGGTGATTTCGTACACATCTGAATTCCCTGTTAACGGGAATGCACCTATAATGCGCCCCAACGTGACAGAATTCTCAACCTAACAGCCTGCAGGCACTGAATTTCACCGCTTATGAATATGAAATTAACAACGCTTTTCGCGGCGGCTCTCGCCGTAGTCGGCTTTTGCCGCACGGCATCTGCCGTCACCTATCCGCTCCCTACGGACGGCAGCCGGCTGGTTGGTCAGAACCAGATCATCACGATCCCGGAAGGCAACACCCAGCCGCTGGAATACTTTGCGGCAAAATACCAGATGGGGCTATCCAATATGCTGGAGGCCAACCCCGGCGTTGATACTTATCTGCCGAAAGGCGGCACCGTGCTGACGATTCCTCAGCAGTTGATTCTGCCGGACACCGTGCACGAAGGGATTATTATTAACAGCGCCGAAATGCGCCTCTACTACTACCCGAAAGGCACTAATACCGTTATCGTGCTGCCGATCGGCATCGGCCAGTTGGGCAAAGACACGCCGATCAACTGGACCACCAAAGTCGAACGCAAAAAGGCGGGGCCGACCTGGACGCCAACGGCGAAGATGCATGCGGAGTACCGGGCGGCGGGTGAACCGCTGCCGGCGGTGGTTCCGGCCGGGCCGGATAACCCGATGGGGCTTTACGCGCTCTATATCGGCCGTCTGTACGCCATTCACGGCACCAACGCTAACTTCGGCATTGGCCTGCGGGTCAGCCATGGCTGCGTGCGCCTGCGCAATGACGACATTAAATTCCTGTTCGAAAACGTACCTGTCGGCACCCGCGTGCAGTTCATCGACGAGCCGGTAAAAGCGACCACCGAGCCGGACGGCAGCCGCTACATTGAGGTACACAACCCGCTCTCCACCACCGAAGCCCAGTTTGAGGGCAGCGAGACGGTGCCGGTTACGCTGACGAAAAGCGTGCGGACGGTGACCGGCCAGCCTGACGTCGACGCCACCGTGGTTGATAAGGCTATACAGGCTCGCTCCGGTATGCCGGTTCGCCTGAACTGATCCCGCCACGCCCTCAGGCGTTGGCGGTAATTTTACAGGCCCGATGGCGCTATCGTCATCGGGCCTGTTGTTATTTCAGCAGCCAACGGCCGCGCCAATGCGCTTTAAGTTCATCAATTGGTTTTGCCACTCTTTTGCTGGATATTTATTACGAAACGATCCTCAACCTTCGTCGAAGGGGTGTTATTCCTGCTCTACGGTTCGATCGCGGCAAAACCCTGCCCCCCTGCCTGGGCGCATCGTCAGCAACGGGAGATTACAGCCCGGCGTCAACGAGCCGCAGCAGGCCATACCCCACCGCCGCCGCCCAGGCCAGCATCGGCAGCGAGTAGAGATGAAAACGCCACCAGATGCGCCGATCGTTGGCCATACGCAGGGCAATCACATTGGCCAGCGACCCCGGCAGCAGGCCGAAGCCGCCGACGTTCACCGCCCAGGCCAGCAGCGGCGTCGGCGGCACGTAGTTTAGCAGCAGGATCGTCGCCGGCACGTTGCCGATCGCCTGCGACAGTCCGATGGCGCTCAGCCACAGGCCGGGGGCGGAGAGCGTTTCAACGCGGTCCGGCACCGCCTGCAGCACCGGCAGCTGGGTCAGCAGGTGAACGTCAATAAACATCGCGATAAACACCAGCAGCAGCGTCCAGTCCACGCTGAACACCACCCGGCGCGCCAACAGCAGAAACGCCACCGCCACCGCCGCCAGCCCCCACAGCTCCTGCTTCAGCTCCAGCGCGGTAAGAAAAACGAGATACAGCCCGAGGCAGCTCCATACCAGCCGCGGCTGCCATACCGGCGAGCGCGCGCCGGTATGGTACGTCAGCGCCCTGTCGGCGAAGCAGAACCCGCACAGCGCCAGCAGGGTTAGCATCATCACCGCGGCCAGCGGTACCATCTGCCCGATAAACCCGACAAACGAAAGGCCTGAGCGCCCCCACAGCAAAATATTTTGCGGATTGCCGACAGGCGTCAGCAGAGAGCCGGCGTTGACCGCCAGCGCCTCGAAGATAATCAGCCGGTTAACCGGAATAGCGCACAGCTTCCGGAGAGTAAGGGTTAACGGCACGACGATGAACAGCGCCACGTCGTTGGTGAGAAAGGTGGAGAGTAGCGCCGCCGCCAGCACCATAAACATCGCCAGCCGCCGCTGGGTGGCGAAGCGGCGTGCCATCCTGCGCCCCAGGACGTCGAAATAGCCGCTCAGCTCCACCCCTTTGGTCAGCAGCATCAGACCGCTAAGGGTAATAATAGTGTGCCAGTCAACGGCGGCGGGCCACGCCCGGGGGGCAAAAGGTACGCACAGGCTCAGCCCGACGCCCGTCAGCAGCAGCAGTTGAAAAAAACGATCGCGCCGCAGGGCGCGCCAGAAAGACAGGTTCATTCGGCGGCGATTCCGTGCCGCTGCGTAAACAGCCGAAACACCTCCAGCGTCTGCTGGCTGACGTGGTGCTCGATACCTTCCGCATCCCGGCGGGCAATCTCCGGGCTGACGCCCAGCGCCAGCAGAAAGTTTTCCACCACCCGGTGCCGCTCGCGGCTTTCCTGGGCCAGCTGTTCGCCCTCCGGGGTCAGGAACACGCCGCGCCAGGGGATCAGCTCAATCAGGCCCACCGAAGCCAGCCGCTTAAGCATTTTGGCGACGGTCGGCTGGGAAACGCCAAGCCGGGCCGCCATATCAACCTGCCGCGCCTCGCCAACCTCGTTGATCAGATCGGAGATCAGCTCAACGTAATCGTCGATCAGCTCGCGGCGGTGCGCCTCCCTGACCTGGCGAAATCCCTCAACGTGTTCTTCTACGTTCACCAGCTGCGTCACTTTTTTTATCGTGGGCGGACCTGCGCGACGGCTCATTCTGCTTCCTCATTCCTGTAACACGTTACCAGCATTGCTCTGGAGAGGGCACATTGTAAACCAGAGTGCCTCGGGCACAAAAAATTAACGTTTTAGCAATAGCCATATAATATAGCCTGTGCTATATCTGTAGGTAATGCAGACATCCTTCACGGATCGAGGGAGCTTTTCATCAGGAGTATCCGATGAACGAATTTAAGAGGTGTATGCGCGTGTTCAGCCACTCTCCCTTTAAGGTACGCTTGCTGTTGCTTTCCATGCTGTGCGAGCTGTTTCACGACAAAACGGATGCGGATAAAACGGCATCCGGGCGCTAGCGCGGCGTCGTTAGCGGCAGCCTCCCGTCGGTTGCCACGTTAACCCTGTTTTTTGTGGGTTTTTCCCGCACTCTCGCAAAACCGTTGCCCCCGGCTGTTGACCTGAACCGTCAACCGCTCTATCTTCTTGCAGCCCTGCCTGTACCGCCTCTTCCGGTTGCGGATCTTTCCGCCACTTTTCCGCGCAGCAGCAGGTTTTGACCCGGGACGCCAGGGTGAGCAAT
The DNA here is from genome assembly GCF_009711095.1 of Intestinirhabdus alba. Classification (GTDB taxonomy): domain Bacteria; phylum Pseudomonadota; class Gammaproteobacteria; order Enterobacterales; family Enterobacteriaceae; genus Intestinirhabdus; species Intestinirhabdus alba. The sequence goes on from NZ_WMJZ01000022.1 coordinate 35,207, forward strand.
TGGCGTTTTAGCGACAGCGGCCCATGAATTTATCTCTTAAAGCCACTCTTCTTACCCGTATCCAGGGCGTCAGCCCGTGGGTGGGTTTCTATTTTTTACAGTCCCTGCTGATTAACCTTGCGCTGGGCTACCCCTTCAGCCTGCTTTACGCCGCGGCCTTCGCCTGCGTACTGCTGCTGCTGTGGCGCACGGCACCGCGCCTGCAGAAGGCGCTGGTCGGCGTCTGCTCGCTTATCGCCGCCCTGTACTTTCCGTTTGGGCAAACCTACGGTTCGCCCAATTTTAATACCCTGCTGGCGCTGCATTCGACCAATCTCCAGGAGTCGAGTGAGATCCTGTCCCTTTTCCCCTGGTACAGCTATCTTGTCAGCCTGTTTATCTTTGCGCTGGGGGTCGTCGCCCTTCGCCGGAAAAAGGGGGAGAAGAAGCGCTGGAGCAGCGTCGACAGCCTGTGCCTGCTGTTCAGCGCGGCGGCCTTTTTTGTCGCGCCGGTGCAAAACCTGACCTGGGGCGGTAAATTTAAGCTGCAGGACACCGGCTATCCGGCTTTTCGCTTTATTAAAGACGTTATCGTCAATAACAACGAGGTGATTGACGAGCAGCGGCGAATGGCGGAGCTGTCAACGATGAAAGATAGCTGGACGGTCACCGCAGTAAAGCCACGGTATCATCTCTATGTGATGGTGATTGGTGAAAGCGCCCGCCGCGACGCGCTCGGTGCCTTTGGCGGCCACTGGAATAACACCCCCTTCGCCAGCAGCGTCAACGGCTATTTCTTTACCGACTACGTTGCGGCAAGCGGCTCCACCCAGAAGTCGCTCGGTCTGACCCTGAACCGGGTGGTGGACCAGCGGCCGCAGTTTCAGAACAACGTGATTACTCTGGCCAACCGGGCCGGCTTTCAGACCTGGTGGTTTTCCAATCAGGGACAAATTGGCGAATATGACACGGCCATCGCCAGCATCGCCAGGCGCGCCGACGAGGTGCACTTCCTGAAAAGCGGCGATTTTGAGGCGGATAAGAATACCGAGGATGAGGCGCTGTTAAACATGACCTCGCAGGTGCTGGAGGCCGACCGCAGCCAGCCGCAGCTCATCGTCCTGCACCTGATGGGATCGCATCCCCAGGCCTGCGACCGCACCCACGGAAAGTATACGGTTTTCGTTCAGTCGAAGGAAACCTCCTGCTATCTGTACTCCATCACCCGCACCGACGAACTGCTGCACGCCCTGTACGATCGGCTGCGCAACAGCGGCGAAAGCTTTTCACTGGTCTATTTTTCCGATCACGGGCTGGCCTTTAAAGAGCGCGGCAAAGCGGTTCAGTATCTGGCCCACGACGACCGGTTTCAGCAAAATTTTCAGGTGCCGTTTATGGTGCTTTCCAGTGACGACAAGGCCCACCGTCTGATTAAGGCGCGCCGCTCGGCCAATGATTTTCTGAGCTTTTTTTCACAGTGGACGGGGATCGCGGCCAAAGAGATCAGCAGCCGCTACCGCTTTATTTCCGGGCAGAACGCCGGTCCGGTGTACGTCACTAACTTCAAACTGCAGAAGGTGGACTACACTCATCTGGGCAGCGATACTTTTGCAACCCGGACCCGCTAAGCAATCCGGAGACGCCACGCAGGCAAAAAAAATCCGCCCCGAAGGGCGGATTTTTTTTATCTCACCGGAAGGTGATTAGAAACGGTAGCCTACGCCTGCGATCCAGGTGCCGACGTCAACGTTACGAATGCGGCTCTGCTCATAGGAGAAGTCCAGAGCGACGTTTTCCATCGGGTTAAACTGCAGGCCTGCGCCGTAAGAGAAACCGTAGTCACTGACGTCATCTTTATAGCGCGGGTAGTCGGTCTGCTGGAATTTACCGTAGCCAACGCCAACAACGCCGTAGATGCTCGCCCAGTCGTTCAGGCGGAATGCCGGACCTGCAGTGAGGCCGTAGTACTGAGATTTGTTGTAATCGCCCGCACTGTTAGTACGATCTTTTTCTGTGTAGGTGAAGGAGCCGATTACGCCCAGCGGATTGTTGTCCTGCTCGTAGCGATATTTCAGGTTAAAACCGTTCATTTTATTCGCTACGCCCTGCGCGTCGCTCTGAGCGTAGCCACCGCTAACGGTAGACGTCGCAGCTACGGCAGTACCTGCGGAGAGAGCCAGAACAGCGGCCAGTGCTGAAAGACATGCAATTTTTTTCATAACCACCTCAAATGTGCTTTAAATAAGTCCTAAGATTTAAATATAACAAGAATTGATGAGAAACTCTTTGTGATTCACGTTGTCTAAGGGGGCATTTCGTGTAACAAGATGTTTCAAAGTAACGCTATCTCTTTAAAATAAAACCATTTTTATAGCTAACCGCGCCATTATTACGCGCCCAGGCCAATCTCTTCATCCAGACTAATCTTAATTCGTCGCTTATTAATCCAACAATAAAGGATCGTTCCGGCAGCCTCAGGGAAACTTTTTTCAACAAAATCACAACCCTGGCCGGCGCTTTCCATTACACTGCCCACTTATCTATCCTTTGGTAAACTTGACAGGAGAAAGGATGCCGCTGTTAGCACGAAAAATGCCCGTCTGGGCCTCCGTTCTGATTCTGCTGGTCGCCATGTGCTCCATCCAGAGCGGAGCATCGCTGGCGAAATCGCTGTTTTCTCTGGTCGGCGCACCGGGCGTTACCGCCCTGCGCCTGGCCCTCGGAACGTTAATCCTGATGGTCTTCTTTAAACCCTGGCGGCTGCGCTTTGCGAAAGCGCAGCGGCTGCCGCTGCTGTTCTATGGGCTGTCGCTTGGCGCAATGAACTACCTTTTTTATCTGTCCATTCAGACGGTGCCGCTGGGCATTGCCGTCTCCCTGGAGTTCACCGGGCCGCTGGCGGTGGCGCTTTTCTCCTCCCGACGCCCGGTGGACTTTATCTGGGTGGTGCTGGCCGTGCTCGGTCTCTGGTTCCTGCTGCCGCTGGGCCAGGAGGTCTCACATGTGGATCTGAACGGTGCCGCGCTGGCGCTTGGGGCGGGGGCCTGCTGGGCGCTGTATATTGTTACCGGCCGCCGCGCCGGAGCCGAACATGGGCCGGCGACCGTCGCCGTCGGCTCGCTGATTGCGGCGATCGTTTTTGTGCCCATCGGCGCGCTGCAGGCCGGCGATGCCCTGTGGCACTGGTCGCTTCTGCCGCTGGGCCTGGGCGTTGCCGTCCTGTCGACGGCGCTTCCCTACTCGCTGGAGATGATCGCCCTGACGCGCCTGCCCACCCGTACTTTCGGCACTCTGATGAGCATGGAGCCTGCGCTTGCCGCCGTGACCGGCATGATTTTCCTCGGAGAGACCCTGACGCTGACCCAGACGCTGGCGCTGTGCGCGATTGTTGCCGCCTCGATGGGTTCCACCCTTACCCTCCGCCGTGAAAGCCACGTTAAGCCGGTAGACACCAACCAGAGCGGTTCGCTTTAGCATTAAGGCCCCGGCTTTTCGCCCGGCTGATAGCGCAAAAATTTGCACACCGGGTAACCCGTACCAGCGCAGGCCAGGCGGCACGGGTTTGAATGAGAATTTTCTGCGTCGAATGCATATTCATGCAGGAAATTCTCTTTTTTTCTGATCCGTAGCGCTCCGTATATTAAAAAGAGCCTGCTTTTCAACGCCTGCAAAGCATATTTATGCCTGCTCTGTCTTCCTCAATCCAGGTTATTTTCTCCCGCCGTGAAATTAAGTAATCCTTTGATTACCTTTAAATTATCAAGCCACCATCGTTATACGCTATTAAAGCGACAGGAACAGCCAGAAAAGCAGCCTCTATAACCGGTGCTATACTTGATGGCGTTAATTACCGGGACATAACATCAAGAGGATATGAAATTATGAGTACCGCTAAACTGGTGAAAACAAAAGCATCCGATCTGCTTTACACCCGTAACGATGTCGCCGACAACGATAAAAAAGCCACTATTGAGCTGTTGAATCGTCAGGTTGTCCAGTTTATTGACCTGTCGCTGATTACCAAGCAGGCCCACTGGAACATGCGCGGCACCAACTTTATCGCCGTACATGAAATGCTGGACGGCTTCCGCACCGCGTTAACCAATCACCTTGACACCATGGCCGAACGCGCCGTACAGCTCGGCGGCGTGGCCCTTGGCACCACTCAGGTGATCAACAGCAAAACGCCTCTGAAGAGCTACCCGCTGGACATTCACAGCGTGCAGGACCACCTGAAAGAGCTGGCGGATCGCTATGCCATCGTCGCCAACGACGTGCGCAAAGCCATCGGTGAAGCGAAGGATGAGGATACCGCCGATATCTTTACCGCCGCCTCCCGCGATCTCGATCAGTTCCTGTGGTTTATCGAAGCCAACATCGACTAACCGACCCGCTGATTGATTGCCCGTAACCCTCGCCCCGGCGGGGGTTTTGCACTATTCAGGTGCGCTCCGCCTCATGCCTCGCCGCAAAAAGTAAAACATCTGTAATAATTACATCACAGAATAGTTATTTAATGTTTGTTTAAGCAGCGCTTTTTACGCTAAATAAGCGGGATGAGCGGCTCGCCGTTCGCCTGCACCAAAATAACGCCCCATTACGGGGCAAACCGTGGCTATTGCCCCGCCGACCGCACTGCGAAACGGGGAGACAGCTTAAGCAAAACAAAGGGTTATAAAACTGGCACAGATTTTTCATTGCGCCATAGGTTCTCGCAGGGGATCGCCCCGTGGATAAAAAGGAAATGCTATGAAGTCTCTATTAAACGTTTCACTGGCTGCACTGACCCTGGCTTTCGCGGTCTCTTCCCAGGCTGCGGATAAAAAACTGGTGGTGGCAACCGACACCGCCTTCGTGCCCTTTGAGTTTAAGCAGGGCGATAAGTACGTTGGCTTTGACGTCGATCTGTGGGCCGCGGTGGCCAAAGAGCTGAAGCTGGACTACACGCTGAAGCCGATGGACTTCAGCGGTATTATCCCGGCGCTGCAGACGCGAAATATCGATCTGGCGCTGGCGGGCATTACCATCACCGACGAACGCAAAAAGGCTATCGACTTCTCCGACGGCTATTACAAAAGCGGCCTGCTGGTGATGGTGAAAGCGAATAATAACGACGTCACCAGCGTAAAAGATCTCGACGGCAAAGTGGTGGCCGTAAAGAGCGGCACCGGCTCGGTTGATTACGCGAAAGCCAATATCAAAACTAAAGATCTACGCCAGTTCCCGAATATCGATAACGCCTATATGGAGCTGGGAACCGGCCGCGCCGACGCGGTGCTGCACGACACGCCAAACATCCTCTACTTTATTAAAACCGCCGGCAACGGCCAGTTTAAGGCGGTGGGCGAGTCGCTGGAAGCGCAGCAGTACGGCATCGCCTTCCCGAAAGGCAGCGATGCGCTGCGCGATAAGGTTAACGGCGCGCTGAAAACCCTGCGCGACAACGGCACCTATAACGAAATCTATAAAAAATGGTTCGGCAGCGAGCCTAAATAAGTCGTTTCCGCGGTAAACCGCGCGGCCAGGCCGTCGACGCCTGAAGAATAACGACAATGATGTTTATTGCCCGGCGGATTGCGCCACCGGGCGTTTATACCCTAAATAATTCGAGCTGCATGACAAAATGCAGCGCATTTTGAACAGCCTCAGGGCTGGCCCCGAAGGGGTGAGGCCGCAGGCCGAATCACGCGGAAAGTGAGCGACAAATTCGTCAGGAACGAATTTGCCCGACCGCAGGTCGCCTTCGGTGAGGGACAAGGATGTCCCTCATTCATCCCCGGGAGCATAGCGAACTATACGATCGGGGTTAGTGACTACTCTGTCGGGAGCAGTTTTGAACGCCGCGCAGCGGCGGCCCGTCAGGGCGAGTCTCATGGATGAGACGAGTAACCAGTAGCCAGCACACATGCAGCCTGAAGCATGACGGGTATATCTCTTTTCACCACGGTAACAGGAACAGATTATGCAGTTTGACTGGAGCGCCATCTGGCCCGCCATTCCGCTTTTGATCGATGGTGCCAAAATGACCCTGTGGATCTCGGTCCTCGGTCTGGCAGGCGGACTGATCGTTGGTCTGGCGGCAGGTTTTGCGCGCACGTTCGGCGGCTGGATCGCCAACCACATTGCGCTGGTTTTTATCGAAATCATTCGCGGTACGCCCATCGTCGTGCAGGTGATGTTTATCTACTTCGCCCTGCCGATGGCGTTTAACGATCTGCGCATCGATCCCTTCAGCGCGGCGGTGGTCACCATCATGATTAACTCCGGAGCCTATATCGCCGAAATCACCCGCGGCGCGGTGCTCTCCATCCACAAAGGCTTTAGCGAGGCGGGGCTGGCCCTCGGCCTTTCCCGGCGGGAAACCATCCGCCACGTTATTTTACCGCTGGCGCTGCGCCGGATGCTGCCGCCGCTGGGCAACCAGTGGATTATCAGCATTAAGGACACCTCGCTGTTTATCGTGATCGGCGTGGCCGAGCTGACCCGCCAGGGCCAGGAGATCATCGCCGGCAACTTTCGCGCGCTGGAGATCTGGAGCGCCGTTGCGGTGTTCTATCTGATCATAACTCTGGTGCTGAGCTTTATTCTGCGTCGTCTGGAAAAAAGGATGAAAATCCTGTGATTGAATTTAAAAACGTCTCCAAGCACTTTGGTGCCACCCAGGTGCTACACAATATCGATCTCAACATTGGTCAGGGCGAGGTGGTAGTGATCATCGGCCCGTCCGGTTCCGGCAAATCCACCCTGCTGCGCTGCATCAACAAGCTGGAGGAGATCACCAGCGGCGAGCTGATCGTCGACGGCCTGAAGGTCAACGATCCAAAGGTGGATGAACGGCTTATCCGCCAGGAGGCGGGGATGGTGTTTCAGCAGTTCTACCTCTTCCCACACCTGACGGCGCTGGAAAACGTGATGTTTGGCCCGCTGCGCGTGCGCGGCGCGAAGAAGGAAGAGGCAGAGAAGCAGGCCAGGGCGCTGCTGGCGAAGGTTGGCCTGGCCGAACGCGCCCACCACTATCCGTCCGAGCTGTCCGGCGGCCAGCAGCAGCGCGTGGCCATCGCCCGCGCGCTGGCGGTGAAGCCCAAAATGATGCTGTTTGACGAACCCACCTCCGCGCTGGACCCGGAGCTGCGCCATGAGGTGCTGAAAGTAATGCAGGATCTGGCGGAGGAAGGAATGACGATGGTGATCGTCACCCACGAGATCGGCTTTGCGGAGAAAGTCGCCTCGCGCCTGATCTTTATCGACGGAGGCCGCATCGCCGAGGACGGCGCTCCGAAGGCCCTGATCGACAACCCGCCCGGCGCGCGCCTGCGGGAATTCTTACAACACGTCGCCTGATCCTCGTCGCGCCCTTCCCTGCGCAAGGGCGCGACCGGTTACGAATCCTCCCATTTCCTGCCGCGCCTTCCCCGCCAACTATACTTATCGTTTTGTTTTCTCACTGGAGGAGCTATGCGGTGGATCCTGTTTATCCTCTGCTGCCTGCTGGGCGCGACCGCCCACGCGGCGGTGATTCCTGGCGTCACTACCGGCGCGACGAGTGATTCCCGGAGCGCGCCGGACCTGGAGCAGAAAAAAGCGGCCTGGGCGGCGCTGGCGGACATACTGGAAAATGACGCTTCCCGCAAGGAGCTGATTGACCAACTGCGCAGCGCGGCCGCCACGCCGCCCCCGGAAGCGGTGCCTAAAATTACGCCGCCCACGCTGAGGGAAGAGAAGACGGTGCTGGAAAACGTCACCGATATCAGCCGCCGCTATGGCGAAGCCTTCTCTGACCGCTTTGCCCAGCTGTATCGCAATATCACCACCGCGCCGCATAAACCCTTTAATGCCCGCACCTTTACCAACGCCCTGAGCCACTTTCTGCTGCTGGCGGCGGCGGTGTTCAGCCTTTACTGGCTGGCGCGCCTGTGCGCCCTGCCGCTGTATCGTAAAATGGGCGCGTGGGCGCGCAAAAAGAATCGCGACCGCAGCAACTGGCTGCAGCTGCCCGCCATGATCCTCGGCGCTTTTTTTATCGATCTGCTGCTGCTGGCGCTGACCCTGTTCGTCGGGCAGATGCTGAGCAACAGCTTTAACGCCAATAACAGAACCATTGCCTTTCAGCAGAGCCTGTTTCTTAACGCCTTCGCGCTGATTGAGTTTTTCAAGGCCGTTCTGCGGCTGATTTTCTGCCCTAAGGTGGCGGATCTGCGGGCGTTCAACATTCAGGACGTCGGGGCGAACTACTGGAACCGCCGCCTCAGCGCCCTGAGCAGCCTGATCGGCTACGGGCTGATTGTCGCGGTGCCGATCGTCTCAAATCAGGTCAACGTACAGGTGGGCGCGATGGCGAACGTGGTTATTATGCTGTGCATCACCCTGTGGGCGCTGTACCTGATCTTCCATAATAAAAGAGAGATTGCCGGCCATCTGCTGAGCCTTTCAGAGCGGTCGCTGGCCTTCTTCAGCCTCTTTATCCGCGCCTTCGCGCTGATCTGGCACTGGCTGGCCAGCGCTTACTTCATCGTGCTGTTCTTTTTCTCGCTGTTCGATCCGGGCAACAGCCTGAAGTTTATGATGGGCGCAACGCTGCGCAGCCTGCTGATTATCGGCGTCGCCGCCTTTGTCTGCGGCATATTCTCCCGCTGGATAGCCAAAACTATTACCCTGTCGCCCCACACTCAGCGCAGCTATCCGGAGCTGCAAAAGCGGCTCAACGGCTGGCTCTCCACCGCCCTGAAAGCGGCGCGTATTCTGACGGTCTGCGTCGCCGTTATGCTGCTGCTCAACGCCTGGGGGCTGTTTGATTTCTGGAACTGGCTGCACTACGGCGCGGGCGAGAGAACCGTTGATATTCTGATCCGCATCGCGCTGATCCTTTTCTTCTCCGCCGTGGGCTGGACTCTTCTCGCCAGCCTGATCGAAAACCGGCTGACGTCGGATATCCACGGTCGTCCGCTGCCCAGCGCGCGCACCCGCACGCTGCTGACGCTGTTTCGCAACGCGCTGGCGGTAGTGATCAGCACCATTACCGTGATGATCGTGCTGTCGGAGATCGGCGTGAATATCGCCCCGCTGCTCGCCGGAGCCGGGGCGCTCGGGCTGGCGATTTCGTTTGGCGCGCAGACCCTGGTGAAGGACATTATTACCGGGGTATTTATTCAGTTTGAGAACGGGATGAACACCGGCGATCTGGTGACCATTGGGCCGCTGACCGGCACGGTGGAGCGCATGTCGATCCGTTCGGTGGGGGTGCGCCAGGATACCGGTGCCTATCATATTATTCCGTGGTCATCGATCACCACCTTCGCCAACTTCGTGCGCGGCATCGGCTCGGTGGTGGCCAACTATGACGTCGATCGCAACGAGGACGCGGACAAAGCCAACCAGGCGCTGAAGGAGGCGGTAGCGGCAGTGATGGCGATGGAGGAGATTCGCGGACTGATTATCGGCGAACCGTCGTTCGCCGGCATCGTTGGCCTGAGCAACACCGCCTTTACGCTCCGCGTGTCGTTTACCACCCTGCCGCTGAAGCAGTGGACGGTGCGCTTCGCCCTCGACGGCCAGGTGAAAAAACAGTTCGACCTGGCGAAGGTTCGCGCCCCGGTGCAGACCTGGCAGGTGCTGCCAGCGCCCTCTGCCCCGTCAGCGGAGTCGCCTACCCCTGGCGTCTGCGCGCCATAAAGCGGCGGCGGCGATCGTCATCCATAAAGGTCCAGGCAATAAAGCGGCTCTGCTTTTGCCCCTGGGCCATCTCCTTCTTTACCACCTTCACCGCCCCGGCCTCAGTGAGCGCCCGGTAGAGGGGTGGCAGATTTTCACCGCGCGACACCAGGGTAGAAAACCACATCACCTGACGACCAAAGGCCGGGCTTTCGGCAATCATTTTGCTGATGAAGGCCACCTCGCCGCCCTCGCACCACAGCTCCTCCTGCTGGCCGCCGAAGTTCAGGGCGTCGTGCTTGCTCTGCCCGAGGTTGCGCCGCTTGCGCTCGCTGCCCTCGCGGGCGGCCTCGGCGGAATCATGGAACGGCGGGTTGCATAGCGTGGCGTCATACTGCTCGTTCTTATGGATAATGCCATTAAGGATGGCGGCGGGGTCCTTCTGCCTGCGCAGGCGAATGGCGCGGCTCAGGCCGGGGTTGCCGTTGACGATCGCCTGGGCGCTGGCCAGCGCCGTATCGCTGGTTTCACTGCCGGTAAAGCGCCAGCCGTACTCGCGCACGCCGATAAGCGGATAGATACAGTTTGCCCCGACGCCCACGTCCAGCACGCTGGCAGCGGTCGGAATGGACCCCGTCGTCTCACCGAGCAGATCGGCGAGATGATGAATATAGTCCGCGCGCCCCGGCACCGGCGGGCAGAGAAACCCCGGTGGAATATCCCAGCTGGCGACGCCGTAAAAATGCGCCAGCAGGGCTTTATTAAGCGCTTTTACCGCCAGCGGATTGGCGAAATCAACGCTCTGCTGGCCCGCCGGGGTCAGGGTAAGAAATTGGGCCAGCTCAGGGTTCGCCTGGCACAGCGCGGCCAGATCGTAACGGCCGTGGTGACGGTTGCGCGGGTGTAATCCCGGTTTCTGGGGGGACATAACATTCTCCTTTTTGCAGCGGCGTAAGATACCCGCATAACGCCACGCGGTAAACCAGCACGACGCGAGAAAAGCGACATAAGTTGGCAGAGGATAAAAAACGCTGGCCCCGCCGCCGGTATCCCGCTGATTTAGCGGTTTTTGCGGCCCGGGCCGCCACGTCCCGGCAATAGCTTTCTCCGGAGACACCTTGCGCGCGCGTTTTTTGGTCGCATATTCACTACACTATTCAAAGAAAACGTTCTTAAAATCCCGGCGGTGCGGAGATCGCACAACGTAACGACAGATTCACTTGCTACGTCCGTTCCGGACGGCAAAATTTTTAACCCTACGGGAGGTAACGCATGGCATCCGGCTGGGCGAATGACGACGCCGTAAACGATCAGATCAACAGCACCATAGAAGACGCCATTGCCCGCGCCCGCGGCGAGCTGCCGACCGGCGAGAGCCGCTGCGAATGCGAAGAGTGCGGCGAACCTATCCCGGAGGCCCGGCGTAAGGCGGTGCCGGGGGTCAAACTGTGCCTGCAGTGCCAGCAGGAGAAAGATTCGCAGAATCAGGTCAGCTCCGGCTATAACCGCCGGGGTTCGAAGGACAGCCAGCTGCGTTGACATCAGCGGCAAACCAGCACAAACGATTCCGTCTGCGTCCCTGCTGTCCTCCCCACCGCTTAACAAAACGTGCCGTTAAACGCCGCGCTGCCGGCCGGCGTTGATCCGCGTTAACCCGTTCTTAAATTCGTATGCAATTTTATATTGCCTCGCCGTGCCGGATACTCAGCGCACCGACAAAACATCAACTTTCTGAAGCTTATCTGCAAATAAGCGGCACCGCGTTTATCAACAAGTGACTGCCCCCGCCATAAACGGCGAGTCTTCCCACTTCTCAGGCTACAACTGGCACAGAGCCAGACTTACGCCAGCCTCGATGGCTTTGACGACGTGATCCGCTGCCATTAATTCTGCTATGTCCATGTGCTGTATGTTGAGCGCCACATTTATATCGCGCTCATGATCGGCACTACAGCCGGGGCATTTGCTAAGCGCTGCCTCTCCTGACGTTCTCCTCGTCGGTTAACCCACCGACACCACTGCTTCCCCCCTTATTGCTCTGTATCACCCCTGTTTGCCCGTCCAGCGGACGGACTTTTTTATGCGCCACCGGCGGTGTCAGGCCCTGCCGACAACGGATTTCTTCCAGGGCGCGGCGGGGCTTTTTCAGCGCTTCCGGCGAATAAGACGCGATCGTTAACCGGCCAGCCGATGGCAGAAGGATTGCAGCTCCGCTTCCGGCATACCGATCTGCCGCGCCGCGTCGCAGATCGCCTGCCAGCTGCCGGCGTCCAACGGTATCCCCTGCTGCTGACGCTCCCGACGGGTGTTCACCTCCCACTCTCCCGGCAGCAGGATCGGTGCCTCTTCCGCATGAGGGGAAGCCTTAACCCACTCGGCAAAGGCCGCGGTCTGGCGGTCGCACTCCGGCGCGCCAAACAGCTCAGGATTGAGGATCACAGTGGTCATGCCGTTAATAATGGCGTCGGCGCTCTCCTGCAGCGTCTCCTGATGGGTGGTTTCTCCGCCGGAGAGCGCGCCGCCGAGGATCTCGCACATCGCCGCCAGCGCGTAGCCTTTATGGGCGGCAAAGGTCAGCAGCGCCCCCAGCGGCGGCTCCTGCATCGCCGCCGGATCGGTGGTCGGCTCGCCGCTGGCGTCGATCAGACAGCCCGGCGGCACCGGCACGCCCTTATGCCAGGCCACGCGCGTTTTACCGAAGGCGATGGCGCTGGTGGCGTAGTCCAGCAGCAGGGGAAAATCGTTTTTACGCGGGAAGACGGCGCAGAAGGGGTTGGTGCCGAAACGGCCGTCGCGCCCAGGGAATGGCGCGACCATCCGGGTGCCGACCACGTTCACAAAATGTATGGATACGAATCCGGCGGCCGCGCACTGCTCGGCCCAGTAGCCAATACGCCCGATATGGTGCGAGTTATGCAGCGCCACGGCGGCAATGCCGTGCTCGCGCGCCCTGGCGATCCCCTGCGCCATGGCCTCGTGGGCCGCTACCTGCCCGAAGGCGCGGTTGCCGTCCAGGGTCAGTATCGCCCCGGCATCCTTTATCACGCTGGCGTGGCGGTTAATCTGCAGATGGCCCTGCGAGAAGGAGCGAATATAGCTCGGGATCATGCCGACGCCGTGGGAGTCATGTCCGGCAAGGTTAGCGGCGATCAGGTGATCGGCTACCAGACGCGCCTCCTGTTCATGACTGCCCATCTGACGGAAAACGGCCTCAACAAAGGCGTGCAGGGTCGGTGCGGAAAAGCGGTGCCCACTGTTCATTCTTGTCTCCTGTTATATGGCCCGGCTGCCGGGAGGGGCTTTTTTACCCCTCTCTATGCTGCCCACGGGCGGCCCGAAAGGTCAATAAAGGCGCGAAAAAGTCGCGCCGGAGAGGCCAACACCGGCCGCGAACCAGCGCAGATCCGAGAAATCAGACGATCTGGTTTACCCGCACCAGCCCTTCCGCCAGCGACGCTGCCTCGCCCGTCGCCTTCAGGCAGCAGGCCATCTGGACCTTCAGCGATGCGGGAACCGGCTCGCCGCCCGCCAGGCAGCGCTCGATCCAGCGGGCGGTGGTTTGCGGATCTTTCGCCGCCGGCAGCGGCACCGGCTCGTCCGGCATTTCGCTCTGCCGCTCCAGCAGAACGCTTATTCCGCCGCGATCGACAAGGCTAATCTGCGGGTAGCGCTGCGGATTGGCATACACTTCGCCTTCGGTGCCGTGCATCAGCAGCGCCCGGCCGCCGATATCGCTGAAGAACTTCGCCACCCGCGGCACATACTCCGGATGCGAAACGCTGGAGAGGCGCAGAGCGGCATCCTCGGCAAACGGGGTCGCCAGCTTCGCCAGGGTGTGAGCGCTGTTGCGTACGCCGAGCCGCCAGCGCATCGCCAGCTGTTTTTCCAGCGGTGGGCAGAGAGCGCCGACGGGAAGATAGACCGGCCGCTGGCCATCAAGCTCCGCCTGCGCCTGCCCGGCGTGCCGGGCCGGGGTAATGCCCAGCAGCGCAAAAATGGTTTCGGTCAGCACGCGGGTTGGATCTTCGCTGACGCCGTGCACCACCACCGGAAAACCGAGCCTGCTCAGCAGGATCGCCAGCAGCGGCGTCAGGTTGGCCTGCCTGCGCGCGCCGTTGTAGCTGGGGATCACCACCGGCATGGGTCTGCCGGCCGGAGGCGTCAGCCGGAGAATGTGATGCTGCATCGCCTCATAGAAGCCGAGCATTTCCGCTTCGCCCTCCCCCTTGATGCGCAGCGCAATCAGCATGCCGCCCATTTCCAGGTCCGGCACCTCGCCGTTGAGCATCCGGGCGTACAGGGCGCGGGCGGTATCCCGATCGAGGTCGCGCGCGTGGTGTTTACCGCGCCCTATCTCTTTAATAACGTTGCGATAATCCATCGAAAACTCCTTGCCTCGTGCTCACATTGTTAACGTCGGCGCGCGGGCTTCGCTTTTTTCTCTTCGGGTTTAACGATCCCCTCCGGTGCCGCCGGCTGCTCGATGGGAAATACCGGCAGCGCATTCAGTAAACGCCTGCCGTAGCCTTTGGTCAACAGCCGCCGATCGTAGATAACCACCTCTCCCCAGCAGCTGTGGCTGCGGATCAGACGCCCCACCTGCTGGATAAGATTAAACGAGGCGCTCGGCAGGCTCTGCACTTCAAAAGGATAGCGGTTCAGGCTTTTCAGCCATTCGCCCTCGGTGATCACCACCGGGCTGTCGATGGGCGGAAAGGCGATTTTATGGATGTGCACCTGGCTGAGCAGCTCGCCTTTCAGATCGAGACCTTCGGCAAAGGACTGCAGCCCCACCAGCACGCTGCGCTCGCCGCTCTCAATCCGCCTGCGGTGCAGCTCCACCAGCCGGTAGCGCGGCTGGTCGCCCTGCACCAGCAGCAGCAGGCGCAGATCGGTCACGTAGGTCAGAAAGCGCTGCATCGCCCGGCCGCTGGCAAACAGCACCAGCATCCCGCGATGGGTTTTACTCTCCAGCTGCTGGCGAAAAAAGGCCGCCATTTCGGCGATATGCTGCTCTTCATTTTCCATCAGCGGCTCGTAGCGCATCTGGGGGATCACGATTTTCCCCTGCTCAACGTGGTTAAAGGGTGAGTCGAGGGCCACAAAGCGATCTCCCGCCTTCTCCTGCAGGCCGCTCATCTCCTGCAGGCGCGAAAAGCTGTTCAGCGAGCGCAGGGTGGCGGAAGTGACGATAATATGCGGCACGCTGCGCCACAGCAGCTTTTCCAGCTGATCGCTGACGCGAATGCCCACGCAGTGAAACCAGACGTGCGCCTGCCCGTCGCGCGTCTCCCGGGTGGCCCATTTCGAGACCGGCGCGCCGGAGGCGTGCGCCAGCGACGCCAGCCGCCACAGCTTGCTTTGCGCCTCGAACATCCCCAGCGCGCGGTTCATCTGCAGCAGCAGCCGGTGCAGGCGCACCGCGTCATGAGCGCCGGTTTTTTCGCTGAGATCGTTAATAAACAGCTCCGCCAGCCCGCGCAGCTGTTCGGTCAGCTTCGCCAGCCGCTGGCAGATGGCCATCATCTCTTCCGGCAGCTCGCCCATAGCAAAGCGGTGCTCCGCCTGCTGGCCGGCGGGCATCAGCAGATTAAGGAGAGTATTGAGCGAGGCGATAAGCTCATACAGCTCTTCGCAGTGGGCGTTCAGGCGCTCGGGGAGGGCCAGCGGCGGAGTGGTTTTCGGGCGAAACTGCTCCATGCAGGTCGCCACCAGCTTCACGAAGAGATCCAGCTGCAGGCGATACCAGGGGGCGGTGATTTCGGCGCTCATCTCCAGGGCGTCGCGCGCCACATCCGGCAGATGATGCCCTTCATCAAGCACCAGCAGCAGGTTTTTCGGATCCGGCAGCACCGCCTCGCTCTCCATCGCCGCCATCACCAGCGCATGGTTGGCCACCACCACCTCCGCCTCCTGAATTTCCCGGCGGGCGACAAAAAACGGGCACTCGCGGTAGTAGAGGCAGTTGCGGTTCAGGCAGCTGGCCTTGTCGGTGCTCAGCCGCCGCCAGAGGTCGTCGTCGATGGCAATATCGATATGGTCGCGCAGGCCGTCCCAGCGATGGCCGTCGAGGGCGGCCTTCAGCTTTGCGCAGCGCTTCTGCTCCTCTTGGCTATTGGGGGTCAGCGCGTCGTCGAGGAAGGCGAGCAGATCCTGCTGCGCCGGCTCTGTGCTGGCCAGCGCCGTCAGGTTGCGCGGGCAGACGTAGCGGCCGCGGCCAAAGGCGGCGGTAAAGCGTAAACCCGGAATGATTTTGCGCAGCAGCGGCAGGTCTTTGCTGTAGATCTGATCCTGTAGCGCCACGTTGGCGGTGCTGACCACCAGCGTTTTTTGCTCCTCGCGGGCAATAGCAATGCCGGGGAGCAGATAGGAGAGGGTTTTCCCGACGCCGGTCGGTGCCTCAATGGCCAGATGCCGCCCCTCTTCGCCGCCGAGCGTTCTGGCGACGTCGGCAATCATCTGCCGCTGCGGCGCGCGGGGAATGAAGTCGGGGATCTGCTCCTGAAGCGCCTTGTACCAGGCGGCGATTTGCGCTTTTAGCGCGGCGGTTAAGGCCATAAGAAAACCTGAAACACTGTATAAACAGCCACTATTGTGGCATAGATCAGGTGCTGGCAGAACCTTTTTTGCCGGTTGCGGAAGGGGCTTCGCAAAAATGGAGGGCGGCGGTGAGGCCCGCGGGTCGGGAGAGAAAAAACCGGCCGGATAGACTGGCGAACAGATTCCTCCCGACGCGCCGGGAAAAGAAACAAGAAAAATTGATTTGGGGCTGAAAAAGATAAAGAGGAGAAAACTACGTTTTCCCCTCTTTATCATCCGTCTGAGCCTGCCGGAGCGGCAGGCCTGAGAGAGCGTTATTGCGCGGAGGCTGGTCTGCGCGGGCGACGCGGCGGGCGCGGCTTATCACCCGTCGGTTTACCTTCGCCGCCGCGCGGTTTGGCCTGTGGCGCGCCGCTGTCCTGGCGACGCGGACGCTGGGCGCGGCCCGGCGCTCCCTGCCCTTGCCCCTGACCGCGACCGCCGCCGCGCTGCTGGCGGCCGTTCTGAATCGGCTCCGCCTTGATGGACGGGTCCGGCTCAAAGCCCGGCGTGGTCAGCCGCGGGATCTCTTTTTTCAGCAGCCTTTCGATGTCGCGCAGCAGCTTATGCTCATCCACGCAGACCAGCGACAGCGCCTCACCGGTGGCCGCCGCGCGGCCGGTGCGGCCGATGCGGTGAACGTAGTCCTCCGGCACGTTCGGCAGCTCGTAGTTGACCACGTGCGGCAGCTCTTCGATATCCAGACCGCGGGCCGCGATGTCGGTCGCCACCAGCACGCGCAGATCGCCGGACTTGAAGTCCGCCAGCGCGCGGGTGCGGGCACCCTGGCTCTTGTTGCCGTGGATCGCCGCGCTGCGGATGCCGTCTTTATTAAGCTGCTCCGCCAGGTGGTTGGCACCGTGCTTGGTGCGGGTAAAGACCAGCACCTGCTGCCAGTTGCCCTTGCCGATCATCAGCGACAGCAGCTCGCGTTTACGTTTTTTGTCCACCAGATGAACGTGCTGGGTGACCTGCTCAGAGGCGGTATTACGCCGCGCCACCTCAACCGCCAGCGGATTGTGCAACAGCTTCTCCGCCAGGCCCCTGATATCATCAGAGAAGGTCGCGGAAAACAGCAGATTCTGCCGCTTCGCCGGCAGCTTCGCCAGCACCCGGCGAATATCATGAATAAAGCCCATATCCAGCATACGATCCGCTTCATCCAGTACCAGAATTTCAACCTGATCGAGCTTAACCGCGTTCTGATGCTCCAGATCCAGCAGGCGGCCCGGCGTGGCGACCAGCACGTCCACGCCGCTGCGCAGCTTCATCATCTGCGGATTAATGCTTACGCCGCCGAACACCACCAGCGAGCGAATATCCAGATACTTACTGTAGTCGCGGACGTTTTCACCGATCTGCGCCGCCAGCTCGCGGGTGGGGGTGAGGATCAGCGCACGCACCGGGCGACGCCCTTTGCCGTGCGGCTGTCTGCTGATGAGATGCTGCAGCAGCGGCAGGGTAAAGCCCGCCGTTTTGCCCGTGCCGGTCTGCGCGCTGGCCATCAGATCGCGACCTTCCAGCACCGCCGGAATTGCCTGTTGCTGAACAGGGGTAGGTTCACGGTAGCCCTGCTCGGCAACAGCGCGCAGGATATCAG
This sequence comes from Intestinirhabdus alba, assembly GCF_009711095.1. Lineage (GTDB taxonomy): Bacteria > Pseudomonadota > Gammaproteobacteria > Enterobacterales > Enterobacteriaceae > Intestinirhabdus > Intestinirhabdus alba. The sequence continues at coordinate 53,013 of NZ_WMJZ01000022.1, forward strand.
GGTGTAACCCCAGAGAATCAAAAGACATAACAACTCCGAACCGCCCCGACCGTTCCCGGTGTAGTCTTCAGGGAGATACATACATGAGGGATGACAAAAACCACAATGTCATGAAGGAACGGAGTGTAACAGTTTTTGTGATATGGCGCATAAATTATCCTGCGCCGCGCCCCTTCTTCAGCCACAAAGATTCGCTTTCCTGAACAGCGGCATTCTGCCGCGGAGAGCATCGGCCCGGAGGCGGGAAAAGCGCCGCCGCACTGCGCGGCGGCGCGGGCGTCAGCCGAGGCGACGTTTAATTTTTTCCACCATCATGGCGGTGGATATGCCGTAGCGATCGTGCAGCGTCGGCAGCGCGCCGGCCAGCAGGAACTCGTCGGGCAGGCTGACCGTATCCAGCTCACAGCGCACGCCCCTGCGCATCAGCAGCGCCGCTACCGCCTCTCCCAGCCCGCCGATGCAGGTGTGGTTTTCCGCCGTCACCACTAGCCGACCCGGCTTCGACGCCTGCTCAACGATGGCCTGCTCGTCCAGGGGCTTGATGGTCGGAACGTGCAGCACCGCCGCGCTGATGTTGTCGGCACGCAGCTTCGCCACCGCCTCCAGCGCGCGCATGGTCATCAGCCCGGAAGAGATAAACAGCAGGTCGTTGCCCTCCTCCAGCAGCTTCGCTTTGCCCAACTCGAACCGGTAGTCATATTTATCCAGCACCAGCGGCACCTTGCCGCGCAGCAGGCGCATATAGACCGGGCCAGAGTGAGCGGCTATCGCCGGCACCGCCTGCTCAATCTCCAGCGCATCGCAGGGGTCGATGATGGTCATGCCGGGGATCCCACGCATAATCGCCAGATCTTCCGTCGCCTGGTGGCTGGGGCCGTAGCCGGTGGTCAGGCCCGGCAGCGCGGCGCAGATCTTCACGTTCAGCTGTTCTTCGGCAATCACCTGATGGATAAAATCACAGGCGCGGCGGGTGGCGAATACGGCATAGGTGGTGGCGAAGGGGATAAATCCCTCCTTGGCCATGCCGCCCGCCGCCCCCATTAAGAGCTGCTCGGCCATCCCCATCTGAAAAAAACGCTCCGGGAAGGCCTGGGCGAAAATATGCATATCGGTGTATTTGGACAGGTCGGCGGTCATACCAACGATTTCCGGCCGCTCCGCCGCCAGCTTCGACAGCGCGACGCCAAACGGGGCGGCGACCGTCGCCTGGCCTCCGTCGGCGATGGAGGCGATCATCGCCGAGGTTTTTAAACGGGGTTTTTGCGTGGTCTGACTCATTGCAGCACTCCTTCCGGTTTGTTGGCATCCAGCAGCGCAATTGCCTGCTGCCATTCATCGGGGTCGACGCGAATAAAGTGGTTTTTATCGCGGGTTTCGAGGAACGGTACGCCTTTGCCCATCAGAGTGTCGCAGAGAATGACCCGCGGCCGTTCGCCCACATCGCTTTTCGCCTTATCGAAAGCGGCGATGACCGCCGGCAGATCGTTGCCGTCCACGCGCTGTACGAGCCAGCCGAACGCCGCCCATTTCTCGTGCAGCGGCTCAAAGCCAAGGATTTTTCGCGAGTCGCCGTCGGCCTGCTGTTTATTGACGTCAACGAGGGTAATCAGGTTATTAAGACCGTAGTGGGCGGCCGACATCGCCGCCTCCCAGGTCGAGCCTTCGTCCAGCTCGCCGTCCGACATCGAGTTATACACCCATGACGCGCTCTGCTTTTGCTTCAGCCCCAGCGCCATGCCGACCGCGATCGACAGCCCCTGCCCCAGCGAACCGCCGGACATCTCCATCGCCGGGGTGTAGGTCGCCATGCCGGACATCGGCAGGCGGCTGTCGTCGGAGCCATAGGTTTCCAGCTCCTCCTGCGGAATAATTCCCGCCTCCAGCAGCGCCGCGTAATAGGCGATGGCGTAGTGGCCGTGGGAAAGCAGAAAGCGATCGCGCCCCTCCCACTCGGGATCGGCCGCGCGAAAGCACACGGCGTCGCTGAACGCCGTCGCCAGCACGTCCGCATAGCCCAGCGCCTGGCCGATATAGCCCTGCCCCTGAACTTCCCCCATACGCAGGGCATAGCGGCGAATACGCCACGCCGCCGCGGCAACTTTTTGTAACCGTGAGTTAGTCATTAATCGCCCCTCGCTTAGTGAATTAACATGCCGCCGTTGACGTCCAGGGTGATGCCGGTGGAGTAAGAAGAGAGATCGCTACCGAGGAACAGCGCGGCCCGGGCGATATCAACGGCGTCGCCGAGACGGTTCATCGGGATACCGGCGAGAATGCCGGCCGTCATCTCATCGGTCAGCTTACCGGCGGTGATATCGGTCTGAATCAGCCCCGGCGTGATGCAGTTGACGCGCACGTTATCCGGCCCCAGTTCGCGGGCCATCGCCCGTGCCAGCCCCAGCACGCCGGCCTTTGCCGCGCTGTAGTGCGGGCCGCCGAAAATGCCGCCGCCGCGCTGGGCGGACACCGAAGAGATGCAGACGATGCTGCCGGATTTTTGCGCCCGCATCGTCGGGATCACCGCCTGCGACATCAGCAGCGTGCCGCGCAGGCTGACGTCCAGCACCGCGTCGTAATTTTCACGCCTAATGTCCATCAGCTTCAGCGGCTGGGTGATACCGGCGTTATTCACCAGCACGTCCACCCGACCATATTTCGCCATAACCTGCCCGATCGCCGCCTGCACCTGGGCCTCGTCGGCGACGTTTGCCGCCAGGCCCAGATGCCCCTCCCCCAGCGATCGGGCCGCCGAGATGCTGGCCGCCTCGTTAAGATCGATAATGACCACCTTTGCGCCATTTTCAGCAAAGAGTTTTGCCGTCGCAAAACCTAAACCGCGTGCGGAAGCCGCGCCGGTAATAATGGCGACTTTATCTTTTAATAACATAGTATGACTCCATGACCTCAGGTCATTTAAATGAACAAAATGAATACCCGTTAGCGTGGCTCATCCAGAAAAAGAATCACCACTAAACCTATTGCTGCGCAAATACCGAAATACATAAACACGGAATTAAAGCTGTGGGTACTGTCAAGTAAAAAGCCCGCCACCATCGGGGAAACAAATCCGCCTAAGTTGCCGCCGCTATTAATAATTGAAGAGGCCACCGGGTAGGTTTTTACGTCGGAGACCGCCATGCCGTAGGCGGTAAATGCGGGCCAGCCAATATTCAGGCACAGCCCCACCATAAACAATCCGATGCACACCGCCGGGGTGCTGGCCGGGATATTTAACATGATGAGCATCATCATTACCGTCGATATTGCGGTAAAAATCATCGTCGGTTTCCGGCGGCGGCCCAGTAATTTATCGGAAATATATCCCCCGCCGATCGCCCCGACGAAACCGCCGATGCACGGCATACTGGCAACCAGCCCCATGCTTATAAAGTCAAAGCCTTTTTCCTTTACCAGATAGAGCGGTATCCAGGTTAACAAGCCGTACAGCACGCTCACCATCATAAAATAGGCCAGGCAGTCGCCAAGGATATTTTTAGAGGTAAACAGCCCTTTTGCCGTATCGATTGGCGCTAATTTCCGCACCCGAATGAGCTTATCCAGCCAGGTAAACTTATCGGTGATTAAAATATTTTCCCGCGTCGTCTGCCGGTCGCTCTGCCCGGCGTTAATCTCCTCCAGTTCGCTTTGCGAAACAAAGCGGCTTTCTGCGGGCGCGGATTTAACCAGCATATACCAGGCGACCGCTGCGACAATGCCGGGAATGGCAAAAGAGTAGAAGACCCAGCGCCAGCCCCAGGTCACCGCAATCCACACCGCCAGTGGCGGAACAATAATCGGGGCAAACATGGTTGCGGCGATATAAACCCCCGTCGCCGTCGCCTTTTCTTTCGGCGGAAACCAGTTGTTTATGGTCGAGGCCAGCCCCACCGGACACGGCCCCTCGCTGAGCCCCAGCCCCAGGCGCACCAGCTTTAAGCCGAATACGGAACTTACCGTTCCCATCAGCCAGGTAAAGGCTGAAAAACCAAATATTGAGAGAGAAACCACCCCTCGCGTGCCGCGCCTGGCAATGAAAAAGCCCGCCGGGATCTGGCTTACGGCATAGCCCAGAAAAAACATGCTGGCAATCGCCCCGGCTTCGAAATTATTAATCCGGAACTCATCGATAATAAAAGGCAATACCGCCCCAATATTCGTTCGATCGGCATAATTTATGGCGTAGACCAGGAAAATCATCGTTAAAACAACAAACCGATATTTTGTTTTCCTGACGTCGGTACAGACTACGGCATCTATACGTGACATAGGGTATCCTCTTTATAAATTCATCATGATTTCAGGCTGCACGTCCGCTGGCTTTTTCCGGTTACTGTGTTAACCGAGCCTCAGAATTTCCCCTCGTTATCGCTTTGCCCGACCTCTCTGGCCAATTCTGTTGGTGTCAGCTCAGGCGGCGCGCAACAACGCCCGCAGCGTTTTTTCATATCTCCCCTAAATAATTCTGGCGGCATGATGGCCGCTTTCGGTAAGGGATGAGATTTTTCTTATTTCATCAACGGGAGCGTAGCCAGCACTTATAAAGCATGGGGCGTAACCGGCATACCCCTAATTAATTAGAAGCAGGCATGGTTTCGTATGCATTACGCTGTTCTTCCTCCCCTCGCTCTGCAATATAACAACCGCTGAAATTGGCGATATGCAAATTAGCTCAATTACGCCTGAGAAAAATTAACTTCGTGACTTCATTCAAATTATTACCGCCGGGCATCCCGATTATTTTCACCGCAAAATGAGAGACGCATCACGAAATATGCCGCTGTTTAGCCGACAGGTATGCTAAAATTTATTAATATATTAATCAGATAACCTTTTAAATAATATCTTAATTATCGCTCACCTTCCCGTCTCAAATTATTTTGTCAGCAGGAAAGCGCTATGATTCACTCCAGGCCTAATACTATTCTCCCGGTCCCCTCGCTGCGTAACGTGCAGGCTTTTATTGAGGTAGCCGACACCGGCAGCCTCAATCTGGCCGCGAATAAACTGAATATCACGGCGTCGGCCGTCAGCCACCAGATCGCCAGCCTGGAAAACTATTTGGGCAAAAAGCTCTTTTCCCGCAGCGGGAAAGGCGTACAGCTTACGGCCATTGGCGAACGCTATCTCAGGGAGGTCTCCGGGGCCTTAAATACCATTGGCCAGGCGACAGAGCAGGTGATTCATGATATTCATCAGGACGATTTACGCATCCATTCGGCCCCCAGCTTCGGCCTGCTGTGGCTGATGCCGAGGCTTCACCGGTTTCGTCAGGCCTCGCCGGAGCTGAAAATCAGCCTGACCTGCTCCTACGAAAGCATTCAGTTTTCCCGCGATAACATTGACATCGACATTCGCCACGGCCTTTCGCAGTGGCCGACCCTGCTGGTCAAGACGATAAAAAATGAAAAGATGCTGCCCTGGCGCGCCGCCGCCGGCCCGGAGTCTCAGCCCATCCGCACCATCGGGGATCTGCTCTCCTGCGATCTGATCCACTCCGACAGTACTTTAATCAACTGGAATAACTGGTTTTCCTGGCACAAAGTTAAAGGCTGGAATAAAAACTTTGTTTTTAATTTTGACCGCTCCTATATGAGTATCGAAGCCGCCAGGATGGGGATGGGAATTATTCTGGAGAGTAATCTGCTCACCGGCGAAAGCGTCCGCCGCCGCCACCTGGTTCCGGTGTTCAGCCACGACGTCAGTATGCCGGTCGCCGCCCACCACTTTGTTCTGCCCCACGCTGGCGAACAAAAAGAGAAAGTGAAGCGGTTTTTTAACTGGGTCAGGGAAGAACTTAACGCCGAGGGCTTTTATCTGTAACGCGCCCGCTGGACAAGCGGACGGACAGCCCCTAATCTTAATCAATCGATTGATTAACTTTCCAGTCACGTTATGAGCGCTCCCGGCACCACCACCCGCGGCGAACAGGCGAAGCAGCAGCTGATCGCCTCGGCGCTGGCGCAGTTCGGTGAATATGGCCTCCATGCCACCACCCGCGACATCGCCGCCCGGGCGGGGCAGAACATTGCCGCCATTACCTACTACTTTGGTTCTAAAGAGGCCCTTTATCTCGCCTGCGCCCGCTGGATAGCCGACTTCATCAGCGAGCGCTTTCGCCCCTACGCCGAGGAGGCAGAGCGGCTGCTGGCCGGGCCGGTCGCGGATCGGGCCGCCATCCGCGCGCTTATCGTGCGCGCCTGCCGGCACATCATCACCCTGCTCACCCAGGACGACACCGTCAATCTGAGCAAGTTTATCTCACGCGAGCAGCTCTCCCCCACCGCGGCGTACCGGCTGGTACATGACCAGGTGATCGATCCTCTGCACCGCCACCTGACGCGACTGATCGCCGCCTGTACCGGCGGCGATCCCGACGATACCCGCACCATCCTGCATACCCATGCGCTGTTGGGGGAGGTGTTGGCTTTTCGCCTCTGTAAAGAGACGATTCTGTTACGCACGGGCTGGCCGCGCTTTGATGAGGAGAAGCGCGACCTCATTGCCCAAATCGTCACCGAACATATTGATTTTATTCTGCAAGGCTTATCGCAAAGGAGTCCGGAGAAATGAAAAAACCTGTCGTTATCGCGCTGGTCATCGCGGCGCTCGTGGCCGCTATCGCCGGCGGTGCCTGGTGGTATCAAAGTCGGCAGGACGACGGGCTGACGCTCTACGGCAACGTGGATATCCGCACCGTGAGCCTAAGCTTTCGCGTCGGCGGCAGGCTGGCGTCGCTGGCGGTGGACGAAGGCGATGCCATCCGGGCCGGGCAGACGCTGGGCGAGCTTGACAAAGCGCCTCTGGAAAACGCGCTGCTGCAGGCGAAGGCGGGCGTTTCGGTGGCCCAGGCCCAGTACGACCTGATGCTGGCCGGCTATCGTACGGAGGAGATAGCCCAGGCCAACGCCGCCGTGAAGCAGGCGCAGGCGGCCTTTGACTATGCGCAGAACTTCTACAACCGCCAGCAGGGGCTGTGGAAAAGCCGCACCGTTTCCGCCAACGATCTGGAAAACGCCCGCTCCTCCCGCGACCAGGCTCAGGCGACGCTGAAGTCCGCCCGCGACAGACTGAGCCAGTATCGCGCCGGCAACCGCCAGCAGGATATCGCCCAGGCGAAGGCCAGCCTCGAACAGGCCCAGGCCCAGCTGGCCCAGGCGCAGCTCAATCTTCAGGACGCCACCCTTGTGGCCCCGTCCGACGGTATGCTGTTAACCCGCGCGGTGGAGCCGGGCAGTATGCTTAACGCCGGCAGCCCGGTGCTGACGCTGTCGCTGACCCGCCCGGTGTGGGTGCGGGCCTACGTGGACGAGCGCAATCTCGGCCAGGCGCAGCCGGGGCGCGAAGTTCTGCTCTATACCGACGGACGTCCGGAGCGGCCGTATCATGGAAAAATCGGCTTTGTATCGCCCAGCGCTGAATTTACGCCGAAAACCGTGGAGACCACCGATCTGCGTACCGATCTGGTTTACCGCCTGCGCATCGTGGTGACCGACGCCGACGACGCCCTGCGCCAGGGAATGCCGGTCACGCTGCGGTTCAGCCGCGAGGCCGGGCATGAGTGACGCCGTCATTACGCTGAATGGATTGACTAAGCGCTTCGCGGGAATGGACAAACCGGCGGTCGCTCCCCTCGACTGCACCATTCATGCCGGCTACGTCACCGGGCTGGTGGGGCCGGACGGCGCGGGAAAAACCACCCTGATGCGCATGCTGGCGGGGCTGTTGAAGCCGGACAACGGCAGCGCCGCGGTGCTCGGCTTCGATCCGCTTAAAAACGACGGCGCGCTGCACGCGGTGCTGGGCTATATGCCGCAGAAGTTCGGCCTGTATGAAGATCTGACGGTGATGGAGAACCTCAGGCTGTACGCCGATCTGCGCAGCGTGACCGGCGAAGCGCGGGAGCAGATCTTCTCCCGCCTGCTGGCCTTCACCGCCCTTGGCCCCTTTACCGGACGGCTGGCGGGAAAACTCTCCGGCGGCATGAAGCAAAAGCTGGGGCTGGCCTGCACCCTGGTGGGCGATCCGAAGGTGCTGCTGCTCGACGAGCCGGGCGTTGGCGTGGACCCTATCTCCCGGCGCGAGCTGTGGCAGATGGTGCACGAGCTGGCGGGCGACGGGATGCTGATCCTCTGGAGTACCTCTTACCTCGACGAGGCGGAGCAGTGCCGCGACGTGCTGCTGCTTAACGAGGGCGAACTGCTCTACCAGGGCGAGCCGACCGCGCTGACCCGGACCATGGCCGGACGCAGCCTGCTGATAAACAGCCCCCGGGAGAATAACCGTCGCCTGCTGCAGCGGGCGCTGAAGCTGCCGCAGGTGAGCGACGGCATGATTCAGGGAAAATCGGTGCGCCTGATCCTCAAAAAATCGGCCAGCGCGGAGGCGATCCGCCAGGCGGAGGGGATGCCGGAGGTGAAGATAACACCCACCGCCCCGCGCTTTGAGGACGCCTTTATCGATCTGCTCGGCGGAGCCTCCGCCTCGGAATCACCGCTGGGCGCAATCCTGCATACCGTTGCGGGAACCCCCGGTGAAACCGTTATCGAGGCCCGCTCGCTGAGCAAGAAATTTGGCGATTTCGCCGCCACCGATAACGTCAATTTCACCGTTGGACGCGGCGAGATTTTCGGCCTGCTCGGCCCCAACGGCGCGGGAAAATCGACCACCTTTAAAATGATGTGCGGCCTGCTGACGCCAACCTCCGGCCAGGCGCTGGTGCTGGATATGGATCTGAAGGTCAGCTCCGGCAGGGCGCGCCAGCGCCTCGGCTATATGGCGCAGAAGTTCTCCCTGTACGGCAACCTGACGGTGGATCAGAATCTGCGCTTCTTCTCCGGCGTCTATGGCCTGCGCCGGCGGGCGCAGAATGAGAAAATAGCCCGCATGAGCGAGGCGTTTGGTCTGAAAAGCATCGCCTCCCAGGCCGCCGACGCGCTGCCGCTGGGCTTTAAGCAGCGGCTGGCGCTGGCCTGTTCGCTGATGCACGAGCCGGACATTCTGTTCCTTGACGAGCCTACCTCCGGGGTCGATCCCCTCACCCGCCGGGAGTTCTGGCTGCATATCAACAGCATGGTCGAAAAAGGGGTGACGGTGATGGTTACCACCCACTTTATGGACGAGGCGGAATACTGCGATCGCATCGGGCTGGTTTACCGCGGAAAGCTTATCGCCAGCGGCACCCCGGACGATTTAAAGGCGCAGGCCGCCGATGACGAGATGCCCGATCCGACCATGGAGCAGGCGTTTATCACCCTGATTAACGACTGGGACAGGGAGCATAACCATGAGTAGCCGCCTCCTCTCCTGGCGTCGCGTGCGCGCCCTGTGCGTCAAAGAGACCCGGCAGATCGTCCGCGACCCCAGCAGTTGGCTGATTGCGGTGGCCATTCCGCTGCTGCTGCTGTTTATCTTCGGCTACGGCATCAACCTCGACTCCAGCAGGCTGCGGCTGGGTATTCTGCTGGAGCAGCAGAGCGAGGAGGCGCTGGACTTTACCCGCGCCATGACCGGTTCGCCGTACATTGAGGCCACGGTCAGCGACAACCGCCACGCGCTGATTGAGATGATGCAGGCCGGGCGCATTCGCGGGCTGGTGACTATCCCGGCAGATTTCGCCCGCCGGATGGCCCGCGCCGACGCCAGCGCGCCGGTGCAGGTGATTACCGACGGCAGCGAGCCGAACACCGCCAACTTCGCCCAGGGCTACGTGGAGGGCGTCTGGCAGATCTGGCAGATGCAGCGGGCGCAGGATCGCGGCGAAGCTTTTACTCCGCTTATCGACGTGCAGACCCGCTACTGGTTTAACCCGGCGGCCGTCAGCCGACACTTTATTATTCCCGGCGCGGTAACCATCATTATGACGGTAATCGGTGCCATCCTCACCTCGCTGGTGGTGGCCCGCGAGTGGGAGCGTGGCACGATGGAGGCGCTGCTCTCCACCGAGGTCACCCGCCTGGAGCTGCTGCTCTGCAAGCTTATCCCCTACTACTTTCTCGGCATGGTGGCGATGCTGCTGTGTATGCTGGTGTCGGTTTTTATTCTCGGGGTGCCTTATCGCGGATCGCTGACGATCCTGTTTTTGATTACCAGCCTCTTTTTACTGAGCACGCTCGGCATGGGGCTACTGATTTCGACCATCACCCGCAACCAGTTCAACGCCGCCCAGGTGGCGCTGAACGCCGCCTTTCTGCCGTCGATTATGCTGTCAGGGTTTATCTTCCAGATCGACAGTATGCCCGCGGCGATCCGCGCGGTGACCTATGTTATTCCGGCGCGCTACTTTGTCAGCACCCTGCAAAGCCTGTTTCTGGCGGGCAATATTCCGCTGGTGCTGGCCATCAACGTGCTGTTTTTAATCGCCTCGGCGGTAATGTTTATCGGCCTGACGTGGCTGAAAACCCGGCGTCGGCTGGATTAGGGAGACGAACATGTTTTATCGCCTGTGGACGTTAATTCGCAAAGAGCTGCAGTCGCTGCTGCGGGAGCCGCAGACCCGCGCCATCCTGATTCTGCCGGTGCTGATTCAGGTGCTGCTGTTTCCCTTCGCCGCGACGCTGGAGGTGACCAACGCCACCATCGCCATCTATAACGAAGACAACGGCAGGCACGCGGTGGAGCTGACCCAGCGCTTCGCCCGCGCCAAAGCCTTTACCCATATTCTGCTGCTGAAAAGCCCCCAAGAGATCCGCCCAACCATCGACGCCCAGAAAGCGCTGCTGCTGGTGCGCTTCCCGGCCGACTTTTCCCGTAACCTGGACCGCCTTCAGCCCGCGCCGATGCAGCTGATCCTCGACGGACGCAACTCCAACAGCGCACAGATCGCCGCCAACTACCTGCAGCAGATGGTCAGAACGTATCAGCAGGAGCTGACGGAGGGCAGACCGAAGCCCAACAACAGCGAGCTGGTGGTGCGCAACTGGTATAACCCGAACCTCGACTATAAGTGGTTCGTGGTGCCGTCGCTGATCGCCATGATCGCCACCGTCGGCGTGATGATCGTCACCTCGCTGTCGGTAGCCCGCGAGCGCGAACAGGGGACGCTGGATCAGCTGCTGGTTTCGCCGCTGACCACCTGGCAGATCTTCGTCGGCAAAGCGGTGCCCGCGCTGATCGTCGCCATCTTTCAGGCGACCGTGGTGCTGGCGATCGGCATTCTGGCCTACCGAATCCCCTTTGCCGGATCGCTGGCGCTGTTTTACTTCACAATGACCGTCTACGGGCTGTCGCTGGTGGGATTCGGGCTGCTGATCTCCTCGCTGTGCGCGACCCAGCAGCAGGCGTTTATCGGGGTGTTTGTCTTTATGATGCCGGCGATCCTGCTCTCCGGCTACGTTTCGCCGGTGGAGAATATGCCGGTGTGGCTGCAGAACCTGACGTGGATTAACCCCATCCGCCACTTTACCGATATTACCAAGCAGATCTACTTAAAGGATGCGGATTTTAACATCGTCTGGGGGAGCCTGTGGCCGCTGCTGGTGATTGCGGCCACAACCGGCTCAGCGGCGTATGCGATGTTTAGACGTAAAATGGTCTAGCTTTTTATCTTTCGCCAGCAGCGACACGACCGCGGGTCCGGCAAGGATTGCCAGCCCTGCCAGCGCCAGCAGAACGTTGCTGTGCAGCACTCTTGAAAGCAGCCACAGCGCAATCAGCGCCGCGCCAAAATACCAGGTGGTGGTTAGCTCCTCCAGTACGTCGGCGACGTCGCGCCAGCGCTGTTGATGGTGGCGCTGCAGCGCCAGCATCAGCAGAACTGTCACGCCGTACAGCACGCACAGGCCCAGACCAACGTGCACCAGCGTGCCGCTCATCCAGCCCATGACCAGCAGCGCCACTACCAGCAGGTGCAACACAATCTGCCAGCAACTGAGACCAGTCGTGACACGAATCCGTTGTTGCCATCTCATGGCTTTTCTCCTGAGGTTTCTTTATCTGAATTATTCAGAGTACCGAACTTTACGGAAAATTCCGTAACAACGCATCTTTTTGTGACGACGACTACACTATTTATAGCCAAAACCCTTCGCACCAGGGCTACAGGTGGAGAGTGCGCGACAGGAGAATTATGACCGGACCAACGCAGCCGTTTTCATTTAAAGTGCTGACAATTAACACACACAAGGGCTTTACCGCTTTCAACAGGCGCTTCATCCTGCCGGAGCTACGCGACGCTGTCAGAACCGTCGGTGCGGATATTGTCTGTCTGCAGGAGGTGCTGGGTGCCCATGAGGTTCACCCCCTGCACGTCGAAAACTGGCCGGACACTACCCACTACGAATTTCTGGCGGACACCATGTGGAGCGATTACGCCTACGGGCGCAACGCCGTCTACCCGGAAGGGCATCACGGTAACGCGGTGCTGTCGCGCTACCCCATTGCGCATTATGAAAACCGCGACGTCTCGGTCGCCGGCGGCGAAAAGCGCGGCCTGCTCTATTGCCGCATCGTGCCGCCGGCGCTGGGGGCGTCGATCCACGTCCTGTGCGTCCATCTCGGCCTGCGCGAAGCCCACCGCCAGGCGCAGCTTACGATGCTGGCCGACTGGGTGAACGCCCTGCCCGTCGACGAGCCGGTGGTGGTGGCGGGCGACTTTAACGACTGGCGGCAAAAGGCCAGCCGCCCGCTGCGGGAGTCCGCGGGCCTTGAGGAGATCTTCACCCGCGCACGCGGCCGCCCGGCGCGCACCTTTCCGGTTAGCCTGCCGCTGCTGCGCCTCGATCGTATTTACGTTAAGAACGCCAATGCCAGCTCGCCGACGGCGCTACCGCTGCGCGGCTGGCGGCATCTGTCCGACCATGCCCCCCTTAGCGCGGAGATCCATTTATGAAATGTGGCTGGCGTGAAGGCAATCAGATTCAGCTGCTGGAGAACGGCGACCAGTTCTATCCCGCCGTGTTTAAGGCCATTGGCGAAGCGCAGCAGCGGATCGTTCTGGAGACCTTCATCTGGTTTGAAGATAATGTAGGTAAACAACTGCACGCGGCGCTGCTGAAGGCGGCACGGCGCGGCGTAAAGGCGGAGGTACTGCTGGACGGCTACGGCTCCCCGGATCTGAGCGACGCCTTCGTCGGCGAGCTGACCGCCGCCGGGGTGGTGTTCCGCTATTACGATCCTCGCCCTCGCCTGTTCGGGATGCGGACCAACGTGTTTCGCCGGATGCACCGCAAAATTGTGGTAATCGATGAACGGGTAGCGTTCATCGGCGGGATCAACTACTCCGCCGAGCATATGTCCGACTACGGCCCGGAGGCTAAACAGGACTACGCGGTACGGGTAGAGGGACCGGTGGTGGCGGATATTCTGCAGTTTGAGGTGGAGAATTTGCCCGGTCAGAGCGCGGTGCGGCGCTGGTGGCGTCGCCACCACCAGGCCCTGGAGAACCGGCGGCCCGGCGACGCGCAGGCGCTGTTTGTCTGGCGTGATAATGACGAACACCAGGACGACATTGAGCGCTACTACCTGAAAATGCTCACCCAGGCACGCCGCGAGGTGATTATCGCCAACGCCTACTTCTTCCCCGGCTACCGTCTGCTGCACGCCATGCGCAACGCCGCCCGGCGGGGCGTGCGGGTTAAACTTATCGTCCAGGGGGAGCCGGACATGCCGATTGTAAAGGTCGGTGCCCGACTGCTGTATAACTACCTGGTGAAGGGCGGGGTTCAGGTCTTCGAGTACCGCCGCCGACCGCTGCACGGCAAGGTGGCGCTGATGGACGACCACTGGGCGACGGTCGGCTCCAGCAACCTCGACCCCCTGAGCCTGTCCCTCAACCTTGAGGCCAACCTGATTATCCACGATCGCACCTTTAACCAGACCCTGCGCGACAACCTGCAGGCCATCATTAACCGGGACTGCAAGCGGGTCGATGAGTCAATGCTGCCCAAACGCACCTGGTGGAACCTCAGCAAAAGCGTCCTGGCGTTCCACTTCTTACGCTACTTCCCGGCGCTGGTGGGCTGGCTGCCGGCGCATACTCCGCGCCTGGCGCAGGTGGCACCGCCCGTCCAGCCGGAAATGGAAACACAGGATCGCGTCGAAGCCCCGGATTCAGGAGTCAAACCCTAATGGCAAAATCACATTCGCGCAGGCGGCTGGCGAAGAAAATCCTCACCTGGCTCTTTTTTATCGCCGTGGTGGTCCTGCTGGCGATTTACGCCGAAAAGGTCGACTGGGAGGAGGTCTGGAAAGCGATCCGCGGCTACAACCGGGTCGCCCTGCTGGGTGCCGCCGGCCTGACGATCGTCAGCTATGTGCTGTACGGCGTTTACGACCTGCTGGGACGCTACTACTGCGGACATAAGCTGTCGAAACGCCAGGTGATGCTGGTCTCCTTTATCTGCTACGCCTTTAACCTGACCCTCAGCACCTGGGTTGGCGGCATCGGCATGCGCTACCGGCTCTACTCCCGCCTCGGTCTGCCGGGCAGCACCATTACGCGAATATTTTCCCTCAGCATCGCCACCAACTGGCTGGGCTACGTCCTGCTGGGGGGGCTTATCTTTACCTTCGACGTCGTCCAACTGCCGGCGCACTGGTATATCGACGGCAGCACCCTGCGCATTATCGGCGTGGCGCTGCTGCTGCTGATCGTGGTTTATATGGGGTTCTGCGCCTTTGCAAAGCGCCGCCATATGACCATCAAAAGGCAGAAGCTGGTGCTACCGTCCTGGCGATTCGCCGTGGTGCAGATGGCCATATCCAGCGCCAACTGGATGGTCATGGGGGCGATTATCTGGCTGCTGATGGGCCAGCAGGTTAACTACTTCTTCGTGCTGGGGGTACTGCTGGTGAGCAGCATCGCCGGGGTTATCGTCCATATTCCGGCAGGGATTGGGGTGCTGGAAGCGGTATTTCTGGCGCTGCTGGCGGGCGAACACACCACCCAGGGAACCATTATCGCCGCCCTGCTCGTCTGGCGCGTGCTCTACTATTTTATTCCGCTGCTGCTGGCGCTGGTCTGCTATCTGGTGCTGGAGAGCCGGGCGAAGAAGCTGCGGGCGCAAAACGAGAAGGCGATGGCGAAGTAATCCAGGGGGCCGGGGCGTGACTGCACCCGGCCCCCCGCGCCGGCCCTAGCGGCGGTTGCCGAAGATGCGCAGCAGCATCAGGAACAGGTTAATGAAGTCCAGATAGAGAGTCAGCGCACCAAAGATCGAATATTTGCGCAGCGCCGTGGCGTCGCGCGGATCGACCTGCTGGCCGATAGCCTTCAGCTTCTGGGTATCGTAGGCGGTCAGGCCAACGAACACCACCACGCCCACGTAGGTGACGACCCACATCAGCGCTTCGCTCTTCAGCCAGAAGTTCACCAGCGACGCCAGCAAAATGCCGATCAGCGCCATAAACAGCATATTGCCCCAGCCGCTGAGATCGCGCTTCGTGGTATAGCCCCACAGGCTCATCGCCCCGAACATCCCGGCGGTGACCACAAAGGTGCCGGCGATGGAGGAGGCGGTATAGATGAGAAAAATGCTGCACAGCGTCAGCCCGGTGAGCACCGAATAGAGCATGAACAGCGCGGTGGCTGCCCCTGCGCTGAGGCGCTGGATCAGCGCAGAGAGCACGATCACCACGCCCAGCTGGGCGATAACCAGCCCGAAGAAAAAGAAGCGATTGCCCGACAGCAGCTGCAGAAAGGCGATGGAGTGGGAGGCATACCAGGCGACGAACGCCGTCAGCAGCAGGCCGCAGGTCATCCAGCCGTACACCTGAGCCATATAGGTTTGCAGGCCGGAACGCGCCTGGATAATGGGATCGGATTGTGAAAATCGGTCCATGATACTCTCCTGATAGTTAAACACGCGATACGCAAAACGCTTCAGGCGATGCTCCGCGCCGTTGCCTGAGCATTCCGGGCGCAGGGCGGCCTGAAGAGGGATGAGTCTATACCCTAAATAATTCGAGTTGCAGGACAAAACGCAGCGCGTTTTGAACAGCCGCAGGCTGTCTCTCATTAATCCCCAGGAGCTTACTGGAGTAAGTGACCGGGGTGAGCGACAAATCTGCCTGGAGCAGATTTGAACGCCGCGCGGCGGCCCTTCAGGGCGAGTCTCATGGATGAGACGAGTAACCCGAAGCCAACGCACATGCAACTTGAAGTATAACGGGTATATAAGCGTATCACATAATTCGGCTACCAGCGGCGGGCCGCCTGCTGGTCGCTGTCGCGGGCTTCCACCCAGCGCTCCCCCTCCGGCGTGGCTTCGCGCTTCCAGAACGGCGCGCGGGTCTTCAGGTAGTCCATAATAAACTGCCCGGCTTCAAAGGCGCTGCCGCGGTGGGCGCTGGAGACGCCGACGAAGACGATCTCGTCCCCCGGCCACAGGTCGCCGATGCGGTGGATCACCGTCACCCGACCCAGCGGCCAGCGGCCGCGCGCCTCTTCGACGATATCGGCCAGGGCTTTCTCGGTCATGCCGGGATAGTGCTCCAGAGAGAGCGCCTTAACGCTGTCGCCCAGGTTGTGGTTGCGCACCTTGCCGGTGAAGGTCACCACCGCCCCGTCTTCGTCGCATCCGGCCAGCCAGCCATACTCATCGCCGACGCTGAACGGTGCCGGGCCGACCGCTATTTTCGTGTCGGCCATCTCAGCCTCCCGTAACCGGCGGAAAGAACGCCACTTCATCACCTGCACGAAGCGGCTGGTCGAAGCTCACCAGGGTCTGATTGACGGCCGCCAGCAGCTTGCCGTCCTCCAGCGCCAGCGCCCAGCGATCGCCTCTGGCCGCCAGATGCTGGCGCAGCGCCTCCACGGAGGGGAAGTCGGCCGCCAGCTCCAGCGCGTCCGCGCCGACCAGTTCGCGAACCTGAGCGAAGAACAGAACCTTAATCATCGGAATCCACCTTAAAATCCCCCGACTTGCCGCCGCTTTTCGCCAGCAGGCGCACCGGGCCAATCACCATATCCTTTTGCACCGCTTTGCACATATCGTAGATGGTCAGCGCGGCGACGGAGGCGGCGGTCAGCGCCTCCATTTCGACGCCGGTTTTCCCGGTCAGGCGGCACAGTGAGACGATCCGGACCCGGCTATGCTCCGGCTCGGCCGTCAGCTGTACTTCTACTTTACTCAACAGCAGCGGGTGGCACAGCGGGATCAGTTCCCAGGTGCGCTTGGCGGCCTGGATCCCGGCAATGCGCGCGGTGGCGAACACGTCGCCCTTATGGTGGCTGCCTTCGATAATCATCGTCAGCGTTTCGCTACGCATGGTGACGTAGGCCTCGGCGCGCGCCTCGCGGACGCTCTCCGCCTTGGCGGAGACGTCCACCATATGCGCTTCGCCGGCGGCGTTAATATGGGTCAGTTGCGACATATTATTTCTTCAGATGAGGATGGAAGTTACACGGACGGGTACGGGCATCCAGCTGCGGGGCGATAATGCTCTCCCAGGCGGTACGGCAGGCGCGGGTGGAGCCGGGCATGGCAAAAATCAGCGTGCCGTTGGCCATACCGGCGACGGCGCGGGACTGCAGCGTGGCGGTGCCGATCTCCTCAAACGACAGCATGCGGAACAGCTCGCCGAAGCCTTCGACCTCGCGATCGAACAGCGGCAGCAGCGCCTCTGGCCCCTGGTCGCCCGCGGTCAGGCCGGTGCCGCCGGTGATCAGCACCACCTGCACCTCGTCGCTGGCGATCCAGGCGGAGACCCTGGCGCGAATGGCGTAGCGGTTCTCTTTAACGATGGCTTTATCCACCACCTGGTGTCCCGCCTCCTGGGCCGCATCGCGCAGAAAATGGCCGGAGGTGTCCTCCTCCTCGCCGCGACGATCGGAAACGGTAAGTATGGCAATACGGGTCGGAATGAATTCAGCGCTTACCTGACTCATAGGAAACTCCTGTTAATGTTTAGAACCTGCCCCCGTGTTGAACTCGTGCCGTGGGCCGGAGCAGGTTAGCGTTTTGAACGTCCGCCGGACACGCCCCGCGAGCCAATGGCCTGTACGCCCCGGACTGCGTGCGCGGCGACGGCCCGCTTCCCGGCGCTCAGCCGCCGATATACGATAAATTCTGCGTAATACCGGTATTGTTCTGGTGCAGGAAGTGGGTCTGTTTTTTCTCCCCCAGCGCGTGGATAATACGCGCCTCAAGGGCCGGCTGCTGAAGGTCATCCTCCAGCAGATCGCGCAGATCCACCCCGCCCTCGCCGAACAGGCAGAGATGCAGCTTGCCTGTCGAGGAGACGCGCAGACGGTTGCAGGTGGCGCAGAAGTCTTTCTCATAGGGCATGATAAGGCCGATCTCACCCGCATAGTCGGGGTGGCAGAAGACCTGCGCCGGCCCGTCGCTGCGCTGGCGCAGCTGGTGGATCCAGCCGCGCCTGAGCAGCTCATCGCGCAGCACCTGGCCTGAGATATGGTGTTTACGGAACAGCTCGCTCCCTTCGCCCGTCTCCATCAGCTCAATAAAGCGCAGCTGAATGGGGCGCGGCCGGATCCAGGCCAGAAACGTGTCCAGCTGGTGATGGTTAACGTCGCGCATCAGCACGGTGTTAACCTTCACTTTATCGAATCCGGCGTCAAAGGCCGCGTCGATCCCCGCCATCACCTGGCGAAACTTATCCTGTCCGGTAATGGCGTGAAACTGGCGGGCGTCCAGGCTGTCAACGCTGACGTTAACCCCGGTCAGACCGGCTTCGCGCCAGGTCGCCGCGTCGCGCGCGAGGCGGTAGCCGTTGGTGGTGACCGCAATCTGGCGGATCGCGTCATTTTCGCCCACCGCGGCGATAATATCGGCGAAGTCGCGCCGCAGCGAAGGCTCGCCGCCGGTCAGACGCACCTTTTCGGTGCCGAGGCTGGCGAAGGCGCGGGTGACCCGACGAATTTCATCGACGCTGAGAAAGCCGTTATTGGTGACGCCGCCGGGTCTGTAGCCGTCCGGCAGGCAGTAGGTGCAACGGAAGTTGCATACGTCGGTGATCGACAGGCGCAGGTAATAAAACTTGCGCGCAAAAGCATCGGTAAGTTGTGAGGCCATGTACACCTTTCCAGTACGGGAGGCGCAGTCATTTCTTTCTGCGCCCTGGTGGCGGACTCGTTTGAGCGCCGTCACGGCCAAAGCACCCTATTCGTAAACTTAGGCGCAGAGGCTCGAGTGTTTATTGTGGTTATGCCGATAGTAGCGTGTAAACAGCCTCTTCGCCATCCACACTTTCGCTATATAAACATATACATAGCGTCATGATCGTGCAATTTCGCTACAGGATAGGCAAAATTCGCGTTTATGCATTGATATACATCATCTCCTGCGCAGTCGCGCGCCGCCGGAAAGGAAGAAGCGGCGCAAAAAAATATTTCTCTGCCCGGTGAAGGGGTAAATTGCCGTTAAGGCGCAATTTGCGCTACTGTAGCGCTGTTTATCTGACCTCAGGAATTTTTATGCGCAATCGTACGCTGGCTGACCTAGATCGCGTCGTCGCCCTCGGCGGAGGACACGGATTGGGGCGCGTCCTCTCCTCTCTCTCGTTTTTAGGCTCTCGCCTGACCGGCATCGTCACCACCACCGACGACGGTGGCTCCACCGGGCGCATCCGGCGCGCGGAGGGCGGCATCGCCTGGGGGGATATGCGCAACTGCCTCAACCAGCTTATTACCGAACCCAGCGTCGCCTCCGCCATGTTTGAGTATCGTTTTGGCGGTAATGGCGAACTTTCCGGACATAACCTCGGAAATCTGATGTTAAAGGCGCTGGATCACCTGAGCGTAAGGCCGCTGGAGGCGATTAATCTCATTCGCAGTATGCTGAAGGTGGAGGCGCACCTGATTCCCATGTCGGAGCAGCCGGTCGATCTGCTGGCTATCGACGAACAGGGGCATGAGATCTTCGGTGAGGTCAATATCGATCGGCTGACCGCGCCGCCGCAGCAGCTGTTGCTGTCGCCGCCGGTGCCCGCCACCAGAGAGGCGGTGCAGGCCGTCGGCGAGGCGGACCTGATCCTGATCGGCCCCGGCAGCTTTTACACCAGCCTGATGCCGATCCTGTTGCTCGACGAGCTGGCGCAGGCCCTGCGCCGCACCTCCGCGCCGATGGTTTACATCGGCAACCTGGGCCGCGAACTGAGCCAGCCCGCCGCCGGCCTGACGCTGGCCGACAAGCTGGCGATAATCGAGCGGCACGTGGGCAAAAGGGTGATTGACGCGGTGGTGGTAGGCCCGCAGGTGGACGTTGCCACCGTCAGCGAGCGCATTGTGATTCAGGAGGGGCTGGAGGCCAGCGATATTCCCTACCGCCACGACCGTCGGCTGCTGCGCAGCGCGCTGGAAAAGGCGGTACAGGCCCTGGGCTGAGGCCAGCTGGAGAGCGGCGGGAGGCCGCCGCCCCTGGCGATCCGCTCCAGACGGTATCCCTCAACCGGACGCGGCATCAGCGCTCACGCCCGGCTAAGGGACATAGCCTAGGAGGCGGCGATAAACAGCTCGCGCAGCTGCTGCAGCTGGTCGCGAACCTGGGCCGCCTCTTCGAACTCCAGGTTCTGGGCGTGCTGCAGCATCTGCCCTTCCAGCTCGTGAATTTTTTGCTGCAGCGCCTTCGGCGACATATCCAGCTCCGCCAGATCGGGCTTCGCCGCCGTGCGGGAGCGGCCGCGCCCCTTCGCTTTGGTCTTCGCGATGTTCTGCCCGAGGGCCAGGATATCCACCACCTTCTTGTTCAGCCCCTGGGGCGTAATGCCGTGCTCTTCGTTATAGCGCTGCTGCTTCTCCCGGCGGCGTTCGGTTTCGCCAATCGCCTTCGCCATTGAGGGGGTGATCTTATCGCCGTAGAGGATCGCCTTGCCGTTAACGTTACGCGCCGCGCGGCCGATGGTCTGGATTAGCGAGCGCTCGGAGCGCAGGAAGCCCTCTTTATCGGCGTCGAGGATCGCCACCAGCGACACCTCCGGCATGTCCAGCCCTTCCCGCAGCAGGTTAATGCCCACCAGCACGTCAAACTCGCCTAACCGCAGATCGCGGATGATCTCCATGCGCTCCACGGTATCGATATCCGAGTGGAGGTAGCGCACCCGCTCGCCGTGCTCCTCCAGGTATTCGGTAAGATCCTCCGCCATCCGCTTGGTCAGGGTGGTTACCAGCACGCGCTCGTTAATCGTCGCGCGGGCGCGGATCTCCGAGAGCAGATCGTCCACCTGGGTCGCCACCGGACGCACCTCGATCACCGGATCCAGCAGCCCCGTCGGCCGCACCACCTGATCGACCACGTCACCGCCGGATTTCTCCAGCTCGTAGTTGCCCGGCGTCGCCGAAACGTAGATAGTCTGCGGGGCCAGCGCCTCAAACTCTTCAAACTTCAGCGGGCGGTTGTCCAGCGCCGAAGGCAGGCGGAAGCCGTACTCCACCAGCGTCTCTTTGCGCGCCCGGTCGCCGCGGTACATGCCGCCAATCTGCGGGATGGTCACGTGGGATTCGTCCACCACCAGCAGGCCGTCGGCGGGAAGGTAGTCGAACAGAGTTGGCGGCGGCTCCCCCGGCCCGCGCCCGGAGAGATAGCGGGAGTAGTTTTCGATGCCCGAGCAGTAGCCCAGCTCGTTCATCATCTCCAGATCGAACTGGGTGCGCTGGGTCAGGCGCTGCTCCTCCAGCAGCTTATTGTTGGCCAGCAGCCCCCTGCGCCGATCCGCCAGCTCAAGCTTGATCTCTTCCATCGCCTGCACGATGCGCTCGCGGGGCGTCACGTAGTGGGTCTTCGGGTAAATGGTGTAGCGCGGCACGGTGGCTTCAACCTGGCCGGTCAGCGGGTCAAACAGCGACAGGCGCTCCACCTCTTCGTCGAACAGCTCAACGCGCAGGGCGATATCGTCCGACTCCGCCGGGAAGATGTCGATCACCTCGCCGCGCACCCGGAAGGTGCCGCGCTGGAAGGCCTGATCGTTGCGGGCGTACTGCAGCTCCGCCAGACGGCGCAGGATCGCCCGCTGGTCGATGATCATACCGACCGTCAGGTGAAGCATCATTTTCAGGTACAGATCGGGATCGCCCAGGCCGTAGATCGCCGACACCGAAGCCACCACCACCACGTCGCGCCGCTCCAGCAGCGCCTTGGTGGCCGACAGGCGCATCTGCTCGATGTGTTCGTTCACCGAGGCGTCCTTCTCGATAAAGGTGTCCGAGCTGGGCACGTAGGCTTCCGGCTGATAGTAGTCGTAGTACGAGACAAAATACTCCACCGCGTTCTCCGGAAAGAACTCTTTCATTTCACCGTACAGCTGGGCGGCCAGGGTTTTATTGGGTGCCAGCACCATCGTCGGGCGCTGCAGGTCGGCAATCACGTTGGCGACGGTGAAGGTTTTCCCCGACCCCGTCACCCCAAGCAGCGTCTGATGCGCCAGGCCATCCTCCAGCCCCTCTTTCAGGCGACGGATCGCCTCGGGCTGATCGCCGGAGGGCTGGAAAGCAGAATTCAGTTTGAACGGTTTACTCATGAGCGGCTACCTGAAGCAGTGGGCGGGCAGGAGTATAATTTTACTCATAACCGCTAAATTTACCAGCAATGAATACTGGATAAAAAAACAGGTTTCATGCAGAAGATGGACGGCCACCTGCGTCGCTCGTTTAAGGCGATCGGCAGGGCGATTTCTGCAGCCGGCACAGTAGCGCCACCGGGCATTTTTTCTTCAGCCGTGTGATTAGCGTACAGATCTGACCGGAAGTTCGCCCATCAGCACGGCGGCCTGCTTCAGTATTCGGCTTCCCCACACCACGTCCGCCTGCCTCTACTGCGGCTCGCTGCGGCTGCGCACCGGCTGCTCCCGCAGATAGCGGACATAGGCCGCCTCGTGGGCGTCAATAAACCCGATTATCGCGTCGCGTTTTTAAGAAATCTTTAAAATAATTATCATACTTCAACTCACCAGCAATAGAGGGTGTAAATGCAAACAACAATAAAAATAATATCCCTTTCATTTCTCACCCTTTTAACGTGTATCGGAACAATTTGAATCAGGACCAGAAATTTTCATAATCTCTGAAATATAATTTTCAGGCTTAATATTATAACCTTTTACAGGTCACGATTTTCGTGATCTTACCCTGAACCCCGTAGCCAGCTAATTGTTAGATTGCGGCTGTTGCTGGAATGGATATGCTACGATCTCACTGCTTCTTACTTGGATAGAATTTTTTTCTTTAAAGGCAGGCCAACTATACATCTTTGTAATAAATTTCCATGAATAAAACTCCTTATTTTTGTCTAATATTTTAAGGTTAAGAATATCCCAACTTTCATCATGGCAATGTGTATTTTTTGCATAATCATCTTCTGTAAAGCAAGCCCTAATAATTTCCTTTGATGAAAAAGGGACGTTCTTAAAAGCTAATTGATATGAATCATTATCATTAATCATCAAAAAATTAGCATATTCTTCCTGCCTACCACCACCAGAATAAGATACAGACCATTTTGAAACTAGCGCAACAGCTTTTTTTATTTTATTGAGAGGATATAATGCCGGATATATATATATACCTGTCCTGGTTAACTCATTATTAAGGATGTCTTTATTGTTATTTTCCATTGAGAAATCCCACTTATTTACACTAAAATACTCATTATTAACCTTTTTAATTTTTATTAACCGAGGACCTGGGGAGGCCAAATAAAACTCATTTTTGTTTTTTTCTTTCCATATAACTGCCTCAGGCTTGCATTCATTTTTTACTGCTTCACATATATTAAAGTATTGTTTACTGTTTTTTTTCAGAGCTGTCAATGGGATCGGCTTTATTGTATTATCGGAAGCATCAGCCATCGCTGTAAAAGTGAAAAGTGAAATTAATAATATCATTTTTTTCATTAATCCTTACCCTTTTTAATAATTTAAATCATAGCTAGCACATCTATTAAAATTCACTAAGCGCGTTAATTCTAGCTTTAATAGCAGAAACTTTCCTTACATCATTACGCTGTTCATAAAGCGTCAATGCTCTCCTGTAGGCTTGCAATGCCTTCAATTTATCTTTATCTGTACCGCTTTCATTACTTAAAGGATCGTGATATCGTCCCCAACTATAAGCGTATACCCGGTAATTATAAATCTTACTATCTTCAAATAAAAATCCTGCTTCTTTATTTAAAACGCTAAGATGCTCTGCCTTCAACGTTGTTACCGCTCTATTAAAATACTTGATGCGATCATTATACCCATTAAAACCACCGTTAATAAGCGCGGTAATCATGTTGAAATCATCATTCTTAGCATGTTTAACCACATTTTTATATACACAGTAAAACCAAAAGGCAGAACGAACACAGTGCGGATATTGTGCTATCTTATTTCTGGCAGAATCATCTGTTTCGAAATCCTCATTGACATATGCTCCATATTTTGTATATACATCCTGCCATGTCAATTGAATCAATCCTCGTCCATACCATGGTGCATAAGTCATTCCTGAGAAATAGCTGCATTCCTCTTCTACTTTCCAGTATATCTACGGAAAGACAAAATTATCATTTTCAGGATAAACAATATCAGTCATATAATAATTCGGAATATCGTTATTTATAAACGACCCAGGAAGACAATCATTAGACTGTATAATTTTGTTATTTTTCTTGACATCAAATACCATTGAATACTCGTCTTCCTCAGCCCCAGTTATTACATTGATAACATAGCTATACGCTCCTCTACTAAATCCATAATATGTAACTCCCATTTTACTATCCGTAAGTCGCTTTAATTTATTATTTTCATTAAATAAAACGCGCAACTCCACTTTGCCTTCTCTTTTAAATTGATAGACAATTTCTTTATTTTTATTATTTATAAAAAACAAAACTTCCTTAGATATCCGTCCCGGCAATGAACATACGATTATTTCGGTTGCATTTTGCTCAGACGCGATGGAATATCTGAGCATAACCGAGATAAGTAAACAAACTAAAAACACACAGGATTTATTCATAAAAACACCTTCTCACATATTTTATAAGCCGCCTGACGTTCACCTAACCCCATACTCCCGCCATTGACTCTATTTGTGACATCAGCTACATCGCTATAACCTTCCCCATGATCAAAAGAATAGACTTCATAGTGCAACCAAAACCATAATGCGCTTCGGATAGCGAATGGCATTTCATTAATTTTCTCTGGCTCAGAAACAGTATCAAGAGTAATCCCTTGCCAATGATTATTATACTCCATCATAAATCTGTGGTACTTCTCATAGCCTGTAATCTGAATTAACCCTCGCCCTCTAAAATTATAACCATCATCTGGATGGCTTCGCCTATTACCATTTAATCTTAAGTAATGCTTACGCCCTATAGCTTGTTCATTAGCTCGACGAATTATTCTCCCTGCTGCATTCTTTGCATAACCATCAGTTTCAGACTCAGTATAATGCTCACGGTAATATCGGCTGAAAGATCTTAATGTCGCAGGAGAAAACTGAAACCCTTCGGTTTTACCTTTCATTTGCGGCCCAACCTCTCCTTTAATTTGGGAAAAGAAGTGGCATAATCTCGTTGGAGTATCCAGCTTAAATTCTTTCAATCTATTGCGGAGTTCCTCAACGACAACATTCAAATCAGAATCAGTGGCCTGCGGAAATATGGTTTTTAATTGTTCATAGGTAATACTATAACCTTTAGTACCAATCGCCTCCAAAAACACCACCGGATGCATATGCCACGGCTCCGGACCCAGCGCCACGCCCTTTTCAGCCACCTCCTTCATCCACTTCATCTTTTCAATAAACTCTTCCAGGTACTTTTTCCACAGCGGCGCGTCTGCGGTGAGGGTATCCAGATACGCTTTCCACTTCGGATCGTCCTTACCGTAGTACCATTCGCTGGCGTGCTTCGCAATCACCCGGTAAAGACGATCGCGATAAGAGGCAACATGCACCGCCTGCAGATACTCCTCTTCTGAATAGTACCCGTCATGATTGCTGTCAATCATTTCCAGCAGGCGCTTAAAGTTATATTTGTTCAGCGCGTGGCTGGGACGGGTTTCATCCTGCGCCGCCTTATACAGCTGCTGCAGGATCCCTTTTACCACATTATTCGGCTGGTTTACGCCATCTATCAGCTCAAAACTCTCCGACCCCATGTTCAGCGCCACAAATCCCAGTTCTCCCAGCGCATACTGCGATACCTTTTTGACGCTCCCCGCCGCCAGCCAGCCGCCTTCCGGGCGTATCTGAAACCAGGCCGCATCCCCATTACTGGCCATCGCTTTTCCTTCAGCGTCGGCCCCCGGAACTTTAGCCAGCGTCAGGATCCCCGGAGCCTTGGTTTTACGCTCTCCGGCAACCATCCCCTTCTCGCCCGGCAGATACAGCGGAGCACCCGCCGGATACGTCAGCAGGCTCGGGGCATCTTCCCCTGCCTTTCCGGGGTTGGTGAGAAACTTTTCCATATCATCCATGCTCAGACACTCGATATGTACCTGATAGCGCGAACGCTTCCCGTTCTCTTCCGGCAGCTGATGGAACCCCATATGTCCGATACCGTCACCGGCGCTGACGGGCACAGGCGACGCGGGTACACACACGCGATCAAATACGGCGCTCCCGCCGGGTGCCGGGGAAGCCGCCGGCGTCAGGCTGTCACCATCTGACACAACCCACACCCGGTCCCCCTTCTTCAGCTTGTCCTTATCCTTTCCCAGCGTGACCAGGCTGAACGTTCGCGCGGCATCGTCGGGGGTCCTGCCCGGCCGGACTATCTGCAGGGCGACATTGCCTGGCTCATACAAGAGCGGAAACCCCGCCACCAGCTTACCGCTCTTCTTATACTGCAGCACATCCTCACTGCTCAGATAATATGCCCAGTCTGTCCGTGAAGTACAGTGCACCACCCCGGGAGGCTGGCTGATATAGGCCGGCGAACACTTCGCCCACCAGCCGGGTGTGGGATTTGATTCCGCCGCGGCCAGGTTACCCCTGTCGGAAACCGTCCAGACCTTGCTCCCTGCTGCCAGCGTTGCTTTCGCTCCACAGGCTGTTTCCCTGACGATGGTCACTTCAGTGTACTGACGCCCGTTGCGGCTGCAGGTCACCACCCTGTCGCCCAGGGTGACAGGGGTGCCTTTGGGCAGGCTTCCGGCGGTGCGCCCTGCCGCCACATCCTCCCGACTGGTGTAATAGCGCAGGGAGCCGGCCGCTATTCGGTCCCGGAATCCCCCCTGTTGCTGATAAGCGTCAAACGGTG
>NZ_WMJZ01000023.1 GCF_009711095.1 Intestinirhabdus alba
ACGGAAGCGTTACCGCTGGATGTGCTTTACCGCTCAGAGACCTGCAGGCGGAAAGATTATGACCCCACGACTGATTCACATATTCGTACCATACGGGGTTTTAATCCATTTCAGATCTCACTGAGTTCACCGGACAGTGGCGGTTATCGCAAAGCCCGCATCGCTCTTGACGGCGGAACAAAGTGTGGCTGGACCCTTAGTGGTATCAGGGTCGGGATTCAGCTAGCCAAAACCTCTGTACTGGCTAACGGGAAAGATATTACGCCTGCTAACTATGTGTTTGATTTTGATGATGAGGGGTACAGCAGTGCGTTTGGTAAAGGAAGGCCAACCCCTGTAAGTGGTGATCTATTCTTTAAAACTGAATTTTTCCCGATGGAATATGTATATCGCTCAATTAGTGAGATCGATCTGGACCTCTTTGCAGGAAATGAAAAATACGATAAATGGAATAGATATTATAGAGTTACTGATAGCAGGTTTATAAAAATTGAGCCTGTTTTATATTTGAATAAGGTAGTAAAACTTCAAACATCAGACTCGTCTCGCGGGAAGGTTGTTGTCACATATCCGGATGGTAGCTCGGAAAATATCAACGGCAGGGTTCCCGATTATGACAAGTTACTTCGGATGAAATAGCAGGCTCTTAAAAAGATCATTTTCCGCTGCGCGTAATCTCTTGCTCCATAACGGAAACAACCCGCCGGAAGGCGGGTTGTTTCCGTTATTTCCTTACGCGCTGGTTGTGCATGTACCGTTCCGTGAGAGATATATTATCGCAGAATTTCTGACACTCACGGCGTTAACGCAGCGCCCACCACTCGCGCAGGCAGGCTTTGCCTTCCGGGCAGCTTTTACAGCTGCCGGAGAGGCAGCCGTCTGGCTCCTCCTGTATTCGCGTCGCCTTGCCCATCTTTTCCAGCTGGTTCAGCATGGCGTCAATCATCGGCTGCGGGGCGTTAAGGGTACGGCTAATCTGCGCCGACTCCATCCGTCCCCGCAGGGCCAGTAAATCCCGAACCTGAATCAGTGAAGCCATTTTCTGTCTCCCTAGTGGCAGTCGCCGGTAGTGGCGCGGGTGCCGGCGCAGCAGGCGTCGGCGGCTGTGCCCGTCGTCAGCAGGTTGATATCCACCCGGCTGCGGGCGCGGCGCAGCAGGCCCAGCAGTACCACGTTGAACAGAATCACCGCCAGGATGCAGATCAGGCTATAAACCGGATGCTGCTCATAGCTGACCACCTGATAGAAGAGGGTGGCCAGCGAGTAAGCGACGTTCAGGCCCCAGAGAACCGAAAAGCCCATCCAGCCGCGGCTGGATTCGCGGGCGATGGCCCCCATCACCGAGATGCACGGCACGTACAGCAGCACGAAGATCAGGTAGCTGTAGGCCGCCGCGGCGCTGCCGAACTTGGCGTCCATCACGCCCATCGCCCCGGTGGCCATCTCGCCGTCGCCTTTGCTGGCTTCGATGGGGTTGGCCAGCACGCTCAGGCTGAAGGTGCCCTTCAGGCTCTCCCAGGTTTCATCCAGCGCGCCCAGCAGCTCATCGCCGAGGTGGAACTCCGCCGGGTTGAACGCCTCTTCCTGAATGTTTTCCGCGGTGTAGAGGGTGTTCAGCGTGCCGACCACCACCTCTTTCGCCATCGCGCCGGTGAACAGGCCGACCGTCGCCTGCCAGTTATCCTCATGAACGCCGATCGGCTTAAAGATCGGGGTTATCACGCGGCTGACGGAGGCGAGGGCAGAGTCGTTGATGTTGTCGACGGTCTTGCCGCTCAGGGAGAAGCTGTTGAAGGCGCTAAGGAAGATGCTGACGATAACGATGACCTTACCGGCGCGCAGGACGAACCCCTTCAGGCGCTGCCAGGTCTGAATCACCAGACTCTTAATATGCGGCACGTGGTATACCGGCAGCTCCATCACGAACGGAGAGGCTTCGCCGCGCATGATGGTGTGCTTGAGCATCAGGCCGGTCAGTACCGCCATCACGATGCCCAGCACGTACAGCGAAAAGACCGCCAGCGCGCCGTTTTGCCCGAAGAAGGCGGCGGCGAAGACGGCGAAGATCGCCAGGCGGGCACCGCAGGACATAAACGGTGCCATCATAATGGTCATCAGGCGCTCGCGCGGGGCGTCGAGGGTCCGCGCGCCCATCACCGACGGTACGTTGCAGCCGAAGCCGACAATCAGCGGTACGAACGATTTGCCCGGCAGCCCCAGCGCCTGCATCAGCCGGTCCATAACGAACGCCGCGCGCGCCATGTAGCCGGAGTCTTCCAGGAAGGAGAGGAACAGGTACATCATGCCGATCTGCGGCACTAACGGCAGCACGGTGTTGATGCCGCCGCCCAGCCCCTGGGCGAGGAAAATGGTCAGCCAGTCGGGGAAGTGGAGAGCGTAGCCAATCCACTGGATGCCGTGCACAAAGATCGCCACCGACCCCACGTCGAACAGCGGCTGCAGCGCGCCGCCGATGTTGATGGCCAGCAGGAACATCAGGTACATCACAAACAGGAAGATCGGCAGGCCGAGGAAGCGGTTAAGGATGATTTTATCCACCGCGGTGGTGAAGCGGCTGTGCTCCGCCGTCAGGGTGTTACTGACCACGTCGCAGAGGGCGGCGATGCACTGATAGCGGGCGTCGGCAATGTGCAGCGCCGGATCGTCCAGCTCGTCGCTCAGCCGGGCGAGGGAGGCGTCCAGCCGCTGTGCGGCGTGGCCGGCCCAGGCCCGGCTGTAGATGTCGCCTTCGAGCATCTGCAGCGCCAGCCAGCGGCGCTGCCGTGGCGGCATCTCTCCGTTCATCGCCGCCGCCAGAGTCTCAACCTCGCGCTGCAGCGGCCGGGCGTAGTGCACCAGATCGACGCTGGCGTTCGCCCTGTGGCGGTCAACGGCCAGCTTCAGCGCATCTATCCCGCGGCCGCGGGTGGAGACCAGCGGCACCACCGGGCAGCCGAGGCGGGCGGAGAGGGCGTCGATGTCGATGCGGATATTCTGCTTGTCGGCGATGTCGAGCATATTGAGCGCGACGATACAGGGAATGCCCAGCTCCAGCAGCTGCAGCGTCAGATAGAGGTTGCGCTCCAGGTTGGAGGCGTCCACGACGTTGATCAGCAGGTCGGCGTCGCCGCTCAGAATGTAGTGGCAGGCGATCTGCTCATCAAGCGAGGTCTGCGAAGAGATGGTGGTAAGAGAGTAGGTGCCGGGCAGATCCACCAGCGTGACCTGGTGGTCGGTGGTGGCGAATTGCCCCTCTTTACGCTCAACGGTGACGCCAGCCCAGTTGCCCACGCGCTGGCGCGCGCCGGTGAGCTGGTTAAACAGGGTGGTTTTGCCGGAATTTGGGTTGCCAATTAAACCAATGGTTAATTTTTTCATTTTTATAGACTCACTGTGTTAACAGGAAACCGCTTCCACTTCTATCAGGGATAAATCTTTTTTACGCAGCACCAGGCTCACGCGGCGCGTTTCAATATGAATCGGGTCGCCTAACGGTGCGACGCGCACCACGTTAAATGAGGAGCCGGGCAGCATACCGAGGGAGAGCAGTTTCTGACGGTATGCCGGACTGATTTCACGGGCAAAGCCGGTAATTTTCCACGCGGTGTCTGGGGTGAAGTTCATAAGAGCCTACTTATTTCTCGCTAACTGAATGTTTACCTCATGGGGCACAGAGAGCGGCATGAGTCCAGGTAAATCGCCAACGAAAGGGTGATGAAATAAACGACAATATAATGATAATGAGAATGGTTTTTATCATCAACCGATTAAATGTGACGGAATGTTGGTTTAAGGAATAATTTGCATCCGGCTTGATATGGCTCAACATTTATTTACTCCGGCGATAAGTAGGGCCGGAGGCATTATTTTGAGGTGGTTTTGTTTAATAAATGTTTAATTTGTTGGCTAATGGATAATTATTATCGAAACAATTAACGGAAAATTAAATAACCTCTCTTCGTCGGACTTCAGGCGGCAGGGGCGTCGCCCGATCGGCGGTGGAAAAACACCAGAAAAGGGGCAGCGCCCGGCGGGAAGACCGCGCCGGGCGCTGCAGGGGCAAAAGGGGCGGCTAGCGCTTTTTACCCAAGGCCGCCGCCAGGGCGTCCATCATTGCGCTGTTGCCTGCGGGCTGGGCATCGCGACCGCGCGGTTTGGCCGCCTTTGTCGCCGGGCGGCTGCCCGACGAACGATCGCCGCCGCCGCGCCGGACGCTGGCTTCGCCCGGCTGCTCGTCCAGGCGCATGGTCAGGGCGATGCGCTTACGCTGCAGATCGACCTCCAGCACCTTCACCTTAACGATGTCGCCCGCTTTGACCACGGTGTGCGGATCTTCCACGAACTTATTCGACAACGAAGAGATATGGACCAGCCCGTCCTGATGCACGCCGATATCGACAAAGGCACCGAAGTTGGTCACGTTGGTGACCGCCCCTTCGAGGATCATGCCCGGCAGCAGGTCGTTCATGGTCTCCACGCCGTCGGCAAACTGTGCGGTTTTAAATTCCGGACGCGGGTCGCGGCCCGGCTTTTCCAGCTCTTTGAGGATGTCGGTGACCGTCGGGACGCCGAACGTCTCGTCGGTAAAGTCTGACGCCTTCAGGCCGCGCAGCTCGCCGCTGTTGCCCATCAGCTCCTTCAGCGCCTGGCGGGTGGCGGCCAGAATACGCTCCACCACCGGATAGGCTTCCGGGTGAACGCCAGAGGCGTCCAGCGGGTTATCGCCGTGGTTGATGCGCAGGAACCCCGCGCACTGCTCAAAGGCTTTCGGCCCCAGACGGCTCACCTTCAGCAGCTGCTGGCGGTTCTGGAACTGGCCGTTTTCATCGCGCCAGGCGACGATATTCTGCGCCATCAGCCGGGTCAGACCCGCCACGCGGGTCAGCAGCGGCACGGAGGCGGTATTGAGATCCACGCCGACGGCGTTCACGCAGTCTTCCACCACCGCGTCCAGTTTACGCGCCAGCTGCGTCTGACTGACGTCGTGCTGATACTGGCCCACCCCGATGGATTTCGGATCGATTTTCACCAGTTCCGCCAGCGGGTCCTGCAGGCGTCGGGCAATGGAGACCGCGCCGCGCAGGGAGACATCCAGATCGGGGAACTCCTGGGCCGCCAGTTCGGATGCGGAATAGACCGAAGCCCCGGCCTCGCTGACGATCACCTTCTGGGCGGTGACCTTCGGGAACTGCTTCTGTACGTCGAGGAAGAAGCGCTCGGTTTCGCGGGAGGCGGTGCCGTTGCCGATGGCCACCAGCTCAACGTTATGCTTTTCACACAGCGCGGCGACCGCCACGGCGGCCTTTGCCGCCTGCCCGGTGTGCGGGTAAATGGTGTCGGTCGCCACCAGCTTGCCGGTGCCGTCAACCACCGCCACCTTCACCCCGGTGCGCAGGCCCGGATCGAGACCCATGGTGGCGCGCAGGCCGGCCGGTGCCGCCATCAGCAGATCGTGCAGGTTGCGGGCGAAGACGTTGATCGCCTCCTCTTCCGCGCGCTCGCGGACGGTGCCCATCAGCTCGGTCTCAAGGTGCATCAGCACCTTAATGCGCCACGTCCAGCTCACCACCCCTTTCCGCCAGGCGTCCGCCGGGGCGTTGTTCAGCCGCAGGCCGAGGTGATCGCTAATAATCTGCTCGCAGTAGCTCTCCTTCGGCGGCTCTTCGAACTGCGGATCGGCGTTCAGCGAAAGCTGTAGCACGCCCTCGTTGCGGCCGCGAAACATCGCCAGCGCGCGGTGGGAGGGGACGCCGGCGATCGGCTCGTGGTGGTCGAAGTAGTCGCGGAATTTGGCTCCCTCCTCCTCTTTGCCGCTCACCACGGCGGCGACCAGGTGGGCGTTTTTCCACAGGTAATCGCGCACTTTCGCCAGCAGCGCCGCGTCTTCGGCAAAGCGCTCCATCAGAATATAACGCGCGCCGTCGAGGGCCGCTTTGGTATCCGCCACGCCCTTGTCGGCGTCGATATAGCCTGCGGCTGCGGTTTCCGGATCGTGGGATGGATCGTTCCACAGCAGGTCGGCCAGCGGCTCCAGTCCGGCCTCAATGGCGATCTGCCCGCGGGTACGGCGTTTCGGCTTATAGGGGAGATAGAGGTCTTCAAGCTCGGTCTTGCTGAGGGTGCCGCGGATGGCTTTGGCCAGCTCGTCGGTCAGCTTGCCCTGTTCGCCGATGGATTTAAGAATGGACTGACGCCGTTCTTCCAGTTCGCGCAGATAGACCAGACGTGTCTCCAGATTACGCAACTGCGTGTCGTCCAGACCGCCGGTGATTTCCTTACGATAGCGTGCAATAAACGGCACGGTGTTCCCTTCGTCAAGCAGGCGAACGGCGGCTTCCACCTGTTCGGCGCGCGCCTGAAGTTCACCCGCAATAATGCGGCAGAGCGAATCATTCATCATGGGTTCAGTTCATCTGTAGGATCAAAAACAGGGATGTAGTTATACGGACTGGCCGGTAAAATTACCAGCCGCGGGCAGGAGGCTTCGGATTGTTCCTGCTCATTTGACGTAGGTAACCTCATTGACGTACCAGCTGGCCTCGCCTGCCGGCGTGTTGACCACCGCCAGATCTCCCGGCTCTTTTTTTAACAGCGCCCGCGCCATCGGTGAATCAATGGAGATATAATCCTTCCGGCCAAAAATTTCGTCATAGCCGACGATGCGAAAGCGGCGAATATCGCCCGCGTCGTTCTCAATTTCCACCCACGCGCCGAAGAAGACCTTGCCCTCCTGCTGGGGGGAGTAATCGACGATTTTGAGGTTTTCCAGACATTTGGTCAGATAGCGGACCCGGCGGTCGATCTCGCGCAGGCGTTTTTTATTATACTGATAGTCAGCATTCTCGCTGCGGTCGCCGAGGCTGGCGGCCCAGGTAACCTTTTTAGTGACCTCCGGGCGCTCTTCGCGCCACAGGTGGTTAAGCTCTTGTTTGAGTTTTTCGTACCCTTCCCGGGTAATCAGGGGCGTTTTCATTTGCCTGGTTTCTCGTTGACTGGCTGAAGAGGCGGCGTAAGCCCGGGTATCGACAGCGTTATATCCTGTTTGGGCTGAATGCCGTCGCCCATGATGCCTGAAGCAGGGCGGGGACACGCCTTAAATCATAAAGTAGCGGATTAATTGTATACTTAACCTGCTGTTTAATATGCTTTGTAACAATTTAGCCTGAAATTTATACCAGAATTCGCTGGTGGCGAAGACGCGCTTTTTGAAGAATATACACAAAATATTTCAGATTGCACCGAGGCGGCAGGTGAGCAGCACATCCGCCAGGAAAAACGGCCCGGCGGCGCGTGTCGGGGCGGTTAAAAAGGCAGTCTGAAGAAGGGTGTGTATACCCTAAATAATTCGAGTTGCAGGACAAAACGCAGCGCGTTTTGAACAGCCCCGGGGCTGGCCCCGAAGGGGTGAGGCCCCTGGGCCGAATAAAGTCAACACACGTGCAACTTGAAGTATGACGGGTATATGCACACTGACAACCGTTGCGAACCTTTGGGAGTACAACCAATGCAAGAGAATTATAAGATTCTGGTGGTGGATGACGATATGCGTCTGCGCGCGCTTTTAGAACGTTATCTGACCGAGCAGGGTTTCCAGGTTCGAAGCGTGGCCAACGCCGAGCAGATGGATCGCCTGCTGACACGGGAATCCTTCCACCTGATGGTGCTGGATCTGATGCTGCCGGGTGAGGACGGCCTGTCGATCTGCCGTCGTCTGCGCAGCCAGAGCAATCCGATGCCGATTATTATGGTCACCGCTAAGGGTGAAGAGGTGGATCGCATCGTGGGCCTGGAGATCGGTGCCGACGACTATATTCCGAAGCCCTTCAACCCCAGGGAGCTGCTGGCGCGTATTCGCGCGGTGCTGCGCCGTCAGGCGAACGAGCTGCCGGGCGCGCCTTCCCAGGAGGAGGCGGTGATCGCCTTCGGCAAGTTCAGGCTTAATCTCGGCACCCGTGAAATGTTCCGCGAAGATGAGCCGATGCCGCTGACCAGCGGCGAATTCGCCGTGCTGAAGGCGCTGGTCAGCCATCCGCGCGAGCCGCTTTCCCGCGATAAGCTGATGAACCTGGCCCGGGGCCGGGAATACTCCGCGATGGAGCGCTCCATCGACGTGCAGATCTCCCGCCTGCGGCGCATGGTGGAAGAAGATCCGGCGCATCCCCGCTATATTCAGACCGTCTGGGGTCTGGGCTATGTTTTTGTACCGGACGGCGCTAAAGCATGAGGCGAATGCGCTTCTCGCCGCGAAGCTCGTTTGCCCGCACGCTGTTGCTTATCGTCACCCTGCTGTTCGTCAGCCTGGTGACGACCTACCTGGTGGTGCTGAACTTTGCGATTCTGCCGAGCCTCCAGCAGTTTAATAAGGTGCTGGCGTACGAAGTGCGTATGCTGATGACCGACAAGCTGCAGCTGGAGGACGGCACGCAGCTGGTGGTGCCCCCCGCCTTTCGCCGGGAAATCTATCGCGAGCTGGGCATCTCTCTCTATTCCGACGAGGCCGCCGAAGAGGCCGGCCTGCGCTGGGCGCAGCATTATGGATTTTTAAGCCATCAGATGGCGCAGCAGCTGGGCGGCCCGACGGAGGTGCGCGTCGAGGTCAATAAAAGCTCGCCGGTGGTGTGGCTGAAGACCTGGCTTTCCCCCAATATCTGGGTGCGCGTGCCGCTGACCGAAATCCATCAGGGCGATTTCTCACCGCTGTTCCGCTATACGCTGGCGATTATGCTGCTGGCAATCGGCGGCGCGTGGCTGTTTATTCGTATTCAGAACCGGCCGCTGGTGGATCTGGAGTACGCCGCGCTGCAGGTGGGGAAAGGCATTATTCCGCCGCCGCTGCGCGAGTACGGCGCGTCGGAGGTGCGCTCGGTCACCCGCGCCTTTAACCATATGGCGGCGGGCGTGAAGCAGCTGGCCGACGATCGCACGCTGCTGATGGCGGGGGTCAGCCACGACCTGCGCACGCCGCTGACGCGCATCCGACTGGCGACAGAGATGATGGGCGAGCAGGATGGCTATCTCGCCGAATCAATCAATAAGGACATTGAAGAGTGCAACGCCATCATTGAGCAGTTTATCGACTACCTGCGCACCGGGCAGGAGATGCCGATGGAGCTGGCGGATCTCAACGCCGTGCTGGGGGAAGTGGTGGCGGCCGAGAGCGGCTATGAGCGGGAAATCGATACCGCGCTGCAGCCGGGCAGCATTCAGGTGCGGATGCACCCGCTGTCAATTAAGCGCGCCGTCGCTAATATGGTGGTGAATGCCGCCCGCTACGGCAACGGCTGGATTAAGGTCAGCAGCGGAACGGCGCTGCAGCGCGCCTGGTTCCAGGTGGAAGACGACGGGCCGGGAATCAAACCCGAACAGCGCAAGCATCTGTTCCAGCCCTTTGTGCGCGGCGACAGCGCCCGCAGTACCAGCGGTGCCGGGCTTGGGCTGGCGATCGTCCAGCGCATTATTGATAACCATAACGGGATGCTGGAGATCGGCGTCAGCGAGCGGGGCGGGCTGTCCATTCGCGCCTGGCTGCCGGTGCCGGCGGCGCTCGTTCAGAGCGCGGCGAAAGTGGGATAACCCAACGCCCGGCGTTCGCCGGACGTAAAAACCCCTTCTCCGTACGGAGAGGGGGGCTGCGCGGTAATCAGGAACTTACAGCTTCGGGCCGGCGCTGACCAGCGCCGCGCCCGCCGGCGTATCGGTATACTTCTCAAAATTTTCAATAAACAGCTTCGCCAGCGCGGTGGCTTTTTCCTGCCACTGCTCCGGTGATGCATAGGTGCCGCGCGGGTCGAGAATACGGGTATCCACGCCGGGCAGTTCGACTGGGATCGCCAGGTTGAATATTGGCAGGCTGAAGGTTTCCGCCTCATCCAGCGAGCCGTTCAGAATGGCGTCGATAATGGCGCGGGTGTCTTTAATCGAGATGCGCTTACCGGTGCCGTTCCAGCCGGTGTTGACCAGGTATGCCTGAGCGCCCGCCGCCTGCATACGTTTTACCAGCACCTCCGCGTAGCGGGTCGGGTGCAGCGACAGGAACGCCGCGCCGAAGCAGGCGGAGAAGGTTGGCGTCGGTTCGGTGATGCCGCGCTCGGTGCCCGCCAGCTTGGCGGTAAAGCCGGAGAGAAAGTGGTACTGCGTCTGCTCCGCCGTCAGGCGGGAGACCGGCGGCAGCACGCCGAAGGCGTCGGCGGTCAGGAAGATCACTTTGCCGGCGTGGCCCGCCTTCGATACCGGCTTAACGATGTTCTCAATATGGTAGATCGGGTAGGAGACGCGGGTGTTTTCGGTTTTCGAGCCGTCGTCGAAGTCGACGGAGCCGTCCGCGCGCACGGTGACGTTTTCCAGCAGCGCGTCGCGGCGAATGGCGTTATAGATTTCCGGCTCCGCCTCCTTCGACAGCTTAATGGTTTTCGCATAGCAGCCGCCTTCGAAGTTAAACACCCCGTCATCGTCCCAGCCGTGCTCGTCGTCGCCGATCAGGCGGCGTTTCGGATCGGTGGAGAGGGTGGTTTTACCGGTGCCGGACAGGCCGAAGAAGACCGCCACGTCGCCTTTTTCGCCGACGTTGGCGGAGCAGTGCATGGAGGCGATACCCTTCAGCGGCAGCAGGTAGTTCATCATCGAGAACATCCCTTTCTTCATTTCGCCGCCGTACCAGGTGCCGCCAATCAGCTGAATACGCTCGGTCAGGTTGAAGGCGACGAAGTTTTCAGAGTTCAGCCCCTGCGCTTTCCACTGCGGGTTGGTGCACTTCGCGCCGTTCATCACGATAAAGTCAGGTTTGAAGCCGGACAGCTCCTCGTCGTTCGGACGAATAAACATGTTTTTGACGAAATGGGCCTGCCAGGCGACCTCGGTGATGAAGCGTACGGAAAGGCGGGTATCGGGGTTGGCACCGCAGAAGGCGTCGATAACGAACAGACGTTTGCCGGAGAGCTGTTGGGTAACCAGGCTTTTCAGGTGCTGCCATGTTTCTGGAGAGAGCGGCTTGTTGTCGTTTTTGCCTTTGCCCTTGTCGGACCACCAGAAGGTGTCGCGGGTAGTGTCATCGCGGACGATATATTTATCCTTCGGTGAACGGCCGGTAAAAATACCGGTATCGACGGCAACAGCGCCAAGGTTTGTCAGGACGCCGCGCTCGTAGCCCTGCAGGGCCGGATCGCACTCTTCCTGATAGAGGGTTTCATAATCGGGATTGTAGACGATATCCTCGACGTCATTGATACCATAAGCCTTGAGATCCTGCGGAGATAAGCGGGTATTCGCGCGCATTTTACTGCTCCTTAACCAAGATGAATTACCTGAAATAGTAAGGTTTTTTTGCGTTTGTTAACCGCGACAAGGCTCATGATTTATTTATCTGGTCAACATCACGATCGACTGAAAACGCTGTGACTCCCGTCACGAAGCGGCACTTATTATGGCAGGAAAGCCTTTTTTGTTGAGAAAAATGTTCTATTAACGTTAAAAAGTCGTGTTTTTGTGGGGGGTAATGTGAGTGTAATCGCATTCACGTAAGAAATTCACGTAACAATAACATTTAGTATATCGATTCACCTCGCATTGATATTTTCTGAAACGGAGGTGCCGTCGTCCTTTTTGTCGGCCGGGATGCGATACTTCCACCCTTTACCTTTATTCGGGATAAGCACATGGAGAGTGTTGAACTTTCACGCGCCGCTCGCTACGGCATGGTAGTCACCGGCCTGCTGCAGGGGATGGTCTGTTATCTGATAAGCGCCTGGCTTGTACCGCAGAGCAGCGGCTGGATGTTCTACGGTATCCCCGCCATTATGGTTTGCTCCGCGATGCTGTTGTTAACCGTCACCTCCTTCAGACAGCGGGCGCTGTGGGGCTGGATGGCGCTTATTGCCGCCGTGGTGTCAGCTACGGGCTTCTGGCTGAGGCAGCATATTGAGGTGTGGGAGCAGACCGATATCTATGTTCTCTACAGTTTTCATTTACTTTTTATCGCCATGCTGGCTTTGCCCTGGATCCAGTACCACCTGTGGCCATCTGCCGGAGCGTCACGCTATGCCCATTTTTATACCAATGCCTGGCGTAATGCGTTAACCCTGCTGCTGGTTCTGACGCTCTACGGCCTTCTCCTGCTGGCGCTTCTGCTCTGGAGCCAGATGTTCGAACAGATAGGTATTTCATTTTTTCACACCCTTTTCTTTGATACCGAGGGGATGGTTTACATTATGTTGGGCCTTATCAGTGCCCTGGGGGCGATTCTGGCGCGCACCCACGGGCGGCTGGTTGCGGCGATGCAAAAGCTGCTGACGCTGATGGCTACCGGCCTGCTGCCGCTGTTTGCGCTGCTGGCGCTGGTGTTTATAGCCACCTTGCCTTTCACCGGGCTGGCGACGCTTTCCCGGCGCTTTTCTGCGGCCGGATTGCTGTTAACGCTGGCCCTGACGCTGCTGATATTAATGACCGCCGTGCGTGAACCGCAGAGCAAGACGTCGCCCTGGCCCCGTGCGCTGCGCTATCCGATCCACGCCTCGCTGCCGATCGCGCCGGTTTATGTCCTGCTCGCCGGCTGGGCGCTGTGGCAGCGTATTGAGCAGTACGGCTGGACGCCGCAACGGCTGTACGGTGTGCTGGTCACTCTGGTGGCGCTGGTCTGGTCTCTCGGCTATCTGTTGAGCGTTTTACTGCGTCGGTACAATGCACAGCGGCTGCAGGGAAAGGTGGTCCTGGGCGTTTCGCTATTGGCGTTGGGCATACAACTGCTGCTGTTATCCCCTGTGCTCGACGTCTGGCGCATTAGCGTTAACAGCCATATGGCGCTGTATCGTAGTGGCAGTATTGATGCCGATGAGGTGAGTTTATATATGCTGCAGCAGAGCGGCAGGCCCGGACATGAGGCGCTGGAGCAGCTGCGAAAAGATGAACGCTATATCGCGGACCCGGAGCGTAAGCGAGTGCTGGAACGCATTCTGCGCGATCAACAGAGTGCGATTAAGGCGTTGAGCGCAGAGGGGTTGGTGAAAAGGGTAGTGCTGGCACCCGGCAGCAGGGCACCGGAACCGGCGTTCTGGAGCGCGTTGATAAAGACCACCTATGACATTTCACCCTGCGTTGAACAGGATGCGTGCGTAGTCGTCGAACAGGATCTTAACGATGACGGTAAGTCGGAGCTGATGCTGTACGTCTTTGGCGACGCCAATATCCTGATTTATCACTTTATCGATAACGGGTGGAAAGTGAAAGGCGTTGGCTCTCTACCGCCGTCGTTGAGCAAGGATAAACTTCTGCAGGCCGCAGCCGCACGTCAGCTGAACTCTGCGCCGAAGGTCTGGCGCGACACCGTTATTAACGGCGAGCGGCTGGAGCTGATTTATTATTAGACTGTGTCCGACAGCCGCCTTCGGCTGCCGGAGAGGCGCTTAGTGTACCTGCGGATCGGCGGGAGAGGCGTTGTTGCGAATTTCCGCGATATCCATGGCGTTGAAAACATAGTGGCTACCGCAGTAGTCACAGTGCATATCGATCTCGCCATCCTCGGCCAGGATGCTGTCTATCTCTTCGTCCGGCAGGGTTTTCAGCGCGCCGGCGCAGCGCTCGCGGGAGCAGGTGCACCTGAACTCCACGTCCTGCGGATCGTAAAGAGTCACCTCTTCTTCATGGTACAGCCGCCATAGCACGTCGGTGGCCGGCAGGGTTAACAGCTCGTCCGTTTTGATGGTGGCGGTCAGGGTCGCCAGGTGATCGAAGTCGTCCGCCTGGGCGTTCTGCGCCGGCATAACCTGCAGCAGCATACCGCCCGCAGCGGGCCTGCCGTCCACCTCGCCGGTGCGGATGAACAGGCGCGTCGGCAGCTGTTCAGAGCGCAGGAAGTAATCTTCCAGGCAGGCGGCCAGCGTCTCGCCCTCCAGGCCGACGACGCCCTGGTAGCGCTCGCCCTCTTCCGGCGTGATGGTGATGACCAGATAGCCGTTGCCGACCAGCGTTTTCAGATCCGCGTTTTCCGGCACGTCGCCCTGCACGCGCGCCACGCCGCGCATCTGCTGGCTGTTGTTGCCGTTGATCACCGCCAGGTTCATCGGGCCGTCGCCCTGCAGCTGGACGGTGATATCGCCAGCGAACTTCAGCGTGGCGGTCAGCAGGCTGGTGGCGACCAGCAGCTCGGCCAGCACGGTTTTGACCGGCTGGGGGTAGGCGTGGTTGTCGAAGATCTGCTGCAGGGTTTCCGAAACGGTTACCAGCTCGCCGCGTACGGCAAAGTTTTCAAACAGATAGCGATGTAATTGGTCATGTTGCGGCATAATCATCTCTCTTGCGGGCGGCAGCTATTCGCTGTCGCCATGTTTAAATCGTAACAGGTGGCGGCGCTCTTTTTTATCTGGCCGTCTCTCCGGATGGGGCATGGTCAGCGCGTTAAGTTTACGCGCCAGCGCCGTTTTCTCGCGTTTTTCCACGCTTTCGGCCGTCTCTTCATACAGCATGGCGGCTTCGCTTGCCGGACGACGTTGCCCAATGATACCTTTTACCACCACCGTCCGCTCGTCGTTTCCCTGGCGCAGGGTTAAGGTGGCGTTCAGCTCGACGAGCTTGCCCGGCTTGCTGCGCTGTCCGTTGTAGTGCACCTTGCCGCCTTCAATCATCTCGCGGGCCAGCGCCCGGGTTTTGTAGAACCGCGCGGCCCATAGCCACTTATCCAGCCGGACCTCATCAGCGGGTTTGTCTTTCATCACGCCTCCTTTACATAAGCGAGGGGATCAGCCGTCGGTAGTCGTTCAGCGACGGGTGGCGGGCAAACGGCTTTTCTGCCAGGCCGGAGTCGGGGTTGGCTACGCCGAGGCAGTAACGAATGCCGAATCGCGCGGCGGCGTCAAGAACAGGCTCGCTGTCGTCAATAAACAGCGTTCGCTGCGCCGCTATGCCCGTCTCCTCAACCACCGCGTGCCATAACCGCCGATCCTCTTTGGGATAACCAAATGTGTGGGTGGAAAGCAATAAATCAAGGTGTGAGGCAAGGCCGGTATGCGCCAGCTTGACGGCAAGATTGTGCGGGTGGGCGTTGGTCAACAGAATGCGCCGCTTGCCGCAGGCTTTCAGCGCCTGAAGAAACGGCAGCGTATCCTCGCGCAGAGCGGCACGAGGCCCCATTTCGGTCGTCATGGCGCGGATGTCCAGCCCCAGCCGCTCGCTCCAGTAATCAAGACAGTACCACTCCAGCCTGTGCTGCACCGCGTGGTACTGTTCGCGTATTCGCTCCCGCGCCGCCTGTGGTGAAATACCCTGCTGCGCGGCCCAGGCTTCCGGCACCAGGGTCTGCCAGAAATAGTTATCGAACGCCAGATCGAGCAGCGTACCGTCCATATCCAGCAGAACGGTGTCGACCTCTCGCCAGGCGATAGTTATCTGTTTCATTTTTCAGTTCGCCCCTCGCCGCAGCGGTTCCGGCTACCGGCATCAGCGGGATTACAAAGGGCGGGGTGGAGATGCTGGAGCCTTAACAAAGGCAGCCCGCAGCCGGAAAAAATCCCGCGTTGCCAAAGCATAATAGATGACGTTGTGTACATACCCAGGGGTACTCTACAGAAGGAAACAGCCTGTGCGACAGGGTAGCATACCTGCCGCATGGGCGGATCGCGCAGTGTCCTTCGACGCCACTAGTCTGGCGTATTTTCAGCGGAGGCGATCAGCTGTGGGTTCAGGCAGCTGGCGTAATACTGCTGGATTTTCACAATGCGGACACGATGCTGCTGGTAGCGGCGAAACGCCTGTATGCCGTTGTAGAGCGCGCTGCCCAGCATGGCCAGCATCAGCAGCGTGGTGCCAAGATAGCGCCACAGGCCTGCGCGATCCGGAATGCGATGCAGGCCGATATGGCGGGTGCCGTTGGCGTCGGTGTACAGGCTGGTGACGATCCCCTCGGCGCTGAACGGCGTCTGCATCAGCGTCTGGGCCAGGCGCTGGAAGGCACCCCACTGTTCCAGGGCCGGATAATCGTACAGGGAAACGGAGGGATAGCTTTGATCCACCAGCTCGCTGCCTTCATCGCTGACGATCAGGAATCCGCCCGGTGCCGGGCTGTTCAGCGACTGGGCGGCTCTGGCCGTTTCACGCACAATAAAGGGGGCCGTCGAGGTGGTCACCAGGTTGTCCAGCGACTCCGCGCTGACCGGGCGCAGCAGCACGTTCACGCCGTTCAGCTTGCCGGCGTTAGCGCGTTTGACCAGCGCGTTCCAGTCCTTGCTGTTGCCGAGGTTGACCAGCGCGTTCTTCAGCCGTACGCACTCGTCGTCGGCGGCGCACAGATCGGCGGTTTTCAGCACGATGTCGCCAAAATCGTCCAGCAGCACCATGCCGGATTTCTGTATTGCCGAGCGCAGCGAGGCGCTGACCCGGGAGTCATCATTCGCTTTCGGATGCAGCTGGCGGTTGAGCGCCTGGGAGAGCGCCATCGCTTTATCGACCAGCTCGGATTCCGGCAGCGGCAGCGGACGGGCATCGTTCCAGACGATCTGCGAACAGTCGAACGGCATAAAAGGCAGGTTGCTCCGGGCCTTCCAGCTGCCGGCCGCCGGGATGCTGCACATTCCGGTCCCGCTCAGGTGCAGCGTATCGCCAACCCGGACGCCCGACGCCTCAAGCTGCTTAACGCTGGTCGCCTCGATGGTCTGCGCCCCTTTCATCCAGGACAGGGTGAATTTGATCGGCATATCCAGCGGGATCCAGATCAGCAGCATAAACAGCACCAGCAGCGAGCCGGCGGCAATGACGGTACTGCGCACCCAGCGCTGCAGCGGGAAGTGCTTGACCTCGTCGTGCAGGGAGAGAAAGCGGCCCTGACGAACGACGTGACGATCGAGATAGATATCAATATCCGTTTGCTGACCCAGATCCTGGGCGATATAGGGCTGCCAGTGGGGAGGGTAGAGCAGATCGACAATGCCCAGAGAGATGTTATTGATTTGTTCCTGATTGTTTTCCCCGAACAGCCCCCAGCGACGCGGCGTGCCGCGCAGGCAGTGAATCTCCCGGAGCGCGTTTTTCGTCGGCGGGGCGAACAGCCCCCAGCCTCCCGCCGCCAGCAGCAGCAGAGCGCCGCCGACCAGCCAGGAGACAAAAACGTCCGGCGCGACCAGGCAGAAGAAGAACAGCAGAAATGACGCCACGATAAGCAGCGCTTCGCGACAGCCGGTGGGGCGGTTAAGGGCGTGCTCCTCGTGCGTCTCATGGCGAATACTCAGCAGCTCGATCCGTTCGCTCTCTTCGCCGCGGATTGACGCCTGGGTCGCGCTGGCAGGCTGCAGCGCGTAGCCGCGATTCTCCTGGGCGTACTCCTGCAGGGTATGTCCGTTGAGGGAAATAACCAGCGGCAGCGTATCGGTCAGGATCAGTTCGATGCTGTTTTCATCATTGATGTACTGCTCCCAGAAGGGCGGCAGATGCACCTCAATTGAATCAAGAAAATAGCGCCATCTGTTAGGATCGTCGGCGGTGATGCCATAGCGCGTGATGGCGTGGACGAGGGAGATGACGTTGCCGCTTTGAGCGTTGAGCGACAGCGATACCGGCGCGGTGCTGGCCCCGGTCGGCCCCGGCGCGCCCAGAGTCTGGCTAAGATTTTCGAGATAGTTTTCCACCGCGCTGCGCTCGGCGGACGTCAGCTTGCGGGTTGCCGCGTCCGGGAAGGCGTGGGGCCAGGGGAGATTTCGCCGCCTGGCGCGCGCGCTGAGCAGCACTGCCGCCAGCAGCGAGCAGGCCAGCAGGGCCGCGATAAAAAAGAGAGTGGTGCTCATGCTATCCCCATCGTACTTAGGC
Source organism: Intestinirhabdus alba (assembly GCF_009711095.1). Classification (GTDB taxonomy): domain Bacteria; phylum Pseudomonadota; class Gammaproteobacteria; order Enterobacterales; family Enterobacteriaceae; genus Intestinirhabdus; species Intestinirhabdus alba. The sequence goes on from NZ_WMJZ01000023.1 coordinate 17,782, forward strand.
TGTGTCCCTTAATTGTTCTTGAGCGTCGCTGGCGGCCATTCGGGTCCGGAGCAAGGCGCGAGCCGTAAGGTTTGGTTATTCTGAATGCGCGGCGAGTCGCGCGGCGACGGACCTGAATGACCCCCAGACCTGCGGAACGCGAGCCAGAAATGCGAACGCTGTATGGTCATTGAACCACGACCTGCGCCTTAATTACGCGCTTCTGGCCCCGCGCCGACGCCACGCCCGATTAAGGGTTTCAGGCGTGATTTATCGTACCCCGCCACGGTACACGCGATTCAGCAGTGGGCTATCGGCAAGCGTGGAGCGTAACTTGAGCATCTTAAGCGCATCCTGCTGAATGCAGATCATAGCAAAACCCGCAAAAATGGGATATCAGCAAATTCCTGGAGGTATTTCAAGCTATTAACCCCACTAACTTGCGATGAATTTAATATTGGAAGGTTGCGTAAATGTAAATAAACGGCAATACGCATTGCCGAAACCGTGCTGCATATCGCACAATAAACGCAGTTTTCACTGCATAGATTCTCACGATGAGCAAATCATTACAAAAACCCACCATTCTGAAGGTCAGGACCGTCGCGCAGTCACAGCTGTTTAACGTTGAAAGCGTGGACCTGGAGTTCAGCAACGGCGTGCGTCGCGTCTATGAACGTATGCGACCATCAAACCATGAAGCGGTAATGATTGTGCCAATCGTTGACGATTGCCTGATCCTGATCCGCGAATATGCGGTAGGAACCGAATCCTACGAGCTGGGATTCCCCAAGGGCCTGATTGATCCTGGCGAAACGGTTTTTGAAGGCGCGAACCGCGAGCTAAAGGAGGAGGTGGGATTTGGGGCCGGGGATCTGACGTTCCTGAAAAAGCTCAGCATGGCCCCCTCCTATTTTTCCAGCAGAATGAACATCGTGGTGGCTGAAAGTCTGTATCCGGAGTCGCTGGAAGGCGACGAGCCGGAGCCGCTACCGCAGGTGCGCTGGCCGCTGGCGCATCTGATGGATCTGCTGGACGATCCTGATTTCACCGAAGCGCGCAACGTTAGCGCGCTGTTTCTGGTTCGGGAGTGGCTGCGGGGACAGGGCCGGGTTTAATCTGATTTTGCCCGTTTTGTGAGCGGGCAAGGGCCGGGTGGCATCGCCCTCTCCGCCAGGCCAGAAAACGCCGCCTCATCACTTCACAGATCTTATCCCATGCCGTCGGCGGTTGCCCCCGGATGATAACGCCTTTTCACTGTCGAAAAATGAGGCGGGAAAGAGGCCCGGCGGGAAAAGTGCCGGGCGCAGGACGCTTAAAACAGTTCTTGCGTTTCGCCGTTATCAATAATCGTGGTGCCGACTTCGCGCACCACCTGCTGCGTTGGCTGAGTACCTTCGATAAAATACTCCGCGCGGCTGTTGCCGCCGCTTGCCAGCTGCCCGGTGTTGCGATCGATATTCACCGTTACGATCCCCGGCGGCGGCGTTAACGGCTGTTCGGGAACCCCCTCCAGTACCGCCTTCATATAGGCATCCCAGGCCGGCTGCGCGCTCTTCGCGCCGCCCTCATAGCCGGAGATCTGATCCTTAATCGCGCCGGAGGCGGTGGTGCGCCCCAGATCGCGGCGATGATCGTCAAAGCCTATCCACACCGAGGTGACCACGCCGGGGCCGTAGCCGGAGAACCAGGCGTCTTTCGAGCCGTTGGTGGTCCCGGTTTTCCCACCGATATCGCGGCGCTTCAGGTCGCGACCCGCGCGCCAACCGGTGCCCATCCAGCCCGGTTCGCCGAAGATATTGCTGTTCAGCGCGCTCTTGATCAGGAACGCCAGCGGCGTATTGATCACGTGCGGGGCGTACTCCTGCTTCCCGTTCCGGGCGACCAGCGCCTGGTTGGCCTGCTCAAGCCTCGGCATCGGTACGGGGGTATTCTGCTGCTCCTGAGAGAGGGAGACATCTTCCACATCGCTATTTTCCAGAGCGTTCAGCTTCGGAGTATCGCCGTAAATGACCGGGATATTGCATTCCGGACAGGCGATCTTCGGCTGTGCTTCAAAAATCGTACCACCCTGATCGTTCTCAACTTTGCTGATAAACCAGGGGTCCACCAGAAAGCCGCCGTTGGCCATCACCGCGTAGCCGCGCGCCACCTGTAGCGGCGTAAAGGAGGCCGAGCCCAGCGCCAGCGATTCAGTACGCACGATGTTTTGCGCCGGGAAGCCGAAACGCTGCAGATACTCCGCCGCGTAGTCCACCCCCATGGCGCGCATGGCGCGTACCATCACTACGTTCTTCGACTGCCCCAGCCCCTGGCGCAGGCGAATCGGCCCGGCGTACTGCGGCGGCGAGTTTTTGGGACGCCAGTCGGAGCCGGCACCGGCGTCCCAGCGGGAGATCGGCACGTCGTTCAGCAGGCTGGCGAGGGTCAGGCCTTTATCCATCGCCGCGGTATAGAGAAACGGTTTGATGTTGGAGCCGACCTGACGCAGCGCCTGGGTGGCGCGATTAAACTTGCTCTGGTTGAAGTCGAATCCGCCGACCAGCGCCAGCACCGCACCGTTCTGCGGGTTGATGGAGACCAGCGCCGAGTTAACCTCCGGCACCTGCGCCAGCCACCAGTCGCTGCCCATCCGGCGAACCCAAATCTGCTGTCCCGCCTGCACGACGTCGGTGACTTTGCGCGGTGTCGATCCCTGCTGGGTATCGGAGCGGTAAGGGCGCGCCCAGCGCAACCCCGCCATCGGCAGCGTCACCGGGGTGCCGTCCGCCAGTAGGGCGGTTGCCTCCTGCGGGGCGACGCCGGTGACCACCGCCGGCAGCAGCGGTCCGTAGGTTGGCAGCGCCTTCAGCGTCTCAACGATCTTCTCTTTGCTCCAGGGCGTTTCTCCCACTTTCCACAGGACGTTTGCCGGGCCGCGATAGCCGTGGCGCATATCGTAATCCAGTACGTTATTGCGCACCGCCTGCTCCGCCGCCTGCTGAACCTTGCGGGTGATGGTGGTGTAGATGCGGTAGCCGTCTTCATAGGCGCTTTCGCCATAGCGGGCGTACATCTCCTGGCGCACCATTTCAGTAAGCCAGGGGGCGGAGAAGGCGATTTCCGGGGCGTGATAGCCGGCGTTGATGGCTTCGCTACGCGCCTGGTTGTACTGCGCCTGGGTGATATAGCCTTCGCTCAACATCCGCGACAGCACCACGTTACGGCGGGCGGTGGCGCGGTTCAGCGAATAGAGCGGGTTAAAGGTGGAGGGGGCCTTTGGCAGGCCGGCAATCACCGCCATTTCGCCCAGGCTGAGTTGATCGAGGGTTTTGCCGAAATAAACGTGCGCCGCGGCCCCAACGCCGTAGGCGCGGTAGCCCAGGTAAATTTTATTCAGATACAGCTCAAGGATCTCATCTTTACTCAGCAGCTGCTCAATGCGGATGGCGAGGAAGACTTCCTTAATTTTACGCATCAGGGTGCGCTCAGGGCTGAGGAAGAAGTTTCTCGCCAGCTGCTGGGTGATGGTGCTCGCCCCCTGGGTCGCACGGCCGGAGAACAGCGCCACGCTGGCTGCGCGGAAGATCCCTACCGGGTCCACCCCATGATGCTCATAAAAGCGGCTGTCTTCCGTCGCGATGAAGGCTTTGATCATCTCCGGGGGCATCTGCTCCAGCGTTACCGGAATTCGCCGTTTCTCGCCATATTGCGCGATCAGCTCGCCGTCGGCGCTGTAGATTTGCATCGGAATTTGCAGACGTACGTCTCTTAGCGTCGCGACGTCAGGCAGCTGCGGCTCGATATAGCGGTAAAGACCATAAATCGAGCCTGCTCCCAGCAGGATGCAACATACTGCAAGGATCAATAAATACTTTACGAACTTCACTGGCGATTTCCCATTTAGTTTCATTTGGGCAGTTTATAAACAAACGCGCGGTAGTATAAAGGCAAGCCAGACGCATTGATATACCCGTAAGAGCGACGGGTGATAAGGAGATCGACGATCATGGCTTTCAGATTCTGGAAAATTGGCCTTCATATTCAGCAGCATGTGGCGCTGGCGGTCGCCGTGACGAAACTCGCGACGGGCTGGCAGCTCCAGCGCTGGTGGCGTCTGCCGCTGACGCCGGGGGTGATTGACGACGGGTATATTCGCGACCCTGAGCTGCTTACCCGGACGCTGCGACCCTGGAGCCGGGAACTGCCCCGCCGTCACCGGCTGCACCTCTCTTTCCCGACCGGTCGTACGGTGCAGAAAAGCCTGCCGCGTCCCTCCATGGCCCTGCGCGAGCGCGAGCAGAGCGCGTGGCTGGGCGGTACGCTGGCCCGCGAGCTGAATATGGAATCGGACGCGCTGCGCTTTGACTACGGTGATGACGCCCTCGCTCCGGCCTTTAACGTCACCGCCGTGCAAAGCCGGGAAATAGCGACCCTGCTAACGCTGGCGCAAACCCTTAACCTCCGGGTTGCCGCCGTGACGCCGGACGCCTGTGCGCTGCAGCGCCTGCTGCCCTATCTGCCGTCGGAACAGCGCTGTCTGGTCTGGCGCGATGAGGCGCAGTGGCTGTGGGCCACGCGCTACGCCTGGGGACGAAGGGCGGCCGGGACGCTGGACGATGCGACGGCGCTGGCGGCGCAGCTCTCCCTCCCGCCTGAGGCGATCGCCTTCAGCCGTCCGGATGATTTCGATCCCTGGCGCGCGGTCTCCGTCCGCCAGCCACCCGTTCCCGACGGGGGCCATGCTTTTGCCGTCGCGCTTGGGCTGGCGCTGGGCGAGGTGCAGATATGAACGGCCCGGTCAACCTCCTGCCCTGGCGCGAAGCCCGGCGAACGGCCTGCCTGCGCCGCTGGAGCGTGCGGTTTGTCGGCGCGTTGCTGGCGGTTTTCGGCATCTCGTCTTGCTATTACCTTAAGGCCGAGACCGCGCGGCGGATCGGTGACGCCCAGTATGTCGCTGAGACCCGCTGTACCGCCGCGCTGCAGGCCGCCAGACTCCGCCTGCAGGCGCGCCGTCTGCTGTGGCTGGAAGCGGAGCGCAGAGCGCGGCTGCGGGATGAGACCCGGCGCTGGCAGCCCGCGCTTCAGGGGCTTGCCGCCTTACTGCCCGAGCGGGCGTGGCTGACGCAGATCGCCTTTCAGCAGGGGGCGCTGTCGCTAACGGGGCTGGCGTTAAACCTGGCGGCGCTGGCGGAGCTGGAGCAATCGCTAGACCGCCAGTCCGCCTTTTTGCTCAGCAGAACCGGGGCCGTGCAGCAGGACGCCCAGGGGCGCTGGCAGTTTTTCTATCAGCTAACGAGGGCGGACGACGATGCGCAGGCTGACTGACGGCTGGTGCAATTTGTCACCGCGGGTGCGCTGCCTTTTCTGGGGCGGCTGGACGCTGGCGCTGAGCCTGCTGGCGGTCCTGGGCCTGCCCGGAGGGCGGCCGCCGGTTGTCGGGGCGCTGCTGCGACAGCAGGAAGCCAACCGCACCCTGTGGCCAGAGCTACGGCAGCTGGCGGCCCTGCCGGAGCGCCGGGCCGACGCTCCCCGGGCGCAGGCGCTTTCCTTCTCTCCGCTCGCCTTTCAGACCCCGGCAGTTCATCTGGTGCGCTGGCAGCCTGCCGGCGCGGGGGGCGAGCTGAGCGTCAGAATGCGCTGGTCGGAGATGGGGCCGCTGTTTGTCCGCCTGGCGGCGCAGGATATGCGCGTCAGCCGCTTCACGCTTGAGCCGGATGGTGATGCGTTATGCCTGACGCTGCAGCTGGAGCGGGGCCGATGAGGCGGCTGCTGGCGGGCGTTTCGTTACTTCTGTTGACCGGCCTGCGCGATCCGTTTCAGCCGCCTGTAGACCACTGCCGCACGGGGGAGCTTGCCGGGTGGCGTTATCAGGGGGTGGTGAGCTGCGGAGCGCGCCCCATCGCTCTCGTCCGGGACAGCGCGCAGAGGTGGCACCGGGTGGAGCGCAATGACGTGCTGGAAAACGGTTGGACGGTCTCCCGGGTGACGATGCAGAGCATTACCCTGATCAACGACAAAAAGTGCGATCCGCCCCGGTGGCGGTGGCAGCGACAAGGAGAAGAAGTGGATGAAGCGATGGATCGCCGCGGCGCTGATGGCGGCTCTCTTCAGCGCACAGGCGGCAAAAGCGCCCAACGTCACCCTGGTGGTGGATGAGGTGCCGGTGGCGCAGGTCCTGCAGGCGCTGGCCGAGCAGCACAATAAAAATCTGATCGTTTCGCCGGACGTCAGCGGCGCGATCTCATTACGTCTGCAGAACGTGCCCTGGCAGCAGGCGCTGCGGGTGGTGGTAAAAAGCGCCGGACTGGTGCTGCGCCAGGAGGGCAATATTCTGCACGTCCATTCCGTAAGCTGGCAGAATGAGAACGCGGCGCGTCAGGCGGCCGAGCAGGCGCGGCGGCAGGCGAATCTGCCGCTGGAGCAGCGCAGCCTCGCGCTGCGCTATGCCGATGCGGGCGAGCTGGCGAAGCTTGGCGAGAAGCTGCTGAGCGCCAGGGGGAGCATGACCGTGGATAGCCGCACCAACCGGCTGCTGCTTCGCGACCATAAAGCCGCGCTGGCGACGCTGGAGCAGTGGGTGCGGCAGATGGACCTGCCGGTGGCCCAGGTTGAGCTGGCGGCGCATATCGTGACCATCAACGAAAAAAGCCTGCGCGAGCTGGGGGTCAAGTGGACCCTGGCGGAGTCGCAGAGCGCGGGGGCTAAGGGCCAGGTTAGCGGAATTAACGGGGATCTTTCCGTGATCGGTGCCGCCACGCGGGTTGGCTTTAATATTGGTCGTATCAACGGTCGCCTGCTGGATCTGGAACTGTCGGCCCTGGAGCAAAAGCAGCAGCTTGATATTATCGCCAGCCCGCGGCTGCTGGCGTCGCACCTGCAGCCCGCCAGCATTAAGCAGGGCAGCGATATCCCCTATCAGGTCTCCAGCGGGGAGAGCGGTGCCACGTCGGTGGAGTTTAAAGAAGCGGTGCTGGGGATGGAGGTGACGCCGACGGTGCTGGCGAACGGGCGTATTCGTCTGAAGCTGCACATCAGCCAGAACGTGCCGGGGCAGGTGCTGCAGCAGGCGGACGGCGAAATAATGACCATCGATAAGCAGGAGATTGAAACCCAGGTGGAGGTCAACAGCGGTGAAACCCTCGCGCTGGGAGGCATTTTTTCGCGCAAAAGCCGGTCCGACAAAGAGAGCGTGCCGCTGCTGGGGCATATCCCCTGGCTCGGCCAGCTGTTCCGTCATGATGGCAAAGAAAATGAGCGCCGCGAACTGGTGGTTTTTATCACGCCACGGCTGGTCCCGAACGAATAATTGAGGCATTCAGCGCCGCTGCTTTTGCAATTTACCCGGCGCAGAGATTTGACGTACGGAGGTATTTAGCATACAAGGAGTACCGATTTGAGAGTCGGTACTTTTCATCGCTCATGTGTACATAAATACCCTTTGCCTTTCCGGCAGTATGTTCCTGGCCCGTTTCGTCTTGTCTGGCCGCGCCGCTTTTCAATGGGTCTGATGTTTGCGCAACGCCACGCTTGTCGCGGCCTGAAAAGCGGGGGGATGGCGATTTATTCAGTTGCCAAACCCGCTTGAGTATTGAGATAATTTTCAGTCTGACTCTCGCAATATCTTATGAGGTTTCAGTTCATGTCCTGCAGCGCTCAGTGTCCGCGACGCGGGTTTATCATTAACGAATAGTCTTAGTAGTACCGAAAAAATGGCAGAGAAACGCAATATCTTTCTGGTTGGGCCTATGGGTGCCGGAAAAAGCACTATTGGGCGGCAGTTAGCTCAACAACTCAATATGGAATTTTATGATTCTGATCAGGAGATTGAGAAACGAACCGGAGCTGATGTGGGCTGGGTCTTCGACGTAGAGGGCGAAGACGGCTTCCGCGATCGTGAAGAGAAAATTATCAACGAATTGACGGAAAAACAGGGTATTGTGCTGGCCACCGGCGGTGGTTCTGTAAAATCGCGTGAAACCCGTAATCGTCTCTCCGCGCGCGGCGTCGTGGTCTATCTTGAAACGACTATCGAAAAACAGCTGTCGCGTACGCAGCGCGATAAAAAACGTCCGTTGCTGCAGGTTGAGGCTCCGCCTCGCGAGGTGCTTGAAGCGCTGGCCAACGAGCGCAACCCGTTGTATGAAGAGGTTGCCGATGTAACCATTCGCACTGACGATCAGAGCGCTAAGGTTGTGGCAAACCAGATCATTCATATGCTGGAAAGCAGCTGATTCAGGCTTTACAGGCACCCGGTTCGCGGGTGCAAGTCATTAAGGTGGATGTCGCGTCATGGAGAGGATTACTGTTACGCTCGGGGAACGTAGTTACCCCATTGCCATAGCGGCCGGTTTGTTCAACGAGCCAGCCTCGTTCTTACCGCTAAAGTCAGGCGAGCGGGCCATGCTGGTGACCAACGAAACTCTGGCTCCCCTGTACCTTGACAAGGTTCGCCGCGCGCTTGAGCAGGCGGGTGTCAGAGTTGACAGCGTCATTCTTCCCGACGGCGAGCGTTATAAAAGCCTGGCGGTGCTGGATACCGTATTTACCGCGCTGCTGGAGAAATCCCACGGTCGCGATACCACGCTGGTAGCCCTTGGCGGCGGCGTGATTGGCGATCTCACCGGCTTTGCCGCCGCCAGCTATCAGCGCGGCGTACGCTTCATCCAGGTACCAACCACCTTATTGTCGCAGGTCGACTCCTCCGTCGGCGGCAAAACTGCGGTCAACCATCCCCTCGGCAAAAACATGATCGGCGCGTTTTATCAGCCCGCCTCCGTGGTGGTGGATCTCGACTGCCTGAAAACCCTGCCCGCGCGCGAGCTGGCGTCGGGGCTGGCGGAGGTCATCAAGTACGGCATTATTCTCGACGGTGAATTTTTCCGCTGGCTGGAAGAGAATCTGGACGCGCTCCTGCGTCTCGACGGCCCGGCGATGGCATACTGTATTCGCCGCTGCTGCGAGCTGAAGGCCGAAGTTGTCGCCGCGGACGAGCGCGAAACCGGCTTACGTGCTTTACTGAATCTGGGGCATACCTACGGTCACGCTATCGAAGCGGAAATGGGCTACGGCAACTGGCTGCACGGCGAAGCCGTCGCGGCGGGAATGGTCATGGCGGCGCGAACGTCTGAGCGTTTAGGGCAGTTTGACGCGGCGGACACCGGGCGGATTATCGCCCTGCTCCAGCGCGCCGGCCTGCCAACCTGCGGGCCGCGCGAGATGTCGGCGCAGGCCTGGCTGCCGCACATGCTGCGTGATAAAAAAACGTTGGCGGGGGAGATACGTTTAGTGCTCCCGCTGGCGATAGGGAAAAGCGAAGTGCGCGGCGGAGTGCCGCATGAAGTCGTTCTTAGCGCTATTGCTGACTGTCAGCAGGCGTAACAACAAGAAAGGTCAGATCGCTGCGGCCATGTGGCGATCGCGTAAATTCAGGTTAGCGGCAACGTGGTAAGCGCTAACCTTTGAGCGGGGTGTTAAATGGATGAATTCAAACCAGAAGACGAGCTGAAACCCGATCCCGGCGATCGTCGCACTGGTCGTTCTCGTCAGGCTTCTGAACGCGGTGAGCCGCAGATCAACTTCGATGACGTCGATCTGGACGAGGACGAGCGCCGTCCGGCCCGCGGGCGTCAGACTCGCCTGAACGAGCGAGCGCGTGAAGACGAGTATGAATCCAGCGATGATATCGTGGGCGAGGAGCGCGCTGAGCGCTATCCGCGCCGGCAAAAAAAGGCCGCCGCTACCCCCGCATCCCGTCAATACATGATGATGGGCATCGGCGTGCTGGTACTCCTGCTGCTTATTGTTGGCATCGGCTCCGCCCTGAAATCCCCCACCTCCCCTTCCGGGAACCAGACGGCATCCGGTGAAAGGAGCATCGCGCTTTCCGGCGATGATGACGCCGATCGGAATATCCGCTCTCAGACCGCGACGGACGCCGCCTCCGCTGAACAGACGGCGGGCGGTTCCCGGCAGGATATCGCTCTGCCACCGATCGCCTCTACGCCGACCCAGGGCCAGGCACCCGCCGTCAGCGAAGGCCAGCAGCGCGTCGAGGTACAGGGCAATCTGAATAACGCCCTGACCCAGGACGCTCCGCAGATCAATGACGCGGTGGTTAACTCCACGCTGCCGACCGAGCCTGCAACCGTTGCGCCGGTTCGCGGCGGCAGCGCCCAGCCCCATCCGGTCGTGCCATCCCATAGCGACAGCGCGCCGCGTCAGACCGCCGCGCATCATACCGCCCCGGCGCGCCCGGAGCGTAAGCAGACGGCGATCGAGCCGAAGAAAACCCAGCCTGCCGCCAGAACGACGCCGGCCGGGTCGAAGCCCGCCGCCCAGGCGAAACCCAGCGAACCTGCCGCGATGCCGAAGGCTCCGGCGGTGAGTTCCGCACCGGCAGCAACCACCGCGCCGAAGGCGACCGCCAGCGCAGCGCCTGCGCAAACCGCGACGCCGGCGGCGAAAGCGACTGCCAGCCCGGTGCCTGCACAAACGGCGACGAATAGCGCCAAAAGCACAGGTAACGTTGGCGCGCTGAAGTCTGCGCCTGCCGGCCACTACACCCTGCAGCTTAGCAGCTCCTCTAACTACGACAATCTGAACGGCTGGGCGAAGAAAGAGAATCTGAAAAACTATGTGGTTTACCAGACGACGCGCAACGGGCAACCGTGGTATGTTCTGGTGACGGGCGTGTATGCCTCGAAAGAGGATGCGAAACGCGCGGTATCGACGCTGCCGGCCGATGTGCAGGCAAAAAATCCGTGGGCAAAACCGCTGCGTCAGGTACAGGCCGATCTGAAGTAATACAGGCTGCGTCCCGCAATGGGTCGACGTTTCGTCCATTGCGGGACCAGACTACAGCGCAGGATGCTGTCGGAGCTTTCTCCACAGCCGGAGAAGGTGTAATTAGTTAGTCAGCATGAAGAAAAAACGCGCTTTTTTGAAGTGGGCAGGGGGGAAATACCCTCTGCTTGATGATATTAAACGGCATTTACCCGAGGGCGAATGTCTGGTTGAGCCCTTTGTCGGGGCCGGGTCGGTGTTTCTCAATACTGACTTTTCTCGTTATATCCTCGCCGATATCAACAGCGACTTGATCAGTCTCTACAACATCGTAAAGAGCTGTACGGAAGAGTACGTGCACGCCTCGCGCGAGCTGTTTTCGCCCGCGACCAACCGGGCCGAAGTGTACTATCAGCTGCGCGATGAGTTTAACGCCTGCCAGGAGCCGTTTCGGCGCGCGGTGCTGTTTCTGTACCTGAACCGCTTTGGCTATAACGGCCTGTGCCGCTATAACCTGCGCGGTGAGTTCAACGTGCCGTTTGGTCGCTACAAGCGCCCCTATTTTCCGGAAGCGGAGCTGTATCACTTTGCGGAAAAGGCGCAGAATGCCTTTTTCTACTGCGAATCCTATGCCGAAAGCATGGCCCGGGCGGACGGCAGCTCGGTGGTGTATTGCGATCCGCCCTATGCGCCGCTGTCGGCCACGGCGAACTTTACGGCATACCACACCAACAGCTTTAGCCTGACGCAGCAGGCGCATCTGGCGGAAATTGCCGAGGGCCTGGTCAACAACCGCATTCCGGTGCTGATCTCTAACCACGACACGGCGCTGACGCGCGAGTGGTATCAACTGGCAAAACTGCACGTCGTTAAAGTTCAGCGCAGTATAAGCAGCAACGGCGGCACACGTAAAAAGGTGAACGAACTGCTGGCATTGTACAAACCAGGAGCCGCAACGCCTGCGAAAAAATAACTCTTAAGGAGAAGCGGATGAAACAGTATTTGATCGCCCCCTCTATTCTGTCGGCTGATTTTGCCCGTCTGGGCGAAGATACGGCGAAGGCGCTGGCCGCCGGTGCGGACGTCGTGCATTTCGACGTCATGGATAACCACTATGTTCCGAACCTGACCATCGGCCCGATGGTCCTCAGGTCGCTGCGTGACTACGGCATCACGGCCCCTGTTGACGTGCATCTGATGGTTCAGCCGGTCGATCGTATCGTGCCGGATTTTGCCGCGGCGGGTGCCAGCATTATTACCTTTCATCCGGAAGCGTCCGGGCACGTTGACCGCACGCTTCAGCTGATTAAAGAGCACGGCTGCAGGGCGGGGCTGGTGTTCAATCCCGCCACGCCGCTCAGCTATCTGGACTATGTCATGGATAAGCTCGACGTGATCCTGCTGATGTCCGTTAACCCCGGCTTCGGCGGGCAGTCTTTTATTCCACAAACGCTGAATAAGCTGCGTGAAGTGCGCCGCCGCATCGACGCCTCTGGCTACGATATCCGCCTGGAGGTGGACGGCGGCGTGAAGGCGAGCAATATTGGCGAAATCGCCGCGGCGGGGGCCGATATGTTCGTGGCCGGTTCCGCTATTTTCGGCCAGCCGGACTACAAAAAAATCATTGATGAAATGCGCAGCGAACTGGCAAAGGTAAGTCATGAATAAACTGCAGGATATTCAGGGCATCGCCTTTGATCTCGACGGCACGCTGGTGGACAGCGCGCCGGGATTAGCCGCCGCAGTGGACATGGCGCTCTATGCGCTGGAGCTGCCGACGGCGGGTGAGGCGCGGGTGATAACCTGGATCGGCAACGGTGCCGATGTGCTGATGGAGCGCGCGCTCGTCTGGGCGCGCCGGGAGCGGGACACGCTGCGTGAAGCCGTGGGTAAATCGCCGATCGATGAGGAAGGCCCCGTCGAAGCGCAGGCGCGCATAATGCGCAGGCTGTTCGACCGCTACTATGCCGAGGTCGCCGAAGAGGGAACCTTCCTGTTCCCCCAGGTGGTCGAAACGCTGGCCGCTCTGCGCGCCAAGGAGCTGCCGCTGGGGCTGGTGACCAACAAGCCGTCGCCGTTCGTTGCGCCGCTGCTGGAAGCGCTGGATATCGCCGGCTATTTTAGCGTGGTTATTGGCGGCGACGACGTGCAGAACAAAAAGCCGCACCCGGAGCCGCTGCTGCGTGTGGCGAGCCTGATGGGGATTGCGCCGGCGCAATTGCTCTTTGTCGGCGATTCGCGTAATGATATCCAGGCTGCCAAAGCGGCCGGCTGTCCGTCGGTTGGCCTGACCTACGGCTACAACTACGGCGAAGCTATCGACCTCAGCCAACCGGACGTGGTTTTCCACACCTTTAATGAACTATTGCCCGCACTTGGGCTACCGCATAGCGAAAATCAGGAATCGAAAAATGACTAAGCCCATCGTTTTTAGTGGCGCACAGCCCTCAGGTGAACTGACCATTGGCAACTACATGGGTGCGCTGCGTCAGTGGGTAAACATGCAGGATGACTACCATTGCATCTACTGCATCGTTGACCAACATGCCATTACCGTGCGCCAGGACGCGCAGCAGCTGCGGAAAGCGACGCTGGATACTCTCGCGCTTTACCTGGCCTGCGGCATCGATCCTGAAAAAAGCACCATCTTCGTACAGTCCCACGTGCCGGAGCACGCGCAGCTGAGCTGGGCGCTGAACTGCTATACCTACTTCGGCGAGCTGAGCCGCATGACGCAGTTCAAGGATAAGTCCGCGCGCTATGCGGAGAATATCAACGCCGGGCTGTTTGGCTATCCGGTACTGATGGCGGCCGACATTCTGCTTTACCAGACCAACCAGGTGCCGGTCGGCGAAGACCAGAAGCAGCATCTGGAGCTGAGCCGCGATATCGCCCAGCGCTTTAACGCCCTGTACGGCGAGATTTTCAAGGTGCCGGAGCCGTTTATTCCGAAATCCGGCGCGCGGGTGATGTCCCTGCTGGAGCCGACGAAGAAGATGTCCAAGTCGGACGACAACCGCAACAACGTGATCGGCCTGCTGGAAGATCCTAAGTCGGTGGTGAAGAAGATCAAACGCGCGGTGACCGATTCCGACGAGCCGCCGGTGGTGCGCTACGATCTGCAGAACAAAGCCGGCGTCTCCAATCTGCTGGACATTCTTTCCGCCGTTACCGGCCAGAGCATTCCGCAGCTTGAGCAGCATTTTGCAGGCAAGATGTATGGTCACCTGAAGGGGGAAGTGGCGGAGGCCGTTTCCGGTATGTTGACCGAGCTGCAGGAGCGCTATCACCGCTTCCGCAACGACGAAGCCTTTCTGCAGAAGGTGATGAAAGAGGGGGCGGAGAAGGCCAGCGTTCGCGCTTCCGCCACCCTGAAGGCGGTGTACGACGCCATTGGCTTTGTGGCGAAGCCGTAATAGCACGACGGGCCTGCGCGCTGCTGTTCTCAGGGCGCAGGCCGCAGGTCAGACCCCCACGCCCATTGGATCCCATAGCCGGTTTTTGAGCTTTTCGGTGTCCATTCTGCTGTTTAAAATCCCCAGCTTTTTATAGTCGTCGATCACCCTGACGATGGTTCGCTCCGTGGTGTGCGCATCCACGGTAAAGTCATAGGTCAGCAGCATTTCCCGCACCAGCGAGGGATCGCCAGAGGCCCAGCGGTTTTTAAGCATCATCGCCACGGTCTCCGTCGGGTTCGCCGTCACCCATTTTTTGGCGCGCTCATGGGCGCGTGTAAGCCTGGCCGCCGTGATGGGGCTTTGTTCATAGAGATCCCGGGAAACGGCGTGCACGCAGCAGACCTCGTGCTTAAAGTCCTCATCAAAGGTAATTGAGCGCACGATCCTTAGCGTTCCGCTATCGACAAACCCTTTGGCGAACTGATCGCTGAGGATGGCCCCCTGAATCTCGCCTGACTCCATCGCCATCACCGCCGCGCCGGGATCGGTGACTTTATATTTGATCGCCAGCGGATCGACGTGGTCAGCGATAAAAAAGCGCAGCGCGATATTATGGTCGGCATTGCCAATGCCGCCGGGAATGGCCACGGTTTTTTTCGCCAGATCGCGGGTGGAGCGGATGTCCGATGCCGCCAGCACATAGAGTGATTTACAGCCGGTCTGAACGCCTGCGGTAAAGACCGCCCGGATGCCGTTGGCGACGGGAACCAGCATCGAGGCGATGTGCGCTGCCGAAGCATCGACCTTGCCCGTTCCCAGGGCGTCGATTTCCGTCGTGTTGCTGCGCACCAGCTGCGTTTTTAACCCCTCATCGGCGTAGAACCCCAGCTCATGAGCGACGCCGAGCGTTCCAATGCACAGCCCTTCGCTGAATCCGATGTTGATCGTCCGGCCTGACGCCGGCTCCTTGCGCCATGCCGCATCTTCATCCGCAGCCGTTAGTAGCGGATAGGCCCGGCTTGCCGGACAGCTGAATGCCGCCAGCGCGCCGACGGCGGCACCAATCTTTAATACTTCTCGTCTTGAAAAATCCCGGTTACTTCTGTCCTTAGCGGTTAAAAAGCGCATAATCAGCCCCCGTTGGTAGAGTAAGTGCGCGACCTAAGCGTCCGCATGGCTAAAATTGAGGAGTTGCATAATTTGCTGGCGGTAAGCAAGAAACTGCCCGCTGGTTCGGTTGCGGGGGTAATCCATATCAATTGTGATATCCCGTTTGATACGTCCCGGACGCGGCTCCATGATCAGGATACGGGTGCCCATATAGATCGCTTCATCGATATCATGGGTTACCAGCAGCATCATGCGCCTTTTCTTCAGCCACATTTCGAGGATTTCGTCCTGCATTTTCATGCGGGTAAAGGCGTCCAGCGCCCCCAGCGGCTCATCCATCAGCAAAATTTCTGGGTCGGTGACCATACTGCGGATCACCGCGACGCGCTGCGCCATGCCGCCGGAAAGCTGATGGGGATAGGCGTGGCTAAACTCTTCCAGCCCCGCAGCCCGAATCAGACGTTGAATAGTAGGGGCGTATTGCGCGTATTTTCCCTGCATACGCGCGCCCAGCGAGACGTTTTTTTCCACCGTCAGCCAGGGGAAAAGCAGCGGCTTCTGAAAAACAACCGCGCGGTCTGGGGACGGGCCTGTAATAAGCGCCTCATTGAGAGATAATTCACCGCGGGTTGCCGTTTCAAGCCCGGCGATAAGCATCAGCAGCGTTGTTTTTCCACATCCGCTGGGGCCGACAATACAAACAAATTCTTCTTTCGCGATGGCTAAATTAATCGTATTTAATACGCAAACCGACGCGCCGTTTCCGGGACGGGAAAAGGCTTTTGATACGGCGTGCAGCCGCAGACCCATAGATATTGGCATGAATTAATTCCGTATAACACCGTCCTGCCAGCGTAAAACGTATCTCCTCAGGCGTGACAATGCATAATTAACCAGAATAAAGATGATGCAAATTAAAATAATTGCCGCATACATTTTGCCATACTGCGCCCAGCTTTTTTGCCACGAGATATACCAGCCCAGTCCGGATTCAACGCCGATCATTTCGGCAACCATCAGGGCCGTACAGGCAGAGCTCATTCCCTGCGTCAGCCCCTGAAAAATAGCCGGCAAAGCAAAGGGGATGGCCACGCGGAAAATAAGCTGTGGCTCCGTAGCGCCCAGCGTCTTTGCGGCCTGGAAATAGGCTTTTTCAATATGAGTAATGCCGGTAATGGTTGCCAGCGTCACCGAAAACCAGACGCCCAGCGCAATAATAAAAACGCTTCCCTTGAACAGCGAGGCGGCAAGCACCATCACCACCGGGATCCAGGTGGTGGAAGGTATCGCCCCCAGCAGGCGCATGAATGGCGCAATCCAGTAATTGACGCGCTTACTGTAGCCGCAGGCGACGCCGGTTAATAATCCGCTTAACGTTCCGGCGAGGTAGCCGCTAAACAGCAGGATTAATGAGTTGAGAGCGCACTCCGTCAGGTAGGCGCGATCGTCAATACAAGCGACTAATATCTGGTCCACCCACGGGAAGTAGGGCAACAGCAGGGTGCCGGTTTTTAGCGTCAGATAGTCCCAGACGATCAGCAACAGAAAGATAAACGTGTAGAAGGGGGACTTATAGCGTAAAACGGCAAACAGGCCCGGATGATTAATAGCAATAATCAGCGTCAGGCTCAGCAGCAGAAGTAAAAAGAGCAGCAGACAGAGATAGGCTGAAGTGCTTTCATTGCCGGCCAGGTTGGGCACGGCGATGTATTCAAGAATAGCTAAAAACCCGCTGAGCAGCGGCAGCAGACAGATAATATAATCCTGCCAGCGCTGAACGACGCTTCCGCGGCGAGGCTGAAGCTGGCGAAGATCGCGTTCAGTAAACAGCTCTGTTGGTTCGCTAATATTATTCTGGGTCATTACGCTTTACCCCGCACGAGCGGCGATAAGCTGTCGTGAACCGTTGCAAACCTGTTGCTGTGGACGCTGAAATCACACGTATTACCGGCGGCCATTAATTTATCCTTGTCGTATTAACATGAATAGCGAATAACGATATGGACAGGTATCATCACGCTAAAAAATTATAAAACAGCCAGGCTGTCGATTCGATTATAAGCACTTTGCCGACCCGATTAGTCAATCTGGATCACCTTTTTGCATCAGGGAAGTGTTAAGAGGGAATATTTTTACAGGGATACGAAATATATACCCTAAATAATTCGAGTTGCAGGACAAAACGCAGCGCGTTTTGAACAGCCCCCGGGCTGGCCCCGAAGGGGTGAGGCCGCAGGCCGAATCACGCGGCAAGCGAGCGACAAATTCGTCAGGAAAGAATTTGCCCGACCGCAGGTCGTCTTCGGTGTGGGACAAGGATGTTCATCATTCATCCCCCTTCTGTCACCCTGAAGGCGGCGCGCGGTGCGGCTGGTCGAAACCGCAGCAGGCGACGAAAAAAACCGGGAAATTTAAATTCCCGGTTTTCAACGGATTACAGATGCGTTCCGCGATTACTCAGCTGTCGGGCCGCAGCCGCCAATGATTTTAGAAATTGAAATAGCCGGGTGCAGCAGGTAATCGTAGGAGCAGGTTTTATTACGATTTTCCACGTGACCGGTACATGCTGTCAGAGTAGCCAGTGCCGCGCCAATCAGCGCAATTTTAAAAAACTTAGTCATTTAACATTCCCTATGTATGAAAAATATTATCATTAACTTATTGAAGAAGCGCATATAATTTGCTGCCCGGCTAAGACGATATCGTAATATTTCTGTGACGTCAGTACGACAGGTGACTATCTACGGTGCCTGGTTTGTAATTCATTGTAATAAAAAGGAAAAGAAAAAAGTCCGAATTCAGACAAATGCCCAATCCGGATCGTACCCTGCGGGCGGGCGGAGCGGGCAGGCGAGTCGCCGGAGAGGGGCTGAGTCCGCGTCTTTATAGAAAACCGTATGAGGTTCGCCCGGCGAGGCGCAGGTCATAAAGCGAGGGGGCCTCGCGGCGGCTGGCGGGCATCTCGGCGGCTGGCCGCCGTGGCCAACGGGCAATAAAAAAGGCCAGACGCGGCTGGCCCTGGTGCAAAATCAGAGCGTTTAGTGGTTTGAAAACCAGTTCAGTTTATTGCGCAGCCCGACGACGCGGCCGACGATAATCAGCGCCGGGCTGGCCACCTGCTGCGCCAGCTCTCCCAGTTGAGACAGCTCGCCGTTGACCACGCGCTGATTCGCCGCCGTGCCGTTTTCCACCAGCGCGACGGGCATATCGGCCTGCATACCGAAGGCTATCAGTTTTTCCTGAATGGTCGCCGCCTGGTTCAGGCCCATATAGAACACCAGCGTCTGCTTCTCGGCCGCCAGGTTTTCCCAGTCCAGCTCGCCGCCGGTCTTCAGGTGGCCGGTAACCAGCCGCACGCTCTGGGCATAGTCGCGGTGGGTGAGGGGGATTCCGGAATAGGCGGAGCAGCCGGAGGCGGCGGTAATGCCCGGCACCACGGAAAATGGAATGCCCGCGTGGCAGAGGGTTTCCAGCTCTTCGCCGCCGCGGCCGAAGATAAAGGGATCGCCGCCTTTCAGACGCACCACGCGCTTACCCTGCCGGGCCTCGCGCAGCAGTATCTGGTTGATCTCCTCCTGGGGCACGCAGTGGTAGCCAGCCCGCTTGCCGACGAAAACCCGGTCCGCATCGCGGCGCACCAGGTTCATGATGTCGTCGGAGACCAGGCGGTCATACACCACCACGTCCGCCTGCTGGATCTGCTGCAGCCCTTTCAGGGTGAGTAGCCCGGCGTCGCCGGGGCCGGCCCCCACCAGCACCACTTCGCCCCGGTGATCCAGCGGTTCGCTGAGCAGCCGCTCCGTTGTCTCATCCACCGCCTGCCCGTCGCCGTTGGCCAGCGACTGGGCCAGCCTGTCGTTAACGAATAGCTTTTCCCAGAAGCGGCGACGTTCCCCCATCGTGGCGAACCGCTGTTTTACCCGGGAACGCAGCCTGCCGGCATAGGCTGCGACCTGACCCAGATGCTGGGGCAGCAGGGATTCCAGCTTTTCCCGCAGCAGGCGGGCGAGCACCGGCGAGGTGCCGCCGGAGGAGACGGCCACCATCAGCGGTGAGCGGTCGATAATCGAGGGCATAATAAAGCTGGCGGCCGTCGGGGCGTCCACCACGTTGCAGAAGATGCGGCGCGCCTCGGCGGCATCGCGGACCCGCTGGTTTACGGCACCGTCGTCGGTGGCGGCGATGACCAGCCAGCAGGAATCGAGCAGAGCCTCGTCGAACGGCCCCTCGACCAGCCTCAGCATGCCTTCATTCGCCCATACGGTGAACTGTGGAATAAACGTCAGCGCGTTGACCGTCAGCCTGGCTCCCGCCTCCAGCAGCAGCCGCGCCTTACGTTCCGCGACGTCGCCGCCGCCGATAACCAGGCAGTCGCGATCGCGAAGTTGACAAAATATGGGCAAATGATCCACGACATTACTCCTTAATGATTGGCTGTTGCCTCGGTTTGTTTAAGCGTGGCGGGCGTCTGCCGCCCGGCCGTTGGCGTAGCATACCAATAACCCTGGCCCGTGAATACGACGCCGGACAAGGTATGGCCCGCTGCCGTCCGGGTTGGGACAGGCGTTGCGCTGCAGGGATTGCTCCTGCTATCAGAAAGCGTGGCCGGACAGGTCGTTAAAAAAGGGAGGCGCTGTGCCTCCCAAAGGGGGTTAACCGCGCAGCTGCACCACGCCGTCCTTCACGCGGGCCTCATAGTGCGCCACGGAGCGGCTTTCGTCCTCCATGCACAGGCCGTCGCTGAGGCGGAAACGCTGCTTCTTCAGCGGGCTGGCGATCCACAGCTCGCCCTGATGTTCGGCAATCAGCCCGCGCGAGAGCACGCTGGCTTCAAAGAACGGATCGATGTTGCTGATGGCAAACACCTGGTCGCTGTGCCAGGGCCGGAAAATCGCCACCTGCCTGTCGCCCAGCAGGGCGCAGACGCCGGTGGCGGGCAGAATGTCATCGATATTGCAGATGTTAACCCACTGGCTCATGCCTTTTCCTCCACCAGAGTTACCGGAATACGTTCGTACGGCGCGGCCGGACGATGCTGCTCGCGCTCAGGAACCACCTGAACGTTCGGGTCGCGCCTGTCGCTGTTAATAAAGTGTCTGAAGCGGCCCTGGGCGGACGGGGTGTTGACGGTTTCGGTCCACTCGCAAACCACCGCTTCGCGCAGGCGCGTCATCTCTTCTTCCAGATGGGCGTTCAGGCCCAGGCTGTCGTCGATAATGACCGACTTCAGGTAGTCGATGCCACCTTCCAGATTGTCCAGCCACGGCGCGGTGCGGGTGAGTTTATCCGCCGTACGGATGTAGAACATCATAAAGCGGTCGAGGTATTTGAGCAGCGTTTCGCGATCGATATCAGCCGCCAGCAGGTCGGCGTGGCGCGGCTTCATCCCGCCGTTGCCGCAGACGTAGAGGTTCCAGCCTTTTTCGGTCGCGATGATGCCGACGTCTTTACCCTGGGCCTCTGCGCATTCGCGGGTGCAGCCGGAGACGCCGAACTTCATTTTGTGCGGAGTACGGATGCCCTTGTAGCGGTTCTCCAGCTCTACGCCGAAGCCGACGCTGTCGCCCACGCCGTAGCGGCACCAGGTGCTGCCGACGCAGGTTTTCGCCATCCGCAACGCCTTGGCGTAGGCGTGGCCGGTTTCGAAGCCCGCGTCAATCAGCTGACGCCAGATCTCCGGCAGATCGTCCTTCTGCGCGCCGAACAGGCCGATGCGCTGGGAGCCGGTAATCTTGGTGTACAGATTAAATTCTGCCGCGATGCGGCCCACCGCCATTAGGCCTTCCGGGGTAATTTCACCGCCGGCGGAGCGCGGGATCACCGAGTAGGTGCCATCTTTCTGGATATTGGCCAGGAAGTTGTCGTTGGTGTCCTGCAGCGGCGTGTGCTGCGGTTTCAGAATGTATTCGTTCCAGCAGGAGGCCAGCAGAGAGCCGACGGTGGGCTTGCATACTTCGCAGCCGTAGCCTTTGCCATGTTTTGCCAGCAGCTCCTCGAACGTTTTAATGCCTTCAACGCGGATCAGGTGGAACAGCTCCTGGCGAGAGTAAGGGAAGTGTTCGCACAGGCTGTGGTTAACCTCGATGCCCTGTTTGGCCAGCTCGGCGTTCAGCACCTGGGTCACCAGCGGAATGCAGCCGCCGCAGCCGGTGCCGGCTTTGGTTTCTGCCTTCAGGGCCGCCACGGTATGGCAGCCCTTGTTAATGGCGGCCACCAGCATCCCCTTGGTGACGTCGAAGCAGGAGCAGATCTGGGCGCTGTCCGGCAGTTTATCCACGCCGATCGACGGCTTGCCGCTTCCGGCATGAGCCGGCAGGATCAGCGAGTCCGGATTTTCCGGCAGCTCGATGGCGTTCAGCACCAGCTGCAGCAGATTGCCGTAATCGCTGGTGTCGCCAACCAGCACCGCTCCGAGCAGGGTTTTGTTGTCCTGGCTGACGATGAGGCGCTTGTAGACCTCTTTGCTTTCGTCGAGATAAACGTAGCTACGCGCGCCCGGCGTATGGCCGTGAGCATCGCCGATACCGCCTACGTCAACGCCCAGCAGCTTTAGCTTGGCGCTCAGGTCCGCGCCTTCAAAGGCGTTTTCGGTTCCGAGCAGGTGATCCACGGCAACCTGCGCCATTTTATAGCCCGGCGCAACCAGGCCGTAAACGCGGTCGTTCCAGCTGGCGCATTCGCCGATGGCGTAGATGTCAGGATCGGAGGTCTGGCAGGCGTCGTTAATCACGATGCCGCCGCGCTGCGCCACGTCAAGGCCGCACTGGGTGGCCAGCTTGTCACGCGGACGAATACCGGTGGAGAAGACGATGAAATCGACCTCCAGCTCGCTACCGTCGGCAAAACGCATGGTTTTACGCGCTTCGCTGCCTTCCTGAACAATCTCTTTGGTGTTTTTGCTGGTATGGACGCGCACGCCCATGCTTTCGATCTTGCGCTTTAGCTGTTCGCCGCCCATGCGATCCAACTGTTCAGCCATCAGCATCGGGGCGAATTCGATCACGTGGGTTTCGACGCCGAGGTTTTTCAGCGCTCCGGCGGCCTCGAGGCCCAGAAGGCCGCCGCCGACCACCGCCCCGCGCCTGCTGCGACGGGCGCAGGCTTCGATGGCGTTGAGATCTTCAATGGTGCGGTAAACGAAGCAGTCCTGGGTTTCCGAGCCGGCAATCGGCGGGATCCAGGGATACGAGCCTGTCGCCATAATCAGTTTGTCGTAGAAGACCGTGCGCCCGGCGCTGGAGTGGATTACTTTCTCCTGGCGGTTGATGGTGATGGCGCGCTCGCCCACCAGCACCTTCACGCCGTGCTTCTCGTAAAATCCTTCACGTACCAGAGAAAGCTCTTCGGCGGTGTGGTGGGAGAAGTAGGAGGAGAGGTGGACACGGTCGTAGGCTTTGCGGGATTCTTCACAGAAGACGGTAATATCGAACCGGCTGGCGTCGGCCTTATCAAGAAGCTCCTCAATAAAGCGATGGCCGACCATGCCGTTCCCGATAATTGCGAGTCTGACTTTGCTCATTTTTGCCTCAATTTCTATTCTAATACCGCCTACCTTATCGATTCAGCTACCCCACTTATTGATGCAAATCAAATTCACCTTTATATACCCCTTAAGGATTATATTGCTGATTTCTCTGGATTTTCTTAAGTAACGGAAATGTCAGACTTTTCATGATTGCGCAAAATTCACACAATGTGCAGGGTTTTCGGCGCGCAGAGAGGGCGGCGGCAACTTCCGCCTGGGGGGGGGGCCCGGATAGCGGCTATCCGGGCGGCATATTAGCGGGGAAGCGGGGCGCTATGCTGACGATGGCGGGTGACAAAGCCCAGCGCAAAGCACATCACAAAAACGACCGCATACAGGGCGTTGGCGGTTATCAGCGCCGCCAGCGGGCCGCGGTGGGCGACGATTGGGCCGGTCACCACGAAGGTCAGCATGGTGCCGATCGTGCCGCAGGTCAGCACAAAATTTACCAGCTTCGGCGATGCCACCCTGGTCTGCAGCGAGCCAAGGGTAATAATCGAGGTATAAATGGCGCTGGAGAACAGGCCGAGGGTTAAAATAAACCACGGCATATGCTCTGGCTCGCCGGTGATGAACAGATACATCAGCAGCGTCGCCATGCCCGCCAGTACGGTAAGAATGCGCTGCAGGTCGAAGAAGCGCAGAATAACGCTGAACGCCCACATGCCGATCATGTACGACATCCAGAAATCGCTTACCAGATTGCCCGCGTCGCTGAGGCTCATGCCCAGGCTTTTAGCGTACTCCGGCACCCAGGAGATAAAGCCCAGTTGGCCGAGGATATAGCACAGCGCCGCGATGGAAAGAAACAGCACGCCGATGCCCCATTTCTCTTTTGCCACCGGCGCGTCGCTCTGCCGGGCGCGCCTGCCCAGCGCCGGGAAGTTGCAGCCGAAGGTCAGAATAAAGATAGCGAGATAGATCAGGCCAATGCAGGCGTAAACCCAGTACCACTCCACGCTGCGCGCCAGCAGGAAGGCGGCGACGATCGGAAAGATCATCCCCGCCATGCTGAAGAAGGAGTCGGTGAACAGCAGACGTGAACCGCGCTGACGGCCTTCGTACATCTGGGTGATCAGGAAAGTACCGATCGACATGGTGATGCCGCTGACCAGCCCCAGCACGAACATCGAGGCGGAAAACAGAGCGAGGCTGTGGCTGACCATCAGCCCGATGACCGCCAGCACCATCAGGATAAAGCCAAAGCGCAGCTGTGTTTTCAGCGGGATGATTTCCATTAGCCAGGCGTTGAGAAAAATAGAGATCAGGATCCCGGCGTTCAGAAAGGTGAAGGTGTTGCTCATCGCGGAGACCGGCTGGTGGAAGTATTCCGCGATATTTCCCATCACCATCCCGGTGACGATGACCAGCGCGCCGGTAAGGGCGTAGGAGAGAAAGCTGATCCAAGTGAGCTTGATGCGATTGATGTTA
This sequence comes from Intestinirhabdus alba, assembly GCF_009711095.1. Taxonomy (GTDB): domain Bacteria; phylum Pseudomonadota; class Gammaproteobacteria; order Enterobacterales; family Enterobacteriaceae; genus Intestinirhabdus; species Intestinirhabdus alba. The sequence goes on from NZ_WMJZ01000023.1 coordinate 41,989, forward strand.
GTCATAGCTGGCCTGTGTAGAGACACGTCATTCTTCAGAGCCGTTGGCGGTGGCATCGCGCCCGCGCTCTGAAGGTTTGCAGGAGCAGGAGATTCCGCGGGCAGATTTTAGGATGTTTTGTGATTCATTTAAATGTTTGTTGATGACTGTTATTTTTGTTGCATATTTAATAGTGACTTAAATCACATTTAAAGCGGGCTTTAGCGGATTACATTTGTTTCAGATTGGTAAAATTAGGTAAAGGGATAGCCTTGACATAGAAGGCTCTTTAGAATCAAAAAGACTTGTTTCTGCTCAACTTAAGGACATCACATGCTCAAATCCACACTGGCGGCTGTTGCAGCTGTTTTCGCGCTTTCAGCCCTCTCTTCCGCAGCGCTGGCAGCGAAAGCGGAGCCACACGTTCTGCTCTCCACCTCCGCGGGTAATATTGAGCTTGAGCTAAACAGCCAAAAGGCACCGGTTTCCGTACAAAACTTCGTCAATTATGTTAACAGCGGCTTTTATAACAACACTACCTTTCACCGCGTGATCCCCGGCTTTATGGTACAGGGCGGCGGTTTCAACGAGCAGATGCAGCAGAAGAAGCCCAACCCGCCGATTAAAAATGAAGCCGACAACGGGCTGCGTAACGTGCGCGGCACGATAGCCATGGCGCGTAGCGCCGATAAAGACAGCGCGACCAGCCAGTTCTTTATTAACGTTGCGGACAACGCTTTTCTCGATCACGGCCAGCGCGATTTCGGCTATGCGGTGTTCGGGAAAGTTGTGAAAGGGATGGAGGTGGCCGATAAGATTTCCCAGGTGCAGACGCACAACGTTGGTCCCTATCAGAATGTCCCCTCAAAACCCATCGTTATCCTTTCCGCTAAGATTCTGCCGTAACGCTTCTCCGCGCGGGCCACAGCGCCCGCGCAGCGCCGCCTACCTTATTCTTATCTGAAAACGCCCGGCGCGTTGAGCCGCCGCAGGCTGTCCACGGGAGCGCCCGCACGTAATCTTCCGAAGCACAGGCTATGACTGGCTATACTCTGTGACTGGAGCGTGACAAAACGACCATGAACCACGCCGCGAGGCGGCGGCCCGTAAGGGCGAGGCTCAGGGAGGTGCCGGGTCATTCCGTAGCCGCCGCACAGGCGGCCTGATGTTTAACGACGCCATCCTTGTGCAAACAGGGATCTGACGGAGAAGCACCAGTGAAGAAGCTCACCGAGAGACAGAAATCCCGCCTGTGGGAACAGCTGCGCAACGCGAATTTCCAGGCCAGTTACCGCCTTGAGGGGATAGATATTCCGCAGGTGACGTTAACCGCCGAACAGGCGCTGCAGCGCATTGAGACGTTAAGGGGGCGCGATGAGCGATAAATATGGCGACGGGCGCGATCCCGGACTCTACGCCGGCCTGAACGTGCTGCGCAACCGCTTAGGGATTCGCCAGGCCCGGCGGCTTGAGCAGGTGACCCGGGAGCTGACCGCCCTGCGCGCCGCCACGATTGAACTGGGGCCGCAGGTACGCGGCCTGCCCTGGCTGTGCGCCATTCACCGCCAGCTCTATCAGGATATTTTTGACTGGGCGGGCCAGCTGCGTGAAATTGATATCTACGAGGGAGAAACCCGCTTCTGTCATTTCGCCTATCTCGAAAAAGAGGGCAACGTCCTGATGCAGCGCCTTGAGGAGGAGGGCTACCTGGCCGGATTGCCGAAGGATAAGTTCGTTGAACGTCTGACCTGGTACTACGGCGAGATTAACGTTCTGCACCCGTTTCGCCTCGGCAATGGGCTGGCGCAGCGCATTTTCTTTGAACAGCTGGCGATCCACGCCGGCTATACGCTGGACTGGCGCGAAATTGGCGTAGCGGAGTGGCGGCAGGCCAACCAGAGCGCCGCGATGGGCGATCCGGCGGCCCTTGAGGCGATATTTCGACAAGCAGTAAGCGAAGCCGGGGAAACGGCGTAAAATAGCGCGTTTCTTCCGCTATACCGGAGCCGCGATGATCCTGCTTATCGACAATTATGACTCTTTTACCTGGAACCTTTACCAGTACTTTTGCGAGCTGGGCGCGCATGTGCAGGTCAGGCGTAACGATCGGCTAAATCTGGCGCAGATCGAGGCGCTCGCCCCGCGAAAGATCGTTATCTCCCCCGGCCCCTGCACGCCGGATGAGGCGGGTATTTCGCTGGCGGTGATTAAACAGTATGCCGGTCGACTACCGATTCTCGGCGTTTGCCTGGGGCACCAGGCGATAGCCCAGGCGTTCGGGGGGGCGGTGGTTCGCGCCGCCAGGGTGATGCATGGTAAGACCTCGCCGATAATTCACGGCGGAAAGGGGGTTTTTCACGCTCTTCGTTCTCCCTTAACGGTTACCCGCTACCATTCGCTGATTGTCGATCCCGCCACGCTGCCCACCTGTTTTGAGGTGACGGCCTGGAGCGAAGCCGGGGAAATTATGGGGATTCGCCACCGTGAGTGGGATCTGGAAGGGGTGCAGTTTCATCCGGAAAGCATTCTTAGCGAACAGGGGCACCTGCTGCTGGAGAACTTTCTTCGCCGCTGATTTGTAGTTGCCATCGCGTGATTTTTTATGCATATTTCGTGATTATATTTTCACATCTCTTTCGGCATAACCGGGTGGCTATAAGATGGCAACTGAACAAACTGCAATTACCCGCGCGACCTTTGATGAGGTTATCGTGCCCATTTATGCTCCGGCGGATTTTATTCCGGTAAAGGGCAGGGGCAGCCGGATCTGGGATCAGCAGGGTAAAGAGTACGTTGACTTCGCGGGCGGTATCGCGGTGACCGCGCTGGGCCACTGCCATCCGGCGCTGGTGGCGGCGCTTCACGCTCAGGGCGAAACCCTGTGGCACACCAGCAACGTGTTCACCAACGAGCCGGCCCTGCGTCTGGGGCGCAAACTGATCGACGCGACTTTCGCCGGGCGCGTGCTGTTTATGAACTCCGGCACCGAGGCCAACGAAACTGCCTTTAAGCTGGCGCGCCACTACGCCTGCGTGCGCCATAGCCCCTTCAAAAGCAAAATCATCGCCTTTCATAACGCCTTTCACGGCCGCTCGCTGTTTACCGTCTCCGTAGACGGCCAGCCGAAGTATTCTGACGGCTTCGGGCCGAAGCCGGCGGATATTATCCACGTGCCGTTTAACGATCTGCATGCGGTGCAGGCGGTTATGGATGACCATACCTGCGCGGTAGTAGTGGAGCCGATTCAGGGCGAAGGTGGCGTGACGGCGGCAACCCCGTCGTTTTTGCAGGGGCTGCGTGACTTGTGCGATCGGCATCAGGCCCTGCTGGTATTTGATGAGGTCCAGTGCGGAATGGGGCGGACCGGGGATCTGTTCGCCTATATGCATTACGAGGTAACGCCGGACATCCTGACCAGCGCTAAGGCGCTGGGCGGCGGTTTCCCGGTGAGCGCGGTGCTGACAACCCAGGAGATCGCCTCTGCGTTTCACGTCGGCTCCCACGGCTCCACCTACGGTGGCAATCCGCTGGCCTGTGCGGTGGCGGAGGCGGCGTTTGATATTATCAACACGCCAGCCGTGTTAAACGGCGTACGGGCTAAGCGGCAGAAATTTGTTCAACATCTGCGGCGGATTGACGCGCAATTTGAAATTTTCAGCGATATTCGCGGCATGGGGCTGCTGATTGGCGCGGCGCTGAGGCCGCAGTACAAAGGTCGGGCGCGGGATTTTCTCTATGCCGCGGCGGAGGCGGGAGTGATGGTGCTCAACGCCGGGCCTGACGTGATGCGTTTCGCCCCGTCGCTGGTGGTGGACGAGGCGGATATTGATGACGGCATGGCGCGCTTTGCGCGGGCGGTGGCGAAGGTGCTGGCCGCCTGAGGGCGTGGCCGGTGTCGTTATCCGCTGCCTGGGCCACGCAGCCGTCGGCTGAGCCAGTTGCCGTGGTGCGGACGCTGACGCCAGGCCACCGACGAGATAGTATGCATGGTGTTGAGATGGCCCAGCACCCGCTGCAGGTGCTGCTCCAGCGTGCTTAACGGGCCGTGGGACAGCGGTTCAGATGATTCAAGCACGTTACCGGTGCTGCCCGGTCCGTCGTACTCCAGCCGCTGCTGGCAGCGCTGGAGGGCAATTTCACAGGATTCCAGATAGCGCTGCGCCAGCTCCGGCGTCAGCATGGTGTGCTCGCGCGCCAGGGTGGTCATGGCGTTAATATGCTCGACGATAAACTGGCTGTGGGTGACCCACAGCTTCATATCATCCAGATAATTACTGTTAAAGCCCGGCTCCTGCATCGCCTGGTTCAGGGAGTTAAATAGCGTATTGTGCGCCTGGTTAACCCGCATTCGCTGATACGCCAGCGGAGTGGCCTGCGGGTCGTCGCTGAGGATCAGGCGGATAGCCTGCTGGTCCGCCTCCAGCGCGTCGTGGGCGTTTTTACGCAGCAGGCCGCTCTGCCACTGGGGCCACAGCCAGACGGTGCCGCCGAAGGCAATCAGGCAACCTATCACTGTATCGACAAAGCGGGGAATAATAAACTGCTCGCCGTTGAGGGTCAGCAGCTGCAGGGTATACACGGCGGTCACCGTAAAGCCGACGGTGGCCCAGCCGTAATTTTTACGAATGATCAGATAGCTTCCCAGGGTGATTATCAGCATTAGCGCCAGCGTGTAGCCCTGGGGGATATGAAAGTGCAGCGCCACCCCCGCCACCACCAGCCCCGCCAGCGTGCCCGCCGAACGATGCAGAATGCGCACCCGCGTTGCGCCGTAGCCGTTCTGGGTAACGAACAGAATGGTCATTAAAATCCACCAGGGCTTGGGCAGTTGCAGAGCGCTGCCCATCAGGCTGGCGATGCTCAGCATTACGCTGATGCGCGCGGCGCTGCGCAGCGCCGGTGATTTAAGCGAGAGATAGCTTTTTAGCGCCGGCAGCAGCGGCAGCCGACGCTGCTTGTCGGCCATCAGATCGCGGGCGTAAAGCGGTCGCTGGGTGCGCAGGACGCGAGCGATGCGGCTGAAGTGCCAGTAGCAGAACTGGCCAACCGGATTTTCCGGGTGCTGATTGGCGATCTTTTCCAGCGCGCCGATCTGCTTGCGCATGGAAAAGCGCGTCGGGAGCCGGTGATACAAAATGTCATCGGCCAGCACGCGCAGGCGAGCGGCGACGGTCCTGGCGTTCCAGCGGATCACCGCTTCGGCGTGGCTGCGTTCTACCAGTTTCTGCACCTCTTCCGGCTGATGCAGGCTGACGGAGATATGCTCCTGGAGATCCAGCGCCTCCTGAAAGACGCGCAGCATACGCCGGTAGTCGGCGCTGTGGTGCGCCGAGAGCATATGCATCTGCTGATAGCACTGGGTGATCAGATCGACCGCCTTCTGCTGGCGTACCAGCAGCGGCGGCAGCGCCTTTTCCGGATCGATATGCTGGGTCAGCAGGCTGTATTTGGCTTCGCAGTAGGCGGCCAGTTCGCGGTACAGCAGGCTAAGGGATTCGCGCAGCGGCTGTTCACGCCACAGCCAGAACCAGAACCAGTTGAACAGGCCGTACCACAGGGTGCCCAGCGCGTAGATCAGCAGCGGCTCCCAGACGGGCATGTTGCCCGCCAGGCTCAGGGTGAAGATGGCGGCGATCAGCGAGGCGGGCAGCAGCCGGGCGTGCAGCGCGCTCAGTTCGGCGGTGACGCCAAGGATCATCGCCAGCCCGGAGAGGATCAGCGGCAGCGGCACCGCCTGGGCCAGCAGCAGCTGCACCACCAGGCTACACCCGGCGAACAGCGAAGCACCGATAATTAAACGTTTAAAAAAGCGCTTGTGCGGCGTATCCAGGCCCGCGATATTGCAGCAGGCGGGAACAAGAGAAAAGAGCAGGCCCAGATGGAGCTGGCCTGCCAGCAGGCCGATAACCACGGGTAAGCACAGCACCAGCGTCTGGCGTAGTGCGTAGTTGATCTCCGGGTGATAAATCAGCCTGCGCCACATCGGTGAGATAAAACGGCACGCCGGACGGCGCGCCGCTCCGATGGTTTAACGGGTGCCGTAAACGACGATGGTCTTACCGTGCGCGGAGATCAGGTTTTGATCCTCGAGCATTTTCAGAATACGGCCTACGGTTTCGCGGGAGCAGCCCACGATCTGACCAATCTCCTGGCGGGTAATTTTAATCTGCATTCCGTCCGGGTGGGTCATGGCATCGGGCTGTTTCGCCAGGTTCAGCAGCGTCTGGGCGATGCGGCCGGTAACGTCGAGGAAAGCGAGGTTGCCGACCTTTTCCGAGGTCACCTGCAGGCGACGCGCCATCTGGGAGGAGAGGCGCATCAGAATATCCGGGTTCACCTGGATCAATTGACGGAATTTTTTGTAGGAGATTTCAGCCACTTCGCAGGCCGTTTTCGCCCGAACCCAGGCGCTGCGCTCCTGGCCCTCTTCGAACAGGCCCAGTTCGCCAATAAAATCGCCCTGATTCAGATAAGAAAGGATCATCTCTTTCCCTTCTTCGTCTTTGATCAGCACTGCCACTGAGCCTTTAACGATGTAATACAACGTTTCCGCTTTTTCACCCTGGTGAATCAGCGTGCTCTTTGACGGGTACTTATGAATATGGCAATGAGACAAGAACCATTCGAGAGTCGGGTCTGTTTGCGGTTTGCCAAGCACCATGCGCGGTTATCCTCTGTTATAAGCTGTCTCCGAAGCAAATACGACGTGGCTCCGGGGTTGCAAAAATATGCTTCCCGCTACCTGGGAAGGGGCTGTCAAAAAAGCGCTGCAGCCTGTAATGTGATCTCCTCTGCATATAGGCAGAACGTCAATATATTACCGTAGCTTCCCGATTGTTTTAGCATAGCTTTTGCCGTGTGTCTCCTGGTGTCTCGCTTCAGCATGACGCAGGTCGCCTTCCGTTGCGAGATTTAACGCAGGCGCGTAATCTGTCGGGAAAAATGCAACACTGGAGTGACAAAATATGCAAGCGCGCGTTAAGTGGGTTGAGGGGTTAACCTTCCTTGGGGAGTCCGCTTCCGGACATCAGATCATGATGGACGGTAACTCCGGCGACAAGGCACCCAGCCCGATGGAAATGGTGCTGATGGCCGCCGGCGGCTGTAGCGCCATCGACGTCGTTTCTATTCTGCAAAAGGGCCGCCAGTCGGTGACCAACTGCGAGGTAAAGCTGACCTCCGAGCGCCGCGAGGAAGCGCCCCGGCTGTTTACCCATATCAACCTGCACTTTGTGGTCACCGGTCGCGATCTGAAGGACGCCGCCGTGGCGCGCGCGGTCGATCTGTCGGCGGAGAAGTATTGCTCCGTGGCGCTGATGCTGGAAAAAGCGGTAAACATTACCCACTCGTATGAAGTTATCGTCGCCTAGACGTTGCCGGACGGCGCTGAAACCGCCGTCCTTAGCCGATCTGTTTTCCTTCCATTAGCCGCTGCACCAGCGGCAGCATGATCAGCTCCATCGCCAGACCCATCTTGCCCCCCGGCACCACTAATGTATTGATGTGGGAAATGAATGAACCTTGTAACATCGCCAGCAGCCAGGGGTAGTCGATGCCTTCCAGATTGCGGAAGTGGATCACCACAAAACTTTCGTCCAGCGAGGGAATGCCTCTGGCGGCGAACGGGTTGGACGTATCCACGGTCGGCACGCGCTGAAAGTTAATATGGGTCCGGGAGAACTGCGGGGTAATAAAGTTAATGTAGTCGTCCATTGAGCGAACCACGGAGTCCATTACCGCCTCCCGGGAGTGGCCGCGCTCGCTGGTATCGCGGGTAAGCTTCTGGATCCACTCAAGGTTGACGATGGGCACCACCCCCACCAGCAGATCGACATGGCGCGCCACGTCGTGCTGCGGCGTGACAACGCCGCCGTGCAGCCCCTCGTAAAACAGCACGTCGGTGGGCTCCGGCAGCGGCTGCCACGGGGTAAAGGTGCCGGGTACCTGGTTCCACGGCACCGCTTCATCATAGGTGTGCAGATATTTTCGCGCCTGGCCCCTGCCGCTCTGGCCGTAGCCGGCGAAGGTTTGCTCCAGCAGGCCGAAGTCGTTGGCCTCGGGGCCAAAGTAGCTGATATGCCGCCCGGCGTCGCGCGCTTTGCGGATCGCCATATCCATCTCCGGACGGGTATAGCGGTGAAAGCTGTCGCCTTCCACTTCCGCCGCGCGCAGGCCCAGCTGGGCGAAAATCTTACGAAACGCGAGGCTGGTGGTGGTGGTTCCCGCGCCGCTGGAACCTGTTACCGCAATTACCGGATGTCTGGCGGACATAGCAACTCCTGGCTGGAAAGTGGTAGAGATCAGACGTGAAGCTGGCCGCGCGGCATAATATTGATCGTCTCGTGCAGTTCGGACCACACCAGCACAACATCGCCGCTTTTCAGCTGCCGCTTGACGTCGGCAACCTTCTGTACAAGCGTTCGTTCATGCTCACCATAATCGGTGCCTTCACGCAATACAAAGCTTTCAATCAGGTTGTCGAGCGTCTCCGGGGCCAGCTCCTGCCAGGGAATAATCATTTTACACCGTCCAGATAGGGGGTTAACCAGTCGGGGATCCGCCTCTCCAGCCACATCTGCGGCCGTCGCAGCGTACCGCCGACGAAGCCAACGTGGCCGCCGCGTTCGGTCAGCTGGTAGTGCACGTTGGCGGGAAGCTGATCCTGGGCCGGAATCGAGTGATGATCCATAAAAGGATCGTCTTTAGCATGGATGATCAGCGTCGGTTTGGCGATCCTGCCGAGCAGCGGCATGGCGCTGCACTGGCGGTAGTAGTCAATAGCGTCGGCGAAACCGTGAATGCGGGCGGTGATCAGATCGTCAAATTCGCGGATACGCCGCACGCGCCGGAGCTGCTGCAGGCTGACAGGCAGGGTATCCGGCCAGGCCTTCAGCTTGCGGGCGGCGTTGGCCTTCAGCAGATTAAGCAGGTAGCGCTGATAGATCCGCGAGAACCCCTTATCCATGTGATAGCTGCACTGCTCCAGCATAAAGGGGGCGGAAACAATAACCGCCGCGTCGACGGGCGTCTCCTTGCCCTCCTGGGCCAGCAAACAGGCCAGCATATTGCCGCCGAGCGAATAGCCGACCGCCGCGGTTGGCGCGACCCCCCAGGTCCGCCGCAGCCAGTGCAGAAACCAGCTGCCGTCTCCGGTTTCCCCGGAGTGATAGATCCGCTTCTGGCGGTTTGGCTCGCCGCTGCAGCCGCGAAAATGCATCACCACTCCGAGCCAGCCGCGCGCCTTTGCCGCGTGGATCAGGCCGTGAACATAGGGGCTGCGCAGGCTGCCTTCCAGCCCGTGAAAAACCACCAGCCGTGGCTTATGCCGGGCCTGCTGTGGATCTTCGCTCCAGGCCAGATCGACAAAATCATCATCGGGTAACTCCAGGCGCTGCCAGTGGGCCTTAAACTTCACCCGGCGGCGGAGCAGCCGCGGCAGCATCGTTTGCAGATGGCGATTAGCAAACCCGCGCAGGGGGCGAAACTCGTGCGAATCGTGGGCCGGCGGGGCTATTTCTGTGGGGGTAATCTCAGGCATAGTTCCAGGATAATAAGCGGACAAGAACAAATACTATACCGCGCGACGCGGGCGCAGGTTAGCCAATATCGGACTTTACCGCTAATCGGCCAGCAGGTTGCGTGAAAAAAGGTGAATGTCGACGCCGGGCTTGCGCCGCCACAGCCGGGCCTTGCGCGCGCCGGTCGCCAGGCTTTCGCCGGTCTCTTCAAACATGCCCGAAGCCTCAAAACGGCGAATCAGGCTTTTACGCTGGATAGGCTGGCCGAGAACAATTTCGGTCGCCTCCTGCAGCTGTCCGTGGGTAAAGGTGTCCGGCAGGCAGTAGACGGGCAGTAGTGAATACATCGTCTTTTGCCGCAGCCGGCGCAGGGCGGCGGCAACGATCTCGCCGTGATCGAAGGCGAGCGGGTAGTCGCCCAGCGCTCCCACCGGCACCCAGCGGGCGTCGCTGACGCTGGTGATGCGCGGCTGGCAGTCTGCCCAGGCAATAAGGGCAAACCAGGCGACGGTCAGGCTCCAGCCGCGCGGGTCGCGATCCGGTCCGGAAAAGGTGTCCAGCTGCTCCAGCCAGGCGGGGGAGATCCCGGTTTTTTCCGTCAGTTTGCGTAGCGCGGTGGCGCGGGTGGAGTCGTCGTGGGCCATATCGATAAAGCCGCCCGGCAGCCCCCAGCGCCCTTCCTGGGGCGGCTGCGCCCGCTCAACCAGCAGTACGCAGAGCGCCTGCTGGTGCAGGGTGAACAGCACGCTGTCTACGGTGACCAGCGGCGCAGGAAAGCGGCTGGCGTCGTACTGCTTCAGATAGGCGGCTTCGGTAGTCATAGGCTTCTCGCAGAGAATCGGAACGTTGCACAGTGTACCAGTCCGTGAGGGGGCGGCAAGTGGCGTTTTTTCATCAATATAATTAAAGGATTAGCTTATGTTGATAAAAAAGCATCATTTTGCTTGCCAATTTAGTGTCACAAGGACATTATTAATTGTGTCTCATAGACACAATTAAAGGCAGGAGGACCCATGACTGAAAAATTGACCTTAACCCTCGATGAGCGCCCGCTGGCGATCGCTCATGGTGTTTTTCCGGACGGGGCGGTATGGCTGAAGGTGATCGACCCGCTGCCCTCCTCTGCCCGGCTGATGCGCATCCGCGCCGTCGCCATGGGCGATATGAACGACTTTATGCTGCTGGCGCAGCTGGTGGAGGCGGTGCGCCATCGTACCGACGTGTTGGTCAGCCACCTGGAACTGCCCTGGCTGCCGTGGGCGCGACAGGATCGACATATGGTCGCCGGAGACAGCCTGGCGCTGAAGGTTTTTGCCAGCCTGCTCAATACCCTGCGGTTTGACAAAGTGAAAGTGCTCGATCCGCACAGCGAGGCGGCCGCCGTGGTTGATAACCTGGTGGCGATCCCCCAGCACCGCTGCCTGATGCAAAGCGCGACCCTGCGCCGCCGGTTTGCGCAGCAGGCGCTGATGCTGGTCGCGCCGGATGCCGGCGCGCTGAAAAAAATCGACGGCGTCGCCAGAGCGGCGGGGAGCGGGGAGTATGCCATTCTCAGCAAACGGCGCGATGTGGCGAGCGGCAAGCTTTCCGGCTTTACGCTGATGGCGGGCGCGGTAAAGGGGCGGGATCTGCTGATTGTCGATGACCTGTGCGATGCGGGCGGCACCTTTATCGGTTCGGCCCAGGTGCTGCGCGACGCCGGTGCCCGCAGCGTCAGCCTGTATGTTACCCACGGCATTTTCTCCAGAGGCGTGGCGCATCTGCTGGAGAACGGTATTGACGCCGTCTGGACCACTACCTCTTTCGCCGCGCCGACCCTGGCGCATCCGCAGCTTGAACTTATCGACGTTGACGCAATTTACCGCGCCTGAGGGAGAGAAAATCATGAAGATAAACCCCATTCTGGCCATTGATGGCTACAAAGTGTCTCACCGCGTGCAGTATCCGGCGGGAACCACCCGCGTATACGCCAACTTTACGCCGCGCAGCGATCGCTTCTTTCGCTCGCCGCTGGCGGACGGCAGGCTGGTCTTTTTTGGCCTGCAGGGCTTTATACAGTGGTTTCTGGTGGATCTGTTTCACGACGCCTTTTTCGCCCGGCCGGAGGCCGAGGTGGTGGATGAATATAAGCGGCTGATGGACGGCTATCTGGGGCGCGACGCCGTTGCCGTTGAACATATTCGCGATCTGCACCGCCTGGGCTACCTGCCGTTGCATATTAAGGCGCTGGACGAGGGCAGCAAGGTGCCGATGGCGGTGCCGGTGTTAACCATCGTCAACACAAAGCCGGCGTTCTTCTGGCTGGTCAACTACCTGGAAACCGTGCTGTCGGCGGAACTGTGGAAGGCCTCCACTAACGCCACCATCGCCCACCATTACCGCAAAATCTGCGCCCGCTGGGCGGAGCAAACCTGTAGCGATCTGGCGCATCTTGATTTTCAGTGTCATGACTTCTCCTTTCGCGGGATGTCTGGCCTGCAGGACGCGATGCAGGCGGGGGGCGGGCATCTGCTGAGCTTTAAGGGCACCGACAGCATTCCGTCGCTGCACTACGTGCGCGATTACTACACCGACGGCGGGGACTACTTTATTGGTGCCGGCATTCCGGCCACCGAGCACAGCGTGATGTGTATGGGCGAACGCGAACACGAAATTGAGACGTTCCGGCGGCTGATCGTCGATCTCTATCCGCAGGGCTTTATATCGATTGTTTCCGATACCTGGGACTACTGGCGGGTGCTGACGGAGTACGCGCGCGAGCTGAAGCCGCTGATTATGGCCCGCGAAGGGCGGGTGGTGTTTCGCCCGGACAGCGGCGATCCGGTGGCTATCCTCTGTGGGACGGCGGCGGACGACGACCTCAGGCCGGAGCGCAGCGCCGAAGAGAAAGGCTCTGTGGAGGTGCTGTGGGAGCTGTTCGGCGGCAGCATCAACGATAAAGGCTATAAGGTGCTCGATCCGCACGTCGGGCTGATCTATGGCGACTCCATCACCCTGGAACGGGCAAACGAGATCCTGCGCCGCCTGGCGGCAAAGGGCTTTGCCAGCTCAAATGTGGTGTTCGGCGTCGGCTCTTTTACCTACCAGTACACTACCCGCGACACCTTTGGTTTTGCGATGAAGGCCACCTGGGGGGAGGTGAATGGCGCAGGACGGACTATCTTTAAAGAGCCGAAAACTGATAACGGCCTGAAGCGTTCCGCCCGCGGCCTGCTGCGCGTGGCGCGCGATGAGCAGGGGGAGCTGCGCCTGTACGATGAGCAAACCTGGGCCGGAGAGCGGGAGGGCGAGTTGAAAACCCGTTTTCTTGACGGCAGGCTTTATCATTGCGAGCACTTCGAACAGATCCGCCAGCGGCTGGCGGCGCAGCGCTGACTGACGTAACGCGATCGCCAGAGCCTGTCTTTGCGCCGGATCATTATCCGGCGATTTTCTCTCTGCCATGTATGTTGATCTCTGTCACAAAAACTTACCGAAATTATTACTCTCAGGCTAACAATACTCCTCTACGCTTAATTGATAGGTTGCCTGTCATAGCGCAAACTTTACTCAACGTAAGCAATCAAAAGATGTGCTGAATCAGGAGGTTAATAATGTTATCTGGGCAAACACCGACCCGGTCATGGAATACGCGACGCACTGAGAAGCAGCGTCGTCTGGCTTCCGTCCCGGTGCAGGGCAAGGTTCTGCCAACTGGCGACCTCGTCGCTATGCTGGAAAAACTGCTGGCGCCAGGCGACAGAGTCGTACTGGAAGGGAATAACCAGAAGCAGGCGGACTTTCTTTCCCGCTCGCTTGCTGAAGTCAACCCGCAAATTGTGCACGACCTGCACATGATTATGCCGAGCGTCGGGCGTAGCGAACATCTCGATATTTTTGAAAAAGGCATTGCCCGCAAGCTGGACTTCTCCTTCTCCGGCACTCAGAGCCTGCGTATTTCGCAGCTGCTGGAAGATGGGCAGCTCGAAATTGGGGCGATTCACACCTATATCGAACTTTATTCTCGCCTGTACGTTGACCTGGCACCGAACGTGGCGCTGATCGCCGGCTTTAAAGCCGACAGTAAAGGTAACCTCTACACCGGACCAAGCACCGAAGATACCCCGGCGCTGGTTGAAGCCGCGGCTTTCCACGACGGCATCGTTATCGCACAGGTTAACGAGCTGGTGGACGATGAGACCGACCTGCCGCGCGTAGATATCCCCGGCTCATGGATCGACTTTGTGGTGGTGGCCGACAAGCCGTTCTTTATTGAACCGCTGTTCACCCGTGACCCGCGCCTGATCAAGCAGGAACATATCCTGATGGCGATGATGGCGATCAAAGGCATCTACGCTGAACACCAGGTGCAGTCGCTGAACCACGGTATCGGCTTTAATACCGCCGCCATTGAGCTGCTGCTGCCTACTTACGGCGAACAGCTGGGCCTGAAGGGTAAAATCTGTAAGCACTGGACCCTGAACCCGCATCCGACGCTGATCCCGGCGATTGAGAGCGGCTGGGTTGAGAGCGTGCACTGCTTCGGCGGCGAGCTGGGGATGGAAGAGTATATCCGCGCCCGTCCGGACATCTTCTTCACCGGTGCTGACGGCTCCATGCGCTCTAACCGCGCCTTCTGCCAGCTGGCGGGCCAGTATGCGGTGGATATGTTCATCGGTTCTACCCTGCAGGTTGACGGCTACGCCAACTCCTCTACCGTGACCCGCGGCCGTCTTTCCGGCTTCGGCGGCGCGCCGAATATGGGTCATGACCCGCACGGCCGTCGTCACGCCACGCCGGCGTGGCTGAACATGATCACCGAGCCGGATCCGATGCAGCGCGGGAAAAAACTCGTCGTGCAGATGGTGGAAACCTTCCAGGCGGGCGTGAAGCCAACCTTCGTGGAGAAACTGGACGCCGTTGAGGTTGCCAAAGCTTCCGGTATGCCGCTGGCACCGGTGATGATCTACGGCGATGACGTTACCCACGTGCTGACCGAGGAAGGTATTGCCTACCTCTACCGGGCAAAAGACCTGGAAGAACGCCGGGCAATGGTCGCTGCCGTAGCCGGTATTACCGACATCGGCCTGGGCGTTGACGCCAAACGTGTAGCCGAACTGCGCCAGAGCGGCAAAGTGCTCTACCCGGAAGATATGGGCATCCGCCGTACCGACGCCACCCGCTCTCTGCTGGCGGCCGGCAGCGTCTCCGAGCTGGTCGAATGGTCCGGCGGGCTTTACAACCCACCTGCGAAATTCCGGAGCTGGTAATGAAACTACTGTCCCGGATTCAGGCCGAAGGCGGCGCTGAATGGCTGGCGCGAGCCGCCACCCAGTGTCTGATAGACGAAGCGCGACTCAGCCCTAAGCCTGGTCTGGTGGACAGTCGGGGGAATGGCGCGCATCACGATCTGTCGCTTGCGCTGATGGAGCGCTCTGCGCACAGCCTGACCCCCACGTTTCAGGCGCTGGCGCAGCAAAGCTGGCAGCGTCCGGCGGACGTTGCGCTCAGACAAACCATTGGGCGGCTCGGTCGGGAAGGTGAACGACAAATGATGGCGGCCACCGGCGGGGTGAACACCCACCGCGGCGCGATCTGGGCGCTGGGGCTGTTGGTGAGCGCCGTGGCAATGCTCGGCGGCGCGGGCCATGCGCAGCAGATCGCCAACGTGGCGGCGGAGCTGGCGAAGCTGCCGGACCCCGCCGCGCCGAAGGTCTTTAGTAAAGGGCTGCGCGCCACGCACCGCTACCGGGTGCCGGGCGCTCGCGAAGAGGCACAGCAGGCGTTTCCGCATGTGATGCGCCACGCTCTGCCGCAGCTGCGGCTAAGCCGGCTGAACGGCGGCAGCGAGACTCACGCCAGGCTCGACGCGCTGATGGCGATTATGACCTCCCTGAGCGATACCTGCGTGCTCTCCCGCGCCGGGCTGGAAGGGCTGGAAGCGATGCAGGCCGGTGCCCACGCGGTGCTCAGCGCCGGCGGCAGCGCCAGCCCGCAGGGGCAAGCGGCCCTGGCCGAGCTGGATCGCCGGATGCTGGCGCTTAACGCATCGCCCGGCGGCGCGGCCGACCTGCTTGCCGCCACGCTGTTCCTTGACCGCATCGAAACGCCTTACATAGCGAATTAAGAGGATGTTATGGAAAAAATTACATTAACTGTGCCTGCCAGCCGCGCCTCAAGCGGCAAGGCGCTGGCAGGGGTTGTTGGCTCCGGCGATATGGAGGTGCTGTTTACCGCTGAATCGGGGCAGACGCTGACCATTGAAATTACCACCTCCGTTGACAACAGCCGCGGCCGTTGGGAAGCGCTGTTTAACCGTCTGCAGACCGTCAGCAGCCTGCCGGCCGGTCGGCTGACGATTCACGACTTTGGTGCTACGCCGGGCGTGGCGCGCATCCGTATCGAACAGGTATTTGAAGAGGTGAGCTATGCGTGATGACCGCAGTTTTATCGAATTAAAAGCGCGTCAGCGCGCGCAGGCGCTTCTGGATGAGGGCAGCTACCGCGAACTGCTGGACCCGTTTGAGGGGATCGTCTCCCCGTGGCTGGGGCCGCAGGGCATCGTTGTACAGGCGGATGACGGCATGGTGGTCGCTAAAGGCACCATCAACGGCCAGCCGGCGGTCGTGGTGGCGATTGAAGGTGCCTTCCAGGGCGGCAGCATGGGCGAAGTGTCCGGTGCCAAAATGGCGGCGGCGCTGGAGCTGGCGGCGGAAGATAACCGCAACGGCATTCCCACTCAGGCGGTACTGAGCCTCGAAACCGGCGGCGTTCGTCTGCAGGAGGCCAACCTCGGCCTGGCGGCGATTGCCGATATTCACGCGGCGATTGTCGATCTGCGTCGCTACACGCCGGTGGTTGGCATCGTTGCCGGCACCGTCGGCTGCTTCGGCGGGATGTCTATCGCCGCGGGGCTGTGCAGCTACTTAATCGTCACCCGCGAAGCGCGTCTTGGCCTGAACGGTCCGCAGGTTATCGAACAGGAAGCGGGCATTGAAGAGTATGACTCTCGCGACCGTCCGTTTATCTGGAGCATGACCGGCGGGGAAATCCGCTATCAAAGCGGCCTTGTGGACGCGCTGGTCGACGACGGTGTCAACGCGGTGAAACAGGCGGTAAACGACGCCATCGCCAAAGGCGTGCCGGCGCAACATCGCACCGACAACTACGACTGGTATCTCGATCGCCTGAGCCATTTTGATACTCAGAAACAGGCCGATACCGAACAAATTAAAGCGCTTTTTGCCCGGGAGGTGAAATGATGACTCGCTCAGTAAGCCGTGGCGAATTATGGCTGGAAACGCTCGCCCCTAACGCTACCCGTCTGCCAGGGCTTTGCCCTTCCGTTCAGGCGGCGGATGGCGAAATTAACGGAGAAACGGTGCGTTTCATTGCCGTGGTTCCCGATGCGAATAACCACTACCCGCGCGCCGCGCTGGGTGAAGTGGGTCTGCTGGAAGGCTGGACCCTGGCCAAAGTGGTCAGCGAAACCGTCGCCGCCGACGCGGACAAAGCCGTTAAGCGCCCGATTATTGCGGTAATTGACGTGCCCAGCCAGGCCTACGGTCGTCGTGAAGAGGCGTTTGGTATTCACCAGGCGCTGGCCGGAGCCGCGGCGGCCTACGCCAACGCACGGCTGGCCGGTCACCCGGTGATTGGCCTGATCGTGGGTAAAGCTATGTCCGGCGCGTTCCTGGCGCACGGCTACCAGGCTAACCGCCTGATCGCCTTTAACGACCAGGGTGTGCTGATCCACGCGATGGGGAAAGAGTCCGCGGCGCGCATTACGCTGCGTACCGTTGACGCGCTGGAAAAACTGGCGGCGACCATTCCGCCAATGGCCTATGACATCAGCAACTACGCCACCCTGGGGCTGCTGGAGACGCTGCTCAACATCAGTAACCCGGATGCGCCTTCCGCAGACGATCTGGCGCAGGTGAAAACCACCCTGCAGCAGGCCATCAACGACGCGCGTCAGGACCCAACGCTGAAAAGCCGCCTGGGCGCTGACAACCGCCACAGCTCCGCCCTGGTTCGCGAACGGATGCGGGCAAGCTGGTAAGTAAAAAAGAGACCTGCCGGGTTTCACTCTTGGTGGGCGCGCTCGCTGCGCCCACGTTAAAGAGCGAATCTGAACAATAATAAACATCGCACCAACGCTATTTTTTTAACTACAGGTGACCTATGACTTACGTGATTGTTCATGCACTTGCACCTATTTTTGTCATTATGCTGCTGGGATTCTGGGCGGGTAAGGCAAAGATGGTTGATAACAAGAATGTTTCACTGCTCAATATCTTTGTGATGGACTTTGCGCTGCCCGCCGCGCTGTTCAGCGCAACGGTACAAACTCCGTGGACCGGCATCCTTGCCCAGTCCCCGCTGATTCTGGTGCTGACGCTGGCGATGTGGATTACCTACGCCATCATCTACTTCCTCGCCACCGGCGTATTTAAAAAATCTCCCCAGGATGCGGCGGTGCTGACCCTGACCGTGGCGCTGCCGAACTACGCCGCGCTGGGTCTGCCGATCCTTGGCAGCGTGCTGGGCGAAGGCCCCTCCACGTCGCTCTCGGTGGCCGTCTCCATCGCCTGTGGCTCCGTGCTGATGACCCCGTTCTGCCTGCTGATCCTGGAGCGTGAAAAAGCGCGCGCCGAAGGCAACAACAGCGGCTCCACGCTCTCCATGCTGCCGGTGCTGATGTGGCGTTCCATTAAGAAACCGATCGTCATGGGGCCGCTGCTGGGGGTGATCCTCTCCGCTATCGGCATCAAAATGCCGGATCTGGTGCTGGCCGCCATTAAGCCGCTGGGCCTCGCCGCCACCGCCGCCGCGCTGTTCCTGACCGGGGTGATCCTCTCCGCCCGTAAGCTGAAAATCAACACCATGGTGATCACCTCGACCATCGCCAAGCTGCTGATTCAGCCGGCCATCGCCTGGGGTATCGTGCTGATTCTTGGCCTGCACGGCTCCGTCGCGATTACCGCAATCCTGATGATCGCGCTGTCCGCTGGCTTCTTCGGCGTGGTGTTCGGTAACCGCTTTGGCGTACAGTCACCTGATGCGGAAGCGGTGCTGCTGCTAAGCTCGGTGCTGTGTATCCTGTCGCTGCCGCTGTTTATCTCCCTGACCTCAGGTATGTAATTATGAACCTCACGTTACGACCGCACGATCTGATCTGGCTTAACGCGCGCGACGCGCTGGAAGGTATCGCCGAATCCTGGGTGGATGAGATATGGCATACCGGCCTGCCGGTGGTAGTGCGGCGTGACGTTGACGAGTCCGGGCGCATTCCCGTTGGCGTGCGCGGTCTGCGCCGCGATCGGCGGGCGGCAGGCTGGGTGAAACCGGAAGCGGTGACCCGCGTCTGCACGCCGGAGTCGCTGGTTGACCCGCAGGTTCTGCTGCGCTCGCCCTTTATCTCCCAGCCGCCGCTTCAGGCGGCTTTGCTGCTGGCGCAGCGGGCGTGGCCGTGGCGCTGGGGCATCGGCGGCAGCACGGGCTATGCGCTGGCGACCGGTATTCCTGCTATCCATGCGGCCAGCGATCTGGATCTGCTGATCCGCGCGCCGGAAGTCCTGCCCCGCGAGCCGCTTGCCCAGTGGCAACAGCGGCTGTCGGGTGGCCTTTGCCGGGCGGATACTCAGGTTGAAACCCCTCGCGGTGCCTTTGCTCTGGCGGAGTGGCTGCGGGATGGCAAAGCACTGTTAAAAACTTCGCGGGGGCCGCTTCTGGTTAGCGACCCGTGGAACAGGGAGGAGTAAATGAAAATTCTGTTTACCTTTCCAGGGCAGGGAACGCAGCATCCGGGGATGCTGCAAAATCTGCCGGGAACGGAGCTGGCGCAGGCGCGGGAGGTGCTGGGAGCCAGCGCCGACGCGCTGGACACCCCTGAATCACTGCGGCATACCCGGGCGGTGCAGCTTTCGCTGCTGATTGCCGGCGTGGCCTGGGCGCGCGAGCTGGAGCGTCGCGGCGTGGCCCCGGATATCGTCAGCGGACTCTCCATCGGCGCTTATCCGGCGGCTGTGGTTGCCGGGGCGCTGGATTTTACCGACGCCCTCAAGCTGGTGGCCCTGCGCGGCGATCTGATGGAGCAGGCGTATCCGCACGGCTATGGCCTGACGGCGATTATGGGGCTGACCCTGTCGCAGGTGGAGACGCTGATGGCCGGCACCAAAACCTGGATCGCCAACCTGAACGCCGAGACCCAGATCGTGATTGCCGGTGCCGACGAGGAGATGGCGGAGGTGGCGAAGCGGGCGCTGGCGAAGGGTGCCAGCAAGGCTCCTCGGCTGGCGGTCAGCGTGCCGTCGCACTGTGAGCTGCTGGCCGAACCGGCCCAGACGCTGGTGGAGGCCTTCAGCCGCGTAACCCTCAGTCGTCCGCGCTACGCTTACCTCAGCGGCAGCACCGGGCGCGTGCTGTGGCAGCCGGAAAGAATCGCCGACGATCTGGCGATGAATATGGCCCGGACGGTGCGCTGGCAGGAGGCGGTAATTTCCGCTAATGAGCGCGAGGCGCGGCTGGCGATTGAAATGCCGCCCGGCGGCGTGCTGACCTGCCTGACGCGGCAGGCCGCCTGGGAAGGCGAGTCGATTTCGCTGGATCGCAGCGGTATTGACGTTGCTATCCATCTGGCGCAGCGGCTCAGGGCGTAATGCTACCCGTCCGGGTCCGGCGGCGCATCAGGCGTTCTGATTAAGACTCCGGGCGTACATGCGCCCCTCAGCGGCCAGCGCCAGCATATTCGGGTCGCGCTCGCGGTTGCGGGCAAAAACGATGGCGATCTGCTGCTGCATCTGGTACGGCTGGGCCAGCTTCAGCAGCTGCACGGAGTTTTCGTACATCTTCTTCATGCGCCCCGGCATCAGGGCAAAGCCGACGCCCGCCTGTACCAGGCTGAGCATCGAAAAAATATCGTTGACCCGCGTGACGATCTCCGGATCGAATCCGGCAACGTGAAACGCCTCCTGAAAGCCGGCGTAGGTGGCGAATCCCTCCACCAGCGAGACAAACTTTTGCTCCCGGTAGTCGCGCAGATCGGCGGGGGAAGAGGTATCGAGCGTGGCCGTCGCCGGGGCCGCAAGCCAGATGTCGTCGTGAAACAGCGGCAGCAGCTCAAGGCTGTTGTGGTCGATTTCGCTTTCCGATACCGAGATCAGAATCGCGTCCAGCGACCCCTCTTCCAGCATCGCCAACAGGGTCTCGTTGGAGCCCATCGTCAGATCCAGCTCCAGGTCCGGGCGGCGCAGCTTCATGCCCATAATCAGATGCGGCACCGTTTCCAGGGTTAGCGAATAGAGCGTGCCCACCCGCAGCCGCCCCTGACCGACGCCCGCCGTTTTCCGTGTCTCCTCCAGCCCGCGGGCCATCAGCTGGGTGACCTCCTGGCAGTACTCCAGCAGGGTCAGGGCCGCCGGCTGGGCGATCAGGTTGCGGCCCTTATGGATAAACAGCGGGCAGCGCACGTTCTCTTCCAGGGTGTGCAGCGCCCGGTGTACGCTGACGCTGCTGATATCCAACGCTTCCGCCGTCCGGGCGATATTTCCCTTCTCCATAAAGGTCATAAAGATGGTCAGCTTGCGGAAGGTGATATCGTCGGTGATCGACGGAGTCATGGTTCTGTTCCCGAAGTTAGGGCCTGGCCTGCCAGGCTATTTGCTTGCCATGTGAAACCCGGACACCGTCCGCAGAACGGGCCGGCGTTATGAACGCCCGTCATGACGAGCGCAGCGAGACCTTCCCTCGGTAAACGTCCGCTCAGGCGTTTCGCGCCGTTCGGGGTTGAAATCTCTGCGCCGGGCGTCATTCGGCCAGCATCTGTTCAAGCTGCTCCTGCGCCTCCAGCCAGGCCATTTCACAGGTTTCCAGGCCGGATTTGGCGCTGGCCTGCTGCTGCAGGCACTCCGTCAGCTCCGCTTTCCGGCTCTGGTCATAGAGTTCGCTGTCGCTCAGCTTCTCTTCCGCCTCGGCGAGGCTGGCGTTCAGCTTCTCCATCTCTTTTTCCAGCCGGGCGATCTCTTTACGCAGCGGCTGGGAGCGGGTGCGCAGCTCCGCCTCGCGGCGCTTCTGATCCTTGCGCGCATGGGCGCTGTTGGCGTTCTCTTTCGGTACGTCATCCGGCTGGCTTTCCTGCTTCTGGACGTCGCTCAGCCACTGCTGGTAATCCTCCAGGTCGCCGTCGAAGGGTTCGACTCTGGCGTCGTGAACCAGATAGAGGTCGTCGGTGGTGGAGCGCAGCAGATGCCGGTCGTGCGATACCACCACCAGTGCCCCTTCAAATTCAATCAGCGCCTCGGTCAGCGCCTGGCGCATATCGAGATCGAGATGGTTGGTTGGTTCATCAAGCAGCAGCAGGTTCGGCCGCTGCCAGACGATCAGCGCCAGCACCAGGCGGGCCTTCTCGCCGCCGGAGAAACGCCGGGTCTCTTCGCTGACCTTATCGCCCTGAAAGCCGAAGCCGCCGAGGTAGTCGCGCAACTTCTGCTCCGACTCCTGGGGTGCCAGACGCGCCAGATGCTGCAGCGGCGACTCGTCGGCGCGCAGATACTCCAGCTGGTGCTGGGCGAAGTAGCCCAGCCTGATACCTTTGGCCAGACCGATGTCACCGCTCGCCGGAGGCAGCTCGCCGGCCAGCAGCTTGATCAGCGTTGATTTCCCCGCGCCGTTGCGGCCCAGCAGGCCAATGCGCGAGCCGGGCACCAGGTTGAGCTTAATGGACCCGAGGATGACCCGCTCACCGTAGCCGGCGCTGACCTTCTCCATCTTGAGCAGCGGGTTCGGCAAGCTCTCCGGCGCGCGGAAGCTGAAGTGGAACGGGCTGTCAACGTGCGCCGGGGCGATAAGCTCCATGCGCTCCAGCATTTTGATGCGGCTCTGGGCCTGCTTCGCCTTGGTGGCCTTGGCGCGAAAGCGGTCAATGTAGCTCTGCAGATGCGCCACGCGCTCCTGTTGGCTTTCGTACATCGCCTGCTGCTGGGCAAGGCGGGTGGCGCGCTGAATCTCAAAAGCGCTGTAGTTGCCGGTGTACTCAAACATCGTCTGCTGTTCGATATGCAGGATTTTGTCGACCACCGGGTCGAGAAAATCCCGGTCGTGCGAGATCAGGATCAGCGTGCCCTGATAGCTTTTCAGCCATTTTTCCAGCCAGATCACGGCGTCGAGATCGAGGTGGTTGGTCGGCTCATCAAGCAGCAACAGGTCGGAGCGGCAGATCAGCGCCTGGGCGAGGTTAAGGCGCATACGCCAGCCGCCGGAGAAGTCGCTGACCGGGCGGGCCAGCTGTTCATTGCTAAAACCAAGACCGTGCAGCAGGCTGGCGGCGCGGGCGCGGATGGTCCAGGCGTCGATGGCGTCAAGTTTGCCGTGGACAGCGGCGATGGCGTTTCCATCGTTACGTTCGTTGGCGTCATTCAGCAGGGCTTCAAGCTGACGGTATTCACGGTCGCCGTCAATCACATACTCCAGCGCCGGCTGGGGCAGGGCGGGCGTCTCCTGGTTGACCCAGGCCAGCTGCCAGCCGCCGGGAAAGGTCACCTCACCGGCGTCGGCGGCGATCTCATTTTTCAGCAGCGCCAGCAGGGTTGATTTCCCGCAGCCGTTCTTGCCCACCAGGCCGACCTTCTGGCCCGGATTGATGGTGGCGGTGGCGCTATCCAGCAGGACGCGCACGCCGCGACGAATTTGTAACGAGGAGAAAACAATCATAAGGTGCCGTATGTTCTGACTATGTTAACTTATCTTTATGATAATGTAGTGGGCGGCAGGCTGCCGCACCGGGCGTCATGGTAGCCTAAAACGGCGACGTTACACAAAATCATTCAGGCTGCATCCAGATGGCGTAAGCGCGAGCGCGGAGGCAGAGTGAGAGATGAAGCGTCAATATGTAAAAGACATAACCGGGAGGGGATGATGTCTCAGCCAGCAAGCGTTTTGCTGCTCTATGCCCATCCGGAATCACAGGACTCGGTCGCCAACCGGGTACTGCTTAAGCCGGCCGCACAGCTCAGCAACGTTACCGTGCACGATCTTTACGCGCACTATCCTGATTTTTTTATCGATATTCCCCACGAGCAGGCGCTGCTGCGCGAGCATCAGGTCATTGTGTTTCAGCATCCGCTGTATACCTGGAGCTGTCCGGCCCTGCTTAAGGAGTGGTTTGACCGGGTGCTGAGCCGGGGTTTTGCCAGCGGCCCGGGAGGGGGACAACTGGCGGGAAAGTACTGGCGAAGCGCGATCACCACCGGCGAGCCGGAGAGCGCCTGGCGCTATGATGCGCGGAATCCCTCTTCGATGAGCGATGTGCTGCGCCCGTTTGAACTGACGGCGGCGATGTGCCGTATGCACTGGCTGCCCCCTGTTGTTCTATTTCGGGCCAGGCGGCAGAGCCAGCAGGCGCTGGCCCGCCATGCCAGGGCGTACGGTGAATGGCTTGCCAATCCGCTTCCTGCGGGAGGCCGCTGATGGAAGGATCGGATTTACTGCTGGCCGGCGTGCTGTTTCTCTTTGCGGCGGTGGCCGCGGTGCCGCTGGCGGCGCGGCTGGGTATCGGCCCTGTTCTGGGCTATCTGCTGGCGGGGATCGCCATCGGACCCTGGGGGCTGGGGTTTATCAGCGACGTTGAGGAGCTCCTCCATTTCTCCGAGCTGGGCGTGGTCTTTCTGATGTTTATTATCGGACTGGAGCTGAATCTCTCCAGACTCTGGCAGCTGCGACGCTCCATCTTTGGCGTCGGGGCCGCTCAGGTGCTGCTGAGCACGGCGGCGCTGGCGGGGCTGCTGATGCTGACGGCCTTCTCCTGGCAGGCGGCGCTGGTGGGAGGAATCGGCCTGGCGATGTCTTCGACCGCTATGGCGCTACAGCTGATGCGGGAAAAGGGGATGAACCGCAGCGAGTCCGGACAGCTGGGCTTTTCGGTGCTGCTGTTTCAGGATCTGGCGGTGATCCCGGCGCTGGCGCTGGTGCCGCTGCTGGTCGGCACGGCGGATGAGCATTTTGACTGGATGAAGGTGGGCATGAAGGTGCTGGCCTTTGCGGGGATGTTGCTCGGCGGTCGCTATCTGCTGCGTCCGGTATTTCGCTTTATCGCCGCTTCCGGGGTGCGTGAAGTCTTTACCGCCGCCGCGCTGCTGCTGGTGCTCGCCTCAGCGCTATTTATGGACGCGCTGGGGCTGTCGATGGCGCTGGGGACTTTTCTCGCCGGAGTGCTGCTGGCGGAGAGCGAATACCGGCACGAGCTGGAAACCGCCATTGACCCCTTTAAGGGGCTGCTGCTCGGCCTGTTCTTTATTTCCGTCGGCATGTCGCTGAATCTTGGGGTGCTTTACGTCCATCTGCCGTGGGTGGCGGCCAGCGTGATCGCGCTGGTGACCGTTAAAATGCTGGTGCTGCACCTGCTGGCGCGGCTCAACGGCATCAGAAACTCAGAGCGGATGCAGTTTGCCGCGGTGCTGAGCCAGGGTGGGGAGTTTGCCTTCGTGCTCTTTTCCACCGCCTCTTCCCAGCGGCTGTTTCAGGGCGACCAGATGGCGTTGCTGCTGGTTACCGTCACGCTGTCGATGATGACCACGCCGCTGTTGCTGAAGTTGATCGACAGGCGGTTTTCCCGCTCCTTTAACGGACCGGACGATGAGGACGAAAAGCCGTGGGTGGAGGACGACAAGCCGCAGGTGATTGTGGTGGGCTTCGGGCGCTTTGGGCAGGTGATCGGCCGGCTGTTAATGGCTAACCGAATGCGCGTCACCGTGCTGGAGCGCGATATTGGCACCGTCAACCTGATGCGCCGCTATGGTTATAAGGTTTATTACGGTGATGCCACCCAGACGGACCTGCTGCGTTCGGCCGGGGCGGACGCGGCCGAATCCATTGTCATCACCTGTAACGAGCCGGAGGACACCATGAAGCTGGTGGAACTCTGTCAGCAGCATTTTCCGCATTTACATATTCTCGCCCGGGCGCGGGGCCGCGTGGAGGCCCATGAGCTGCTGCAGGCGGGCGTGACGGAGTTTACCCGCGAAACCTTTTCCAGCGCCCTGGAACTGGGGCGTAAGACGCTGGTGTCGTTAGGTATGCATCCGCACCAGGCCCAGCGGGCGCAGCTGCATTTTCGGCGGCTGGACATGCGCATGCTGCGGGAGCTGATCCCAATGCATGCCGATACGGTGCAGGTCTCCCGCGCCAGGGAGGCCAGGCGCGAGCTGGAGGAGATTTTCCAGCGTGAAATGCAGCAGGAGCGACACCAGCCCGACGGCTGGGATGAGTTTGAGTAGAGGTGAAATATGGCAATTCGTAAACGTTTTATTGCCGGCGCAAAATGTCCGGCCTGCCAGGCGCAGGATACGCTGGCGATGTGGCGGGAGAATAATGTCGATATCGTTGAGTGCGTTAAGTGCGGCCATCAGATGCGCGAGGCCGATAAGGCCGTTCGCGAGCACGTTCGCAAAGAGGAGCAGGTTATCGGGATTTTTCATCCGGACTAGCGATATGCCGCAGGTTTTTTTAAGCTAAAGAGTACACAGGTGCAGAATTCCGCTACAATCTGCGCCACTATTCTTCCCATGCTCAGGAGATATCATGAAAGTAGCAAAAGACCTGGTGGTCAGCCTGGCCTATCAGGTACGTACAGAAGACGGTGTGTTGGTTGATGAGTCTCCGGTGAGTGCGCCGCTGGACTACCTGCATGGTCATGGTTCCCTGATCTCTGGCCTGGAAACGGCGCTGGAAGGTCATGACGTTGGCGACAAATTTGACGTTGCCGTTGGCGCGAACGACGCTTACGGTCAATATGATGAAAACCTGGTGCAGCGCGTGCCGAAAGACGTCTTTATGGGCGTTGATGAGCTGCAGGTTGGTATGCGTTTCATGGCGGAAACTGACCAGGGGCCAGTACCGGTAGAAATTACCGAAGTGGAAGACGATCACGTTGTGGTTGACGGCAACCACATGCTGGCGGGTCAGAATCTGAAATTTAACGTGGAAGTTGTGGCGATCCGCGAAGCGACCGAAGAGGAGCTGGCTCACGGCCACGTTCACGGCGCGCACGATCATGACCACGATCACGAGCATGGCCACGACGGCTGCTGCGGCGGTCACGGCCACGGTCATGAGCACGGTAAAGGTGGCTGCGGCGGCAACGGCGGCTGCGGCTGTCACTAATCCCTGCCGTTTTTCCGGCGGCGTTGGCTGCGCTGCCTCGCTCTGATTGTCCGTCAGAGGTTGCATAAGCCCAACGCCTTACCGTGACGTGAAGCCCTCAGGGCGGCGCGCATCGGCCGGAAAACAGTGGACGTAAAAAAGCGGGTAAAAAACCCGCTTTTTTTCGCTTATTAATAGTGGGGCGGCGGCGTCTCTTCGGCCTGTGAGGCGATATTTGACGGCTGGCTGGCTTTCAGCTTTTCCGTCAGCAGACGCAGATGCTCGCGCAGTTTCGCCATTTCCATTTCGTGGGCTGTTACCGTCGCGTTCAGCTCTTCAATGGTGATCTCCTGAAACGCCAGGCGACTCTCCAGCTCGGCCAGGCGAGCTTCCATCGTGTTATTCTGCATGATACACCTCGTTGATTGTCTCCGGTCGCGGCGGATTCTACTTAACTTTGCGGGCTTACACAGCCCACATTTGTCCGTATCGAAACTTGTTTAAACAAAAAGAGTCCTAAAAAAAGTGATATTAGGGCGTGTTCGGATGTTGATTTATACTGCATCGTTTATAGTACGCTTCTGAATTTAAGCTAACCCTGGGGCGAGGTGCCCCGACCCTGGAGATATGGATGAAATCATTGTTTAGAGTAACGCTGCTGGCGACCACTATGGCCGTTGCGCTGCACGCACCGATGTCCTTCGCCGCCGCCGAGACGGCAAAACCGGCCGCTGATAGCAAGGCTGCGTTTAAGAACGACGATCAAAAGTCGGCTTACGCACTGGGCGCTTCGCTGGGCCGTTATATGGAAAACTCCCTGAAAGAGCAGGAAGTGCTGGGCATTAAGCTGGACAAAGCACAGCTGATCGCAGGCGTTCAGGACGCGTTTGCCGATAAGAGCAAGCTGTCCGATCAGGAGATCGAACAGACGCTGCAGGCGTTTGAAACGCGCGTGAAGACCGCCGCCCAGGCTAAGATGGAAAAAGATGCGGCTGACAACGAGGCCAAAGGTAAAGCATACCGCGCTGAGTTTGCCAAAGAGAAGGACGTTAAAACCTCTTCCACCGGCCTGCTTTATAAGATCGACCGGCCCGGGACGGGTGAAGCGCCGAAAGATGGCGACACCGTGGTGGTTAACTACAAAGGTACGCTGATCGACGGCAAAGAGTTTGACAACTCCTACTCGCGCGGAGAGCCGCTCTCCTTCCGTCTCGAAGGCGTGATCCCCGGCTGGACCGAAGGCCTGAAGAAAATCAAGAAGGGCGGTAAGATCAAGCTGGTGATCCCACCGGAGCTGGCGTACGGTAAAACCGGCGTTCAGGGGATTCCGGCTAATGCCACGCTGGTCTTTGACGTAGAGCTGCTGGATATTAAGCAGCCGCCGAAAGCCGATGCCCCGGCTCCGGAAAAACCAAATGCTAAAGCCGCCGGGGCGGCTAAAAAGTAAAAATGCACTGCCGCCGCCTCACCGGGCGGCGTTTTTTTATGCAGGCCGGAGAGATCTCAACTATCGGTATCGGCCCCTGAAGAACAGGGCCGCAGGCCGGGTCGGATGAAGTTAGCCAACGCGCGGGACCTGCCGTATGTCGAGTAAATTAATGCTGGAAAGGGTAACCCCCGCTGTATTAATTTAGTTATCCGCGTAAATATAATGAGCCTGCCCTGAAAACCTACCGACAGGCTCCTGAAAAGGAGTGTTTTTTTTCATGTCCAGGTCGCTTTTAACCAACGAAACCAGTGAGCTTGATTTGCTGGATCAGCGTCCTTTCGAACAGACCGACTTTGATATTCTGAAATCCTACGAAGCGGTAGTGGACGGGTTAGCGATGCTTATTGGTTCCCATTGTGAAATCGTACTGCACTCTTTACAGGATCTAAAATGTTCGGCTATTCGTATCGCTAACGGTGAACACACGGGCCGAAAAATCGGCTCGCCGATTACTGACCTTGCGCTACGGATGCTGCACGATATGACCGGTGCCGACAGCAGCGTATCGAAGTGCTATTTTACCCGCGCGAAAAGCGGCGTTCTGATGAAATCTGTGACCATCGCGATTCGTAACCGCGAACAGCGTGTTATCGGCCTGCTGTGTATCAATATGAACCTTGATGTGCCGTTCTCGCAGATTATGAATACCTTTATTCCGCCGGATACTCCCGACGTCGGCTCCTCGGTCAATTTTGCCTCTTCTGTGGAAGATCTGGTGACCCAGACGCTGGAGTACACCATTGAGGAGGTCAACGCCGATCGCTCCGTGTCCAATAACGCCAAGAATCGCCAGATCGTGCTCAATCTTCACGAGAAGGGTATCTTCGATATCAAAGATGCCATCAGCCAGGTGGCGGACAGACTGAATATCTCCAGGCATACGGTCTACCTCTATATTCGTCAGTTCAAAAGCGGTGACGTGCAGGGGCAGGATAAGTAATGCGTTTCACCATTATGGTTACCGGCCCGGCCTACGGCACCCAGCAGGCGAGCAGCGCGCTGCAGTTTGCCCGGGCGCTGATCGCTGAAGGCCACCAGCTCAGCAGCGTCTTCTTTTATCGGGAAGGGGTGTACAACGCCAATCTTCTGACTTCGCCGGCCAGCGATGAGTTCGATCTGGTGCGCGCCTGGCAACAGCTGGGCGCTGACCACGGCGTGGCGCTGAATATCTGCGTGGCTGCGGCGCTGCGCCGCGGCGTGATTGATGAAACCGAAGCGGAGCGGCAGGGGCTGAGCTGCGTTAACCTGCAGCCGGGCTTTACGCTCAGCGGGCTGGGCGCGCTGGCGGAAGCCTCGCTGACCTGCGACCGAATGGTGCAGTTTTAATGAAGCGTATTGCATTTATCTTCTCCACCGCGCCGCACGGCAGCGCGTCGGGCCGGGAAGGGCTGGATGCGCTGCTGGCGACCTCCGCCCTGACGGACAGCCCCGGCGTATTTTTTATCGGCGACGGCGTCTTGCAACTGCTGGCGGGGCAAAAGCCAGGCGCGGTGCTGGCGCGGGACTACATCGCCACCTTTAAACTGCTTGGGTTGTACGATATCGAACAGCGCTGGATTTGCGCCGCTTCGCTGCGCGAGCGCGGTCTGGATCCTGGCGTTGAGCTGGTGATTGATGCGACGCCGCTGGAGCCGGACGCCCTGCGCCGCGAACTTGATCATTACGACGTTATTTTACGATTCTGAGGCCGTTATGCTGCATACCTTACACCGCTCCGCGTGGCTTACCGATATCGGGTCTCTTCTGCGTCTGGTTAAGGAGGGGGATGCGCTGCTGCTGCTGCAGGACGGCGTTACCGCCGCCGTTGAAGGCGGCCGTTTCCTTGAAATTCTGCGCGGTGCCCCCATTAAGGTATACGCCCTGCAGGAAGATGTTGAAGCCCGCGGCTTAACGGGTCAAATTTCAGACAGCGTGGTCAGGGTTAGCTATACTGACTTTGTCAGGCTGACGGTGGAGCATTCCAGCCAGCTGGCCTGGTGACCGTGGGATCGTTGTATATTTCTTGACACCTTTTCGACACCGCCCTAAAATTCGGCGTCCTCATATTGTATGAGGACGTTTTATTACGTGTTTACGAAGCAAAAGCTAAAACCAGGAGCTATTTAATGGCAACAGTTAACCAGCTGGTACGCAAACCACGCGCCCGCAAAGTTGCAAAGAGCAACGTGCCTGCGCTGGAAGCATGCCCGCAAAAACGTGGCGTATGTACTCGTGTATATACTACCACTCCTAAAAAACCGAACTCTGCACTGCGTAAAGTATGCCGTGTTCGTCTGACTAACGGTTTCGAAGTGACTTCCTACATCGGTGGTGAAGGTCACAACCTGCAGGAGCACTCCGTGATCCTGATCCGCGGCGGTCGTGTAAAAGACCTTCCGGGTGTTCGTTACCACACCGTCCGCGGTGCGCTTGACTGCTCCGGCGTTAAAGACCGTAAGCAGGCTCGCTCCAAGTATGGCGTGAAGCGTCCTAAGGCTTAATGGTTCTCCGTTAAGTAAGGCCAAACGTTTTAACATAAATGTCAAACTAAACTCGTAGAGTTTTGGACAATCCTGAATTAACAACGGAGTATTTCCATGCCACGTCGTCGCGTCATTGGTCAGCGTAAAATTCTGCCGGATCCGAAGTTCGGATCGGAACTGCTGGCTAAATTTGTGAACATCCTGATGGTAGATGGTAAAAAATCTACTGCAGAAACTATCGTATACAGCGCGCTGGAGACCCTGGCTCAGCGTTCTGGTAAATCTGAACTGGAAGCTTTCGAAGTAGCCCTCGAAAACGTGCGCCCGACTGTCGAAGTGAAGTCTCGCCGCGTTGGTGGTTCTACTTATCAGGTTCCGGTTGAAGTCCGTCCGGTTCGTCGTAATGCTCTGGCAATGCGTTGGATCGTTGAAGCTGCTCGTAAACGCGGTGATAAATCCATGGCTCTGCGCCTGGCGAACGAACTCACTGATGCTGCAGACAACAAAGGTACTGCAGTTAAGAAACGTGAAGACGTTCACCGTATGGCCGAAGCCAACAAGGCGTTCGCACACTACCGTTGGTAATCCCTTCGGAATTTTAGTCACCAGGCGGGCGCTTCCAGTAAGCAGCCCGCTTTGGGCTACTTAAATTGAACGCCTAAAAGATAAACGAGGAATCAAATGGCTCGTACAACACCCATCGCACGCTACCGTAATATCGGTATCAGTGCGCACATCGACGCCGGTAAAACCACTACCACCGAACGTATTCTGTTCTACACCGGTGTAAACCATAAAATCGGTGAAGTTCATGACGGCGCGGCGACCATGGACTGGATGGAGCAGGAGCAGGAGCGTGGTATCACCATCACCTCCGCAGCGACTACTGCATTCTGGTCTGGTATGGCTAAGCAGTATGAACCGCACCGCGTAAACATCATCGACACCCCGGGGCACGTTGACTTCACTATCGAAGTAGAACGTTCCATGCGTGTTCTCGATGGTGCGGTAATGGTTTACTGCGCAGTTGGTGGTGTTCAGCCGCAGTCTGAAACCGTATGGCGTCAGGCAAACAAATATAAAGTTCCGCGCATTGCGTTCGTTAACAAAATGGACCGCATGGGTGCGAACTTCCTGAAGGTTGTTGGTCAGATCAAATCCCGTCTGGGCGCGAACCCGGTTCCGCTGCAGCTGGCGATTGGTGCTGAAGATGCGTTCACCGGCGTTATCGATCTGGTGAAAATGAAAGCCATCAACTGGAACGATGCGGACCAGGGTGTCACCTTCGAATACGAAGACATCCCGGCTGACATGCAGGAACTGGCTGATGAATGGCACCAGAATCTGATCGAGTCCGCGGCAGAAGCTTCAGAAGAGCTGATGGAGAAATACCTCGGCGGCGAAGAGCTGACGGAAGAAGAGATCAAGAAAGCGCTGCGTCAGCGCGTTCTGAATAACGAAATCATCCTGATTACCTGTGGTTCTGCGTTTAAGAACAAAGGTGTTCAGGCGATGCTGGATGCGGTAATTGATTACCTGCCATCTCCGGTTGATGTACCGGCGATCAACGGCATCCTGGACGACGGTAAAGATACTCCGGCTGAGCGTCATGCCAGCGATGATGAGCCTTTCTCTGCACTGGCGTTCAAAATCGCGACTGACCCGTTCGTGGGTAACCTGACCTTCTTCCGCGTGTACTCCGGCGTGGTTAACTCGGGTGATACCGTACTGAACTCTGTGAAATCTGCGCGCGAACGTTTCGGTCGTATCGTTCAGATGCACGCTAACAAGCGTGAAGAGATCAAAGAAGTTCGTGCGGGCGACATCGCTGCGGCAATCGGTCTGAAAGACGTGACCACAGGTGATACCCTGTGCGATCCGGATCATCCGATCATTCTGGAGCGTATGGAATTCCCTGAGCCGGTAATCTCCATCGCCGTAGAACCGAAAACCAAAGCTGACCAGGAAAAAATGGGTCTGGCTCTGGGTCGTCTGGCTAAAGAAGACCCGTCTTTCCGCGTATGGACTGACGAAGAATCTAACCAGACCATTATCGCCGGTATGGGTGAACTGCACCTCGATATCATCGTTGACCGTATGAAGCGTGAATTCAACGTTGAAGCGAACGTCGGTAAACCTCAGGTTGCTTACCGCGAAGCGATTCGCGCGAAAGTTACCGATATCGAAGGTAAACACGCCAAGCAGTCTGGTGGTCGCGGTCAGTACGGTCATGTTGTTATCGACATGTACCCGCTGGAGCCGGGCTCTAACCCGAAAGGCTATGAGTTCGTCAACGACATTAAAGGTGGTGTAATCCCTGGTGAATACATCCCGGCCGTTGATAAAGGTATCCAGGAACAGATGAAAGCAGGTCCGCTGGCTGGTTATCCGGTTGTTGACATGGGTGTCCGTCTGCACTTCGGTTCTTACCACGACGTTGACTCCTCTGAACTGGCGTTTAAACTGGCTGCGTCTATCGCCTTTAAAGATGGCTTTAAGAAAGCAAAACCTGTTCTGCTTGAGCCAATCATGAAGGTTGAGGTAGAAACGCCGGAAGAGAACACCGGTGACGTTATCGGTGACCTGAGCCGTCGTCGCGGTATGCTGCGCGGTCAGGAATCTGAAGTGACCGGCGTGAAGATCCACGCTGAAGTTCCGCTGTCTGAAATGTTCGGATATGCAACTCAGCTGCGTTCTCTGACCAAAGGTCGTGCATCATATACCATGGAATTCCTGAAGTATGATGATGCGCCGAACAACGTTGCTCAGGCCGTTATTGAAGCCCGTGGTAAATAATCCACAGGATTAAAACCTAAGTCCCGTGCTCTCTCCAGAGGGGAGAGCACTATAGTAAGGAATATAGCCGTGTCTAAAGAAAAATTTGAACGTACAAAACCGCACGTTAACGTCGGTACTATCGG
>NZ_WMJZ01000024.1 GCF_009711095.1 Intestinirhabdus alba
CAAGAGGTAATTTAAAATAATTTTCCAACTGTCGTTTTTTTCAGCAAAACAGGCAGTAACACGCCATTAAAAAAGCAATTTGTCGCTTAATCGCCGCAGTGACGCCTCGCGATGGCATACTAATTTCGATAAAGCAGATAAAGGATGAGTCTACATGCCCTTAAGCGTACAGCAGTTAGCCGCACAGAAGAATATTTCATGGATTCTGGCAGAAAAACTGGCGCAGCGAATTTTAACCGGTGAATATGCTCCCGGTGAGATCCTGCCCGGTGAAATTGAGCTGGGCGAGCAGTTTGGTGTAAGCCGGACCGCTATAAGAGAAGCCGTAAAAACGCTGACGGCGAAGGGAATGGTTTTGCCCCGCCCTCGCATTGGAACCCGGGTCATGCCGCAGACCAACTGGAACTTTCTCGATCAGGAGCTGCTCGCCTGGTGGACAACGGAAGATAACTTCTCGCAGGTAATCAACCACTTTCTGGTAATGCGCAACAGCCTTGAGCCGCAGGCATGCAGGCTGGCTGCAGCCAATAGTTCCGCAGAGCAAAAAGCCCATCTCAATACCTTAATGTCAGAGATGATAGCGCTGAAGCACAACTTTAAGCGCGAGCGCTGGATTAAGGTCGATATGGCCTGGCATGAGCATATCTACACAATGAGCGCTAATCCGTTCTTAACGTCCTTTGCCTCATTGTTTCATTCCGTATACCAAACTTACTTTACGTCGATTACCTATAACGATGTGGTGAAACTAGAATTACACCAGGCTATCGTTGACGCTATCGTTCAAAGCGATGGCGATGGCGCATTCAGGGCCTGCCAGAGGTTACTTAACGCCCCTAACGAACAGCCGGATAACGCACGGGATAATAAATGATTGAAAAAAAAGCGCGTAGCATGGCCGGTTTGCCCTGGATCGCGGCGATGGCTTTCTTTATGCAGGCATTAGACGCCACTATCCTTAACACCGCGCTTCCCGCTATCGCACAAAGCCTGAATCGCTCTCCTTTGGCGATGCAGTCTGCCATTATCAGCTACTCTCTGACGGTTGCTATGCTGATCCCGGTTAGCGGGTGGCTCGCCGACCGCTTTGGCACTCGCCGGGTATTTATCATCGCCGTCAGCTTATTTACCCTTGGTTCACTGGCCTGCGCACTTTCCGGTTCGCTTGGCGAGCTGGTTATTTTCAGAATTGTTCAGGGGATCGGCGGAGCGATGATGATGCCGGTTGCGCGTCTGGCCTTATTACGCGCCTACCCGCGCAGCGAGCTATTGCCAGTGCTCAATTTTGTGACCATGCCGGGGCTGGTCGGCCCAATCCTTGGTCCCGTACTGGGAGGTGTGCTGGTCACCTGGGCCAGTTGGCACTGGATTTTCCTGCTTAACATTCCCGTCGGCGTCGCAGGGATTCTGTACGCGCAAAAATATATGCCGAACTTCACCACCCCACGGCGAAAGTTTGATATGAACGGTTTCTTTCTCTTTGGTCTGAGCCTGGTGCTGTTTTCCAGCGGTATAGAGCTGTTTAGCGAGAAGCTTGTCGCCGGCTGGATCGCCCTGTGCGTTATCGCCGCCAGCATAGCGCTGTTGATCGCCTATATCCGCCACGCTCGTCGCCACCCGGCACCGCTGATTTCGCTCTCCCTGTTTAAAAACCGTACTTTTTCGGTGGGTATTTCCGGCAACCTCACCACCCGCCTTGGAACGGGGTGTGTACCTTTCCTGATGCCGCTGATGCTGCAGGTGGGTTTTGGCTATCCGGCGATGATCGCCGGGTGCATGATGGCACCAACGGCGCTGGGCTCCATTCTGGCAAAATCGATGGTAACGCGAGTACTGCGCCGTCTGGGATACCGACGCACCCTGTTCGGCGTAACCCTTTTTATTGGCCTCGCCATCGCCCAGTTTTCGTTACAGTCCCCCGCCATGCCGATTTGGGTATTAATTGTTCCGTTGTTTATTCTGGGAATGGCGATGTCCACGCAGTTCACCGCGATGAATACTATTACGCTTGCCGATCTGACCGATGAGAATGCCAGCAGCGGCAACAGCGTGCTGGCGGTGACGCAGCAGCTTTCTATCAGCTTAGGCGTGGCGATCGGTGCCGCGGTGCTGCATTTCTATGAAGGTTTCAAAGGTGCCAGCACTGTTGAACAGTTCCATTATACCTTTATCACGATGGGGGTGATTACAGCGCTCTCCGCGCTGGTCTTTATGCTGCTGAGGACCAAAGACGGCCGCAACCTGATCAAGGAACGGCACCGCGCTAAGCCGACCCCCGCGTCATCAGAACGGGAGTAAGCTGCAGCCTCTGCTGCTGCATTGTGGGCTGGGACATTCGGTGTATCAGCACATCAATGGCCAGTTCGCCCAGTTCATCTTTTGGCTGATGAATCGTCGTAAGCGGCGGCGTCATATAACGCGCCAGTTCGATATCGTCATAGCCAATTACCGCCATATCCTGCGGAATACGCAGCCCTGCCTGATAGAGGGCCTGATAGGCACCGACGGCCATCGCATCGTTGCCAGTAAATACGGCCTGTGGACGCAGCGGATGTCTCAGCAGCGTTTGCATAGCGGTAAGGCCGCCGCTGAACTCAAAATCGCCGGTAATTTCATACCCTTCAGGGATCGCCAGCCCGCAGCGCGTCATGGCCGCCCGGAAACCTTCCAGGCGCAGCCGCGCCGGCGTTTTATCCAGTGGCCCGGTAATACAGGCAATACGGGTAAAGCCTTTATCAATAAGATGCTGCGTTGCCAGATCGCCGCCCAGCAGAGAGTTATCCTGAATTAAATCGCTGTCGCCTTCGCTATCGAAGGGCGACCAGTCCATCATCACCGTGGGAATCGACGGATAGCGCTGCACTATTTCCCGGGAAGGCTGATGCGTTTCGGTACACAGCAGCAGCAAACCATCCACCCGCTTTTGCATCAGGGTTTCCAGGCTGCGATTCATCCGTTGTTCATCGCCCTCGGTATTGCACAACACCAGGCTATAGCCTCGCTCAAAGCAGCTACGCTCAACGCCGCGCACCACCTCGGAATAAAAGGGGTTGGTACTGGCGACAATCAGCATACCGATGGTGCGGGTCTGGTTGAGCTTCAGGCTGCGCGCCAGGGCGGAAGGGGCATAGTTGAGCGTCTTTATCGCCGCCTCAACTTTTTTGACGATCGCCTCGCTGACAAAACGGTCTTTATTAATGACGTGGGAAACCGTCGAAGTAGAAACACCCGCCATGCGGGCAACATCCTTCATCGTAGCCAAGCGTCACCTCTGTTGAGCTAAAAACATCGCGATCTCTTCGCGCCAGGGGACGGAAGGCTGCGCCCCCTTACGGGTCACCGCTATCGCCGCGGCGGCGTGCGCAAAGCGAATCGCCTCATGTAGCGGCATCGCTTCCAGTAGCGCGGTAATCAGCGCGCCGTTAAAGGTATCCCCGGCGGCAATCGTATCCACCGCCTCGACGCGAAATCCCGGCACACGGCTCCCTTCGCCACTAACGCTGGCCCACACGCCCCGGCTGCCTAAGGTAATCAGTACCGTCTGGATGCCCTTATCATGCAGCGCCTGCGCCGCTCTGGCGGCGTCACGATCGTTTTCCACCCGGATCCCGGTCAGCTTTTCCGCTTCCGTTTCGTTGGGCGTAATAATGTCCACCAGCCCCAGCAGTTCATCAGATAAGAGACGCGCCGGTGCCGGGTTGAGCACGACGGTTGTCCGGTTCTGCCGGGCAATTTTCGCCGCCGCCAGCACGCTCTCTGGCGGCGTCTCCAGCTGCATAAGCAGCGCCGAGGCCTGCGCGATACGATCGCGCTGGGCCTCTACCCGCGCAGGGGAGAGCGCCGCATTGGCCCCGGCATGTATACCGATAACATTTTCACCATCATCGTTAACGAAAATCAGCGCCACTCCGGTAGATTCACCGCTGATAACGCTGATGGGCGCGATATCCACATTGTCGTCGTTCAGTTGGCGGCGAATACGCTTGCCGATATCGTCGTCACCGGTACAGGCGATAAACGCCACCTTCGCGCCGCTGCGGCCGGCAGCCACCGCCTGATTCGCACCTTTACCGCCAAAGGCCACCTGATAGTGGCTACCCGTAACGGTTTCGCCCGGGGCCGGAAAGGATTCAAGGTTAAGGATGTGGTCAACATTAATGCTGCCAAGGACGACAAGGTTGCCTGCGCTTTTCATATTCAGAGATATCCATCTGTAACGCCACCGAAACGAGCCGCTGGCGTAAACCCTGCTTGTTTTCCATTGCCCCACAGGCGGCCTGCGGCCGCCTGAGACTGATGACAAACCCCAGGCCGAACTCGTTCGGCCATAATCACCACAAAAATAAACAAGGAAAATCAATTCATTGATTTTCGGCTGCTAACCACAAAGAGGGGAAAACCACGTTTTTTCCCTCTTTGTCAGCAATCTGAGGCGGCCCGCGGCCGCCTGAATTGCAGCTTACTGCTTAACAACCAGCTTCAGATCGACCGGATAAGTCGTCTGCACCTGCTCACCTTTCAGCACTTTATCCGCCGTTTCGACGCCTTTCGCACCAATCTGATCCGGCAGTTGGGCAACTGTTGCCGCCAGCTTGCCGCTGTTTACCGCTTTCTCGCCATCGGGCGTACCGTCAAACCCCACCACCATCACATCGGATTTCCCGGCGGTCTGTAGCGCCCGCAGCGCGCCCAGCGCCATTTCATCGTTCTGGGCGAAGACCGCCTGCACGTCAGGATGCGCGGTCAGCAGGTTCTGCATAACGTTCAGCCCTCTGGTGCGATCGAAATCGGCCGGCTGGCTGGCAAGCACGTTAAATTTATGCGCCGCGACGGCCTGTCGGAAGCCTTCACCGCGTTCACGCGCCGCGGAGGTTCCGGCAATGCCCTGCAGCTCAATAACCTTCGCGCCTTCACCCACCTGCTTAGCGATATAGTCGCCGGCGATTTTACCGCCCAGCACGTTGTCAGATGCGATATGGCTTACCACTTCGCCTTTCGAGGCGTGACGGTCCAGGGTAATTACCGGAATTTTGGCCTGGTTGGCCATTTTCACGGCGTTCCCCACCGCATCGGAATCCGTCGGGTTAATTAGCAGAATCTTCGTACCGCGCACAGTTAAATCCTGAACGTTCGCCAGCTCTTTTGCCGGGTTATTCTGAGAATCGAGCACCACCAGGCTGTAGCCCAGCTTGTCCGCCTCTTTCTGCGCCCCCTCCTTCAGGGAAACAAAAAAAGGATTATTGAGGGTGGAGACCACCAGCGCAATGGTGTCTTTTGCCATCGCATTCGCGCTTACGGTGGCGCTCAGGGCAACGGCGGAAATCAGGGTAGCCAGTTTTTTCATGTTCATTTTCAGATGTCCTGTAGTCGTTATTACTGCTTCTTGTTGTCTACCAGCACCGCCAACAAAATCACCACCGCCTTGACGATCATCTGGTAATAGGAGGAAACGCCCAGCAAATTCAGGCCGTTA
Source organism: Intestinirhabdus alba (assembly GCF_009711095.1). Classification (GTDB taxonomy): domain Bacteria; phylum Pseudomonadota; class Gammaproteobacteria; order Enterobacterales; family Enterobacteriaceae; genus Intestinirhabdus; species Intestinirhabdus alba. Next base: position 5,474 of record NZ_WMJZ01000024.1, read on the forward strand.
TTGAGGAAACCAAGAATCAATGCACCGATCAGGGTTCCGATAATCCGCCCTTTGCCGCCCGCAAGACTAGTGCCACCCAGCACCACCGCCGCAATAGCGTCCAGCTCATAGCCGGTGCCGGCGGTTGGCTGTGCGGAGGAGAGACGCGCCACCTCGATAATCCCGGCCAGCGAGGCCAGCAGGCCGCAGAGCGCGTAGACGATAATTTTGATCTTATTAACGCTGATGCCGGACAGGCGCGTGGCTGCTTCATTACCGCCCAGCGCATAAATATAGCGTCCCAGTCGGGTGTGGTGCAGCATGTACCACGCCACCAGGAAAACAATGCCCATCAGCCATACGGGAGTCGGCATCCCCAGCGGGCGGCCAATGCCGAACCAGCCGAACAGATCGGCGTTATCGCTAAAGCCGGTATTTATCGGGCTGCCGTTGGTATAGACCATGGTGACGCCGCGTAGCAGCAGCATCATCACCAGGGTGGCGATAAACGCCTGCACCCGGCCCTTCGCCACGATAACGCCGGTGACGGCACCTACGGCAGCTCCCAGCGCCAGCGCTGCCGCAACGGCCACCAGCGCGTTGACCTCAATCCCGACGATTGAGGCGGCAACCGCGCCGGTGAGCGCCAGCAAGGAACCGACGGACAGATCGATACCCGAAGTCAGAATCACCAGCGTCATTCCGACCGCCATAATGGCGTTTACCGAGGTTTGCTGGAGAATATTGAACAGGTTATTGACGGTAAAAAAGTTGGGGCTTAGCGTAGAGACAATCGCGATCAGCACCAGCAGGGCGATAAGCGACTTCTGCTCCATCAGCCACGCTTTTGTGAAATAACGGCGACCAGAAACGGCCTGAGTAGTCATCTTTTTACTCCTGATTCACGCGATTAAGCTTGCCCACGGCGGCAGCCATTAATACTTCCTGAGTGGCCTGCTCGCGAGTAAATTCGCAGCCGGAATGCCCCTCATGCATGACGATAATACGGTCGCTCATGCCTAACACTTCCGGCATCTCCGAGGAGACCAGAATGATGCTCAGGCCTTCGGCCTTGAACTGGTTAATTAACTGATAAATCTCTTTTTTGGCCCCGACGTCCACACCGCGGGTCGGCTCATCGAGGATCAGCACCTTCGGGCGGGTCATCAGGCCGCGGGCGATAGCCACCTTCTGCTGGTTACCGCCGGAAAGCAGGCCGATTGCCTGCTCCATCGACGGGGTTTTGACGTTGAACAAGCGGATAAAATCGCTGACCGCCTGCTGCTCATCTTTATGTTTCAGGCCGCCGCCGGTGCGGCTGAAGTAGCGCAGCGCGGTCAGCGACATATTCTCTTTAACCGACATGCCGAGCACCAGGCCGTCACGCTTACGGTCTTCTGAGATATAGACGATGCCGTTGGCTAAACCCTCCTGCGGCGAGCGCGCCACTACCTCATGCCCGTCGAGAGAGACACGTCCGCCGGTACGCGGCAGCGCGCCGTACAGCACCTTCATCAGCTCGGTGCGCCCGGCCCCCATCAGGCCAGAAACGCCCAGAATTTCACCGCTGCGCAGGGTAAATGAGACATTATTCACCCCCGGCCCGCTCAGGTTCTCGACCTTCAGGCGCACCTCGCCCGGCGCTTTATCCAGGTGCGGGTACTGATCTTCAAGCTTACGCCCGACCATCATTTCGATAAGTGTATCTTCGGTCAGCGAAGCGACTTCGCGCTCGGCGATAAACTGCCCGTCGCGGAACACGGTCACGTCGTCGCAAATCTCGAAAATCTCTTTCATCCGGTGGGATATATAGACAATGCCGCGCCCCTGCGACGTCAGCTCGCGGATCGCGCGAAACAGGGATTCCGTTTCGGTATCGGTCAGCGCGTCCGTCGGCTCGTCCATAATGATGACCTTCGATTCAAAGCTCAGCACCCTGGCGATTTCCACCATCTGCTGATCGCCTATCGACAATTCACCGACCAGGCGATCGCTTTTAAAGCGCAGATTGAGTTTGGCTAACAGAAGATCGGCTTCGGCATACATCTTCTTCCAGTCGATTTTACCGAAGCGATTAACAAACTCGCGACCGAGAAAAATATTTTCGGCGATGGAGAGCTGCGGGATCAGGTTCAGCTCCTGGTGAATAATGCCGATCCCGGCTTCCTGAGAGGATTTTGGCCCGTTAAAGGTGGTCTCCCGCCCCAGCCACAGCAGCGAACCGGCATCGCGGGTATAGATGCCGGTCAGCACCTTCATCATGGTGGATTTACCCGCGCCGTTCTCACCCACCAGCGCCATCACGCGGCCGGGGTAAACGTTCAGCGCAGCGCCGGAGAGCGCTTTTACGCCAGGGAAGGCTTTATCGATCCCTTTGAGCTGTAGTAATGCGTCCATGTCGGCCTCAGAAAGTAACGCCGGCACAGAGAATAATATTCGCATACGGCGAACACTCTCCGCTGCGAATTACCGCCTGGCTGTCTGCGGTTTGCTGTTTGAACTGTTGGTGGGAAACATATGAAATCTCAATGGTGTTTCCCTGGCGTTGCTCCAGCAGCGCAAGGTAGTCAAGCAGCGCGGCGTGGAGCCGGGGATTATGCTGTTTTATCTCCTGAGCCAGAATGGCGGCCTCAACCTGCATCTCCTGGGTCACCACCTCCACAACCTGCATAAAAGAGGGGATGCCCTGGGTTAATGCCATATCGATCCGTGACGTGCCGTTCGGGACGGGTAAACCGGCATCGCACACCACCAGCGTATCGGTATGCCCCAGCCGGGAGATAATCGATGAGATTTCAGAATTGAGTACCGTGCCTTTCTTCATTTTATTCCCCATCAGCGAAACGTTTCGCTGGCGGCGAGTCTACGCCGATTCGCGCGCAGAAAACTATCGCGATATGGCAAAAATGTGATCGCTATCGAAACGTTTCGCTTGCGAAGATGCAAAAAATGAAGTGGCAGACGGTAACCCGGCGGGCGGACGCCGCCGGGCAGACGGTTATATCTCGACCTGGGTGCCCAGCTCGATAACCCGGTTCGGCGGGATCTCAAACTGATCGGGAGCCCGCAGAGCGTTACGCTGCAGCAGCAGATAGAGCTTGCCGCGCAGGCGCAGATACCACGGTCGTTTGCCAAGGATCAGCGACTCGTGCGACATAAAGAAGGACGTTTCCATCATCCGGCAGCTTAGCCCTTCCAGGCCACAGCGATGAAATACCTCTTCAACGTTCGGCGTTTCGCGCCAGCCGTAGCTGGCCACCACCCGCCAGAAAGTAGGCGACAGCCGCTCAATCTGCACCCGACGAACGTTATGCACGTACGGCGCATCTTCGGTGCGCAGGGTCAGCAGGATCACCCGCTCGTGCAGCACCTTGTTGTGCTTAAGGTTATGCAGCAGTGCGAACGGGATAACGTTCAGCGCGCGGGACAGGTAAACCGCCGTCCCCGGCACGCGAACCGGCGGCGATTTCTCCAGCGAGACGATCATCGCCTCCAGCGAATTTCCATGCTCATGCATACGTCGCAGCAGGCGAAAGCGTTCACTCTTCCAGGTGGTCATAATAATGAACATCACGATACCCAGAGAGAGCGGCAGCCAGCCGCCCGACAGCAGTTTATCGAGATTTGCCGAGAACAGCGGAATATCAATGCACAGCAAAGCTACCAGGATCAACGCCACTAAATATTTATTCCAGCGCCAGTTTTTACGCGCCACGGTGGTGGCCAGAATGGTGGTCAGCACCATCGTACCGGTTACCGCGATACCGTACGCCGCGGCCAGATTACTGGAGTGTTCGAAGCTGACGATCACCACCACCACCGCGCAATAGAGCAGCCAGTTCACAAAGGGAATGTAGATCTGCCCCGACTCCATTTCAGAGGTGTGGATAATGCGCATTGGCGAAAGATAGCCCAGCCGAACGGCCTGGCGGGTCAGCGAAAAGACCCCGGAAATCACCGCCTGGGAGGCGATGACCGTCGCCAGCGCGGCGATAATCAGCAGCGGAATAAGCGCCCACTCCGGGGCCAGCAGGAAGAACGGGTTTTTAATCGCCTCCGGATGCTTTAACAGCAGCGCCCCCTGACCGAAGTAGTTAAGCACCAGCGACGGCAGCACCACCGTAAACCACGCCAGCCGAATAGGCAGCTTGCCGAAGTGCCCCATATCGGCATACAGCGCCTCAACGCCGGTAATCGACAGCACTACCGCGCCAAGCGCAATAAAGGAGACGGTTTTATACTCCAGGAAGAAATGGATCGCCCACTGCGGATTCAGCGCCTGCAGCACCTCCGGGTTGCCAATAATGCTGCGCAGGCCGAGCACAGCCAGAATCAGGAACCACGTCAGCATAATCGGCGCAAAGAGCTTGCCGACCATCCCGGTGCCGTGCTTCTGAATCATAAACAGCAGCGTCAGGACAATAATAGAGAGTGGGACTATCCAAGTATCCAGCTGCGGGGCGACGATCTCCAGACCTTCGATGGCAGACATCACCGAAATCGCCGGCGTGATCACCACTTCCCCATAAAAGAAGCTGCCGCCGATAAGGCCCATGATCACCAGCGCGGAGGTAGCTCTGGCAGACGTATTACGACCGGCCAGCGACATCAGCGTCAGTATCCCCCCTTCGCCGGCGTTATCCGCGCGCATCACGAAGGTAAGATATTTAATGGAGACCACAAAGATAAGCAGCCAGAAGATTAGCGACAGAAAGCCAAATACGGCGTCCCGTTCAACGCCAAAACCAAACTGACCGGACAAACATTCACGGAGCGTATAAAGTGGGCTGGTGCCAATATCACCATAGACAACCCCAATAGCCGCGAGGGTAACCGCAGACAATGATTGCTTATTATCAGTGCTCATAGACTCATCTTTCGTTTATACACATTACGCTTCAGGCTGCCTCCCCGCTGGCGTAGCTCGTTATCCGGCACTCCGTTATCGGCCTCTGAGGCAACCTGAACGTTTTTTGTGTATAGATATGAAATGTGTGCGTCGTCCCTTGGCCCACAAAAAAGCGCACAGTATGCACGATTAATCGTAAAATCGTACCCCTAATCGTGGCCAGATTAACCCGACCCGATGATAAATAAACGGCCCTTTAGTCTGTTAAGGCCAGGAAGATGAAAGGTTATATACCCTAAATAATTCGAGTTGCAGGACAAAACGCAGCGCGTTTTGAACAGCCCCGGGGCTGGCCCCGAAGGGGTGAGGCCCTCAGGCCGAATCACGCGGCGACACAGTGACAAATTCGTCAGGAACGAATTTGAACAGCCGCAGGCTGCCTCTGGTGAGAGACAGGGATGTCTCTCATTAATCCCCGGGAGCTTACTGAAGTAAGTGACCGGGGTGAGCGAGGAAAGCCAACGCGCATACAACTTGAAGTATGACGGGTATACACGTCATTCATTCAGCATGTTTAACGAAAGGACGCCACTCAATTATGGCTCAACCACACCTGTTAGCGGAAAGAATTTCCCGTCTGAGCAGCGCGCTGGAAAAGGGGCTTTATGAACGCAGCCACGCCATCCGCCTGTGTCTGCTCGCGGCCCTGAGCGGCGAGAGCGTTTTTCTGCTCGGCCCGCCGGGGATAGCTAAAAGCCTTATCGCCCGCCGCCTGAAATTTGCCTTCCAGCGCGCGCGTGCCTTTGAATATCTGATGACCCGCTTCTCCACGCCGGAAGAGGTGTTTGGCCCTCTCTCCATTCAGGCGCTGAAGGACGAAGGGCGCTATGAGCGCCTGACCGCAGGCTATCTGCCGGAAGCGGAAATTGTCTTTCTGGATGAGATCTGGAAAGCGGGTCCGGCGATCCTCAACACCCTGCTGACCGCCATTAACGAGCGCCATTTCCGCAACGGCGCTGATGAAAAAATGATCCCCATGCGCCTGCTGGTCGCGGCCTCCAACGAGCTGCCCGAAGCGGACAGCAGCCTGGAAGCCTTATACGACCGGCTGTTGATTCGTTTGTGGCTGGATAAAGTTCAGGATAAAGCGAATTTCCGCTCAATGCTGATCAGCCAGCAAGAGGAAAACGACTGCCCGGTGCCGCCGTCACTGCAGGTCAGCGATGAGGAGTATGCCCGGTGGCAGAAAGATATCAGCACTATTTCGCTGCCCGATAGCGTATTCGAACTGATATTCACTCTGCGGCAGCAGCTGGATGCACTGCCGGATGCTCCCTATATTTCCGACCGACGCTGGAAAAAGGCGCTTCGTCTGCTGCAGGCCAGCGCCTTTTTTAGTGGGCGCGACGCGGTCTCCCCTGTCGATCTTATCCTGCTGAAAGACTGCCTGTGGTACGACGACAAAAGCCTGCATTTAATCCAGCAGCAGTTGGAAATAGTGATGACCGGTCACGCCTGGCAGCAGCAGGCGATGCTGGCCCGCCTGAGCGGCATCACCCAACGGCATCGCCAGCTTCAGCAGCAGCAGAGCGATAAAACCGCTTTCACCGTGATTCGTCAGAGCGGGATGTTCAGCCGCCGCCCCCATTATGAACTGCCGCCGGAGGCAAAAGACGCCACCCTGACGCTGCTACTGCAAAAGCCGCTCAGGCTACACGACCGGGAGACAATCCATATCGCTTTCGATCGCAACGCACTGGCGCTGTGGCTGACGAAGGGCGGAGAGATCCGCGGTAAGCTGAACGGGATCGGTCACCCTCTGGCGCTGAATATGGCCGTCGACGACGCCCGCCAGCTGGTGGTGCGCGACGTGAGCCTGCAGGAAACCCGGCTGGCGCTGCCGGGAGCGGTCAGGGAGACCTTTCCCGACGAAATTAAACAGCAACTGGAGGCGCTGGAAAGCGACTGGCGACGGCAGCACGCCCGATTCAGCGAACAGCAAAAGTGCCTGTTTATTCCCGGCGAGTGGCTGGGTCTTATTGAGGCCAGTTTGCAGGACGTGGCCACCCAGATCCGTCAGGCGAGCCAATGCTGACGCTGGATACGCTGAATGCGATACTGGCGGTCAGCGAAGACGGGATGATCGAAGAGATACTCCTTACGCTATTGGCCACGCCGCAGCTGGCGATCTTTTTTGAAAAATATCCCCGACTCAGACAGGCCATAGCCGGCGATCTGCCGCGCTGGCGGGAAACGCTGCGCGGCCGGATAAAAGAGACGCACGTTCCACCTGAGCTGGCGGAAGAGATAGCGGAGTATCAGCAAAGCCTGCGGCTTGAAACGCCGCAGTTCATCGCCAGGCTGCCGCAGCTCCTGCCCCGGCTCCACCAATTGCACTCCTCCTGGGCCGGACAGGCACAGCAACTGGTGGACGGCAACAACGCCTTTACCCCCGCCCTGCATACCCTTTTTCTGCAGCGCTGGCGTTTGAGTCTGGTCCTGGAGGCCACCGCCCTTAACCAGCAGCTGCTGGAAGATGAACGCGAGCGGCTGTTGAATGAGGTACAGGAGCGGATGGCGCTCAGCGGCCAGCTGGCACCGGTGCTGGCGGAAAACGACGCCGGTGCCGGACGCCTGTGGGATATGAGCGCAGGTCAGCTTAAGCGCGGCGACTACCAGCTCATCGTTAAATATGGCGATTTTCTGGCCCAGCAGCCGGAGCTGCGGCGGCTTGCGGAGCAGCTGGGCCGTTCCCGGGAAGCCCGGTCGGTCCCGCACCGGGAAGCGCCAACGGAAACCTTCCGCACGCTGGTGCGCGAACCGTCGTCGGTGCCGGAACAGGTCGACGGCATTCAGCAAAGCGACGATATTCTGCGCCTGCTGCCGCCGGAGCTGGCCACCCTCGGCATTACCGAACTGGAGTATGAATTTTATCGTCGGCTGGTGGAAAAACAGCTGCTTACCTATCGCCTGCACGGCGAGGCCTGGCGAGAGAAGATCATTGAGCAGCCGGTGCTGCACCAGCACGTTGACGAGCAGCCGCGCGGGCCGTTTATTGTCTGCGTGGACAGCTCCGGCTCTATGGGCGGTTTTAACGCACAGTGCGCCAGGGCGTTCTGTCTGGCGCTGATGCGCATTGCGCTGGCCGACAACCGCCGCTGCTTTATTATGCTGTTTGCAACCGAAGTGGTGAGCTATGAGCTGACCGGCCCCCAGGGAATCGAGCAGGCCATCCGCTTTTTAAGCCAGCGCTTTCACGGCGGTACGGATATCGCCAGCTGTATTCGTACAATAATTGAACGTATGCAGAACCGGGAGTGGTTTGACGCCGACGCGGTGGTAATTTCAGACTTTATCGCCCAGCGGCTGCCGGATGAGGTGGTCAATAAGGTAGCAGAGCTGCAGCGCCTTCATCAGCACCGCTTTCACGCCGTGGCGATGTCGGCGCACGGCAAGCCCGGCATCATGCGCATTTTCGACTATATCTGGCGCTTTGATACCGGGATGCGCAGCCGCCTGCTTCGACGCTGGCGGCGTTAGACAACATTACAGCAGCGCAGAAACGCTTTCGCGGACCTGTGCGGGCCAGACGCCACACTGGACCTGACCGATGTGCGGCAGCTGCAGCAACAGCATGGTCAGGCGTGACTGGCCGATGCCGCCGCCGATGGTCTGCGGCATTTCACCGCGCAGCAGCGCCTGGTGCCACTCCAGGCTCAGGCGATCTTCGTCACCGGTAAGCTGAAGCTGATGCTTCAGCGTATCGGCATCTACGCGGATCCCCATTGAGGAAAGCTCAAAGGCATCTTCCAGCACCGGGTTCCAGACCAGAATATCGCCGTTCAGACCGGCATAGCCCAACTCAGAGGCGGTGCTCCAGTCATCATAATCCGGCGCACGCACGTCGTGACGTTTACCGTCGCTTAGCGCGCCGCCAATCCCGACCAGGAACACCGCGCCCAGCTCTTTAGCGATTGCCCGCTCGCGGCCCTTGGCGTCAAGCTCCGGATAGCGGGAGAGCAGCTCCTGGCTGTGCACAAAGTGAATCTGCTCCGGCAGGAACGGTGCCAGACCAAACTCTTTGCTGACCGCGGCTTCAGTGGCCTTAATTCCCGCCCAGATCGCCTCTACCGTGCTTTTCAGGGTGGAAAAGTGGCGCTCGCCGTCGCCCATTACGCGCTCCCAGTCCCACTGGTCAACATAGACCGAGTGGAGCGGAGAAAGCCGTTCCTCATCGGGGCGGAGGGCCTTCATGTGCGTGTACAGCCCTTCACCCGCGCTGAAGTCGTGTTGTCCCAGCGTCTGTCGTTTCCACTTCGCCAGTGAATGCACTACCTCGAACTGGGCTTCAGGCAGCGCCTTCACCTTCACCTGCACCGCTTTTTCACAGCCCGACAGGTTATCCTGCGTACCATCTCCTACCCGGCTGAGAATCGGGGCCTGAACCTCAATCAGGCCCAGACGCTCCTCCAGCTGACGAGAGAAATGTGATTTCACGAAGCTAATCTGACGTTGTTTGGCAATGTAAGCGGTTTTCATTATGTTTTACTCCTGCGTCCTGTTGCCACTGATTAAGCAACAAAACAGGGTCAACATTCAATAATCAAGAGATAAAAAGCCTTATTCGTTTTTAATTGATTAAAAAAACACGCTAAAATAGAGCGAATCATTAATCTTCATATGAAAAAACAATGGAAAATTATCAGATCGACAATCTGGACCGCGGCATTCTTGAGGCTCTGATGGCAAATGCCCGCACCGCCTATGCCGAACTGGCCAAGCAGTTCAGCGTCAGTCCGGGGACTATTCACGTCCGCGTTGAGAAGATGAAGCAGGCCGGGATCATCACCGGCGCGCGAATTGATGTCAGCCCCAGGCAACTGGGTTACGACGTCGGCTGCTTTATCGGCATCATTCTGAAAAGCGCCAAGGATTACCCCTCCGCGCTGGCGAAGCTGGAAAGCCTGGATGAAGTGACTGAAGCGTATTACACCACTGGCCACTACAGCATCTTTATTAAGGTGATGTGCCGATCGATCGACGCCCTGCAGCAGGTGCTTATCAACAAGATCCAAACAATTGATGAAATACAGTCCACCGAGACCCTGATCGTCCTGCAGAACCCGATTATGCGCACCATCAGGCCATAGACGCTTTTTTTCATCCCACAGTTTTCCACAGGTAGATCCCAGCCCGCGCACAGCGTACAATAGCCCTTCTTTTATAAGGAAGGGCGCAAATGGCGGATATCACTCTTATTAGCGGCAGCACCCTCGGCGGCGCTGAATACGTGGCGGAGCACCTGGCTGAAAAGCTGGAAGAGGCCGGTTTTTCAACCGCGACTCTGCACGGCCCGCGGTTAGAGGATCTCCCCCTCTCCGGGATCTGGCTGACAATCAGCTCCACCCACGGCGCGGGTGACATTCCGGATAACCTTGTTCCTTTATATAAAGCTCTGCGGGAGCTGCATCCCGATCTGTCGCTGGTTCGCTTCGGTGCCATCGGCATCGGCAGTCGGGAGTACGACACTTTTTGCGGCGCGATCGAAAAAGTCGAGGCGGAATTAAAGCGCGCAGGTGCAAAACAGCTAGGTGAAACGCTCAGGATCAACGTCCTCGAACACGAAATTCCGGAAGATCCAGCGGAAGCCTGGCTGGGATCCTGGATTAATTTACTCAAATAAGTGTAAAGATCGTGCGATCGACTGGGGATAACTCTGGTAAGAACCTTGGATCAACCGGTAGTTATCCAGAGAATAAGCCTTGTGCACTTTTTGACTTGTGCATAACTACCCATTCTGATCCCAGCTTATACGCCCCGGGATCACCGATCGTTCACAGCTATTGATCCTTGCCAACGTCTTGATCTTCTTAGCCAGATCCAGGTTATCCACAGAGATCGGCGATCCTAATAAGAGATCACAATAGAACAGATCTCTATATAAAAAGATCTTCTTTTTAATACCCAGGATCCCGGCCCTTTCTCCCGCGTCTAAAGTTGAGTAGAATCCACGGCCCGGGCTTCAATCCATTTTCATACCGCGTAATGCGAGGCAATCACCATGTTTTATCCGGATCCTTTCGACGTCATCATCATTGGCGGGGGTCATGCAGGCACTGAGGCCGCAATGGCCGCGGCGCGTATGGGTCAACAGACCCTGCTTTTGACACACAATATCGACACCCTGGGGCAGATGAGCTGCAACCCGGCGATCGGCGGTATTGGGAAGGGACACCTGGTAAAAGAGGTCGATGCGCTCGGCGGGCTGATGGCGAAGGCTATCGACCATGCGGGGATCCAGTTCAGAATACTAAACGCCAGCAAAGGCCCGGCGGTGCGCGCCACCCGCGCTCAGGCGGATCGGGTGCTTTATCGACAGGCGGTACGCACCGCTCTGGAAAATCAGCCCAACCTGATGATCTTTCAGCAGGCGGTGGAAGATCTGATTGTCGAAAACGATCGTGTAGTCGGTGCCGTGACCCAAATGGGGCTAAAATTCCGCGCCAGGGCGGTGGTCCTGACTGTGGGGACTTTCCTCGACGGGAAGATCCATATCGGGCTGGATAACTACAGCGGCGGCCGCGCCGGCGATCCGCCATCTGTTCCACTTTCCCGCCGTCTGCGCGAACTGCCGCTGCGCGTAAGCCGCCTGAAGACCGGCACGCCGCCGCGTATCGATGCGCGCACCATTGATTTCAGCGTCCTGGCGCAGCAGCATGGTGATAATCCGCTGCCGGTATTCTCGTTTATGGGTCATGCCTCACAGCATCCGGACCAGGTGCCTTGCTATATCACTTACACCAACGAGAAGACCCACGACATTATCCGTAATAACCTCGATCGTAGCCCGATGTACGCCGGGGTGATCGAAGGGATCGGCCCGCGCTACTGTCCATCGATCGAAGACAAGGTGATGCGCTTTGCCGATCGCAATCAGCACCAGATCTTCCTGGAGCCGGAGGGGCTGACCTCCAGTGAAATTTATCCGAACGGTATCTCCACCAGCCTGCCGTTTGATGTGCAGATGCAGATCGTCCGCTCAATGCAGGGGATGGAAAACGCCAGGATCGTCCGTCCGGGCTACGCTATCGAATATGATTTTTTCGACCCGCGCGATCTGAAGCCGACCCTGGAGAGCAAGTTTATTCAGGGGCTGTTTTTTGCCGGGCAGATTAACGGCACCACCGGTTACGAAGAGGCTGCCGCCCAGGGGCTGCTTGCCGGTCTTAACGCCGCGCGCCTGTCTGCGGACAAAGAGGGCTGGGCCCCCGCCCGCTCCCTGGCCTATCTTGGCGTGCTGGTGGACGATCTCTGTACCCTGGGGACTAAAGAGCCGTACCGCATGTTTACCTCGCGGGCGGAGTATCGCCTGATGCTGCGTGAAGATAACGCCGATCTGCGCCTGACCGAAGCCGGACGCGAGCTGGGTCTGGTGGATGACGAGCGCTGGGCGCGCTTCAATGAGAAGCTGGAGAATATCGAACGCGAGCGCCAGCGCCTGAAGGCGACCTGGATCACGCCATCCGCCGACGCGGCGTCTGAAATTAACGTTCACCTCACCTCACCGCTGTCGCGGGAGGCCAGCGGCGAAGATCTGCTGCGTCGCCCGGAGATCGGCTACCGGCTGTTGACCAGCCTGTCGCCGTTCGCCCCGGCGCTGGAGGATGCCCAGGCGGCCGAACAGGTTGAGATCCAGGTGAAATATGAGGGCTATATTGCCCGTCAGCAGGATGAGATTGAAAAGCAGCAGCGCAATGAAAACACGCTGCTGCCCGCCACGCTGGATTATCGTCAGGTTGCCGGGCTGTCGAACGAAGCGATCGCCAAGCTCAACGACCATAAACCCGTCTCTATCGGCCAGGCGTCGCGTATCTCCGGCGTTACGCCCGCAGCTATTTCCATTCTGCTGGTCTGGCTGAAAAAACAGGGAATGCTGCGTCGCAGTGCGTAAAAAAGGGCGTCGCCGGACGGCGGCGTCATACCCGAAAATAATCTTTTACAGGCTATTAGCGTGCTCAATAAACTCTCTCTGCTGCTGAATGAAGCAGGTATTTCTCTTAGCGAATTCCAGAAACAACAGCTGGTTGCCTACGTGGAGATGCTGCATAAATGGAACAAGGCGTACAACCTGACGTCGGTGCGGGACCCCAACGAGATGCTGGTACGCCATATCCTTGACAGCATTGTGGTTGCACCATTTCTGCAGGGTGAGCGTTTTATTGACGTCGGCACGGGGCCTGGGCTGCCGGGCATTCCCCTGTCCATCGTGCGCCCTGAGTCGCAGTTCACGCTGCTGGACAGTCTGGGGAAACGGGTGCGTTTTCTGCGCCAGGTGCAGCACACCCTTGCCCTTAAAAATATTACTCCGGTGCAGTATCGGGTAGAAGAATTTCCCGGAGAGCCGCCCTTTGACGGCGTGATCAGCCGGGCATTCGCCTCGCTTAACGATATGGTTAGCTGGTGCCATCATCTGCCCGGTGAGAACGGCCGTTTCTATGCGCTGAAGGGGCAAAAACCGACGGAAGAGATCTCCTCTTTGCCGGCCGGATTCTGCGTGGAATCCGTGGAAAAACTGCGGGTGCCGAAGCTGGAAGGCGAGCGCCATCTGGTGGTCATTAAGCCAAATAAAAGTTAATTTTTATCAAAAAAAGCAGATAAAAATGGCCCCCCCGTGGTGTTAAAAAGGGTGAACGGGCGAAGAAAAATCAGAGAAAGTGCTTAACGCAGTGTTTACGCAATCTTATCACCCGCGATAGCCCATCTGCTTTGTTAAGAGGTGAATGAGTCAGGAGTGAAAATATCAGCTCGCTATATATTTATGTGAAGAATCCGCGAGGGTGTTAAATATTTATTATAAATGTCAATGGCGGGTTTTAGTCCTGTAAGTAGTCGTTTTTAAAACACTACTTCAATTTAAGCTTAACTATCAAAAAGATAATTTGTTGCTTTTAGCCACATTATTTTTGGACGTCGGTACGAATATGTGCAATGTGTGATCTAACGCACGCTTTATTGTCAGTATTTACGCGACATTTGCTTTTTTGCTCCAGGCATCACAGTTTGGCGAAAAGTAAGAAATGCGGGCTACAGAAAAAAATTTAAAGATTTATTCACCTTTTGGCTACTTATTGTTTGAAATCACGAGGACGCACCGTATAATTTGACCGCTTTTTGATGCTTGACTCTAAGACATAAAGAACGTTTTATACGACACGCGGCATACCTTGAAGCAAGCAGGAGTGAAATACGTGATGTCTGTGTCGCTCTTGAGTCGAAACGTTGCTCGTAAGCTTCTGTTTATTCAGTTTCTGGCTGTGACAGCAAGCGGATTGCTGTTTGGCTTCAAAGACCCCTTCTGGGGCGTTTCCGCACTATGCGGAGGCATGGCAGTCTTACTGCCTGGCACGTTGTTTATGATATTTGCCTGGCGTCACCAGGCGCATACACCCGCTAAAGGCCGCGTGGCATGGACATTTGCGTTCGGCGAAGCGCTCAGGGTGTTGGCGATGCTGGCTTTGCTGGTGGTGGCGCTGGCGGTTTTGAAGGCGGTATTTCTGCCGCTGATCGTTACGTGGGTTTTGGCGCTGGTGGTTCAGATACTGGCGCCGGCTGTAATCAACAACAAAGGGTAAAAGGCATCATGGCTTCAGAAAATATGACGCCGCAGGATTACATAGGACACCATCTGAATAACCTTCAGCTGGACCTGCGTACATTCTCGCTGGTGGATCCGCATCACCCCCCAGCCACCTTCTGGACGCTCAATATTGACTCCATGTTCTTTTCGGTGGTACTGGGCCTGTTGTTCCTGGCTATGTTCCGCAGCGTGGCTAAAAAAGCGACCAGCGGCGTGCCGGGCAAATTTCAGACTGCGATTGAACTGGTAATTGGCTTTGTGCATGGCAGCGTGAAAGACATGTACCATGGCAAAAGCAAGGTGATCGCGCCGTTGGCCCTGACGATTTTCGTCTGGGTATTTCTGATGAACCTGATGGATTTACTGCCTATCGATCTGCTGCCGTATATCGCCGAGCACTGGATCGGGCTGCCGGCGCTGCGCGTGGTGCCGTCTGCCGACGTGAACATCACCCTGTCGATGGCGCTGGGCGTATTTATCCTCATTCTGTTCTACAGCATCAAAATGAAAGGCATCGGCGGCTTCACGAAAGAGTTGACGCTGCAGCCGTTCAATCACTGGGCGTTCATTCCCGTCAACTTAATCCTTGAAGGGGTAAGCCTGCTGTCCAAACCGGTTTCGCTGGGTCTGCGACTGTTCGGCAACATGTATGCCGGTGAGCTGATTTTCATTCTGATTGCTGGACTGTTGCCGTGGTGGTCACAGTGGATTCTGAATGTGCCGTGGGCCATTTTCCACATCCTGATTATTACGCTGCAAGCCTTCATCTTCATGGTTCTGACGATCGTCTATCTGTCGATGGCGTCCGAAGAACATTAATTTACCAACACTACTACGTTTTAACTGAAACAAACTGGAGACTGTCATGGAAAACCTGAATATGGATCTGCTGTACATGGCTGCCGCTGTGATGATGGGTCTGGCAGCGATCGGTGCTGCGATCGGTATCGGCATCCTCGGGGGGAAATTCCTGGAAGGCGCTGCGCGTCAACCCGATTTGATTCCTCTGCTGCGTACTCAGTTCTTTATCGTTATGGGTCTGGTGGATGCTATCCCGATGATCGCTGTCGGTCTGGGTCTGTACGTGATGTTCGCTGTCGCGTAGTAAGCGTTGCTTTAACCAGAGCAATATCAGAACGTTAACTAACTAGAGGCATTGTGCTGTGAATCTTAACGCAACAATCCTCGGCCAGGCCATCGCGTTTGTCCTGTTCGTTCTGTTCTGCATGAAGTATGTATGGCCGCCGCTAATCGCCGCCATTGAAAAACGTCAGAAAGAGATTGCTGACGGTCTTGCTTCCGCAGAACGAGCTAAAAAGGATTTGGACCTTGCACAGGCCAACGTGACCGACCAGCTGAAAAAAGCGAAGGCGGAAGCTCAGGTAATTATCGAGCAGGCAAACAAACGCCGCGCTCAGATCCTGGACGAAGCCAAAACTGAAGCAGAACAGGAACGTACTAAAATCGTGGCCCAGGCGCAGGCGGAAATCGAAGCTGAGCGTAAACGTGCCCGTGAAGAGCTGCGTAAGCAAGTTGCTATCCTGGCTGTCGCTGGTGCCGAGAAGATCATCGAACGTTCCGTGGATGAAGCTGCTAACAGCGACATCGTGGATAAACTTGTCGCTGAACTGTAAGGAGGGAGGGGCTGATGTCTGAATTTATTACGGTAGCTCGCCCCTACGCCAAAGCAGCTTTTGACTTTGCAGTCGTTCACCAAAGCGTAGAGCGCTGGCAGAACATGCTGGCGTTTGCCGCCGAAGTATCCAGGAACGAACAAATGGCGGAGCTTCTCTCGGGCGCGCTTGCGCCGGAAACGCTCGCTGAGTCGTTTATCGCAGTCTGCGGTGAGCAGCTGGACGAATACGGTCAGAACCTGATTCGGGTAATGGCGGAAAATAATCGTCTGATGGCGCTCCCGGACGTGCTGGAGCAGTTTATTCACCTGCGTGCGGCGAGTGAGGCTACCGCAGAGGTAGAAGTCACTTCTGCCAGCGCGCTGAGTGAAGAACAGCTTGCAAAAATCAGCGCCGCGATGGAAAAACGTCTGTTACGCAAAGTTAAGCTGAATTGCAAAATCGATAAGTCTGTAATGGCGGGCGTTATCATCCGAGCGGGTGATATGGTCATTGATGGCAGCATTCGCGGCCGTCTTGAACGCCTTGCAGACGTCTTGCAGTCTTAAGGGGACTGGAGCATGCAACTGAATTCCACCGAAATCAGCGAACTGATCAAGCAGCGCATTGCTCAGTTCAATGTGGTGAGCGAGGCTCACAACGAAGGTACAATCGTTTCCGTCAGTGACGGTGTTATCCGCATTCACGGGCTGGCCGATTGTATGCAGGGGGAGATGATCTCCCTGCCGGGTAACCGTTACGCTATCGCCCTGAACCTGGAGCGCGACTCCGTAGGTGCGGTAGTGATGGGGCCGTACGCTGACCTTGCCGAAGGCATGAAGGTCAAATGTACCGGCCGTATCCTGGAGGTTCCGGTAGGCCGCGGCCTGCTGGGGCGCGTGGTCAACACTCTGGGTGCGCCGATTGACGGTAAAGGTCCGGTTGAGCACGACGGCTTCTCCGCCGTTGAGGCTATCGCGCCGGGCGTTATCGAACGTCAGTCCGTCGATCAGCCGGTGCAGACCGGTTATAAATCCGTTGACGCCATGATCCCAATCGGCCGCGGACAGCGTGAACTGATCATCGGCGACCGTCAGACCGGTAAAACCGCGCTGGCCATCGACGCCATCATCAACCAGCGCGATTCCGGCATTAAGTGCGTTTACGTGGCTATCGGCCAGAAAGCGTCCACCATCTCCAACGTGGTGCGTAAGCTGGAAGAGCATGGCGCGTTGCAGAACACTATCGTTGTGGTTGCGACTGCCTCTGAATCCGCCGCGCTGCAGTATCTGGCTCCGTATGCCGGCTGCGCGATGGGTGAATATTTCCGCGACCGCGGCGAAGATGCGCTGATCGTTTATGACGATCTCTCCAAGCAGGCCGTCGCTTATCGTCAGATCTCCCTGCTACTCCGTCGTCCGCCAGGACGTGAAGCCTTCCCGGGCGACGTATTCTATCTCCACTCCCGTCTGCTGGAGCGCGCCGCGCGCGTTAACGCGGAATACGTCGAAGCCTTCACCAAAGGTGAAGTGAAAGGGAAAACCGGCTCTCTGACCGCGCTGCCGATCATTGAAACCCAGGCAGGCGACGTTTCCGCGTTCGTTCCGACCAACGTTATTTCCATTACCGATGGTCAGATCTTCCTGGAAACCAACCTGTTTAACGCCGGTATTCGTCCTGCGGTAAACCCGGGTATCTCCGTATCCCGCGTGGGCGGTGCGGCGCAGACCAAAATCATGAAAAAACTGTCCGGCGGTATCCGTACCGCGCTGGCGCAGTATCGTGAACTGGCGGCGTTCTCTCAGTTTGCTTCCGACCTTGACGATGCGACCCGTAAGCAGCTGGACCACGGTCAGAAAGTGACCGAGCTGCTGAAGCAGAAACAGTATGCGCCGATGTCTGTCGCGCAGCAGTCTCTGGTGCTGTTCGCGGCGGAACGCGGCTATCTGGCGGACGTTGAGCTGGCGAAAATCGGCAGCTTCGAGGCCGCTCTGCTGGCTTACGTCGACCGCGATCACGCTCCGCTGATGCAAGAGATCAACCAGTCCGGCGGCTATAACGACGAAATCGAAGGCAAGCTGAAAGGCATCCTCGATTCCTTCAAAGCAACCCAGTCCTGGTAACGTCTGGCGGCCTGCCCCAGGGCGGGCCGTAAGGCATTGAGGAGAAGCTCATGGCCGGCGCAAAAGAGATACGTAGTAAGATCGCAAGCGTCCAGAACACGCAGAAGATCACTAAAGCGATGGAGATGGTCGCCGCTTCCAAAATGCGTAAATCGCAGGATCGCATGGCGGCCAGCCGTCCTTATGCAGAAACCATGCGCAACGTGATTGGTCACCTTGCGAACGGTAATCTGGAATATAAGCACCCTTACCTGGAAGAACGCGACGTTAAGCGCGTGGGCTACCTGGTGGTGTCGACCGACCGCGGCCTGTGCGGTGGTTTGAACATTAACCTGTTCAAAAAACTGCTGGCGGATATGAAAGAGTGGACCGATAAGGGCGTTCAGTGCGATCTCGCAATGATCGGCTCCAAAGGCGTATCATTCTTTAATTCCGTAGGGGGCAACGTTGTTGCTCAGGTGACGGGCATGGGGGACTCCCCTTCCCTGTCCGAACTGATCGGCCCGGTTAAAGTGATGTTGCAGGCCTATGATGAAGGCCGTCTGGACAAGCTTTATATTGTCAGCAACAAATTTATAAACACCATGTCTCAGGTTCCGACTATCGCTCAGCTGCTGCCGCTACCGGCGGCGGAAGATGAAGAGCTGAAGCGTAAAACCTGGGACTACCTGTACGAACCCGATCCGAAAGCGCTGCTGGATACCCTCCTGCGCCGCTATGTCGAGTCTCAGGTTTATCAGGGCGTGGTAGAAAACCTGGCCAGCGAGCAGGCCGCACGAATGGTGGCGATGAAAGCCGCGACCGATAATGGCGGCAGCCTGATTAAAGAGCTGCAGTTGGTATACAACAAAGCTCGTCAGGCCAGCATTACTCAGGAACTCACCGAGATTGTCTCGGGGGCCGCCGCGGTTTAACCAGGTTATTTCGTAGAGGATTCAAGATGGCTACTGGAAAAATTGTCCAGGTAATCGGCGCCGTAGTTGACGTCGAGTTCCCTCAGGATGCCGTACCGCGCGTGTACGACGCCCTTGAGGTGCAGAATGGTAGTGAGCGTCTGGTGCTGGAAGTACAGCAGCAGCTCGGCGGCGGTATTGTGCGTACCATCGCCATGGGTTCTTCCGACGGTCTGCGTCGCGGTCTGGACGTTAAAGACCTCGAACACCCGATCGAAGTTCCGGTAGGTAAAGCAACGCTGGGTCGTATCATGAACGTGCTGGGCGATCCGGTTGACATGAAGGGCGACATCGGCGAAGAAGAGCGCTGGGCAATTCACCGCGCGGCCCCGACCTATGAAGAGTTATCCAACTCTCAGGAACTGCTGGAAACCGGCATCAAGGTTATCGACCTGATGTGTCCGTTCGCCAAGGGCGGTAAAGTAGGCCTGTTCGGCGGCGCGGGCGTAGGTAAAACCGTAAACATGATGGAGCTGATCCGTAACATTGCGATCGAGCACTCCGGCTATTCCGTGTTTGCGGGGGTGGGTGAACGTACCCGTGAAGGTAACGACTTCTACCACGAAATGACCGACTCCAACGTTATCGATAAAGTATCGCTGGTGTATGGCCAGATGAACGAGCCGCCGGGAAACCGTCTGCGCGTTGCGCTGACCGGCCTGACCATGGCAGAGAAATTCCGTGATGAAGGTCGTGATGTTCTGCTGTTCGTCGACAACATCTACCGCTACACCCTGGCCGGTACGGAAGTTTCCGCGCTGCTGGGCCGTATGCCTTCCGCGGTAGGCTATCAGCCGACCCTGGCGGAAGAGATGGGCGTTCTGCAGGAGCGTATTACCTCTACCAAAACCGGCTCTATCACCTCCGTACAGGCGGTATACGTCCCCGCGGATGACCTGACTGACCCGTCGCCGGCAACCACCTTTGCGCACCTTGACGCAACCGTGGTACTGAGCCGTCAGATCGCCTCTCTGGGTATCTACCCGGCCGTTGACCCGCTGGATTCCACCAGCCGTCAGCTGGACCCGCTGGTGGTAGGCCAGGAGCACTACGACACCGCGCGTGGCGTGCAGTCTATCCTGCAGCGTTATCAGGAACTGAAAGACATCATCGCCATCCTGGGTATGGACGAACTGTCTGAAGAAGACAAACTGGTGGTAGCTCGCGCGCGTAAGATCCAGCGCTTCCTGTCCCAGCCGTTCTTCGTGGCAGAGGTCTTCACCGGCTCTCCGGGTAAATATGTCTCCCTGAAAGACACCATCCGTGGCTTTAAAGGCATAATGGAAGGTGAATACGATCACCTGCCGGAGCAGGCGTTCTACATGGTGGGTTCCATCGACGAAGCCGTAGAAAAAGCCAAAAAACTTTAACGCCTTAATCGGAGGGTGATATGGCAATGACTTACCACCTGGACGTCGTCAGCGCAGAGCAGCGGATGTTCTCTGGCCTGGTCGAGAAAATTCAGGTAACGGGCAGCGAAGGCGAACTGGGGATTTACCCTGGCCATGCGCCGCTGCTCACCGCCATTAAGCCTGGTATGATTCGCATCGTTAAGCAGCACGGCGAGGAAGAGTTTATCTATCTGTCAGGCGGCATTCTGGAAGTGCAGTCCGGCAGCGTAACCGTGTTGGCGGATACCGCGATTCGCGGACAGGATCTTGACGAAGCGCGGGCTCTGGAAGCGAAGCGTAAGGCGGAAGAGCATATTAAAAGCTCTCATGGCGACGTGGATTACGCTCAGGCGTCTGCGGAGCTGGCCAAAGCGATCGCCAAACTGCGCGTTATCGAGTTGACTAGAAAAGCGATGTAACACCGGCTTGAAAGTAGAAAACCAGTCTGTTGGCAGGCTGGTTTTTTTTTGCCTGCGTTTCAGCTTTTTTGAAATTAAAACGGTGATTTAATTTTTTTGTGATGTTTATCACAAAAAACTTGATCGGTTAAAAAAGGCGGCGTAGACTCCGTTTTTGTGAAGTTCATCACAAAAATAATTCACCTGTTAAGGAAGTCATCATGAAACTGATCAATAAAATCATCTCTTTCTTCAACAACATGAACGTCTCTTTCGGGACTTTTAATCTGTAATCACTGTAGCCGCAGGCGAAGCTAATCTCGCGCGGCGTGAACAGAAAGAATATATAAAAAGGTCGCCTGGCAGTGGCCTTTTTGCTTTTCTGACGTCCCCCTTTTCCCGTCCGGCTTTTTTCAGGTCGTAAAAAAATAGCAAAAACACTTACCTGTCGCGTTAATATCGTGTCAATCGAACTTTTGACAAGACAAAAGGCATGGTAATGCACGAAAATGTCCGTCATATCAGGCGGGAATCGCAGGCATTGATCGTTTTATCTCCGGCCCATTTTACGCTGAAAAAAATGTAGTTATTTCAATGCGAAACGGTATAAATTCGTTCTCAAACCACAGTCAGGACGCATATGTTGAATAGTGATATGAGCGTTGTGATCCTTGCCGCAGGCAAAGGCACACGTATGTATTCCGATCTCCCAAAGGTGCTGCATACCCTCGCCGGCAAAGCGATGGTGCAGCATGTCATTGATGCAGCAAATGAATTAGGCGCTTCACAGATCCATCTGGTTTACGGACACGGTGGCGATCTGCTGCAAAAGACCCTGAAAAATGACAACCTTAACTGGGTGCTCCAGGCTGAACAGCTGGGAACCGGCCATGCGATGCAACAGGCTGCGCCGTTCTTTGGCGATGACGAAGACATATTAATGCTCTATGGCGACGTGCCGCTGATTTCTGTCGACACGCTGCAACGCCTGCGTGATGCCAAACCGCAAGGGGGCATTGGCCTGCTCACGGTTAAGCTGGACGATCCCAGCGGCTATGGCCGTATTACGCGCGAGAACGGCAAGGTCACGGGTATTGTTGAACATAAAGACGCCAGCGATGAACAGCGCCAGATTCAGGAGATCAACACGGGTATCCTGGTCGCTAACGGTGCCGACATGAAGCGCTGGCTGGCGAAACTGACCAACAACAACGCGCAGGGTGAATACTACATCACGGATATTATCGCGCTGGCGTATCAGGAAGGGCGTGAAATTACGGCCGTACACCCGGCTCGCATTAGCGAAACCGACGGCGTGAACAACCGTCTGCAACTTTCCCGCCTGGAGCGAATTTACCAGTCCGAACAGGCAGAAAAGCTGCTGCTGGCGGGCGTAATGCTGCGCGACCCGCTGCGTTTTGATCTGCGCGGTATCCTTAATCACGGGCGCGATGTGGAAATTGACGCTAACGTTATTATCGAAGGTAACGTTACCCTCGGCCACCGGGTGAAGATCGGCGCGGGCTGTGTGATTAAAAACAGCGTAATTGGCGACGATTGCGAAATCAGCCCCTACAGCGTGGTGGAAGAGGCACATCTGGAAGCCGCCTGCACCATCGGTCCGTTCGCCCGCCTGCGTCCGGGTGCCGAGCTGCTGGCCGGCGCTCACGTCGGCAACTTCGTTGAGATGAAAAAGGCACGGCTGGGCAAAGGCTCCAAGGCTGGGCATCTCACCTATCTGGGGGATGCGGAGATTGGCGACCGCGTTAACATCGGCGCGGGCACCATTACCTGCAACTATGACGGTGCCAACAAGTTTAAAACCCTTATTGGCGACGATGTGTTTGTCGGCTCCGACACCCAACTGGTGGCTCCGGTGAGCGTTGGTAACGGGGCCACCATTGCTGCCGGAACGACCGTAACCCGCGACGTTGCCGATAACGAACTGGTAATAAGCCGCGTGCCGCAGGTGAATAAGCAGGGCTGGCGGCGTCCACAGAAGAAAAAATAAATCAGGCGGCCGGCGCGTATCGCCGACGGTCTGACGGCTGAGGGGAAAGATCTCCTCTCGAACAGGCAGTACCTATACCCTAAATAATTCGAGCTGCAGGACAAAACGCAGCGCGAATTGAACAGCCGCAGGCTGCCTCTGGTGAGAGACAGGGATGTCTCTCATTAATCCCCGGGAGCTTACCGGAGTATGTGTCCGGGGTGAGCGACAAATCTGCCTGGAGCAGATTTGAACGCCGCGCAGCGGCGGCCCGTCAGGGCGAGTCTCATGGATAAGACGAGTAACCAGAAGCCAACGCACATGCAGCTTGAAGTATGACGGGAATATAAAAATAACCCCACTCTCTACAAGGCTCGGGGTGCCCGAAAATACGGGCTTTAACCTAACGCTCTTTTCGGTATGGAAGACGTTGGGGAAACAGGTTGACCGACAACGCATGGCATACAGCCACAATCGGAATCAAAAAACTATGTGTGGAATTGTTGGCGCTATCGCGCAGCGTGATGTAGCTGTAATCCTTCTCGAAGGTTTACGTCGTCTGGAATATCGGGGTTACGACTCCGCCGGTCTGGCCGTGGTGGATGCGGAAGGGCATATGACCCGCCTGCGTCGCCTCGGCAAGGTGCAGATGCTGGCCCAGGCCGCAGAGGAGCACCCCCTCCACGGCGGCACCGGTATTGCCCATACCCGCTGGGCAACCCACGGCGAACCCTCAGAAGCGAATGCGCATCCGCATGTTTCTGAACACATTGCGGTGGTGCATAACGGCATTATCGAAAATCATGAGCCTCTGCGTGAAGCGCTGAAGGCGCGTGGTTACACCTTCCTTTCTGAAACGGACACTGAAGTTATTGCTCACCTGGTGCACTGGGAGCTAAAGCAGGGCGGCACCCTGCGTGAGGCCGTACTGCGGGCTATCCCCCAGCTGCGCGGGGCGTACGGTACGGTTATTATGGACACCCGCCACCCGGATACCCTGCTGGCGGCGCGCTCCGGCAGTCCGCTGGTGATAGGTCTGGGCATGGGCGAAAATTTTATCGCGTCCGATCAGCTGGCCCTGCTGCCGGTAACCCGTCGCTTTATCTTCCTTGAAGAGGGCGATATTGCCGAGGTAACCCGTCGTTCGGTCTCCGTTTTCGATAACACCGGGGCGGAGGTACAGCGTCAGGATATCGAATCCAGCCTGCAGTATGACGCCGGCGATAAAGGTATTTACCGCCACTATATGCAGAAAGAGATCTACGAACAGCCGAATGCGATCAAAAGCACCCTGACCGGGCGCATCAGCCACGGTGAGGTGGATCTCAGCGAGCTGGGTCCGCAGGCCGACGAGCTGCTGTCGCGAATCGAGCATATCCAGATCATTGCCTGCGGCACCTCCTATAATTCCGGGATGGTCTCCCGCTACTGGTTCGAAGCGCTGGCCGGTATTCCGTGCGACGTCGAAATTGCCTCTGAATTTCGCTACCGCAGGTCGGTGGTACGCCGTAATAGCCTGATGATCACCCTCTCGCAGTCCGGCGAAACGGCGGATACGCTGGCGGGTCTGCGTCTGTCGAAAGAGCTGGGCTATCTGGGGTCGCTGGCGATCTGTAACGTGCCCGGCTCCTCGCTGGTGCGTGAATCCGATCTGGCGCTGATGACCAACGCCGGCACCGAGATTGGCGTGGCCTCCACGAAGGCGTTCACCACGCAGCTGACCGTGCTGCTGATGCTGGTGGCGAAGCTGGCGCGCCTGAAGGGACGGGATGCGGCGATTGAGCGCGACATCGTCCACGGCCTGCAGGCCCTGCCGAGCCGCATTGAGCAGATGCTCTCCCAGGACAAACGTATTGAAGCGCTGGCGGAAGATTTTTCCGACAAGCATCATGCCCTGTTCCTCGGACGCGGCGATCAATATCCGATCGCTCTGGAAGGGGCGCTGAAGCTGAAGGAAATCTCCTATATCCACGCGGAGGCCTATGCGGCAGGCGAGCTGAAGCACGGCCCGCTGGCGCTGATCGACGCCGATATGCCGGTTATCGTGGTAGCGCCAAACAATGAGCTGCTGGAAAAGCTGAAATCCAATATTGAGGAAGTACGCGCCCGCGGCGGCCAGCTGTACGTTTTCGCCGATCGTGACGCCGGTTTCGTCAGCAGCGATAACATGCACATTATCGAGATGCCGCACGTGGAAGAGGTGATTGCGCCGATCTTCTACACCGTTCCGCTGCAGCTGCTGGCCTACCACGTGGCGCTGATCAAAGGCACCGACGTGGACCAGCCGCGCAACCTGGCTAAATCGGTTACCGTCGAGTAAGACTCCCTGCTCCACCTTCGGGTGGAGCTTTTTAAACCCGTCATTCAGGCTGCGCGTATGGTGGCCTTTGGCTACTCGCCTAATCCATACATCCGCTCCTTCGGCTGTTCCGTCATATAGTGATCGCATCCCGCCGCGCCAGGAAAATATTCCGCACTAAAAACACACTGCATAACTATTTGATTTTTAGTGGTTAGTTTAACGATTCAGAGGCTGAAACCGCGCCGTCATAAAACTGTCATATTGCGTACATTTAACTGTCACCTGTTTGTCCTATTTTGCTCATCGTAGCCACTTAAACAATCATTTACGAAACCGTGCAGGAGACATGATGAAAGCTATGCGTACCACCATCGCAACCGTTGTCGCCGCGACCTTATCCATGAGTGCCTTTTCCGCTTTTGCCGCCGCGAGCCTGACGGGAGCAGGGGCAACTTTTCCTGCGCCGGTCTATGCCAAATGGGCTGATTCCTACCAAAAAGAGACCGGGAATAAAGTCAATTACCAGGGTATCGGCTCCTCTGGCGGCGTAAAGCAAATTACGGCAAATACCGTTGATTTCGGCGCTTCCGATGCCCCGCTGGCCGACGAGAAGCTGAATCAGGAGGGGTTGTTTCAGTTCCCGACCGTGATCGGCGGCGTGGTGCTGGCGGTCAATATTCCCGGCCTGAAGTCCGGGGAGCTGGTGCTGGACGGCAAAACCCTGGGGGATATTTATCTCGGTAAAATCAAAAAGTGGGATGACGAAGCTATCACGAAGCTGAACCCCGGAGTGAAGCTGCCGGCGCAGAATATCGCCGTGGTGCGTCGCGCCGATGGCTCCGGGACATCCTTTGTCTTCACCAGCTACCTGGCGAAAGTGAGCGAAGAGTGGAAGACGAAGGTGGGTTCCGGCTCCACCGTGAACTGGCCAACCGGCCTCGGTGGGAAAGGTAACGACGGCATCGCCGCCTTCGTTCAGCGTCTGCCGGGCGCGATTGGCTACGTGGAGTATGCCTACGCCAAACAGAATAACCTGGCGTATACCAGGCTGATTTCCGCAGACGGTAAGGCGGTCAGCCCAACCGAAGAGAGCTTTGCCAACGCCGCGAAGAGCGCCGACTGGAGCAAAACCTTCGCCCAGGATCTGACCAATCAGCAGGGCGACGATGCGTGGCCGATTACGTCCACCACCTTCATTCTGGTCCATAAAGTGCAGAAGAAGCCGGAGCAGGGGGCTGAAGTGCTGAAGTTCTTTGACTGGGCGTTTAAAAACGGCGCTAAGCAGGCGAACGATCTGGACTACGCCAGCCTGCCGGACAGCGTGGTCGAGCAGATCCGCGCCGCGTGGAAAACCAGCGTTAAGGACGGCAGCGGTAAAGCGCTGTACCAGGCTGTATCTCTTAATCATTCGTGAGCATTGACGCCACGCCAGGCTAAGGGACCGCGGTCTGGGCTGCAGGCGTACCGCCGCTCCCGGCAGCCCATACGCCAGGGTATGGCATTACGTTAGCCAGGAAGCACGATAAAATGCGCGTTTCCTGGCCCAAACCTGAAGAGTGATTTATGGCTGCAATCAGGCCCGTTTTTAACCCGCCGGGTAAAAAAGGCGACATAATTTTTAGCGCGCTGGTCAGGCTGGCCGCGCTAATTGTGCTATTGATGCTGGGCGGTATCATCGTCTCCCTGATCGTCTCCGCCTGGCCGGGCATTAATACCTTCGGCTTTTCCTTTCTGTGGACCAAAGAGTGGGACGCGCCGAACGACGTCTACGGGGCGCTGGTGCCCATTTACGGCACGCTGATAACCTCCTTTATCGCGCTGCTGATCGCCGTTCCGGTAAGTTTCGGCATCGCCCTCTTTTTAACCGAGCTGGCACCCGGCTGGCTGCGACGCCCGCTGGGGATTGCCATTGAGCTGCTGGCGGCTATTCCAAGTATTGTTTACGGCATGTGGGGGTTGTTTATCTTCGCTCCGCTCTTTGCCGCCTATTTTCAGGAGCCGGTAGGTAACGTGCTATCCGCCATCCCGTTTGTCGGGACGCTGTTTTCCGGCCCGGCGTTCGGTATCGGAATTCTGGCGGCGGGGGTGATCCTCGCCATCATGATCGTTCCCTATATTGCGGCGGTAATGCGCGATGTCTTTGAACAAACCCCGGTGATGATGAAAGAGTCGGCCTACGGCATTGGCTGCACCACCTGGGAGGTAATCTGGCGTATCGTGCTGCCGTTCACCAAAAACGGCGTTATCGGCGGCATCATGCTTGGCCTGGGCCGGGCGCTGGGAGAAACGATGGCGGTCACTTTTATCATTGGCAATACCTGGCAGCTCGACAACGCTTCGCTCTATATGCCGGGTAACAGCATTACCTCGGCGCTGGCGAATGAGTTCGCCGAGGCCGAATCGGGTCTCCACGTGGCGGCGCTGATGGAGCTGGGGCTGATCCTGTTCGTGATTACCTTTATCGTGCTGGCCATATCTAAGCTGATGATCATGCGCCTGGCGAAGAACGAGGGGGGACGCTGATGGCCACCCTTGACGTGCAAACAACCGTACAGCTGGCGGAGTCGCGCCGCAAAATGCAGGCCAGGCGGCGGCTGAAAAACCGCATCGCGCTGACGCTTTCAATCGCCACCATGGCGTTTGGCCTGTTCTGGCTGATCTGGATCCTGCTGGTCACCGTGACCCGCGGTTTCGACGGCATCTCGCTGGCGCTGTTTACCGAAATGACCCCGCCGCCCAATACGGCGGGGGGCGGCCTGGCGAATGCGCTGGTGGGCAGTGGGCTGCTGATTATGTGGGCCACGGCGTTCGGCACTCCACTGGGTATCCTGGCCGGGATTTATCTCGCTGAATATGGTCGAAAATCGTGGATTGCCGGGACCATCCGTTTTATTAACGACATTCTGCTCTCCGCGCCGTCGATTGTGGTCGGCCTGTTCGTCTACACCATCGTGGTGGCGCGAATGGAGCACTTTTCCGGCTGGGCAGGCGCTATCGCGCTGGCGCTGCTGCAGGTGCCCATCGTTATTCGCACCACCGAGAATATGCTGAAGCTGGTGCCGGACAGCCTGCGCGAAGCGGCCTACGCGCTGGGAACCCCGAAATGGAAAATGATCTCTGCCATCACGCTGAAGGCCTCGGTCTCCGGAATTATGACCGGCGTGCTGTTGGCTATCGCACGTATTGCCGGGGAAACCGCGCCGCTGCTGTTTACCGCGCTCTCCAACCAGTTCTGGAGCACCGATATGATGCAGCCGATCGCCAACCTGCCGGTGACCATCTTTAAATTTGCCATGAGCCCGTTTGCCGATTGGCAGCAGCTGGCCTGGGCTGGCGTCCTGATTATTACCCTGTGCGTGCTGCTGCTGAACGTCCTGGCGCGCGTTATTTTCGCCAGCAAGAAACACGGTTAATTATTTACGGCGTGGCGGAGAGGCGACGCCGGATGAGGAAAAGTGAAATGAGTATGGTTGATCCGGCCCCGGGCAAGATTCAGGTGCGCAATTTGAACTTCTGGTACGGCAAATTTCATGCCCTGAAGAATATCAGCCTGGATATTGCGAAGAATCAGGTAACGGCGTTTATCGGGCCATCGGGCTGCGGTAAGTCGACGCTGCTGCGCACCTTCAACAAAATGTACGCGCTCTACCCGGAGCAGCGGGCGGAGGGGGAAATCTTGCTCGACGGCGACAATATTCTGACTAACGCGCAGGATATCGCGCTGCTGCGCGCAAAGGTGGGCATGGTGTTCCAGAAGCCGACGCCCTTTCCGATGTCTATTTACGACAATATCGCCTTTGGCGTGCGCCTGTTTGAGAAACTTTCCCGCGCGGAGATGGATGAACGGGTGCGCTGGGCGCTGACCAAGGCCGCACTGTGGAATGAGACCAAAGATAAACTGCATCAGAGCGGCTATTCGCTCTCCGGCGGCCAGCAGCAGCGTCTGTGCATCGCCCGCGGTATCGCCATTCGCCCGGAGGTCCTGCTGCTTGATGAGCCGTGTTCGGCGCTGGACCCGATCTCCACCGGGCGCATTGAGGAGCTGATCACCGAGCTGAAGCAGGATTACACCGTGGTTATCGTAACGCATAACATGCAGCAGGCGGCGCGCTGCTCCGATCATACGGCGTTTATGTACCTGGGGGAGCTGATTGAGTTCAGCGATACGGATGCGCTGTTCACCCGGCCGGCAAAGAAGCAGACGGAAGACTATATTACCGGCCGCTACGGTTGATATGTTCTTTATCTTTCAGGCCGCAGCCGCTGTCTTGCTACAGCCAGAAAACTTTTGGTCATCGGGAGGAGTGATGGACAATCTGAATCTTAATAAACATATTTCCGGCCAGTTTAATGCGGAGCTGGAAAGCATTCGCACCCAGGTGATGACGATGGGGGGCATGGTGGAGCAGCAGCTTTCCGACGCCATTACCGCCATGCACAACCAGGACAGCGAGCTGGCGAAGCGCGTCATTGAAGACGACCAGAAGGTTAACATGATGGAGGTGGCCATTGACGAGGCGTGCGTGCGGATTATCGCCAGGCGTCAGCCGACGGCCAGCGACCTGCGCCTGGTGATGGCGATTGTCAAAACCATCGCCGAGCTGGAGCGCATTGGCGACGTGGCGGACAAAATCTGCCGTACCGCGCTGGAGAAGTTCTCCCGTCAGCATCAGCCGCTGCTGGTGAGCCTTGAGTCGCTGGGCCGCCATACCGTGCAGATGCTGCACGACGTGCTGGACGCCTTTGCGCGGATGGATCTCGATGAGGCGGTGCGTATCTATCGCGAGGATCGGAAGGTCGATCGGGAGTACGAGGGCATTGTCCGTCAGCTGATGACCTACATGATGGAGGATTCGCGCACCATCCCGAGCGTGCTGACAGCGCTGTTCTGCGCCCGCTCCATTGAGCGTATTGGCGACCGCTGTCAGAACATCTGCGAATATATCTTCTACTTCGTGAAGGGGCAGGATTTTCGCCACGTGGGCGGCGATGAGCTGGATAAGCTGCTGGCGGGGAGCGATCCCCAGGCATAACCCCGGTTAAATTGCCCGACAGGATGAACCCGCCGGGCCGACGATAGCCAGGCTAAATACGCGCCGTTAAATCCCTTATCTGTACGCCCGTTAGCGCGTAATGTTCCAGCCGCGGGCTTTCCACAGCTCCGGCAGCTGCGCCAGCCGGGTAAAGGAGGTCACCTTCGGGTGGTCAATGGGCTTATTGTGCGGATCGGCGCAGAAGTAGAACACCTCCATTCCGGCCGCAATCCCCGACTGCGCGCCGGCGCTGGAGTCATCCACCAGGATACAGTTTTCGACGTTGACGTTCATTGCTTTCGCCGCATGGAGCATCAGCGCCGGGTCGGGCTTCCAGCGCTGGATCTCGTAGCCGCTGAACAGCAGATCGGGGAAATGGTGCAGCATACCGAGCTTGCCCAGCGAGTGCTGCATTTTGCTGACCGGGCCGTTTGACACCACACAGACCGGCACCGACATAGCGTCGAGCAGCGCGCTTGCGCCGTCGATGGCCTCCAGTTCGCTGTCGAAAAGGCGCGCGACCTCGGCGCGGAAGACCTGCTCCAGGGCCGTCTTCTCCAGGGTAATCCCATTTTCTGCGCTGATAATATCGATGATCTCGTAAAGTTTGACGCCCTTAAAGCGCCTGAAGATTTCGGCGAGATCGAGCGTAATACCAAATTCCTTAAACATGGCGACATACGCGCGGGAACAGATGACTTCACTATCGACCAGCGTACCGTCGCAGTCAAAAAATACCGCTTCAATTTCGGACATGCCTTTCCCTTCTATACCGGTTTAACGTTTTCGTATTGCCTGATGATGAGACACAATCGTTGCCGTATATACCCGTCATACTTCAAGTTGCATGTGCGTTGGCTTCGGGTTACTCGTCTCATCCATGAGACTCGCCCTGACGGGCCGCCGCTGCGCGGCGTTCAAATCTGCTCCGGGCAGATTTGTCGTTCACCCCGGTCACTTACTCCAGTAAGCTCCCGGGGACTAATGAGAGACATTCCTGTCTCTCACCAGAGGCAGCCTGCGGCTGTTCAAATTCGTTCCTGACGAATTTGTCACTGCGTCGCCGCGTGATTCGGCCTGAGGGCCTCACTCCTTCGGGGCCAGCCCCGGGGCTGTTCAAAACGCGCTGCGTTTTGTCCTGCAACTCGAATTATTTAGGGTATAAGCAATTTGCATGAAAAAAAGCCGCTCGCGGGCGTCACTATTGTCGCATTTTGGTATAGGATAGCGACGAATTTTCCCTCCTTGCCCGGAAATAGATAATGGAACAACCTCACTCCACCCCGACCTCTGGTCAGGGTATGCTGGAACGTGTGTTCAAACTGCGCGAACACGGCACAACGGTGCGTACCGAAGCCATTGCCGGTTTCACCACCTTCCTGACGATGGTTTACATCGTTTTTGTTAACCCACAAATTCTGGGCGTCGCCGGCATGGACCCCAGCGCGGTTTTTGTGACCACCTGCCTGATTGCGGCCTTTGGCAGCATCCTGATGGGGCTGTTCGCTAACCTGCCGGTGGCGCTTGCTCCGGCGATGGGCCTGAACGCCTTCTTCGCCTTTGTGGTGGTAGGTGCTATGGGGCTGCCGTGGCAGATCGGGATGGGGGCCATCTTCTGGGGGGCCGTTGGCCTGCTGCTGCTGACCCTTTTCCGCGTGCGCTACTGGATTATCGCCAATATTCCGCTCAGCCTGCGCGTTGGGATTACCAGCGGCATCGGCCTGTTTATCGGTATGATGGGGCTGAAAAACGCCGGGATAATCGTTGCTAATCCGGAGACCCTGGTCAGCATCGGTAACCTGACCTCCCACAGCGTGCTGCTGGGGGCGCTCGGCTTCTTTATTATCGCCGTTCTGGCGTCGCGTAATATCCATGCCGCGGTGCTGGTTTCCATTATTGTCACCACCCTTCTGGGCTGGCTGCTGGGCGACGTGCAGTACAGCGGCATTGTCTCCGCGCCGCCGAGCGTCGCGCCGGTGATAGGCCAGGTGGATCTCGCCGGTTCGCTTAACGTCGGGCTGGCGGGGATAATCTTCTCCTTTATGCTGGTGAACCTGTTCGACTCCTCCGGCACGCTGATTGGCGTGACCGATAAAGCCGGGCTGGTGGATGCGAAGGGAAAATTCCCGCGCATGAAGCAGGCGCTGTTTGTGGACAGCATCTCCTCGGTTTCGGGCGCATTTATCGGCACCTCGTCGGTAACCGCCTATATTGAATCCTCCTCCGGCGTCTCGGTCGGCGGCCGTACCGGACTCACTGCGGTGATTGTCGGCCTGCTGTTTCTGCTGGTTATCTTCCTGTCGCCGCTGGCGGGAATGGTGCCGGGCTACGCCGCCGCCGGCGCGCTGATTTATGTGGGGGTGATGATGACCTCAAGCCTTGCGCGGGTGAAGTGGGAGGATTTAACCGAGTCGGTTCCGGCCTTTATTACCGCCGTGATGATGCCGTTCAGCTTCTCGATTACCGAAGGCATTGCGCTGGGCTTTATCTCTTATTGCGTTATGAAGATCGGCACCGGCCGCCTGCGTGAACTTAGCCCGTGCGTGGTGGTGGTAGCGCTGTTGTTTGTGCTGAAGATTGTCTTTGTCGACTGACGGGATGCCCCACCCGTCGGCGGGTGGGGCGTCTTCAGCCCGGCGCTGTTAGCCCGGTGCCGGAACAATAAAAAAGTTGTACAGGGCGAAGAGACACAGCGCGCTAATCAGTACGGCATAGCTCTTGTCATGCCAGTGGCTGAAGGTTGTCAGGCCGCGCTCTCTGCGTGCTTTTATATAGAACCCCAGCCCAAGGGTGTACAAAATCATCGACAGCAGCAGGTAGGTCAGTCCGCCCGCGTAGATCAGCCAGAATCCATACAGCGAGCCGATAAATCCGACTATCGCCAGTGAGAACTGCCGTTCCCGCAGCGCCAGTTTCAGAACAAACAGCGCCGCCAGCAGATAAGGGATCAGCACCATCGAGGTGGATAGCTGGATCAGCGTGTTGTAGCCCGACTCATAAACCCTCGCCAACAGAATCAAGCCGGTGATGAACGCGGTTGTCAGCCACAGGGAGTATTTTGGCGTACCCGCGTGGTTCAGTTGTCCAAAGCAGGCCGGGGCGGTATGCTGCGGCCCCCGACCGGCCAGCCAGAGCATTTCAGATGACAGCATCAGCCATGAAAGCAGGCCGCCGCTGACGGACACCACCAGGCCGATATTAATCAGCATTGCGCCCCAGGGACCGGTCACTTTTTCAAATACCAGCGCCATCGACGGGTTTTTCATGGCGGCCAGCTCGTGCTGGGGAACGATGCCCAGCGAAAGAATGGACACGCACATCAATAGCAGGCTGGTCATCGCGAATCCCAGGAACGTTGCCCGGCTAATGGTGCTCAGTCCTTTCGTGCGCGAAGAGTAAACCGTGGCGCTCTCTATACCCAGATAGACCCACACGGTATAGAGCATGGTGTGTTTTACCTGAGTGATAACGGAGCCAAGCTGGGGGGTGCCCCAGAAATCGATGCTGAAAGTTTTGATCTTAAACGCCAGCATAATGCAGATAATAAACAGCAGAATGGGAATAATTTTTGCGACGGTGATGATGCAGTTCAGGATAAAAGCCCCGTACACGCCGCGCAGAACGAAGAAATGGATAATCCAGATCAGGATCAGCCCGCAAACGACCGAAGGGAGCGTCGTCCCATCGCCAAAAAACGCCAGCGGTTTAAAGGAACCAAGGGCGCTGAACAGAATAATCAGATAGCTGGCGCAGGCCATCCATGCGGATATCCAGTAGCCCCACGCGGCGTTAAAACCAATGTAGTCACCGAAGCCTTCACGCACATAGCCATAAAGCCCGTCGGCGCTATCGCTGAATCGCAGGGAAAGATACTGAAAAATTCGCGTCAGGGTCAGCATTCCGCAAAGGGTGATACCCCATGCGATAAGCACAGCGCCAGCGCCGGCACCTTCCGCCATGTTCTGCGGCAAACTGAAGATACCGCTACCAATAATTCCGCCTACCACCAGAAGGGTGAGCGGCAATAAACCCAGTTTCTTTTTTGCCGTCGTCATTGCCGTCTGCCGTTACGTTAAGAAAAGCCGCTGACAAGAGCGGCGGAGTGAATTGTCTCAGAAACGTAGCGACATGCAGCTAACGCCGCCATCTATCTTTCGGTACTCTGAAGTATCGACTTCGATAACCTGGTAGCCCAGAGCAGCGATTTTCTCGCGGGTTTCAGGGTAGCCTGCGGGCATGATCACCCGGTCGTTAACCCAGATGCTGTTTGCGGCATAGGCTTCCTCACGGGGAATTTCAATAATATTCAGGTGCTGAAACTCAGGCTTATGGACGAACTCGCCGGCGGCCAGCAGGTTATTATTTTCCAGGTACGCCAGGCCTGTTTTTAAGTGGAGGACCTCTTTCAGGCTGACTATCGAACCCGTCATGCCGTACTTATTCAGAATGGCGATCGTCCGCTCGGCCCCGGACCGGTTGGTGCGGGCGGATAAGCCGATATAGTAATGTGAGCCGACCATCATGATATCGCCAGCTTCAACGGTATCCGGCGCGCTAATGTGCTCAAGTCTACCCGGATAAAAACGGCTTAACGTCTGCTCAATGCTCTCCGTCTCGCCACGGCGGCTTTCAGCGCCCGGGCGGGTAATAATCGCGCAGTGCGGCGTGCAGAGTGCGGTATCTTCGACAAATACAGAATCCGGAAAACGCTCATCCGCAGGCAGGAGAGTGATCGTCACATCGCACTGCTGCAGCGCGCGGATATATTCATTGTGCTGATCCAGGGATTTCAGATAGTCAGGTTTGCCAAGGTTGGCCGATGTTAGTCCATTAATCATTGATTTTCCGGGAGTTTTACAAATAACATGTTTAAACATCACGCGGTTTTCCTTAATAAATATGTAATGTTTATGCATATTAATTCGTGTTTATTAACTGTGTCAACCAGCAAGAGCCGGGGTAAATCACGTTAAAAAGCCAGGCGGCGTCGCTTAGCCGAGCACCTGAGGCGAGGTTTTACGGGGGCGGTTAACCTTCGTCAGGTTCCTGCGGGCAAAGCGTGTCGCCATTTTCCGCACCGTGTGTAACCATTGACGATCGTAAATAATCTTATCGTTGAAGCCGCAAGGCCGGGAGGCGATCGGCCGGTTAAAAGGCGGAACAGGTCATAATGGGCAGTTCCAGTCCGTCGAAAATCCAGGTATCATCTTTAATCTGGCTGACATAAAAGTAGTCAAAATTGTCCAGCTGAATATGGCTAAACAGCTCTTCAGGCGTATTATCATCCGGCGTTTTGCTGAGGCTATGGTGATAGGCGTGGTAAATTTTGCTGTTGCCCACTCTGGTTACCGAAAGCGACATGGTCCGATCGACGGTATACTGACGCTGCTCATCCGTCACCGAGCCCTTAAAGCTCAGCGCCATTATATTCTCCTGCAGGATAACCAGAGTTGTCAGCTTTGAGGTGATGACCCGCCCTGATGATAATTCTCGTCTGGTGTCGGTATTACTGAAGCATTTAATCCCCACCGTGGCGCTATCGCTCTGAGTTTTAAAGATAATTAATGCAAATATAATCAGGTTCAGGATAATAACTGCCACAGTCACTATTATCGTTTTTGAATTACGCATTTTTATTCCCCTAAAATATAGCGACTGGTCATGCAGCTGATATAATCCCCGGATTCATTTTTGTTACAAATGCTGATAAAGGTTCGTTTAATCTGCACCCGGTCAAACGTTGAATAATATATATCGCTGCTGTCCTTCTCACAGCTGATGCCCAGGCGGCTTAGTTCTTTTTTCGCCTGCTCGCCTGGCTGCGCCGGAGAATCGTAGCTGAGGTTGCCGACCAGAAACAAATTACACTTTTTATAAGTACCCATGTTGCGGATATCTGTCTCTTCGAACGACAGGTTATCGCTGACGTTTTCGTTATTAACAATAAGATAGAACATAATAATAGAAATAATATTTAACACCACGATGGTGGAAATCAATAGCCATTTTTTAACACTAATCTGCCGGTGGACTTCAGCTTTTTGTTCATGATAACTTACCGTCGCTGGTTCTTTTTTTTGCTCATTTAATACAGGTTCCACGCTGGCGGTGAAGCAAAGCCCCCGGCGGCGAATCGTTTGTATCAGGCCAGGATCGCGGCCTAATATTTTAAATGCTTTACGCAATTCACTTAGCGCAACGTTAACGCTGATCGTGGAGCCGGAGAAGCCATAATCTTCCCAGACGCTTTTAACCAGCTCGTCACGCGGTACGACCTTTTGTCGGTTCTTGATCAGCTCAGAGAGTAATCGGGAGGTCTGATTTGATAATTGTATGAAAGAGTCCTCTTCCTCCAATAAGCGAAGGACGCCGCTGTCCGCATCATAAACCATGCAATAATCAATAACATAGATCATGTTTCTCTTCATCCTTAAGATTATATTATGTTTTTCTTCTAGTATTTAGGTAAAAAATTTACAGGTCAAGGTGTGAAAATTACTGGTGGATTATGACGGGCGGTTATTCTTAATAATATTAAACAAAAATAGGGATATTCCTGGTGTTTTATGGAGTGTAGGGGTTTTTTAAACTTATAATTCACCTTAAGCTAGATTATAAATATTATTAAGGTGAAATGTTAGAATAATATTTCAATATTAAGCTTTTTTTAGCATTATTATGTCGCTGATGTCGGATCTGAGGCTTCTGCGCGTGATGAAGTCAGCTATGCCTGCGGCTTAACCGCTGCTACCTCTTTGCAATGCCAGCGGGACGAAAGCCGTTTTCGCCCGTAACACCTGATAGATGATATAGTGGAGTTTTGTATGAGCGATAAGTTTTTTGTGGTTACGGCGTTATCTGTAACTTTATTTTCTGGTTATGCGCTGGCAGATAATAACAGCGCAGGTGGCGCAATTAATTTTAGTGGGGCGATTACCGATACCACCTGTACGATTAACGGTGGAAAAAGCGCTGATTTTACCGTAGTGCTGAACCCCATTTCTGTATCCGATGCCGGTACTACCGTCGGGCCGATAACTAAAAACAAAAAATCATTTTCCCTGACGTTCTCCGGTTGCACGGGAGCCAGCACAACTACAAATAATAAAACACCATTAAAAATGTACTTCTCATCCGCGCAAAATATCTCTACTGATGGTAAATATTTAATCAATACCACGGTGAATGAAAACGATCCTGCCGTCGCTCTCAATGTAGGGTTCTCACTGGCTAAGCCGGGTGCGGCCACGCCCATTCTATTAAATCAGCCTTTTGATACCGGTGTTTTGGGAAATAAAACCGCCCCGGATGCGGAAACCATAACGCTGGACGTTTATTACTATAAAACCAACGCGCTGGCGGCCAGGGTAGGAAGCCTTAGCTCGAACCTGACCTACACCATCTCCTATTTATAATGGACTATGCCTGGCCTTGCCTGCATGGCCAGGCCAGGAAGAAACGTTGCAATGCGTATTTTTATATTATTGATAAGCGGCCTGCTGTCTCTATTTTCCTGCGCGGTTTCCGCCAATGTGGTTATTAATGGCACCCGCGTTATTTATCCTGGCGACAGTAAAGAGGTGGTGATTCAACTGGTTAATAACGGACCCGACCCGGCGCTGGTTCAGTCATGGATTGATGATGGTGATGTGAACTCGACGCCGGAAACGTCACGCGCGCCCTTTCTGCTCTCGCCTCCGGTAGTAAAGATCGACGGCGGAAGCGGCCAGCAGCTGCGCATTAAAAAGCTACCTGACTCGCTGCCTGCGGATCGGGAATCCATCTTTTATCTCAACGTACTTGATATCCCTCCCGTCCCGGAAAATGTGCAGGGAATGAATACGCTACAGCTGGCGATTAAATCGCGGATCAAGCTGTTCGTTCGCCCGCAGACGATAAAAAGTGAGGCCAGTCATGCTATCGATAAGGTCAGCCTGACGGCGGCGGGTCAGGCGTTTCGCATCGTTAACCGCAGCCCGTTCTTTATCACTCTTGCCAGTATCGACGATCGCCGCGGCAGGAAAATGCTCGAGGAATCGCTGATGGTTGCGCCCTTTTCCGACGCCATCGGCAAAACCCTTGCTCCGGCGATCAAGGCGCAGACCTACAGCCTGATATATGTTGACGATTTGGGCGCTTATAAGCATCACGACCTTATCGCGCAATAATGGGCACCAGGATGATGAAACAGACCCGGGATGCCCTGTGCTGGCTTGCGCTATGTCCGCTGTTGGCGGTGCAGGAAAGCGCGGCGGTAACCTTCAATACCTCTCTTCTTGCGGGGGCATCCGGGGAGTCCGATCTGTCGCGCTTTTTTGAAGACCGGAACATGCTCGCGGGCCGCCAGGAGATGGATATCTACGTTAATGACGACTGGAAGGGGCGTTATAACCTGCTTTTCGGCGACGATAGCCAGCACATTCAGATCAAAAAAAGTGATGCGGCCCTGCTTGGGCTGGATCTCAGCGCGCTGAAGACGCCGCCGTTTGATCCTGATTTCTATACCCTTCAGCAGGTGGTGCAGGGCGGAAGCGTGGCGGTGAATAGCGGTACGCTGAGCGTCCGCCTGACGGTGCCCCAGCGCTTCGTTGAACATACCGAAGCGGGCTATGTGCCCCCCAGGTTCTGGAACGAGGGGGTGCCGGCGCTGCTGCTTTCCTGGAACTCAACCTGGTATAAGACCTTTGCCCGTCAGGGCGGAAGCGGCGGTGATGACAACTTTTATACCGGACTGGAGTCCGGCGCGAATCTGGCGGGCTGGCAGTTTCGCGACAGCAGCGCTTTTCGCAAACGCTCCGGCGACGGCGGCAGCTGGCAAAATAACACCCGCTTTATCCGCAAACCGCTTGCGGCGATAAAATCATCGCTCACCGCAGGCGACTTCTACAGCGGCGGGACGCTGTTTGACTCTATCCGAACCCGGGGCGTTTCGCTGGCCTCCGATCTCGCCATGCGGCCGAACTCGCAGCAGGGCTTTTCTCCCGTGGTGCGCGGCGTGGCGCAAACTAACGCGATGGTCAGCGTTGTGCAGAACGGGGTGACGATCTACCAGGAGAACGTCCCGCCCGGTCAGTTTATTCTCGATAATATTCAGCCCACCGGCTCGTCAGGGGATCTGCTGGTGAAGGTGCGCGAGGCCGACGGGCGGGAGCAGATTTTTACCGTTCCCTTCTCGGCCGTGCCCGGTATGCTGAAAGAGGGAGTCAGCCAGTACGACCTGGTGGCGGGCAGGGTGAAGCAGGCCAATACCCGCTACGAACCGCCGTTTGTGCGGGGCACCGTGCGCTATGGTTTTAATAACCTGGTGACCGGCTATGCCGGCGCGCTATTCAGCAAAGAGTACCGCGCTGGTCTGCTGGGGGCGGGCTGGAACTTTCCCATCGGGGCGCTCTCCGTTGATATGACCCACGCCGACACGCGGCTGCCCTATAAACGGCAGAGCGGGCAGAGCCTTCGCGTTTCGTACAGTAAATTCTTTAATACCACCGCGACGAATTTTACCCTTGCGGCTTACCGCTACTCCACGAAAGGCTATTACAGCTTTAGTGATGCCATCTATTCCCGGGACGGCTATTCCCGGTACAGGAACTATCGCAACAACTTCGAGCCGCGGAACCCTGACGAAGCCGCGCCAGTCGATCTCAATACCTGGGATGCCCTGCGCTCCGCGCGGCCCAGAAACACCTTTACGCTCAACCTGAATCAGCGGCTGGGAGACTCGCTGGGCACCCTGTTTTTCTCCGGCACCTGGCGCGACTACTGGAATCAGCAAAATGCTAACCGTGAGTATCAGCTCGGTTATTCCAACGTCTGGCAGCGGCTCAACTACGCCGTTTCGGCCAGCCGGGTGCGCAACGACCAGCGGCAGGAGGAAACGCGCCTTTATCTTACGCTGAGCGTGCCGTTTTCGCTGTTTGACAACAGCGCCTGGCTCAGCGCGGGGATCTCCACCACCCGCTCGCGCTACCAGCAGAGCAACGTTACGCTCAGCGGCAGCGCGCTGGAATCACAGCGGCTTACCTGGACGCTGTCGGGGGCCAACCAGCAGGGCGGACAGAATACCGCCAGTGCGAACCTCGCGTGGCGCTCACGCTTCTCCACCCTTAGCGGATCGTACAGCGAGTCGGGGGACTATCGGCAGGCCGGCCTGAGCGCCCGCGGCAGCGTGGTGGCGATCCCCTGGCATGTGCTGGCGTCCAATGAAATGGGTAACACCCTGATGGTGGTGGAAGCGCCGAAGGCCAAAGGCCTGATGGTGAATGGCGACAGCAGTATCGTCACTAACGGCGACGGGCTGGCGCTGATCCCCTACGCCACGCCGTACCGTAAAAACACTATCACGCTGACCAATACCGAAGCGATGTCCGGGGCGGAGGTGAAGGGCAATCAGGCGAACAGCATCCCCTACGAGGGGTCGGTGAACGTGATTCGTTTTGCGACCGACACCCGCCGCTCGTGGACCTTCCGCGCGCTGGACGGCGCGGGCAGGGCGCTGCCGTTTGGGGCGGAAGTGGTTGATAAAAAAGGGCAGACGGCAGGCTACGTCGGGCAGGCAAGCGTGCTGTACGTCAAAGCTGACAACGCGCCGGAGCGGCTTGAGGTGCTGATGAAAAACCGGCGCTGCGTCCTCGTTCACCCGCCGCTGTCGCTCGACGGCCCGCCCGCGCAGTGTCGATAAAAAAGGATAATCTATGAGAAATTTTCTATTAGCCGCGCTGTTACTCGCCGTCAGCGGCCTGAGCTATGCCACCTGCCACAGCGGACAAATTCGCTATGCGTCGCCGCTGACGGTGGATCTCTCCGATAAGCTGACGCCTGCCACCCCGACGTGGACCGGCTCGTTCTACACGCAGTATACCGGGTCGTTTTTCTGCACTACCTGGGACAGCGAGTTTGGCTACACCCGCATTTTGAATACCGACGATCAGCACGCCACTATTCTCAGTTTTCATAACGGAAAATATAACGTGCGCGCGGAGATTATTAACAATATCGCCAATAAAAAGCTGGCATCCTACGGGA
The DNA here is from genome assembly GCF_009711095.1 of Intestinirhabdus alba. Classification (GTDB taxonomy): domain Bacteria; phylum Pseudomonadota; class Gammaproteobacteria; order Enterobacterales; family Enterobacteriaceae; genus Intestinirhabdus; species Intestinirhabdus alba. The sequence goes on from NZ_WMJZ01000024.1 coordinate 46,764, forward strand.
ATCATACGGCTTCTGAACTGAACGTGCCGATAACGGTGCGGTTTACGCTGGTGCCGACAAGCGGTGCCGTGGTGGCGGGCGACACCATCACCCTGAAAGACGTTCTGTTCGTCACCGATCTCAGCGGTATGTCGCTTGGGGAGATATTAATCTGGCCGTTAGCCCAGTTGATAAAGATCCTGCAGTGGCTGACTAACGGCTTTCAGTGGCCTTACGATTCGCGCGATATGTTTGGTCAGCCGATGATTGTGACCTATACGCCGAAGCTGACCACCTGCAGCTTCAGTAACGCCGGGCTTTCCGTGGTGCTGCCGACCCTGGGTAAGAGCCAGGTGTTAAGCAGCGATCGCCCGGGCTTTACCCCTTTCACCCTCAATATGCGCTGCAGCGGGATCGCGGCGAATGGCACCGCCGATCGCGCCATTGATATGTTTCTTTCCAGCACCTCGCTGCTGGCAACCGACGCCACGGTGATGACCGACGGTGCTGCGGGGGCGGCGAAGGGCGTGGGGCTGCGCCTGGTCAGACGCGACGGCAGGGATACGCCGATTGTGCTCTCATCTTCCAGCGCCAGCAAAGGCAACGCCACTTCGCTGTTTTACGTGGCGTCAGGCGGCCCGCTGGAGGCGCAGTTTACTATTCCCGTCGGCGTCTATTACTATGCCTGGTCGCCGACGCTTCTCTCCCAGGGAAAAATCAATACCACGGCCACGCTCAATATTATCTATCCGTAGCCGGGGATTCCGCCTGAGGCGCTGATAAAGAAGATTTCGCCATTGCCCGGCAGCGTTTGACTCTGTGCCGCTGCGGAATATAGCATAAAAAACCCGCATTAACAGGCAGTTAATGCGGGTTAGTGAACGTTCACGGACAAAAAGCTATTTGCCGATACAGAAGCTGGAGAAGATCCTCCCCAGCAGATCGTCGGAGGTAAATTCTCCGGTGATCTCACTTAAGCTTTGCTGCGCCAGGCGCAGCTCTTCCGCCAGCAGCTCGCCCGCCCATGCGCCGAGCAGCTGCGCTTTACCCAGCGCAAGATGCTCTGCGGCCGTCGCCAGCGCCTGCAGATGGCGGCGGCGGGCAAGGAATCCGCCTTCCATACGGGTATCGAAGCCCATGCTCTGTTTGAGATGGTTGCGCAGCACCTCCACGCCCTGCCCGGTACGCGCCGAGAGACGAACCAGTGAGTGACCGTTTACTTCACTCATGCCCGGCGTTTCGCCGGTGGTATCAGTCTTATTGCGTACCACGGTGATCGGCAGCTTTTCCGGCAGGCGGGCAATGAAGTCCGGCCAGATTTCCGCCGGGTCGACGGCGTCGGTGGTGGTGCCGTCAACCATAAACAGCACCCGGTCGGCCTGTTCGATCTCCTGCCAGGCGCGCTCAATGCCGATACGCTCCACTTCGTCGCTGGCGTCGCGCAGGCCGGCGGTGTCGATGATATGCAGCGGCATACCGTCGATATGAATATGCTCGCGCAGCACGTCGCGGGTGGTGCCGGCGATATCGGTGACGATGGCCGCCTCACGTCCCGCCAGCGCGTTCAGCAGGCTCGATTTTCCGGCGTTAGGCCGCCCGGCGATGACCACCTTCATCCCTTCGCGCAGCAGGCTTCCCTGGCGGGCCTCGGCGCGTACGGCATCGAGATCGGCGATAACGCCGTTAAGCCGTGCTTCGATTTTCCCGTCCGAGAGAAAGTCGATCTCCTCATCCGGAAAGTCAATCGCCGCCTCCACGTAGATGCGCAGGTGAGTGAGCGCTTCCACAAGATGGTTAACCCTGGCGGAAAACGCGCCCTGCAGCGAATTTAGCGCCGAGCGCGCCGCCTGCTCCGAGCTGGCGTCAATCAGGTCGGCAATCGCTTCGGCCTGGGCCAGATCGAGTTTATCGTTCAAGAAGGCGCGTTCGGAAAACTCGCCAGGACGCGCGATACGCAGGCCCGGCAGCGTCAGAATACGTTTTAACAGCAAGTCGAGGATCACCGGGCCGCCGTGCCCCTGTAGCTCAAGCACGTCTTCGCCGGTGAAGGAGTTAGGGCCGGGGAACCACAGGGCGATACCCTGATCCAGCGCAGTGCCGTCGGCGTCTTTAAACGGCAGATAGTCGGCATAGCGCGGCTTTGGCAGCTTGCCCAGCACGGCTTCGGCAACCTCGCACGCCTTCAGGCCGGAGATGCGCAGAATACCGACGCCCCCGCGTCCCGGCGGGGTCGCCTGAGCGACGATAGTGTCGTTATGGCTCATGATTGCTCTCTTTAAAATGTAAAAAAGGCGGTCTATTGACCGCCTTCTCTGGCATTAACGTTACCGTAAATTCTCGAAATAATTCAAGTTGCAGGAAGGCGGCAAGTTAGTGAGGCCCCAGGAGCTTGACTTCCGTAAGTGACTGGGGCGAACTAAAGAAGCCAACGCATCTGCGGCTTGAAGAATGAAGAGAATCAGGATTTTTTCTTCTCGCGGCTGTGCAGGCCACGTTTTTCCAGGCCACGGTAAATCAGCTGCTGCTGAATGATGGTGACCAGGTTGCTGACGATGTAGTACAGCACCAGACCGGACGGGAACCACAGGAAGAAGACGGTAAAGATGACCGGCATAAAGGTCATGATCTTCTGCTGCATTGGGTCGGTCACGGTAGTCGGCGACATCTTCTGAATGAAGAACATCGTCAGGCCCATCAGGATCGGCAGAATGTAGTACGGGTCCTGCGCGGACAGGTCATGGATCCACAGGGCGAACGGCGCATGGCGCAGCTCAATGGAACCCATCAGCATATAGTACAGCGCAAGGAAGATTGGCATCTGGATAATCAGCGGGAAGCAGCCGCCCAGCGGGTTAACTTTCTCCGCCTTGTACAGGGCCATCATCTCCTGGCTCTGGCGCTGCTTATCGTCGCCCAGGCGTTCACGCATCGCCTGGATCTTCGGCTGCAGCATACGCATCTTCGCCATCGAGGTGTACTGCGCTTTGGTCAGCGGGTACATGATGCCACGCACGATAAAGGTGATGATGATAATCGAGAACCCCCAGTTACCCACAAAGCTGTGGATCCACTTCAGCAGTTTAAACAGCGGCTGGGAGATAAACCACAGCCAGCCGTAGTCTACGGTCAAATCCAGATGCGGGGCGACGGCGGCCATTTTGTCCTGGATTTCCGGACCGACCCACAGCGTGCTGGAAATGGCGCTCGTCTGGCCCGGCTGTACCAGTACCGGCTGCGATTTATAGCCGATGGCGGCGTTGCCGTTGCCCAGGTTCGCGGTGTAGAAGTTATGAGTGCCGTCGTTATGCGGGATCCACGCGGTGGCGAAATACTGCTGCAGCATCGCCACCCAGCCGCTCTGCGCGTTGATATTCAGGTTTTCGTTATCGGCGATGGTATCGAATTTGTATTTCTCATACTTCTCGTCGGGGGTGGAGTACGCCGCGCCGCGGAAGGTGTGCAGCGCAAAATTGCTGCTGCCGGTGTCCCGGTGGGCAGGCAGTTTGATGGATTGCTTCAGCTGGCCAAAGACGGCCAGTTCCAGCGGCTTCGCGCCGGCGTTCTGTACGCTGTAGCCAACGTTAACGGCATACTCGCCGCGCTTAAGGGTGAACGTCTTGGTAAACGTGTTGCCCGCCGCGTCGGTGTAAGTCATCGGGATCTGCAGCTCGTTCTGCCCGTCCGCCAGCGTCCAGACCTCTTTTTCAACGTTGTACAGCGGACGCGGGCCGTTGGCCGGGTTATCCGGGCCGTCACGGCCGGTCAGGCCGCTCTGCGCCTGATAGATAAACTGCGGGGTGGTTTCCAGCAGCTGGAACGACTCTTTGGAGCCAAGATCTTTAGGGTAAGCCGGCAGCAGGGCCTGTTCCACATCACCGCCACGGGTGTTGATGGTCAGCTCAAGCACGTCAGATTTAACCGTGATCGATTTCCCCTGGCCGCTGGCAGGTACGCCCTGGTCGGCGGCGCTACCCGCTGCGGTGGTCGTGGTCTGCGTGGTCTGTTGGGACTGGGGCTGCGGATTTTTATCCTGCTCCCAGGCTTGCCAGATCATGAAAGACACGAACAGCAAAGCGATGACTAAAAGATTGCGTTGCGAATCCATCGTTAGTGTTCTCTGGTATCAAATGGTCCGGGCGGGACGGGATCGTCACCACCAGGGTGTAAAGGGTGGCATTTTAATACGCGTTTCACCGTCAACCAACTGCCTTTTATCACTCCGAACCTGCGCAATGCCTCAATTCCGTAGCTTGAGCAGGTTGGAGTGAAACGGCAGTGCGGCCCAAGCAGCGGACTGATCAGGCGTTGATAAACCCGGATGAGGGCGATCAGGACCCGCGAGCCAGGCGACAATGGCGACGCCATAATTTTTCCAACGCTTCCGTCAGCGCCCGGTTATCGAGATCGGCAACCCCTTTTTTCGCCACCACCACGAAATCCATCGGCGGCAGTTCGTGCTGACGCAGACGAAAGCTTTCACGTGTCAGACGCTTAATCCGGTTGCGTTCATGGGCGCGTCGAACGTTTTTCCTGGCGACGGTAAGACCGATGCGGGGATGCCCCAGCGAATTCAGGCGGCCGAGAATGGTAATTTGCGGCGTGCCAGCCCGTTGCGGCTGCTGGAAGACGAATGTGAAATGAGTGGGAGTTAACAATCGTAACTCCCTGGGAAATGCGAGCTTAACCACTCAGGGTTAGCTTTATTACTTGGAAACGGTCAGACGAGCGCGGCCTTTAGCACGACGACGTGCCAGAACCTGACGACCATTTTTAGTAGCCATACGAGCACGGAAGCCGTGAGAACGGTTGCGCTTCAGTACGGACGGTTGAAAAGTGCGTTTCATGGCGATTTCTACCTAAACTTGAATAAATTCATGACATTTACGGTTGCCCGAACGTATTTCTAATAACGGACGCCGAAGTCGTGGGTGATTAAAGAGGCCGGATTGTAATAATTGTACACTCCGGAGTCAATTCACTTTCCTTAATTCCCGCCGTTTTCCGCACCTTTTCGCGTGGAAAATGGGCGGTTTTGACGTCCTGTTGCCGGACATAACGCGACGGGTGGAGAATTATACGGGCTGATGGGTAAAGCGCAAGGATCGTTCGGGATCTTTCTTCGATCCCAGGGAGCGGTAACGGCGGGCGCGGCGATTAATTTTCCGATATGCGCGCTAAGTCGTACAGAACTTCACCGGGATCGTTTACACTTAACCGGCACGGGATCGTCCTGTGGATAAATCGGGAAGAAACTGTGAGAAACAGAAGATCTCTTTCCCGGTTTAGGCTATGATCCGCGGTTCCGATCGTTTCAACGGATCCGGATCGGGTAAAATTGCAGACAGCAATTCGCACGTCACCCTCTGTACTCAGGGTCTTGTCGACGTGCGCCAACAATCATGAATATTTCAGCCTTTGTCATTTATTGACGTTTGTTCGAGTGGAGTCCGCCGTGTCACTTTCGCTTTGGCAGCAGTGTCTTGCCCGATTGCAGGATGAGTTACCAGCCACAGAATTCAGTATGTGGATACGCCCGTTGCAGGCGGAACTGAGCGATAACACGCTGGCCCTGTATGCGCCAAACCGTTTCGTGCTCGACTGGGTAAGGGATAAATACCTTAATAATATTAATGGATTACTAAATGACTTCTGCGGCGCGGATGTTCCGCAGCTGCGGTTTGAGGTGGGCACGAAGCCGGTAACCCGGACCCTGAAAACGCCCTCCGGCAGCAGCGTTACCGCACCGGCTCAGGCGGCGCAGCCTCAGCGAACGGCTCCGGCGGCGCGTCCGGGCTGGGATAACGTGCCGGCTCCGGCGGAAGCCAACTGGCGCTCCAACGTAAACGTCAAACATACCTTTGATAACTTCGTTGAAGGTAAGTCCAACCAGCTGGCGCGCGCGGCGGCGCGACAGGTGGCGGATAACCCCGGCGGCGCGTATAACCCGCTCTTCCTCTACGGCGGCACCGGCCTCGGTAAAACCCACCTGCTGCACGCCGTGGGTAACGGTATTATGGCGCGCAAGCCTAACGCGAAGGTGGTTTACATGCACTCCGAGCGCTTTGTTCAGGATATGGTCAAGGCGCTGCAGAATAATGCCATCGAAGAGTTCAAGCGCTACTACCGTTCGGTAGACGCCCTGCTGATCGATGACATTCAGTTCTTCGCCAATAAAGAGCGATCCCAGGAAGAGTTTTTTCACACCTTTAACGCCCTGCTGGAAGGTAATCAGCAGATCATTCTGACCTCGGATCGTTATCCGAAGGAGATCAACGGGGTTGAGGATCGTCTTAAATCCCGCTTCGGCTGGGGCCTGACCGTGGCGATCGAGCCGCCCGAGCTGGAAACCCGCGTGGCGATCCTGATGAAAAAAGCCGATGAAAACGAGATCCGCCTGCCGGGCGAGGTGGCGTTTTTTATCGCCAAGCGGCTGCGCTCCAACGTACGTGAACTGGAAGGGGCGCTGAACCGCGTGATCGCCAACGCCAACTTTACCGGCCGGGCCATTACCATCGACTTCGTGCGGGAAGCGCTGCGCGATCTGCTGGCGCTGCAGGAGAAGCTGGTCACCATCGACAACATCCAGAAGACGGTGGCGGAGTACTACAAAATCAAAATTGCGGACCTGCTTTCTAAGCGGCGGTCCCGTTCGGTAGCGCGCCCTCGTCAGATGGCTATGGCGCTGGCGAAAGAGCTGACCAACCACAGCCTGCCGGAGATCGGCGATGCGTTTGGCGGCCGCGACCATACTACCGTGCTTCATGCCTGCCGGAAGATCGAGCAGCTGCGTGAAGAAAGCCATGATATTAAAGAAGATTTCTCCAATTTAATCAGAACATTATCTTCGTGACGCTATGAAATTTACCGTTGAACGTGAACATTTATTAAAACCACTTCAGCAGGTCAGCGGCCCGCTGGGTGGACGTCCCACGCTGCCTATTCTTGGCAACCTGCTGCTGCAGGTGGCTGACGGTACGCTCTCGCTGACCGGCACCGATCTGGAGATGGAAATGGTGGCGCGCGTTGCGTTGATTCAGCCTCATGAGCCAGGCGCAACCACCGTTCCGGCGCGCAAGTTCTTTGATATCTGCCGCGGGCTGCCGGAAGGCGCGGAAATCGCCGTTACCCTTGAGGGGGAACGGATGCTGGTGCGCTCCGGGCGCAGCCGCTTTTCACTCTCCACCCTGCCTGCCGCCGATTTTCCCAACCTCGACGACTGGCAGAGCGAGGTAGAGTTCACCGTGGCCCAGGCGACCATGAAGCGCCTGATTGAGGCCACGCAGTTTTCAATGGCCCATCAGGACGTGCGCTACTACCTGAACGGTATGCTGTTTGAGACCGAAGGCGAAGAGCTGCGCACCGTGGCGACCGACGGCCACCGCCTGGCGGTCTGCTCGATGCCGATCGGCCAGTCGCTGCCCAGCCATTCGGTGATCGTACCGCGTAAAGGAGTTATTGAGCTGATGCGTATGCTCGACGGCGGCGATACCCCGCTGCGCGTGCAGATTGGCAGCAATAATATCCGCGCCCACGTTGGCGATTTTATCTTTACCTCCAAGCTGGTGGACGGGCGCTTTCCGGACTATCGTCGCGTGCTGCCGAAGAACCCGGACAAGCATCTGGAAGCCGGCTGCGACCTGCTTAAGCAGGCCTTTGCCCGCGCGGCGATCCTCTCTAACGAGAAGTTTCGCGGCGTGCGCCTGTACGTGAGCGAGAACCAGCTGCGGATCACCGCCAACAACCCGGAGCAGGAGGAGGCTGAAGAGATTCTGGACGTCACCTATCCCGGCACGGAGCTGGAAATCGGTTTTAACGTCAGCTATGTGCTGGACGTGCTTAATGCGCTGAAGTGTGAAACGGTGCGCATTATGCTGACCGACTCTGTTTCGAGCGTGCAGATAGAAGACGCGGCATCCCAGTCCGCAGCATACGTCGTCATGCCCATGAGGCTGTAGAAAATATCGGGCTATCTTACTTGTTATTCTGGCTCCGGGCAGTGCTCACAATCCTCACGTACTCCAGTACGCTCCGGTTGTTGCGCGCTGGCCGTAACCAGACTAACTGCGCCGATAACGCCCTGGTTATGAGCTGATATGTCGCTATCCCGACTGCTAATCAAAGACTTCCGCAATATCGAAAACGCGGATCTCGCTTTATCTCCCGGCTTTAACTTCCTGGTTGGCGCTAACGGCAGCGGCAAAACCAGCGTTCTGGAAGCCATCTATACGCTCGGCCACGGCCGGGCGTTTCGCAGTCTGCAGCCCGGCCGGGTGATTCGCCATGAGCAGCAGGCGTTTGTCCTTCATGGTCGATTACAGGGCGATGAGCGGGAAACCTCGATCGGCCTGAGCAAAGATAAACAGGGCGACAGCAAGGTGCGTATTGACGGCACCGACGGCCACAAGGTCGCCGAGCTGGCGCACCTGATGCCGATGCAGTTGATCACCCCGGAAGGGTTTACTTTGCTCAACGGCGGCCCCAAATACAGAAGGGCGTTCCTGGACTGGGGATGTTTTCATAATGAGGCCGGCTTCTTCACCGCCTGGAGCAACCTGAAGCGGCTGCTCAAACAGCGCAATGCGGCGCTGCGCCAGGTGAACCGCTATGAGCAACTGCGCCCGTGGGACAAAGAGCTGATCCCGCTGGCGGAACAGATCAGCGCCTGGCGCGGGCAATACAGCGCCGCCATCGCTGAGGATATGGCAGATACCTGCCGGCAGTTTTTACCGGAGTTTACGCTCTCCTTCTCTTTTCAGCGGGGCTGGGAGAAAGAGACCGACTACGCAGAGGTACTGGCGCGCAGCTTTGAGCGCGATCGCCTGCTGACGTACACGGCGTACGGCCCGCATAAGGCCGATTTCCGCATTCGCGCCGACGGCGCGCCGGTGGAAGATACGCTATCGCGCGGGCAGCTTAAACTTCTGATGTGCGCCCTGCGCCTGGCGCAGGGAGAGTTCCTCACCCGCGAAAGCGGGCGGCGGTGTCTCTACCTGATTGATGATTTTGCCTCTGAGCTTGATGATGCGCGCCGCGGGCTGCTGGCCAGCCGCTTAAAAGCGACGCAATCGCAGGTCTTCGTCAGCGCGATCAGCGCTGAACACGTTCTGGACATGTCGGATGAAAATTCGAAGATGTTTACCGTGGAAAAGGGTAAAATAACGGATTAACCCAAGATTAAATGAGCGAGAAACGTTGATGTCGAATTCTTATGACTCCTCCAGTATCAAAGTCCTGAAAGGACTCGATGCGGTGCGTAAGCGCCCGGGTATGTATATCGGCGACACGGATGACGGCACCGGTCTGCACCACATGGTATTTGAGGTGGTAGATAACGCTATCGACGAAGCGCTCGCGGGTCACTGTAAAGATATTATCGTCACCATCCATGCCGATAACTCTGTATCCGTACAGGATGACGGGCGCGGCATCCCGACCGGTATTCACCCGGAAGAGGGGGTGTCGGCGGCGGAAGTGATCATGACCGTCCTGCACGCGGGCGGCAAGTTTGACGATAACTCCTATAAGGTGTCCGGCGGTCTGCACGGCGTTGGCGTTTCCGTGGTAAACGCCCTCTCCCAAAAGCTGGAGCTGGTTATCCAGCGTGATAACAAAATTCATCGCCAGATCTACGAGCACGGCGTGCCTCAGGCACCGCTGGCCGCTACCGGTGACACCGATAAAACCGGCACCATGGTGCGTTTCTGGCCAAGCCTGGAAACCTTCACCAACGTCACCGAATTTGAATATGAGATTCTGGCGAAGCGCCTGCGCGAGCTGTCGTTCCTTAACTCCGGCGTCTCGATTCGTCTGAAAGACAAGCGCGATGGCAAAGAGGATCACTTCCATTATGAAGGCGGCATCAAGGCGTTCGTGGAGTATCTGAACAAGAACAAAACGCCGATCCATCCGAATATCTTCTATTTTTCTACAGAAAAAGACGGTATCGGCGTAGAAGTGGCGCTGCAGTGGAACGACGGTTTCCAGGAAAATATCTACTGCTTTACCAACAACATTCCCCAGCGCGACGGCGGCACCCACCTCGCGGGCTTCCGTGCGGCGATGACCCGCACCCTGAACGCCTACATGGACAAAGAAGGCTACAGCAAAAAGGCCAAGGTCAGCGCCACCGGCGACGACGCCCGCGAAGGGCTGATCGCCGTGGTTTCGGTGAAGGTGCCGGATCCGAAGTTCTCCTCCCAGACCAAAGACAAGCTGGTTTCGTCCGAGGTGAAGTCGGCGGTAGAACAGCAGATGAACGAGCTGCTGAGCGAATACCTGCTGGAAAATCCGTCTGACGCGAAAATCGTGGTCGGCAAAATCATCGACGCCGCCCGCGCCCGTGAAGCGGCGCGCCGCGCCCGTGAAATGACCCGCCGTAAAGGCGCGCTGGACTTAGCCGGTCTGCCGGGTAAGCTGGCGGACTGCCAGGAGCGCGATCCGGCGCTGTCTGAACTGTACCTGGTGGAAGGGGACTCCGCGGGCGGCTCCGCCAAGCAGGGGCGTAACCGCAAGAACCAGGCGATTCTGCCGCTGAAGGGTAAAATCCTCAACGTGGAGAAGGCGCGCTTCGACAAGATGCTCTCCTCCCAGGAGGTGGCGACGCTGATCACCGCGCTGGGCTGCGGCATCGGCCGCGATGAGTACAACCCGGACAAACTGCGCTATCACAGCATCATCATCATGACCGATGCGGATGTCGACGGCTCACACATTCGCACCCTGCTGCTGACCTTCTTCTACCGCCAGATGCCGGAAATCGTCGAACGCGGCCACGTCTATATCGCCCAGCCGCCGCTGTATAAAGTGAAGAAAGGTAAGCAGGAGCAGTACATTAAAGACGACGAGGCGATGGATCAGTATCAGATCGCCATCGCTCTTGACGGCGCGACCTTGCACGCCAACGCCAGCGCCCCGGCGCTGGCCGGCGAAGCGCTGGAAAAGCTGGTTTCCGAGTATAACGCGGCGCAGAAGATGATTGGCCGTATGGAGCGTCGCTTCCCGAAAGCGCTGCTCAAGGAGCTGATCTACCAGCCGACGCTGGAGGACGCTTCCCTTTCTGACGAGCAGACCGTTACCCGCTGGGTGAACGCGCTGGTGACCGAGCTGAACGAAAAAGAGCAGCACGGCAGCCAGTGGAAGTTCGACGTGCGTGAAAACCCAGAGCAGGGCCTGTTCGAGCCGGTCGTGCGGGTGCGCACCCACGGGGTGGATACGGACTACGTGCTGGATCATGAGTTTGTCACCGGCGCGGAGTATCGTCGCCTCTGCACTCTCGGCGAGAAGCTGCGCGGCCTGATTGAAGATGACGCCTTTATCGAGCGCGGCGAACGCCGTCAGCCGGTGGCGAGCTTCGAGCAGGCGCTGGACTGGCTGGTGAAAGAGTCCCGCCGCGGCCTGGCGATTCAGCGTTACAAAGGCCTGGGCGAGATGAACCCGGATCAGCTGTGGGAAACGACGATGGACCCGGAAAGCCGCCGGATGCTGCGCGTTACCGTGAAGGATGCGATTGCCGCCGACCAGCTGTTCACTACGCTGATGGGCGACGCCGTAGAGCCGCGCCGCGCCTTTATCGAAGAGAACGCCCTGAAGGCGGCGAATATCGATATTTAACAGGGATATAGCCTGAATACTAAAAGGAGCAGTTGATGAGTTTATTTGATCAGGTTGGCAGTCTGCTGGGCAACGGTGACCTCAAGAAATACCAGGCCATTTTAAGCTGGGTGGAGAGCCAGGGCGGCGTGCAGGCGCTGCTGGATAAGCTGCGTAACGGCGGCCTTGGCGAGGTGATTGCGTCCTGGCTGAGCGATACCCTCGCCAACCAGCTTATTTCCGGCGATCAGGTTACCGCCGCGCTGGGCACCCCCGCCGTCGCGGAGCTGGGCGAAAAGCTGGGTATTGATACCGGAGCGGCGGCTTCGATGCTGGCCACCTGGCTGCCAAAAGCGATCGACGCGCTTTCGCCCCAGGGGGAGATCAGCGCGGATTCCGGTAGTGATTTACTCGCCGCCGGTATGAACCTGCTGAAGGGCAAACTGCTGGGCTAACCGCCCGGCGTTTCCCGTTGCGCCTGTCCGGCGGCGGCCCGCTCGCCGTCGGAAAAGGGGCGCTTTTCCGGCGCACCCTGTCCCCCTTTTTCCCCGTTCTGTCTGCTGCTTTTTGCGCGTCTGTCCTGAATAATCTGGTCTTAGGGCAATACGCAGCGTACCTTGCATAACCCGCCGGGAACCGGTTTGAACGCGGCCCGTCAGGGCCATGTTCAGGGGGATTACGTTGCCCGCCCGCATACCGCGTGAAGTAGGGCGGGAATAATCGCGCTAGTATTAAACAGAACTCATTCACTCCGGGGAATTCATGGCTATCAAACTTATTGCTATCGATATGGATGGCACCCTTCTGCTGCCCGATCACACCATTTCACCGGCGGTTAAAAACGCCATCGCCGCCGCCCGCGAGCGCGGCGTTAACGTGGTGCTGACCACCGGCCGGCCCTATGCGGGCGTTCACAGCTATCTGAAGGAGCTGCATATGTCACGGCCCGGCGATTACTGTATCACTTACAACGGCGCGCTGGTGCAGAAGGCGGGGGACGGCAGCACCGTTGCGCAAACCGCGCTGAACTATGAGGATTATCGCTACCTGGAGAAGCTCTCCCGCGAGGTGGGATCGCATTTTCACGCCCTGGACCGCACTACGCTCTATACCGCCAACCGCGACATCAGCTACTACACGGTGCATGAGTCTTACGTGGCGACCATACCGCTGGTGTTCTGTGAAGCGGAGAAGATGGACCCGGCGACTCGGTTCCTGAAAGTGATGATGATTGATGAACCCGCGATCCTCGATAAAGCCATATCCCGCATTCCCGCGGAGGTGAAAGAGAAGTACACCGTGCTGAAAAGCGCGCCGTACTTCCTCGAAATTCTCGACAAACGGGTCAATAAAGGCACCGGCGTGAAATCGCTGGCCGATGCGCTGGGGATCAAAGCGGAAGAAATTATGGCCATTGGCGATCAGGAAAACGACATCGCGATGATCGAGTACGCCGGAACGGGCGTGGCGATGGACAACGCCATCCCGTCGGTGAAAGAGGCGGCGGATTTTATTACCAAATCCAACCTTGAAGACGGCGTGGCGTACGCCATTGAGAAGTTTGTGCTGAACCAGCCGTAGCGGGCAAGGTTTTTGCTCGTCAACTGCCGGTTAGCCCGGTAATAATACCGATCCCCAGCAGCTGCACCGGCGAGGTGACAATATCCAGGGTAAGGGCGACGGGTATTAAGGCATTGGTAACGCCTGCCGGCATTCCCGTCCTTTTATATTGATAGAACGCGACCTTAAACGGATGGTAAAAGACCAGCGCCTGTGAATAATCCTGCTGATTATTTTTCTGATGAACAGAGCCTTTCAGGCCGGATAATTTTTGTAGGCAGAGCGACGCAGAACAGGCAAAACCATAGCGTATCGCCGTTTGCTTCGCCTCCTGCGTTTTCCAGCGGTACTGGAGCGTTAGATCGCCGGTAAACTGCTTTTTGTCATTGTCGATAATAAATTTGGCGACGTTGCTGACCTGCAGGTCGTGGCGATCGATGTCCGGCGACTTCAGCAGGTTAACGATGCTATCGACGCCGGAAGTCAGCAGATAGTCAAACCCTTTGCCGATAAAAACATATCCCTGCGTTCCCGCCCGGTCCTGGGCCAGCGACAGCCCGGTTACGGTATCGCTTTTCCACTCCTTTAGCTGTCTGCCCGGCTTGCTGTTCACGGCCAGCATGATCGAAAAGCAGCCGGAAAGCATGTAGCTAAATAAGAGTACCATCACTGTTTTTGCTATCCTGGCGTAATTAGCGTTCATGCAGGTTCCTTATTAAAAACATCTTCCAGAAGAGGGTCAGTATATTACGTTGATTTTCTGGATGCTGTTCTGTCTGCCGCTGATTTTCCGAATTTGTCACGGAAATATGGGCGAACCGGCCCAGCATGATCCCTTTTCGCAGCCGTGCGCAGGTCAGCACCCGGCTCTTAAGAATCTTGCCGTAGAGCTTTATACGCAGCCCGCGGGTCGCCCGACGCCAGGCCGCATTTTTATTGCCCGCCTCCCGTAGCAGAACGTTTTTCAGCAGCCTGGCGCTGTCCAGCGCATAGCTAATGCCCTCCAGCGAGCTGGCGCTGATAAAGCCCGCCGCCTCACCAATCAGGAATGCGTTATCTTTGCCGCAGACAAAATCCTTCCAGCGTGACGGAAACAGCACCGTGCATTTCTCACTTTTCAGCGGGTTACCGAAGCGGAACTGAAAGGCCTCCATCTTCGCTTTTAGCGCCGCAAAGCGCGCCTGGCCGTCTTTCATCGGGTATGCGCCGCCGAAAATAAAATAGCCGTCCTTGCTGATGCTCCACGAATAACAGTCCGTTATCGCATTATCGAAAATACAGGAGTAAAACGGCACCGGATGCTGTTCTTTAAACCACTGCTGGATGGCGACGTACTTCCGGATCGCGTGATCGGGATAGAGATGGCGGCGCACCAGCGAATTGGCTCCGTCGGCACCCACCAGGTAACGGGCGGTCAGACGCTGCTCCCGGCCGTCGGCGTGAAAGGCCACGTGCCATTTATCCCCCTCGCGCCAGATCTTCCGGCACAGGCTGTCGTGATAAACCTGAACGTCGTCCGGGATCAGCGACTTCATCCATAAATCAAAGGCGTGACGGTTAATATTGATATAGCTGCGCTGGTAGTTGCGCGTCAGCGATGCCGCGACGTCTATCGTTCTGACGCTGAAGATCTGCGGGTTGGCGATTGTGGCGACGGGCAGCGTAATGCCGTCACGGATAAACGCGCGCTGGGCGTCCGGTGCCAGCAGGCCGCCGCAGGGTTTGGTGAAGCCTTCGCTGCCGTTCTGGCGCTTTTTATCCAGCGCAACCACCCGCATTTTGCCGCTCAGCTGCCGGGCGAGGGCCGAACCCGCCGGACCGGCACCGATAATCGCCACGTCGAAATGTTCCATCATTTTTATCTCCGGGAATGTAGTATCAGGCTGTGTTCCTTAACCATCCGTGAGCGTCGCTGGAGGTCTTTCAGACCCGGAGCAAGGTCTGGTTATTCCAGATGCGCGGCAGCGCTTCTGGCTCTGCGTCGACGCCACGCCCGCTTAAGGGGCACACCTGGTACTGTAAAAAACGACTATGAAGTCGGCGTGAAGTTTTACTGTCGCGGCGGGAAAAGTGTGCTGTACTACTCCACCCAGCCGCCAACGTCCGGAAATCGTTATGAAACAGCTCACCTTTGCGCCGCGCCACCATCAGCTCACCAATACCAACGTCTGGACGCCGGACAGCCGCTGGCTGGCCTTTGACGTACGCCCGTCCGGGGCGCTGTTTACCGGGAAAACTATTGAGCGGGTCAACGTTGAAACGGGTGAGGTAGAGGTTATCTATCGGGCGACGCAGGAGGCCTGCGTTGGCGTGGTGACCGTTCATCCCGTCCTGGAGCAATATGTCTTTATTCATGGCCCGGAAAACCCGGATGAACGCTGGCAATACGACTTTCATCACCGCCGTGGCGTCCTCGCTGGAGCGGCCGGTGTGACAAATCTGGACGCAATGGACATCACGCCGCCCTGGACGCCCGGCGCGCTGCGCGGCGGCAGCCACGTACACGTGTTCAGCCCGAACGGTGAGCTTGTTAGCTTCACCTATAACGACCATGTGCTGCACGAGCGCGATCCGGCGCTGGATCGGCGCAACGTCGGCGTTGCGGCACCCTATGGTCCGGTGGTGGTGCCTGGGCGGCACCCTCGCGAATATAGCGGCAGCCGCTGGTGCGTGCTGGTGAGCCGGACCACTCCTTCGCCGCGTCCGGGCAGCGATGAGATCCATCGCGCCTGCGAAGAGGGATGGGTGGGCAATCACGCCCTGGCGTTTATCGGCGATACCCTGGCGGTCAACGGCGAAACGGTGCCGGAGCTGTTTATCGTTGCGCTGCCGCAGAATGAGGCCGGCTGGAAGCGACCCGGCAGCGCGCCGCTGACGGGAACGGCGACCACGCTGCCCGCGCCGCCGTCCGGCGTGGTGCAGCGGCGGCTGACTTTTACCCATAACCGCCCCTTTCCAGGGCTGGTTCATACCCCGCGTCACTGGGTGCGCAGCAATCCCCAGGCGACAGATATCGCCTTTCTGATGCGCGACGACGACGGCGTTGTTCAGCTGTGGCTTATCTCCCCCTCTGGCGGCGAGCCGCGCCAGCTGACGCACAGCGTTGCGGGGATTCAGTCGGCCTTTAACTGGCATCCGTCCGGAAAATGGCTGGGATTTGTGCTGGAAAACCGGATCGCCTGCTGTGACGCCCACAGCGGCGTAATTACCTTCTTAACCGACGGTCACGGGCAGCCTCCGTCGGCAGATGCGGTAGTTTTCTCGCCGGACGGGCGTCGTGTGGCGTGGATGGAGGAGCGCGGCGGCTTCCGCCAGCTGTGGGTAACGGAAAGCGGGCTGGAGTAATATCAGTCAGGGCCGCTCCTGACGCGCGGCGCGGAAGAGAGCATTCGCTCTGCGGCGCAGGGCGGCAACGGCCTGGAGAGATTCGGCGCTTCAGGTGTCACGGAGAGACGCAGGCTAGCTGTCCGTGGGCAGCCTGGCCGGAGGGATCACCGCGTTAATGGTTTCTGCCTCTTTTTCGCTCTTTTCAACGCGCGATTTTACCGAACTGTCGGCCCGATAGAGATCCCACGGCAGAAGAAGGGTGTCCAGCACGGCGGTAAACGGCATATCAAGTATTACCAGCGACCGGGTGCCCCAGTTGGTCTCTTTATCGCCGATCATCGCGGCGCTGGCGTGGGTGCCGGGCCAGGTTCCCTCTTTTCCGCCGGTGTGGGACATCACGCTGGAACAGCCCCCCAGCAACGCTATCCCGCCGCACAACGTTAGCTTCAGCAACACATCTCTTGTCATGATCCGTTCATCTGTTAATCATCAGTGTTTGCATGATGGGTTATAGCGATTCGCCGCTCAAAATAACATCACCAGCACGTTGCGCTGTGGTGGTGGTCGCACTTTAACAATTCATGCTGTCCCACCCAGTCTATGCAATAGACAGCAAACTGCCAAAAAAGTCGTTTGGGGACGCTTGAAAAGTTTGTAATCAGACCCACTTTTACAACACGGGTAACGAAGAGCACGCCTGATGGGTGCTCTGCCAACCTGACCTGTCCATGATGGAAGGTGCCACATTCTCGCTGATTTCAGGAGCTATTAACTATGCGTAATTTTGACCTGTCCCCGCTGTATCGTTCTGCAATTGGTTTCGATCGTCTGTTCAACCTGTTAGAGAACACGCAAAGCCAGAGCAACGGCGGCTACCCTCCCTATAACGTTGAGCTGGTGGATGAAAACCACTACCGCATTGCCATCGCCGTTGCCGGTTTTGCCGAGAGCGAACTGGAGATCACCGCACAGGAAAACCTGCTGGTGGTGAAAGGTGCCCATGCCGACGAGCAAAAAGAGCGTACCTACCTTTATCAGGGCATTGCGGAGCGCAACTTTGAGCGCAAATTCCAGCTGGCCGAGAACATTCACGTTCGCGGCGCGAACCTGGTGAATGGCCTGCTGTATATCGAGCTTGAGCGCGTGATCCCGGAAGCGGATAAACCGCGCCGTATCGAAATAAACTAATTCAACCCGGTCGCGCCTGCGGCCGTTACACCCGGGCTTGCCGTCAGGGAGCCTGTGCGAATCTGCACGTACCACTCGCTTCTTAGAAGGAGAAATGATAATGCGTAACTACGATTTATCCCCACTGCTGCGTCAATGGATCGGTTTTGACAAGCTGGCCAACGCGCTGCAAAACGCCGGTGAAAGCCAGAGCTTCCCGCCCTATAACATCGAAAAAAGCGATGATAACCACTACCGCATTACCCTTGCGCTGGCCGGTTTTCGTCAGGAAGATCTGGATATTCAGCTGGAGGGCACGCGCCTGACCGTGAAGGGCACCCCGGTACAGCCGGAAAAAGAGAGCAAATGGCTGCATCAGGGGCTGGTTATGCAGCCTTTCAGCCTGAGCTTCACGCTGGCTGAAAATATGGAGGTGACCGGTGCGACCTTTACCAACGGCCTCTTGCATATTGATCTGTCCCGCAATGAGCCGGAAGCCCTTGCGCCCCAGCGTATTGCTATTAGCGAAGGCGCTACGTTAGCCAAATAACTGGCTTCCAGCATCAGCCCCGTCAGCGGTGACGGGGCTTTTTTGCGCCTGCGTCACTATCAGCCTCCGCGCTTGCCCCGCCCATTCGCATACGCTTACATAGCGCGTGCGCCATAAAGCAGAACGGGATAAGGCTTCAGAAACCGTGCTTCCGGCTCTTACCCGGTCAGCGCCGTAACGATCAGCATCAGCAGGGCCAGGGCGCAAAGGATCGCAATAACGAACATAAACGCATGGAAGGCCAGCGTAGCGCCGCCGAACAGCAACGCACCGCTGGTGCTCCAGTTATTCTCCTTGCGCATACCGCCGATAAAGGCGCAGAGCAGCGCCGAGACGGCGAGCGCGATACTGACGTTATCAACGATCCTGTCGGCGTTAATCGGCGCAGATCTGGCAGGCGCGGCGGTCGGTTTTTCCCCCTTCAGGCCAGCCAGAATCCCCTTTTTCACGGCGGTGATCTGTCTGGCAACCGTGCTTTCCAGCGGTGGCGGAGCGGCGATAGGTCCCAGTTGCATATGCAGGATGCCCGTAATAAGCGCAATAGCGCCCAGTAACATCCCCAGCGAACCCCATTTATTTTGCGTTATGATTTCCATACAACCTCAACCTCCCTGTTTTTGTTGCACAGCAGTATATATCCTAATTAATTTGGGTTGCAGGACAAAACGCAGTGCGTTTTGAACGCCTCTGGCGGCGGCTCTTTAGGGGCCCGGGCGCGCATACAACCTGAAGAATGATGGGGATAAGTGTATTTCCGCCGTGCCGCATAGGTAAGGGTTAACGTACCGGGATAAAACGGGCGTCGTTTCGTCCCGGTGATGCCAAGGAGTCATTATGAAGATAACCCTTCCCGGCGAAGCGCCGGACTACCGCTTCTCGCTGGCGAATGAGCGTACCTTTCTGGCGTGGATCCGTACCGCGCTGGGATTTCTGGCGGCGGGCGTTGGCCTGGATCAGCTGGCACCGGATTTCGCCACCCCTGCCATCCGCGAACTGCTGGCGCTGTTGCTGTGTCTTTTTGCCGGCGTACTGGCCCTGTATGGCTGGTTACGCTGGCTGCGTGTTGAAAAGGCGATGCGCCTGAAAGAGGATCTGCCTTATACCCGCAGCCTGCTGCTGGTCAGCGCGATCCTGACCTGCGTCGCAACGGTGGTAATGGTGCTGGTCTTTTATGCCGGATAGCCGTAAAGCGCGCCGTATTGTGGACCCCGGTTTACAGCCGGAGCGCACTTCTCTCGCCTGGTTTCGCACTCTGCTGGGCTATGGTGCCCTGCTAGCCCTGGCGCTGAGGCACAGCTGGTATCTGGCGGGGATGCTGTTCTGGATATCGCTGGGTATCCTGGCGCTGACGGCGACCATGCTCTGGTACTATACCCGCCGTCGCAGCCTGATGGACGTGGCCCATGACGATTTTATGAAAAACAAGGCGATAGGTGACAAGCTGTCAATCTCGCTGGCGGTGCTTTTTCTCTCCCTGCTGTTTGCCATGACGCATATTTACCGGCTTATTGAACTTATTGGCCGCCTGGCGTAAGGGAACGGGCCTCTCTGCTATACGCCAGGGGGCCGGCAGGGGCGTGGCGCAGGAAGAAGCCCCGGCGCTGTTCAAAAATGGCCGCGCCTTTACGAAATGAAATGCAAATTGTTTTTATTATTACCTGCCAGGCTTCTGGTCGTAAAATTGCCGTTCATGCACAGAACCGTTGAGCACAATATATACCCTGAACAACGCATATGCAGCTTGCGGTATGACCGGTATAAACGGCAACGTTTTATCGTATAAAATTTCAGCAGCCTCACCAACGGCCGCAGTGGGTATTAGGGTGAGCAATAACAGGCGGCAAAATGCGTCCGTGACCCGCCGACAGACTAAATTACATTAAGATTTAACTGAGTCAAAAAAATATACAGTTAGTGTGGGAAATCACTGGATTTATTGGCCCGGCGTCATTATCCTTCCACCTACTCCCTTAGGGGGTGTTTTAAAGGCCAATAGTGTCAGGCACGTCTACGGTTAACAACGGGTGACGGCATACACACCGGAGCCATTTCCACAGATGTCGGGGATGCGTTCCAGAGTGGTAACAGTGCAGGCTGCGCACCCGGCAGACGAGCCGTTCGGATAACCTTCTGAACCGGATTCGCCGGGCCGTATCGGTATGGCGACGGGTCTCTCTGTTCGGAGGTCCGCCAGATGCGAACTCCTGTTCACTCAGCCAGCCCTGTTGTTAATCATCTTGCCAGACCGGCGCGGTATAAATTATTCAAAACGGATCAAACGGTTACTCACAATTTCAGTTGAACTGCTTTTGCCTAAGATCTATACCCTAAATAATTCGAGTTGCAGGAAGGCGGCAAGCGAGCGCCCATGCAGCCCGGAGTATGACGGATATATACCCGCAGTCCGTTGGCTTCTGTCTAATAATGCTGCATTTACTGTTCATTGACGATTGCTGGTGCTTAATTAATGAGCGTTATATTGTCGGACACAAATGAAGTAAAAACGCCCCGAAAGGGTCTCCGGCTGCAAATCAGATGTCGTTATGTCTTTATTTATATAACGAGATGAGTTTTGCCGCCAGAATATTTTTGCGATGGCAAGTAAAGGATTTTATCAATAATGAGCAAAAATTTAACAAAGCGTACAAGCAGACGAAAAATAGTTATCGTGGCCATGCTTATTGGTATTGCCCTCGGCGCAATATTACTGGCCGGAACTGCCACCGTAATGCATAAAACCAGCGATATGGAATTTTGCGTTTCCTGTCACACCATGCAGCAGCCGCTGGCGGAGTATCAGGGCAGCGTTCACTTCCAGAACAGCAAAGGCATTCGCGCTGAATGCGCTGATTGCCACGTGCCTCACCAGCCGGTTAGCTACCTGGCGACCAAAATTGGCGCGCTGAAGGATGTATGGGGGGAAATGACCGGGAAAATTGACACCCCGGAAAAATATGAAGCCCACAAGCTGGAAATGGCCCAGAACGTATGGGACGGCCTGAAGAAGAGCGATTCCGCGACCTGCCGCTCCTGCCACGACTTTAAGGCAATGGACGTTCTGGCGCAAAAACCGGAAGCCCGTAACCAGCATCCGGTGGCGATGAAAGCAGGGGATACCTGTATCGACTGCCATAAAGGTGTAGCCCACATCCTGCCAAATATGAGCGGCCTGGCCGCAGCCGGTGCCAGCCAGCTTGCCAGCGCGGCGGCGAAAACGCCTGCCTCAGCCACCACGCTGTACACCATCCAGACCCAGCCGTTCTGGCTGAGTGACAAGATGAGCGAGCATAACGACGGTAACCTGATGCCTTCCACTGAAGTGAAAGTGGTGAAGCGCGAAGGGGAGATGGTGCTGGTTGACGTAGACGGCTGGCAGCAGGACGGCGTGAGCGAAGCGCTGTATGCGGCCCAGGGTAAACGTATCCTCAGCGTACTGTTAGGCGAAGAAGCGCGTAAACAGGTCAAAACGCTGGATACCCTCACCGATAAAGAGACGAAGCAGGTATGGCATCAGGTGGCGCTGCAGGTGTGGCTGCCGGCCAAGAGCCTGATTAACGATCAGCAAAAAATCTGGAGCTATGCTACTGATTTGATGGCGAATAACTGTACTGGTTGCCACGGTCTGACCGCGCTGGATCGCTTTAATGCCAACCAGTGGATCGGCGTAGTGAAAGGGATGTCGGGGCGTACTTCACTGTCTGAAGAACAGGTGCGTATTTTGACCCAGTACGTGCAGAAACATGCCAGCGACATGGCACCCGCAGCAACGGCAGAAAAATAATAAGGAGCCATGATGAAAAAGAATAATCGTATGGTGACGGCTGAACAGAGTGAAGGGCAGCCAGGTATGCAATTAACCCGTCGTCGTTTTCTGGCGGGTGCCAGCGCTCTGGCGGCGATACCGCTGCTGGGCGGCCTGTGGCCGCGATCCGCTCTGGCCCAGGCTATCAGCCAGGCGCTGCCGCAGTTTACCGCCCTGCGCCAGGCGCAAAAGGGCATTCTGACCGGCGCGCACTGGGGGGCCTTCGAGGCTATCGTCAACGGCGATAAAATGGTTGGCGTACAGCCGATCGCGGACGATCCGGCTCCGAACGAGCTGATTGAGATGGCACCGCATCAGGTGCATGCGCCTAACCGTATTAAATACCCGATGGTGCGTAAAAGCTGGCTGGAAGGCGGCGTCGCCAACGGTCGTCCGGAGCTGCGCGGTCGCGATGAGTGGGTGCGTATCAGCTGGGATAAAGCGTTTTCCCTGGTGGCGGAGCAAATTAGCCGCCTGCAGAAAGAGCACGGCCCGCAGTCCATCTACGCTGGCTCCTACGGCTGGAAGAGCGTCGGCATGTTCCATAACGCCCGTACCCTGCTGCAGCGCCTGATGAACCTGACCGGCGGTTTCGTAAACTACTCCGGCGACTACTCCACCGGAGCGGCGCAGGTGATTATGCCGCACGTGGTCGGCTCGGTTGAGGTTTATGAGCAGCAGACCGCGTGGCCGAACGTTATCGATAACAGCCAACTGGTGGTGATGTGGGGCTGCAACCCGATGATCACCCTGAAAAACAGCTGGAACCTGCCGGACCACGTTGGTCTGAGTGGCTTTGAAGCGCTGAAGAAGAAAGGCACCCGGATGATCAGCATCGATCCGGTGCATACCGACAGCGCCAGGACGCTGGGGGCCGAGTGGATCCATCTGCGCCCTTATACCGACAGCGCAATGATTATCGGTATTGCCCATACGCTGCTCGTCGAGAAACTGCATAACCCGGACTTCCTGAAAACCTACACCGTCGGCTTTGAGAAATTTGAGCAGTACGTGATGGGTAAAGAGGACGGCGTCGTTAAAGACGCGGCCTGGGCGGCGGATATCTGCGGTATGGATGCGCAGACCATTAAAACGCTGGCGCGCGACATGGCGAAGAACCGCACCATGATCATGGGCGGCTGGGGCATTCAGCGTCAGCACCACGGCGAACAGCCGCACTGGCTGCTGGTCACCCTGGCGGCGATGCTCGGCCAGATCGGCCTGCCGGGCGGCGGCTTCGGCTTTAGCTACCACTACTCCTCCGGCGGTAGCCCGACGGCGCGCGGCGGCATTCTGGGCGGGATCTCCGCCGGTAGCCCGACCACGGAAGCCGGACGCAAAATTGCGCCGTTCCCGGTTGCCCGCATCACTGATTGCCTGGCGAACCCCGGTAAAACCATCGATTTCAACGGCAGCAAGGTCACCTACCCGGACATCAAGATGGTCTATGTGGCGGGCGGTAACACCTTCCACCAGCAGCAGGACACCAACAGTCTGGTTAAAGCCTGGCAGAAGCCGGAAGTGATTGTGGTGAACGAACCTTACTGGACGGCCACGGCGAAGTACGCCGACATCGTGCTGCCGGCGACCACCACCTACGAACGCAACGATCTGGATATGGGCGGCGACTACTCACAGCTGTACGTCTTCCCGATGCATCAGTGCGTTCCGCCGCAGCATGAGGCGAAGAGCGACTTTGATATCTTTGCCGGTATCGCCGCCAAGCTGGGCCTGCATGACGCCTTTACCGAAGGGAAAGACGAAATGCTGTGGCTGAAGAGCATGTATGACGATATGAAGACCCAGGCGCGTAACGGCAGGGTCGCGCTGCCGCCGTTTGATATGTTCTGGTCGTCAAACAACTATATCCGCTTCCCGATCCCGGAAGAGAATAAACAATGGGTGCGCTTCGCTGATTTCCGCGAGAACCCGCTGCTTAACCCGCTCGGTACGCCGTCCGGTAAGATTGAAATCTACTCTGATACCATTGCCAAAATGGGCTATGAGGACTGCAAGGCTATCCCAACCTGGATGGAGCCGCACGAGTGGTATCGCGGGCCGGAAGCGGAAAAATATCCGCTGTCTCTTAACACCGGGCACCCGATCAACCGCCTGCACTCTCAGCTGGATAACACCCCGCTGCGCGAGAAATATGCGGTTGCCGACCGTGAAGCTATCTGGATCCATCCGCAGGACGCGAAGGCCCGCGGCATCAGCGACGGTGACTTAGTGCGCGCCTTCAACGACCGTGGCCAGATCCTGGTCGGGGCCGTGGTAACGGAGAACGTGCGCAGCGGCGTAGTGCGCATCAGCGAAGGGGCATGGTTTGACCCTGCCGATCCGGCGCAGATTGGTTCGCTGTGTAAAAACGGCAACGTTAACTGCCTGACTTTCGATATTGGTTCCTCCAGCCTGGCGCAGGGTAACTGCGGACATATGACGCAGCTGGAGATCGAGAAGTACACCGGACCGGTGCTGAAGAACACCGCCCACGCGGTGCCGGAAGGTGCCTGAGTAAATCCGCTTGCAATGCCGGGCGCTAAACCGCCCGGCGAACAGGCTTAAGGCCGCCCCTGGGGGCGGCCTTATTTTTGGTTCACGCTAATCTGCGATGAACCTTATTTTCTGCATCTTCGCTTTTTATCCTCTTGTGAACCCGGCTTCGTCAGAGGTGCGGCCACGAAAGGTGCCGGGCTACATCGCCGGTCCCTGATGCGGCACGCGGGACGCCAGCGGCAGCCAGCAGAATAAAATCATCAGACCCATAAGGGTCATCAGCATTCCCAGGCTACCCTGACCGGTCTGCGGCAGTAGCGCTGACAGCCATGCCAGGGTGCCGGAGCCGATATTCTGCAGGCCGCCCACCAGCGCGCCCGCGGTGCCGGCGAGGAAGGGGAACGGCTCCATCGCGCCGCTGGTGGCCAGCGGAAATAACATCCCCGCGCCAAAAAAGAACAGGGCGGCAGGAATCAGCAGCGTCCAGACGTTCATCACGCCGAACCAGCCGGGAACCCACATCATCAGCCCTGCCAGCAGGCAGCAAAGCACCGATCGCCACATCAGGGCTGAAAAGCGCTGATCCGGTCGACCGGCGAACCATGCGCCAAAAAAGGCCGCCGGAATAGGCAGAATAAACAGAACGCTCACCGCCATGCTGCTCAGACCCAGCACCGCACCCATCAGCACGCCGGAGCAGGCTTCGAAGACCGCAATTCCGGCCAGGCCGCCAATCAGCATCAGCAGATAGCAGGTGAAGTTGCCGTTGCTGAACAGGATCTTGTAGCTGGTGGTCAGCCGGGTGCGCGGCGCGTCCACAGGGCGTGTTTCCGGCATCCATCGCGCCATGCTGAACGTGACGCCCGCGCAGAGGATCAGCAGAAAAACGTAGCAGGCGCGCCAGCCCCACAGCGTATTAAGCAGGCCGCCAAGCAGAGGTGCCAGCAGCGGGCTGACCAGGATACCCATATTTAACAGGCTGTTGGCGTGGCGCAGCTGAGTGCCCTGATAGAGATCGCGCGGTAGCGTGCGCGCCATCACTCCGCCGACGCCGGTGCCCGTGCCCTGCATGGCGCTGGCGACGATCAGCACCGTCAGGCTGTGGGCGGTAACGGCGACCAGCGTGGCGAGCATAAAAATGGTCATGCCGAACAGGATCACCGGGCGGCGGCCAATCCGGTCGGAGAGCGGGCCGTAGAACAGCTGCGATACGCCGTAGGTCAGCAGCCAGGCGGCCATAACGCTCTGGATGGCCCCTTCGCGTACGTTCAGGTCATGGGCCATATTAGCAATAGCCGGAATATAAATGGTTTGTGCCATCTGGCCTACGGCCACCAGAAGGACCAACATCAACAGCAGGTTGACGCTTCTCTGCTTTTTCATCTCGTTGAATACTTTTAAAAGAAAGGGAAACTAAGGATAAAAGGCTGCTTATCAGCCTTAATGTGAGAGAAATCTATCACATTAAAATGATATAACCAGATACTATTCTTTGTTATCGGTGGGGCGTGCGTCAGCTTATGTTAACGAATATCGGCAACTAATGTTGCCGTAAACTCTCTTTTACCGCCAGCGCGCTTCCGGCTTCACGAGGAGAGCGCAGCGGTTATCGAACATGTAAGGACGGCCGTGCAGGAATAGTATCAACGGAAAGGTGAAAGGGGAGCGGTTGCCCGCTCCCCTTTGGTGCGGCTTGAATCTGAACTACTTCAGGTACTTCAGAACGGCATCAAGCAGTTGCAGCGATGCAACAATGAGTTTGAGGATAAGAAGAACGATATCCACGAGGCTCATACGCGCGTCTCCTGTGGTAAAGGAGCACGATCAGCTGACGTACCTCTCCGCTGCCTGTTGCCAGCTGTTGCGCACGCGGCGACTCCGCAGAGAAGCGTTGTGCTTGTTGACGTAACACAGTGTGCTCTGGGGGGGGTTAAGGCGCTGACGGCACCACCCGTTTCAGCCAGGACTTCATTGCGCCGGGTTACGATGCGGCCCCTCTGACACATTGTGTACATCAATATTATACAAGGAACCTGTATAAATAAACAGTATTTATTGGACGGATCGTGATTAATGTTTCATAATCGAATTCAGCAAAATTCGCGCCGAAATTGCGTGTTCTTCACGGAACACGTATACTTTTGCCGTTGACATAACACAGTGTGCTCTGCGACGACCAATCGCATAACGCTGTAAAAAACCTCGCTTCGGCGCTGAGGGATCCCCACAAACTCAGCGCTAATAAACCAGC
>NZ_WMJZ01000025.1 GCF_009711095.1 Intestinirhabdus alba
GCATTTTTAACGTGACACAGAATTCTGAACGCTCTCGATCTGGCGGAGATAATACTGGAATATGCGAATAAACATCAGTCCGGGATCTAACCGATATTTGTACCCATACCACATATGATCATTTACGATGAGTCATATCCCTGATTGCCCCCGCATAAAGCGCCTCAATATTGATATCCTCATCAATTTCCGCCCAATGGATTCCCCCGCATGCGTTAAGGGTGAAGCGCTCTCTCTGTTCTACCGTAGCGCGTTCGAGGCGAGGGAAGTTTTTGAGCGGGATATTTAACCGTGCTTTTCCCTTAACCTGTACATGCAGGTATTCATCTGAGAAATAAACAACGACTGACGATCGATCAAATAGCAGGCTGTTTACCTTCTTCATTCAATTTTCTCCTTATGCGCATTTTTCTGTCCAGTAGCGTACCAGAACTATCAAAATAACGGCTGGGCCAGATTTCCGCAGGATGAACGTCCAGCGCCGTGGCCACAAGCCATTCCCCTTTTGGCCAGGGACGAGAAAGCACATTGGCAAGCGTTGAAGAACTGAGTCCCGCAGAGCGCGATAACGCAGCCAGAGTCGTGCCTTTCTTGCGCAAGGCGGCGATGATATCTGCCGGATGCCAGTCATGATGTGATGCCATACCTATCTCCAATAAAACTTCGGGTAATAGTATGCATCAAATACTAAGGATTACTTAGTATATTTTCAAGACGTACAGATGAGAATCGCGACAAGCCACACAAGAAATCAGGATTCTCATGCTACCTCATCGCTTAAAAGCCGCACGTTTAAAGGCTGGCCTGTCGCAGGAACGGTTAGGGATTCTTGCCGGAATCGATGAAGCAACAGCCAGTGCCCGAATGAATCAATATGAGCGCGGTATTCACACACCAGACTTTGAACTTGCCTGTCGGTTGGCATCGGTACTACACGTTCCGGCTTGTTATTTTTATGCGGTGGAAGACGATCTGGCAGAAATGATTCTTGGATATTCAGAATCGCAGGGAAAATAAGCCCTATAAGACGTATTAGCTCCCGCCCCCCTGGGAAGGGGCGGGAGCGTTGTAACATACGAATATTTGCTAAATAGTATTCCCAGCAAAATTTAATACTCATGAATGCTTTATAAAAACGATTAAAATACGATTCACTTTACTTGTATTTTTTTAATATAAATTCATATCCTCTATGCTGCATTAACATATCTGAGTAAACAGCTATCTGCCAAAGATAAACCCCATTCTTTTGTACAAAATTTTTCCCTTGTAACATACTCCCCCCTGATTTTATGCCATTAGCATAAAGAAGATCACTATACTCAGATTTAAAATCATTCTGATTAATTAAGAACTCTCTTGTTATAAAAGAACTATCATCATTGAAAGATAAGTATTTATCGAGTTTTGAAGATATCCCTTCCAATATATCAACATTCCCATACAACAGAAAATAACAATAACAACTTAATCTTTCAGACAAAAGAAGAAGCCTGGCCAAATCTTTTTTTATTTCATATTCAAGGTTATTATTAGAACATGAGGTACGTTTAACTTCAAGAACCGAATCTATCTCACGATTTGGTTTATAAAGAACAAAATCTGCTGCCTTTTCTTTTCCTTTATGATTAGCATCTAATATTTTAGAAAATCTGAACTCTCTTTCAAACAGCTCGGACACCGGTAACTCGACACAAAAGAACTTACTAATTTGATCATGAATTGATAATTCATTAATATCGTCTGCTTCGCTTATGGAATGCTCATGTCTAAATGCAGACAACCTCTCCGGTAATTGCTCTACAATTTTTTTAGTCCAACGAGAAATGCTATAACCATGTAAACTTCCCAGTTCGTCAAAATCCTCTTTGGAATAATCCATTTTTATTTCTATTTTATTTAAATCCAATACATCATCATCAGGTAAAGCTTCCGTAAGAGTAAGTCCTGTTTTCTTTAAAAAATAATCACTATTAATGCTAAGCCAGCGGGGGGATCCATCCCTACCCATTTCCACAATCGATATATGTTTTCTATTACTATACACCGAGAATTTTTCAGGATAATTCTCTACCCAAATTATTTTAGAAAAAGACTCTACAATATTAATCTTTAATGAAGAAAACCTGGATCTATACTTTCTGGGAAAAAGAAAAGAAAGGAACTTATCAAAAAAATTAGCATCACTGTGCCAGTGCCGATAGATAGAAAAGGGAAAGTTTATTTTTTCACCTTCAATTCTCTCATTGACTATATCATAAAACAATTTCTCTGCTATAATTTCAACCGCATTTGTTACCGAAGTGCCGTAATAACTCATATATTGACTACACACAATAACCATAGGTTTATCGCGAGCTGCCCTGATAAGCCTGATATGACATCTACCACGGCTACCGTGAAATCCGATAAATCGAAAGTGTATATCTTTTAACATAAAAGACCTCCCTATTAGTACGTTCCCTTAAACTCATACGGCACCACATACCCTTCCCGATTCGCATCCAGATAATCCGCCCACCATTGCAGCATCAGCCGCCGTTCTTCGATATGTTCGGCCTTATGGATATAGGCCGCCCGCACGCTATTACGCTCCTGGTGGCTCATTTGCCGCTCGACAGCATCCCGCGACCACAGCCCGGATTCAACCAAAGCGCTACAGGCCATTGTGCGGAAACCATGCCCGCACAGTTCGGTCGTGGTGTCATATCCCATGACCCGCAACGCATTATTGACGGTATTTTCACTCATGGGTTTAGTTGGACGACGATCGCCCGGGAATATCAGTTCGTGACCGCCACTGATTGCCTTAATCTCTTTCAGCAGCGCCAAAGCCTGACGGGATAACGGTACTAAGTGTTCAGTGCGCATTTTTGCCCCGCGCTGAGAATGTTTTACACCGGGGATCGCTTCACGTTCAGCCGGTATCGTCCACATAGCGCGTTTAAAGTCGATCTCGGCCCAGCGGGCAAAGCGCAGTTCACTGGAACGGATAAAAACGCACAGTGTGAACTTTAAGGCCAGGGTGGTTAATGCCCGCCCTTTATAACTTTCGATCCTTGCCAGAAAATCCGGAAGCTTATCCAGCTTCAACGCCGGGCGATGGGTTGCCTTCGGCGGCGCTATCGCACCAGAAAGATCCTGAGCAGGATTGCGCTCTATCAGATCGTTCTGCACCGCATAGCGCATAATATCGGTCACCCGCTGACGTAGCCGTGACGCCAAATCGAGATGGCCGTTTTGCTCCACGGCTTTCAGCGGCTCAAGCAAGTCTTTAGTCTTCAGGTCCGCTATGTGGCGATGGCCTATCGCCGGCAAAATATTACGTTCCATATCGCGCCATACCCGTCCGGCATGCGTTTCTGACCAGCGATTCTGACTAATGTACCGATGCCAGTCTCTCGCGACTTTCTCAAAGGTAATCAATGCGGCCTGTGCTTCTTCCTTTTCTTTCCCCCGTTTTTCTGCCGGGTTGATACCTTCAGCCAATAACAGCCGTACCTCATCACGCTTCTCACGGGCCTTTGCTAACGAGATTAGAGGATAAGCGCCAAAAGCGATGCGACTTTCCTTGCCTTCGAAACGATACTTGAGATACCAGCGCTTAGAGCCGCCAGGGCTTATCAGCAGGTATAGTCCATGTGCATCAGCGAGTTTATAGGCTTTCTCGCGAGGCTTGGCGGTGCGGGCTACAACGTCTGTCAGGGCCATAATTGGGGGTCAACTCCTAATCGAAGTGAATTGACCCTCATCTTGACCCCCAAATCATCTGGATGTCAATGGACAAAAAAAGACCAGCGCGGATAAAATGAACAGATCAGGAGGAAGGGAGATAACATTTAATCTTTTAATAAACAATAAGATATGGATGTTTATGGAAGGTTATGGATATAAAAAAAGCCACCTTAAGGTGACTGATTTTTCCACAATGGTGCCGAAGGCCGGACTCGAACCGGCACGTATTTCTACGGTTGATTTTGAATCAACTGCGTCTACCGATTTCGCCACTCCGGCACGGAAAGGGATGCGGAAAACGTGTGGATTATACCTGTCACGCGCAGCCATGCAAGCGGCAGCCTGTTCCCGGTTCGCTAAGTGTTGAAAAAATCGGCGCTTTCTTATCGCCCGCTTCTTCCCCTTCTTCCACCCGCAAAGCGCCCGGTCGCGGCATGCTCTACACTTCCAAAGCCAAACCACACGAAGAGAATGCCATGAACATGATAAAAAGCTATGCCGCAAAAGAGGCGGGCGGCGAACTGGAACGCTATGACTATGATGCGGGCGAGCTCAGGCCGGAAGATGTCGAAGTGCAGGTTGAATACTGCGGGATCTGCCACTCCGATCTGTCGATGATCGATAACGAATGGGGCATGTCGCGCTATCCGCTGATCGCCGGACATGAAGTTATCGGCCGCATAGTTGCCCTCGGCAGCGCGGCGCAGGACAAAGGCCTGAAGCCAGGCCAGCGGGTCGGCATCGGCTGGACGGCGCGCAGTTGCGGCCACTGCGACGCCTGCATCAGCGGCAACCACATCAACTGCCTGGAAGGCGCGGTGCCGACGATCCTGAACAACGGCGGCTTTGCCGAGAAGCTGCGCGCGGGCTGGCAGTGGATAATCCCGCTGCCGGATAATATCGACATTGAATCCGCCGGGCCTCTGCTGTGCGGCGGCATCACGGTCTTTAAACCGCTGCTGATGCACCATATCACCGCCACCAGCCGCGTCGGGGTGATCGGTATCGGCGGTCTCGGACATATCGCCATCAAGCTGCTCCACGCGATGGGCTGCGAGGTAACCGCCTTCAGCTCTAATCCGGCAAAGGAGCAGGAAGTACGGGCGATGGGGGCCGATAAGGTGGTTAACAGCCGCGATCCACAGGCGCTGAAGGCGCTGGCGGGCCAGTTCGATCTGATCGTAAATACCGTTAACGTCGATCTCGACTGGCAGCCCTGGTTCGAAGCGTTGGCTTATGGCGGCAATTTTCATACCGTCGGCGCGGTGATGAAGCCGCTGCCGGTGCCGGCGTTCACCCTGATTGCCGGCGATCGCAGCATCTCCGGCTCGGCAACCGGCACCCCCTTCGAGCTGCGCAAGCTGATGAAATTTGCCGGACGCTGCGGGATCGCCCCGACCGTTGAGCTCTATCCTATGTCGCAAATTAACGAGGCTATCCGCCACGTTCGCGACGGTAAGGCCCGCTATCGCGTAGTGCTGAAGGCCGACTTCTGACGTCATCGGGCGGCGGCCGCTCCCGTACCGGCCCCGGAGCGCGCACACCGGAAAGATGGCCGGAGCGTCGCTCCGCAGCTTGCGCTACGCCTCATCCTTCTGCGCAGAACCCCAGGCCTGGTTGGCGCTGCGGTCGGGTTCTTCCCGGTCGGAGCGGAGTGTATCCCGCAGATAGTGCTCTATCTGCTCCAGACTACGATTGCGGGTTTCCGGCACGCATTTAATCACAAACAGCGCGCCGGCCAGGCCGATAGCGGCGAAAATAAAGAACGTACCGGAAAGGCCCAGCCACGCCAGCAGAACCGGGAAACACAGCGAGATAATAAAGTTAGCGATCCACATCGAAAATACCGCTCCGCCCATAAAGATCCCGCGCAGCCGGATTGGAAAAATTTCTGATAACAGCAGCCAGGTCACCGGCGATAGCGCCCCCTGCTGAAAGCTCAGAAACAAGAGCATCCCAATCAGCACCATATAGGCGCGCAGCGCGTCCGGCTGGCCGTTCACCGTCTCCGGAAGCAGCCAGCTCACCGCGCCAATAAATACCAGACAAAGGGTGCAGCCAAACTGGCCAATCATGGTCATCGGGCGGCGTCCCATTTTTCCCAGCATCCAGATGCCGACGAAGGTCATCAGTACCGAAACAACGCCGTTGGCGACGGTGGCGAACAGCGCCGCGTTATCGGTCATCCCAACCGTCGTCAACACCGTCGGCGCGTAGTACATAATGGTGTTCACACCGGTCATCTGCTGGATAACCGCAATGCCGACGCCGATCGAAAACAGCTTAAACAGCCACGGCGTCATGATTTCACGCACCCGCGGTTTGCCCTCACCACGCTGCTCTTCCAGCGTTTCGCTAATTTCCATCAGCTCCCACTCGACGTCCTCCTGACGGCGAGTGCGTTCCAGCACGCGCCTGGCCTCCGCCAGCCGCCCTTTCATCGCGTACCAGCGCGGTGAATCCGGCATAAACATCATGCCAAACCACAGCAGCACCGCGGGCAGCGTGGCGACCGCCAGCATCCAGCGCCAGGTATTCTCTCCTCCCCACAGCTCATGAAACGCCGCGTTAGAGATATAGGCCAGCAGTTGTCCGGAGACAATCATTAGCTCCTGCAGCGTAACCAACTGCCCGCGCCTGTTGGCCGGCGCGATTTCGGCAATATAAACCGGCACTGTCGCCGCCGCCCCGCCCACCGCCACGCCGAGTACCAGGCGGAAGAAAATCATCCAGTTGACGTCCGGCGCCATCGCGGTGCCCATCGCGCCGACGGCGAAAATCACCGCCAGTCCGAGGATGATTTTCTTTCTGCCTGCGGCATCGGCCAGATGCCCGGAGAGCAGCGCGCCAAAGGCGGCACCGAACAGCAGGGAGCTGGTCACCAGACCAGTGGTCAGGGGGGTAAGCTGCAGCTCTTTGCCCATAAACAGCAATGCGCCGGAAATGACGCCGGTATCATAACCAAACAGCAGCCCCCCCAGGGTTGCAATCAGGGCCACGACCTTAACGAAAGGCGTTGTCGGAACATCGCTGTTTGGTCCCGACGCTTTATTGAGTGTGAGATAGTGTTCCTTTGACATAGTAGACTCCAGTAACCTGCCTTATAGAGGGAAGATATGCTTTTGTCTGAACGCAGAGGCTTCCTGCCCCACAGACGCGGATGACGCTCATCTGTGATGTAGTGATAAGTAAGTAAGAACAGGCTACGCCGCTGCGTAACCTGAGACGACCGACGATCAGATACCCGCCGTTTCGTAAATGTATTTGCGCGCTTTTAGCGCATACTCGAATGGATTTGCCCGCGCCGGGTCCTGCTCTGCCTCAACGACCATCCAGCCCCGATAGTCAGCTTCCTCCAGCGCCCTGAATACCGGACGAAAATCTATCGCGCCGTCGCCAGGAACCGTGAAGGTGCCTTTCCTTACGCCGTCCAGAAACGACAGACCTTCACGACGCACCTGGTCAATTACCGCCGGTCGCACGTCCTTCAGATGGACGTGATTGATTCGCGGCAAATACTTCCTGAGGATCGCCAGCATTGGCTCCTCTCCGCCTTCGGCATACCAGGCGTGACCGGTGTCGTACAGCAGATAGACGCGCTCATCCACCAGCGACATAAATCTGTCGATCTCCGCCGCGGTCTGGATGCCGGTCCCCATATGGTGGTGTAAACACACCTGCATACCTTTTTCCGCGGCCAGGCGTCCCAGGGTGTTATAGCCCTCGGCAACCCGCTGCCACGCCTCGTCGCTGAAGCAGGGCTTTTCACCGCCCAGAATCGGCCTGTTTTGCCCCTGAATACTTCCGCTCTGCTCGGAACAGCCAATGACCTTCGCGCCCATGGCGTGAAGAAAGTTCATATGATTGACAAACTCATCAAGGGTTCTGTCCCGCTGCCCGTCGGCAAAAAAGGTGCTGAACCAGGCGTTGCAGATCTCTATTCCGCGAATCGCCAGCATGGGCGCGAGCACCGCCGGATCGCGCGGATATTTGCTGCCAACTTCGCTACCGCTGAAGCCCGCCAGCGCCATTTCGCTGACCGTCTGTTGAAACGTATTTTCACAGCCCAGCTCCGGCATATCGTCATTCGTCCAGCCGATGGGGGCTATCGCCAGTTTCACGTTATCTTTATTCATCATTCCGCTCCTGTCGCCGCGCCTTAACGGCGCAGCAGTTCACGTTCGATAAGTTCGCGGGTTTCCACGGCCTGGTATTTCATCTTTTCCGGATAGCCAAACAGCGAGGTACATATAATCGGCTCGCCGCCAACGCTAAAGGTTCGCCCGGCAAAGTCCATATCGCGTAACGTGCTGAACAGCGTGTCAAAATCGACGTCCCCTTCCCCTACCCCCACGTGCTGATGGACCGCGGCGTCAACGCCCGGCGGATTGACGATGTAGCGGCAGTGGCGGGTGTGATTGCGGGTATCCGCAATCAGCACGTGAGAGAGATCCTGACCCGCATAGCGCAGCATTTTCTCCACATCGCCTTTTCCTTTGTCATAAAAGAAGGTGTGCGGAACGCTGTAGACATACTTCACGTGCTCGCTGCGAAACGACTTCACGATATCGACCGTCTCGTTGTTCTCTTCGCAGAAATCCCACGGATGCGCCTGAATTTCCACGCGGATACCTTCGCGTTCAAAGATGGGCAGCAGCTCGTCCATAGAGCGGTAAAACATCTCTTCGCAAATTTCCGGCTGATTCGGATCGCCGGAAAATTCGCTGTTAATCACCTGTACGTCCATCTCAACGGCAATTTCGATCAGCCGTTTCCAGTTCTTTACCGCCGCCTGACGCCGCAGCTCATCCGGGCCGGACCAGCGATAAACGCAAATCAAAGAGGAGATCGCCAGGCCGGTATCGCGCAGCGCCTGCCGGTACTCGGCCATAATCTCCCGGCTGGCGCGGGGGTGCTTATAAAACGGATTAATCTGCGGGTGCGGCGATTGCTCAATGTACCTGTAGCCCCACTCCGCCACCTGATGGACCATCCGCGTGATACCGAGGTCCTTAATCACATCGACATCGAAAGCTATTTTCATGGTCGTTACCTGTCTGAATACGGGTTATCGTCGGAGATCGCTTCAGCAAGCGTAGAAAGACGGGCGCTCCGGCAGCGCTATGGCAACGGACCCGCCGTTCTTCTGCGCCTTCAGGCAGGCGTCGGCCGCGACGGAGGCTGCGTAGCCGTCCCAGGCCGACGGCCCCCGCAGCCG
Organism: Intestinirhabdus alba; assembly: GCF_009711095.1. Classification (GTDB taxonomy): domain Bacteria; phylum Pseudomonadota; class Gammaproteobacteria; order Enterobacterales; family Enterobacteriaceae; genus Intestinirhabdus; species Intestinirhabdus alba. Next base: position 8,954 of record NZ_WMJZ01000025.1, read on the forward strand.
ACCGGCAGCGACGTCGTTGATAAACGCCTGCAGCTCGGCGTCATAGGCGGTGATAAAGCGATCTTTCCAGTCGGTAAGGATTGCGGTCGACAGGCTGGCGTCCCGACGCATTTGTACCGCCGACGGCTCCGGCAGGCGGGCAACGCCCGTTTCTCCCACCACCTCGCACTGGATGTCGTAGCCGTACTGGCAGTTCACAAAAATTTCAACGTCGATCAGGGTTCCCTTCCGGGTCTCAAAGGAGACGATCTGCGGGTCCTTAAGCCGCCCATGGGTATGAGAAGTAGAGCGTGGGAAACGCACCTGAACGGAGCGGTAGTCGTCATTTAACAGCCAGCGCAGCACGTCCAGCTCGTGGATCAGGGTATTGGTAATCGCCATGTCGGTGGTGTAACTCTCGTCAACCTTCGGATTGCGATGGGCGCAGCGCAGCAGCAGCGGCGCGCCGATAGCGCCGTCGTCAATCGCTTTCTTCAGCGCCCGATAGCCTTCGTCATAAGGCCGCATAAAACCAACCTGCACCAGACGGCGGCCGGCCTCTATTTCCGCATCGACAATGCGTCGACATCCCTCGGCGCTCATCGCCAGCGGCTTTTCGCAGAACACCGGCTTGCCGGCGGCTATCGCGGCCAGCGTATACTCCTCATGGGTTGGGTCCCAGGAGGCGATCAGCACGGCTTCGACGTCGGTGGAACGAATCACGTCATGGCCGTCGGCGTAGACTTCCGCACACACGCCCGGCAGCGCCGCCGCCGCCCACGCGCTGTCTGGATTAATATCTGAAACGGCCACTACCGTGGCCCCCTGTAATACCTGGGTGCAGCGGCGGATATGTTCTTTACCGATAGCGCCCGCGCCGATGACGCCTAATTTGAGTGTCATAGAGAGTGTCTCCGTGGTTATGTAGGGTTCAGGTATCGTTAGTAATCCCGCGCCTGCGCGCGCGTTTTATTCATCTGCTCCGCCACGCGGCGTATGCGTTCTGACAGCGCCGTCTGGGCAACGCCAACGTTCCACCAACTGCCGTACTTATGTACCATCGTTTTAGGCAGCACTTTTATGTCGATCAGCGTGCTGACGGTTTCACCGCGGGCGGCCGCCAGCGCCTGGCGCAGCTCATCAAGGCTGGTGACGCGCCAGCTTTTACAGCCGTAGCCGGCGGCGATAGCCGCAAAATCTACCGGTATCAGACCGCCCTTCAGCGCGCCGCGCCCGGCCTGGCGGTAGCGGAACTCCGTGGCGAAACTGCCCATTCCGTGCTCCATCTGCAGATTGTTGATACAGCCGTTGGCCATATTGTCGAACAGCACGACGTTAATCTTGGCCCCCTCCTGCAGAGAGGTAATCAGCTCAGAGTGCAGCATCATGAAAGAGCCGTCGCCAACCAGTGAATAAACCTCGCTCTGCGGCTGCGCCAGCTTCACGCCGAGGGCGGCGTTGATTTCGTAACCCATGCAGGAGTAGCCATACTCAACGTGATAGGTATTCGGCACCCGGTTGCGCCAGATACGCTGCAGATCGCCGGGCAGGCTGCCCGCCGCTGCGACGATCGTTGCGTCTGCAGGCAGCGTTTCATTCAATACGCCAAGCACGCTGCTTTGGGTCAGGGTGGAGCCGGTAAGCTGGCGGAATTCACGAAACACCGCTTGCCGATCCAGGCTATCGTCGATTTCCGGCACGAAATCGCTTTCCCGCCATACCGCCTGGTAAACGCGCCGGGTCTCTTTCATCTGACGGTTCTGCGCGCTCTCGAGCCGCTCCCCCCACTGCGCCCGCCAGCTTTCGGCGTCCAGCGCCGCGTCCAGCGCGGCTAAGGCTTCGCGCGCGTCCGCCAGCAGCGGTATGCCGTCCAGCTTCCAGGCGTCGAAATTGCTGACGTTAACGTTCAGAAAACGGACGCCAGGGTGCTGAAAAATCCATTTCGATGAGGTGGTAAAATCGCTGAAGCGCGTCCCCAGGCCGATAACCAGGTCCGCCTCTTTGGCCAGCTGGTTAGCGGCCAGGCAGCCGGTTTCCCCCACCCCGCCGACGTTAAGCGGATGGGACGAAACAATGGCACCCTTGCCCGCCTGGGTCTCCGCAAACGGAACGCCGTAGCGCCCGGCAAAGCGGGCCAGCGCGTCGCCGGCCGCGGCGTATTTCACCCCGCCGCCGCAGACGATCAGCGGTCTGCGGCTGGCTTTTATGGCGTCTACCGCCGCCGCCAGCTGCGCGGCGCTGGCCGGACGCCGATCGGGGCGATGAACCCGACGGGTAAAAAATGACGCCGGATAATCCCAGGCCTCCCCCTGCACGTCCTGCGGCAGGCACAGCGTGACCGCGCCGGTTTCCGCCGGGTCCGTCAGCACGCGCATCGCATTAACGCAGGCGCTCATCAGCTGCTCCGGCCGCATAATGCGGTCCCAGTATTTACTGACCGCGCGAAAGGCGTCGTTGGTGGTAATGCTGAGATCGTGGCTCTGCTCGATCTGCTGCAAAACCGGGTCCGGCTGGCGGGTAGCGAAGACATCGCCGGGGAGTAACAGCAGCGGAATGCGGTTGGCGGTCGCCGTTGCGGCGGCGGTAATCATGTTTGCCGCGCCCGGACCGACGGAGGAGGTGCAGGCGATAATCTGACGGCGCAGAGAGTGCCTGGCGAAACCGGTCGCCGCATGAGCCATCCCCTGCTCATTGCGCCCCTGATAAACCTGCATGTCACCGCTGTCCTGCTCCAGCGCCTGCCCCAGCCCCAGCACGTTGCCATGGCCGAAAATAGCGAAAATTCCCTTCACAAATTTGTATGTTTCGCCATCCATCTCCAGATACTGGTTATCGAGGAACTTAACCAGCGCCTGCGCCATTGTCAGTCTCAGTTTGCCCATATGCACAATCCTTAATCGTTCAGTATCTGCCGCGCGGGTTCGCGTTGTTACGCCGCCAGCGTGGCTGGCCGGGGTCGAGGAAAGCCGCTAACGCCCGCTGGAATATCTGGCGATTATAAGCAAACATTTTTTTCATAAAACATAAATACAAAAGAAATATTTCATTTTGCGAGAAGGATCAAACTCTCTACAGATCCCACACCTTTCGCTTACATTTATGGGCCGCTCCGCTATGTTTTTACGGCGCACCCAAAACAACTAACTCATTAATAAACAAATAAAATATATTATTAAGTATGGTTGTAAAAGACCCCGACAACCGGATCAAACTCCGTGTCGTTAAAGTGCCTGTCGACGCCATAGAGTGGTAGATCCTTCACAGTTTTGATTTTTAAATTCCAAATATGTTTGAAAATGAAATTTTTATTTCTCAAACTAAAAAATAGTAATAACCATCAGGCTGTTCGCGGAAGCCGATCGCCGTGGCGATCCTGACCAGACAGCAGGCAGGCAAAAGGAAACGTTAACGATGAACAGAGCAGTTAAGCGCCTCGACGTTATCTGCATTGGCCGGGTGGCCGTCGATCTCTACGCCCAGCAGATCGGTGCCAGGCTGGAAGATGCGGGCAGTTTCGCCAAATATCTGGGAGGCTCCTCTGGCAATGTCGCCTACGGCACGGCTATTCAGGGGCTAAAATCGGCAATGCTGGCGCGGGTGGGCGATGAACACAACGGCCGCTTCCTGCGTGAAACCTTAAGCCGCGCGGGCGTCGATACCCAATATCTGCTTACCGATAAGCAGCGCCTGACCGCGCTGGTTATGTTGGGAATTAAAGATCAGGAGACCTTTCCGCTGATCTTCTACCGCGACAACTGCGCGGATATGGCGCTGACCGCAGAGGATATAAACGAAGAGTACATCGCCTCTTCCCGTGCGCTGGCGGTGACCGGCACTCACCTGTCGCACGCCAGAACGCGCGATGCGGTGTTGACGGCGCTGGGCTACGCACGCCGCCACGGCCTGCGAACGGCGCTGGACATCGACTACCGGCCGGTGCTCTGGGGGTTGACCTCTCCGGGCGACGGCGAAACGCGCTTTATCGCCTCCGATCGGGTGACCCGGCAGCTACAGGAGGTACTGCACCTGTTTGATTTGATCGTTGGCACCGAAGAGGAGTTCCATATCGCCGGCGGCAGCACCGATACGCTTACCGCGCTGAAGAACGTACGCCACGCCACGGGGGCAACGCTGGTCTGCAAACGCGGCCCGATGGGCTGCGTGGTGCTGGAAGGGGAGATCCCGGACGACTGGCAGCACATTCCGCTGCAGCAGGGGGTGAACGTTGACGTACTTAACGTTCTCGGTGCCGGCGACGCTTTTATGTCCGGGCTGTTGCGCGGCTGGCTGAACGACGAGGGCTGGGAGCAGGCCTGTCGCTATGCCAACGCCTGCGGCGCGCTGGTAGTGTCGCGCCACGGCTGCGCTCCGGCCATGCCGACGAGGATCGAACTGGACGATTACCTGTCACGGGCGCAGTCCGTTCCGCGGCCGGACATCGACGCACGCCTTAATCATCTGCACCGGGTAACCAGCCGCCGTCAACGGTGGCCCGAGCTGTGTATTTTCGCTTTCGATCATCGCAAACAGCTGACGGAGCTGGCGCGGGAGACCGGGCGCGATACGGTCTGTATTCCGCAGTTGAAGCTGCTGCTGCTGTCCGCTGCCGAAACCGCGGCCAAAGAGGCGGGGCTCAACGGGCGCAGCGGGGTGCTTATCGATGATACCTGGGGCCAGCGTTCGCTTAACGCTATCACCGGCAAGGGCTGGTGGATCGGCCGCCCCATCGAACTGCCCGGCTCGCGCCCGCTGCGCCTGGAGCACGGCAATATCGGCTCGCAGCTTATCAACTGGCCGCTGGAGCAGGTGGTAAAGTGCCTGGTCTTCTATCATCCGGACGATCCGGTCGCGCTGCGCGCGGAGCAGGACGCGCTGCTGCTGGAAATCTGGCAGGCCTGTAACACATCGGGTCACGAGCTGCTGCTGGAGGTGATACTGCCGGCAAGCTGCCCGGACAGGGACGAACGGCATTATTGCCGGGTACTCGAACACGTTTATCGGCTCGGCATCCGCCCGGATTGGTGGAAGCTGCCGCCGCTTTCCGACGCCAGCTGGGTGCAAATCTCCGCGCTTATCGCGCGTGAGGATGAGTGGTGTCGGGGTATCCTGCTGCTGGGGCTGGACGCGCCTTCGGATCGCCTGCGCGCCGGCTTCGCCGAAGCGGCCAGGCACCCGATAATTAAAGGCTTTGCCGTCGGGCGCACTATTTTCGGCCAGCCGGCACGCCGCTGGATGCAGGGGGAGCTCAGCGATGAGGCGCTGGTTGAAGAGGTGAAGCGCAACTACCTGGCCCTGATTGACTACTGGCGCGAAGCGCGCCGCTAGCCCTCCGCTTCAGCCCGCCGTTTTCAAAAAAGGCGGGCTTTCTGTTTCGTCGTAGAATGAATCGTATATTTCAAATGTCGCTTCATTTGGTACACTACAACCCTATCTTTTTCATTTCCTCAGAGCACATCCATGGCTAACAATCCAACCCAACTGACCATCCTGCAGGATGAAATCCGGCGTCGCTACGATACCTTAAGCAAACGCCTGAAACAGGTTGCCCGCTATATCCTCGACAACAGCAACAGCGTGGCTTTCGACACCGTGGCCTCTATCGCCCGTCAGGCGGACGTGCCGCCCTCAACCCTGATTCGCTTCGCTAATGCTTTCGGCTTCAGCGGCTTTAATGAAATGAAACAGATGTTCAGACAGCACCTGATGGAAGAGACCGCCAACTATACCGAACGCGCCCGCCTGTTCCGGCAGACGGCCGGCAATGAAGCGCCGCCGCCGGAAACGCCGACGGAGATCCTCAATATGTTCACGCTGGTCAATAGCCAGGCGCTGCAGCAGTTGGCTATTCAAACTCCCGGTGACGATCTGGAGCGTGCGGTGGCGCTGCTGGCGGCGGCCGAAAATATCTACGTGATCGGGCTGCGCCGCTCCTTCAGCGTCGCCTCGTACCTGACCTATGCGCTACGCCATCTGGATCGCAAGGCGCTGCTGATCGACGGTCTGGGCGGAATGTTCACCGAACAGCTCAGTCTGGTGGGGCCGAAGGACGTGGTGGTGGCGATCAGCTTCTCGCCGTACGCCCGCGAGGTGGTAGAGCTGGTGGAGCTGGGAGCCCAGCGTAAGGCCCGGCAGATAGCGATCACCGACAGCCGGGTCAGCCCGCTCGCCGCGTTCAGCGACGTCTGCTTCGTGCTGCGCGAAGCGCAGGTTGACGGCTTTCGCTCTCAGGTCGCCTCCCTGTGCCTGGCCCAGACGCTGGCCGTCTCGCTGGCGTTAAACAACAGCAAAGATCCGCAGACAGGCCACTGATCCCCTTTCAGTCGCCGACCGCCCGATAAGGGCGGCCGGTTTTTCAACGCTATTCCCGCCGCCTGAGTTAGTGAGAAGAGATATTCGGCCGCTGCCCTCACTCGCGGCGAGGATAGCCGCCGCCGTTGATCCAGGCATGGTCCTCTTCCCAGCTAAACAGCCATTTACGCTCCGGACCGGCCATTACGTTCAGGTAGTAGCTGCTGTAGCCGGCAATCGTCGCCACCGGATGATAGCCGCGCGGCACCATCACCACATCGTGGTTATAGGGAGCCATACAGACGTCCAGGCTGCGATCGTCGGTATAGACCCGCTGGAAAGCGAAACCCTGCGGCGGATCGAAACGGTGGTAATAGGTCTCTTCCAGCTGGGTTTCCTGACCCGGCAGCGCGGTATCATGCTTGTGGGAAGGCCACGAGCTGGTCGCCCCCTCTTCGGTATACACCTCCACCACCAGCAGGCACTCCGCCGGCGCGCTGTCCGGCAGAATGTTATGCACCAGCCGCTGATTACGCCCCGCGCCGCGCCGCTCAACGCCCACCTCCTCCGGGCGAATAACCCTGGCCGGAAACGTCCCCCTGCCCGGCGCGCTGCAGATCGCCAGCTCTAAATCAGCGTCCGCCGTTATTATGGCGTTATCCTGCGGCGGCACGTAAACCGACCACGGAGGCGTACGTTCGAACGGCGACAGGCGCTGCCCCAGACCGGGAAAATCGGCCTCGCGCGTGCTTATCGAGGCCAGCCCGGAGACCAGCACCAGACAAAGCTCGCGATCGCCGCTTTCGATGGTAATGTTTTGCCCCTGCTTTATTATGCAGACATCAAAACCGATATGGTGCCAGCCCGCGATCTGCGGCGTAATATGCTGGATATGCTCCCCTTTCTGCGCTTTAACCAGTAAAGACATGGCGCACTCCTTGATAGTTAACCTAGCGTCGGCATACTGAATTCCGTAGCGGTTCGCTCGCCCTGCGGCCAGCGCACGGTGGCGGTCTTCATTCGGGTATAGAAGCGCACGCCGTCCGGTCCGTGAACGTTCAGCGCGCCAAAGACGGAGCGTTTCCAGCCGCCAAAGCTATGGAACGCCATCGGCACCGGCACCGGCACGTTGACGCCAACCATTCCGGCCTGCACGTCATGCACAAACTGGCGCGCGGCGTGGCCGCTGCGGGTAAAAATAGCGCTGCCGTTGCCAAACTCATGACGATTCACCAGCGCCAGCGCGCTTTGATAGTCCGCAACCCGCACGATGCCCAGCACCGGGCCAAAAATCTCTTCCCGCCAGATGGTCATATCGGGAGTGACGTTATCAAACAGAGTACCGCCGACGTAGTATCCCGCCTCATAGCCGGGAACGCGCAGCCTGCGACCGTCAACCACCAGCGTCGCCCCTTCACTGACGCCCTTATCAATGTAGCCAAGCACCTTTTTCCGCTGCGCCGCCGAGACCAGCGGCCCCATTTCGTTCTCTTCCCCACCGCGCAGGCAGCCCGGCCCCACCTTCAGCGCCTCCACCAGCGGTTTCAGGCGGGCAATCAGCCGCTCCGCCGTCTCGTCGCCAACGGCCACCACTACCGGCAGCGCCATACAGCGCTCCCCCGCTGAGCCGTAGGCACCGCCCATAATCGCGCTGACCGTCGCCTCCAGATCCGCATCCGGCATAACGATCGCGTGGTTTTTCGCCGCGCCGAACGCCTGCACCCGTTTGCCATGCGCGCTGGCGGTTTTATAGATATGCTCCGCCACGCCGGAGGAGCCGACAAAACTCACGGCGGCAATACGCGGGTCGGTATAGAGCCGCTCCGCCGCCTCATTGCCGCAGTGCACCACGTTAAAAACGCCGTCCGGCAGGCCGGCTTCTTTCAGCAGCTCCGCCAGGCGCACGGCCGCGGAGGGAGCCAGCGCCGGCGGTTTCAGCACGAAGCTGTTGCCGCAGGCCAGCGCCAGCGGAAACATCCACATCGGCACCATTGCCGGAAAATTAAATGGCGTAATCCCCGCCACCACGCCCAGCGGCTGCATCAATGAATAACTGTCGACGCCGGAGCCAACATCCGGGGAAAATTCACCTTTAATCAGGTGCGGTATACCGCAGGCAAACTCCACCACCTCCATACCGCGGGTCAGCTCCCCCAGCGCGTCTGACCAGACCTTTCCGTGCTCGCTGACGATGATGCCCGCCAGCTCTTCGGCGTGCTGCGCCAGCAGCGCCTTGAAGTTAAACAGCACCCGGGCGCGGCGCAGCGGCGTGGTGCGCGACCAGCCTTCGAAGGCATCGCAGGCGACCTCAATGGCCTCAGACACCTCCTGCGCGGTTGATAGCGCAACCTCCCGGGCGACCTCGCCCGTGGCCGGGTCGAACACCGGCAGCGTCTCACCGCTGCGGCTGATGACGGTTCTGCCAGCAATAAAGTTTCCAGTGATAGACATCTTCTCGCCTCATAGTGTAGGGGGCGATACGCTGCCCCTGTTTCCGATCCTGTCGTGCTATAACCGTAGTGATATGAAATTTATATTTCAATAATCATATAAAGTGAAATATCACTTTGGTGATAAGCATCGCATTTTTCCCGATGCCTTATGGCGTCCTCAGTGAAAAAACGCTTTTATACGGCGTAGTTAGCCGATTTAATCGTCAATACCGACTACATCTCTGGGTGCTATTTGCGAAGCAGCTCAAACAATCACCATTTCAACCATTGCTAACAATGAAATAAAAATTTTAAATAACAGGACAGCGAATCCGTTCAGTCACTCTTTTGTCAGGAGCATCATCATGGCTATCTCACTCCAGCGTTTCTGCATTAATCGTAAAATCGCGCCATCGCTCAGTATTGAGTCCTTCTTTCGCCTGGTCAGCGAGCTGGGGCTTAACAAAATTGAGCTACGCAATGACATGCCCGGCGGTAAAGTCACCGATGGCCTGAGCCATCAGCAGGTGCGGGAGCTGGCCGGGCGCTATCAGATTGACATTCTGACCATCAACGCCGTTTATCCCTTTAACCGCCGCACCCGGCAGGTGCGCGACCTGACGGAATCCCTGCTGGAAGAGGCCAGGGCCATCGGCGCACGGGCGCTGGTGCTGTGCCCGCTGAACGACGGCAGCGAGATTGCCCCGGAAGAGACGCAAAGCGCGCTGCAGGAGCTGGCACCGCTGTTCGCCCGCTATGGCGTTCAGGGGCTGGTGGAGCCGCTGGGCTTTCCGCAAAGCTCGCTGCGCTCGGCGGACGAGGCGATGACGCTGATCCGCCAGGCGCACGCGCCCTTTAAGCTGCTGATCGATACGTTCCACCATCATCTTTACCCGCAGGCCGACGAGGCGTTAAGCCGGGTCGACGTTAATGATATTGGCCTGGTGCATCTTTCCGGCGTGGACGATCCCCGCCCCAGGGAGCAACTGACCGACAATGAGCGCATCATGCTGACCGCCGACGACCGGCTGCGCACCGGCGAACAGGTAGCCCGGCTGGAAGCCCGAGGCTATCAGGGGGTGTACGCCTTCGAGCCGTTCGCACCGCAGCTGGCGTCGTGGAGCGAAGCGCAGATCCGCCGCGAAATCAGCCAGAGCATCGCGTTGATTCAGCAGGGCTGCGCCTGAGCTCAGGCGCTTCGGCTGATGTTTTTTTCCGCTTTTTCGCTCCGGCTTGCTTATAATCGACGCAGGATAAATGGAGGAATCAAACATGAGCTCACCCCTGCTGATTGCACGCACGCCGGACAAGCCGCTGCATCTGTTACCGGCCATGGCCAACCGCCACGGCCTTATTACCGGCGCAACCGGGACCGGGAAAACCGTCACCCTGCAAAAGCTGGCCGAATCCTTCTCTGAAATCGGCGTGCCGGTGTTTATGGCAGACGTTAAAGGCGACCTGACCGGCGTGGCACAGGAGGGGCAGGCATCCGAAAAGCTGCTCGCGCGGCTGAACGCCATCGGTGCCGGCGACTGGCAGCCCCACGACAATCCGGTGGTGCTGTGGGATATCTTTGGCGAAAAGGGCCATCCGCTGCGGGCGACGGTCTCCGATCTCGGGCCGCTGCTGCTGGCGCGCCTGCTTAACCTCAACGAGGTGCAGTCAGGCGTGCTGGACATTATCTTTCGCATCGCCGACGACCAGGGGCTGCTGCTGCTCGACTTTAAGGATCTGCGGGCCATTACCCGCTACATCGGCGATAACGCGAAATCCTTCCGCAACCAGTACGGCAATATCAGCAGCGCGTCGGTGGGGGCCATTCAGCGCGGGCTGCTGTCGCTGGAGCAGCAGGGCGCAACGCACTTCTTCGGCGAGCCGATGCTGGATATCAAGGACTGGATGCGCACCGACGCCAGCGGCAGGGGTGTCATTAACATCCTCAGCGCGGAAAAGCTTTATCAGATGCCGAAGCTCTACGCCGCCACCCTGCTGTGGATGCTCTCCGAGCTTTATGAACAGTTGCCGGAAGCGGGCGATCCGGAGAAACCAAAGCTGGTCTTCTTCTTCGATGAGGCGCATCTGCTGTTCAACGACGCGCCGCCGGTCCTGCTCGATAAAATTGAGCAGGTCGTTCGCCTGATCCGCTCAAAGGGGGTCGGCGTCTGGTTCGTCTCGCAGAATCCGTCCGACGTGCCGGACAGCGTGCTCGGCCAGCTGGGCAACCGCGTACAGCACGCCCTGCGCGCCTTTACCCCGAAGGATCAGAAGGCGGTAAGAGCGGCGGCGCAGACCATGCGCGCCAATCCGGCCTTCGATACGGAAAAAGCGATCCAGGCGCTGGGCACCGGCGAGGCGCTGATCTCCTTTCTTGATGCCAAAGGCAGCCCGTCGATGGTCGAGCAGGCGATGGTGATCGCCCCGTGCTCGCGGATGGGGCCGGTAACCGATGACGAGCGCAACGGGCTGATTAATCATTCGTCCCTGTACGGCAAATACGAGGACGAGATAGATCGCGAATCGGCCTTTGAAATGCTGCAGAAGTCCGTCCAGGCCAGCGCCGAACGGCAGAATACGCCGCCGGTGAAGCCCGAAGCGGCCGACGACGGCCTCTTCGGCGGGCTGAAGGAGATCCTGTTCGGCAGCACCGGCCCGCGCGGCGGCAGGCGCGACGGCGTCGTGCAGAGCGCCGCCAAAAGCGCGGCGCGTCAGGTGACCCGGCAGATAATTCGCGGCGTGCTGGGCAGCCTGCTGGGCGGCAGAAAGCGCTGATTTCCCACCGGCGGCGCAGGGCCTCTAGCTCCCCGTCGGAAAGCGCAGCCGGATAATCGCCCCCTCCGTTGGCACAGTCTCCAGCCCATCAACGTCCAGCTTCATCTGCTCCGGCAGGGCGAAGCTGTCGGCGGCGGTGCGGTTCACCCGCCACGGCGTCAGGTAGCTGACCCGCATATCGCCGCTGGCGCTGGCAACAAACTGGTTTTAACAGATATTAAAAACAGAAAGGGTTCCGGCGAGGATAAAAAAGGCAGCCTGCACGGCTGCCTTTCAGGAGGGCTAGCTGCGCCTCATCATCAGCCAGAGGCTGATCAGCAAAAACAGCGCGCTTGGCAGCAGCGCGCCGATTATCGGCGGGATGCCGTAGGAGAGCGTCGTCAGCTTGCCAAAGATTTGATCGAGCATGTAGAAGACAAAGCCGCAGCTGATGCCCGCCACCACGCGCACGCCCATCGGTACGCTGCGCAGCGGTCCAAAGATAAACGACAGCGCCATCAGCATCATCACCGCCACGGAGAGCGGCTGGAAGATTTTGCTCCACATGTTGAGCTGATAGCGTCCGGGGTCCTGGCCGCTCAGTTTCAGATATTTTACATAGTTGTGCAGGCCGCTGATAGAGAGCGCATCCGGGTCCAGCGCCACCACGCCCAGCTTATCCGGGGTGAGGTTGGTCTTCCAGGTGCCGCTGACCCGCTGCGAGCCGGCAATCTGCTGCGGATCCTGCAGGTCAGACTCATCCACCTGCGACAGACGCCACACCTTGTTATCCGTGTCAAACTGCGCCGAGGCGGCGTAGCGCACCGACTGCAGGCGGCGCTGGTCGTTAAAGGTGTAGATACTGATGCCCCCTAACTCTCTGTCGCCCTTCACCCGCTCAATATAGACAAAGCTGTTGCCATCCTTCGCCCACAGCCCCTGCTGGGTAGAGAGCAGCGAGCCGCCGTACATCTGCTGGGCACGATAGTTGCGCGCCATCTGCTCGCCCTGCGGAGCGACCCATTCGCCGATGGCCATGGTCAGCAGCACCAGCGGAATGGCGGTTTTCATCACCGACAGCGCCACCTGCATCCGGGTGAACCCCGAAGCCTGCATCACCACCAGCTCGCTGCGCTGGGCCAGCATTCCTAAGCCCAGCAGCGCGCCAAGCAGCGCCGCCATCGGGAAGAAGGTTTGCACATCTTTCGGCACGCTGAGCAGCGTGTACAGCCCCGCGCTCATCGCGTCATAGCTTCCCCTGCCGGCCCTTTTCAGTTCGTCAACGAACTTAATAATGCCGGAGAGCGACACCAGCATGAACAGCGTCATCATGATGGTGGTAAAAATGGTTTTACCGATATAGCGGTCAAGGACTCCGAATGGCTGCATTATGCCGCTCCTTTACGCATAAAACGGGCGCGCAGGCGGCGAACCGGCACCGTATCCCACAGGTTCAGACCCAGCGCCAGCGCCAGATAAAGCAGGTTAACCACCCACATCCAGAGGGCCGGATCCAGCTTGCCTTTGCCGCCGTTAGATTTGAGGGAGGTCTGGATCAGGAAGAACACCAGGTAGAGCAGCATCGCCGGCAGCATCGACAGCACGCGCCCCTGCCGCGGATTGACCACGCTCAACGGCACCACCATCAGCGCCATCATAAAGACGGTAAATATCAGCGTGATCCGCCAGTGCAGCTCCGCGCGGGCGCGATCGCCGTCGGCGGCCCACAGGGTGCGCATATCCATCTGATCGGTATCGTTGGGATCGAGCGCCACCGCCTGGTGGCCGATAATGGCCTGATAGTTAAGGAAGTCGGTAATACGGAAATCGCGCAGCAGGGCGGTGCCCTCAAAGCGGGTGCCTTTGTTCAGCGTCACCACCTGGGTGCCGTCCCGTAGCTGAGTTAAATGTCCGGAATCAGCCACCACGACGGAGGGGCGGGCGTTGCCCTTCGGGCGGATCTGCGCAAGGAACACGTCGTGGAAGCGGCTGCCGTCAACGCTTTCAATAAACAGCACCGAGCCGCCGTCTGTGGCCTGCTGGAACTGCCCCTGCGCCAGCGCCGCCATGCCGGGATTGGCCTTCGCCTCCGCCAGCACCTCGTCCTGATGCCGGGAGGACCACGGCCCGGCCCACATGACGTTGGCCGCAGCGATAAGGCCGGTAAACAGCGCCAGGATCATCGCCGCCTTCACCAGCACGCCCTTGCTAAGGCCGCAGGCGTGCATCACCGTAATTTCGCTTTCGGTATACAGTTTACCCAGCGTCATCAGCAGCCCGAGGAACAGGCTTAACGGCAGGATCAGCTGCGCCATCTCAGGTACGCCCAGTCCCAGCAGCGAGAATACCAGATTCGACGGAATATCGCCGTCAACCGCCGCCCCGAGTATCCTCACTAGCTTTTGACAAAAAAAGATCAAAAGCAGGATGAAGAGTATCGCCAGCTGGCTTTTGAGCGTCTCCCGCACCAGATATCTTATGATTATCACTTTAAATAGGCCCGTAAAAACTCGTTTTTTGCAGGAATTTAGCTTGTTTCATGGCTTAAACGTCATTTATTCTCTTGAGTCGTCGAAATCGTCGCTAAGTTTATTATACTCAGCGGATCCGCCAGTCAGAATCCGTTCTGAGGTATCAGCGTCGTAATAACGTTAAGATTAACACGAAGTCACCGCAACAGCGGCTATGAGTTACGAAAGCTTGCAATTCTATACTGTATAGATTTCGAGTTGTAGCAGGACGGCAAAACTGTAAAACCCCGGCGCTTACGTCCGGTAAGCAGTTGAGGCGGCCAGGCGCAGCCAGCGCCTCTGCAACTGGAAAGACAACGAGTATAGCTATAGCCCCCGCTGTTGTCTTTAAGATTCAGGAGCATAGTGCATGGAGTTCAGTGTAAAAAGCGGTAGCCCGGAGAAACAGCGGAGTGCCTGCATCGTCGTGGGCGTCTTTGAACCGCGCCGCCTTTCTCCGATCGCAGAGCAGCTCGATAAGATTAGCGACGGCTACATCAGCGCCCTGCTGCGTCGCGGCGAACTGGAAGGAAAACCGGGGCAAACCCTGTTGCTGCACCATGTGCCAAACGTGCTTTCCGAGCGTATTCTCCTTATCGGCTGCGGCAAAGAGCGCGAGCTGGATGAGCGCCAGTACAAGCAGGTTATTCAGAAAACAATAAATACACTGAATGATACCGGCTCGATGGAGGCGGTCTGCTTTCTGACCGAGCTGCACGTTAAGGGACGTAACAACTACTGGAAGGTGCGTCAGGCCGTTGAAACGGCCAAGGAGACGCTCTACAGCTTCGATCAGCTTAAAACCACCAAGAGCGAACCGCGGCGTCCGCTGCGCAAAATGGTGTTCAACGTGCCGACCCGCCGGGAGCTGACCAGCGGCGAGCGCGCCATTCAACACGGTCTGGCCATCGCCGCCGGGATCAAGGCGGCGAAGGATCTCGGCAATATGCCGCCCAATATCTGCAACGCCGCCTACCTCGCCTCCCAGGCGCGCCAGCTGGCGGACAGCTACAGCCAGAACGTGGTCACCCGCGTGATCGGCGAGCAGCAGATGCGCGAGCTGGGGATGCACGCCTATCTCGCCGTGGGCCACGGCTCCCAGAACGAATCCCTGATGTCGGTGATTGAGTACAAGGGCAATCCCTCCGAAGAGGCGCGGCCGATCGTGCTGGTTGGCAAGGGGCTGACCTTTGACTCCGGCGGCATCTCTATCAAGCCCGCCGAGGGCATGGACGAAATGAAGTACGACATGTGCGGTGCGGCGGCGGTCTACGGGGTGATGCGCATGGTGGCCGAGCTGCAGCTGCCGATCAACGTCATCGGCGTGCTGGCGGGCTGTGAAAATATGCCCGGCGGCCGCGCCTATCGTCCGGGCGACGTGCTGACCACCATGTCCGGACAGACCGTGGAGGTGCTGAACACCGACGCCGAGGGCCGCCTGGTGCTATGCGACGTCTTAACCTACGTTGAGCGCTTTGAGCCGGAAGCGGTGATCGACGTGGCCACCCTGACCGGTGCCTGCGTGATTGCGCTTGGCCACCACATTACCGGCCTGATGGCGAACCACAACCCGCTGGCGCACGAGCTGATCGGTGCCTCCGAGCAGGCGGGCGACCGCGCATGGCGACTGCCGCTGGGCGACGAGTTCCAGGAGCAGCTGGAGTCTAACTTCGCCGATATGGCCAACATCGGCGGGCGTCCCGGCGGGGCGATCACCGCCGGCTGCTTCCTGTCGCGCTTTACCCGCCGCTACAACTGGGCGCACCTGGACATTGCCGGCACCGCCTGGCGCTCCGGAAAAGCCAAAGGCGCTACCGGCCGCCCGGTGGCGATGCTGTCGCAGTTCCTGCTCAACCGCGCCGGCTTTAACGGCGACGAGTAAGTTTGTTTACCGAATGGCGACCAAAACGCCGGGTCTGGCCTGCAAGCTCGGGCAATAAGAATTCTATACCCTATGGATTTCGAGTTGCATCGCGGCGGCAACTGAGCAAATCCCCAGGAGCATAGTTTACTATGTGACTGGGGTGCGCGAAGGCAGCCAACAAAGAGGCAACTTGAAAGACGACGGGTATAGATATGAAAAATGCGACCTTTTATCTTCTGGACAACGACACCGCCGTCGACGGCCTTAGCGCCGTCGAGCAGTTAGTGTGTGAGATTGCCGCAGAACGTTGGCGCAGCGGCAAGCGCGTGCTGATCGCCTGCGAAGACGAAAAGCAGGCGGTGCGCCTGGACGAGGCGCTGTGGGCCAGGCCGGCGGAGCGCTTTGTCCCGCACAACCTGGCGGGCGAAGGCCCGCGCGGCGGCGCGCCGGTGGAAATCGCCTGGCCGCAGAAACGCAACAGCAGCCCGCGGGATATTCTTATCAGCCTGCGGGTAGGCTTTGCAGATTTTGCCACCGCTTTCACAGAAGTGATAGACTTCGTCCCTTACGAAGAATCTCTGAAACAATCGGCGCGCGAACGCTATAAGGCCTACCGCGTGGCCGGTTTTAACCTGAATACGGCAACCTGGAATAATGGAAAAGACATATAACCCGCAAGATATCGAACAGCCGCTTTACGAGCACTGGGAAAAGCAGGGCTATTTCAAACCCAACGGTGATGAAAGCAAAGAGTCCTTCTGCGTCATGATCCCGCCGCCGAACGTTACCGGCAGTTTGCATATGGGCCATGCTTTCCAGCAAACCATCATGGATACCCTGATCCGCTATCAGCGTATGCAGGGGAAAAACACCCTGTGGCAGGTGGGCACCGACCACGCGGGTATCGCCACCCAGATGGTGGTTGAGCGCAAGATTGCCGCCGAAGAGGGAAAAACCCGCCACGACTATGGCCGGGACGCCTTTATTGACAAGATCTGGCAGTGGAAAGCGGAGTCCGGCGGCACCATTACCCGCCAGATGCGCCGCCTCGGCAACTCCGTGGACTGGGAGCGCGAGCGCTTCACCATGGACGAAGGCCTTTCCAACGCCGTAAAAGAGGTGTTCGTTCGCCTGTATAAAGAAGATCTGATTTACCGCGGCAAGCGTCTGGTCAACTGGGATCCGAAGCTGCGCACCGCGATTTCCGATCTGGAAGTAGAAAACCGCGAGTCGAAAGGCTCCATGTGGCATATTCGCTATCCGCTGGCCGACGGTGCAAAAACCGCCGACGGTAAAGATTACCTGGTGGTCGCCACCACCCGTCCGGAAACCCTGCTGGGCGACACCGGCGTGGCCGTTAACCCCGCCGATCCGCGCTACAAAGATCTGATCGGCAAATTCGTGATGCTGCCGCTGGTCAACCGCCGTATTCCCATCGTCGGCGACGAGCACGCCGATATGGAAAAAGGCACCGGCTGCGTGAAGATCACCCCGGCCCACGACTTTAACGACTATGAGGTGGGTAAACGTCATCAGCTGCCGATGATCAACATTCTGACCTTTGACGGCGATATCCGCGAAAGCGCGAAGGTCTACGACACCAGGGGCAATGAGTCTGACGTTTACGCAAACGACATCCCGCCCGAATTCCAGAAACTGGAGCGTTTTGCCGCGCGTAAGGCGATGGTTGCCGCCGTGGAGGCCCTCGGCCTGCTGGAAGAGATTAAACCGCACGATCTGACGGTGCCGTACGGCGACCGCGGCGGGGTGGTGATCGAGCCGATGCTGACCGACCAGTGGTACGTGCGCGCCGACGTGCTGGCCAAACCGGCGGTAGAAGCGGTAGAAAACGGCGACATTCAGTTCGTGCCGAAGCAGTACGAAAACATGTATTTCTCCTGGATGCGCGATATTCAGGACTGGTGTATCTCCCGCCAGCTGTGGTGGGGGCACCGCATCCCGGCCTGGTACGACAACAACGGCAACGTCTACGTGGGCCGCAGCGAAGACGAGGTACGCAAGGAGAACGGCCTCGGTGCCGACGTCGCCCTGCGCCAGGACGAGGATGTGCTGGATACCTGGTTCTCCTCCGCCCTGTGGACCTTCTCTACTCTCGGCTGGCCGGAAAACACCGACGCCCTGCGTCAGTTCCACCCGACCAGCGTGATGGTTTCCGGCTTCGACATCATCTTCTTCTGGATCGCCCGCATGATCATGATGACCATGCACTTTATCAAGGATGAAAACGGCAAGCCGCAGGTGCCGTTCCATACCGTCTACATGACCGGGCTTATCCGCGACGACGAAGGGCAGAAGATGTCCAAATCCAAGGGTAACGTCATTGACCCGCTGGATATGGTGGACGGTATCTCCCTGCCGGAGCTGCTCGCCAAGCGCACCGGCAACATGATGCAGCCGCAGCTGGCGGAAAAAATCCGCAAGCGCACCGAGAAGCAGTTCCCGGACGGCATTGAGCCGCACGGCACCGACGCCCTGCGCTTCACCCTGGCGGCGCTGGCCTCCACCGGCCGCGACATTAACTGGGACATGAAGCGCCTGGAGGGCTACCGCAACTTCTGTAACAAGCTGTGGAACGCCAGCCGCTTTGTGCTGATGAATACCGAAGATCGGGACTGCGGCTTCAGCGGCGGCGAAATGACCCTGTCGCTGGCGGACAGGTGGATCGTCGCGGAGTTCAACCAGACCGTCAAGGCCTACCGCGAGGCGCTGGACAGCTTCCGCTTTGATATCGCCGCCGGCATTCTGTATGAGTTCACCTGGAACCAGTTCTGCGACTGGTATCTGGAGCTGACCAAGCCGGTAATGAACGGCGGCTCTGAGTCTGAGCTGCGCGGCACTCGCCACACGCTGGTCACGGTGCTGGAAGGTCTGCTACGCCTGGCGCATCCGATTATTCCGTTCATCACCGAAACCATCTGGCAGCGCGTGAAGGTGCTGTGTGGCATTACCGCCGACACCATTATGCTGCAGCCCTTCCCGGACTACGACGCGGCGCAGGTTGACGCCGCGGCGGTTTCCGACACCGAGTGGCTGAAGCAGGCGATCGTCGCGGTGCGCAACATCCGGGCGGAGATGAACATCGCGCCGGGCAAACCGCTGGCGCTGCTGCTGCGCGGCTGCCGCGAAGAGGCGACGCGGCGGGTGAACGATAACCACGGCTTCCTGCAGACCCTGGCGCGCCTGGAAAGCATCACCGTACTGCCGGCCGGAGATAAAGGCCCGGTCTCGGTGACGAAAATCATTGACGGTGCCGAACTGCTGATCCCGATGGCCGGTCTTATCGACAAAGAGGCCGAACTGGCGCGTCTGGCGAAGGAAGTGGCGAAAGTTGAAGCGGAGATTGGTCGCGTCGAGAGCAAGCTGGCGAACGAAGGCTTCGTGGCGCGCGCGCCGGAGGCGGTGATCGCCAAAGAGCGCGAAAAACTGGAAGGTTATGCGGAAGCGAAAGCGAAGCTGCTTGAGCAGCAGGCGGTCATCGCCGCGCTGTAGACCTCAGGTCCGGAGGCGACGCCTGCGGAAATCCAGAGCAGATCGCAGGCCGGAGCGCGCTCCGGCCTGTTTTTTTATATAAAAATCAGGCCAGGCATCACCCCACGGGAGAGGCGCGACAGCAGGCCGTTATCCACGACTTCGTCGCTGTCGGTCAGCTCCAGCGCGTCCAGATCGCCCACTACGCTGGTATTCTCCGCTACCCATCCGATAAGCCAGACCCGCAGCAGCGGCCAGGCCAGCCCGCAGGAGATCGCGGAAATAACAAGCAGGGCCCCCAGACGGTAAACCATACCGTGCCAGGTGAGGGTTGAGCGGAAGCGGATTTGCCCGTCGGCCAGCTGCAGGTTATTAAGGAAGTGGTTGCGAAACGCCACGGCCAGATAGCTTGACATCACCGCGACGCCAAAAATATAGACCAGTTGGATCAGCAGATACTTCCCGTAATAGCGCGTATAGATTAACATTTCCACCTGTTCCGACGAGAGACCTGCGTCAGACTCGCCGATAATGCTTTGACATAGCGAGAAGGTCATATAGCCCATTAGCGCGAAAAACGGAACAAGTATCCCTGCCCCGATCATCATCGTTTTAATGCAGTAGCGAAGGCTCACCTGCACCCTAAAACGGTGAATGCCAAAGCTGCCGCCTTCGCCGACAATCAGCATTAGCCGATGCCATGCCAGCCCGCTAATCACTATCAGGCCGATCAGCCATGTCAGAGCAAGCGCCACAGCTAAGAAGATAACGTTGCCGCTCCCCTCTATAAGGAGCAGCGCCAGGGCAACCATCACCCCCCCGAACGCAACGACCAGCAGCCCCGGCAGCGCCAGTAAATTCCAGAAGGCGCGCAGCGCGCCGCAGCGAAAGCCGAAACGAACGCCGTTAAGGGAGGTCTGGATCGCCTGATACTGCAGGCTTTTCGTAAACAGCACCGGCACCGAGAGGAGCAGCGCGCCGAGAATAGCAAGGCCGATAACCGGATATTTTATCGTAGTAACAAGTCCGGTGATATAAATCACCATCAGCAAAAACCAGCTTAAGAAAATATCTCCTCCCGTTACCTTATAGCTAAACGACTGGCCGTTCAGGTACATATTAGAATAAATATAACGGCGGCACTTCATTAACGCCCAGGGAAAATAGACACCCAGGGTAATAATACAAAGTAATGTATTCACCAGACATATTAAAAAATAGCCTCCGCCGTCGCCTTTAAAGGTAAAGGTATGGGCCGGAGCTTCTCGTTCCATAATCGTTTCTTGCATAAGATATCCCTGATTTTATACCCGTCATACGCCAGGCTGCATAGACGTTGGCGACGCCGGCTCCCCTGCTTCCGGAGGTGATGTTATCCCCCGACGAAGGCAGACTGCGGCTGAACAAATGTATTGCTGTGGAATTTGTCGCTCGCCCGTCGTCTGCATACAGCCCGAATAATTCAGGGCATGTTTCCTTAAACTTTTGATGAGTGACAGGCGAATAAATAATACCTGCCAGAGAATATTACCTGAATATCTCCTCGACGAAAATAAGAGCCTTATAGGATAACCTCTGAGGCGGCGCGCGTCTGTGTCGCTTGCACTGCCCGAAGGAGGGTGCTATTACATCCGTTTATTTGCGCAGCTGAACGGGATTCTACATGAGCGCTGTTGAGTCACTCACCTTACGTCGCCTGACGGCCGACGATAACCAGGCCATCGCCTCGGTTATCCGCCGGGTTTCCGCTGAATATGGCCTTACCGCCGACAAGGGTTATACCGTTGCCGATCCTAATCTCGACGAACTGTATCAGGTCTACTCGCAGCCGGGGCACGCCTACTGGGTCATTGAACTCAACGGCGCGGTCGCGGGCGGCGGCGGCATTGCGCCGCTCTCCTGCAGCGAGCCGGACATTTGCGAGCTACAGAAAATGTACTTTTTGCCTTCGGTTCGCGGCAAAGGCATGGCGAAAAAGCTGGCGCTGATGGCGCTGGAACACGCCCGCGAGCTGGGATTTACGCGCTGCTATCTGGAAACCACCGCCTTTTTACGCGAGGCAATCGGCCTGTATGAGCGCTTAGGCTTTACATACATCAGTGAGCCGCTGGGCTGCACCGGCCACGTCGACTGCGAAGTGCGGATGCTCAGGGCGCTGAAATAAAAAACGCGCTGATTTTCCTGCCGTCCGGGCCAGCCACAGGCCGCCCTCCTTCAGCCCCGCGCAGGCGGCTTTTTTAAACGCCTGCCGCTGGCCCTGCGGTGCGAGTTAGTGGCTAACTGCCAGAGAACCGGGCAAAAAGCAGGCCGCTTACGGGCGTGACGGGAGTGGCCCGTGGCCGCAAAAGCGCCACAGGCCGTCGGGTTTAGTGGCGTACGCCGTTGTCATCCTCATCGACGTAATCTTCGTCGTCGCCCTCTTCGCCGTTCGGATCTTCAAAATAGGTGCCCCAGCCGTCATATTCGATGGCAAACTTTTCCGCCAGGTTCATCAGCTGTTCGACCTGGGCGTCAATCAGATCGGCATTCAGCGCGCACTCGCTGAGGATATCGCAGCAGATGACGGTATCGCCCTCTTCCACTTCCAGCTCCTCCGGTTCGGTAACCTCATAGCCGAGCTTAAAGGCTTCCACCGCCGCTTTTTCCAGGGTTTCGAAATCATCCGCAGAGAGATGGTGTTCGATGGTGTACAGCGCGTCCGGATCGCTGCCGTCTTCCAGTAATTCTTCAATGATCAGCCGCGTCTCTTCACGCTGCTCTGCCAGTAGTTCCGGGTTTGCCATGGTTTATTCCTCATAATGTTCTGCCGATGCTCTTATTGTCACATACCGCCGACGTTGCCACCACCTTTCGTGGAAAGATCTGTTTTCCGGGGTTGCAAATGAATAAACATACAGATAAATTGAATTTTAATTCACTATATAAGCTGTACCATGGGAGGAACTATGTCAGGTTTTTACCAGAAGCATTTTTTAAAGCTGCTCGATTTTACCTCTGCTGAGCTGGCAGCCCTGCTGCAGCTTTCCGCTCAGCTCAAGGCCGATAAAAAGAGCGGTAAAGAGCAGCCGAAGCTGACCGGCAAAAATATCGCGCTCATCTTCGAAAAAGACTCGACCCGGACACGATGCTCTTTCGAAGTTGCCGCCGGGGATCAGGGGGCCAACGTCACGTATCTTGGCTCCAGCGGTAGCCAGATTGGCCATAAAGAATCCATTAAGGACACCGCCAGGGTACTGGGACGGATGTATGACGGCATTCAGTACCGCGGCTACGGCCAGGAGGTGGTTGAAACGCTGGCCGCCTGGGCGGGCGTGCCGGTGTGGAACGGCTTAACCGATGAATTCCACCCCACCCAGCTGCTGGCGGATCTGCTGACCATGCGCGAGCACCTGCCGGGCAAAGCCTTTAACGAGATGACCCTGGCTTACGCCGGCGACGCGCGCAACAATATGGGCAACTCCATGCTGGAAGCGGCGGCGCTGACCGGCCTGGATCTGCGCCTGGTGGCTCCGAAGGCCTGCTGGCCGGAGGCTTCGCTGGTGGCGGAGTGTCGCGCAATGGCGCAGCAAAACGGCGGCAGCATCACCCTCACCGAAGATATCGCGGCGGGGGTAAAAGGAGCCGATTTTATCTATACCGACGTCTGGGTATCGATGGGCGAACCAAAAGAGAAGTGGGCGGAGCGTATTGCGCTGCTGCGCGATTATCAGGTAAACAGCGCGATGATGGCGCTGACCGGCAACCCGCAGGTAAAATTTCTTCACTGCCTGCCCGCGTTCCACGACGATCGCACGACGCTCGGCAAAAAGATGGCCCTGGAGTTTGGCCTGCACGGCGGCATGGAGGTGACCAACGAGGTGTTTGAATCGCCGGCCAGCATCGTCTTCGACCAGGCGGAAAACCGGATGCACACCATTAAGGCGGTGATGGTGGCGACCCTGACGAAGTAGATCTGTGCCGGGCAGCGTTTTACCCTGCCCGGCACGCGCAAAAGGTTTACGCCATCAGCAGCTTAACCACCACTTTGCGCACCTGCGCCGGCGCACCTGTCGCGCACAGCGGCTTATGCACCTCCTGCGGATAGAACACCACGAAGTCGCCCTCGTTGAGGATCAGCGTTTTCTCGTCTGCGCCTGCCGGCAAAAAGGCGATGTCTTTATCCGCCAGCCAGTCGGTTTCCGGCGCGCCCGCAGGGCGGGTGCTGAAGGTCATTCCCTCCTGGCCTTTCAGGACGATCTGGATATCCAGGTAGCGCGCATGATACTCGGCGCGGCGCTGCTCAAACGGCTCGGTCATATCCTCAGATACGAGATAGAACAGGCGGTCACCGTCAATATCATGGCGGCCCTTTTCCGTTGTCTCAGAGACGTTTGCCTTGACGTGCTCAATAGCCTGACGCAGCTCTTCCGGCAGCCAGGACTGCAAATTATGAATGTTACCTACGATCATTACCTTCCCCTAAATATACCCGTCATACTTCAAGCTGCATGTGCGTTGGCTTTATTCGGCCCTGGGGCCTCACCCTGAAGGGCCGCCGCCAGCGGCGTTCAAATAGGCTAAGCCGATTTGTCCTCGCTCACCCCGGTCACTTACTCCAGTAAGCTCCCGGGGATTAATGAGAGACATCCCTGTCTCTCACCAGAGGCAGCCTGCGGCTGTTCAAATTCGTTCCTGATGAATTTGTCACTGCGTTGCCGCGTGATTCGGCCTGAGGGCCTCACCCCTTCGGGGCCAGCCCAGGGGCTGTTCAAAACGCGCTGCGTTTTGTCATGCAACTCGAATTATTTAGTGTATAAAACGCCGTTTCATTTTAATGGTTATACGAAAAAAATGGCCGCTCTACCACTCTTATTTATCCAACTCTTGCGTCAGCGCATGTTTAACATTCCCGCCCTGCGCGCCTTATGAAACCGGGCGGCAACATGATTAACAAAACATTAAAAACGAATGTTTATTCATAATAACCGTTTGCCAGGCGGGAATTTTGCATTAACCCCTTGATCGCGGAACAGAGCTGAGTATAATCGCGGACAATTTGCCGGGAGGAAGCATGATCCAGTGTGTTCGACAGTTTGTCTCACCGCGTCTGATAGCAGGCGCTGACCTGCCGTTCTTCTTTCCGTTGCTTACCCGCTCACAGCCCCTCAATCGAGGGGCTTTTTTTTGCCCTGGCGTCAGGAGTTAAACATGGCTAATCCGCTATATCAAAAACACATCATTTCCATAAACGACCTCAGCCGCGACGACCTCAATCTGGTGCTGGCGACGGCGGCGAGCCTGAAAGCGAACCCGCAGCCGGAGCTGCTGAAGCATAAGGTGATCGCCAGCTGCTTCTTTGAAGCGTCCACCCGCACCCGCCTGTCGTTTGAAACCTCAATGCACCGCCTGGGGGCCAGCGTGGTGGGCTTTTCGGACAGCGCCAATACGTCGCTTGGCAAGAAAGGCGAAACGCTGGCCGACACCATTTCAGTCATCAGCACCTACGTGGACGCCATCGTCATGCGCCACCCGCAGGAGGGCGCGGCGCGCCTGGCAACGGAGTTCTCCGGCGGCGTGCCGGTGCTGAACGCCGGCGACGGCTCGAACCAACATCCCACCCAGACGCTGCTGGATCTGTTCACCATTAAGGAAACCCAGGGCCGCCTGGACAACCTGCGGGTGGCGATGGTCGGCGATCTGAAATATGGCCGCACCGTACACTCGCTGGCCCAGGCGCTGGCGAAATTCGACGGTAACCGCTTCTACTTTATCGCCCCTGGCGCGCTGGCGATGCCGCAGTACATCCTCGATATGCTCGACGAGAAGGGCATCGCCTGGAGCCTGCACGGCGCTATCGAAGAGGTGATGGCGGAGGTGGATATCCTTTATATGACCCGGGTGCAGAAAGAGCGCCTCGATCCTTCCGAATACGCCAACGTTAAGGCGCAGTTCGTGCTGCGCGCCAGCGACCTGAACGGGGCGCGGGAAAACATGAAGGTGCTGCATCCGCTGCCGCGCATCGATGAGATCGCCACCGACGTGGATAAAACGCCGCACGCCTGGTACTTCCAGCAGGCCGGCAACGGTATTTTCGCTCGCCAGGCGCTGCTGGCGCTGGTTCTGAATCGCGATTTAGCTCTGTAAGGGGAGGAAACCACTATGACTCATGATAATAAACTGCAGGTTGAAGCCATTAAGCGCGGCACCGTCATTGACCACATCCCCGCCCAGGTGGGCTTTAAGCTGCTGACGCTGTTTAAACTCACCGAGACCGATCAGCGCATCACCATCGGCCTGAACCTGCCGTCCGGCGAGATGGGCCGCAAGGATCTGATCAAGATTGAGAACACCTTTCTGACCGCCGCGCAGGTTAACCAGCTCGCCCTGTACGCCCCGCAGGCCACGGTCAACCGCATTGACAATTACGAAGTGGTGGGCAAATCCTGCCCCAGCCTGCCGGAGCACATTGACAGCGTGCTGGTCTGCCCGAACAGCAACTGCATCAGCCACGCTGAACCGGTCGCCTCCAGCTTCGCGATTAAAAAACGTGAGGGCGATATCGCCCTGAAGTGCAAATACTGCGAGAAAGAGTTCTCCCACCACGCGGTGCTGGCCGGCTAGCCGCGCCCGCCCGTCGTCGGTTAACTCCTTGAACCAGGTCGTATAACGCGGCCAACGAGGAGGCAGCGCCGATGATGATGTGTATAATGGCCGGGAACAGAGGGCTGCGTCCCGAAATCCAATGGATGCAGCCTTAACATACCGCTGTAATTCAGGAGAAATCATGAGCAAAACTATCGCCACGGAAAATGCACCCGCAGCTATCGGTCCGTACGTTCAGGGCGTGGATCTGGGCAGCATGATCATCACTTCCGGTCAGATCCCCGTGGATCCGAAAACCGGCAGCGTGCCGGAAGAGGTATCCGCACAGGCGCGCCAGTCGCTGGAAAACGTCAGGGCTATCGTAGAAGCCGCGGGCCTGAAGGTGGGTGACATCGTAAAAACCACCGTGTTTGTTAAGGATCTTAACGACTTCGCCACCGTTAACGCCACCTATGAAGCGTTCTTTACTGAGCATAACGCCATCTTCCCGGCGCGCTCCTGCGTGGAAGTGGCCCGTCTGCCGAAAGACGTAAAAATTGAGATTGAAGCGATTGCCGTTCGTCGCTAAACGATGAAATCCGGGCTGTGCCGCCCGGATTTGCGCCCTGTCGGGCGGCTTTACATCACCCCGAACAGCTTCGGCAGGGTCAGCGAAATCGCCGGAATGTAAGTCACCAGCATCAGCACCAGGAACAGCACCGCATAGAACGGCAGCATCGCTTTCACCACCTGCTCTATTTTTTGTTTACTCACCGCGCTGGCGACGAACAGCACCGAGCCAACCGGCGGCGTAATCAGGCCAATCCCAAGGTTAACCAGCATAATCATGCCGAAGTGCACCGGATCGATGCCCAGGGCATTGGTGACCGGCAGCAGCACCGGGGTCAGGATCAGGATTAGCGGAGCCATATCCATCAGGGTGCCGATCAGCAGCAGCATGATGTTAATGCACATCAAAATAACGTACTTATTATCTGAGATCCGGGTAAAGGCTTCGGTGATGCGCATCGGCAGCTGCATGTAGGTCATAATAGCGCCGAACGCGGCGGCAAAGCCGATAAGGATCATCACGATGGTGACAGTTTTCACCGTGCGGTACATCAGCGTCGGCAGCTCCGCCCACGTATAGTCGCGGTAGATAAACATGGTGACGAAGAAGGCCCACAGGCAGGCAATCGCCGCCGACTCGGTGGCGGTGAAGATCCCCGACAGTATACCGCCCATAATAATCACCACCGTCATCAGCCCCCACAGGGTATCCACGAAGATCTTCAGCGCCTGGCGAAACGGCACGCGCTCGCCTTTCGGATAGCCGCGGCGGCGGGCAAAGACCACGCACATAACCATCAGGGCAAAGCTCAGCAGCAGGCCCGGCAGGATCCCGGCGATGAACAGCGCGGCAATAGAGACCGTCCCGCCGGTCGCCAGCGAGTAGATCACCGAGTTATGGCTGGGCGGCGTCAGGATCGCCTGCACCGAGCCGCTGGCGGTGACCGCCGCCGCGAAGTCTCGCGGGTAGCCCTTTTTATCCATCTCCGGGATCATCACCGAACCGATAGAGGCGGTGTCCGCCACCGACGACCCCGAAATAGCGCCAAAGAAGGTAGAAGCCACGATATTCACCAGCGACAGGCCGCCGCGAATAAAGCCGACGAAGATATAGGCAAAGTTGACCAGCCGGCGCGCAATCCCCCCTTCGGCCATAATGGCCCCGGCGAGAATAAAGAACGGGATCGCCAACAGCGAGAATTTATTCACGCCGTTGGTCAGCTGAATCATCACCGCCTCCAGCGGAATATCAATGTACCACGCGCCGACGATGGCGCTGATGCCCACCGCGTAGGCCACCGGCACCCCAATCGCCAGCATAATGGCGAGGGTAAAGATGAGAATAAAGGCGTCCATCTGCTTTCCTCTGTAAAGTCGGTACGGCGATTAGCTGGTCGATCCTGGCATGACCACGGAACGCTGATTCTGGGGACCACGGCAGATCTTTTCGAGAATAAAGAGCAGGGTAATGGCCGAGCCAATCGGCAACGGCAGGTAGTTTTCCCCGGCGCTCAACAGCGGGAATTCGGCAACGGGCTGCTCCCACAGCTCGTAGCAGAGGGTGGTGCCGTACCAGAGAATAAAGAGGCTGATGGCCATCAGCATTATATCGGCCAGGATCGCGCAGAACCGCCGCGCGCCCTCGCCAAGGCGATCGGTGACCATGCTGACCGCAATATGCGAACCGGCGCGATAGCTCACCGCCGCGCCGATAAAGGTGAACGTCACCATACACAGTATGGCGATTGGCTCCGGCCACGACAGGGCGCTGTTCATGACGTAGCGCGCAAATATCCCCACCGGGATTACCGCCACCATCACCAATAGCGCCACCCCGGCCACCCACATGGCGATCCGATAAAGCACATCCATTACCGCAGAATAACCTTCACCCATCTTTAAGCCCCTCGAAATATTCACAGCTCGCCTGTTTTATGACGCGAGCCCCGTTATGCTTTGCGCGGTATCTACGCAGGCGAAAGTGGAACCCGCCGCCTGCGGCCGGGCAAAACGTTTGGCGTTTTGTCCTGCAACTCGAATTATTTAAGGTATACAACTTCCATTTTTTTAAATTAAAACCTGACGCTCTTTGTCCCGTTTATTCCCCACTGCCCGCGTGGCTTTAAAAAATAGCCCCGGTACACTTATCCCACTGGCGCGGTTCGAACCGCGGGCTAAAAAAGAGCGGCAGGCTGCGGGGGCATTAGCGTCGCCCACCGCCGCGCTTTGTCATGTCATTCGATTATTCAGGGATGTTATGCAGAGTATGTTCATAAAAAACAAAAGGGCAAAAAAATTTCAGCACACTGTTTCATTTTTGCAATGAAGGTCGATTTCCTGAAAAAAAAAAGCGCTAAAAGCGGGCCGAATTTGCGATCGGCTACGCTATTTAACGTTCAATAAAAATAGAATAGAGAATATACCCGTCATACTTCAAGTTGCATGTGCGTTGGCTTTATTCGGCCCTGGGGCCTCACCCTGAAGGGCCGCCGCCAGCGGCGTTCAAATAGGCTAAGCCGATTTGTCCTCGCTCACCCCAGTCACTTACTCCAGTAAGCTCCCGGGGATTAATGAGAGACATCCCTGTCTCTCACCAGAGGCAGCCTGCGGCTGTTCAAATTCGTTCCTGACGAATTTGTCACTGGGTCGCCGCGTGATTCGGCCTGAGGGCCTCACCCCTTCGGGGCCAGCCCGGGGGCTGTTCAAAACGCGCTGCGTTTTGTCCTGCAACTCGAATTATTTAGGGTATATATTTTTAACGTTTAAAAAGTTTTACAGCCGCCCGCGGCTGACCACATCGCATAAATGATCCGCAGCCGTCGCAACGGCGACAAATCGCTTCCTCAGCAGGCTGCTACCGTTACCTTCGTCGCTCAGAGGACCGGGCGCTCTTTCTGGCGCTGCCGCCTCCGTCCGGAGCAGGTGAATACGGCTACGGCAGGAGGGCTATCCGTCCGGATGAACGGTGCGCCACCCTGTCGTCATTGTGCAATAAATAATCAGATTTCTCCTGGGAGATTTTCTCACATACCGCAGCGCCCGCCATCTGTGCTCTCACTTTTTTGCTTTGCGCTGCGTCAAAAAAATCGCTAACATCCTTGATGCAAAGCACTATATATAGATATTAAAATGCCGCCCGCCCCAATATGTTGTATTTATCGACTAACATTACAACAACCACCACGCTTCCACCAGGGGGCGAATGTGTGGATAACATGGGTTAGGGTTGCGGGAAGTCATTGGATACAGAGATGAATAGGCCAGTGCCTGCCTTCCCTGCCTTTGTGGATAACCTGTTCTTATAAATATGGAGTGATCATGACACCGCATGTGATGAAACGAGACGGCTGCAAAGTGCCGTTTAAATCAGAGCGCATTAAGGAAGCCATTCTGCGTGCAGCTAAAGCAGCGGGAGTCGATGACACAGATTACTGTGCCACCGTCGCAGAGATCGTCAGCAACCAGATGAACGAGCGCAGCCAGGTGGATATCAACGATATCCAGACCGCGGTTGAGAATCAGCTAATGTCCGGCCCCTATAAACAGCTGGCGCGCGCCTATATCGAGTATCGCCACGATCGCGATATTCAGCGCGAAAAGCGGGGCCGCCTGAACCAGGAGATCCGCGGCCTGGTGGAGCAGACTAACTCCGCCCTGCTGAACGAAAACGCCAATAAAGACAGCAAAGTGATCCCCACCCAGCGCGATCTGCTGGCCGGGATCGTGGCGAAGCACTACGCCCGCCAGCACCTGCTGCCGCGGGACGTGGTGCAGGCCCACGAACGCGGCGAAATCCACTATCACGATCTCGACTACTCCCCCTTCTTCCCGATGTTCAACTGCATGCTGATCGACCTGAAAGGTATGCTGACGCAGGGCTTCAAGATGGGGAACGCGGAAATCGAGCCGCCGAAGTCGATCTCCACCGCCACCGCGGTAACCGCGCAGATTATCGCCCAGGTCGCCAGCCATATTTACGGCGGCACCACCATTAACCGCATTGATGAAGTGCTGGCACCTTTCGTCGCCGCCAGCTATCAGAAGCACCGCAAAACGGCGGACGAGTGGCAGATTCCGGACGCCGACGGCTACGCGCGCTCCCGCACGGAGAAAGAGTGCTACGACGCCTTCCAGTCGCTGGAGTACGAGGTAAACACCCTGCACACCGCCAACGGCCAGACGCCGTTTGTGACCTTCGGCTTTGGCCTCGGCACCAGCTGGGAATCGCGGCTGATCCAGCAGTCGATCCTGCGCAACCGCATCGCGGGGCTGGGCAAGAATCGTAAAACCGCCGTGTTCCCGAAGCTGGTATTCGCCATTCGCGACGGCCTGAACCACAAGTTCGGCGATCCAAACTACGACATCAAGCAGCTGGCGCTGGAGTGTGCGAGCAAGCGTATGTATCCGGATATTCTCAACTACGATCAGGTGGTGAAGGTGACCGGCTCCTTTAAGACGCCGATGGGCTGCCGCAGCTTCCTCGGCGTCTGGGAGAACGAAAACGGCGAGCAGGTACACGACGGCCGTAACAACCTCGGCGTGATCAGCCTCAACCTGCCGCGTATCGCGCTGGAGGCGAAGGGTGATGAGGCGGCTTTCTGGGCGCTGCTGGACGATCGCCTGGCGCTGGCGCGGAAAGCGCTGATGACCCGCATCGCGCGTCTGGAAGGGGTAAAAGCCCGCGTTGCGCCGATCCTTTATATGGAAGGTGCCTGCGGCGTGCGTCTGCAGGCGGACGACGACGTGGCGGAAATTTTCAAAAACGGCCGCGCGTCGATCTCGCTGGGCTATATCGGCATCCACGAAACCATCAACGCGCTGTTTGGCGAAACGCATATGTACGATAGCGAAGCGCTGCGCGCGAAGGGCGTGGCGATCGTCAGCCGCCTGCGTGAGGCGGTGGAGCAGTGGAAAGAGGAGACCGGCTACGGCTTCAGCCTGTACAGCACGCCAAGCGAAAACCTGTGCGACCGCTTCTGCCGCCTGGATACCGCCGAGTTCGGCGTGGTGCCCGGCGTAACCGACAAAGGCTACTACACCAACAGCTTCCACCTCGACGTGGAGAAGAAGGTGAACCCGTACGACAAGATCGATTTCGAAGCGCCCTATCCACCGCTGGCGAGCGGCGGCTTTATCTGCTACGGCGAGTACCCGAACATCCAGCACAACCTGAAGGCGCTGGAAGACGTCTGGGACTATAGCTACCAGCACGTGCCCTACTACGGCACCAACACGCCTATCGACGAGTGCTACGAATGCGGCTTTACCGGCGAGTTCGAGTGCACCAGCAAAGGCTTCACCTGCCCGAAATGCGGCAACCACGACGCCTCCCGCGTCTCGGTGACCCGCCGCGTGTGCGGCTATTTAGGCAGTCCGGACGCCCGTCCGTTCAACGCCGGCAAGCAGGAAGAGGTAAAGCGCCGCGTGAAGCACTTAGGCAACGGGCAGATCGGTTAAGCAGGCACTATTATTGCCCGGCAGAGCGACGCTTTTCGCAAAGCAACTGGCGCCAGGACAAGGCGGCAAGTAAGTGAATCCCGGGGAGCTTACAATAGTAAGAGACCCGGGTGAGCGAGCGCAGCCAACGCAGTAATGGCGTCAAAGCGCCGCGTGAAGCACTTAGGCAACGGGCAGATCGGTTAAGCAGGCACTATTATTGCCCGGCAGAGCGACGCTTTTCGCAAAGCAACTGGCGCCAGGACAAGGCGGCAAGTAAGTGAATCCCGGGGAGCTTACAATAGTAAGTGACCCGGGTGAGCGAGCGCAGCCAACGCAGTAATGGCGTCAAAGCGCCGCGTGAAGCACTTAGGCAACGGGCAGATCGGTTAAGCAGGCACTATTATTGCCCGGCAGAGCGACGCTTTTCGCAAAGCAACTGGCGCCAGGACAAGGCGGCAAGTAAGTGAATCCCGGGGAGCTTACAATAGTAAGTGACCCGGGTGAGCGAGCGCAGCCAACGCAGTAATGGCGTCAAAGCGCCGCGTGAAGCACTTAGGCAACGGGCAGATCGGTTAAGCAGGCACTATTATTGCCCGGCAGAGCGACGCTTTTCGCAAAGCAACTGGCGCCAGGACAAGGCGGCAAGTAAGTGAATCCCGGGGAGCTTACAATAGTAAGTGACCCGGGTGAGCGAGCGCAGCCAACGCAGTAATGGCGTCAAAGCGCCGCGTGAAGCACTTAGGCAACGGGCAGATCGGTTAAGCAGGCACTATTATTGCCCGGCAGAGCGACGCTTTTCGCAAAGCAACTGGCGCCAGGACAAGGCGGCAAGTAAGTGAATCCCGGGGAGCTTACAATAGTAAGTGACCCGGGTGAGCGAGCGCAGCCAACGCAGTAATGGCGTCAATTGAGAAGCGAAAATGAATTATCACCAGTACTACCCCGTCGATATCGTCAACGGCCCCGGAACCCGCTGCACGCTGTTTGTGGCGGGCTGCATCCACGAGTGCCCCGGATGCTATAACAAAAGCACCTGGCGGCTGAATTCAGGCAAGCCGTTTACTCCAGAGATGGCAGATCGGATTGTGCGCGATCTCAACGACACGCGCATTCGGCGTCAGGGGATTTCGCTGTCCGGCGGCGATCCGCTGCACCCGCAAAACGTACCGGATATCCTGCAACTGGTGCGGCGCATCCGCGCGGAGTGCCCTGGCAAAGATATCTGGGTCTGGACCGGTTATAAAATGGATGAGCTGAACGCCGCGCAGATGCAGGTGGTGGACCTAATCAACGTGCTGGTTGACGGCAAGTTTGTGCAGGATCTGAAAGATCCAATGCTGATCTGGCGCGGCAGCAGCAATCAGGTCGTACACTATCTGCGCCAGGTCACCTCTTAAAAACGGCTCACGCACGCCAGCGCCGTCGCCTGAAACGCCTCAAAGCTGCGACAGGCGTACAGCCGGGAGACGGCGCGATCGCGCAGAAAGGCGACGAAAATATCATAAATCGCCATCGCCTCTTCATACTGATTTTTACTGATGGCGAGTAAAAATATCACCCGCGCCGTTTCGTTGCCCCAGGCGATCCCCTGCGGGGCCAGCACGGTATACACTACCGTTTTCTTCGCCAGCAGGCCCAGAGCGTGAGGCAGAGCAATTCCATCGCCGAACATCGTGCTGACGATGGCCTCGCGCTCGATCACCGAAGGAAGAAATTGCGCATCGACAAACCCTTCACGCTGCAGCTGCCCGCACAGTTTTTCAAACAGCGTCGTCCGGTCCATCTCCTCCTCCACGATCAGAAAATGCTCTGCGTCGAAATAGTTGTTCAGCATCCACGGACGGGTTCGATCCACCAGCACCAGCCTGCCAATCTGCTCCAGCTGGTAGTCGGTGGGAAACGGCCCGATGGTCACCACCGGCTTGTCTTTTTCAGCGATACGGGCGGTGGAGATGACAAAATCTTCAGCGATGCTCTCCCGCCGCTCGTAGTCGCGCAGTCTCAGGGCGCGCACAAGCTTAATCTGCGGGTATTTTCGCCTCAATACCGCCTCGATCATCCGCACCATCGCGTTTCCGGCATCACACACCAGCGCCACGCTGGGCCGCCGCCGGTATCCGATGTCATAATTACGCTCCAGCCCCACCCCGATATGCAGCGCCAGAAAGCCGATCTCATTTTCGCTAATGGCGTACGGAGTATACTTCTCCCAGCCGGCGACGGCGGCCAGCGT
Organism: Intestinirhabdus alba; assembly: GCF_009711095.1. Classification (GTDB taxonomy): domain Bacteria; phylum Pseudomonadota; class Gammaproteobacteria; order Enterobacterales; family Enterobacteriaceae; genus Intestinirhabdus; species Intestinirhabdus alba. Next base: position 43,067 of record NZ_WMJZ01000025.1, read on the forward strand.
GATATCCCAGGCCATCGGGTAGTGCTGCTTAATATTCTCCAGCAGCGGATTGGGGATCATGATCTGATAGCGCACCCGGGTGATCATGGTCTTAACGTGGGTCAGCAGATCGGCGCGCAGCTGGCGATCGGTGAGCAGGTTGTAGTTATACCGCGTATTGACAAAGGTAAGGAGGTAGTTGACCAACGCCTCTCCGTCGTCGGCGTTTATGGTGCCGGGCGTCCGCTCCTCGACCTGTCGCGCGGCAATCAGCACCTGTAGCCAGCTCTCTTCGGCGGCGGAGAGCGGCTTCTCCGTCAGACGCTGCAGCGCGCGGGCGATCTCGCGCGCCGCCCGGCTGACGGACTCCCCCACCGCTTCGCTTATGGCCTCCGAAAGCGGATACCCTTCGCCGATACGCCGCACCGCCACCGCGCAGTAGAGACGTAAAAACAGCGCCCCTTCGTCGGTAAGCTGGATCTGACAACGGCTGAAAATCTCCTCAAGTATCGGCTGGAGCAGCTCCAGCGCTCCGGCGCTGAGCGCCTCCCGGAACGCCAGCGGGCTGCCCGGTGCCTGCCAGCTCATCGTCCAGAGAAGATCGGTCAGACAGGTGCGAATCGCCGTTTCCCGACCAAACAGCTTTATGCCGTGCCGCGGGCGGGTTTCCAGCGTCAGCTGGTAGCGACCCAGCCGCTCGCGCACTTCCGCCATATCGTTTTGCAGCGTCGCACGGCTAACAAACCATTCGTCAGCCAGCGCCTCCAGCTTAAGAGAGAAGGCGGAGGTCAGAAAGCGCACCATCAGGCAGTGCATCCGTTCTTCGCTGGTGCGCGGGATCTCCGGCACGGCCCCCTGGCGAACAGAGAACAACCGATAGCTGTCCGGATCGTCGATTTTGAGCCGGTAACCGTCATTGCGGCTGAGAACAAACTGCGCGCCGTGTCGGATCAGCAGCGCGTTCAGCGCGGCAATATCCGCCCGAACGGTGCGCGTGGAGACCGACAGCCGCCGCGCCAGCTCGTCCTGGGGTAGCGGTTCGTTTTGCAGCATCTCAAATAACCGCGTTAAACGTGGGGTCGGAAATCGCACGTCGTTATCCTCTTACGCTTCGGGGCATTCTCTCTGCCCTCTCGCGAGCGGGAGGGCGACGTTCTACTTGAGCAACCTCTTGGTCACGGCCAGCAGCGCGCGCACATCCGCCGGACGGGTCTCGCCGCTGGATTTATCGATAATCGAACTGTAAATATGCGGGATAATTTTGCTCACCCCGGCGTCAAGAGCAATCTGCAGAATCGCCGCAAAATTCTCAGGATCAATACCGCCGGTAGGCTCAAGCCAGAAGTCGTGGCGGGCGCAGGCCTCCGCTACCGCCTGCAACTCTTCCCGGCAGCTCAGGCCGCCCATCGGAAAATATTTGATTGAGCTGCCGCCCATATCCTTCAGTAACGCAATGGCGCTATCGACCGGCACGATGGCGTCCGGTGCCCGGCTGCTCAGCGGGCCGGTGGAGATTTTCACCCACCCCGCGACGCCGGTTGGCGACACCAGCCCGTTGACCAGCGTCTCATTTTGCCCCAGCAGCGCGCGGCTGGCCGCCACGCCGGTAAACACCTGGTTGACGTGCTGCGGCTGCACCAGCCGGGAGATTTCGCTGACCATCGCCGACTGGTTCGGATCGCCCGCCCCCAGCCCGACGGAGAGCGCGTTATCAATAAGCGCCGCATAGTCGCGCATATCCGCCGCCGCGCTGGCGACGTCCGGGTAATTCTTTGAGAGCACGCCCACCAGCACATGCCCCTCCGCCGCCTCGTAAACGGCGCGGGCGTTCTCCTTCGAGCCTGCCAGCACGTTCAGGCAAACGCGATCGCGATAAAAATTTGGCGTCAGCCGCATATCTTTTTCTCCTGATTAAGCAGCTCGCCAATACGACGCGCCACAATGTCCAGCTGCGGGCGGTCCACGCTGCGCACATCCGCCTCAACGATCCCTTCATTGGCCTTATAGCCGCGAAAGTAGATGGCGTACTCACCCTGCTTAAGCGCCTCCACCAGCTCGCTGGCGGCAATACCGGTGACGGCTTCATCAAATTTAATCTCCGCCCTGGCGATGTCGCGGCCGGCGCTGTCCCAGACCACCCGGGCGCTGACGCCGTCAAGCCGGTTCAGCGCGCTGATAAACGGCGTCATTTTTTCCACCATCTCCGCTCCGCTCTCTTTTTTCGTCTGCAGATAAAGCTCAATGGCGCAGGTGAGGCCGAGAATACCCTCTTTGCCAACCTTCATCGCCCGGCCGATGCCCGCCGACTGCCGCTTCACCCACTCCACGTAGCGGGCTTTGCCAATCACCAGCCCACTGGTCGGCCCCTCGATGGCCTTGGCACCGCTGTAGATCGTCAGATCCGCGCCAGCGCGATAATAGCGCTGCAGATCCTCTTCCGCCGCGGCGTCGACGATCAGCGGCAGGTCGTGCTTACGCGCCACCTCCGCCGCCTGCTCCACGCTGAGCATACTTTTCTGCACGCAGTGGTGCGACTGAATATAGAGGAGCGCCGCCGTGCGCGGGGTAATCGCCGCCGCCAGCTGCGCCGCCGAACATTCGTTGGCATAGCCCGCCTCGACCGGCCTGCCTCCCCCCAGCGCGACCATCGCGCCGACCGGCGCGCCAAAGTTGACGTTGTGGCCCTTCGCCAGCACGATTTCGTTGTTTTCAATCGCCGTCATGTGCAGGTTTTCCAGCAGCCAGTCGCTCTCCTTCACCAGCACTGCCGCCACCGACTGGGCGATTCCCGCCGAGGCGCAGGAGACGATAGTCGCCCCCTCCACGTCCAGCAGCTTTGCAATGTATTCGCCGGTATGGTTAATCAACGTTCTCATTTCAAAGTACTGGCTCATGCCGGCCATTGCCGCCTGAACCACCTCCGGGCGCGGGGTGGAAACGCCGAGCGCCGTCATGCGCCCTGAGGTATTAATTACCTGTTTCAGATTGTATTTCTCAAAAATTGAAGGCATGTTCCGCGCTCCCTTGTTCGGTCATATAACCCCTGCCCGCCCGAATAGCGGCCAGCGGCACCAGCAGGGTATTCGCCTGCAGAGTGTTATGTTCGGCATCCACCAGCACCGCGGGCTGAGGCTTCAGCGTAAAGAGGGTTAAGTCGGCGTCCAGCCCCGGCAGCAGGCGACCTTTACTTTTCAGGTTCAGGGCGGCGGCGGCGTGAGACGTCACGCAGGCAATGACCTGCGGCAGCGTCATGCCGATGGCGAGAAATTTCGCCATCACGTTAGCCAGCGAATGCACCGGGCCGCTGATACGATTGCGGCAGTAGATATCCGAGCTGATGGTCCAGGGCAGAACCCCCGCGGCAATGGCGCGTTTCGCCACCGCAAAGCTCAGGCTGGCGGTGCCGTGGCCGACATCGAGGCGAACCCCGCGCGCCAGCGCCCGGCTGACCGAGGTCCGCAGCTTCCCCGTCGGGGTCAGTATGCGGTTGGGCTTGCCGTTATAGCAGTGGGTGATAATATCGCCCGCCGTCAGGCGGGTGGCGATCTCGTCGAGATCCGGCGGACAATTGCCGATGTGCACCATCAGCGGCAGGCCGCCGTTCTCTTTCTGCATCACCCTGGCGCGCTCCAGCGGCGCAATGCCGTTTTCTCCCACCACGCTGCCGCTCATCCGCGCCTTCAGACCGACAATAAAATCAGGATGGCGTTTCACCGCCTCTTTTACCGCCCCGGCGTCGATATTGGCCATTTCCGCCAGCTCGTTCTGGGCGATCAGCCCGACGCGGGAGATATTCAGCAGGGCGTAGACGTCGGTGGTCGCCCGGCGGGCCAGGGCGTAAAAGTCGTCAATATCGTCGGCACCGACGCTGCCCGCATCGATAACGGTGGTCACACCGGCGGCGATACCGACGCTGTCCGGCTCGTCATGGTATATCGGCGAGTTGGGATAGCAGTGAACGTGACAATCAATCCAGCCGGCGCTGGCGTAGTATTTTCCGCGCAAATCGATAGTCCTGGCGGCCGGGGCTGACAGCTCGCCGAGGGCGGCAATTTTTCCCCCCCGCAGGGCGATGTCGGTCACCGTGTCATCGACCAGCCGCGCACGACGCAGGAGTAAATCGAACATCTTTCTCTCCGCAGGGTTAGCTGATAGCAATCGGAAAGATTGCGCCTAAAACCATCGCGCCGAGGATCGCGCCGCCGGTGATCGGCTTCTGCCACAGGTAAAAAAGTAGGGCCCCGAGCAGAGAACCGACGCCGATGGGAATGGAAGCGCCCATCGCGCTAAGAACGATCAGCGGGCCAAGGAAGCGGCCGGAGGCGTTGCCGGCCCCCATCATTACATCCGCCCCGTAGGTGGAGTTGCTCTGGCTGATAGTGAATCTGCGCGCCAGAATAATGATGTAACCAATCCCCAGGCCGAGGATCAGGCCGGTCAACAGCGAGGCGATAAAGTTGGTCACCGGAAAATAGATGCCCGCCCCCAGCAGCAGCGCCGGAACGCCGAGGCCTACGCCGGTCTGTATTGCGCCGCCGATATCAAGGATCCCCACCAGCGAACCTTCGATGATTCGGGCGAACAGAAAGCTGGCACCAAACGCCGCCACCGCGCCGTAAACCCCGCTGTCCATTCCCGCCCGCAGCATAGAAACAAAGGCCACCTCGTTAAACGCGCCGATGCCGTACAGGTAATACATATGGGTTCCGGCGAACACGCCGGCGGAGAGCAGGCCAACAAAGATCGGAAACGACCAGTCGGCGTACCAAAACCCTCTATTTTGCTCCATTATGGCCTCCGTTATTTACCGCTGAGCGAGCTGTGGATCGCCTCGAGCCAGTCCGGTACGCTTAAGTGGAAGGACTGGATCATCTGCATGTCAAAGCCGCGGAAGAAGCCGCTCAGGATGAACAGCGCGACGATGGCCGCCATCATCACCTTCGTGACGTGGTTCCAGCCGCTCTCCTCCACCCCTTTGCCAATCAGGATGCCCAGCACCAGTCCGGGAACGGCGTTGCCCATAATCAGCTGCGCCGCGCCGCCGAAGACGGTGGCCCAGAATCCCGAACGTTTCCCGGCGTCGATGGCTGCCAGCCAGAAGATCACCGGCATCACGGTATTGACCAGCAGGTTGGCCGCCGGCACCAGCACCTTCACGGCGGTAACCTGCAGCGCCTCCGGCACCGACGAGGCGGTCAGGTTAAGAAAGGCGACGACGATCGCTCCGATAGCGCCGCAGGCAAACGCCATTCTGCGCGGATCGTGCAGCGTCTCGCCGAGGCGGCGGTTTTTGATCATCAGCGCCGCCGCCCCCCAGTTCGGAATGATGCGATGATCGACATCCTGAGTGAATGCGCCCGCCGCCACGGAGGAGGCCCAGGCGTTAAAGAAGAAGCCCAGACCGAAGGAGAAGTGCGAGGCCGGATCGCCTTCGCAGGCGTTCAGCTCCCCCAGCGTACGAAATGCCCCCATCCCCTGGCTATCGGGAGCATGGAACATCCGCGCCGCGCCCGCACCGACGCCGACGCCGACCAGCCCGCCGATAATCAGTGATTTTATTAAAATAATCATAAACATAGTTATGCCTTATTAGATCCAGTCAGCGCTGTACGACAAACGCCACCTCGTCCGGATTGATGGCGGTTACGCTGACGGTGACGTCCAGTTCCACGCTGTAGATGCGCCTCTCCCGGCGCAGAAAAAGGAGCAGAAAAGCCTCTTCACGTACCGCTTCACGCGCCTGAACGACCCGCACATCCTGCGGCTCAATGCGCAGCAGTACATGCGGCGAACCGGTCATCACCGCCGCCTGAACGCGGCTCAGGGCGTCGGCAAAGGCCTGAGCTTTGGCCTCGCCTTTACCGCGAACCCTTACCGTCGTGGTAAGCTGCGTTTTCATACTTAAGCGCCGTACTTTTTCTGCCACGCCTGCACCAGACGTTCGCCAAGCTCCTCTTTATCCATAAAGCCGAATCCCAGCACATTGCAGCCTTCGCCGATGGCGGTCACGCCCTCATCGATCGAACGCATCCCGTGTTTGGCCTTATAGCCATACTTATTCTGGGCGGTGATAGCGCCCGCGCCGCCGCTGCCGCAGAACGAGATGCCGAAATCGGCGTTTTCGGCCTTCATCACATCACCGAGCTTCATATCCGCCGCCACGCCGGGCACGACAACCGCGCGTCCGCCGGCCTTCTTCACGCCTGCGGCCACCTTCTGGCCTTTCCCCAGGCGATCGCCAATCACCACGGTAATCTGTTCCATTCGTTGCTCCTTAAAGGTTGTCTTTCGCGACTTCGAAATGTACCGACAGCAGCCATGCCTCCTCTTCCGGCAGGTTGCCGAAGGCCGCCACCACCTCGCGGGCAAGGGCCATCGATTCGGCGGAGATCTCATCAAACAGGCTGGCCTCCACCTCCGGCAAAGGCTCCCCGGTCACCGAGCGGTGCGCCATCGCGCGAACGTGGGAGGTCAGCATCTTCTCCTGCACGGCGTTGGGTACGATGCGGCGAGCGCGAAGCAGGGTGAAAACCTGCGCCAGCATACGCCCGGCCAGCTCTGCTATCCGCGCCGTCTGCTCTTCCGTATCGTTGATTACTGCTTCGTTATTCACTCATCTCACCCCATTCATAGTTCCAGGATAAAGCTAACGATGAGGGGGGGAAGTTTGTAGCGAATTATTTGCCACTTAGAAGCGGAAAGGCGGGCGACGCCGACGATCGACACCACAAAAAAGGCCAGCTGCGCACTTTATCGGCTAAAAAACGTGATACAAATCGCGCAATTTTTTGAAAAAGGAGGGAAAAAACCGGGCGGTCGCGGCGGTAAAAAAGCGCGAAAATGTGATGCAGGCAGGATTATGCAGCGGCGGCCTGACGGAAAAAAGCCGCCAGGCGCGAACGATGGCTATTGCCCGGCGATTTTCATCTCCGGCAGCAGCACTGAGCCACACTGTATATTGCTGCGCGTTTCAATATCGTCACCCACGGTGACGATATTGCGCCACATCTCCTTCAGATTGCCGGCGATAGTGATTTCGCTGACCGGATACTGGATCTCGCCGTTCTCCACCCAGAAGCCCGCCGCCCCGCGCGAGTAGTCGCCGGTGATGCCGCTCACGCCCTGGCCCATCAGCTCCGTCACTACCAGTCCGGTGCCCATCTCTTTAAGCATCTGCGCAAAGCTCAGCCCCCGCCCGGCAATGCGCCAGTTGTGAATGCCTCCCGCGTGGCCGGTGCTTTTTAGCCCCAGCCGGCGCGCGGAGTAGCTGGTCAGCAGCCACTGGGTCAGCACCCCGTCCTTCACGATATCGCGACGCTCGGTGCGCACGCCTTCACCGTCAAACGGCGAAGAGGCCAGCCCCTGCAGCAGGTGCGGATGTTCTTCAATGGTCAGCCACGCCGGCAGGATCTGCGTGCCCAGCGCATCGAGCAGGAAGGTGGATTTACGGTACACCGAGCCGCCGGCGATCGCCCCGACCAGATGGCCAAACAGCCCGGTCGCCACCTCGTTGGCAAAAATTACCGGTGCCTTCATGGTGGAGAGCTTACGCGGTGCCAGGCGGGATAAGGTGCGTCGCGCGCACTCAGCGCCGACCCATTCCGGGGTCTGCAGATCGCTTAAGCGGCGTCCGATGGTATAAGCGTAATCGCGCTCCATATCGCCGTTCTCTTCGGCGATCGCGCAGCTGGAGAGCGAGTGGCGGGTCGAGCAGTAGCCCTGCAGCATACCGTGGCTGTTGCCGAATACCTTGATGCCGTAATGGCTGTTAAAGCTGCCGCCTTCGGTGTTGGTGATGCGCTTATCCGCCTGCAGGGAGGTCTGTTCGGCGCGCGCCGCCAGCTCAATGGCCTCGTCGGGGGTAATCTCAGAGGGGTGGAACAGATCGAGATCCGGCGCGTCAAAGGCCAGCAGCTCTTTATCGGCGACGCCCGCGCACGGATCTTCGGAGGTGTAGCGGGCAATGTCCAGCGCCGCCTGTACGGTGCGGGCGATGGCCTGTGGGCTGAGATCGGTGGAAGAGGCGCTACCTTTACGATTCTGGTGGTAAACGGTAATCCCCAGCGCGCCATCGCTATTGAATTCGACGTTTTCTACTTCGCCATAGCGGGTGCTGACGCTGATGCCGGTGGTTTTGCTGACGGCCACTTCCGCCCCGTCCGACTTGCCGGAGGCTAACGACAGCGCCGTCGAGACCGCCTCTTCCAGAATCTTACGCTGCGCTTCAACTTGTGAGATTACTTTCATCGCAAATGCCATACTGTAAAAAAAGATTCTCTGAAGTCTAACAGAGAACCGTTTTTCAGTGCGCATCTTAACTGGTAACATTAGCCTCTTTTTTAAGGAGCCTGATATGACAAAGCAGCCCGAAGACTGGCTCGACGACGTTCCCGGTGATGACATCGAAGACGAAGACGATGAAATTATCTGGGTCAGCAAGAGCGAAATTAAACGCGACGCCGAGGAGCTGAAACGCCTGGGCGCGGAAATTGTCGATCTGGGAAAAAACGCGCTGGATAAGATCCCGCTCGATGCCGACCTGCGTAGCGCCGTGGAGCTGGCGCAGCGCATTAAGATGGAAGGCCGCCGCCGCCAGCTGCAGCTGATTGGCAAAATGCTGCGCAGCCGCGACGTGGAGCCGATTCGCCAGGCGCTGGACAAGCTGAAAAACCGCCACAACCAGCAGGTGGTGCTGTTTCACAAGCTGGAGCTGCTGCGCGACCGCCTGATTACCGACGGGGATGACGCCATCGCGGACGTGCTCAGGCTATGGCCAGAGGCCGACCGTCAGCAGCTTCGCTCGCTGATCCGCAACGCCAGGAAAGAGAAAGAGGGCAACAAAGCGCCAAAGTCGGCGCGGCAGATTTTCCAGTATCTGCGCGAACTGGCGGAAAACGAAGCGTAGCCAGCTCTGCGGACCAGCCGCCCGAGGGCTGGCCGGGCGTTTTTACCGCAAGCGCTGCGCGGGCAGCGCCACGCAATCAGGGGTTGCCGGAACGGCGCAGGAGCGCCCCGCCCCCCACTTTACTCTCCCATCACCTGACGACGCAGATCCTCACTAAAACGCCGATAGCACCCGGCGTCGATGGGCTGCGGATAGCTCAGTACAATCAGCCGATGAGCGTCCATTCCCTGATGATACGCCGGATGCGTATGCGGCCAGGGGTTCGCGTGGAAGCCCATCGATTCATAAAAGCGCAGCCGCCGACGCGCGATCTCGCTGGTCAAAGGATCGATCTCCAGCACGGTAAGGGGCGAGCGCGCCAGAATCCGCTCCAGCACCGCCCGGCCGTAGCCCCGCGAGCGCAGCGCGCCATCAATGGCCAGATGCTCAATATAGACGTATCCGTCAAAGGTCCAGCTGCCGCTCAGGCCAACAAAGATCTCGCCGTCAGACCAGGCCTCCAGCGCGTAGTCGGGGTGGCTTAACGCCCGGATTTTGGCGGGCGTTTCCCGCTGCTCGTGCCAGGGAAACGCCCCGGCGTACAGCGCGTCCACCCGGCGGAAAAGCGCAGAATCTAAAGTTATGATTTTTTCCTGAACAAGCATATTTCGATACCGACCTGGAAAAACGGCCCGCAGGCCGCGTCCTTATTTAATGAGATGGGCAATTTCGTCATAGTCCACCGCCGGCGGAGACCGGCGCAGGCCGCGCGTCATATACAGCAGCCAGACAAAGCCGATGGCCAGCCACACCAGCCCCACCTTCAGCGCGTCCGGGGCAAGGTGGGTCCACAGCCATATCGACATGCCTACCCCCACCAGCGGCAGCAGGCCATAGTGGAACAGCGCCCGCGGGCCGCGCCGCCCTTCGTTAATCAGGAAGTGTTTGATCACGCTGAGGTTGACGAAGGTAAACGCCACCAGCGCGCCGAAGCTAATCATCGACACCACCAGCTCCAGGCTCAGCTCCAGGGCGGTCAGCGAAATCGCCGCCACGAAGAGAATCGCCCGGTACGGCGTATGAAAGCGCGAATGCAGATGGAAAAAGACCTTACGCGGCAGCACGCCTTCGCGCCCCATCGCATAGAAGATACGCGATACGCCGGTCTGGGCGGTCATCGCCGAGGCATATACGCCGGTCAGGTAGGCCGCCATAAAGAAGTTATACATCCAGCGGCCGCCCACCTTTTCCGATACCACCAGGCTGGCGGTATCCTGCACCGGGATCAGCGACTGCCAGTCCGGATAGACCAGATGCGCGGCGTAGGAGACGGCGATAAAAATCACCCCGGCCAGCAGGACGGTGATGATAATGGCGCGCGGCAGCGTGCGTTTGGCGTCGTCCGCCTCTTCCGCCATGGTGGCGATGGCATCGAAGCCGAGAAACGCCAGGCACAGCACCGCCGCGCCGGCCAGCAGGCCGCTCAGATGTTCGCCGTTCACCAGCAGCGGACGCAGCAGCGCGTCGGGGCTTAAATCCGCCTGGCTAAATGAGAGCGCAATAAACAGCGCAATAAAAATAAACTGCGCCGTAATCAGCGTAACGTTAACGGAGGTCATTAGCCGTACGCCAAGTATATTCAGCATACTTACCGATATAATTGACGCCAGCACAAAGACGGATGCCGGGATAGCCGGAAATGCCTCATGCAGAAAAATGCCTAAAACAAGATAGTTGAGGATGGGCAGGAATAAATAGTCCAGAATTTGCGCCCAGCCAACCAGAAAACCCATTTTGCCGCCAAAACAGCGCTGTACATATGAATAAGCGGACCCCGCCAGCGGCAGCGTGCTGGTCATCCGACAATAGCTTAAGGCGGTAAAAAGAATGGTCACAATAGTGACAAGATAGGCAATGGGTAAATGGCCTTTACTCAGAACGGTAACCTGGCCATAGGTGGTGAAGACACCCAGCGGAACCATATAAGCCAGGCCAAAAGCGACCAGCGCAGGCGTTTTAAGCACTCTTCGTAACTGATGTGTTTGTGGCATTCCCTTATCATCTCCTGGCGCAGCTCTGGCACCGTTAAAAAGTATTTATCATCGTGAAAAAGACCGCGAATTTTTACATATGGCGCGGCGTTTTGAAAGAACAAAAGCCCCCCCTAAACGCTATCGCTTTTATCCCCGTCATACTTCAGGCTGCATATGCGTTGGCTGCGCTCGCTTACCGCCTTCATGCAACCCAAATTATTTAGGATATATATAAGTTACGTTTATTAAATTCCCGCTAAAAACATACATCGGCTAAATAAAAAATAAATTCAGCGGCACCGGAAAAAAAGTGTGAAGCCGTTTACAGGCGCGGCGAAGCGGCAGGCCCAGGCCTGCCGAAGCCCTTATTACTGGCCAGGATGTGCCGGACAGCAGGTTATCGGAAATAATCAGAGGGTCGCGGCCCGGGCCTGCCAGACAACCTTACCGCCGACGATCGTACAGGCCACGCGGGTGCTGAACAGCGTCTCCGGCGGGCGACTGAAAATATCGTCCTGCAGGATAATCATATCGGCCAGCTTGCCCGGCTCCAGGGAGCCGATTTCACCGTCGCGGGCAATCATCCAGGCCGCGTCGATGGTGGCGGAGCGCAGCGCTTCCGTCAGCGTCAGGTTGCGATCGTTATCCAGCCGCGGCCCGGCGGGCTGGCCTTCGCTGTCCCAGGCGCGGCGCGTCATGGCGACCTGCAGGTTGTACCACTCGTCAAGCCGATCGATAGGCCAGTCGCTGCCGTAGGCCAGCCGCACGCCGGCATCAAGGAAGCGCCCCTGCGGCTCCAGATGCTGAAAACGCGCTTCCCCGAGCATCGCCCGCTCCTCGTCGATCAGCACCGCCGGTAGCCCGGCCCACTGGTAGGAAAGCACCGCCGCGGCCCCCAGCGCGGCGAAGCGCGCGTACTGATGCGCCGCCACCAGCTCATTGTGCGCCAGGCCGGGACGAACGTCTTTTTCCGGCCAGGCCTGGCGCATCGCGCTTAGCGCGTCGAGGGCCATTTCAATAGCCCCTTCCGCCACCGTATGCAGATGCGGATGCACGCCCGCGCGCCCGCACTCGTGAATCAGCGCGTTAAGCACCTCGCGGGAAAAGTAGAGATCGCCGTAGCTGTCCGTTGCCGTTGGCTGCCAGTCCGGCCGCGCGTGGGTGCCCTGATTTTTACGGTACGGCTCCAGCAGCGACGCCGTCATGGTCGGCGGTTGCAGCACCCCGTCGACGAAGAACTTCACGTGGCTGAGGCCAAAGCCCGGCGCAGGCTGCCAGACCGGATCGTTCCAGCGCTGGTTAAACGCCACGATCTCCTCCAGCGCCCGCCGCGCGTCCTCCGGCCCGCTGACGCTGTCCGGGGTAATTTCGCGCGCTCCGCACAGGCGAATCGTCAGCTCACCGCCATCGCGCAGCGCCGCAAACGCCCGCAGCGGCTCTTCATCAACCCTGGTGTCCATGACCGTTGTTACCCCCTGCTGGTTAAGCACCTGCTGCACATGGCGGGCAATGAGCGCGCACTGGGCCGGCGTGCCGGTCGGAATACTGTCGAAAGCCCGCATCGCGGGCGCATCCTCCAGAATGCCGTTCAGGCGGCCATCCGCATCCCGGCCGATCTTGCCGTCCGCCGGCACCGGCGTGCTCTCGTCAATACCCAGCATTTGCAGGGCACGGCTGTTGGCCGCCAGGGTATGGCAGTCATTGGAGAACAGCACCACCGGCCGACGGGTGTTCAGGGTATCCAGCGCCCTGCGGCTCATGTCCGCCCCGGCGGGCACCATCGCCTGACGCTGCCAGGCGCGTACCGTAAGCCAGTCGTCCTGCTCTTTCAGCGGATCGGCGTCCAGGTGTTTCTGGATGCGCGCAAGGGTCTCTTCCACGGTCAGCGCCGCGTAGTCAAGATGGCAGCCCCGCAGCTGCTTACCGCCCCAAAAAGGATGCATATGGCTGTCGATAAGGCCGGGGAGGGCTACCCGCTGGTTGAGATCGACGATCTCCGTCAGCGGCCCCGCCAGCTTCAGTAGCTCGCGGCTGGCTCCGGTGGCGGTGATATAGCCATTTTTGAAAGCGATGGCTTCACAGAACGAATCGTTTCGATCCGCCGTATAAATTTTACCGTGGTGGTAAATCACATCAGGATTCAGGGAGTCAGTCATAGCAAGTAGGTTCCTGGAAACGCTGTTCATCCATAAGGTATTGAAAATAAATCCTTGCCGCCGGGACAAGGGAATAAAAAAGGCCAGACGGATCGCCGTCTGGCCGCATAGTAAAACAAATTTTTGGCTTATCGTTGAGCTTTTGCTGCAAGTTTATCCAGCAGCTTCTGATGGATGCCGCCGAAGCCGCCGTTGCTCATCACCAGAATGTGATCGCCCGGCTGGGCGGTTTTCACCACCATATCCGCCAGCGCATCCACATCGCTGCTCCAGTGGGCGGGCTGTACGCAGGCGTCGGCCACCTCGGAAACCTGCCACGGGATGTGCTGGGGCTGCAGCAGAAATACCTCATCGGCCCGTCCTAACGACGGTGCCAGATCGTCCTTACAGATCCCCATTTTCATGGTGTTGGAGCGCGGCTCCAGTACCGCGACGATCCGCGCGGTGCCGCCCACCTTGCCGCGCAGGGCGGCAAGGGTCGCCAGTATCGCCGTCGGGTGGTGGGCGAAATCGTCATATACGCTCACCCCGTTGGCTTCGCCGCGCAGCTCCAGGCGGCGGCGGGCGTTAACAAACGAACCGAGCGCGCGGGCGGCCTCGGCGGGCGCAACCCCCACGTGGCGCGCGGCGGCGATGGCCATCAGCCCGTTATGCATGTTGTGCTCTCCGACCAGCGACCAGTGCACTTCGCCCGCCTTCTCGCCGTCCAGCCACACTTCCCATGCGGAGGCGTCGGCGTTCAGTTTTTTCGCCTGCCAGTGGCCCTGTTCGCCCACCAGCTCCTGCTCGCTCCAGCAGCCCATCGCCATCGTCTGCTTCAGGTTAATATCGTGCTCAGGCCAGATAATTTTCCCCTGCCCCGGAACGATGCGCACAAGATGGTGGAACTGCTTCTGAATCGCCTTCAGATCATCAAAGATATCCGCGTGATCGAACTCAAGGTTATTGAGGATCAGGGTGCGCGGACAGTAGTGGACGAATTTGGAACGCTTATCGAAGAAAGCGCTGTCGTATTCATCCGCCTCAATGACGAAGAACGGGCTGTCGCCGAGTCGCGCGGAAACCGCAAAGTTGCCCGGCACGCCGCCGATGGCGAAGCCGGGCTTGTAGCCGCAGGCTTCGAGGATCCACGCGGCCATGCCGGCGGTGGTGGTTTTCCCGTGCGTACCGGCCACCGCCAGCACCCAGCGGTCGCGCAGCACGTAGTCGTGCAGCCACTGCGGACCGGACATATAGGGAATGCTTCGCTCCAGCACCGCCTCAACGCAGGGGTTGCCGCGGGACATGGCGTTGCCAATGATAACCAGGTCCGGCTGTGGATCGAGCTGGCCGGGATCATACCCCTGAATCAGCTCAATGCCCTGGTCCTCCAGCAGCGTGCTCATCGGCGGATACACGTTAGCATCCGAACCGGTTACCGTATGACCGAGCGAGCGCGCCAGCATTGCCAGACCACCCATGAAAGTGCCACAAATACCCAATATATGAATGCGCATACGTCACTGTCCTTTTGTCATCTGGTCGCCATTTTACGCACATGTCCGGCAACTGAGAAACGTATTTGAGGACAATCTGTTGTTTGCTGGCGCGATTCACCCAAGCGCAGGGGCTGAAATATTTGTTAAGATTAACGGGGTCCCTTTATTCCATACTCATTGCCGGGAAAGTGTTATGAAAACGTTAGGTGAATTTATTGTCGAAAAGCAGCACGAGTTCTCTCATGCCACGGGCGAGCTGACTGCTTTGTTGTCGGCAATAAAGCTGGGCGCGAAGATCATCCACCGCGATATCAACAAGGCCGGTCTGGTCGATATCCTGGGTGCCAGCGGTGCTGAAAACGTTCAGGGTGAGGTTCAGCAGAAGCTCGATCTGTTCGCGAACGAAAAACTGAAAGCAGCACTGAAGGCGCGCGATATTGTAGCGGGTATCGCCTCTGAAGAAGAAGACGAAATCGTCGTCTTTGAAGGCTGCGAGCACGCGAAATATGTGGTGCTGATGGACCCGCTGGATGGCTCTTCCAATATCGACGTTAACGTCTCCGTCGGCACTATTTTCTCTATTTATCGCCGCGTAACGCCGGTCGGCACGCCGGTAACGGAAGAGGACTTCCTGCAGCCGGGCAGCAAGCAGGTTGCGGCGGGCTATGTGGTTTATGGCTCCTCAACCATGCTGGTTTATACCACCGGCTGCGGCGTCCACGCCTTTACTTACGATCCGTCACTGGGCGTGTTCTGCCTGTGCCAGGAGCGGATGCGCTTCCCGGAGAAGGGCTTCACCTACTCTATCAACGAGGGCAACTATATCCGCTTCCCGAACGGCGTGAAGAAGTACCTTAAATTCTGCCAGGAAGAGGATAAAGCGACGCACCGCCCGTACACCACGCGCTATATCGGCTCGCTGGTGGCGGACTTCCATCGCAACCTGCTGAAAGGCGGTATCTATCTCTACCCCAGCACCGCCAGCCATCCGGAAGGCAAGCTGCGCCTGCTGTATGAGTGCAATCCGATGGCCTTCCTCGCCGAACAGGCGGGCGGTAAAGCCAGCGATGGCAAGGAGCGCATTCTGGACATCACGCCAACCAGCCTGCACCAGCGCCGTTCGTTCTTCGTCGGCAATAACCATATGGTTGATGACGTAGAGCGCTTCCTGCGCGAATATCCGGACGCCTGATCGCCGGAAACAGCGGCAGATCCGCGGAGGTTATCCCCGCCAGACCCGCCGTTTCCCACCGTCGGGCCTTAGCGCCCGGCGGCCCGCTCAGATCTCTTTGCGTACGCGCTCAATGTGAATGGCAAGAAACATCGTCTCTTCGGTGGTCAGCTCCCGCTGATACGTCTGCCGCAGGTGGCGCGCCACTTTTTCCGCACAGGCCCAGGCGCGCGGGTAGTTCTCCCTGACCGCACAGTGCAGCGAAGCGTCATCATCCGGCACCACCGTCCGGGTCAACATGCGCTGAGCGAAGAACTTCAGGTGGGTAACAAAGCGCTGATAGCTCAGCGTGTTGGTGTCGTACTCAAGGCGCAGCTGATATTTCACCAGGTTGAGGATCTCCTGCATCACCCGGGTGATATGCATCACCTCCGGCATTTCGCTGTTAAGCTGGGCGGTGACCAGGTGAAGCGCGATAAATCCCGCTTCATCTTCCGCCAGCTCAACCCCCAGCCGCCGGGCAATTATCGCCCGCGCCTCCTGCCCCAGCTCAAACTCACGCGGGTACAGGCGGCGGGTTTCCCACAGCAGCGCATTTTTAATCGCCAGCCCCTTTTTTTGTCGCTCGATGGCATAGTGGCAGTGGTCGGTCAGGGTGATGTAGAGGCTCTCCTGCAGCCTGCCCAGCCGCGAGCGCGCCAGCTCAATGATCCGGTCACAGGCGGTCATCACCTCCAGCGGGATCTGGCTCATCAGCTCGCCGAGCCGGCTGACCAGCTCATCGCTCTGCAGGGCGAACACCTTTTCTATGCGCGATTCATCCAGCGGATCGCCCGGTCGCTTCTGAAAGGCGATGCCGCGCCCCATCACAACCTGCTCATGCTGCCGGTCATCGAGAATCACAACGACGTTATTATTAAGGATTTTGGCTATGTTCATACGAACCCCAAAAAATAAAAAACCCGACCGTCGGCGGCTGCCGGAAATCAGGTTTTGCCTGCCAAATACGGTAACACTCTATCGTGCAATCTAACCGCTTATTTTATACCCATCATACTTCAAGTTGCATGTGCGTTGGCTTCGGGTTACTCGTCTCATCCATGAGACTCGCCCTGACGGGCCGCCGCTGCGCGGCGTTCAAATCTGCTCCGGGCAGAGTTGTCGTTCACCCCGGTCACTTACTCCGGTAAGCTTCCGGGGATTAATGAGAGACATGCCTGTCTCTCATCAGAGGCAGCCTGCGGCTGTTTAAAACGCGCTGCGTTTTGTCCTGCGACTCGAATTATTTAGGGTATACAATGCCGCGGCGAAAAACGTGATTGCGATCGCGGACTTTTTTATGGCTCAGAACAGGTCAAAGCGATACTCAATAATGACTTCCGATGACAGGGTATGAGTACGTGTGTAGTGGCCGTCGGTGAGCACCGGCGTTTTCCCGCTGCTTTTATAGGACCACCCAGGCCCAAACATCAGCCACACCGTCAGGTTTTTGAGCTGCGGATCGGCGGGCACCCAGCGGCTGAAGGCGCTGATCTCGCCGGTGCGCACGTGGTTCCCCTTATAGTTAAACTGCGCCAGATTTCCCGCCAGCCCGACGGCCAGCGTCGGGGTCAGCCTGTAGTCAGAGATGTTGGCCAGCACCAGCTCTCCGTCGCGCAGATAATCATCCCCGGCGTAGGCCATCGAGGTAAAGGTGCCGCGCGAGTTCTTGCTCATATGACGCGGATAAAAACCCACCTCGTGCGCCTTTTTCGCATCGGTATAGCCTATGCCCCACTTGCTGCTCCAGCGATCCGCTTTCCAGGTCGCATCGAGGGCAATATGCCAGGCGTTATTGTCAAAATCACGTTTTTTCGCCGGCATCGCCCGATAGTCGTCGAGGGCGCGGGTGGCGTACAGCTGCGTGCCAAGAGTCAGCCGGGGCAGAGGCCGGACGTGGGTAAAAAGCAGGTGGCGGCGCAGGTAGTTCGCGCTTTCGCCATAGCCGTACTGTACCTCCAGCTGCGGATGTTTCCACAGCAGATCGCCGGTGGCGAGATGGTCGATTTTACGCCCGGTGCCGGTCGTGAAGCGCTTTTTATCCGGTGAATTACGGTCCATGGCGCTTTCAACCCAGGCACCGCGCAGCGTCAAATCGCCATAGCTCACCGAGCCGCTCAGGCCGGAGTAGGTGGTGGGCGAAAGGCGCGTCGAGGTAGAGATAACGCCATAGTTCTTCAGCAACTGCCAGCCCCAGCGGGCGTGATACTGCATCTCCCCCAGCGCATACTTTAGCTTAAGGTTGCGCTGCCCAAATTTCGAATATCCGTCGGCGTTACTTTTCTTATTCCCGGTGCCGTTATTATACAGAACGCCGCGCGAGTTGAAATAATCGCTGGCACCCAGCTTCACGGCTCCGTAATAAACCACGTCAACGCCAATAAGATCATGAAAATAGCCGGAGCGGTAGTCTGCTGAAAAACCCTGGCCCCATGCGTTATGCACGGTCTTAGGGTTAGCGTTTTCCTCCTTTAGGTATTTCCAGTAATTCTTTGCTGACAGCGTTAAATGCGAATCCCTGAGGAAAGAATCGGCATAAAGACCACCGTTTAATTGTAATTTGCTACTTTCTTCCGCGGCCCATCCGGCCGCAGAGGTACTAAGCGTAATAACCGCTATGGCAATGCGCATCAGATTCATAGGTTTTCCCTGAGAACATTGAAGCAAGCGCTCACTTACAGAAGAAGCGATGCGTTCAGGATCCTGAAAATAAAATCAAACCGTGTTGGCGCGGTTTCCGGGCAAAACGTCGGCGGCACTCTTACCCGCAGCCCGGATAACCAGAGGGTTATTTACCCGCCAGCGCTTTTTTTCCTGCCTCGACGTACTTCAGCGTACCTATCTCAGGTACGCTATAACGCCCATCCTTGTAGATGATTTTCACCACCGCAGCGTTGGCAAGCGGCTTATTTTTATCTGCATTATCCGTTAGATCGGAGATCATGATCTGTATGGCGGTGCCGGATGAAATAACCAGAACGTTTTTATCTCCCGCCGCCTTCGCCCGGCTGATAATGTCGGTCAGCGCCGCCTGGGTGCGCCTCTTCACCTGCATATAGTTTTCCGTTAGCCCCATGGGATCGGCCTTCGCCAGCGCGTTCTGACTATCGCGCACCGGCAACGTGCCCGCCTTCATCGCGCGAAACAGCGCAGCAGCGTCGGACAGCCCCAGCTGACGCGCGGCCGCGCCGGCCATATCTTTGTTATATCCCCCCTCAAAGCCGCCGAAGAACGCCTCCCGCAGCCCCTCAAGCTCGTTAAGCTGATACCCGGTCACGCCCGCCTGTTTCAGCATAACCGCCATCGTTTCGCGCTGCCTGCCCGCATCGCTGCTGTAAAAACGATCGAAATGTACGCCCTTCAGCCCTTCGCCCAAATAGCGGGCCACCTGCCTGCCCTCATCGGTAAGCGGTGAGTCAACCCAGCCCTGCACGCGATCGAACGTATTTAATAAGGTCTTACCGTGGCGGACGAACCAGACGGTGACTTCATCATCAGACGAGGCGGTCGTTTTATTTTCCGCCATCAGCGACGGACTGGTCGCCGCGCTGGCGATAACCAGTAATGCGAGTAGCCATTTTTTCATCGGTCATGCTCCCTTTGTTTTTTTAAAGGCGCTAAAAACAAAAAAACCTACGCCCCTCTTCATGGTCATTAAGCGCTGACCGCGAAGAAAGTCGTAGGTTTTGCCTGTACAGACCATTACCCGCCATACTTCAGGCTGCCTGCCGCGCAGCGCGATTTTAAAAAGCCTTGCCCTTTCGGGCCTGCGCCTTTCAAAACGCTTTGCGTTTTGTCATGCAACGCGAATATGAGGGTATATCACCGTTCAGATGGTATTCAGAGGGCCGGGCGTTATATTCACGATAATCCCACGCAGCCAACGAAATACCGCCAGAAGACGACGGGTACAGTAACAATCCAGTAAGCGGGAACATAGCACTAATAATTTCCATTGACATCTAATTCATAATGCAGAAACAGATAATTGTGATCGTGTTCATATCATAAACAGCAGCGTTTTATTTATTGCAGCGGTGCTGTCAGACCGCCCGACTATTTACCGTTTATTACCTGACACTACGCAAAGCGTTTTAGCTGGTCCCGGAGGGGATAGGGACAGACGTATGGAAAATAACAATGCAGGTGATCGCTATCACACAAATTAGCGGACGCCTCTGGACGAAATCTATTACCGGGCGTATTTTCATAGCTGTCCCGGGATTGTTACTGGTTCAGGCAAAACCTAAGACACTTTTTGCAGCCGCGCTGCCAGAGGTGTCTTAGGTTTTTTTTTGCGCCGAATTCAGCTTGCGCCCTGCCCTCAATAAGGAGTCACGATGAAAATGAAAATGAAAATGAAATTTCTCGCCGCCGCCCTTCTCTCCACCTTTGCCCTGGCGACCTGCGCCGGAGCGGCACCGCTAACCATCCTGATTGTTAACGACGACGGCTGCGAATCGCCGGGCAGCGTTTCCTTACAGGAAAAGCTGGCGGCAAAAGGTTTTGACGTCTGGATGGTGGCACCGGCCACCAACCAGAGCGGCATCGGCTCCGCCATTACCTTCAGGCCCGGCGGAGTGTTTGAGGTGAAAAAAACGGCGGATAAACGCTACTGCTTCCCCGGTACGCCGGCCGACGCCGTCGATTTCGGGCTGCGGGGCATCCTGAAGAACAGCCCGCCGGACCTGGTGATCTCCGGCGTCAACGACGGGCCGAACACCGGCATGGCGCAGATCAATTCCGGCACCGTTAGCGCCGCGGCGCGGGCGGTGCGCTATGGCTTCCCGGCCATCGCCGCCAGTATCGGCTACCTCTTCACGGAGCAGGAGATGAAGAATAAATGGCCGAGCACCCGCCGCTACTGGCCCGATTCCGTCGATTACGTCGTCGGGCTGGTTGAAACCCTCAGCGCCGGGCGCGAACCGGGAAAGCCGCTGCTGCCAAAAGGCTCCGGGCTGAGCATCAACTACCCGCCGCTGGCGAAGGCGGATATCAAAGGCGTGCGCTACGTGGAAAATGAGATGTTCCCGACGCCGCAGATCGACTACGAGCTGACGGCTGACGGCAAGGCTCTCCAGCGCCTCAATCCGGCCGCGCTGGCGGCTCCCGGCGGCGACACCGACTCAGGCCTGCTCAGCCAGGGATACATTACCTGGACCCTTTTCGACGGCGCGTGGAACGCCCCGCAGTTTCAGGCGCAATACGAAGCGCGGCTGAAGCAGTAGCCCGGCGGGAGCGCCGCTGCCGGGGCGGGCATAACGGACGGTCGTTTTTTATCACAGCATGAAAACAGGAAGAAATATGAAATACGAAGAGCTGGCGGGCGACATTCTTCGTCACGTGGGGGGCCGGGACAATATCAGCAGCCTGATACACTGCGCAACCCGGCTTCGTTTTAAGCTCAGAGACGACGGTAAAGCCGACGCCGAAGGGCTGAAGGCCAACCCTGACGTGATTATGGTCGTCGAGAGCGGCGGCCAGTTTCAGGTGGTCATCGGCAACCACGTCCACGAGGTCTGGCTGGCGCTCTGTCAGGCGGCGGGCCTGAGCGATGACGCGCCGCCCCCGGCAAAAAAGCCGGAGGGCAAAAGCGGCCTGCTGGCCAGCTTTATCGACATGGTGTCGGGAATTTTCACCCCGTTTCTCGGCGTGCTGGCGGCCTGCGGGATACTGAAAGGCTTGCTCGCCCTGGGCCAGGCCAGCGGCTGGCTGGATGAGAGCAGCGGAACCTGGAAAATACTGTTCGCCGCCGGCGACGCCCTGTTCTACTTTCTGCCGCTCGTGCTGGGCTACACCGCCGGGAAGAAATTTGGCGGCAATCCCTTTTTAACCATGGTGATAGGCGGCGCGCTGGTCCATCCGACGATGGTTGACGCCTTCCGCGCCGCCGATGGCGCAGCGGAGACCTTTCTCGGCATTCCGGTTGTCCTGATCAACTACGCCTCGTCGGTGATCCCAACGATCTGCGCCGCCGGTTTCTGCTGCTGGCTGGAGCGCCAGTGCGACAAATTCATGCCCTCCGCGGTGAAGAACTTTTTTACGCCGCTGATCTGCCTGGCGGTCACCGTTCCGCTGACCTTTCTGGTTATCGGGCCGCTGGCAACCGGCCTCGGAGAGCTGCTGGCGGCCGGTTTTCGGGTGGTCTATCGGTTCGCGCCCTGGCTGGCTGGCGGCATACTCGGCGGCCTGTGGCAGGTCTGCGTCATCTTTGGCCTGCACTGGGGGTTAATCCCGCTGATGATGAACAATATGGCGGTCAACGGCCACGATCCGATGCTGGCAATCCTGCTGCCTGCGATATTTGGCCAGGTGGGCGCGGCGCTGGGCGTATTTATTAAGACCCGCGAACAGCGCCTGAAGGCGCTCTCCGGCTCGGCCGCGATCGCCGGCGTATTCGGCATTACCGAACCTGCCGTCTACGGCGTGACCTTGCCGTACCGCCGTCCGTTTATCTTTGGCTGCCTCGGCGGTGCCCTTGGTGGCGCAATTGTCGGCCTGAGCCAGAGCCAGGCCTACTCGTTCGGCCTGGCCAGCATCTTTACCCTGACCCAGACCATTCCGGCGAGCGGCGTTGACGCCACCGTCTGGGGGGCCATCGCCGGGGTGGGCGTCTCCTTCCTGTTTGCCTGCCTGATGACGATGATTGCCGGACTGCCTGCGGTGCCGACCGCGTCGTCCGCCGCCACGGCGGCGGCGAAGCACGATGACAATACGCTGCTGGCCCCGCTGAGCGGCGTCGCCATTCCCCTTGAAGCGGTGCCGGACGCCACCTTCGCCAGCGGGCTGATGGGCGCAGGAGCCGCCATTATTCCCTCTGAGGGAAAGGTAGTGGCCCCCTTCAGCGGCGAGATCGCCAGCCTGTTTTCCACCCGCCACGCCATCGGGCTGCTCAGCGACAGCGGGATCGAACTGCTGATCCACGTCGGCATTGATACCGTCAAACTTAACGGCGAGCATTTCACCGCCCACGTCAGGGAGGGCGACAGGGTTCAGCCCGGCGATCTGCTGATCGCCTTCGATCGCGAGGCCCTCCTTAGCAAGGGGTTCGATCTGAGCACGCCGATAATGGTGAGCAACAGCGATGAATACCGCGGGCTTGAGCACCGCTACTCGTCGCCTCACGTCCGCGCAGGCGACCCTTTCCTGTACATTAATCGCTAAAATTAAAGGATAAATTTATGAACACTACCTTTCCTGAGGGCTTTTTGTGGGGCGGCGCGCTGGCGGCAAACCAGGTTGAAGGGGCATGGCGGGAGGATGGCAAAGGCATTTCCACCTCGGATATGCAGCCGAACGGCATCTTCGGCGAGGTTGTGGCGAGGCGCGAAGGCGAGCACAGCATCAAGGATGTCGCCATCGACTTTTATCACCGCTACCCCGAGGACATCGCTCTGTTCGCAGAGATGGGCTTCACCTGCTTACGCATTTCCATCGCGTGGACGCGCCTCTTCCCTCAGGGGGACGAGGAGGAGCCAAACGAAGCGGGGCTGGCCTGGTATGACAAGCTTTTTGACGAACTGCTGCGCCATAACATTCAGCCGCTGGTCACTCTGTCGCACTACGAGATGCCGTGGGGGCTGGTTGAAAACTACGGCGGCTGGGGCAATCGTCAGGTTATTACCTTCTTTGAGCGCTACGCCCGCTGCGTCTTTACCCGCTATCGGCACAAGGTAAAGCTGTGGCTGACCTTTAATGAAATTAATATGTCGCTGCACGCGCCGCTGACCGGCGTCGGCCTGCGGGCGGGGTGCAGCCAGGCGGAGATCTATCAGGCGATCCATCATCAGCTGGTGGCCAGCGGTCTGGCGGTAAAAGCCTGCCGCGAGCTGATCCCGGACGCCAGAATCGGCAATATGCTGCTGGGGGGGCTGACCTATCCGCTTACCTGCAAGCCCGCCGACGTTTTTGCCACCCTGCAGGACAATCGCCGGTGGCAATTTTTTGGCGACGTGCAGTGCCGCGGAGCGTATCCGGGCTATATGCGGCGCTATTTCCGTGAAAACCACATCGACCTGGAGATTACGCCGCAGGATCGCGAGGCGCTGGGCCATACCGTAGACTTTATCTCCTTCAGCTATTACATGACCGGCTGCGTGACGGCCGACGCCGGGCTGGTGGAAAAGCTGCGGGGAAATATTCTCGACATGGTGCCAAACCCGCACCTTGAAAGCTCGGAGTGGGGCTGGCAGATCGATCCGATCGGCCTGCGTACGCTGCTGAACATTCTCTGGGATCGCTATCAGAAGCCGCTGTTTATCGTGGAAAACGGGCTGGGAGCGCAGGATAAACCCGATCGCGACGGCCGCATCCATGACGACTACCGCATAAGCTATCTTAACGATCATCTGGTCCAGGTACGGGAGGCCATTGAGGACGGCGTTGAGGTGATGGGCTACACCTCGTGGGGTCCCATCGATCTGATTAGCGCCTCGAAGGCGGAAGTGAATAAGCGGTACGGCTTTATCTATGTCGATCTGCAGCAGGATGGCTCCGGTACGCTTTCGCGCAGCCGGAAGGAGAGCTTTTACTGGTATCAGAAGATCATCGCCAGCCGCGGGGCGCTGCTGACATCCTGAGGCGGCCCGACGCTGTCGACGGAGAGGTTACCGAATACGCTGCCGTCGTTCGCCGGGGCGACGTTGATTTTCCCCGTCGGCCGCCTTTCCTGGCGCAAAGGTTTAACACATCGCCCTCCCCTCCGATCGACAGTCGTTAAGTTCAGGCGGGCCGGCGACGTTACGCCGGTGAAAAAGGCGGCGACGGCGAGGCGTTTCACCGCCGCGGAAAGGGGTGGAAAAGGCGGCGGGAAGGGCCGCTTCCCAAAAACAAGCGGAGACATTCGGCACGAGTTGGCTATAATACTCGCCACTTGTTTGCCACACATTTTAAGGAAACAGACATGAGCTTACTCAACGTCCCTGCGGGTAAAGATCTGCCGGAAGATATCTACGTGGTTATTGAGATCCCGGCGAACGCAGACCCGATTAAATACGAAGTTGACAAAGAGAGCGGCGCGCTGTTCGTAGACCGTTTCATGTCCACCGCCATGTTCTATCCGTGCAACTACGGCTATATCAACCACACCCTGTCTCTGGACGGTGACCCGGTTGACGTGCTGGTTCCGACGCCGTATCCGCTGCAGCCCGGCTCCGTGATCCGCTGCCGTCCGGTGGGCGTGCTGAAAATGACCGACGAATCCGGCGAAGACGCCAAGCTGGTCGCGGTTCCGCACACTAAGCTGAGCAAAGAGTACGATCATATTAAGGATGTGAACGACCTGCCGGAGCTGCTGAAAGCGCAGATCACCCACTTCTTTGAGCACTATAAAGATCTCGAAAAAGGCAAATGGGTGAAGGTAGACGGCTGGGATAACGCTGAAGCGGCAAAAGCAGAAATTATTGCCTCCTTCGAACGCGCTCAGAAAAAGTAAGCAAGCCGAAACCGTTAAAGGCAGGGCAAAGGCTCTGCCTTTTTACTGAGAGCGTTCAGAATTCTGTGTCACGTTAAAAATGCTAC
>NZ_WMJZ01000026.1 GCF_009711095.1 Intestinirhabdus alba
CGTCCTTTTTTACCCGCCCATTACTGGGGATTCCTCAGCGCGTGAGCGGGGTTTCCTGCAACCCGTTAGCGATTACGCGCGAACGAAGTCGATATGGGTCAGCTTCGGCTTGAAAGCGTGACGCTGTACGGCCTGAGCTTTAACTTTTACTTCTTTACCGTCAACAACGATGGTCAGAACTTCAGTATAAAAACCTTCTTTAGCCTGCATGTTCATGATCGAATCGTGATCCAGCTCGATAGCAATCGGGGCTTCTGCGCCACCGTAGATGATTGCCGGAAACTTGTTAGCGGCGCGCAGGCGGCGGCTCGCACCCTTACCCTGCTCTTTACGAACTTCAGCGTTAATAGTAAACATTTGAATCTCTCTTCAATAATTCCTGCTACAGGCGACCCAGCAGCAGGTAAACATTCTGCTCTGCGGATGCAAAAGCGGGCGAGATTCTATACTCAATTGGCCTTCACGGCAACGAAAAGTGCGCCCGGCCGCGTAATTCATGCGCCCGGCGGAAGCGTCCCTCATAGTCAAACACCTTTTCGCGCACCTGCCAGTATTGGCCCTTCATCCGGGCGACGACGAAGTCGGGATGACGCAGCAGCGGCAGCTGCGCCACGATGTCGGCGGCGGTTATCCAGCGCAGCGGCACGCCCGGCGTGCGGGTGTGAGGGCGAATAAACAGCTGCTCGAACGCCGTGCGCTGAGCCGGAGTCCGCAGGCGAAAACGCTCGCTGACGTCGGCACCGTCTTCATCAAAATAGATGATTTTCAGCCATTCGCCTTTCTCGTCGCTGCCGTGCTGCATGGTCATACCGCTGCAGCGCAGCACCAGCGCGTCCTTCAGCTTCAGCGCCGCTTTCAGCATATCGTCCGGGTCCACCAGCACCGTATCGCACTCCCGACAGCGGCGGGCCGCAATGTCGTTTTCCGCATTGCACTGGGGACAGTTTTTAAAGCGGAAGCGGAAGTCGCACTGTTCACGATGGCCCTCGTCATCCTCAAACCAGCCCTGGCAGCGGCGGCCAAAGTGTTCGATCAGGGTGCCGTCAGCGGTGGTTTTTCCCCAGAAAGTGTTGGCGAAGCCGCAGGCGGGACAGAAGACCTGCACCGGCACGCTGTCGCTTTTGCCTTTCGGGCTGCCCACTTCCGGCGAATAGAGATCGTGAGGGTTACCGGCATAGTCGAGAATCAGGCAGTCGGTCTTGCCGGGTGCCAGGCGCAGGCCGCGGCCAACGATCTGTTGGTAAAGGCTTACCGACTCGGTCGGGCGCAGGATGGCGATGAGATCGACATGTGGGGCGTCGAAGCCGGTGGTCAGCACCGCGACGTTAACCAGGTATCGAAAACGCTGCGCTTTGAAGGCCTCAATCAGCGTGTCGCGCCCGGCACCCGGCGTTTCGCCGGTAATCAGCGCCGCCTCGTCGGCGGGCAGCAGGCCAACAATTTCCTTCGCGTGCTCTACGGTGGCGGCGAAGATCATCACCCCTTTGCGGGCTGCGGCGAACTCGACGATCTGGCTGACGATGTGCGGCGTAATGCGCCGCTGCTTTTTCAGCTCCCGGTTCAGGTCGGCCTCGCTGAACAGACCGTTGTTCCGGGCCTGCAGACGGCTGAAGTCATACTGCACCACCGGCATGTCCAGTCGCTCCGGCGGCGTCAGGTAGCCGTGCTTAATCATGTAGCGCAGCGGCAGCTCGTAGATGCAGTCGCGAAACAGCGCCTTCTCCGTGCCGCGCACCATGCCGTGATAGTGGAACTGGTAAATCCAGCCTTTGCCCAGGCGAAACGGGGTGGCGGTCAGGCCGAGCAGGCGCAGGCGGGGGTTGACGCTGCTCAGGTGGCTAAGGATTTGCTGGTACTGACTCTCCTCATCGTCGCTGATGCGGTGGCACTCATCGACAATCAGCAGGGAGAACTCGCTGCTGAAAGCCTCCAGGCTGCGGGCCACCGACTGCACGCTGCCGAACACCACCTTGCCGTGGCTCTCTTTGCGCTTCAGCCCGGCGGCGAAAATATCCGCCTCCAGGCCCAGCGCAAGATACTTGGCATGGTTCTGTGCCACCAGCTCCTTCACGTGCGCCAGTACCAGCACGCGCCCGCGGGCCAGGCGCGCCAGCTCGGCGATAACCAGACTTTTGCCCGCACCGGTGGGCAGGACGATGACCGCCGGGGTGCGATGTCGACGAAAATGGGCAAGCGTGGCGTCCACGGCTTCCTGCTGATAGGGGCGAAGAGTAAAATTCATATTTTCACAGTACGTCGTTAATTCAGTGAGATTCCGCTATTCTGCGGGCAGGCAGTGCCGTCCGGCCCGCGCCGTTGACCCGGCTGCGGCGTAAGCCGACGCGCCGTCTGCTCAGGTGAGGTTCTCTGGCGTCAGAATAAGTAAGGCACTCTTCCTGCGCGCCGGTCATCGCGTTCATAGCCCGCGCCGCGCGCGTTAGTATGCCACGATTCTTTTTCCCTTGAGGGAAGTTGTTAGCCCGTTATACTGAGCGGACTTTAGCGCTGTTTTTCAGGCACCGCACCTGACTTTCTTATCTTTACAGGCCAAATCAACGTTATGCGACTTGATAAATTTATCGCTCAGCAGCTCGGCGTCAGCCGCGCTATTGCCGGGCGTGAGATCCGCGCTAACCGGATCACCGTGGATGGCGAAGTTACCCGAAACGCCGCGTTTAAACTGCTGCCGGAACACCGCGTCGCCTTTGACGGCAACGCGCTGGCGCAGCAGCATGGCCCGCGCTACTTCATGCTGAATAAGCCCCAGGGCTATGTCTGTTCCACCGACGATCCGGATCATCCGACGGTGCTTTATTTTCTTGATGAACCGGTCGCTTATAAGCTACATGCGGCGGGACGCCTGGATATCGATACCACCGGACTGGTGCTGATGACCGATGACGGACAGTGGTCGCACCGCATCACCTCGCCGCGCCATCGCTGCGAAAAGCGCTATCTGGTGACTCTTGAGTCCCCGATAGCGGAAGAGACCGCCGCGCAGTTTGCCAGAGGGGTACAGCTGCACAATGAGAAAGAGCTGACCAGGCCGGCGCAGCTGGAGGTGATTACCCCGACCCGGGTGCGTCTGACCATCAGCGAAGGCCGCTACCATCAGGTGAAGCGTATGTTTGCCGCAGTGGGCAACCACGTGGTGGAGCTGCACCGTGAACGGATCGGCGGCATTGAGCTGGATCCCGACCTCGCCCCCGGCGAGTATCGTCCGCTGTCCGCTGACGAAATTGCCAGCGTCGGCCTGCCGTCGTAAAAGAGGACTCAGCCAAATGAGTGGCGCGCTTGCCATTATAAAGCACAGAGCGCGACCCCTTCAGCGAGCGCACGCCGGGTCTGAACGACAGAGGAAGACGCCAGGCCCGCGAAATTTTTTAATCGCCCGTTAACTCCAGGAGCATAATGTGACCACCCGGCAGCACTCATCACTTGCCATTGTTTTTATTCTTGGCCTTCTGGCCATGCTGATGCCGCTGTCTATTGATATGTATCTTCCGGCGCTGCCGGTGATCTCGGCGCAGTTCGGCGTGTCGGCAGGCAGTGCGCAGATGACCCTGAGCACCTATATTCTGGGTTTTGCGCTGGGTCAGCTGATTTACGGGCCGATGGCCGACAGCCTGGGGCGGAAGCCGGTGATTCTTGGCGGTACGCTGGTGTTTGCGGCGGCGGCGGCAGCCTGCGCGCTGGCGCAGACCATCGATCAGCTGATTGTGATGCGCTTTTTCCACGGGCTGGCCGCCGCCGCCGCCAGCGTGGTGATCAACGCGCTGATGCGCGATATCTATCCGAAGGAAGAGTTTTCGCGGATGATGTCGTTCGTCATGCTGGTTACCACCATTGCACCGCTGATGGCACCCATCGTCGGCGGCTGGGTGCTGGTGTGGCTGAGCTGGCACTATATCTTCTGGATCCTGGCGCTGGCGGCGATCCTCGCCTCGGCCATGATTTTCCTGCTGATTAAAGAGACGCTGCCGCCGGATCGCCGACAGCCGTTTCGTATGCGCACCACGCTGGGCAACTTTGCCTCGCTGTTTCGCCATAAGCGCGTGCTGAGCTACATGCTGGCCAGCGGCTTCAGCTTTGCCGGGATGTTCTCATTTCTGAGCGCCGGGCCGTTTGTCTATATCGAGATCAACCACGTTCCGCCGCAGGAGTTTGGCTACTACTTCGCGCTGAACATTGTGTTTCTGTTTGTAATGACCATCTTCAACAGCCGCTTTGTACGGCGCATTGGCGCACTGAATATGTTTCGCGCCGGCCTGTGGATCCAGTTTGCGGTGGCGATCTGGCTGGTGCTCAGCGCGCTGACCGGCATCGGGTTCTGGGCGCTGGTGGTCGGGGTGGCGATATTCGTCGGCTGCGTGTCGATGGTTTCCTCCAATGCGATGGCGGTGATCCTGGATGAATTTCCGCACATGGCGGGGACGGCCTCTTCGCTGGCGGGCACCTTCCGTTTTGGTATCGGGGCCATAGTTGGCGCGCTGCTGTCGCTGGCGACCTTTAACTCGGCGTGGCCGATGATCTGGTCAATTGCGTTTTGTGCCGCTAGCTCAATTATCTTTTGTATCTATGCAAGCCGCCCTAAAAAACGGTGATCGGATACACAACATGAGGCTCCTGTGGGCTCCTTTCTTGACTCAGGTCAAAGAAAAATCGTTCATTTTTTCGCTGTTTGTTTAGTTTATGTAAAATTCATTTATTTAAAAAGTCACGTTCTTGTAGTTAAATAGGTTGAGTTGGATCGCAAAAACGAGTACATATAGCCCGTAAATGTATCCTTGCCTGAATTATTTATTTTAACAATGGTTTCAGAAGCCACGTGGGATAAGGAGCGCAGCAGCTGGCAACGGTTGGAAGACGGTTTGTCAACGCTGTGTTAATATGGATGTAAACAAATTGTGAAGTGACTGTGCTTCCGGGGAAAGAAAGTGATGACATTACAGCTCTCAATCGTTCATCGTTTACCACAAAACTATCGTTGGAGCGCGGGTTTTGCAGGTTCTAAAGTTGAACCGATTCCGCAAGACGGACACGCTACGGAAAACGAGCTGGTGGCGCTTAAACTGCTGAGTCCGAACGGCGACAAGGCGTGGCCGGTGATGCACAAGCTCAGCCAGGCGCTCAGCGATATCGAGGTGGCCTGCTCCGTGCTGGAGTGCGAAGGCGAGCCGTGTCTGTTCGTCAATTGTCAGGACGAATTCGCCGCTACCTGCCGGCTGAAGAACTTCGGCGTCGCCATCGCGGAGCCTTTTTCTCACCATAATCCATTCTGACCGCGCCGCCTCTTCGGGGCCTGGCGATGGCCGCCGGCGCACCGGAGCAGGGCGGCCAGATCTGCCACGACTCTTCCCGCGCCGTAGAGCGCGCTGTTCATCCACTCAGATCAAAGGCAAGCGTGAACGCTTCGCGCACGCGCCAGTCGCTGGACGTTAAAAAACCAGCCTGAGCGAGCGATAAGGGACGCAGCGTGCGCTGTGAACCGGACAACGGGCGACCGGTGGAGCAGACACATGCCGTGCAGGGCGTAAGGCCATTTTCGCGGTGGGTGAAGGCTGGCGTGGGACAAAAAAAGCACCGCTTGCGCAGTGCTCTCTATTTTGACGTCCTGTCAGACCCCAGGGAAAATAACCAGCTGCGTCAGCTGCGGTTCAGCACGCGCCTCGCCTCGTTATAGCGTTTATTCCAGTAGGGATCGTTCATGCTGGAGATCATCACGCCGCTGCTGGTAGAGGCGTGGACAAACTGATCGTTACCAATGTAAATGCCTACGTGACGGCCCGTAGAGCCGGCGCGGAAAAGCACCAGATCGCCGGTGCGCAGATTGCTGCGCGAAACGGATTTGCCAATCGCCCGCTGTTGCGACGTTGAGCGCGGCAGCTCTAAACCAAACTGTTCACGAAAGGTACGCTGCACAAAGCTGGAGCAGTCGATACCTTTTTTACTGGTGCCGCCCAGGCGGTAGCGCACGCCCTTCCAGTCGGCATATTGATCCATAATCCGCGACTTGACGTCGAGATTACGCACCATACTTTCAAATTCATCCTGAGAGGCTTGCAGTGA
This sequence comes from Intestinirhabdus alba, assembly GCF_009711095.1. Classification (GTDB taxonomy): domain Bacteria; phylum Pseudomonadota; class Gammaproteobacteria; order Enterobacterales; family Enterobacteriaceae; genus Intestinirhabdus; species Intestinirhabdus alba. Next base: position 6,070 of record NZ_WMJZ01000026.1, read on the forward strand.
AGAGCTTTCTTGCCCCACAGCATGCGTCTCAGAATGCACGTTCTGTGCGGTATGGGTTGTGCTACAAGCAGAAAGCAGTACCGCGACCGCCGCTGCAGGAATTGCCCGCAAAAAATATCTCAAAAAAGGTTGAGATTTGACCATTTTGTTTATGTTCCCTTGAAGTCCTTAACGACAAAATATCGTTATAAAAATGTCAAACGTGACGAGACTAATTACCAGCGCACTATCAGACAATTCTTTAAGCATAAAAATGTGGGGGATCGCACAGTTTTATTTTGCAAGGCGAATTTTTGTCCCGCGAGGCAAAGCGAGTTCGAGATTAACCGATTGTCCCGCCCAATGCGAGGGGTTTGGCGAGATTTTATATAAGGAAATATGATACGGAAAGTAAATATCCCCGCCATCCTTCACGTTGCCTGTACGCTGGCTTTATTCGGCCCTGGCCCTGAAGGGCCGCCGCCAGCGGCGTTCAAATCGACTAAGCCGATTTGTCCTCGCTCACTCATTACAGCCAACATCCGGGAGAAGAGGCAACCCGTTAATTTTAATATGAAATTTATCAGGGAAGGAGGAGGGGAGACGCTTTGCGTTACTTCTTAAACATCATCAGGCATGAGGCGAAAGCCTGATGATGTTAATTATATTTACTTTTCTGTTTCAATTTTGTACGAATTTCCCGGCAGATAATTGTCGAACAGGGAAATCAGCCGATCGCTTAATGAGGTCATTAGCCACCACGGCAGGCCAATCAATGCCACGGTGAAAGAACCTACGGCGATATCGGTAAACCAGTGAGCGCCGATGATGACCCGTGGAAAAGCGAAAACCACAAAAATAATAAGGGCGACCACGCCTGCTCCCTTCCCGAAATACCGCAGCATAAAGGCGGAAAAAATAAGCAGCATCATACCGTGGTCGCCGGGAAAACTGTCTTTAGAGGCATCTTTAGTGGGAAGAGACAGCAGATCCTTGACCCGATGGACGTGCTCAAAGGTCAGGGTGGGGCTGGCGCGTTTTACCGGGAGCAGGGCCTGGCCAAGCTGGTTCAGCACCACCGCAGCCAGCAGCATCACCAGCCCGATAATCAGGATCCGTCGGCGACCTGCCGCGCTCTCTTTACGCCAGAAGCTGAGCATCAGCGCCCCCATCGCCAGCAGTGAACAGCCGTCAAAGGCCCGGTTATTGGTTAATGCCACCAGCCAGAGGAACGCCCGGCTTTCAACCAGCTTCTGGTTAAAAAAGTGAAACATCCCGGCATCGAGCGCCGACCAGAAGCCGTGTCCGGCGGGAAGATACCATGAGAGAAAAAGCGCAACCCCCGCTATATTCAGGATCAGTATCCGGGGCCACTGGGTTTTTATATCCATGTTTCGGTGTTCAACATTCACAGGCAATCCACCACTTTACAAGATTTCAGTTAAACGAAGCTTCAACAGTGACGACTGCAGCGCATTCCAGTCCGCTTCATCGCTTGAGATAAGTTCTATCCGGCTGTCCGGCGGGGCGACGCTCTGGGTCTCGATATGCAGATCCTCGCCCTGGCGGTTAATGCGCACCAGCCCTTCTGCAATTCGCATGACGCCCTTTACCCGTCCGACCGGCGCGAGCCGCGCCCACTCCAGCAGCCCGATAGTGTCGAAGACGGTCCCGGCATCAAAAATCCAGCCGCAGGCCTGGTAACCCTGCCCGCTGTTCAGGCTGCGACGCCAGCGCTGGTGGGCCGGCAGGCTGAGGGCGGCCAGCCCTTTTTTCTCCCCCTGACCGTGCGGGTGGGCGGCGCTGGCGGGCAGCGTGACCAGGTTATGGCGCGGCCGATCGAGCAGCCGAGCGTCAATCTGCCCGCGTTCGGCGTGTACAAGCTGGCGCTCGCCGCCGTAGTGCTGCCACCAGGCCTGCAGCGCGCGTTCGCTCTCCTCGCTGGCGCGATCGCCTTTGTTGGCGAGGATGATATCCGCAGCCGCCAGCTGATCGCGGAAGTTTTCATTAGTGACCGCCCGTTCATCCAGCAGCTGGCGAGGATCGAGCACGCACAGGGTGGCGCGCAGATCGATCCACGGCTCGTAGACCGGGGCGGTCAGCAGATCGAGGATCTGCCTGGGATGCCCCAGCCCGGTAGGCTCAATCAGCAGCCGGTCCGGTCTGCCCTGGCGCAGCAGGGTATTCAGGCCCACCTGCATCGGCAGGCCGTTGACGCAGCACATGCAGCCGCCGGGGATCTCTTTGAGCAGCGCGCCGCTGTCGGCGAGCAGCGCGCCGTCGATGCCGACTTCGCCAAACTCATTGACCAGCACCGCCCATTTCTCCGTGGGGTTCTTCTGCGCCAGTAAATGAAGAATAGTGGTGGTTTTTCCGCTGCCGAGGAAACCGGTGATAAGGTTAGTTTTGGTCACTTCTGCTCCGGGAGAGTGTGTTATCCGCGATCCTTCAGGCTGACTCCGGGCGGGGACGCCGCGACGCGCGTTTGTTAACAGGACGCCCGTCGCAACATCCGATCCTGGCCATCCTGTTATTCATGACGCAGGCTCTTGCCCTGTACAGCCTGAGCGGTTCAGGCGGTAGACGGTGATGTTGTCGTTAATCCTGGCTAAAAAAAGGGAAAAAGAGAAGGAAAGGGCGAACGAAGCGGTGCTTCGTTCGCCTGAATGGCAGGAAAGGTTAAATTTTTAACGTCTCAATCACCGCCCGGCGAGCGCCGAGGTGGGTGAGGCGATGCCATGCCTGTTCGACGGACGCCACAAAGCGAGGGTCTTGTCCGAGGTCCGCGCCGAAAATTTCCTGTAAGGAAAGCAGCGCCCGGACGCGCTCATTCTCGCTGCTGCCGGCCACCGCCGCGCGGATTTTGTCGGCCAGCGGATCGCGCACGTCGATGGCCTCCCCGGCGTCGTCAACCCCGTTGACGTAGCGCATCCAGCCCGCAAGCCCCAGCGCCAGCAGCGGCCAGTCGCTCTGCCGCGTCAGGTGAACCCGGATCCCCGCCAGCATCCGCTGGGGCAGCTTCTGGCTGCCGTCCATCGCGATTTGCCAGGTTCTGTGCTTCAGGGCCGGGTTGGCGAAGCGCTCCAGCAGGCTGTCGGCATACTGTTCCAAATCTACGCCGGTAATGCGCAGGGTCGGTGCCTGCTCTTTCAGCATCAGCCGCCGGGCGGCCTCGCGAAACGCGCTCTCGTTCATGCAGTCGCTGATGTGCTGAAATCCGGCCAGGTAGCCGAGGTAAGCGAGAAACGAGTGGCTGCCGTTGAGCATACGCAGCTTCATCTCTTCCCACGGCAGAACGTCACTGACCATCTGCACGCCGGCCGCCTCCCAGGCCGGACGCCCGGCGACGAAATTGTCTTCAACCACCCACTGGATAAAGGGTTCACAGCTGATGGCGCAGGGATCGGCCACGCCCAGGGCGCTGGCGATCCCTGCGAGCGTTTCATCTGTCGCGGCCGGAACGATGCGGTCCACCATGGTTCCGGGAAAGCTGACCTGCTCTTTAATCCATGCCGCCAGCGCGGAGGAGCGTTTTTCCGCCATCCCCAGCACCGCGTTTTTCACCACGTGGCCGTTATCGGGAATATTGTCGCAGGAGAGGACGGTAAACGGCGGCAGCCCGCGCTCGCGGCGACGGTGCAGCGCTTCGACGAGGATCCCCGGCGCGGAGTGCGGCTCGCCGGGGTTTTGCAGGTCATGGATAATACGCGGGTTATTGACGTCAAGAGCGCCGCTGGCCGGATCGATGCAGTAACCTTTTTCGGTAATGGTCAGCGAAACGATGGCCACCTGCGGCTCGCAGAATTTTTCGACGATCGCCGCCAGCGAATCCAGCCGGGCGTTAAGGCACTCGTTGACCGCGCCCACGACAATCGCCTGACTGCCGTGGGCACCTTTCTCCAGCACGGTATATAAATGATCCTGCGCGCGCAGCTGGCTCATCAGCACGTCGCCGCTGAACAGGCTAATTTCGCAGATCCCCCAGTCGCCGCCCTGGGCGTTAAGCACCCTGTCGGTGAGCAGCGCCTGATGGGCGCGATGAAACGCGCCGAAGCCAAAATGCACGATACGCGACCGGAGCTGTCGACGATCGTACCGCGGGGTCTGCACGCCTTCCGGCAGCGCTGCTGATGCAATAGTAGTCATTGATGCCTACACCTGAATAACCGTTAATTAACAGCGCCAGTGTAAAGTTATATGACAAAAATTTGAATTGGTAAGCCGTATTTATCGGGGGAGTGTGAGCTGGATCAACCAATCATGCCCCCCGGATTGATCCTGTTGGGGAAGCCTGTATGGTAGTCATCATTCAGGTAACTTATTTTGGTATAACAACTTGTGAGGTGAAGCGATGGAACAAACCTGGCGTTGGTACGGACCTGGCGATCCGGTCTCCCTTGATGATGTGCGTCAGGCTGGCGCAACCGGCGTGGTCACGGCGCTGCATCACATTCCCAACGGCGAAGTGTGGCCGGTGGAAGAAATCCAGAAACGTCAGGCGCTGCTGGCTGAAAAAGGGCTGACCTGGTCGGTGGTGGAAAGTATTCCGGTGCATGAAGATATTAAAACCCGCTCCGGCCAGTACCAGACCTGGATCGCCAACTACCAGCAGAGCATCCGCAACCTCGCGACCTGCGGGATTGATACCGTCTGCTACAACTTTATGCCGATCCTCGACTGGACACGTACCGACCTTGAGTATGAGCTGCCGGACGGATCAAAAGCCCTGCGCTTTGATCAGATCGCGTTCGCCGCGTTTGAGCTGCATATACTCAAGCGCAGCGGGGCCGCGGCGGATTATACCGCGGAAGAGCAGCGCCAGGCGCTGGAATACTTCAACGGGATGAGCGAAGCGGATGTTGCAAAGCTGACCCGCAATATTATCGCCGGCCTGCCGGGGGCGGAAGAGGGGTATACCCTCGATCAATTCCGCGCGCGCCTGGCGGAGTATGACAACATCAGCAAAGACGATCTGCGTGAAAATATGGCCGTTTTCCTGCGCGCCATCGTTCCGGTAGCCGAAGAGGCGGGCGTGCGCCTGGCGGTTCACCCGGACGATCCGCCGCGGCCGATCCTCGGCCTGCCGCGCATTGTCTCAACCATTGAGGATATGCAGTGGCTGAAAGAGACCGTCGACAGCATTTATAACGGCTTCACCATGTGCACCGGCTCTTACGGCGTACGCGCCGATAACGATCTGGTGAAGATGATTGAAACCTTCGGTGACCGCATTCACTTTACCCACCTGCGCGCCACCTGCCGCGAAGCGAACCCGAAAACCTTCCACGAAGGTGCCCATCTGCAGGGCGACGTCGACATGGTGGCGGTGGTAACGGCGATCCTCAAAGAGGAGCAGCGGCGGAAAAAGGCGGGCGATCTGCGGCCGATTCCGATGCGTCCGGATCACGGCCATCAGATGCTTGACGATCTGCGTAAGAAAACCAACCCTGGCTACTCGGCAATTGGTCGTCTGAAGGGGCTGGCGGAAGTGCGCGGCGTAGAGCTGGCGCTGAAAATGACCCAGTTCCGCGATCTGCTGTAATTCGTCCGGCAGAGGTAAAAAGGAGACTGATGACAAACCCCAGGCCGAACTCGTTCAGCCATAACCACCACAAAAATAAACAAGGAAAATCAATGTATTGATTTTCGGTTGCTAACCACAAAGAGGGAAAAAAGACATTTTTCCCTCTTTAGTCATCAACCTGAAAGGGACGGCCTGCGGGCCGTCCCTTTTTTATAATGCTCAGCGGTTATTCCGGCTGGCGCAGGCCGCCTGAACGCAGGGAAAGATGAGTGGCGAAGCGCTTCCCCACGTCCGGTCGGGTTCAATAACCTTACGGGATAATCGCTTAATCGGCGCGGCCCATATAGCGGCGCTCTTCGATGTGAATGCGAATTTTCTCCCCGGCGCTCAGGTATTCCGGAACCTGGATCACCAGGCCGGTGCTGAGCGTCGCGGGCTTGTTGCGCGCACTGGCGGAAGCGCCCTTAATGCCCGGCGCGGTATCGACGATTTCCAGATCGACGGTCTGGGGCAGCTCAAGGGCCAGCAGCTGGCCGTCCCACAGCAGCACCTGCATATCCGGCATACCACCCTCCGGCATGAACTGCAGCTCCTCTTCAATCTGATCTTTGGTGAAGGTATAGGGGGTATAGTCTTCTTTATCCATGAAGACGTATTCGTTGCCGTCGACGTAGGAAAAATCAACGCCCCGGCGGTTCAGGGTCACGGTATCAACGAGATCGTCGCCCTTGAAGCGCTCTTCGACCTTCAGGCCGGTGCGAACGTCGGAAAAACGCATTTTATACAGCGTCGCCGCGCCGCGGGCGGTGGGGGATTGAATATCGATATCTTTCACAATCAGCAGCTTGCCGTTGTAGTTCAGTACCATACCCTTTTTAATTTCATTCGCTCTTGGCATTTACAAAAATCCTGTTGTGGAGAGTGTGAAAATATCGCGTCAAACTACTCGCGCCGCAGCGTTCAGGCAAGTGGAAATGTCACTTTTGCCGGCCTGAAAAAGATGCGATACACTTCCCGCGCCCGCTCTCTCCGGGCGCGTACTGTGCGGATGCGCGGGTATCTGCGTCGCTCCTCGCAGGCGTAAATGAGTTATTTACCTGCCGCTTCGGGCATTCGTGTAGCGCGTTGGCACCTGTTAAATAAAGAGAATACGTTATGGAATGCCGTCCGGACTGCGGCGCGTGCTGCACCGCGCCTTCGATCTCCAGCCCCATTCCCGGTATGCCCGAGGGCAAACCGGCCAACACGCCCTGCGTCCAGCTGGATGAGCATCAGCGGTGTCGGATCTTTCACTCGCCGCTGCGGCCGAAGGTGTGCGCCGGGCTGCAGCCCGCCGCAGAAATGTGCGGCCGATCGCGGGAGGAGGCGATGACCTGGCTTATTGCGCTGGAGGCGCTGACCGCGCCGGAACGTCCTTAATTCGCGCCAGGCAGACAAGGGTGCCGACGATCATCACCAGCGCGAACCAGAAGACCGCGTGATAGTTCCAGATTTCGGCCGCCACTCCCGCCAGCGAACCGGCGATAATCCAGCCCACGCGGATGGTGTTGGTGTACAGCGTGGTGGCCGATCCCGCCTGGCCCGGCATCAGATCCTGAAAATAGAGCATCCCGATGCCGCCAAGAATACCGATATAGATGGCGTTCAGCAGCTGTAGCGCCAGCAGCGCGGCGGGCGAATGCGCCACCAGCATACCGGCATAGAAGCAAAAGCCTCCCGCGGCGGCAATGCACATCAGCAGGCGCTTACCCAGCCGCCTGGCGAAATAGCCGGCGATCAACATGACAGGGATCTCCAGCCCGGCGGCGGTTCCCATCATCACCCCCGCCAGCTTCGCCGGCAGATGCAGCTCGTTAATGATAAACAGCGGCATATTAATGATGTACAGGCTGTTGGTGCCCCACATTAAGGTGCAGATAATAAACAGCAGCAGCGCGTCGCGACGGTTACGGCGCGGCGCTTCCAGGCTGCCGGCAGCAAGCGGAGCCTCTTTACGCATTGAGGGGAGAAAGAACCAGACGATCGCCCCGCAAACGATGAAGGCCACCGCCGCGCTCAGGTACATCACCACGAAGCTAAAGCCCATTGCCAGCGCCCAGGCCAGCGGCGGGCCAATCACCCACGCCAGCGAGACCTGAGCGCGAAGAATCGAACTGAACATCACCGCTTCCCGGCCGGTGCGATCGGCGTGCTCCCGGGCCAGCGCGAACATCTGCGGGTTGGCGGTAGAGCCAAAGCTGCTGAGGAACACGCCGAGGAACAGCAGAATGAAATAGTTGCGGTTCCAGGCAAACAGCACGCAGGCCAGCGTACCGAGCAGGCAGCAGAAGACAATCAGCTTTTTACGATCGCCCTTGCGGTCGGAGCGGCCGGCGAGAAACTGGCTGACCACAATACCGATGACGGCGCTGCCGGTGAAGAAGAAGCCGACCATACCGGGGCGGGCGTGAACCTCATCCGTCAGAAAGATACTCAGGGTGGGCGTCTGTAGCGCGCCGGCGATGCCGGTCAGAAACGCGACGGTCAGGAAGGCCATCGACGTCAGGTCAATTGATTTTGCAGCGGCGGCTGGGGCGTTATGCATGTTTCTGTATCAGTGATGAAAAGAGGCGGAGTTTACGCCGCCCGGCGACAAATAAACAGATATTGAAATCAAATTGCCACGAAAAATCAAAAGCGTAATGCGCACTGTGACGGCGGCAGCTGAAGCTGCTGAAGCCTCCCGGCGGAACGCCGAACCGGCTGCCGCTGCGGGCGCGGTGCAGAAAAAAATGTGCATTATCTCTAATTTTTACGATCAAAAAGAGGGGCTGTTGTTGCGCGCGGCGGCAGAAAGCGTAAGATCTAGTGAAACGTTTCAGTGATATCCTCTCATTCATGACGCAACGCCGCGTCTTTTCTTACGCAGGCGGGATCGCTTTGGTCCGGCAAGCGCCTGTAACCCAGCATTATTAATAAACTAACAGTGAAATTATCGTGAACAGTATTAACGGAAGCAGCAAATCAGCCGATGGAAAGCGCCTGATGCAGGCCGCGGCTTTGGACGTCAGATCCGGCGTCCGGCGGGCAGATGCTGAACGGAGGCTGACAGCCGCCGGGGCCGGTTCGGCGGAGGGGGCGCAATGAGCAGACGTGTTGCCACCATTACTCTTAATCCGGCCTACGATCTGGTCGGTTTCTGCCCGGAAATTGAGCGTGGCGAAGTCAACCTGGTGAAAACCACCGGCCTGCATGCGGCAGGCAAGGGCATTAATGTTGCGAAGGTCCTTAAGGATCTCGGCATTGACGTTACGGTCGGCGGTTTCCTCGGTAAAGATAATCAGGACGGGTTTCAGCAGCTGTTCAGCGAGCTGGGCATCGCCAACCGCTTTCAGGTGGTGCCGGGGCGCACCCGGATCAACGTTAAGCTGACGGAAAAAGAGGGCGGAGATACTGACTTTAACTTCTCCGGCTTTGACGTTGCTCCCGCCGACTGGGAGCGCTTTGTTAATGATTCCCTGAGCTGGCTGGGGCAGTTCGATATGGTCTGCGTCAGCGGCAGTCTGCCTGAAGGGGTCAGCCCGGAAGCCTTTACCGACTGGATGACCCGCCTGCGCAGCCAGTGTCCGTGCATTATCTTTGACAGCAGCCGTGAAGCGCTGGTTGCGGGACTGAAGGCCGCGCCCTGGCTGGTGAAGCCAAATCGCCGCGAGCTGGAGATCTGGGCAGGCCGCAAGCTTCCGCAGATGAAAGAGGTGATCGAGGCGGCGCACGCGCTGCGCGAGCAGGGCATTGCTCACGTGGTGATTTCGCTGGGGGCCGAGGGCGCGCTGTGGGTCAACGCCTCCGGCGAGTGGATCGCCAGGCCGCCGGCCGTTGAGGTGGTCAGCACCGTCGGGGCGGGTGACTCGATGGTTGGCGGCCTGATCTACGGTCTGCTGATGCGCGAGTCCAGCGAACATACGCTGCGCCTGGCGACGGCGGTGGCCGCCCTGGCGGTCAGCCAGAGCAGCGTGGGAATCACCGATCGCCCCCAGCTGGCCGCCATGATGGCCCGCGTCGACCTGAAGCCGTTCGACTGACGGCGAAGAAAACTCCTTCCGGCCGGAGCCGGCAACGCCCGCCGGTCCGGATAATGCCGGGCTGGCGGGCAGCCAGCGAAAGCCCCGGCGCTACAGCGGGGCTTCCGCTTTCAGCCAGGCAATCTCCTCCGCCCAGATATCCGGGTTGATGGTTTCCAGCACCAGCGGAATACCGTCAAAACGCGGATCCTGCATCAGCCAGCGAAACGCATCATGACCAATATTACCTTCTCCCAGACTGTGGTGGCGATCCACGCGGCTGCCGAAGGCGCTTTTGGCGTCGTTGAGATGCATCCCGCGCAGATAGTTAAAGCCGACGATACGGCCAAATTCGGCAAAGGTTGCTTCGCAGGCTTCGGGCGTGCGCAGATCGTAGCCGGCGGCGAAGGCGTGGCAGGTGTCGATACAGACCCCGACGCGCGATTTGTCCTCCACGCCGTCGATGATGGCCGCCAGCTGTTCGAACCGGTATCCCAGGTTGCTGCCCTGGCCGGCGGTGTTTTCAATCACCGCGGTCACGCCCTGGGTTTTATCAAGAACGCGGTTGATGGACTCGGCTATCCGCGCCAGGCACGCCTCTTCCGCTATTTGCTGCAGATGGCTGCCGGGATGAAAGTTCAGCAGCGACAGGCCGAGCTGCTCGCAGCGCTGCATCTCATCAAGAAACGCTTCGCGTGATTTTTCCAGCGCCTCGCTGGCCGGATGGCCAAGATTGATCAGGTAGCTGTCGTGCGGCAGGATTTGCCCGGCGGTGAAGTGATATTTCTCGCAGGCGGCCTGAAAGTCATCGATCGCCTGGGCGGTAAGCGGCGCGGCGCGCCACTGGCGCTGGTTTTTAGTGAACAGGGCAAACGCGGTGGCGTTTATCTCCGCGGCGCGAATAACGGCGTTTGCCAGGCCGCCGGCCGCGCTGACGTGCGCTCCGATATACTTCATCAAAAGGCCCCCTGGGGAGCCTGCCCCGGCGGACGGCGGAGCAAAGGGATGCGGGCTGCTCTTTTTTTGACCACTCTCAATACCTCTTAGTTTTTCCGCGTAGTTGGCAAGGCCATAAAACGCGCCTGATGCCCGCAGCTTCATCGGCGGCGGGGCGGGGCACAGCAAAGGCCGTCGCGGCGACGGGCTTCCGGGCGCGGCTATACCCCAGGAAGCCGACAAAAATGACGCTGCCAATAATAGCGGGTTAACCGGTCCGGGGCGTAGCGGTTTATGCAATAAGCCAGTGCACCGCCAGGTTAATCGCCCCGCCGCCGACAATCAGCCAGATAAACAGCGCCAGCGCCATCAGCAGAGGCCTGGCTCCGGCCTTCTTCAGGGCGCTGACGTGGGTAGTCAGCCCCAGGGCGGCCATCGCCATCGCCAGCAGCACGGTGTCCAGCGCGATCAGCGCCGACACGGCGGCCTCCGGCAGCAGGTGGAACGAGTTAACGATCGCCACCGCAATAAACAGAACGGCAAACCACGGAATGGCGATCTTGCTCTTTTGCCCGCCGCCCGCCGGCGACAGCTGTTTTACCCGCGCGGCGAGAAGAATCAGGAACGGTGCCAGCATCATAACCCGCAGCATTTTGGCAATCACCGCCGTGTTCTCCGCATCCGGGCTGACGGCGTGTCCGGCCGCCACCACCTGAGCCACTTCATGCATGGTGGAGCCAATGTAGATGCCGAAGGTTTCCGGGCTGAACCAGGCGGCGAGCAGCGGATACATCGCCGGGTAGAGGAAGATGGCCAGGGTGCCAAATATCACCACGGTGGCGACGGCGACCGTGACCTTGCTGGCCCCGGCCTTTACAACCGGCTCGGTTGCCAGCACCGCCGCCGCCCCGCAGATGCTGCTGCCCGCGCCGATAAGCCAGCTGGTCTGCTTATCGAGGCCGAACACTTTCTGTCCGAGCAGGCAGGCCAGCAGAAAGGTGCTGGTGAGCGTCAGAACATCTATGGCGATGCCGCTGACGCCGACGTCGGCGATCTGGGAAAAGGTGAGGCGAAAGCCGTAGAGAATAATGCCCAGCCGCAGCAGATGCTGCTTGGCGAACAGCACCCCGTCGTCGCAGCGCGGGTGCAGCCGGGGGTAAAGCGTGTTGCCGATAACCATTCCCAGCAAAATCGCCAGGGTAAGGGCGCTGAAGCCCGCCCCGGCCACGGCGGGAACGGCACCTCCCCACAGGGCGGCCCCGGTAATCACTGCGCTAAGGGCCAGACCCGGAATAAAGTGCCATGCGCGATGGCGCTGATGCGGTAACGTAAGTTCTGTCATAACCTTCTCCTTTGTCCGGGCAGAGGTTAGGACGGTCTGGTTTGAAAATAAAATTGATTATATATTTATAATTAATCTTTATAAGTGGTAAGCGACGATGCACATCACCCTGCGACAGCTGGAAATCTTCACCGAAGTATTAAAAAGCGGGTCAACGACCCAGGCGTCGGCGAAGCTGGCGCTGTCTCAATCTGCGGTCAGCGCCGCCCTGACCGATCTGGAGGGGCAGCTCGGGGTGAAGCTGTTTGACCGGGTTGGCAAGCGGCTGGTTGTCAACGAGCACGGCCGCCTGCTTTACCCCCGGGCGCTGGCGCTGCTGGAGCGGGCGGTGGAGATCGAACGGCTGTTCCTTGAAGACAACGGCGCTATTCGCGTCTATGCCAGCAGTACCATCGGCAACTATGTGCTGCCCGCAGCCATTGCCCGCTACCGGCGCGACTTTCCGGATCTGCCGCTGGAGGTGTGCGTGGGCAATAGCCTGGAGGCGATCAACGCGGTGCTGGATTTTCGCGTCGACATCGGCCTGATTGAAGGCCCCTGCCACAATACGGATATCGTCTCCGTGCCGTGGCTGGAAGACGATCTGGTGGCGTTTGCCGCCCCCTCTTCGCCGCTTGTCCAGGGGCCGGTGACCCTCAGCCAGCTGGCCGCCGCCCCGTGGATCCTGCGCGAACGCGGCTCCGGCACCCGCGAGATCGTCGATTACCTGCTGCTGTCGCATCTGCCGCGCTTTCAGATGTCCATGGAGCTGGGTAATTCAGAGGCCATTAAGCACGCCGTGCGGCACGGACTGGGGGTCAGTTGCCTGTCGCGGCGGGTGATTGAAGAGCAACTGCAGGCGGGCACCCTGAGCGAAATCCCGCTGCCGTTGCCGCGCCTGAGGCGCACCCTGTGGCGCATCCACCACCGCCAGAAACATCTCTCCAGTGCGCTGCTGCGCTTTTTGCGCTACTGCGACGGCTGAGACGCCTGGTCTGCTACTTATAATTCCCGGCCGGTCATGAAGGTCTCTTATAACCGCGTATTTGTGCCGCAGGCCGGCCCGTTCGTCTGCTACAATCGCGCCTCATTTTTTGGATGGATAGCATTGTCACATGGTTTCCGAAAATAAAAGCACCCAGACGCCCGGGCTGCGCCGCGAACTGAAGGCGCGCCACCTGACGATGATCGCCATCGGCGGCTCTATCGGCACAGGGCTTTTTGTCGCCTCCGGCGCAACCATTTCTGCGGCTGGCCCCGGCGGGGCGCTGTTTTCTTATATTCTTATCGGCCTGATGGTTTATTTCCTGATGACCAGCCTCGGCGAGCTGGCGGCCTATATGCCGGTTTCCGGCTCCTTCGCCACCTACGGGCAGAACTATGTCGACGAGGGGTTTGGCTTCGCGCTGGGCTGGAACTACTGGTACAACTGGGCGGTGACCATCGCCGTTGACCTGGTGGCGGCGCAGCTGGTGATGAGCTGGTGGTTCCCGGACACGCCGGGCTGGATCTGGAGCGCCCTGTTCCTGGGCGTGATTTTCCTGCTCAACTATATCTCGGTCAGGGGCTTTGGCGAGGCGGAATACTGGTTTTCGCTGATCAAAGTGACAACGGTAATTATTTTTATCGTGGTGGGCCTGATGATGATCCTCGGCATCTTTAAGGGCGCGCAGCCGGTGGGCTGGGGCAACTGGACGACCGGGGATGCGCCGTTTGCCGGCGGCTTTGCGGCGATGATCGGTGTGGCGATGATTGTCGGCTTCTCCTTCCAGGGCACCGAGCTGATTGGCATCGCCGCCGGTGAATCGGAAGATCCCCAGAAGAACATTCCGCGCGCGGTGCGCCAGGTGTTCTGGCGTATTCTGCTGTTCTATGTCTTTGCGATCCTGATTATCAGCCTGATCGTTCCGTACACCGATCCGAGCCTGCTGCGTAACGATGTTAAAGACATCAGCGTCAGCCCGTTCACCCTGGTGTTTCAACATGCCGGCCTGCTTTCGGCGGCGGCGGTGATGAATGCGGTGATTCTGACGGCGGTGTTGTCGGCGGGCAACTCCGGGATGTACGCCTCCACCCGTATGCTCTACACCCTGGCCTGCGACGGCAAGGCCCCGCGCCTTTTCGCGAAGCTCTCCCGCGGCGGGGTGCCCCGCAACGCCCTGTACGCCACCACGGCCATCGCCGGCCTCTGTTTCCTGACCTCTATGTTTGGCAACCAGACCGTCTACCTGTGGCTGCTGAACACCTCCGGGATGACCGGCTTTATCGCCTGGCTGGGGATCGCCATCAGCCACTACCGCTTCCGCCGTGGCTACGTGCTGCAGGGTAATGACGTGGGAGATCTGCCTTACCGCTCAGGCTTCTTCCCGCTGGGGCCGATCTTCGCCTTCGTGCTGTGTCTGATCATTACGCTGGGGCAGAACTACGAGGCGTTCCTGAAGGAGACCATCGACTGGGGCGGCGTGGCGGCGACCTACATCGGTATTCCGCTGTTCCTGGCTATCTGGTTTGGCTATAAGCTGGTGAAGGGCACGCGCTTTGTGCGCTACAGCGAAATGCACTTCCCGGAGCAGGGCAAGAGGCAGCGCTAAGCGCATCGTCCGACAGCGCTCCCCACGCCGGGAGCGCGGTTTTCTGGCCGTCAGCGTTTCAATCCCCATCTTTGCAGATTACCGCTCCCCGGCACCGGCTGATGCGGCTGGATGCGCAAAGGCGGCCGCCGCCTTTGCGCGCCGGGAGTGAAAATTCTCCCTCAGCGACGGCCCGATTTCTCTTGCGCCGCCGCGTTTTGCCCTCGTCAGCCTGTCCGGCTCCGGAAGCGGTAGAACGCTCCGGCGGGAAATAAAATCGCCCCGGCAGGATAAACCGGCCGGGGCGTTAGCGGGGTCAGATCAGAAATTCCAGGTCAGACCAACCGTGTAGCGACGTCCGTCGAGAACGGTGTCGTAATTTTCATAATCGATCTGCTTATCAAGAAGGTTATACACGCCCGCGGTTGCCAGCAGATTTTTGTTGACGTTATAGCGCACGCCCACGTCCACCTGGGTGTAGGAGGGCTTGCCCTGCGACATGGAGGCCCGGCTCAGGTATTCCGAGGTTTTACCGCGGAAGTTGAGGCGGCTCCAGAAGCCCAGATCCTGGGTAGCCTGCCAGTCGAGAGTGGTGTTGAACATATGCTTTGGCATTTTGTTCAGCGGCTTACCGGAGAACTGGCCGCTTTTTTGCTCAGACTCCGTGTAAGTGTAATTCGCCGTCCAGTTAACCTCAGGGGTGATCTTCCAGCCAAAGGTGGACTCCACGCCGCGCATATTGGCTTTATCCACGTTGACGCGATCGCTGACGAAGTCGTACTGGGTGCCGCCGATAGCGCAGGCCGGATCGTCTTCGCAGCGGCGTACCTCGCTGATTTTGTCCTTGAAGTCCGTATTGAACAGCGTGACGCCGGCGTTGAGGTTATCGCCGTTGTCCCACAGCAGGGCCAGCTCCTCGCTCACGCTTTTTTCCGGCTTCAGGTCCGGGTTGCCGACGATAATGCCGTTGCGGCTGCCGCCGCCGGTGACCTGCCCCCAGCCGGCGGTGGACTGGCGCAGATCCGGCGCGCGATAGCCCGCCGAGACGCCGCCTTTTAAGGTCCAGCGATCGTTGATATGCCAGACGCCATAGCCACGCGGGGTCCAGTTGTCGCCGTAGTTCTCGTCCTTATCCATGCGGATGCCGCCGGTCAGGGTAAAGTTGTCGGCGATCGCCCACTCATCTTCGGCGAACAGCGCCCAGCTCCAGCGGGTCAGCTGGCTGAGATCCTGATAGGCTTTCAGCTGGTTGCCGGCGTCGCTCAGCTTCTCGTAGCGGTACTGGCCGCCCAACGTCAGGGTATGGGCACCGAGGAAGATCTGATTCTGGGTGTTAAAGAGGGTGTTGTAAGACTTCATGCTACGCCCCGGGTTGTTGGTCTCTTCCCGCTGCAGATAGCTGGTGGTGTTGAAATCGTCGTAGTAGCCGCTGTGGGTCACGGAGTAAGTGGTGTGCTCATAGCGGCTTCTGCTTTCGGTATTGGGCTTACATTTTCCTTTGGAGCAGGATTCCGTGGCTTTTGACTTGCCGGGGGTGCTGTTGCGGTCCTGCAGCTCGCGGGCGATGTCGAAATCGATGTCGTTTTTGTCGTCTGGGGTGAAGCTCAGCGTCAACGCGCCGTTGCGCAGGCGCTGTTCGTTATAGCCGTTGACGATCTGGTCTTCCGCGCGCCGGGAGAGCAGCCCGGTCACCTTCGCGCCCAGCAGGCCGTCAATCAACGGGCCGGCGGCGTAGGCGTTGGTCTGGTAAATATCGCCGGAGTCGCGGTCTTCCTGAAAGGTGGCGTCGCCGTGCAGCGAGCCGTTCCAGCCCTGGGTATTGGAGATTTTTTTGGTGATTACGTTAATCACGCCGCCCATTGCGTCAGATCCATACAGCGATGACATCGGCCCGCGGATCACTTCGATGCGCTCAATGGACTCCAGCGGCGGCAGCCAGCCCTGTTCGATGCCGGAGTTATCGCTGTTCGGCCGGGTGGTGCGGGTGCTGATGCGTTTGCCGTTGACCAGAAAAAGGGTGTACTGCGAGCCCATCCCGCGAATGCTGATGTCGCTGCTGCTTCCGCCGCCGGTCACCACCACGCCGGGCACATCTTTCAGCGCATCGGTCACGTCGCGGTAGGCTTTGTCCTCCAGCTGCTGTTTGCTGATGACGGAGATAGAGGCGGGAGCGTTCTGGATTTTCTGTTCAAACCCCGTTGCGCTGACCACCATCGTATCCTGGTCGGCCGCGTAGACAAGCGATGGGAGGCTGGCTACGCACACGGCGGCAGCGAGAGCCTTAACGTGAAATCTGGTCATTTTGTCATTCCATTCAATAATAAAACCGTGCGCCGGGAAAAAGCGTAGTGACGGTATGTATTTGTCTTTTAAGAACTCTTTTAGATAAAGCAGCGAGGGAATTGTACAAAAGTATGAAGTTTTGTAAACACTAATGATAATCAAAATCATTTGATTTGTCTGAGGGTGCTGCGAAAAAGATTAGAAATCAAGCAGATAAGTTCCGATAAAAATGAAGAAATAATGAAGAAAAAGTGAGGAAACGCGGAAGATGCTGGGGCGGGTGGAACAGAGAGGGAGAGCAGTGCCCTGACAGGCACCGCTCGCGAACGCACAGACGCGCTTATTTGAGCAGATACTGCGCGTGAAAGCGCAGATGCTCCTCAATAAAAGAAGCGATGAAGTAATAGCTGTGATCGTAGCCGGGCTGAATGCGCAGGGTCATTGGCCAGGCCTTCTGCCGGGCGGCCTCCGCCAGAACGGCGGGCTGTAGCTGCCCGGCCAGAAAGGTATCGTTGTCGCCCTGGTCGATAAGGGTTGGGATCGCCTGTTCCGGGCGGCTGGCGTACATCAGGGCGCAGCTGTCCCATTCGGTCCACGCTGAGCGATCCGCGCCCAGGTAGGCGGTGAACGCCTTCTCGCCCCAGGGCACGCGGCACGGGTTGACGATCGGCGCGAAAGCGGAAACGCTGGCGTAGCGGCCCGGATTTTTCAGCGCCATGATCAGCGCCCCGTGGCCGCCCATTGAATGGCCGCTGATGGCCCGGCGATCGCCGAGCGTAAACTGCGACTGAATCAGCGCCGGTAGCTCATCGCGCAGGTAGTCATACATCCGGTAGTGTGCCGCCCAGGGCTGCCGCGTGGCGTTGAGATAAAACCCGGCACCCTGGCCCAGATCGTAGCTCTCGTCGTCGGCCACCGCGTCGCCGCGCGGGCTGGTGTCGGGCATCACCAGCGCGATCCCCAGCCCGGCGGCCACGCGCTGCGCGCCGGCTTTGCTGGCGAAGTTCTCGTCGGTGCAGGTCAGGCCGGACAGCCACCAGAGCACCGGCGGCGGCGCGCCGTCGCGGGGAGGGGGAAGAAAAATAGTGAAGGTCATGGCGCAGTTCAGGGTGCTGGCGTGGTGCCGCCAGCGCTGCTGCCGACCGCCAAAGCAGCGGTGCTCTTCGAGCATTTCCATGCAGGGCTCCTTATTATCGTCAACCGGGTTGCGTTTGCTGAAGCTCATCATACAGATTATTTATCTCTTGGTGCCCCGCTTTCACGCTCCTGATAAAGCAGTATGCTCCATTATCGGCGTCGCGCTACCCGTCCGTGCGGTTTCAGCCCGGCGTCGTCCGGCTGATTTCAACAATTATCGCGCCGCAGACTGGATTATGTGCGCCGCCTCACGCACAATAATCGGGCTGTAAACCAGCCCGAAACTTTGCCCCACGCAGGGCGGAGACGCCACACCTGCAGGAGAAAAATAATGTCATCACTCAGTAAAGAAGCCGCTCTGGTTCATGAAGCGCTGGTTGCGCGGGGGCTGGAAACGCCGCTGCGTCCGCCGGTGCTTGAGATGGATAACGAAACGCGCAAGAGCCGGATCGCCGGCCATATGACCGAGATTATGCAGCTGCTGAATCTTGATTTGAGCGATGACAGCCTGACGGAAACCCCGCACCGCATCGCCAAAATGTACGTTGATGAGATTTTCTCCGGCCTTGATTACGCGAATTTCCCGAAGATCACCGTGATTGAAAATAAAATGAAGGTTGACGAAATGGTGACGGTGCGCGATATCACCCTGACCAGCACCTGCGAACACCACTTTGTCACCATCGACGGCAGGGCGACGGTGGCCTATATCCCGAAGGATTCGGTGATCGGCCTGTCGAAAATCAACCGCATCGTGCAGTTCTTCGCCCAGCGTCCCCAGGTGCAGGAGCGTCTGACCCAGCAGATCCTGACCGCGCTGCAGACGCTGCTCGGCACCAATAACGTGGCGGTCTCCATTGACGCGGTGCACTACTGCGTGAAGGCG
This sequence comes from Intestinirhabdus alba, assembly GCF_009711095.1. GTDB lineage: Bacteria > Pseudomonadota > Gammaproteobacteria > Enterobacterales > Enterobacteriaceae > Intestinirhabdus > Intestinirhabdus alba. The sequence goes on from NZ_WMJZ01000026.1 coordinate 24,746, forward strand.
CGCGGCATTCGCGACGCCACCAGCGCCACCACCACCACCTCCCTCGGCGGGCTGTTTAAGTCCAGCCAGAACACGCGGCAGGAGTTCCTGCGCGCCGTGCGACATCATAACTAAGTAAGGCAGGGGTCCATGACGCGCAATGTGACGCTGGATTTTGTTCGCGGCGTTGCCCTTCTGGGGATCCTGCTGATGAATATTAACAGCTTTGGCCTTCCCCAGGCGGCGTACCTGAACCCCGCCTGGCGCGGCGTCCCGGCCGCGGGCGACGCCTGGACCTGGGCGGCGATTGGCGTTATCGCCCAGGGCAAATTTCTCACTCTCTTCGCGCTGCTGTTTGGTGCCGGCCTGCAGATGCTGCTGCCGCGCGGCAAGCACTGGATCCAGTCGCGCCTCACGCTGCTTGTTCTGCTGGGCTTTATTCACGCGCTGCTGCTCTGGGAAGGCGATATTCTGCTGCCCTATGGCCTGATTGGGCTGATCTGCTGGCGGCTGGTGCGCGACGCCGCCTCGGCGAAAAGCCTGTTCAATACCGGAGTGCTGCTTTATCTGGTCAGCGTCGGCGTGCTGCTGCTGCTGGGGATGATCCCCATCAATGAAGCCGGCGACGCCTGGTCACCGGGAGCCGCCGCCGTATATGACGAAAAGCTGTGGAAGCTCGGCGGCGGGCTGGAGGCCGTCTGCAGGCGGGCCATCATGCTGGCGGACCAGCTGCTGTCGCTGGGAGCGCTGTACGGCTGGCAGCTGATGGGGACGATGCTGACAGGCGCGGCGCTGATGCGTAGCGGCTGGCTGAAGGGGCAGTTCCCCCTGCGCCACTACCGTCGCACCGGCGCGCTGCTGGTCTTCAGCGGCGTGGTCATCGTCCTGCCCGCCGTCGCCGCGCAGTGGCATCTCGGGTGGCGGTTCTTCTGGGGCACCTGGCCGCTGCATATCCCGTTCCAGCTTGCCGCGCTGCTACAGGCTATAGGCTATGCCGCGCTGATATTCGGCTACTGGCCGCAGCTCTGCCGCCTGAGGATCGTGTTGGCGGTGGCCTGCGTCGGGCGTATGGCGCTCACTAACTATCTGCTGCAGACCCTTATCTGCACTACGCTGTTTTACCGGTTCGGTCTGTTCATGCAGTTTGACCGCCCGACGCTGCTGCTTTTTGTGCTGCCGGTGTGGCTGGTGAATATTCTCTTCTCGGCGATTTGGCTGCGTTTTTACCGCCAGGGGCCGGTGGAGTGGCTGTGGCGTCAGCTGACCCGGCGCACCTCGGGAAGCTCGTTGCCGCATACATATGGATAACGATCTCGATCACAATCATTAACAAAAATGATGTAAACGCTCCCATTAATGTGACTCCTCTCACGCAGATCCGGCCCTGGCGCTGACAAAATAGCGGCCAGCCGCTGTGCAACCTCCAACAGGGCCGTACCTATGATCACCATTCGCGATGTGGCGCGCCAGGCCGGCGTTTCCGTGGCGACCGTCTCCCGCGTGTTAAATAACAGCCCGCTGGTCACTCCCGATACCCGCGAGGCGGTCAGGCAGGCGGCTGCGCTGCTGGACTACCGCCCGAACGCCAACGCTCAGGCGCTGGCCAGCCAGGTAAGCGATATCATCGGCGTAGTGGTGATGGACGTTTCGGACCCCTTTTTCGGCGCGCTGGTAAAGGCCGTTGATATGGTGGCCCAGCGCCATCGAAAGTATGTGCTGATCGGCAACGGCTATCATGAGGCGGAGAAAGAGCGCCACGCCGTTGAGGTGCTGATCCGCCAGCGCTGCGGCGCGCTGATTGTTCATGCCAAGGCCCTGAGCGATGAGGAACTGAGCGCGTTTATGGCGCAGATCCCCGGTATGGTGCTGATCAACCGGCTGGTGTCCGGCTACGCTCACCGCTGCGTCTGCCTGGATAACGCCAGCGGGGCGAAGTTGGCCACCCGGATGCTGCTCGACTGCGGACACCGGCGCATTGGCTATCTCGCCTCCAGCCACGGCATCGAAGATAACGACAGGCGGCGGGAGGGCTGGCGTCTTGCGCTGCAGGAGCGCGGAATTACGCCACCCGACGGCTGGATCGGCACCGGCTCGCCCGATATGCAGGGCGGGGAGGCGGCGATGGTGGAGCTGCTGGGGCGCAACCCCCAGCTTAGCGCCGTGTTCGCCTATAACGACGGCATGGCCGCCGGCGCGCTGGCCGCCCTGAAGGATAACGGCATCGCCGTTCCGCGACACCTCTCTCTTATCGGCTTCGACGACATTTCCATTGCCCGCTATACCGATCCGCAGCTGACCACCGTGCGCTATCCCGTGGCTTCGATGGCGAAGCTGGCGACCGAACTGGCGCTGCAGGGGGCGGCGGGCATCCTGAATGACGCGGCGACGCACTGCTTTATGCCAACCCTGGTACGCCGCCATTCGGTGGCGTTATCGCAGGCCGCGCCGGATGTAACCGCTTTCAATCTGTGAGTAAATTCACAGTATATTAACATTGCGCTCGTTATGATGGCCTCGCCTGCGCCATCGTAACGTTCGCGCAACGATGATTAAACAATTCTGGTAAGAACAGGGCGCGTTAAGCGGTCAACAGCGCGGGTTCTGGCGCGCTACCGGGCAAGGAAGGCGGTTATTTAGATCTGTACCCCTGGCGCTACTTAACATGGTTTTAACTTGTCGTCCCGCCAGGCGTTTATCTCAGGCACTACCCTGCATAATAAAACCGGAGATCCCATGAATAAGAAGGCGTTGATCCTGGCTGCCGTAATGGCGGGCTTGTTATTCGGCACCGCAGCCCATGCCGCCAACACCCGCATCGGCGTGACGATTTATAAATATGACGATAACTTTATGTCCGTGGTGCGTAAGGCGATTGAGGCGGACGGGAAGGCGACGCCTGGCGTTCAACTACTGATGAACGACTCCCAGAACGATCAGTCCAGACAAAACGATCAGATCGACGTACTGCTGGCCAGGGGCGTAAAGGCGCTGGCGATTAACCTCGTCGATCCGGCCGCGGCGGGGACGGTTATCGAGAAGGCGCGCGGGCAGAACGTGCCGGTGGTGTTCTTCAATAAGGAGCCGTCCCGCAAGGCGCTGGACAGCTATGACAAGGCTTATTACGTCGGCACCGACTCGAAAGAGTCTGGCGTTATCCAGGGCGATCTGATTGCCAAACACTGGGCGGCGCACCCGGACTGGGACCTGAACAAAGACGGACAGATCCAGTTTGTGCTGCTGAAGGGAGAACCGGGCCATCCGGACGCCGAGGCGCGCACCGCCTGGGTGGTAAAAGAGCTGAACGAGAAGGGCATCAAGACCCAGCGGCTGCAGCTGGATACCGCCATGTGGGATACCGCCCAGGCCAAGGACAAAATGGACGCCTGGCTCTCCGGCCCGAACGCCAGCAAAATTGAGGTGGTTATCGCCAACAACGACGCCATGGCGATGGGGGCGATAGAGGCCCTGAAGGCGCATAACCGATCCAGCGTACCGGTGTTCGGCGTGGATGCGCTGCCGGAAGCGCTGGCGCTGGTGAAATCCGGGGCGATGGCCGGGACGGTGCTTAACGACGCCGGTAATCAGGCGAAGGCCACCTTTGAGCTGGCGAAGAACCTCGCCGACGGCAAAGGTGCGGCTGACGGCACCCGCTGGAAGCTCGACAATAAAATCGTCCGCGTTCCCTACGTCGGCGTGGATAAAGACAACCTGGCTGAATTCAGCAACAAATAGCGCGGGCGGGCGCGGTCTCGCCGCGCCCGTTCTTTACGCACCCGGCGAGGCCCACAGGGTAATATTATGGACACCACTACTACTCCGTCGTCAGGCGAATACCTGCTGGAAATGCGCGGTATCAGCAAATCCTTTCCCGGCGTTAAGGCGCTTGAAAACGTTAATCTGAACGTTCGCCCGCACTCTGTTCATGCCCTGATGGGGGAGAACGGCGCGGGGAAATCCACCTTATTAAAATGCCTTTTTGGCATCTATCAAAAAGATTCCGGCACCATCTTATTTGAAGGTAAAGCGATCGATTTCCACTCCGCGAAAGAGGCGCTGGAAAACGGTATTTCGATGGTGCATCAGGAGCTGAACCTGGTATTACAGCGTTCGGTAATGGATAACATGTGGCTGGGGCGCTACCCGACCAAAGGCCTGTTTGTCGATCGGGAAAAGATGTACCGCGACACCAAAGCCATATTCGACGAGCTGGATATTGATATCGATCCGCACGCCCGCGTCGGCACCCTGTCGGTTTCGCAAATGCAGATGGTCGAAATCGCCAGAGCGTTTTCTTACCATGCCCGCATTGTCATTATGGATGAACCCACCTCTTCGCTAACGGAAAAGGAGGTGAACCATCTGTTCACCATTATCCGCAAGCTGAAGGCGCGCGGCTGCGGCATTATCTATATTTCGCATAAGATGGAAGAGATCTTTCAACTGTGCGACGAGGTCACCGTGCTGCGTGACGGCCAGTGGATTGCCACGCAGCCGCTGGACGGGCTGGATATGGACAAAATTATCGCCATGATGGTGGGCCGCTCGCTGAACCAGCGCTTTCCGGACAAAGAGAACCAGCCGGGGGAGGTGATCCTGGAGGTGCGTAACCTGACCTCCCGACGCCAGCCGTCGATCCGCGACGTCTCATTCGATCTGCGCAAGGGCGAGATCCTCGGCATTGCCGGTCTGGTGGGCGCAAAGCGCACCGATATTGTTGAAACGCTGTTTGGCATCCGCGAGAAGTCGTCGGGCACCCTTACCCTGCACGGCAAACCAATCCACAACCATAGCGCCAATGAGGCCATTAACCACGGCTTCGCGCTGGTGACCGAGGAGCGCCGCTCAACGGGCATCTATGCATACCTGGACATCGGCTTTAACGCGCTGATCTCCAATATTCACCGCTATAAAAATAGCGCCGGGCTGCTGGATAATGCCCGCATGAAAAGCGACACCCAGTGGGTGATTGACGCCATGCGGGTTAAAACGCCGGGCCATCGCACCTATATTGGCTCGCTGTCCGGCGGCAACCAGCAGAAGGTGATTATCGGCCGCTGGCTACTGACGCAGCCGGAAATATTAATGCTGGATGAACCCACCCGCGGTATTGACGTGGGGGCGAAGTTTGAAATCTATCAGCTTATTGCGGAGCTGGCGAAGAAGGGCAAAGGGATCATTATTATCTCCTCCGAAATGCCGGAGCTGTTAGGGATAACCGATCGTATTCTGGTCATGAGCAACGGCCTTGTCTCCGGAATTGTTGACACCAAAACGACCACGCAAAACGAAATACTGCGTCTTGCGTCTTTGCATCTTTAGGCTCGGGGATATTCATGGGCGCGTTAAATAAGAAAAGTGTGCTGACGTACCTGAAAGAGGGCGGTATTTACCTCGTTCTTTTTATTTTGCTGGCGATTATTATCTTTCAGGACCCCTCGTTTTTAAGCCTGCTTAACCTGAGCAATATCCTGACCCAGTCCTCGGTGCGGATTATTATCGCCCTCGGCGTGGCGGGGTTGATCGTCACCCAGGGCACCGATCTGTCGGCGGGGCGGCAGGTCGGCCTGGCGGCGGTGGTGGCCGCCACGCTGCTGCAGTCGCTGGAAAACGCCAATAAGGTGTTTCCGGATATGGCGACCCTGCCCATTGCGCTGGTGATCCTGATTGTCTGCGCGGTGGGGGCCATTATCGGCCTGGTGAACGGCATTATTATCGCTTATCTGAACGTGACCCCGTTTATCACCACCCTCGGCACGATGATTATTGTCTACGGCATCAACTCTCTCTATTACGACTACGTCGGAGCCTCGCCCGTTTCCGGTTTTGACAGCGGCTTCTCCACCTTCACCCAGGGGTTTATCGCGCTGGGCAGCTTCCGGCTTTCATATATCACCTTCTATGCGCTGATTGCGGTGGTTTTCGTCTGGGTGCTATGGAATAAAACACGCTTTGGCAAAAACATTTTCGCCATCGGCGGCAACCCGGAGGCGGCGAAGGTTTCCGGGGTTAACGTGGCGCTAAACCTGATGCTGGTATACGCGCTCTCCGGCGTGTTTTACGCCTTCGGCGGCCTGCTGGAGGCCGGGCGCATCGGCTCGGCCACCAATAACCTGGGCTTTATGTATGAACTTGACGCCATCGCCGCCTGCGTGGTGGGCGGCGTGTCGTTTAGCGGCGGCGTCGGCACCGTGCTCGGCGTGGTCACCGGGGTGATTATCTTTACCGTCATCAACTACGGCCTGACCTATATTGGGGTAAACCCGTACTGGCAGTATATTATCAAGGGCGGCATCATTATCTTCGCGGTAGCGCTGGACTCCCTGAAGTACGCGCGCAGGAAGTAGCCCAGCCAGCGGCCCGCCGCGTTAATCCGCGCGGGCTACGACTCTCTACCGGGCGCAATAGAGTATAAGGCCGATCGCGGCGAGATCGATAAGCGTACGCGGGAGCAGGGGAGGGGCGAAGATAAGCGACTCGTCATGTCGCCAGACCGTTGTCCGCGGCCGAAAATACGCCCCGATGACGCTTTTTTTCAGGCACGGTAATTGTCGAAAAGCTCCCAAAGGAAGGTCAGTCCAAAGACCGGGGACACGACAACCCCTGTCGTATCCATCTTGTCAGCCTGCCGGCGCTATTTTTCCTGTTTTTTCTGTAGCTCCAGCAGCTGTTCGGGTGTGACCGCCGGATAGCCCTGAGCGTCGTCAGGCACCTGATGCTGGCTGGGGATTGGCACCAGCGGGCCTAAAAAGCGCGGCTCGCGTTTAAAAATCCACAGATCCGCCAGCGCCCCGAACCGGGCACCAAATTCACGTATGCGCACCGACAGCATATTTTTCGGCGAAGGCACCGCATAGCACTGCGCCTGAATACCCATATGCAGGGCGATAAACAGCGCGCGCTCGCAGTGAAAGCGCTGGGTGATGATGATGAAGTCGTTGGTATCAAAGACCTTGCGGGTGCGTACGATGGAGTCCAGCGTGCGGAAGCCGGCGTAATCAAGGACGATATCCGCCGGATCGACGCCCCCGGCGATAAGATCCCTGCGCATGGTGCGCGGTTCGTTATAGCTTTGCATGGCGTTGTCGCCGCTGAGCAGCAGATAGTTAACTTTGCCGCTGTTGTAGGCGTTCAGCGCCCCCTGAATACGGTAGCGGTAATACTGGTTGATTGCCCCGGTGCGATAGTATTTGGCGGTGCCCAGCACCACCCCTACCTGGCGCCAGGGCAGATCCCGCAGCTCATCGTAAATATAGGGGGCGGTTTTCCAGCTCATCCATCGGTCAAGGCCCAGCACGATCAACAGCAGCAGACCAATCAGGGCTAACAGGCTGGAGAGGATGCGCTTTAACATGACGTGGGCCCGACGCAGGTGAAAATTTGATTCAGGCTACTGTACCCGACGGCGTAGCGCAAGAAACGGCGAGCCGTTTGCGGCGATTTTCAGCAAAGCGCCGGATGAAAATCAGTATCCGGCGGCGTTGCGAAAACCCGCCCCTTTTAGCCCGGCGGCCCCTATGCGAGCCTGAGGGCTACCCATTCGATCTGCTGACAGCCCAGCGCCTTCAGGGTGGCGGCGGTGGCCTCCCACTGGCTGAGCGCGGTCCCGGTTTTTTCCGCAAGGATCGCGCGCTGAATATCCGGGTAGTCATAGCCGTTAAGGTTAAGCAGGTTCAGCGCGCCCTGCAGCGGCGGCAGCGACGGGTTGAAAGCGGCGTTTTCGGCATAGCTGCCGCTGAAGATAGCGCCGTCCTGACACGCCAGCGCCAGGCCGCTGGGGGAGCGGCTGTAGGGCATATGGCTGCGGTTCGCCGCCGCGATAGCCGCCCTCGCCAGGGCATCGCCTTCAGGGATAAAGCCGTGATGCTGTTCGTCCATCAGCAGGGTGGTTATCTGCAGATCCCTGGGGCCGAACGCATCCGGCAGATAGTCGCCCAGGGGGCGCGTCTCGCGTCCCGGCAGATGAATGCGCAGGTCAAGGCCGCTGTTCAGCTCGTTCATAAACTGGCGGCAGTGGCCGCACGGGGTGTAGTTGACGGTAATGGCGGACAGGCCTTTTTCACCGCGCAGCCAGGCATGGCCGATAGCGCTCTGCTCCGCGTGTACGGTCTGCTGCAGGGTAGCGCCGATAAACTCCATATTGGCACCAAAATACCAGTTGCCGCTGACGCCCCGGGCGATGGCTCCGACGTTAAAAGCGGAGAGATCGGCGCGCGCGCAGGCGGCGGCCAGCGGCAGAAGCGCGAGGGCCAGCGCGTCGTCGTCCAGCCCAGAGGCTTCCCGCAGCGCCGAAACCTGCTCCGCGTGCAGCAGGGCGGGAAAGTGCCTGTCCGCCAGCAGCGGAGCCAGCGCGGACTGCAGCTCCGGCATAAGCTGACCAAAGGCAGTTTGAAAACGGGGATGCATGGCGTTGCCTCATAACAATGTAACGGGACGCCAGTTTACGGACCCACTGGCCGGTTATGTGTGATCTGCATCCCACTAAAGTTGCAAATTATGAAACCTAAAGGGGAAATGTGCGAATAACCGCATATTCTAGCCCACCACCGAGAGGATCACCGGAAAGAGCACCGGGGCGACCAGCGAGGTGATAATCCCGCAGATAACCAGCGCCAGGGAGCTGAAGGCCCCTTCCTGATAGTCCAGCTCCGCACAGCGGGCGGTGCCGAGGGCGTGGGAGGCGGTGCCCATCGCCAGCCCGCGAGCGGCCTTAGTGCGGATACGCATCAGGTTGAGCAGCGTATGGCCAAATACCGCGCCGAGGATGCCGACGAAAATCACGCACACCGCGCTCACCGCCGGGATGCCGCCGATGCTGCTGCTCACCGCCATGGCGATAGGGGTGGTAACCGACTTCGGTATCACCGACGCGGCGATCTGCGGGGTGGCCCCCATCAGCAGCGCCACGGAGGTGCCGGTGACCATCGCCACCACGCTGCCGACGAAGCAGATGGTGATAATGGACTTCCAGCGGGCGCGGATCTGGTGGATCTGCTCATACAGCGGATAGGCCAGCGCAACGACGGCGGGCTGCAGCAGGTCGTTCAGCAGCTCGCTGCCTTTGAAGTAGTGTTCGTAGGAAATGCCGGTAAGCATCAGGAACGGGATAATCACCAGCATGGAGATAAGCAGCGGATTCAGCAGCGGAAATTTAAAGCGTGCCGCCAGCCAGCGCGCGGCGAAGAATACCGCAAGGGTTAGCGGCAATGACCACCAGATATATGCCATCATTTTTTGGCCTCTTTCTGCCCAATGACTTTACGTTCACCATGCACCAGATGCGAGCTCCAGCTCACCACCAGGAAAACCACCAGCGTACTGATGGCGCAGGAAACCACTACCGGACCAAACTGCGCGCGCAGCAGATCGAAATACTGCATCACGCCGACACCGATCGGTACAAACAGCAGCGCCATATAGCGGATCAGGGCATAACAGCCGGGGTTGACCCACTTCGCCGGAATAATTTGCAGCGCCAGCAGCACAAACAGGAGCAGCATACCGATGATGCTGCCGGAAATGGTGATGGGGAGCAGGGACGCGACGTAAATTCCCGCGTACAGGCAGGCGTAGATCAGGATGAAAGCGCGTGCATATTGCCAGATGAAATTTAATGTCTTACTCATGGCGTAATTCCTTAATGAGAAGGATTCATCATACAATTAATCTCTAAAATGTGCTATGGATCACATCATGATTTGTTAGCATACTCCCTATAGACAGCAGGAACACGCGCTCTTTGCCCGGCCTGCGGGCGACCCGGTAAAGCCATAACGCAGCGCTGACCGTACAGAAAGCATAGAGAGCTTATAAAGACTTTGCGCATACTTTAGCGGGCGCACCAACGCATCGCGTTTTAAGCGCCCTTCAGGGAGGGCAGCGCGGCGTACTGCCTTATTTATCCCGCTACAGAGTTTAAGCCGATAGTGTTCCGCGCCCGGCCCTTTTAAGGGCGGGAAAGAGACGCTACCATAGCGCCTCTTTTCTTTGCGGATAACACTATGCGTGTGCTACTTGCGCCGATGGAAGGCGTACTCGACTCGCTGGTACGCGAGCTTCTGACCGAGGTAAACGACTACGATCTGTGCATCACCGAGTTTGTGCGGGTAGTGGATCGGCTGCTGCCGGTTAAGGTCTTCCACCGCCTCTGCCCGGAGCTGCACAACGGCAGCCGCACCCCCTCCGGCACCCCGGTGCGGGTACAGCTGCTGGGACAATATCCGCAGTGGCTGGCGGAGAACGCCGCCCGCGCCGCGGAGCTTGGCTCCTGGGGCGTCGATCTGAACTGCGGCTGCCCGTCGAAAATGGTCAACGGCAGCGGCGGCGGGGCGACGCTGTTAAAGGACCCGGAGCTGATTTATCAGGGGGCAAAAGCCATGCGCGAGGCGGTGCCGTCCCATCTGCCGGTGACGGTAAAGGTGCGCCTCGGCTGGGACAGCAGCGAGCGCAAGTTTGAGATTGCCGACGCGGTCCAGCAGGCGGGGGCCACGGAAATGGTGGTGCATGGGCGTACCAAAGAGCAGGGCTACCGGGCGGAGCATATCGACTGGCGGGCCATTGGCGAAATCCGCAGGCGGCTGAAGATACCGGTGATCGCCAACGGTGAAATCCGGGACTGGCAAAGCGCCCGGGCGTGCATGGCGGCAAGCGGCTGCGACGCGGTGATGATCGGCCGCGGAGCGCTGAACGTGCCTAACCTCAGCCGGGTGGTAAAAGATAACGCGCCGCCGATGCCGTGGCCGGAGGTGGTGGCGCTGCTGCAAAAATATACCCGACTGGAGAAGCAGGGGGATACCGGACTGTATCACGTGGCGCGGATCAAGCAGTGGCTGGGGTATTTACGCAAGACGTATCCGCAGGCGACCGCGCTGTTCCAGGCGATCCGCGCGCTGAATAATTCGCCTGATATCGCGCGGGCGGTTCAGGCGCTTCGCTGCTGAAAAGCCGGAAAGGGCGCAGCGCCGCCTTCCGGCCCTGCCGCAGCGTTAATCCGACGCGCGGTCAGAAAATCATCTTAAATACGCCGGTCACCACCAGCAGCCCAATCAGAAAAATAATTAAAATTACCCACAGCAGAATTTTCATCGCCTTTCCTTTTTCGCCAGGTTCAGGGCAAGTATAGGAAAAGAATGTGCGTTCCGCCCGCCGCCGCCGGTCGCTTCTATACTTAGGCGGTGTCCCTTACCGTTCACGAGTGTCGCAAGGCTCTTGACGCCAGCCCCGGTGAAGGAATACAGCCCGGCCCTCTGAGGCCCTGACTAACCCGGAGAACGGTATGGCAAACGTGGCGATTGTAACGGCATCCGATTCAGGCATTGGCAAGGCGTGCGCGCTACGGCTGGCGCGTAATGGATTCGATATCGGCATTACCTGGCACTCTGACGAAGAGGGGGCGCGGGAAACGGCGCGCGAGGTGCGGCAGTACGGGGGGCGGGCGGAAACCCATCGCCTCGATCTCAGCCAGCTTCCTCACGGGGCCGGGGCGCTGGAGGCGCTGATCGCGCGGCTGGGGCGCATCGACGTGCTGGTGAATAACGCCGGCACGATGAGCAAGGCGGCGTTTCTTGAGACCTCCTACGCCGACTGGCGAAAGATCTTCACGGTGGACGTTGACGGAGCCTTCCTCTGCGCACAGCTTGCCGCCCGCCGGATGGTGGCCCAGGGGCAGGGCGGGAGAATCATCAATATCTCCTCGGTACATGAGCATACGCCGCTGCCGGAAGCCTGCGCTTATACCGCCGCCAAGCACGCGCTGGGCGGCCTGACCCGGTCGATGGCGCTGGAGCTGGCGGCGCATCGCATACTGGTTAACGCCGTGGCTCCGGGGGCCATCGCCACGTCGATGAACGATCGGCAGGATGGCGACGTCAGGCCCGGAGAGGAGCCGTCGATTCCGCTGGGTCGCATGGGCGCGCCGGACGAGGTGGCCAGCCTGGTGGCCTGGCTCTGTTCGGACGACGCGGCTTATACCACCGGCCAGTCGCTGATCGTGGACGGCGGGTTTATGCTGGCCAATGCCCATTTTAAGCCGGGCGGGGGCGGTTAATCCCTCTCCCTGCTGCGACGCTTCAGCCACCAGCGCACGCCCACCACCAGCGCCACGGCCAGAAGCAGCCAGATCCAGTGCTTAAGATGCTTGTCCAGATCGTGCAGCCACGGGCCGATGGCTTCGCCGCCGACGTAGCCGAGGCTGGTAAAAATCAGCGCCCACAGCAGCGCCCCGACGATATTGAGCGGCAGAAAAATTTTTGGCGGCAGCCGGCTGGCACCGATCATCAGCGGGCCGATAATGCGAAACCCGTACATAAAGCGGGTGCCAATGACGAACAGCCAGGGGTGGCGCTGGATCAGCTTCTGCGCCCGGCGGATCCGACCGCGATGGCGGGCGAAGCGGCGCAGGAGTCGGCCGCCGTAGCGGCGTCCCAACAGCCAGAGCAGCTGATCGCCAATCATCCCCCCCAGCGCCACGGAGAGCACCACCAGCGGGAATCTGAGTAATCCCTGATGGGCCGCCACGCCCCCCAGCAGGGTAATGGTCTCCCCTTCGGCCATGCTGCCAATAACCAGCGCGGCATAGCCATAGTGTGAAATAAGGCTGTTGATATCCATACGTTGTAATAACCTCCGCTCTTTTCAGCATACATCCTGAACGCCGGCGCTGCCGGATGCCGGTGAAATCGTTGACGCAGCGGCCCGTCAACGGCGGCTGCCGCTGGAGGGAAGCGCAGCGCTGGCCTACACTGAAACGGACGCGGCGCTCCGGCCGTTTCTCTGCCACCTGTGTAAAACGGCGCGTGCAACTTTTGGTGACCAATTTCTGATGGCGGCGGCGGTGACGGGTCGCTATGATGCGCCGGCCAGCTTGGGTAACGTGGCAGGACCTGGCCCGACGGGTTAACGCCTGCGGACGATCCGCCTTCAGGATCTCTGCGCCGGCCAGGCCTTACTCCAGCGGCGCGCGTTATGCGCGTATGAATCATTATCTGAAAACTTATCATGCAGACATTTCGAGCTTCACTTTTAAGCCTTGCCCTGATGCTGGCCGTCCCCCTTGTACCGCAGGCGCTGGCCGCCGCACCGTCTGCGGCCGCCCGGCCGGAGATTGCCTCCGGCAGCGCGATGATCGTCGATCTGAATACGCAACAGGTGCTCTATACCAACCATCCGGACCTGGTGCGGCCGATTGCCTCAATTACTAAATTAATGACCGCGATGGTGGTGCTCGACGCGCGGCTGCCGCTGGATGAAAAGCTGAAGGTTGATATCAGCCAGACGCCGGAGATGAAAGGCATCTACTCCCGGGTGCGTCTGAACAGCGAAATCAGCCGTAAGGAGATGCTGCTGCTGGCGCTGATGTCCTCGGAAAACCGGGCGGCGGCGAGCCTGGCGCACCATTTCCCCGGCGGCTACAGCGCCTTTATTAAGGCGATGAACGACAAGGCGAAGGTGCTGGGGATGGCCCATACCCGCTTCGTGGAGCCGACGGGGCTGTCGGAGCATAACGTCTCCACCGCCAGGGATCTGACGAAGCTGCTGATCGCCAGCAGGCACTACCCGCTAATCGGCCAACTGAGCACCACCCGTGAAGAGATGGCGACCTTTTCGCACCCCACCTATACGCTGCCGTTTCGCAATACCAACCACCTGGTCTGGCGCGATAACTGGAACATCCAGCTGACCAAGACCGGCTTTACCAACGCGGCGGGCCACTGCCTGGTGATGCGCACGGCGATCGGCAACCGGCCGGTGGCGCTGGTGGTGATGGACGCCTTCGGGAAATACACCCATTTTGCCGACGCCAGCCGTCTGCGCACATGGCTTGAAACCGGGAAGGTGATGCCGGTTCCCGCCGCCGCCCTGAGCTATAAAAAGCAGAAGGCCGCGCAGATGGCCGCCGGCGGGCAGACCGCGCAGAACGATTAGCGCCCTCCGGGGGCGTTGCAGGGAACGTTGGCCGGGGAGAAAACGCCGGAGAGAACGCTCCGGCGTTATTGAGGAGAGCGGGGCTGACGGTTTTCAGCTCTCCGGTTCGGAGGCGGCCTCTTTCCAGTACTTCCGCTTGCTGGTTTTACCGATGCCGGGGTTCATGCTGTTGGTCGGATCGTTTTCGCGATAGAAGCTGACCAGCGTCTCCGGTGCCTCATACAGATGGCCCACGTTATGCTCGGCCGGATACTGCGCCCCGCGCTGGCGCAGCAGCTCCAGCATTTGCTCCTTCAGGGCGTGGGCGTCAACGCCTTTTTTCACAATGTAGTCCTGATGGAAGACGTGACACATAAAGTGGCCGTAGTAGAGTTTATGCACCAGCTTGTCGTTGATTTCCGGCGGCAGATGCTCATACCACTCGGTGTCGTTACGCCGCAGGGCGATATCCAGCGCCAGAATATCCTCCACCTCGTCGGCGTGCACCGCATGATAGCGAATCGCCGCCCCCGCCGCCGCAAAGCGGTGCAGGAACGCCTTGTTGCCCTCCTCCGGCGTACAGGCGAAAAAGTCGCCTTCGGCCTCTTTAAAGAAGTCGGTAAGCCAGCTCTGGGCTTCGGCCACGCCGTCGCCCGCCATCTTCAGCATCAGGTGGTGCTCATACTTGTCGCGCCAGGTTTTCATCCGCGCCGGCAGATGGCTGGGGAACAGATGACTAAACTTCTGCATCGTCCGCTCGGTAAAGTGGGGGCGGAAAATTTTTACTTTTTCCAGCATCGCATCGGTGCGCCCCTTCAGGTTGAAGAAGAAGGGCATCCTGTCGGTGCCGAGCTTGTCGATCATCAGGAAGGTGTCTTTGGCGTACTTCTCCGCGATGTCATAGATGTCCCGATGCATATACTCGCCGGCCACCGGCAGGCTGGCGAAGTTGGCGAGGATATGGCGGCGGATCTGCGTCAGCACCTCCGGTCGGTTAGTGCCGATATAAAACACCTGCTGATTTTTTTCCGCTTCGAAGGTGTCGAGGCGTACGGCGAAAATCGCCAGCCTGCCGGCGCAGCCGGAGGCCTCAAACAGCCGATCCGGATCGGCGTTATAGCGCGCCGGAGTGTCGGCCTCCACGTCCCTGACGCGGGTGACGTAGTCGTGATCGTGGGCGTGGCGGCCGTCGTGGCGCACATCTTCCGCTCTGATGCGCTCATCGTCCAGCTTGCTGAGGATCTGCTCCGGCGTCTGGCCGAGGTCGATGCCCAGATGGTTCACCAACTGCAGCTCGCCCTGCTCGTTGATGCGGGCGAACAGCGACATTTCGGTGTAGGCCGGGCCGCGCTGAACCAGTGAACCGCCGGAGTTGTTGCAGATGCCGCCGATCACCGACGCGCCGATGCAGGAGGAGCCGATTACCGAGTGCGGCTCGCGCCCCAGCGGCTTAAGCGCTTTCTCCAGCGAGTAGAGGGTGGTGCCGGGGAAGGCCAGCACCTGTTCGCCTTTGTCGAGCAGCTGCAGTTTGTCGAGGCGCAGCACGTTAATAATCACGATATCACGATCGTAGTCGTTGCCGTTGGGGGTGGAGCCTTCCGTCAGTCCGGTGTTGGCGGCCTGCATCAGAATAATTTTATCCGCCTTCACGCAGGCGCTGAGCACGCGCCACAGCTCCAGCAGCGAGCCGGGGAACACGACCGCCAGCGCGTCGCCCTGGCCGGAGCGGAAGCCCTTGCGATAGCGGGCGGTTTTAGCCGGTTCGGTCAGCAGATGGGAAGCGCCGACCAGGCGGGAGAGTTCGTTCAGGAATGCTTTATTATCAGGTGTCATGTTGTCAGGCATTTTCCACTCCTTGTGGTGAGTCAAAATGGCGTCCCTAAGCATAGCGCGTCATATCACGATATGCGCGTCCGATTTGCGCGCTCGCGGGCCAGGTCCCGAAAATTGGTGAATATCCTTCGCTTTCTGCTTCCGCCACGATTACGCTTAAAGCAAACTGCGGTTTTTGCTATATTTTTGCCGCTACGTCGGGCTAACAGAAAGAGAGAAACAACATGAAATGGCTATGTGCAGTGGGTGTCGCGGTGAGTCTGGCAGCGCAGCCGACGCTGGCGGAGACGGCCTCCGGCAACCTTCCCCTGACGCCCGAGGCGCGGGATGCGTTCGTCACCGATCTGCTCGGAAAAATGACCGTCGATGAGAAAATAGGCCAGCTGCGCCTAATCAGCGTCGGGCCGGATAATCCGAAAGAGGCGATCCGCGACATGATCGGCAAAGGGCAGGTGGGGGCGATCTTCAACACCGTCACCCGCCCGGATATCCGGGTGATGCAGGATCAGGCGATGACGCTGGGCCGCCTGAAGATCCCGCTCTTTTTCGCCTTTGATGTGGTGCACGGCCAGCGCACCGTTTTTCCCATCAGCCTGGGCCTGGCCTCCTCATTTAACCTGGAGGCGGTCAAAACCGTGGGCCGGGTGTCGGCTTACGAAGCGGCGGACGACGGCCTGAACATGACCTGGGCACCGATGGTGGATGTGTCGCGGGATCCGCGCTGGGGGCGGGCCTCCGAGGGCTTCGGTGAAGATACTTATCTGACCGCCATTATGGGAAAAACCATGGTTGAAGAGATGCAGGGCAAAAGCCCGGCGGATCGCTATTCGGTGATGACCAGCGTCAAACACTTCGCCGCCTACGGCGCGGTGGAGGGTGGCAAGGAGTACAACTCCGTCGATATGAGCCCCCAGCGCCTGTTTAACGACTACCTGCCGCCCTACAAGGCGGCGCTGGACGCGGGCAGCGGCGGGGTAATGATGGCCCTCAACGCCCTGAACGGCACCCCGGCGGCGGCGGACGCCTGGCTGCTGAAGGATCTGCTGCGCGACGAGTGGGGCTTTAAGGGCATTACCATTTCCGATCACGGGGCGATTAAGGAGCTGATTAACCACGGCGTCGCCGCCGATCCGCAGGATGCGGTGCGGGTCGCCCTGAAAGCTGGTATCGACATGAGCATGGCCGACGAGTATTACAGCAAATACCTGCCGGGTCTGGTTGAAAGCGGTAAGGTGACGATGGCCGAGCTGGACGACGCGGCGCGCCACGTGCTGAACGTTAAATATGATATGGGGCTGTTTAACGATCCCTACAGCCATCTGGGGCCGAAGGGATCCGACCCGCAGGACACCTTTGCCGAAAGCCGCCTGCACCGTCAGGAGGCGCGCGAGGTGGCGCGGGAAAGCCTGGTGCTGCTGAAAAACCGCCTTGACACCCTGCCGCTGAAAAAATCGGGCGTTATTGCGGTGGTGGGGCCGCTGGCCGACAGCAAGCGCGACGTGATGGGCAGCTGGTCCGCGGCGGGGGTGGTAGCCCAGTCGGTGACCGTGCTGACCGGCATTAAAAACGCGGTGGGCGACGCCGGCAGCGTGATTTACGCCAAAGGGGCCAATCTGACCGATAACAAAGGCATCATCGACTTTCTCAACCAGTATGAACCGGCGGTGCAGGTTGATGAACGGACGCCCCGGGCGATGATCGACGAGGCGGTAAGCGCCGCCCGGCGCGCCGACGTGGTGGTGGCGGTGGTGGGTGAAGCGCAGGGTATGGCGCATGAAGCCTCCAGCCGCACCGATATTACCATTCCGCAAAGCCAGCGCGATCTGATCGCGGCGCTGAAGGCCACCGGCAAGCCGCTGGTGCTGGTGCTGATGAACGGTCGCCCGCTGGCGCTGGTGAAAGAGAGCCAGCAGGCCGATGCGATACTTGAAACCTGGTTTGCCGGCACCGAGGGCGGCAACGCTATCGCCGACGTGCTGTTCGGCGACGTCAACCCGTCGGGCAAGCTGCCGATCTCCTTCCCGCGGTCGGTGGGGCAGATCCCGGTCTACTACAGCCATCTGAACACCGGGCGGCCCTATAACGCCGAGCGGCCGAACAAATACACCTCGCGCTACTTCGACGAGGCCAACGGTCCGCTCTATCCGTTTGGCTACGGGCTGAGTTACACCACCTTCACGGTGTCTGACGTGACGCTCTCCGCCCCGGCCATGCGGCGCGACGGCAGCGTGACCGCCAGCGTGCAGGTAACCAACACCGGCAGGCGCGAGGGGGCGACGGTAGTGCAGATGTACCTGCAGGACGTCACCGCCTCCATAAGCCGCCCGGTGAAGCAGCTGAAGGGCTTTGAGAAGATCTCCCTGAAGCCGGGTGAAACCCGCACCGTCAGCTTCCCGATAGATATCGAGGCGCTGAAGTTCTGGAACCAGCGGATGAAGTTCGATGCCGAGCCGGGCAGGTTCAACGTCTTTATCGGCCTCGACTCCGCCCGCGTGAAGCAGGGCGAATTCGAACTGCTGTAGCGGTTCGCCGTCGTTAACGGGCCGGGAACGCGGCCCTTTTTTATATCTCCGGCGTCCTGACGGGGGCACAGAGGCGGGGTCTTAGTCCGAAACTGGCGCTCAGTCCCGGCGCTGCGTTGTCGGGAAGCGCCATTTTCAACTATGCTCATTTCTCAAGTTCCTGAAAAGGGATACAAAAGCGTGAGGAAAGCAGCATGAAAACGTTAAACCGCATTGCGGGTGCGCTGGCCCTGCTGGCAGCAATAAGCCTGCCGCTGCAGGCGGCATCGCCGGTTAAGGTCGGATCGAAAATAGACACCGAAGGGGCGCTGCTGGGCAATATTATTTTGCAGGTGCTGGAGAGCCACGGCGTTAAAACGGTGAACAAGCTGCAGCTCGGCACCACCCCGGTGGTGCGCGGAGCCATCACCTCCGGCGAGCTGGATATCTACCCTGAATACACCGGCAACGGCGCGTTTTTCTTCAAAGCGGAGAGCGATCCGGCGTGGAAAAACCCCCAGGCGGGCTATGAGAAGGTGAAAAAGCTGGACGCCGGGCAAAACCGGCTGATCTGGCTGACCCCCGCCCCCGCCAACAATACCTGGACCATTGCGGTGCGCCAGGACCTGGCCGAAAAAAACAAGCTGGTCTCGCTGGCCGACCTCGGGCGCTACCTGAAGGCGGGGGGAGCCTTCCGGCTGGCCGCTTCGGCGGAATTTATTGAGCGTCCGGACGCGCTGCCCGCCTTTGAAAAAGCCTATGACTTTAAGCTCGGCCAGGATCAGCTGCTGTCGCTGGCCGGCGGCGATACCGCGGTGACCATCAAGGCCGCGGCCCAGCAGACCTCCGGCGTGAACGCGGCGATGGCCTACGGCACCGACGGTCCGGTGGCGGCGCTGGGCCTGCGCACCCTCAGCGATCCCCAGGGCGTTCAGCCGATCTACGCGCCCGCGCCGGTGGTCCGGGAGGCGGTTCTGCAGGACTGGCCGCAGATCGGCGACTGGCTGCAGCCGGTGTTCGCCAGCCTTGACGAAAAAACGCTGCAGCGGCTTAACGCCCGCATCGCGGTGGAGGGGCTGGACGCCGGCGCGGTAGCGGCGGAGTACCTGAAGCAAAAGGGATGGGTCAAGTAACGGCGTCATATAAGGCTGGAAGCTGTGTCAACATTCAGGATTAACCGCGTCCTGCTGCTGCTCGTGCTGCTGACGGCGGTGGCGGTCGCGCTTCCCTTCGTGAGCTATGCCCCCAATCGCCTGCTCTCCGGAGAGGGACGCCAGCTGTGGGAGATCTGGCCGGGTGCCGTCTGGATGCTGGCCGGGGCGGCCAGCGCGCTGTTTACCCTCTGCTTTGTGCCGGGAAAACGCGGCGGCGTGCTGACCCTGCTGGCCGCCGAGACGCTGGTTGCGCTGATGCTGTGGGGGGCGGGCGAGGCGGCGAGGGATCTCGCCCGGACGGGCAGCCCGCTGGCGCGCACCGGTCCCGGCAGCGGGCTGTGGCTTGGGCTGGCGCTGGGCCTGCTGGCGTGCAGCGACGCCGTTCGCCGGATAACAACCTCGCCGGTGTGGCGCTGGGCGCTGCATGTGCAGATTGCGCTGGCACCGCTGGCGTTGCTGCTGTGCGGCGCGTTCGACGATCTCGCCCTGCTGAAGGAGTACGTCAACCGCCGGGAGGTGTTTAACCAGGCGCTGGCGCAGCATATGATTCTGCTGGTGGGGGCCGTACTGCCCGCGCTGGCCATCGGCGTGCCGCTCGGCCTTTGGTGCGCCGTATCTCCCGCCCGCCAGGGGCCGGTTTTTGCCGTGCTGAACGTCATCCAGACTATTCCCTCCGTGGCCCTGTTTGGCCTGCTGATCGCGCCGCTCGCCGGGCTGGCGAAGGCGTTTCCCTGGCTTGCCGCCCTCGGCGTCTCCGGCACCGGCCTGACCCCGGCCCTCATCGCCCTGATGCTCTACGCGCTGCTGCCGCTGACCCGCGGCGTGGCGGCGGGGCTGAACCAGGTGCCGGTCGAGGCGCTGGAGAGCGCCCGCGCGATGGGGATGAGCGGGCGACAGCGCTTTGTGCACGTCCAGCTGCCGCTGGCGCTACCGCTCTTTTTACGCAGCCTGCGGGTGGTGATGGTGCAGACGGTCGGCATGGCGACCGTCGCCGCGCTGATCGGCGCGGGCGGCTTTGGCGCGCTGGTGTTTCAGGGGCTGTTCAGCAGCGCCGTAGACCTGGTGCTGCTGGGGGCGATCCCGGTGATTGCGCTGGCGGTGCTCATCGACGCGCTGTTCGACGTCGTTATCGCGCTCCTGAAGGTAACTCACAATGATTAAATTCAGCCACGTCAGCAAAGCCTTCGGCGGGCAGATGGCGGTTAACGATCTCAATCTGCACTTTCCGGAGGGGAGCTTCTCGGTGCTGATCGGCACCTCCGGTTCCGGAAAATCGACCACCCTGAAGATGATCAACCGGCTGGAGGAGCACGACAGCGGCCAGATCCACTTCGCGGGTGAGGAGATCCGCAGCCTGCCGGTGCTGGAGCTGCGCCGACGAATGGGCTACGCCATTCAGTCCATCGGCCTGTTTCCCCACTGGACGGTGGCCCGGAACATCGCCACCGTGCCGCAGCTGCAAAAGTGGCCGCGGGGGCGCATCGACGATCGCATCGACGCGCTGATGGCCCTGCTGGGGCTGGAGCCGGGGCTGCGGGAACGTTACCCGCATCAGCTCTCCGGCGGCCAGCAGCAGCGGGTGGGGGTGGCACGCGCCCTGGCGGCGGACCCGCAGGTGCTGCTGATGGACGAACCCTTCGGTGCGCTGGACCCGGTGACCCGCGCCGCCCTGCAGCAGGAGATGTTGCGCATTCACCGTCTGCTGGGGCGCACCGTGGTGCTGGTGACCCACGACATCGACGAGGCGCTGCGGCTGGCGCAGCATCTGGTCCTGATGGACGGCGGGCGGGTGGTGCAGCAGGGAACGCCGCTGGCGATGCTGACCGCCCCGGCCAGCGACTTTGTGGCGGCGTTTTTCGGCCGCAGCGAGCTGGGGGTGCGCCTGCTGTCGCTGCGCCGCGTGGGCGACTACGTTCGCCGCGATGAGCGCCGGGACGGCGAGGCGCTGACGGAGGCGATGACCCTGCGCGATGCTCTTTCAGCCTTTGTCGCTCACGGCTGCGAGGTGCTGCCGGTGGCCGATCCCCAGGGGCTGCCCTGCGGTACGCTGCATTTTCGCGATCTGCTGTCGGAGGCCCCGGCCCATGAAACGACTGGCTGATCCGCTGTTGTGGCCGATCCTTCTCTTTGTGCTGCTGCTGGTTGGGTTGCCCCACAGCCAGGGGCTGTGGAGCGCGCTGTTTCCCGGTTTGTCGCGCCCGGTGTATCAGCAGGAGAGCTTCGTCGCCCTGGCGCTGGCGCACTTCTGGCTGGTGGGGATCTCCAGCCTGTTTGCCGTGGCGATGGGCGTCGGGGCGGGTATCGCGGTGACGCGGCCCTGGGGCGCTGAGTTTCGCCCGCTGGTGGAGACCATCGCCGCCGTCGGCCAGACCTTTCCGCCGGTGGCGGTGCTGGCGATTGCCGTCCCGGCGATGGGTTTCGGCCAGCAGCCGGCGCTGATTGCGCTGATCCTCTACGGCATACTGCCGGTGCTGCAGGCCACCCTGGCGGGGCTGGGAGCGGTTTCGCCAGAGGTAATGAGCGTGGCCAGCGGGATGGGGATGAGCCGCGGGCAGCGGCTGTGGAGGGTAGAGCTACCGCTGGCGGCACCGGTGATCCTGGCCGGTATCCGCACCTCGGTCATCATTAATATTGGCACCGCCGCCATCGCCTCTACGGTCGGCGTCAGCACCCTCGGCACGCCGATTATTATTGGCCTGAGCGGTTTTAACACCGCCTATATTCTTCAGGGAGGGCTGCTGGTGGCGCTGGCGGCGATCGTCGTCGATCGCCTGTTTGAGCGGTTAGGCCGCCATCTTACCCGGCATGTAAAATAAAGGTATAGCCCGCGAGCATCACCCCGCCGATGCCGCCGATGGCCATCAGCATGAAAAGGGTGATGACGGCAAATTTTGCTGCACGCATAATGTGCTCCTTATGTTAACTAACGGATTGTACTCTGAGACGCGGTCGTTAATGAACCATTAAATTACGCCCGGCGTCGCGCGCTTGCGACGGATCAATTCCGGCCTCTGCCGCCGCCGTGCGCCCTGTTTAACGTTAGCCGCGCGACGGCGGTTTGCGTGGCAAAAAAAGCCAGCCCGCGCGGCCGGGCGATGATTTCAGACGATGGCGCTCGTTAAGTTACGTTTTTTTGCAACACTTCAAAGAACATAAGGCGCAGACAGGGTATGTTACACGGTTTTAAAAGAAGTGTGGTTGTTGGGTATGTACGAGTTTAATCTGGTGTTGCTGCTGCTTCAGCAGATGTGCGTGTTTCTGGTTATCGCCTGGCTGATGAGCAAAACGCGCCTGTTTATTCCGCTAATGCAGGTTACCGTCCGGCTGCCGCACAAGCTTCTCTGCTATGTCACCTTCTCTATTTTTTGCATTATGGGCACCTATTTCGGCCTGCATATTGAAGACTCTATCGCCAACACCCGCGCCGTGGGTGCGGTAATGGGCGGCCTGCTCGGCGGGCCGGTGGTGGGAGGGCTGGTGGGCCTGACCGGGGGGCTGCACCGCTACTCTATGGGCGGTATGACGGCGCTCAGCTGCATGATTTCCACCATCGTCGAAGGGCTGTTGGGCGGTCTGGTGCACAGCGTGCTGATCCGCCGGGGGCGTACCGATCGGGTATTTGATCCGCTGACGGCGGGGGCGGTCACCTTCGTGGCCGAAATGGTGCAGATGCTGATTATTCTGCTGATTGCCCGCCCCTTTCAGGACGCCCTGCAGCTGGTGAGCAATATCGCCGCGCCGATGATGGTCACCAACACCGTCGGCGCGGCGCTGTTTATGCGCATTCTGCTCGACAAGCGCGCCATGTTTGAAAAATACACCTCGGCGTTCTCCGCCACCGCCCTGAAGGTGGCCGCCTCCACCGAGGGCATTCTGCGCCAGGGCTTTAACGAGGTGAACAGCATGAAGGTCGCCCAGGTGCTGTACCAGGAGCTGGAGATTGGCGCGGTGGCCATTACCGACCGCGAGAAGCTGCTGGCCTTTACCGGCATCGGCGACGATCACCATCTGCCGGGCAGGCCGATCTCCTCTGGCTATACCCTGCGGGCGATTGAGAGCGGAGAGGTGGTGTACGCCGACGGCAACGAGGTGCCGTACCGCTGCTCGCTGCATCCCCAGTGCAAGCTTGGCTCGACGCTGGTGATCCCGCTGCGCGGCGAAAATCAGCGGGTGGTGGGCACCATCAAGCTGTATGAGGCCAAAAATCGGCTCTTCAGCTCCATTAATCGTACCCTGGGAGAGGGGATTGCCCGGCTGCTGTCGGCGCAGATCCTCGCCGGACAATACGAGCGGCAAAAGGCGCTGCTGACCCAGTCGGAAATTAAGCTGCTGCACGCGCAGGTCAACCCTCATTTTCTGTTTAACGCCCTGAACACCATCAAGGCGGTGATCCGCCGCGACGGGGAGCAGGCCGGCCAGCTGGTGCAGTATCTGTCGACCTTCTTTCGTAAAAACCTTAAGCGCCCGGCGGAAATTGTCACGCTGGCCGATGAAATCGACCACGTAAACGCCTATCTGCAGATTGAGAAGGCGCGCTTTCAGACGCGGCTGCAGGTCAGCCTGAACGTTCCGCCCGTCCTGGCCCAGCAGAAGCTGCCCGCTTTTACCCTGCAGCCGATCGTGGAAAACGCTATTAAGCACGGCACGTCGCAGCTGCTGGGCAGAGGCGAAGTGACGATTACCGCCCGCCGGACCGGGCAGCATCTGACGCTGGAGGTCGAGGATAACGCCGGCCTGTATCAGCCGAAGGATAGCGTCAGCGGGCTGGGGATGAGCCTGGTGGACAAACGTTTACGGGCGCGCTTTGGCGACGATTACGGTATCAGCGTCGCCTGCGAACAGGAGAGGTTTACCCGAATAACCCTACGACTGCCGCTGGAGGAGGGCGCATGATTAAGGTGCTGATTGTGGATGATGAGCCGTTGGCGCGGGAAAATCTGCGGGTTTTGCTTCAGGAGCAGCGCGATATTGAGATCGTGGGCGAATGCGCCAACGCGCTGGAGGCTATCGGCGCGGTGCATAAGCTGCGCCCCGACGCGCTGTTCCTCGACATTCAGATGCCGCGCATCAGCGGGCTGGAGATGGTCGGTATGCTGGACCCGGAGCAACGCCCCTATATCGTCTTTCTGACCGCCTTCGAAGAGTATGCGATTCGCGCCTTTGAAGAGCAGGCCTTTGACTATCTGCTGAAGCCCATCGAGGAGGCGCGGCTGGAGAAAACCCTCGCCAGGCTGCGTCTGGATCGCAGCAAACAGGAGACGTCGCAGCGTGAGGAGCCTCAGCAGGCGCTGAAGTTTATTCCCTGCGCCGGGCACAGCCGTATATATCTGCTGCAGATGGAGGAGGTGGCCTTCGTCAACAGCCGGATGAGCGGAGTGTGCGTAACCAGCAGCGAAGGTAAAGAGGGATTCACCGAGCTGACGCTGCGCACCCTTGAGAGCCGCACGCCGCTGCTGCGCTGCCATCGCCAGTATCTGGTCAACATGGCGCAGCTGCAGGAGATCCGCCTGGAGGACAACGGCCAGGCCGAGCTGATTTTACGCAACGGGCTGACGGTGCCGGTAAGCCGCCGCTATCTGAAAAGCCTGAAAGAGGCGATTGGGCTGTAAAGCGGCACAATCGTGGTAGACTTAGCGGCAAAATTTTTCATCATGAAGGTATTATGATCGGTAACGATATTTTGCGTAGCCTGCGCTACACCCTGAAAACCAACAATGACGGCCTGGCGCGGATTTTTGCCCTGGCGGATGCGCCGGTCAGCGCGGAGCAGCTGATACCGTGGCTGAAAAAGGAGGACGAGGAGGGGTTTGTACGCTGCCCGGATATCGTGCTGTCGAACTTCCTTAACGGCCTGATTTATGACAAACGCGGCAGGGATGAGTCCGCGCCGCCGCTGACGCCGGAGCGCCGGGTCAACAATAATATAGTCCTGAAAAAGCTGCGCATCGCCTTTTCGCTGAAAACCGACGATATTCTCGCCATCCTGACCGCCCAGCAGTTCCGCGTCTCGATGCCGGAAATTACCGCCATGATGCGCGCGCCGGAGCATAAAAATTACCGCGAATGCGGCGATCAGTTTCTGCGCTACTTCCTGCGCGGCCTGACGGCCCGCGAGCAGGAGAGTAAAGCGTAAAGGCGCGCAGGCGGCCGGGCGCGAAGGCTGGCCGCCTGCCTGTTTCATCTTCTGCGCCTCCGGGGCGACACCGCCCCTTATACCGGCGCTCCGGGCACCCTGTTTTCCAACTGAAGATAAAGCAAAGCTAACGTATTCAACGTGCTGATGGGCAGATCGGCGCGCTTTTCGTGCAGCTGCCGCAGCAGGCGCGCCAGATGGGTAAAGCCATATTCCGCCAGATCGGCGGCGAGCGTCTGCGCATCCTGAAAAAAGGCGTGCTGCTGGTAGCGCAGGCCGTTGTGCAGAATATGTATTAACAGGGCGCGGCAGCGCCCAAGGCACCGGCTGGCTTCGTCGGGCTGCGGTGAGGGCAGGGCGGCGGGCAGAGGGCCGACGGCCTGCGGCTCGGCGTCCAGCACCCAGGCGCGCGTGGCGGTCATCATCACCAGCGGCTCCAGCGTCAGCTGACCGTGGCTGGCGCTGACCAGGCCGGAAACCATCACCAGCGGATCGTCACTCTGTTCCAGCAGCGCGGCCATGCGCTCAATGGCCCAGGGCGCGCTGGCGGAGGCCGCAAGCGACAGAGGCAGAATATTATTTTCCCCCTCACCGCTGTATACCCGGGCCTCCAGCCTTTGTCGGGCGGCGTCCCAGCCCTGAACGATGACGCCATCAACCGGCAAAATAAACAAATTATCGACCTGATCCAGCGGGCGTACACAGGCGGGCGGGCGCTGGCGCAGATAGTCGCGCAGCGCCGCCACCCCCGGCTGGCGCAGCGGGGCGGGAAGCTGTCGCCAGGCGTCCGGGGTCAGCGGAACGCAGCTGCTCAGGCGATGGCGCGTCTCCAGCGCCAGCTCGCCGTCGGCCCTGCGGCGGGCGGCCCGGGAGATAATCTTTCCGCCCGCCAGCGAGCCGGCCTGAAAGGTAAACAGCCGCCGTGTCCAGGCCGGGCTTTGCGCCTGCTCCGCCAGCGGCCAGCCGCGCGTGAGGTGTAAAATGTTGCCGGTATCCGGGTCGCTGAACCAGATCCGCAGGCCGTACTGCTGCCGATCCTGCCAGCAGCGCATCCCCAGCGAAACGAGGCGCAGACGATCGAGCGACGCCTCCCCGGCAACACCCAGCCCAACGACGGCGCGCCACGGCAGCGGCGGCGTCTCACCGGCGTCGGCCAGCTGCGCCATCCGCCCGGCGCTCGTCAGACGCGACTCAAGCCCCGCAAGCAGCTGCAGCAGCGGCGGATAGTGGCTGGCGCGCTGCTGAAAGGCCTCCACGCCGTGGCGGAGCTGCGTCAGGGTGCCGGTAACCCAGCGCCAGTCGGCCCCCTGCGCCGCCCGCAGCGCGCGGGTAAACGCGGCGTCAAAGCGGATTAGCGGCTGGCTGATGCCCTCCTGCCACAGCAGGCGGCTCAACTGCTCAACGCTTTGCCGACAGGCCTCGCCTTCGGCCGTGTCGAACGGGCCGCCGCGGGCGGCGACCTTCTGGCTGCGCGTTTGCCAGACCAGATGCGTAAAGCCCGGCTGCTGCTGTTCCGCCTCGGCAAAGGCCTGGACCGCCAGCGCCACGTGCTCGCACAGGGAACCTGCCACGCAGTCGCAGCGCGCAAAGTGCATACTGGCCCGGGAGTAAAAGCGGACGTCGCTCATCGGCAGCTTTGCCGAAGGGGGGCCGCCGGGCGGGCAGGAGAGCACGATCGCCAGCCCTTTATCCGCCAGCTGCTGCGCCCGACGGCGGGTTTCCCCGGGCAGGCTGGCCAGCTCGCTCAGCCAGTCGCCGGGCCGCCAGCGCGCCTCCTGCCCGGGCGCGGCGTCATCGGGAGCGCCCCCGGCGTGAGCGCGCTGATAGCTCAGTACCAGCATCACGCGGTGGCGGCACATGCCGCTGGCGCTGCAGGTGCAGCTGGCCTCTTTTAGCGCCTGCCGCGGTGCCAGCCTGGTGCGCGTTCCGTCGCTGAAGGCGGCGGTCAGGGTGCCATTCTCCTCCTGCGCCAGCTGCGGAATATTACCGCTATCCAGCTCTTTCAGGCTGCGTTTGACGAATCCGGCGTTGCTGAGCGCGATCAGCGCCTGCCCGGTCAGCTCCAGCAGTTCGGGGCGTAAAAGCTTCATGATTGCAGATTCTCCGCCAGCCACGCCGCCAGCTCGCCGGGCGTCATGGCGGCAATTTGCGCCCCGACGTTAACCAGCGCCTGGGCGGTGTCGTGGCAGTAGCTGGGGGCGGCGCGGCTGTCCAGCGCCGCCAGCCCGAGCACCCTGGTCCCGTTTTGTATGCACTGCTTCACTTTGTGAATTAACGTGGCCGTCGAACCGCCTTCGTAAAAGTCGCTGACCAGCACGATGATGCTTTTCTGCGGCCGTTCGATAAGCTGGCGGGCGTAGTCCACCGCCTGCGCTATCCGGGTGCCGCCGCCGAGCTGAACCTTCATCAGCAGCTCGACCGGATCGCTGACGTCGGCGGTAAGATCCACCACGCTGGTGTCGAAAGCCACAAGGTGGGTGCGGATGCCGGGAAGCTGCCATAAGCAGGCTGCCATCACCGCCGAATGAATGACGGAATCCACCATCGAGCCGCTCTGATCGATCAGCAAAATAAGCTGCCATTTTTCGCAATGGCGCTTAACGCGGCTGAAGAATTTTGGCGACGTGATATACAGTTTGCCGCGCTGCGGGTTCCAGTGCTGCAGATTGGTGCGGAGCGTATGCTTAAAGTTGAAATTGCTCGCCCGCGCCAGTCGGGAGGGACGCCGCCGGTCGCGCGTGCCGGAAAAAGCCTGGCGAACCGTGTGGTTCAGCCGGGCCATAATCTGCATCACAACCTGTCGGACCAGCCGGCGGGCGGCGTTCAGCACCTCCGGGTTCATCAGATGTTTGGTATGCAGCACCGCCCGCAGCAGGCTTTCGGAAGGCTCAATACGCTCCAGCACCTCCAGATTCGTCACCACCTCGTCAATGCCGTAGCGCAGTACCGCGTCGCTCTCCAGCCGCTCGATAACCTGCTGCGGAAAGAGCTGGTGAATCGCGCTAATCCACCCCGGCGTCGTCAGGCTGCTGCTGCCCAGGCCGCCCTGGCGCTCGCCGCGCCCTACGCGCTCCGGATCGCGGCCGTAGAGCCACTCCAGCGCATGATCTATCCGGCGGGCGGCACCGTCCAGCGGGCCAAGTCGGCTCTCGGCCGCCTCGCCCAGAAGCAGCCGCCAGCGCTGCAGCTCGCGGGAGGCCAGAAGATCGGACAGTTTTTTTGGCATTAGTGAAGCCCCCAGCGCTGAAGCTCCGCCAGCGCCCGCTGCTCCAGCCGTTGATGTTGAACAATATGCTGCGGCTGGCAGCGAACCGGTGCCTGCAGCGTATGCGCCGGCATGGCGGCTATCTGATAGTGCTCCAGCACCTGGCGGGCCAGCTCGCCCCGCTCGCGCGGCGGCAGCCAGGCCATGGCGGCGCGCAGATCCGGCAGGGCGAGCATGAAGTCGTCGTCCGACAGCCGGGTGAGCAGGCCGCTGAAGCCGGCAATAAACGACGGCTGGCAGGCGAGCTGGTGGCGGGCCAGCGCCAGCATACCGTGTAACGCCTCGCCCAGCCGCTGCGGCGGGAGCTGCGTCAGCAGGGCCAGCGCGGCCTGGGCGGTGGCGGTGGGGTGTTCAAGGCGGATCAGCGCGCCAAAGGCCGCTCCCCTGACGAGCGGGGCGGCCTCCCTCGCGCCGATACGTCGCTGCAGCAGGCTCCGGGCGGCGCTCAGCGAAACGCCGGGTAAGGCGGTGCCGTGATGGATATCGCGCAGAATATGACAGAGCATCTGCCAGCCGTGCAGACAGGCATGAAACTGCGCCTCGTCGATCGCGCCGCTGCTTTCACACAGCCAGAGCGCCCGATCGATCGTGGCGCAGAGGATCTTCTGCAGCACCGGCGAATCCGGCATCCCGGCGGGATCGTCCTGTCGCCACAGCGCGTACAGCACCTCCAGCGCCGCGCCCATTTCCGCAAACTGACTCTCCCTGGCGATAAGCTGCGCCAGCTGTTCCAGCAGCCGCTGGCTGAAGGCGGCCAGCCCCGCCAGCGCCGCCTGGTTCAGGCAGGCGGTCAGCGGCGCAATACCGGCGGCGTTGGTCATCCGCGCCTCCAGACGCTGGCGCGCGGCCTCAGTCAGCGTGGCACCGTAGCGCGCGGCTTCAATCAGCGCGGCCTGCTGCTCCAGCGGGCGGCTTAACGCCCAGCGCTCATCGCCGTCGCCGCTCATCGTCGTGGCGTGGCCCTGTCGACGCCGGATACCCGGAATCTCGAGGATCGCCAGCCGGTGCAGAACCTGGCTTTGCGCCAGCCCGG
The DNA here is from genome assembly GCF_009711095.1 of Intestinirhabdus alba. Taxonomy (GTDB): domain Bacteria; phylum Pseudomonadota; class Gammaproteobacteria; order Enterobacterales; family Enterobacteriaceae; genus Intestinirhabdus; species Intestinirhabdus alba. The sequence continues at coordinate 54,543 of NZ_WMJZ01000026.1, forward strand.
CGGCGTCAAAGCGGTTGAGCGTCAACTCCCCCGCCAGGACGATGCCGGTACGGGCCAGCTCGCGGGCCACCTCCTCCGGCAGCGGCGGCTGCGGCGTGCCGGGGGCCAGCTGGCCAAAGCCGCTGCCTGCCAGCGCGTCGATAAGGGTTAGCAGGATCGGGTCGGTATCCCGGTGCACAACCCCGCGATAGCTCCAGGGGAGCGGGGCGTTCAGGGCTTCTTTAATGAGCGATCCCGCGAGGGCGTCAAGCCAGTCGCTGCGCAGCGGCAGGAGGTGGCCGCGCAGCTGCGCCAGCGCCAGCGCCCGCAGATGGGCGGCGGCCAGATCGGCGGTGGAGGCGGGCTGGCGGCGCTGGCGCAGGCTGCTGAGAAGGGTCTTCAGCAGCCGTTCACCGGCCTGCTGCAGACCGAAACGCCAGCACCAGCCCTGCCACACCGGGGCGGGCATTCCGGACAGATAGCCTGTCAGCACGTCGAGCCTTTTTTCGCTGTAGGGCGTCAGATAGCAGCCGGTGATGGCACCGGCGGAGGGCGGAGGGGGAACGGTCGGGACCTGCGCTTCACAGCCGCGCCAGAGCGCGGCCAGCGCCGGGGCATGCCAGCCGCCGCAGACCACCACCACCGGGCCGTCGTTTTGCCGCATTGCCCACGCCAGCCAGCGCGCCATAAAGGCTTCCCGCCGCTGGTTATGCTCATCCCCCTTGTCGCCGCCGCGCAGGCCTGAAAAATAGGTCTCCAGCGCCGGCTGCAGGTTAGCCTGCTGCGCTTCATCCTCAAACAGATGATCCCAGAGGGCGTCGATATTCTCCATGCCGCTGTTCTGCAGCAGATGCGAATAGCCGTGGTTGCTGCGGACCGCGGGTGACGGCGCGCTGTCGTCGGGCTGCATCCAGCCCGGCAGGTCGATAAAGCGGATCTGTGCGCCGGTTTTCCGGGCGGCCAGCAGCGCCTGCCACTCCGGAGAGAATTCAGCGAACGGCGTCCAGACACCGTGTCCCGCCGCGCTGCTCTCCTGAGGCTGGCAGTAGCTGTAGATCGCGATGGGCAACTGATGCGGTAAAAAAAGCTCGTCAAGGCGGTGATTAAAATCAACCGGACCTTCAATCAGCACGTAGCGCGGCCGTAGCTTTTCTATACGCTCTTTCACCAGCCTGGCGCAGGCCGGGCTATGGTGGCGAACGCCGATGATGAGCGGCTGTTCAGGCACGGTCGGCTCCTTACGGCAGACGATGGCGGGCCTGATAATAGGCCTGCCAGTGGGCTTCTTTCCGCACGCCGACGCGCTGCCCGAAATAGCGGCGCAGGCGGGCGCGATCGTCTTCGTTATCTTTAACGATGGTGCCGGCGATGCACTCCACCAGATCGGCAGGCTCACCGGCGCGCCCGGCTAAAAACCACGCCCTGACGCCAACGGCGTGGGCGACGTTGACCGCCTCGGCCGTGGACATCGTGGCGTTAAGCGTGTCCATGGAGGTTTTCTGGTCACCGCTGGCGCGCAGATCGCGGAAGGTGTGGATCAGCAGTTCCAGCACCGGCTCCGGGACGCAGTGCGGAATACCGCTGTGCTCCAGCAGGCGGGCGGAGGTGCGGGCGACCAGCTCCAGCTCCTGCTGAAAATCCATAATCGGGAAGACGGTTTCGAAGTCAAAGCGGCGCTTTAGCGCGGCGCTCATCTCATTGACGCCGCGATCGCGGGTGTTGGCGGTGGCGATAATATTAAACCCGGCGCGGGCGTAGAGCTGGCTCTCCTCGCCGGTCAGCTCCGGAACGGCCATCACCCGGTCGGAAAGCATACCCAGCAGGCAGTCCTGAACCTCCAGCGGCGTACGGGTGATTTCCTCAAAACGGACAATCTTTCCGTCGCGCATCCCCTGATACAGCGGCGCGGGAATCAGCGCCTGCGCTGACGGCCCCTGGTTTATCAGCAGCGCATAGTTCCAGGCGTACTTTATTTGATCTTCCGTAATGGAAGCTCCGCCCTGAATGGTTAATCCGGCATCGCCGCAGATGGCCGTCGCCAGCAGCTCGGACAGCAGGGACTTTGCCGTGCCTGGCTCGCCGACCAGCATCAGGCCGCGTCCGGTCGCCAGCGTTACCAGCATCCGCTCCACGGCCGCAGGGCTTATGACCACCTTGGGGCTGACGCCCCGCGCCTCGTCGCCGAGAATAAAGGCGCGCGCGGCGGGCAGGCTCAGCCGCCAGCCGGGCGGGCAGGGGTGGGATTCATCCTGTCTCAGCCGCGCCAGCTCGTCGGCATAAAGTACGGAGGCCGGGGGGCGCTGAAGATGCTTTTCCGATAGTGTCACGATCTCTTCCTTAAAAGGGCGCGGGGCCAGCCCGTCAGGTGGCGGAGCGCTCGCGAAAAATAATCTCTGCCGCGCTCAGCGCCTCGCTGAGTGCGCGGGGCGAGAGCGGCGAAAAGGGTGCCGGTTTCCCGTCGCGGTAAAGCGTAATCGACTGAAACTCCTGCTTTTGCCTGGCGTCAACCTGATAGTAATTCAGGCCGGGGGAGATCTGCAGAATCAGTTGGTACGGCGGCAGCGGATAGCAAAAGCTGAGTTCGCTGCTTTGCCGCCATCCCCAGGCGCGAAGGCCCAGCAGCTGCCCGCTGGTGGTTGTTTTTCCCTGCCAGCGCTCAAGGCGGCAACCCTGCGCCTCCTCTGGCGTAAGCTGTACCGTACAGCGCGCCAGCTGGCGAAAGGGCGGAATTAACTCATAGTCGGCGAAAATTTGCCCGAACGCCGCCCGTGACGCTGCGTCCATCTCCAGCGGATGAACGAGGCCCGTCAGCGCCTCCGGCGGCAGGGTGAACGGTTCGTCATGCTCATCGCAGAATTCGCCCTCCGCCGCCACGCGAAAGGCCCGCAGCAGGCGCTGCGGCTCTTCCGGCGCATAGAGGCCCCACAGCAGCCGTGGCGTCAGATGGCGGGTGAGGGGATGGTCGATAAACAGGGCCTGAAATTCGCTGAGCGACCAGCGCCGCGCGTAGCGCAGGGCGTTTTCCAGATGCGGCAGCAGGCGTTTAGCCACCTGGGCGGCATCTTTTTTCAGCCCCTTCAGCCGGGCCAGCGCTTCCGCTCCCCTGGTGGGGTCGTCCTCCGCGCGCAGGCGCGGCAGCGCTTTTTGCCGCACGCCCTGCTGGTCATAAACGATCGGCTGCAGGGATTCATTAAATTTCACGGTGAAGCGGCGGGGGCCAAAATCAAACGTCAGCGCCTGGGGATCGTCCAGGCCCAGCGTCGGCGTCAGCCGGTCCTCCAGCTGCGCCGCGCTCAGGCCGCGCGCTTTGGCCGCTTCCTGAAGGTAACGCGCGGCGCTCTCGCGCAGTGGGCGGGATTTCGCCCGCCCGGCGATATGGTGCAGTTGCAGCAGCGCCATATCGCTGCCGATGCGGGCCAGAACGTTCAGCCCGCTGGCGGCGCGGGCGGATTTACTCTCCTGCGGCCAGGCAAGGATCAGGGGCGTCAGATCGCGCACGGTGCTCTCATCGCCGAAGTACCACAGCGCAGGGAAAACCCAGTTCTCTTTCGACGGTGCGGCGGCGTTTTGCCAGGCGCTGAACATATCCCAGGCGAAGGCGGCCAGCGTCTGCGGCTGGCAGGCGGCTTTTACCTCCTTCAGGCCGCAGTAAACGCGGTCGCCCCGGGAAAACCGCAGCATCTCGCCGATGATCTCCAGCGCCTCGTCCGGCAGCGGCCGATCGTTGCTCTTCAGCCGCGGCCTGCGCCAGCGGGCGGGCTGCCAGAAGTCGGGCGCTTTGGGTATGCGGGCGGGATAGTGGTCCTGCGGCGTCTGATTAAGCCATTGCTCCAGCGCCGGCCATAGCTGCGGCGCGTCCCAGCGGCGGGTTACCGCCTGCAGCAGCCCGGCGTGCCCCTGCTGGTACAGCAGGCGCAGGGCGTTAATAGCCGCCTCGCGATCCTCGCCCGCTTTGCCGAACGCCAGCGGGATAAGCGCGACGGCGGCATGTTCCGGCCACTGCAGCAGCCACTGGCGGGCAAGCAGGCTGTGCGCCTGAAGACGCAGCCAGGCGCGGGCGACCGGCTGCGCCAGCGTCGTCGCCCCGAAATGGATCAGCACGGGAAAGAGGAGATGAGGCTGACGTTGCAGCGCCAGCGGCAGCGTGGGCAGAGCGTCAAGACCCAGCACGCTGAACAGATAGTCGGCACCGACGTGGTTGAAGCCCTCTTCATGAATAGCGTGCCAGCATTCGAGCGCCATCCGTCGCGGCAGGTGCGCCAGCAGCCAGAGATTCCACGTGCTGGTAGAGAAATCGCTGTGTTTAAGATGTTGCCGCCATGCCTGAATCAGCGCAGCGCCGTCGCCAGCCGCCAGCGCCGCTTCTCCGGCCAGTAGCGCCGGCTCCTGGCTGGAGCTGGCCTGCACGAAATCATCCACTCTGCCCTCCAGGATGACCTGTTTAAAGAACCAGGCTTCTTCTTCGAAGCCCAGCTCTTTGAGGAGGCGGTAGCCGCCCTTCAGCCGCAGACGCTCGGCAAAGGGCAGATTGTTAAAATAGCGGGCGGGCCTTTGCGCCGCCAGGGCCTCCTGCTCGCCGGGGAGCCAGCGCTCCTGCGGGGGCACCTCCAGCGCGGGCAGATCAAAACGCGGGATGGCGGCTTTTTTCTTTTCTCTCCGCCACGGCGGGGTCAGTAAAATAGCGGGAAGGTCCTTGCTGGCCGCAACGAGGGATGGCGAAGACTGCGGGCGGGGCGTCAGCTGCTTCAGCGCCCGATCGCTCAGCCAGGGGCGCACGCGCCCGGCCAGCTGCGGGTCCCGGGCAAGCAGCGTCTGCAGCAGAGTGCGCCAGCGCTCCTCCCGCGCCTGCAGTTGTTTGTTATCCACAGGCCGATCTCCGGGCCAGGGCGGCGGTTCCGGCAGCGCCAGCAGCTCCGCCAGCGCTGCCAGCGCCGCCTCGGGAAATTTTCGGGCGAACCGCTCCACCCGCAGCCAGGCAGCTTTGCTTTTGTCCGCCGCCAACAGCAGCAGCCGTATCGCCTGCGGATGGTTGATTTGCCCCACCAGGCTGCCGCAGCCCTCCCGGTGGGCATACGGCGTTAATCGTGAGATTGCCGCTATCCCCTGCTCGCGCAGCAGCGCCGCGCAGGCGGCGTAGCCGTGGCGGTTTTCGCAAATTACTTCGCTGCCCGCGCGGTCGGTGAAAATATCCAGCTCCCGGTCCCGCTCCAGGCTGGCCAGCGCGGCGGGGTCGGTGGCAACGGCCTTTAGCCACTCTCTTGACGGCAGATTACGAGGCCCAGCGCAGCGCGCCGCGACGGCATTGGCGACCTCTGGCCTCTCCGGCAGCAGCAGGGCGATAAACGGCTGCCGGTAGAGCGGAACCGCCGGAAGCGCGGCGACGAGCCTGTCGGCGCAGCGCTGCCAGATGCGATCCTCCGCCAGCGACAGGTGCTTGCGCAGGCGCAGATCGAAGTCATTACAGGCGTCAGAGCTAAAGTTGTTTTTGCTCTGATCCGGATGGGAAAAGGCAATATGAGGCGGGCAATAGGTTTGTTGCCACACTGCAATATTTTGCCGGGCAAGCACCACCTCAGTGGCATATTCAATGCCGTACCGCTGGACGATTTCATCCTGTAGCTCGCTGCCGTCGCTTTTCCACAGGCGCGTGAGCGCCGCCATCGCAAGGGGCGTCAGCGAGTCGTCAGCCGCCTCTGCCTCTGTCCAGCGAATGGCCTGAGCAATGGCCTGCTGCCACTCGGGAAGGCACGCTTCATAGCTCCATACCAGGGGCTGAACGGGCTGATAGCGGGAGAGCATCTCGCTATTCAGCCGCTGAAAGCGGCTCTCTGTAACCGGTGGTACGGGTTCCCCCGGCCAGCGGCGATGGCTTAACGGCTGTTTACCTTTTTTTAAACTCAGCGCAAGCTGAGCGTCGTCCGCCAGCCACGGGGGCGTGAGGCCGGAGGGCGCGGGCGGTGGTGAAGGCTGGCCGGCAACGGGGGGCTGTTCAGACGCCTTATCTTCAACGTAGCCTTTGCGGGTTTTTTCAGTAATCAGCTTCAGTTCGGCGTTGCTGGCCGCCGCCGCGTCGGCAAAGGTTTTAATCTGGCTCTGGCCGTTCGTGCCGACCTTCCCCCAGCGTAGATGCAGCTCGTTATCCTGCTGCGCGACCGCCCAGAATTTATGCGATTTTTCATCCTGACAGATAAAGATTTTCATGGCCATCCCTGTGCATACATCCAGCTTTTAAGTGATGCTAACAGCTATTGCTGGCCGTGGCGCAATAAGGAATGGAGAAAGCGTAATTTTCAGATTATATAAAGTGAAACCGCTGGCGGGGCGGCCTTTGAGAGCGTCAATAACGCTTCAGGAAGAGGGGAGGGGGCTGAGAATAGCTATGGGTAAAACGTTAATCACAAAAAGAGAAAAGCTGATTTCCCTTTTGCCGACCGTTCAACGCGCTGCCGGGACAGCGCGTTGAACAACTGGTTACTTAACCTGATGGCCCGGCTTTGCGCCCGCGTCGGGGCTGAGCAGGAAGATGTCTTTTCCGCCGGGTCCGGCGGCCATCACCATCCCTTCCGAAATGCCGAAGCGCATTTTGCGCGGTGCCAGGTTGGCGACCATCACCGTATGGCGGCCAACCAGCACCTGCGGGTCCGGATAGGCGGAGCGAATGCCGGAGAAGACGTTGCGCTTCTCGCCGCCCAGATCCAGCGTCAGGCGCAGCAGCTTGTCGGAACCCTCAACGAATTCGGCGTTTTCGATGAGCGCGATGCGCATATCCACTTTGGCAAAGTCGTCAAAGGTGATGGTGTCCTGGATCGGGTCATCCGCCAGCGGGCCGGTGACCGGCGCGGCCAGGGCCTTCACCTCTTCTTTCGAGGCTTCAACCAGCGCCTCGACCTGTTTCATATCGATACGGTTGTACAGCGCCTTAAAGGTATTCACCTTATGGCCCAGCAGCGGCTGGTGGATGCCGTCCCAGCTCAGCTGCGTATTAAGGAAAGCTTCCGCGCGTTCGGTCAGGGTTGGCAGCACCGGCTTGAGCCAGGTCATCAGCACCCGGAACATGTTCAGGCCCATGGTGCAGATAGCCTGCAGATCGGCGTCGCGGCCCTCCTGCTTCGCCACCACCCACGGTGCCTGCTCGTCGACGTAGCGGTTAGCCACGTCGGCCAGCGCCATAATTTCGCGGATGGCCTTGCCGAACTCGCGGCTCTCCCACGCTTCGCCGATGGTCGTTGCCGCATCGGTAAAGGTTTTATACAGCTCAGGGTCCGCCAGCTCTGAGGCCAGTACGCCGCCAAAGCGCTTATTGATAAAGCCCGCGTTGCGGGAGGCGAGATTCACCACCTTGTTGACGATATCGGCGTTGACGCGCTGCACGAAGTCTTCCAGATTGAGATCGATATCGTCAATGCGCGAGGAGAGTTTGGCGGTGTAGTAGTAGCGCAGGCTGTCGGCGTCGAAGTGCTTCAGCCAGGTGCCGGCCTTAATAAAGGTGCCGCGGGATTTGGACATCTTGGCACCGTTCACCGTGACATAGCCGTGCACGAACAGGTTGGTCGGCTTGCGGAAGCCGCTGCCTTCCAGCATTGCCGGCCAGAACAGGCTGTGGAAGTAGACAATGTCTTTGCCGATGAAGTGGTACAGCTCGGCGTCGCTCCCCTGCTTCCAGTAGTCGTCGAAGCTGGCGGCGTCGCCGCGTTTGTCGCACAGGTTCCTGAAGGAGCCCATGTAGCCAATCGGCGCATCCAGCCAGACGTAGAAGTATTTGCCCGGCGCATCGGGAATTTCAAAGCCGAAGTAGGGGGCGTCGCGGGAGATATCCCACTGCTGCAGGCCGGACTCAAACCACTCCTGCATTTTGTTGGCCACCTGCTCCTGCAGCGCGCCGCTGCGGGTCCACGCCTGCAGCATTTCGCTGAACGACGGCAGGTCGAAGAAAAAGTGCTCGGAGTCGCGCATTACCGGCGTGGCACCGGACACCACCGACTTCGGCTCGATAAGCTCGGTCGGGCTATAGGTTGCGCCGCACACCTCGCAGTTGTCGCCGTACTGATCCGGCGATTTGCACTTCGGACAGGTGCCTTTGACAAAACGGTCCGGCAGGAACATGCCCTTTTCCGGATCGTAAAGCTGCGAAATAGTACGGTTACGGATAAAGCCGTTCTCTTTCAGCCGGCTGTAGATCAGCTGCGACAGCTCGCGGTTTTCGTCGCTGTGCGTTGAGTGATAGTTATCATAGCTGATGTGAAAACCGGCAAAATCCGTCTGATGCTCCTGGCTCATTTCCGCGATCATCTGCTCGGGCGTGATGCCAAGCTGCTGCGCTTTCAGCATGATCGGGGTGCCGTGGGCGTCGTCGGCGCAGATGAAGTTTACCTGATGGCCGCGCATTCGCTGGTAACGGACCCAGACATCAGCCTGGATGTGCTCCAGCATGTGGCCGAGGTGGATGGAGCCGTTGGCGTACGGCAGCGCGCACGTTACCAGAATTTTCTTCGCGACTTGAGTCATAGTAGGTATTACTTCTTCACTAGTAAAAGGGGGTTTTGATGTTACCCGAAAGAAAAGCGCTACGCCAAGCGATAAGGGCATAATCCAGCAATGAATAATTATTATGGCTGGAGTAAACTACCCGGCCACGAAAGTCTTTTTCAGAACTACAAAAGGAGTCGGGATGAACGCACAATCCCAGGCCACATCACCAGAGACCCTGCGCGCGATGGTCGCGGGGACGCTGGCGAATTTCCAGCACCCCACCCTGAAGCATAATCTGACGACGCTGAAAGCGCTGCACCACGTGGCGTGGATGGACGATACGCTGCACGTTGAGCTGGTTATGCCCTTCGTCTGGCACAGCGCATTTGACGTATTAAAAGAGCAGTGCAGCGCCGAGCTGCTGCGTATCACCGGGGCGAAGGCCATCGACTGGAAGCTGTCGTACAATATCGCCACCCTGAAGCGCGTGAAAAACCAGCCGGGCATCAACGGCGTGAAGAACATTATCGCGGTCAGCTCCGGCAAGGGCGGGGTAGGGAAATCCTCTACCGCCGTTAACCTGGCGCTGGCGCTGGCGGCGGAAGGGGCGAAGGTCGGTATTCTTGATGCCGATATCTACGGCCCGTCGATCCCGACCATGCTGGGGGCGGAAGATCAGCGGCCCACCTCGCCGGACGGCACCCATATGTCGCCGATTATCTCCCACGGGCTGGCGACCAACTCTATCGGCTACCTGGTGACCGACGACAACGCCATGGTCTGGCGCGGCCCGATGGCCAGCAAGGCGCTGCTGCAGATGCTGCAGGAGACCCTGTGGCCGGATCTGGACTATCTGGTACTGGATATGCCCCCGGGAACCGGCGATATTCAGCTGACGCTGGCGCAGAACATTCCGGTAACCGGCGCGGTGGTGGTCACCACGCCGCAGGATATCGCGCTGATCGACGCCAAAAAAGGCATCGTGATGTTTGAGAAGGTGGAAGTGCCGGTGCTCGGTATTATTGAGAATATGAGCGTTCACATCTGCAGCAACTGCGGCCACCATGAGCCGATCTTCGGCACCGGCGGGGCGCAGAAACTGGCGGAGCAGTATCGCACTCAGCTGCTGGGCCAGATGCCTCTGCACATCAGCCTGCGCGAAGATCTCGATCGCGGTGTCCCGACGGTCGTCAGCCGCCCGGACAGCGAGTTCACCGCTATCTACCGTGACCTGGCCGGTCGCGTGGCGGCGCAGCTCTACTGGGAAGGGGAAGTGATCCCCGGCGAAATCGCCTTCCGCGCGGTATAAGCGCGGGCGCTGAGCCAGAGCGGAGGAGGAGCCTCCGCTCTATAACGCCGGACGGGTGTTTTATATCCTGGAATATTCCCCTGCTGAGATAGTAATTACCGCCGGTAATTATTCTTATAAATAAGAAAATATCCCCTGAACGTTTATTTATATTATTCTCCCAGAGCAGAAATCTTTATTTGCATCGGCTGTGCTAAGGGCGTATATCTGTCTACGCTTTTTCGATACGCAGCAATGCGCGTTATTAGTGCTACATATAACGAGGTTTTAAAAAACAGAGTTAGCCTCTCAGATATAAATAAACTGTATTCTGTTTTTTATTACATATTTGCCCTAAATAATTCAGATTGTATAACGGCGGCGTTGACAAGGATGAATATAAAAGCCAACGCCAAAGCAGCCTGACAAACCGCGGGTAAGCCTGGTCACCGGAGGGACCTATGACAGCCAGTCTGACACCACTCTTATTCAGCCACAGCCA